>NZ_JBDYKI010000001.1:0-1313481 GCF_040009165.1 Phyllobacterium sp. SB3 | reverse complement strand
TCGGCTCCACTGCCGGCATGAGCCTTAACCCCGGAAAATTCCAGCTCCGGGTGGCCTAAAGACGGGGAGCACGTCAAAACCAGAACAGAGCTAACTTATAAATGCGGACACAAAGGGGAGCAGGTCATAATGGTTACACCCACACTCGGTGACCAGCCAGAACCACTTAACGCATTACGAGTAATACCGTATTCGTCGAAAAATTGTTTTTCATAGTGCGGAAAATTTTTATAGGAGACTCTGTCCGCAGTGTCATAGGTTGTATAACGCAAGCTACCATGGATATCTAACCATGATCGCGCTTTCCAGTTGAGTTGCGCGAAAGCACTGCCCTCCTCGCGACGCCCATCTGGCGGCTTGTACCAGTAATCACTGCCCAGCGGCTTGGTGTCTTCCCAAGCATACGAACCACCATAATTGATGGAGACATCGCCTAAACGTGTATAGAACCGCGATACGTTTGCAATTTCCATTCCGGCCATGAATGTATCGCTCGGCACGATCGAATAAGTATCAATCGCCTGTAGCTGCGCAGGAAACCAGCCAATCGTTGTTGCCGAACGGGTCTTTTGATCTAACCACGTCCCCCAGACATTGAAGCGAAAATCAATTAAATCATTATCTTGCGGATTATATGCATACTTGGCGATAGCGCGATGAGAAGTAACGGTATTCGGCTGTTGCTGTCCTACATTCGTCCAGTCAAAACGGCTAATCTGAGATGGCATTACCTCACCAAATTCGCTATCGAAATGAATGTAGGATACTTCGACAGCATGACCACCCTCGAATTCAGCCTTACCTTTGATATATGCAGAAATCACCTCACGCTGAGTGTTGACCACCTCACTACCTCGCGCCACAGGAGATATACGCTGCTCCGTAAAATTACCGCTGGTAGTTTCCTCTGAAATCGAGTTGGGACCATGCTTACCGACAAAAAAATTGCCTTGAGAACGGCGCGCAAATCCAGCAATAATCTCGGCGTCACCAAACCGCTTAGCAGCAACAATGCTGCCATGCCCACTTGCAATATCAAAGATCCCCGGCGCGCCAATTCGCTTGTCGAACGTCCCGATAGATGGCGCTTTTATGCTGTTGCTGGCTCCACCACCGCGTACACGAATGCCCCAATCCTTACCGTCCTTAATAATATCGTCGGCATCCAGTGTACGCATGCTGATGACGCCGCCAATGCTCCCGGAACCATTCGCACCTGAAGTCGGCCCTTTGGTAATATCAATCCCTCCGAGCAAATCCGGATCAACATAGGATCGGTTAGACGCACCTAAATATCCTCGATAAATTGGAGTACTTTGTAAAGTTCCATCCACCCGTATGGGTGTGCGATTCATGCCTTGAATACCGCGTATGTTGACTTCGATTGAAGGGGAGTTGCGACCATCCGCTGCGGCAACGCCCGGTGTATTACGGAAAATATCGCTTGTTGATGTGCCTCCTGTCTTGTCGAGATCCTCACGCGATATATGGTTGACCGAAGCCGATGTTCCATAAGGCGTATCTGAATCAAACGATTCACCCGGCGCTTTACGACGGCCAATAGTAATAGGGTTAAGGACAATGGAACCGTCATCACGCGCAGAGACAGCAGATGATCGTGCAGGACCGGAGAATGTGACACGATTGGGTGCTGTGAAGTGATAACTAAGACCTGTACCCGCCAGAAGGCGCTCAAGGGCTTTCTCAGTTTTAAGATTTCCCTTAACCCCTGCAGTTCTTATATTACGCGTAGACGAACTGTCGTATAATAATTGCACACCTGTGGCTGCACCGAAACGCGCTAAAGCCGTATCTAATGCTCCTGCCTCGATATTATAATTAATCATTTGCTGTGCTAATGCATTTTCGGGCAACAGCACATTATTTGTGCAAACGATTGATGAACACAATAGCGCAAGCCGCCATCGGCGCAGACATTTATTTTTCCCTGCGACACTTGCATAATACATAAAGAAACTCATCCCTGCTCCTATAAATAACTGCTACAGCAACATGCAGCATCAATTCACAAGACGATCAGAAAACGAGAACCCGAAAATTTTTTTAGTATTAGTATATTTTTTTAAATCAAATGCCTTCTAGTCCGACTCGAACAGGTTGGATCATGAGAGACTTCAGAGTAGCAACACAATCCCTCCGCCTAGATTCACCGGATGCAGTTGTAGCGTTTCTTCAAGTTGCGATATGATTTCGTGTGGCTGGTCAAGGTGGAAAATACCAGAGACATGGCGAGTGCGGAGCTCATTGCGGGCAATCAAAATTTTCCCGCGCCGGTTACGGTTGAGATCAGCAACTACATTTTCCAGAGACTGATCCTGGAAAATGAGTAAACGGTCACGCCATGCCGCAGCAGTATCCAGATCGATTGCAGATTTCGGCTTCAAACCATTTGCCGTATAGTTGACACCCTCTCCGGCGGTGAGTTGTACGGAGCTACTGCAATCAACGTGAAGGCTCCCCTTCAGACAATCAACCGAGACATCATCGACGCCTTTACGTATGGCAAAACTTGCCTCTGTCATGGCAACGCTTCCATTACTGGCCAATAGTTCAAAAGGCCGGCGCACGTCTTTAGCGATATCAAATACCGCTGCGCCAGAAACAAGCCGTGCTTGCCGGATTTCATCGGAGTATGAAAGAGAAAGTATCGTGCCACCATCGAGGACTGCAGTAGAGCCATCCGGTAGCTTTACGCTGCGTTGTTCCCCCACGGCAGTAGCGTAATCGGAAAACATTGCCCCGAGAGACGCTATGTAGCCGAGATCAGAAAGCACAATTCCACAACCGGCAAGACTCGCTGCTATAGAGCCGCCAACGATAAATCCACGCCGTGACAAATTTGCAGGTACATTCTCTGGTTCGACAGATAATGCCGGGCCAAGGTTTTTCCAAAGGCTCGCTGTTTCGTAGAAAGCCTGTTCGTGTTCTGCACTCAATGCACGCCACTCAGCCAACCTGTCCGCATCTTCAGTGGTCGCATCCCCCGAGGTAATCCGAATGATAAAGCCTATCGCTTGCTGCTTAAGCGCTTCGGAAGTCTCCACACTTCGCTCCCGTTTTGAATCCTCATCGCAAAGCGTATTCATGGCTTCATATCCATTAACGATCAGAAAATGACAACCCGCAATATTGGGGCAGAAATATCGTCACAGATGAGCGATACAATAATCAAGCGCTTTACGTATTTCGAGTTCGACCGTACGAACCGAAACCCCGAATTCTTGAGCAATCTCTGCGTAGGGACGGCGCTCTAGCCGTGCAGCAATAAGAATTCTACGGCGACGCTCCGGGAATGTCTTAATTATTGCCATCAAACTGCGAATTTGATCTCGATCAATCAGCTGCTGCTCAGGTCCAGGCAGTTCATCTCGCACAAGCAGAATGTGAGCAATGTCACAGCTGGTTAAAAGACGCTTGCGTTTACGGTCATGGTCAATCGCCAAAGAGCGCGCAATGCTTTTCAAATAAGGGATAGGAGAAACAATAGCCGCTGCTTTATTACGTGCCAGCTTGATCCATGCTTCTTGCATAAGATCTTCTGAATCTTCCCGCGATCCTGTCATGCGGGTTAGATAGCGTTTTATCTCCGGGGTAGTTTGAATGAAAGCGGACACAAACGCGTCGTCACTCTCTGCCATAGCTCTACTCCAAACCAACCCCTGATCTAAAGCTCATAGCCATAAAATACACAGCTAACAATAGTTGATTATAATAATCATATTTATATCGGGTTCTCAGCTTGAATTTCAACCTAGGAGCGTACCTAAGTTTTTGTTCTACCAATATATTCTGCTAAAATTGTAGGCGAAGTCGGCTTCCATCTCGCTAGCCTATATTACCAGACGCAGAAAGGCTGCGAACAAACCCCAAAGGCTGCGGCGAATTTGCCGCCGCAGCTTCGAGCATCCGGCCTGTTATTGAGATTTGCCGATCAAGGGCATTTCTGCAAGTGCGTTGCGGAGCGCCATCGCGTCCCAAGGCATATGCTCCGTGATACCCAGACCAACTACGTCGACCTCTTTCGCGACATCGGCAAGCAACCCAACTACTTGCGCAAGCGTCATACGACCGGCTTGAATGTCGTCTTCCGTTGGAGCGGGTGCGCCGGGCTTCGAAAAGGTCAGCGAACGAAACAGGTTGGCGTCGAGGACGTCGAGATCAAAATGCACCGCCACGTGCTTGGCACCAGTCGCGCGCAACCAGGCAAGAACCGGCTCGCTATTGCTGGCCAACTCTTCGGGTCCTATCCTCTGGATTTGCATACGCTCGGCCAATTCATCCTCAAAATCCTGCAATTCGGACAATTTATCCGGAAGCTTGCGCCAGCCCGCAATCAGCGCATTGCCAGGCTTGATAGGTGTTTTCACCGCCGTGAGAAATTCCGGATCGCCCTGCCCCATCAGGCTGCCGAGCACATGCGCGTGAGAATTAGGGAAGACCTTGTTCGAAAACAGGTCGCTATGCGCATCAATCCAAAGCACAGCAAGGTCTCCGCCATATCGCTCGTTCAAATAGGCGAAAGGTGCCAGATCAACGCCGCAGTCTCCGCCCAGCACGACAATCCGGTCCGGCTGATGACGATCAATGCGGCGGCGGGCGTCTTGGAACTGGCTCACGACAATTTCCCGTGCCAGAATTCCATCAGAGACCTGCAAAGGCTCGCCGTCCGGCTCTGCGACTGTGACTTCTTCGACGGGGCCGTCTGCTTCAGGCGCGAGCCAAGCCAGCAGTCTTGCGCCAAACATATATGACGGATCGCCACCGCCCTGCCATTGCGGGAAGAGCAGGCGAAGCGTTTTTTCGCGTTCCATAAGTTTTAACTCCTTGCCATTTTTCGATATATGACATGTAGAGATCATATCTGTCGCGTGCCATGGCCTATTGGGGAATAATAGGATACATAGACGGCAAGATTTTTCGCATCTATGGAGGTCTGATTGGCAGGTGCAAACCTCAATGATATTGCCGTGTTCATGGCTGTGGCGGATACGGGGAGCTTCGCTGCCGGCGCAAGAGCCACAGGCCTTACCCGGTCCGCCGCCGGCAAAGCCGTGTCGCGCCTCGAAGATCGGCTGGGGGTGCGCCTGCTCAATAGAACGACCCGAGCGCTCAGCCTCACCGATGAGGGCCGGTCTTTTCACGCTCATGGCCAGCGGATCGTTGATGCGGTTGATCAGGCGGAAGCGAGCGTGGTCAGCCCGACCGGCGTTCCGCGCGGTGTACTGCGCCTATCCGCGCCGCACGCTTTTGGTCAGCGTGTCATTATGCCTTTCATAGAAGAGTTTCTTGCCAAATGGCCCGGTGTGCAAATCGAAGCGAGTTTTTCTGACCGGCTAGTCGATGTCGTCGAGGAGGGTTTTGATCTCGTCATCCGCTTCGGCGGCTCGGCAGTCGATAGCCGGTTAGTATCGCGTGTCTTGGCGCGTGACCGATATCTAATTGTTGCGTCGGCCGATTATGTTGCCCGGCACGGCAAGCCGAACAGTCTGGATGAGTTGGAAGGCCATCTGTGCCTCTCCTTCAGCAGCCGGGGAAACAGGCAGCGATGGCGTTTTGCAGATTCGGGAGGGCATTGGTTTACCGCACAAGTCCGAACCCGTTTGCGATTGGACAGCGGAGAAGCCTTGCATAACGCGGTCGCACGTGGCCTCGGCATAGCCTTGCTGCCGAGCTTTCTCGTCGCACAAGATGTTCAGTCGGGTCGTTTAGTACATATTTTGCCAGAGATAATGACAGAGACTGTTGAGATCAGCGTGATTTATCCGGACCGACGGCTCCTGGACGCAAGGGTACGGCAGTTTATCGACCTTTTGGCATCCGGTCTTCAGTTCTGAAGATACTATTGGCTACTTTGTCAGCTTGGTCATCTGGGTGGTAACGATTGTGGTGAACAATCCGGGATCACCGAAAGCTCTTGCAGAGAGCATTGCCCCGTGAACTGAGGCCATCAGCATTTGGGCCTCGTCCTCGGGCCGCTTGCTCAACCTGAACAAGCCCTGCTCTACTCCAGCACGCAGCACTGATGTAAGCCAAGCCGCAAGGCTTTGGAAATGAACGCGAACGCCGGATGCGACCTCTTCCGGCAACATCTGCATCTCACCAGCGAGCATCGCGCAGACGCAGAAAGGATGCGAAGAATCCTGAATGCATGTCTGCCAGTAGTTCAGGTACGATTGCAGTTGCTCGGCGGGACTTACAACCTGTTCCGTGAGAGATTGCAAACCTGCTTCAGCCTGCCGCCTGTATCGGTCCACCAGCACCGAAACCAGTTCGGCCTTCGTTGGAAAGTGATGGTGGATACTCGCCTTCCTGATGCCGATCGCAACGGAAATATCAGCATAGCTAAACCCGTTATACCCCCCCGAAACAATGAGCGATTGCGCGATGTCGAGGATCTTTTCTGAAGTCGAAGCCATTGATTTCATAGCGCCACCTACCTTCTGGTAGGCAAACTGTCAAGATCGACCTCGTTTCCCCATCTCACAAAGTGGTGTTGGAGTAACGGGTTGACTTTCGACAATTACCTTCCTACTAGTAGGTAGATATCAATGAGGAAATCTACAATGCCAAAACTATCTCCCACCCAACCCGGTTGGCTACGATCCTATTACTTCACACGCGCCATATTCTCAGTTGCCTGGGTCGCGGCCGCCATACTCTTCAGTACGCAATCCCATCTCGTCATATTGCTGCTCGTTATTTATCCGGCATGGGACGCGCTCGCCAATCTGGTTGACGCGCGGGTGAATGGCGGGCTGAAAGCCAATCCATCGCAGGCATTTAATGTCGCGGTCAGCGCGATAATGACAATCGCTGTGATCGTGACAGTCAGCACCAGCATGTTTGCTGTTCTGGCAGCGTTTGGCGTTTGGGCAATTTTTTCCGGCGTACTGCAGCTCTACACAGGCGTGAGGCGCTGGCGTCACTACGGCGCGCAATGGCCAATGATCCTGAGTGGCGCGCAATCAGCCCTTGCCGGAGCCTTCATGATCAGCAGGTCCATCGGCACGGTTGTTCCAACAATTCTGGACATCGCTCCATATGCTGCCTTTGGCGCTTTCTACTTCCTGCTTTCCGCAATCTGGCTCGTCGTCGCGGCCTCTCGCAAAGCGGCCGCCTAGATGCTGCCTGTTCCGGAAGCGAGCCCCCCGCTTCCGGATAGCTCGGTATCGGATTACACCAACCCGCAAGCCTGACGGATGGCGATTTGAACGGGCGATGGGGGCAAAGCCGGATCAAACTCCCCTTTCGGAAACAGTGGCGGCTGCGCTATGAAACGCGGCTCTTTGCCCATATGTGCTTGTGCCGCATGAACAAGGAAGGGGTGGCACAAATAGACAGTGCCTGCCACTCCAGTTGCCAGTTCGACATCGCAATCTTCCGTTGAGGTATAGCCATCGGCGGAAAGCTGCCTGAGTGTCGCACCACCATCACCATAGGGCAGCAGCTCCCGCGCGATGGTTGTGTGCGAACCTTTCCTTATCCGCGTCGGCGCGTCTTCCAGCCCAACGTCCGATAAGAGAAACAGCATAAGCAGGGCCCTTCCCCTACTCTTCACATTGGCACGCCATTCCATAAAATCCGGGCTATCCCCGAAACTCACATCTACATGCCACCCGTCGTCACCCGGTGGTTGAGATGAGGGAAAGCGTATTGGAAAGGTGCCAAGCCCCTTGGGCGCTAGCCAGCGATCCACACCTGCGAGTTGATTGTAGGCTTCACATAAACGCGGTGTATTGGCGGCTTTAACGAAGGGAGGCGACGACTTGGACGTCACTCGAATGACGGGGTGCGTCCAGTCTTCAGGCCTATCGGGGGATAGACCAGTATCCGCCCACAACTCATCCCTGCATGTCTTTGCAACATCGGTTTCGAAGGCATGGTCGACTTTGACGAAACCATCACTAATGAAGTTCCGGACCTGACGCGCAGTCAGGCCAATATACTTGTTGTTTGGCATAATACATTCTCCGTTCGGTCCTCTGCATCAGCGGGACCGTTTTGATCTGATTGGCTATGTTGCGCCGCAAGGGCCGTTCAAATCAGCGGGAAGAATGTGGACATGAACATCATGCTTGAAAGCTTTACCCGAACGACGGCAGAATAATGGCAAATGGCTTCGTTCCTTGACATCTTTCGGTGGGAATCAATCAAAGTGCGAGACACGGGATTGCTAGCGATGGAAATCGTTTCACAGGAAGATCATCGGCTACTGGCGATCTGGGCTGGTGACTGTGCGGAACATGTGCTTACGCACTTTGAAAGCCGTTCCCCTTGCGATGACCGACCGAGGAGGGCCATTGAGGCATGCCGAGCGTGGGTGCGCGGAGAATTGCCAATGGCGCAGGCTCGAAAAGCGGCTTTCGCTTCGCATGAAGCTGCCCGCGACGCGAGGGAGCCCGAAGCTGTGGCCGCCGCGCGCTCAGCGGGCCACGCTGCAGCCACGGCACACGTGGCAACTCACGCGCCTCATGCCGCAGCATATGCTCTAAAAGCCGTGGCTCGCGAAAGCGGGGCGGAAGTCGAACGAGCATGGCAATATGATTGTCTGCCCGAACACTTGCGGGCAATAATCTTCGCTACGTAATACCGTGATGAGATGCGTCAGACCCAAACGCCCTGACGCAAACCGGTTTTGCCTGCCTTTAAATCAAAGGAAGGCCCCAGTTGACAACACGGTCAGCTATTATCTTCGGTCGGCGCGTCCGGGCCATTCTTCTTGATTGAATCAATGGCGTTCTGCGCGCTGGCCTTGGTCGAATAGCCCTCGGTCGAGAACATTACTTCGCTATTGTATTTGAAGCGAACACGAAACTCGCCAGCTTTGTCTTTATAGATTTCAAACTTATGGGCCAAGATAGAGCTTCCTTGTTGCAAGCATGAATCACACGCGTTCAAGGTGCCATTTGCTTGCACCAATGACAAGAGTTGCAATGACGGCAGGTTCTGCCGGTCGAATTGACCAACCCGCTAATTTGAGAGAACAGAAAACCCTCCATGACTACAGCGAGTGGCGCCCGTTTCTGGAACCGGATTTTACGGAAATATCCAGCCGGTAAAATCACCGATCAGGCCGGATGATAACCGTCCCTATATCATCGCTCGCAAACGATGATTACATCAGGAGAGTATGAGATCGAATGAAGATTGGCTGGGGAACCTGGACAGTAATCCAACTTTTTTCAAGGCATTGTTTTCGCTTATTTTATTGTAATCATTGACTAATTTTTGTCAAAGTTGTAACACCAGACTGTAACACCGGGATGCTACACGAGGGCAAAAATGGCACGCATAAGTTATCTTCTTCGACGCGGCGCGAGCTACTACGCTCGCATCAAAGTTCCGACCGATCTCGCGGATTTGATCGGCAAAAAGGAACTTGTGAAGGCACTCGGCACCAAGGAAGAGAATGTTGCCAAGCGGCTTATGTGGCCGGTCGTGGAAGACTGGAACCGGCAATTTGAAGATATCCGTTCCCGCCGCGAGATAACTGCCGACGACAAGGCCGTTGCAGTCTGGCAGCATTACGAAGCCACCCTTCAGCGCGACGATACCGCTCGGCGCAACACGCCGACACAAGCCGAAATTGACGAGGCTACCCGCGCCATGTTTGCCCGCGCCGAACGCGGTGAGATTTCCAGCACCGACCCCTTGGCGATCCTTGACGCCACGCTTGACGTTCAGGCCAAGCAGCGCGCCCGCGAAGTGGATGCTATGTCGCGCCGGGCAAAGCTAACCGACATGCAGAAGCATCTTGCGACCGGCAACACCGCCCTTATCGCTCATGAGGTTGACGACTATGTTGACAAGGGCCGCTTGCTTGTAGACCGGGACCACCCGGATTGGACAGACACGGCTCAACGTATGATGCGGGCCGAAATCGAAGGGCTGAAGCGCACCTTTGAGCGCGACGAAGGCGACTTCACCCGCACACCTACAGACCCTATCGTTAAGCCCGTAACTGGCAAAGTCCGAGAAGCCGCAGCACCGGGCGAAACCATCATGGAGCTTTTCGAGAAATACGCCCGCGAGAACCCGAAACAGATCAAGCCCGATACGATGGCGCAAGCACGTCGCGACGTAGGGCTTTTCGTTGAATATGTCGGTGGCACCTTCCCGGTGCATCGGATCGACAAGAAAGCTGTCCGCGAGTGGAAGGGTTTATTGCTTCAGTATCCGGTTAAGGCGACCGAAACTAAGGCTTTCGAGGGTATGAAGATCGTGCAGATCGTGAAGCACAATGAAACAGTAGGAAAGCCCGTAATCAGTCATACAACCATCAATCGCTATCTGTCCGGCTTCAGCGCTTTTTGCACTTGGTTATCTAATCACGGCTATCTAACTCAAAATCCCGCGTCCGATATGTTCCTGAAGAAGTCAAAGGACAAGACGACAAAGCCCTTCACGGTTGACCAGATGAACAGCTTGTTCAAGTCGCCGTTCTTCACTGGTTGCCAGAGTGACGAAGCGCCCCGTTTTTGGAGCAAGCCGGGAAATGTGCAAATCCGCGACCATCGGTTTTGGGTTCCCCTTATAATGCTGTATTCCGGCGCACGCCCGGCAGAGATTGCGCAGCTTTCAATTGATGACGTTCGCGAGGATCGCGGCCATTGGATCATGCACATTACGACCGATGGCGAAGGTGACAAGAGCGTGAAGACCAATGGCTCTATCCGGGTGGTTCCTGTTCATGCCGAACTGGTTAGGCTTGGCTTCATTGAATATCACGCCAGCATGAAGAAGGCGGGCGAACCCCGGCTGTTCCCGCTTGCCGAACGCAATGAACGCGGTCAAATGATGGCTGACTTCAGCCGCGACTTCCCGCGCTACTTAACCAAGATTGGCTTGAAGAACGGTCGCGGCCTATCCCTCTACAGTTTTCGACATGGTGTCGCAGACGCCCTTCGCCGGGCCGGGCATATGGACGAACAATTCGGTTTCATTCTTGGTCACACGTCCGGCACCACGACGCAGCGCTATGGCACCTTGCCGCAGGGTATGCTTGAAGCGCGTGTCGAGTTGATTGCCTCAATTGCCTATCCGGACCTAAAAATCGATCACTTAGTATGAAATAATTCCTACAAAATAGGAAAATAATCACTTTAGGGATTCACAAGCGATTCGCAGTATGAGAGAATCCGTCTCAAGTTAAACGAGAGACGGATTGAATGCCTTTTGCTTCCATTGTTGAAACGGTCAAGAAGTCTATTGGCCTTGGCAACGAACAAAAGGCGATTTCCCTTAATGATCCAGCTATCAGTGAAATCTTCGGCGTAAACCCTACTGCGTCCGGCGTTGCCGTTACTGGCTATTCTGCGATGCATGTTCCGGCTGTTCTTCAGGCCGTGCGGCTTATCTCCGAAACGATTGGCTCTTTACCTTGCAAGCTCTATCGGGAAACCGACGACAGCAAGGAATCGTCGAAAGATCACAACGGCAATAAGATCGCCCATAGCCGGGCGAATGACTGGACCAGTGCCGGGCAGCTTCGCATTGACCTCACCGTTGACGCCCTGCTTCATGGTGCAGGCTATGCGCAAGTCGTCCGCGCTTCCGATGACCGCCCCCTTGAGCTTCATCGGCTGGACCCTTCCAAGGTGCAGCGCAAGTTCGAAGATGACGGCGAACCCTTCTATCTCGTATCAATCGAACGCGGACAGGCACGGCTTTCCTATCACGACGTTCTCTATATCCCCGCCTTCGCTGGCGTTTCCCCGGTCAAGCTTGGCCGCGAAGCTATCGGCATTGCGATGCTACTTGAGCGGCACACCGCGCAATTGTTTGGCAGCGGCGCACGTCCGGCAGCAATGATCTATAACGACGCTAACAAGCTCGGCGGGGAAGACAACGGCGCAAAGACTATCGGCAATATCTTCCGGTCATGGCGCACTGCGTTTAGCGGCGGGAAGCAGACTACCCCGCTCATTCTGGACGGCGGATGGAAGTATCAGCAGATCGCGCTAACCAGCACCGATGCACAGTTCATCGAAAATCGCCTTGAACAGATCAATGAAATCGCCCGCATCTTCGGCGTCCCCCCCTCAATGTTGTATCAGCTTGAACGCGCTACTTGGTCAAACGCCGAACAGATGGCCGCAAGCTTCCTTCAGCTTTGCCTTCGCCCTTGGCTGGACAAGTGGCAGGACGCCTACGCGACCGTGCTTTTGACCGACGAAGAGCACGACACCCACTATTTCGAATTTGTCATTGATGACCTTCAGCGTGCCGATGCGGCAGGCCGGGCCGAAATCTTTGGCAAGCTTGTCGCCATGCGCGCCATGACCCCGAACGAAGTCCGCGCCGCAATGAACCTTCCGGCAATGCCGGGCGGCGACGAACTTGCAAACCCCTACACCACCACGAACACGACGCCCGAACCTTCCAAGGTTCAGGCGAAGGAAGCAGCCGAATAATGCAGCACACCGCCTATTTTGGTGACGGAGATAAAAACTTCGTCCTCACGACCGAGATGATTCTTGAATTGGAGCGGAAGACCGACGCGAGCATTGCCGCGCTTTATGCCCGGTTCATGCACTCGGATTTCCATTTCACCGACATGATTGAGATTGTCCGCACCGGCCTTATCGGTGGCGGAACGTCACCTGAAGAAGCGCAGACGCTTGTCGATACCTACGCCAAGCCGCGCCCGATCATGGAAATCTTTCCCCTCGCCTTCGACATCTTGGACGCCCGCTGGAGCGGTAAGCCCGAATGATCGAAGCTGAAAACCTCGAAATCAAGGCCGAAGTCTCGATTGACGATACCGGCACCGTGACCGGCATCGCATGGCCTTTTGGTTCGGCGGATAGCGTCGGCGACCTTATTGAGCCGTCCGCATTCCGGTTTGCATCCAAGGTTCCGATGATCTTGGAGCACGAGCAGCGGGAAGTTGTCGGTATCTGGGAAAACATGGAAGTCACTGACAAGGGCCTTGAAGTAAAGGGCAGCTTGTTTGTGGAAGGTGCGGCACCGGCCCGCACCGCACGCCAGCGTATCCGCGCTGGCATCATGTCCGGCTTGTCCATTGGCTACCAGCTTCACGGTTCCAAGGCACGCCCGGAAGGTGGCCGCATTCTTACCGACCTCACCATCACCGAAATTTCGCTCTGCCGTCGCCCGGTTCATCCGTCCGCGCGCGTGACCGAAGTCAAATCCATCATCGAAGGAAATCAAATGGAAAACGAAGAAATTCAAACTGCACCGGCAGTCGAGCAGAAGTCCGATCCGGTTGTTACCCCTGAAGAAATGAAGGCTTTCAAGGCCCGCATGGATAAGCTGGAAGCGAAAGCCAATCGCCCGCTTGCGGCGAACAACAATCACCCGGCAGCGGTCAATGATAACGAAGTTAAGGCGCTGTCCGAAGACCTGAAGCGCACCATTCTGGAACGGAAGGCGCTCACCATTGCGCCGCCCGGCACTGGTGGCAATCTGGTCAACGATACCCTGCTTGCTCAGATTTTGGAGAAGCTCGGCAAGAGCAACCCTATTCGCCAGCTTGCAAACTCGATCCAGCTTGACGGTGGCCTGCTTCGCATCCCTCGCCTTGTAGATCGGGTTACGCCGGGCAGCGTTACGGAAACCGGCACCAAGCCGGAAAGCGAACCGACCTTCGAACAGATCAGCATTGAACCGCAGATGATGGGTGCTCAGGTGCTTGTTTCGCGTTCGCAGCTTGAAGACAGTGCCGTCAATCTCGTGTCGTGGATTTCCGGCCATATCGCCGACCGCTTCGCAGAACTTGAGTCTACTTGGTTCGTAAACGGTAACGGCACCACGCAGGCCGAAGGCGTTCTTACGTCCGGCGAAGTGCAGGAACTGACTTCCGGCGCTTCCGCCCTCGACGTAGACGACCTGCTTGACGTTCTCTATTCGGTCAAGGCCAGCTACCAGAACGCCGGTGCATGGGTAATGAACCGCAAGACGGCGCGCTTCATTCGCGGCTTGAAGGATAGCGACGGCAACCTGATTTGGGAACGCAGCATTCAGTCCGGCGAACCGGCTCGCTTGTTTGATCGCCCGATCTACATGGCCGATGACATGCCGGACCCCGTTGCCGGTAATACGCCGATCATCTTCGGCGACTTCCATCGTGGCTATCTCATTACGGACCGCATCGCTTTCGATCCTTCCGTTGACTACGCCAAGTTCTCGGAAAATGACCTTGTGCAGTTCGTTGGCCGTCGCCGCGTTGGTGGCAAGGTCGTCATGGGCGAAGCCCTGACTAAGCTGAAGCTCAAGGCCGCTTAATGACTTCGCGGCTCGCAAATGATGAATTGACGCTTTTGCACGGTGAAAACAACACCGTGCGCTTGCGCCCGTCATTGCGGGCCGCTTCCAAGCTCGAACGCTTGCATGACGGCTTTTTCAACCTTGAGCGCCGTATCCTCGAATTTCACTTCGGCACCGTCCGCGAAATCATCATGATCGCCGCGACCGACCGGCAGGAAGCAACCGCTTTCCTTGCCTATCTGGACACCGTGCCGCTGAAGCATATTCCTGATGTAGTGATTCCGCCTATCCTTGCCCTTTGCAAGCTGTTTCTTCCCGCCCCGGAAAAGAGCAGCAAGCCCGTTGCCAATCCCGGCAAGCCGGTTTCGTGGCCGGACTACTACGCCGACCTTTATGAGAAGGCGACCGGCTGGCTTGGCTGGACGCCGGACACCGCATGGAACGCTACCCCTACCGAAATCGACCGCGCCTATTCCGGCCTTATCGCCAAGCTGAAGGCTATTCACGGCAGTAGCGAAGATGAGAAGCAGCCCGCCAAGACCGCACCCGACGCCGATCTTGCCGACCGCATGAAGGCTGATGGCCTTGATCCACAGTTTGACCGTGAAGGCTTGCGCGCCCTCAAGATGAAGATCGCGAGCGCCGCATAATGCCTAAGCCCCCTCATTTGTGCACTTGCGGCAAGACCGTCCCGCACGGCGTTCTTTGTGAATGCCAGAAGCAGGCAACCCGCGCACGCAATGCCCGCCATGATGCACGACGCCCCTCAGCACGCGCACGCGGCTATAATCATGAATGGCGTAAGGCCCGCGCCGAATACCTTATCATGCACACGCATTGTGCCATGCCCGGTTGTGGCAAGCCTGCTTCCGTTGTGGATCACATTATCCCGCACCGTGGCGACAAGAGCTTGTTTTGGCACCGCACCAATTGGCAGCCCCTTTGTGCACCTTGCCACAACAGCGTGAAGCAGCGGCAGGAGCGTGCACAATGACGCCTGCAACGATGCTCACCTATGACCGTATCGAACAGCCGATTGTTGAATGGGCGCTTGATTACGGTATCACCCCGGAAATCATAATTGGACGCCTCGAACGCGGCATGTCCATTGCCGACGCCATCACCACGCCCATGAAGGTCGGCCATCGCGGCCAGCGTCTTCCTATTTACAGCCGCAAACAGATGGCGCGGGAAAAGAAGCGGAAGACTGCTTCCCGTTTACGTTACCGGCAGAAGCACACCGTCAATGGTCATTGTTTGACCTTACACGAATGGGCGAATGAGTTGGGTATCACCTACAACGCATTATGCGTGCGCATGAACAAGCACGGTAGTCTCGCTGCCGCCGTTTCATTCAAGCGTGGCCGTAACCCGATGAGCCGCGCCGAACTTGCGCGTGAAGGTGGCGTTGAGCCTCGCACCGTTGAAAGCCGCTTGCGCCGTGGTTGGCCGCTTGAACTCGCCATGGCCGAACCGCCCTTCTCTCGCATGGGTAGGCACGCGCATGGCAGGCCGGGGGTATCTTCCAACTTTGCCCCTTCAAAGGGAACCGGCGGGGGGAGCGCTTTACAAGACAGTCCCGAAATAACTTTTTCTGAAAAGGTTGAAAACGCATGAGCAGCGTCACGCTTTCGCTTGCGAAATTACACATGAATATCGACGGCACGACCGATGATGAGCTTATTGAATTGTATGTCGACGCCGCTGAAGTCTGGCTTGGCAACTACATCGGAAAGCCGATTGTGGATTTCGATCCAATTCCGGCAGACCTAAAGCTTGCCGTTCTGAAGCTGGTTTCCTTCTATTATGAGCAGCGGGAAGCCGTTGCATTCGGTATTTCCATGCAGCTTGCGCCCTATGGAGTGACCAGTGTTGCCGATTCCTACCGTGAAAAGTGGTTCGGCGATGGCGAATAAGAACGATAACGGGCTTGCCTCGACTCTCGCGGCTATTGATCGTATCCGGCTTGCGCCAAGGAAGGGTATTAATTCGGCCTTGCTAAAGTCCGGCCATGAGCTTGCGCAGCATCAGAAGGCCCTTGCCGAAACTTCGCGTGATACCGGCGCACTGATCGACAGCATTGCCGTGACCCCGCCCGGTCATACCACGCCCGCATATTCGCAGCCGGGCGGTTCCCGCATTGCCGGTGAAACCGAAGTGATTGTGACTGTCGGTAACACCGATGTTCGTTACCCGCACCTTGTTGAATACGGGACCAACGATACCGACGCCCAGCCTTTCTTTTGGCCCGCGTTCCGGTTGCTTCGCCCGCGCCTTCAGAACCGAATTAATCGCGCTGCCAAGAAGGCGATTAAAGACGCATGGAATAACCAATGATTGAACCTACCCTTGCCCTTCAGACCGCTATTCGCGCCGCGCTTACCAGTGATCCAGCAGTCAGCGCCCTTGTCCCGGCGAACCATATCCGCGCCGGTGGCTCGCGCCCGGATAAGACGCCGTGCATTATAATGAGTGACGGCAACACCGCTTTGCAGGGTTATGACTATACCGCACAGCGTGTCGCGTGGGTTTATCTCGACCTTCATATCTGGACGCTTAACGCTGGCGAGGATGCAGCCAAGGAAATCGCCTTTGCCGCGACTATGGCACTCGATAAGACTATCGAGATTGACGGCGGATACTGTGACCATTTCCGCGTTACCCGCGCTGTTTATCCGCGTGACCCGGACCCGGCTTATGGTCATGGCGTGCTTTCCGTCGAAGCCCTTATCCGGTGGATTATCTAATGCGCGCCGGGAAGCTTGATCGCAGCATTTCCATTGAACGGTTGATGGAAATCGTAAAGCCGTCCGGCAGTGTCGTCACCGCCTGGACGAATATTGCCACGATCCGCGCCGAAGTAATTCAGCAGTCGGCAACCGAATTCTTGACCGGATTTGGCGAGGCAGAGAACGGCACTATCGTTTTCCGCGTGCGCTATCTTCCCGGCATCACCACCGCCGACCGCGTTCTCTACAATGGTGCAGCCCATGATCTGAAGGAAATCAAGGAAATTGGCAGGCGGCGCGCCCTTGAACTTAGGGCGGTAGCAACGTCATGACCCATCTTCGCGGCATTAAGCCCGCACTTACGCCCGACCGCGCACCGCTCACGAAGGCACCGACCGCACCTAAGTGGATGACGGAGGAAGCACGCGCCGAATGGAAGCGTATCATGCCGCGCTTGATTGAAGATCGTCTTATTACCAAGGCGGATTTAACCGGCGTCGAAAACTATTGCGTTGCCGTTGGCCGCGTCCGGGAAATCGAAGCGCTGTTCCGCGTGTCTGGTTTGGATAAGGTTCTCTTCGGAATGCAGAACCGGGCAATGCAAACCGCCCGGCAGCTTGCCGCAGAATACGGATTGTCACCGGTATCGCGCGCCCGCGTCGGCAGCGCCGCGAATGACGATGACGACAGCGACAATCCGCTGAAGGTGCATTGATGGCGAAAAGCACCTATCCGGAATGGATTTTTGACGGCAGCCCGATTGACGATCCGTTCGGCTATGGCGAGCGGGCTGTGAAGTTTCTCCGGTTGTTGAAGCATCCGAACAGCACCGCGCTCGGTCGATACTTTCAGCTTTATGATTGGCAGGAACGAATTGTCCGGCGCATCTATGGACCCCGGCACCCGGACGAACGGCGGATTGTTGAAACCGTGTTTTGGATGATCCCGCGTGGCAACCGTAAGACCAGCCTCGCCGCAGCCCTCGCCCTGCTTCACACCATCGGCCCGGAACATGTTCCTGCCGGACAGGTGATCTTTGCCGCGTCCGACCGCGAGCAAGCCGGTCTCGGCTTCAAGGAAGCCGCAAACATCGTCCGCATGGACAAGCGACTTGTAGCGGCGACCCGCATCTATGACGCGCATAACAGCGCCAAGAAGATCGCGTTCAAGGCTGAAGGCGTTGAGCTTCAGGCTATTTCCAGCGATGGAGCAGCACAGCACGGCAAGACGCCCGCCTTTGTGCTGGTTGATGAAATCCATGTGTGGAAGGGCCGCGACCTTTGGGAAGCGCTGAAGTCCGGCATGGTGAAGACCAGCGGCACGCTTATGGTGATTGCCACGACTGCCGGACGTGGTTCGGAAAATCTCGGCTTCACTGAATACGACTATGCCCGCAAGGTCGCGCTCGGCGAAATCGACAATCCGGCATATCTGCCGATCATCTTTGAAGCCGCACCCGGCGAGGATTGGCAGGACGAAGCTGTATGGCATCGCGTCAATCCCGGCCTTGCTCATGGCTTTCCGAATTTGAACGCTTTGCGCACGGCAGCAAAGGAAGCAGCCGACCGCCCTGCCGAATGTTTTGCCTTTCAACAGTTCAATCTGAACATCTGGCAGGCGCATTCCCGCGACCCGCTATTTGATATGGCGACCTATGACGCCGGGCTTGATCCTAACTTTGATCTTGCCGACCTCGCTTGCCTGCCCTGTTTCATCGGCGTTGATATGTCGAAGAATGGCGACTTGACTGCCGTTGTCGGCGCATGGCGTCACCCGGATGGCAGGATTTCCGTGCATCCTTGGCTGTTTGTTCCCGGCGATGACCTGAAGGCCCGTTCTGATCGTGACCGCGTTCCCTATGAGCAATGGCGCGACGAAGGTTTGATTACGGTCATTGACGGTCCGGTCATCGAACCGGAAGCCGTTGAAAAGCACATTCGCGAAATTTGTGCCGACAATGACAATGTGCAGGAAGTAGCTTTCGACCCTTACCTTGCCCGGCAGACCATGCAGCGGCTTTATGATGACGGCATTCCGACCGTGGAAATGCGACAGGCCCCGCTCACCATGGGACCGGCAATCGGCGACCTTGAGCGCACCGTGAATGGTCGCATGATCCGCCACAACGGACACCCGGTTCTTCGGCATCACTTCGATAGCGTTGTGGCTTCCCGCAACGTTACCGGACTTGTGAGGATGCACAAGGCCACGAAGACCGACCGCATTGACGGCGCGGTTGCCGCAGTAATGGCCGTATCTCGCGCCGTGGCGAACGATAACCGGCGCTCAATTCTCGAAATGGATACCGACGAACACGCCGACTTTATGGGCCGCCTTTGGTCCGAAACGGCAGCAGCATAAGGATTTATGAAATGATGGATGAACAGCGTCTTATCGTGAGCCTTGAGGCTCGCATGAACAAGTATGATCGGGATATGGCCCGCGCCTATAAAAGCACGAATGACAATTTCAAGAAGATGGAAGGCCGCGCCCGGCAGTCCGCACAGAATATGGAAAAGTCAGTCGGCAAGGCTTCTGCCTCTATCGCCGAAAAGATGGAAAGCATGTTTGCGCCCTTTCTCAAGGGCGGCGCAATTGTCGCTGGCGTCGGCGGTGCTGCAATCGCCTTGAGGGAAATCGCGAACTCAGTTGCCGAAGTAGACCGTGAAGCCCGCAAGGCTAGCGTATCGGCGGAGGTTTGGCAGCAGTGGAGCTATGTTGCCACGGCCACCGGCATGAGCATTGACGGTGTGACCGACGCCCTCAAGGAGTTAAACATTCGCGGTAGTGACTTCGCGAGAACTGGCAAGGGTTCCGCCGCAGACGCATTCGAACGGCTTGGCTATTCCGCGACCGATGTTGCAGAGAAGTTGAAAGACCCGAACCGGTTCCTTGATGAGATTATCGGCAAGCTTCAGGAATTGAGCAACGCTGATCGCGCTAGTGCGCTTGATGAGCTTTTCGGCGGAACCGGCGCGGAACAGCTTGCCAAGGTTCTCGGCATGTCCGTCACCGAAATTCAGAAGCTGCGCAGTGAGGCCGCGACCTTCAGCGACGAACAGATTGAATCTGCCAAGCGGATCGATAAGGAATTTTCGACCATGTGGCGCAACTTCATGGTTTATGCCAAGCAGGCCGCTATCGAAGGTGTTAGCGTTGCTTCAAAGGTCATTGATGTCATCAATAATCCCGGTGATCCGGGCGGCAGGCGCAAGCAGGCAGTGATTGACCGCCACAACTCGCCTGAAGAGCAGTTAAAGCGCCTTTCAGAAAGCCGTCGCCAGATTGTTGAGGCCATCGCGAACATTGAAGCTTCCGGCGAACAGGGCCGCAAGCTGGCCTTGCCACAGCTTCAGCGTGACCTTGAAGCCCTCGACAGGCAGATTCTTGAAGTGACGGGTGGCAGCGATGAATTCAAGCAGTCGCTTAAGGAATTGTCGTCGGCATCGCTCAGCCTGTCCGGCAATTTGAATTCGAACACGACCGCAGCGGCGAATTTTAAGTCTGCACTTACTGATCTGAAGAATCTCGTGCCGGACCTGAAGGCAGAACTTGATACCCTTGCCACGATTGACGGCATTGACGCGGCCTACAAGCGCGCCGTTGGCAATGCCCGCACCATGTCCGAAATCATGAACGTGACCGACATTGCCAACCGTGGCAAGACCATCGCCCGGTTCGGCAAGCACGACAATATTCTCGATTTGATTGCCAGCGTTGAAAGCGGCGGGGATTACAATTCCACGCTCGATAATGGGCGCTGGACGGGCGGCGCTCAGAACTTGACCGGCATGACGCTTAATCAGGTCCGCGCCCTTCAGCGGCAGATGCTTGCCGACCCGGCGAACCGCGCCCTTTACGGAAACGGCAAGGGTTCGTCGGCACTTGGCCGCTATCAGATCACCGGCGCAACCTTGGAAGGGCTGATTAAGGAACTCGGCCTTTCCGGCGACCGGCTCTATGATGAGAAGACGCAGGACGAACTTGCCCGCGCCCTGCTTCGGCGTCGTGGCAATGATCCGGCAGCACTTCGCAATGAATGGGAAGGCTTGCGCCGTGTCGACGATGGCACGATCCGCGATACCTATTTGAAGACGCCGACCGGAGCGCAGCCGCTTGCACCGACCGACAGTCAGAAGCAGCAGACCGAACTTATCAAGCAGCAGGACGCAGCCCGCAAGAGCTTGAACCAGTCGGTTCAGGAAGGTTTGGACCTTGCCCGCTTTGAACAGTCGATTTCCGGCATGTCAGCGCAGCAGCAGCGGATTGAGCTTGCCGTCTATCAGGCGCAGCAGGAAGCCAAGCGTGCGGGCATCACGCTTTCCGATCAGGAACTTTCGAAGATTCGCGAAAAGATCACCCTCACGCAGCAGCTTGACGGCGAGAACCAGAAGGTGGCGACCTCGACGGAAGGCTTGAAGAATGCGCAGCAGTATTTTGCAGAAAGCTTCACGTCTTCCCTTTCCGGCCTTTTGACCGGCACGCAGACCTTGAACGGTGCATTGCAGGGTCTTTTGAATAACCTGATTGACGCAACGCTTCAGGCCGCATTGCTCGGCAAGGGACCGCTTGCCGGACTGTTTGGCGGCACTGGCACCGGATTGCTCGGCGCAATCTTCGGCTTTTCTGAAGGCGGCTATACCGGCGACGGCGGGAAGTATCAGCCCGCTGGCGTCGTGCATAAGGGCGAATATGTTTTGAGCAAGAGGGCAACCAGCCGCATCGGCGTCGGAAACCTTGAAGCCCTTCACCGGGGAGCGCTCGGCGGATTTGCTGAAGGTGGCTTTGTCGGCAACGCGCCTTCGATCCGCAAGCCGGACCTGAAGCCCGCGAACAGCAATGCCGCAGCCACGCCCATCAACATCAATACGAATGTCACCGTGAACGCAAACGGCGGGGAACCGGCACAGAACGCCGACCTTGCCGCCCGCGTCGGCAAGCAGTTGGAACAGCAGATGAAGGGCCTTGTAGCAGGCGAGATTCGAAAAAATTCACGTCCCGGTAATTTCCTTAACTCTCGGAGCCGCTAACATGCCTATCCCTACCTTTGAACCGCCCGTTGGCCCCTCACCCGGAACGGCGCACAAGCCGACCGTCAACCTTTGGGAATCCGACTTTGGCGACGGCTACAGCCAGCCTACGCCGAAGGGCATCAATCATATCCGCAGGGCCGTGTCGCTCACGTGGAATGTTCTCACCTATGACCAGATGCGGGAGATTGTGGATTTCCTTGAACGCATGGGCGGGCATCAGCAGTTTTATTTCCAGCCGTTCGGCGAGCCGTGCACCCGGAAGTGGACGTGCAAGGAATGGTCCAATACCACCGAAAGCGGCATTTGGAAGGTATCGGCGGAATTGGTGCAGAGTTTTAGCAACGCTGTTTGACTCACAGCGAGTCACCGGCACGTTTTCGCGTGCCGCCTCGCCTTCCTCAGTCTTGACCCGAAACGCTTCCAGCGAGTCGCTATGTCCCTTTGAGAAGGGATTCACTTGCGGAATGTTTTCCTGTATAAGGTAGCTATAGAGATTTTTTAGCTTATCGACGCACTTTGCCAACGATCTTGCTATAATACGAGAAAGCCCCCGACAGTGTGCTTTCTGTCGAGGGCCTAGAATATGCTGCTTCTGACAGCGATTAAGATATAGGATTAAAATCCTTCTCTGTCAAGTCAGAATGCAGCGCCCCTTGTGGAGCGTTGTTAGCTTCCAAGGAAACATACTGGCCTTGGAATGCGAGGGCGATACCGGGAACCTGACCGGCGCTATCAGTCAGCCAGAGACGAACGGAAGATCATGCTGACCGCTCCCCGATGGAGAACATCGGACGCTTCAGCAAGGTTATCGCCGCACCGGGCAACCGCGTGGAATGGATGCAATAAAAAGACGAACGCACTGTGAAAAGCTGACTTGTTTAGAAACCACAACGTTCGGTCATGTATGGATTGAAGGAAAGTCCATGCGTGGCGCTTACCGCTTTGCCCTCCGGGGCAGGATGTCGGAGTGCTGCTAGGCAAATGGAAGCCGCCTAGTGGGTTTAACAAACCAGAACTCTTCACCACCTGTTTGACGCAGAAAATCCCCCTCGACTAATACGACCGCCGACCTTGTGTCGGCTTATATAGGTTGTTTCAGTCGAGGGGGAATAAGTCCTATTCCCGCAGGTATTATTATGAGAGTAAATTAAAGATACCAAGCAAACGTGCGAGCGCAAGCGAGCGGCAAGGCCGAAGGCCGCGCAGGCGAGAACCGAAGGTTCGAGTGATGACCCATTCGTTATTCGAAGCCTAAAGACACTGCCCCTGCTTTTTCCAGACTAGCGAACTTGCGGCGTGCCTTTTTGCGAAGGGTTTCGAGATCGCGGATCATGTCATCTATGACGCGCTCCATTTCTAAGAACGTGCCGCAATCGTGGCTTAACAGAGGTGTAGGATCATCGCCATCGGTGGACCAGTGATTAGCAGGCACGATGTGGGTTGATCCGTTGCTGCTCATGATCGTGTCGCGATGACGAATGTCGAAATAGACCTGCATTTTTATTCTCCCATTGATAGGCTTCGACGATATCTCGAATATCGATCAGGTAGCAATATTTTTGACATCTCACGCATGTTCCAGGTGGGTTAATTTTGGATCATATTTACGGAGTTGCATCGTCTTAAGTAAGCGCTTACTTACTCCAACCATATGATCTTATTATATTTTATATATTGCGCCCTCGATTTCGGCGTGTCATGATTCTTATGCAAATCAGCCCATGAGGACACCAATGACCGAACCGCAGTGCT
Source organism: Phyllobacterium sp. SB3 (assembly GCF_040009165.1). Classification (NCBI taxonomy): domain Bacteria; kingdom Pseudomonadati; phylum Pseudomonadota; class Alphaproteobacteria; order Hyphomicrobiales; family Phyllobacteriaceae; genus Phyllobacterium; species Phyllobacterium sp. SB3. The sequence goes on along the minus strand of NZ_JBDYKI010000001.1, from coordinate 1,289,717 downwards.
ACCATCACAGTCACCTATACCACGCCATGATTGACCAGCTTGAGCAGATCGCTCGGACGTTCGACGCGGCAGCGCCCGACGACCTACGCAGTCGCATCATTGAGTGCGTCGGCGACCTTGGCGTTTGGCCTATGGGTATCTTCAACGGGCAGGATGAAGGGAAAATTATTGCGGTCACAGCATAAAAATCCCATTACGGCTATTGCGTAATGATTATCATTATGCCATAAGCGTAATCATCAGGGAGATACGACATGGCGCTCACTAACGCAGAAATCCAGCGAAACTGGCGTTTACGCCGGAAAGCTAAAAAAGTGGAAGCTATCAAATCCGCTGAAGGTCCAGCCGTTGCGGCAATCATGCGAACCCCGTTCTTCGAATTCTTCGACAATCACGGTGAGCAGCAGACCTTTACCATGTGTATGGACACTGCCGGGATTGAGCCGCCTGATTTCAGTGACGACAGCGCGCCGAAGTCGGCAACCGGCGAGATTGAAACGCTTTTTGCAGAGAACCCCGAAAACAGCGTGTATTACGGCCAGACCAATTCGCTTGCACGTGCGGAAATCATGATTGGTCAGCTAATTGATGCAACGGCAGCGCTGGCCAAGATCGTCAACGACTATAAGCGGGATGAGATAGACGCCCGGATTTCAGAGCTTGAACAATCCGACCTAACCGTTTCCGACAAAAAGAAACAGGCTTTCGCCGACATGGCGAGGCTTAAGAAGATGCGCGACCAGCTTGATAAGCAGGTGCGTTGGACCTTCCCGCAATGGAAGGTGACGGGCGAATAAGCCCTCAAAGCAAGACCTGCCGGACGGGTGCAACCATCCGGCAGATAAATGGAATGCAGACCTACAAAATCAACATTCAGCGGCCAAAGGCCAGATAGGACTATACCATGGCGAACATCGACAATGCAAACAACGCACCCGCCGCAACGCTTACCAAGAATGAGCTTTTTGCAGAGTTTGCGCAGTCGGAAGTTACCACCTACGACAGGTTTGGTAATAAGGATTATTACACTCATCGTGTAGCTAACCTTCTTGAGCTTACCGGCGACTACGTTGAAATTCACTTCAATATCGACTTAGCCGACGACCCCGAAAGTGATCTTGAAATGATCGAAAACGATCTGCTTGGTATGCTTTATAATGTGCAGATTGCCCGCGCGGCGTTCGATGACCTTAAGTCGAAGCGCCTTATTACGCCGGAAGAACCCGACATTAATAATGTAGACGCGGAGACGTATGCAGCTTGGGAACAGGCAGCAGAAGAAGCGGAGGAAAATCCGCGCTTTCGTCCTGCATTTGTCGCCAGCGAAACGAAGGATGCAGCATAATGGTCTTGCAGATGTTTAAAAACTTGCGAAAGGCGCTCATGCCTTCACCTGTAGCGTTTTCAGCCAAGTCCGATCTTGAGCGCATGATTTCCGCGCAGATGAAGGATGCGTTGCCGGACGCTGAAGCCTATCGCGTATCGCGGGATAGCAGCGATCCGAAGGCTGAATAGTCCTATAGCCTTAGAGCAATTGGCCCGCCGATCTTCACCGGCGGGCCAAGCTAGAACTATGACTGTGGTCTCTGCTGACGCCCATGATTCGAGAGTGTGCGCTTCACAACAGAGAAATCGAGATTGGCTGGTTGGTTCAGAATATATTGCTTGTCCACAATTGAACCTAGCTCCGTCGTCTCGGTGTCGTCTGCTGCGATTTCCAGTTTAAATTTCCGAGCCCAAACCTTACCATAGCCCTTCAAAAAGAACCCATAGTGAATGCTCTCTGCTTCTTCAGGCACGTCGAGAATAATCTTTCGTTCAAGCCAACCTGTGGTTCCCGTAATGGCACCATCCGTTGTCCGTTGCATCATGTTGTCAAATCGCAACGAAGAGCCAGCCTCTTTATCGACGCGTAACCATATGGTTCCGGTATCAGCATCCTCTGCGCGAATATGCGCAGTCAATTGTATCTTATCGTTCCTATAGCTGGCAGCGCTGATGCTTTGCATCATTGTTGAAATGCCCGCTGCCTTAACATTGAGCCCGCTCTTGCGCTCAATAACGCATTCTATTACCGCCGTCCCCGGCGATGTATGATCCAAACCCATCCGATAATACTCAGAATTACCGGCAGAAAACCAATCATCTGCCATTACATACGCCTTATCCTTCGGCGTTGCTGCTTGAACAAGTGCAGAGAGAGTATTCCAATCAGAAAATCCAAACTGATACGCGACAATTTCCAAGCAAGCGCTGTGCGAAAGATGAAGGTTCTGATTGGCGAGTGATTGGCGCAATATTCGCGCCATCGCTTTCGCATTGAGAAAACTATGCATTATTTGATCCTCTTCTAGGCGATCTTCAAAGAGTGTCAGTGCTCGCATTGCTGAGCGGACCGCCCAGAGGTCAAATCATAATATTGGGTGCGTTCACCATTCCAAAAAGGCGCGAGCGGCAGGCTGCACTTGCCTGAACGAAGGAAATCAAATGAGATCGATTCTGTCAATTCACCAATTTTGCTCTCAAAAAAAAGCAACACCGAAACGGCATTGAGAATACACCGACATTTATCGAGCAGATTTCCAAGTGGAGCATCCACAAAGTTGTAACACTTGTGATTTTCTAAAATCATCTAGGTGGTTGATTTTATTGAGAAAAAGAGCGATGGCTGGGGAACCTGGATTCGAACCAGGACTAACGGAGTCAGAGTCCGTGGGTCTACCGTTAACCTATTCCCCAACAGCCGTCCTTCAGGACGACGGGGCATCAAGTGATGCGGGTCGTCATATAGTTGAATTCCACCGGATTGCAAACCCCTTCATCGCATCTTTTGGACAATTGTTTTGTCTTGTCGAACAGGCTCCCCTGTCGATATGGTTCTCAAAGCTGCACATCGCTGTGCTCCAGCTTGAGGCATGAAGAAGCAACCATGACGAGTTTAAAATTTGGAACGAGCGGCCTTCGCGGTCTGGTGACTGAACTGCCGGACGAAGTTTGCCGGGCCTACACGCTGGCATTCCTGCGTCACATGGACAGAGCACACGGCATTGCCCCCGGCGGCAAAGTGCTGGTTGGTTATGATCTGCGAGACAGCAGCCCGCGAATCGCCGCCGCCTGTATCGATGCTGCCCAGGTCTTCGGCATGGAGGTCGAAAATAGCGGCCCTCTGCCAACGCCCGCACTAGCCTTGCGGGCGCTTGCCCAAAAGCTGCCTGCAATCATGGTAACCGGAAGCCATATTCCGGCAGATCGCAATGGATTGAAGTTTTACCGTCCAGACGGTGAAATCGACAAAGCTGACGAAGCTGGCATTCTGGCGGCGCTCGATCTTGCCGGTGCCGATGCTTCTACGCCTGACTATGCGGGGGAAATCTCACCGGCAGCGTTGGCGGAATATGAAAAACGCTGCATGTCGATGCTCGCCACCGGTGTGCTGGCAGGCAAGCGCATTGGCGTCTATCAGCACAGTTCCGTCGGACGTGATCTTATCGTGCGTGTCCTTGGCGCGCTCGGCGCAGAGACGGTCGCCATCGCCCGCTCAGATGTTTTCGTGCCCGTTGATACGGAAGCCCTGCGTCCGGAAGATGTTACGCTCGCCGCTAATGCCGCGGAAAAATACCGGCTTGATGCGTTGGTTTCCACTGATGGCGATGCGGACCGGCCGCTGGTTGCTGATGAAACCGGTGCTTTCATTCGCGGCGATAGTCTCGGCTTGCTTACAGCGCGGTTTTTAAATGCCGATGCGGTGGTAACGCCAGTCACGTCCAACACTGCCATCGAACTTAGCGGCCTCTTCGGCAAAGTATATCGCACCAAAGTCGGCTCTCCTTATGTCATCGAAGGAATGGAACAGGCTGCCAAAGACGGATATCAGCGTGTTGTCGGCTTTGAAGCCAATGGCGGCGTCTTGCTCGGATCAAAAGTTGGTCTGGGTGGTGGCTCGGTATCGGCACTGCCAACCCGCGATGCGATGCTGCCGATCATCGCCGTGCTTGGGATGGCAGCGAAAGGCAATGTGCCATTGTCCAAACTACTGTCCGATCTACCAGCGCGTTTCACTCGTAGCGGCCGTATCGAGCATGTAGAGGCAACGCTCAGTGGTCCGTTTTTGCAGAGCTTGCTGGATGAAGCACAGCAAACGAACTTCTTCGCACCTGTTGGCACCGTTCAGTCCAATGATGCCATCGACGGCGTGCGTGTAATGCTTGCGACTGGCGAGGTGGTGCATTATCGCGCTTCCGGAAATGCGCCGGAACTGCGCTGCTATGCCGAGGCTGCCAGTGAGGCCCGCGCTGAACAGTTGCTTCAATGGGGGTTGCAACAGGCTGCAGCGCAGCTGCGCAAATACAGCTAGAGTTCAGGTGTCTGCAACAGGCGAGTAACCACCTTCGCCATTGATTGTTGCCAGTGGGGAACCTCCCAGCCAAAAATACGCGTGAACTTTTCCGTGTCGAGACGAGAGTTCAAGGGACGCAATGCTTTAGTCGGATATTGTGCCGTCGGAATGTCATCTACATCGACATGCGATCTGCCGAGCGTTTCCGCCTGTGCGAAGATCGCACGGGTAAATCCGCTCCAATTGGTGTGGCCCGAACCTGCCAGATGATAGGTCCCAAAACCGGCGAAAGCACTATCCGACTGTAAGCGTCCTGCGACGTGCAGGATTGCATCGGCAATATCGGTGGCGGAGGTCGGATTTCCCCATTGGTCTGAAACAACGGAAAGTTGGTCGCGCGTTTCACCGAGATGCAGCATGGTCTTGACGAAGTTCTTTCCGAACGGGCTATAGACCCATGCGGTGCGCAAAATCAGATGACGCGGATTTGCAGCCGCAACGGCATGCTCACCCTCCAGTTTCGTCTTGCCATAGACAGTTCGTGGGCCAGTGAAGTCGTCCTCCTTGTGAGGCCTGTCGCCCTCGCCTGAAAAAACATAGTCGGTGGAAAGGTGGATAACCGAGGCTCCCGCATCCGCTGCCGCTTTGGCAACTGCACCTGCACCGTGTGCGTTGATTGCTTCCACCAGTTCGGGCTCATCCTCAGCCTGATCGACAGCTGTATATGCCGCTGCCGAAATGACAATATCCGGCTTTGCAGCATGGATAGCTGACGCAACGCTATGTATGTCAGTCAGGTCGATTTCAGGACGTGCCAAGGTGCAAAGCTCAATCTGCGGTTGCCCGGCCGCCTGTTCAACAAGGCTTCTAACAACCTGCCCATGACGTCCAGTGACGAGGATTCTCATGCAGCGCCTTTTGATGAAATGCCGCCCAGTCGCTCACCAGCATAAGAATTGCTGCGGATCGGCCGCCACCACCAATCATTATCGAGATACCATTGTACGGTTTGCTCGAGTCCGGCTTCAAACGTCACGGACGGTTCCCATCCAAGCTCCAGTCCAATCTTGGTAGCATCAATCGCATATCGCCGGTCATGCCCCGGGCGATCAGCAACAAAGGAGATCAGGTCACGATACGATGTATTTCCAGGCAGCGGACGCTTGTGATCAAGAACATTGCATATGGCTTCAACGACCTGCAGATTGGTGCGCTCGGCACGGCCGCCAATATTATAGCTCTCACCGGGTTTGCCTTGTTTCACAACAAGCTCGAGTGCCCGCGCGTGATCTTCAACGAAGAGCCAGTCTCGCACGTTCGCTCCTTGTCCATAGACCGGCAACAGTTTCCCCTCCAATGCATTGAGGATCGTGAGCGGGATCAACTTTTCCGGAAAATGATATGGTCCGTAATTATTGGAGCAGTTGGATAGTACAATCGGCAGGCCATAGGTTGCATGCCATGCCCGTACAAGATGATCTGATGCAGCCTTCGAGGCCGCATAGGGGGACGACGGAGCATAAGGTGTTTCTTCTGTAAAAATGCTCTCGTCGAAAGGCAGATCGCCGAAGACTTCATCCGTGGAGATATGGTGGAATCGGAATACCGATTGTTTCGGCTCCGGCAGTTCCCGCCAATAGGTAAGAGCTGCATTCAGAAGCCGGAATGTCCCCACAATATTGGTCTCGATAAAAGCGGCGGGACCGTCGATTGAACGATCGACGTGGCTTTCCGCAGCAAGATGCATAACCGCATCAATCTCGTATTTATGCAATATCGCAAGGATAGTGGCTTCGTCCCAGATATCGGCTTGAACGAAGCAGTAGTTTGACTGGCTTTCAATCTGACGAAGGGATGCCAGATTTCCAGCATAGGTCAATTTATCAACATTCACCACGTGGTTCGATGGATTGTATGCCAATTGCCTACAAACGGCAGAGCCAATGAAACCAGCACCACCTGTCACGAGAATCTTCATATATATTCCTCAGACAAATATGTCCGCCTGTTCCAGTAGAGGTGCGCTTCGGTCTTTGTCAGATAGCTGAACCTTGGAAACGTCCACCTGCCAGTCTACGCCTATCGCCGCATCATCAAAACGCAATGACCTGTCATGTGCTGCGGAGTAATAATCAGTCACTTTGTAAACGACTTCCGTGTTGTCTTCCAATGTAACAAACCCATGGGCGAATCCTTTAGGGACAAGTATCTGGTTCCACCTTGCGGCAGAAACCTCCAATGATAACCACTGGCGAAATGTCGGCGAGCTTTTTCTGATATCCACAACCACATCGAGGATTGCGCCCCTGATTACCCGTACAAGCTTATCCTGAGCTCGCGGCGGCAATTGGTAATGCAGCCCACGCAAAACGCCTTTATTTACCGAGAGGGAATGATTATCCTGAACAAACTGCAGATTTATTCCGGCATTGCCAAAGCTCTCGGCATTCCAGGTTTCGGAGAAGAACCCGCGATCATCACCAAGTTTTCGCGGCAAAATCTCTAGAACGCCTTCAAGCGCGCGAGGGCGGACTTCAATCATGATCTCGTGACCTCATCGGCACGCCGCCGCAGATACAGGGCGTAATCGGTCATTCCCATTTTGTCTGCACGTTCATGCACCTGAGCCGGGCTTACCCAACCCCATTCAAGGCCGATCTCTTCAGGACAGGCAATTTTAATACCCTGCCGGAGTTCAATCGTGCGAACAAAGGACGAGGCATCATGCAAACTGTCGTGACTACCCGTATCGAGCCAAGCATAGCCCCGCCCCATTTTCTGCACACGCAAGTCACCGCGCTCCAGATAGATATTGTTGACGCTGGTTATTTCGAGTTCGCCCCTGCCGGATGGCTTGATGGACTTTGCGATATCGACCACTTCATTGTCGTAAAAGTACAGGCCTGTAACTGCCCAGCTGGATTTTGGCCTTAGCGGCTTTTCCTCGATGCTCAACGCCTTGCCGGTGGCTTTCTCAAATTCGACAACGCCATATCGCTGCGGATCATCAACATGATAGGCGAAAACAGTTCCACCTTTTGCTGCGAGCGATGCCTGCTGGCAAAGGTTCGAAAGCCCGTCACCGAAGTAAATATTGTCTCCGAGTATCATGGCCACACTGTCATCGCCAATAAAGTCGCGACCAATGATGAATGCCTCGGCCAAACCGTTTGGGTTCGGCTGCTCGGCGTAGGAAAAATTGACCCCGAATGCACTGCCATCTCCCAGCAGCTTTCGAAAAAGCGGTAAATCGTGCGGCGTCGATATCACGAGAATATCCCGTATCCCGGCCAGCATGAGTACGCTCAGCGGGTAATAGATCATCGGCTTGTCATAGATCGGAAGCATCTGCTTGGAGACTGCGATTGTAAGCGGATAAAGGCGCGTGCCGCTGCCGCCCGCCAGAATTATACCCTTCATCCATCGCTTCCTTAATGTCGGCGCCAGCCACCCGAACCGTTTCAACAGAAGCGGTACGCAATTCACCTGCTATTCTGGCAGATACTGAATGACGATAACAACCCCAATATGACCGTAAGTTAAATTCGATCCCGGATTTGCATCACAGCGATTTGACATCCTCCTGAGGTAAGCTGTCGCTTGTAAGCCATTTAATCCATGCTATATGTATGGCTGTTATAAGCATACTTACGAGTAGCCACCTTCCCATCATGGACAATGCACCGACACTCAGCTTTCTTCTGCATGAAGTTGCGCGGCTATTGCGCAAACGTTTCGAGCAGCGGGCTAAAGACCTGGGCCTGACAAGGTCCCAGTGGCAGACGCTTGCCTATCTTTCGAAGAATGAAGGTATTCATCAGGCCGGGCTGGCAGAATTGCTGGAAATTGAGCCGATCACGCTTGTTCGCATTCTCGACAAGCTTGAGCAGCGCGGGTTGATTGAGCGCCGGAAACATCCGACTGACCGGCGCATCCGCCTGCTGTTTTCGCGCGAAGAGGCGCGTCCTCTGCTGGATGGTATCCGCCGCGTCGCAGAGCTTACCCGTTCGGAAGCACTTGCCGATGTACCCGATGAAGATCGCAAGCACCTCATACGTACCCTTACCTTAATGAAAACAAATCTGGTCGACGCATGCCAAACGCCGGTCACGGACTAGAGAGAAAAATCATGGCTGACGGTTCAACTTCCTTACGTATCCCTGCCAATTCAGATACTTCGCCGGCTTCGCCTCAGATGGAAAAGCCTGAGCCTGCTATCGAAACGGCTCCGTCCGAGCAGTTGGCACCTTTGCCTCCAGAGCCCGTTGCAGTGCCTGCAAAGGCCAAACGCAACCGCAAGCGCACCGTGCTTTTCACTCTGCTTCCACTGGTGTTGATCGTCGGAGGCTACTTTTATGTGACCGGCGGCCAGGTCATGTCGACTGATAATGCCTATATCCAGGCTGATATGGTTGGCATATCGACAGATGTTTCCGGCATCGTGCAAAGCATCGAGGTTCGCGACAACCAGCAGGTGAAGCAGGGTGATGTCCTGTTCCGCCTTGATCCTGCCGTCTACAGCATCGCGCTTGCGGGAGCCAAAGCCCAGCTTGGTGTCGTTCGAAATCAGATTCTCAATCTGGAGGCCAGCTATAGGCAATCGCTTGCTGAAACCACACAGGCCGAAGCCGATATTCCGTTTTTCCAGAAGACTTTGCAGCGTCAGCAGGACCTGATTGCCAGCGCTTCTGCTTCACGCGCAACGTTTGACCAAGCCAAGCACGATCTCGACGCGGCTCAACAAAAAGTCGACGTTGCAAAGGCCGAAGCAGCCGCAACGCTGGCACAACTTGGTGGAAACGCCGATCTGCCGGTCGAACAGAATCCTTCCTATCTGAATGCACAATCCGCTGTGGACAATGCCCAGCGCAATTTCGACCGGACGATTGTACGCGCTCCCTTCGACGGCATCGTTACGAATGTCAGCTCGTTGCAGATTGGCTCATATCTCCAAGCCTCACAGGCCGGGTTCAGTCTCGTTTCGAACACTCATATGTGGATTGCAGCAAGCCCCAAGGAAACAGAGCTGACTTATGTTCGTGAAGGGCAACACGTCGCCATCAGTGTGGACACCTATCCGGGAGTGGAATGGAAAGGCACTGTTGCAAGTATCAGCCCTGCCTCCGGATCAAGCTTTTCATTGCTGCCCGCACAGAACACGACCGGCAACTGGGTCAAGGTCGTTCAGCGTATCCCCATGCTCGTCAGCATTGATGATATGGCCGGAAAGCCTCCTTTGCGCGTTGGCATGAGCGTCGATATCGGCGTTGACACCGGACACGCGCGCGGCCTGCCCAAACTCTTGGACGGCCTGTTCGGCGGTAAGTAAACCATGTCTACCGCAACAACAGTCAATGATGTGCCGATCGTCGCCAATCGCGGCATGATTACTGCATCTGTCATTCTTGCAGTGATCATGCAGGCGCTCGACACGACCATTGCCAATGTGGCGCTGCCCTATATTCAGGGCAGTGTCTCGGCAAGTGCCGATCAGATAAACTGGGTTCTGACATCCTATATCGTTGCCGCAGCTATCATGACGCCGCCTTCGGGCTTTCTGGCTGCGCGTTTCGGCCGGAAGAACGTGCTTCTGACTGCCATCGTTGGCTTCGTTATCGCTTCAGTTCTGTGCGGGCTCGCGCAGTCTCTACCGCAGATCGTCATCTTTCGCTTGATGCAAGGCTTGTTCGGGGCAGCACTCGTGCCCCTGTCGCAAGGCATTCTCCTCGACATTTATTCCGTAGAAGAACGCGGTAAGGCCATGGCTCTGTTTGGCGTTTCCGTGATGGTCGGCCCCGTGCTTGGCCCGGTCATTGGCGGCTGGCTTACGGACAATATAAGCTGGCGCTGGGTGTTCTACATCAATGTGCCAATTGGAATGCTGGCATTCTTCGGCATTGTTGCCTTCGTCTCCGAAACCGCACGCAACATCACGGCAAAGCTGGACTGGTTCGGTTTCGGCATGCTTAGCCTTGCCATCGCGACCTTGCAGCTTTTCCTTGACCGCGGTGAGCAATTGGATTGGTTTTCTTCTGCCGAAATTCAGCTTGAAGCGCTTATATGCGCCGGTGCGTTCTATCTTTTCCTTGTTCACACGTTTACGGCCAAGCAATCCTTCGTCAATCCGCGCCTTTTCCTCGACCGCAATTTCTCTGTCAGCATGTTTTTCATCTTCGTCATTGGCGTGACCTATCTCGCCTCGCTTGCGCTGATGACGCCTTATCTGCAAACGCTGATGGACTACCCCGTCATCACTGCGGGCATTGTCATGGGACCGCGTGGTATCGGAACCATGGCAAGCATGTTCATTGTCGGCCGGATGATCGGCAAAATCGATACACGGGCGCTGCTGATTTTCGGTTTCAGCCTGACCGCCTGGGCGATGTACGACATGACCGGCTGGACTCCGGATGTTTCGCAATCGACAATTATCTATGTGGGCTTCATTCAGGGTGCCGGATTGGGATTCCTGTTCGTTCCGCTAACGACTATTGCCTTTGCCACCCTTCCAGCCGCCATGCGCGGCGAAGGTACCGGACTTTACAATCTTTCGCGAAATATCGGCTCAAGCGTGGGCATTGCCGTCGTCACCGCACTGATCACCGAGAATGTACAGAGTAATCATTCGTCGATTGCCGCTTATGTGACGCCATTCAATCATGCCTTCAATGCACCTGTGGTGATGGAGCATCTCAATCCGATGACGGCTGCAGGCCGCGCAGCACTTGATGGAATGATTACCACGCAGGCTACCATCATTGCCTATATGGACGACTTCAAGCTGTTGATGATCATGTCAATCGTCTCGATCCCGCTTGTTCTATTGCTCCGCAAACCCGGATCGAGCGCTCCTGCGCCAGACGACCACCCTGCCGTGATGGAATAGACCGCTCGATTGGGGTAAGGCTGACACCAGTTGTGACTTAATGATTCGGAAAAGGTTCTCGATGGTCAACATTAAGGACGTAGCGGCGCGGGCCAATGTTTCCGTCGGTACGGTTTCCCGTGTGCTGGCCAAAAACGAAACCGTAGGCAAAGAGTTGCGCGAGTTGGTGGAAGCAACCATTCGCGAGCTAAACTTCCGGCCGAGCGGTGTCGCTCGGGGCTTGAGGCGCAGCCGAACCGATATGATCGGGCTGGTCATTCCTGATATTACCAACCCCTTCTTTGCCGAGCTTGCCAAACATGTGGAAGCCATTGCCTCCAAAGCCGGCTTTTCCGTATTGCTGTCTATCACCAATGACGACCCCAAGATTGAGCTTTCGCAGATCGAAAGCCTGCTCAAGAGCTATCCCACCGGGCTGATTATCGTACCCACGCAATTTGGCGCGTCAGAAGGATGGCAGAGCGAAATCGCGACAGTTGCTGTCGACAGGCGTTTGAGCAACTATCCGCTTATTTCTGTTGATCATTACGCTGGCGCGGGTCTTGCCGCACAGCACCTTCTGGACCTCGGCCATAAACGCATTGCCTATATTGCCGGGCCAAATAATTCCCCCGTATCGCGCGAGCGTCGCAGTGGTTTCCTGGATACGCTTGTCGCTGCGGGGATTCAGCCGGAAATAACTGAAGGCCAATTCGATTATCAATCAGGTGAGGTCCTGGGAAAACTGCTGCTTACACGCCCGGAAAACACCAGACCTACGGCAATTGCTACAGCCAGCGATCAGCAGGCCATAGGGCTGATCCGGGCAGCAACTGACCTTGATCTTAAGGTTCCCGATAACGTGTCGATTATCGGCTTTGATGACATCCCGCTCGCCAATCTGATTGCGCCACGGCTGACGACCATCAGTCAGCCGGTAGAACAGATCGCTGCACGCGCTGTCGCTTTCATCATCAGCGACAATTCCACTCTGCTTACCGGCGAATTACTGGATGCAACTTTGGTGGTACGCAATTCGACGGCTGCTATTTCAACTTAAGCGTTTTCCGGCGGTATCACGCCCTTTGTCAGGATGAAGCAGCCATAGAAGCGGCGTTCTCCCGTTGCGATGACACAATAGGCGTTCTTGGCATGCTCATAGAATGCCATCCGGTCGATTGATACCATCGGCCAGTGTTTGCCTTCGGCCTGATCGATTTCAGCCTGCATCTCGATCTGCACATCCGGCACTTCATCCGGGCTTCCGACAATCTCCATGCGCGCTGCTGCATCATCAATGAATGTATCGAGCGGCATGACCGAAAGGATCGCCCGCGCGGCACGTGGTGCCGTTACAGCATCAATACGCAGGAGGCGGCCCAGCCTTGTCTGCCGAGCGACGGAATCACCCGGGAAATTGGTATCGCAAATGACAAGACGGTCCCCATGCCCCATGGATTTCAGTGCATAGAGCACATCGGCGTTAAGCAGTGGGTCGAGATTTTTCAGCACTGTTCTACCTCATCAACGATTGGATTGGGTCGCCAGGAACTGCTCGAATACCTCGGCAGTAGCATAGGACTTTTGCGTTCCAGGGCGCGTAATGGAATCTGCTGCGTAAATTGCGGCCTTCTTCAATGATGCCTCAAGCTTGCCGGTCTCGACATAGAACTGCGCGAAGCTGCCGATGAAAGCATCCCCCGCGCCTGTCGTGTCCTTAGGCTTCACCTTGACCGGTTCAATCAACGTTGATTGATCTTTGGTTATCAGGCGTGCACCGCGCGAACCAAGGGTTACAATTACTGTACGGATGCCTTTGAAAATAAGCGAGTGGGCCGCCTCTTCAATCTCTTCATCTGTTCCGGTTGGCAATCCGGTCAGTAATGCCAACTCTGTCTCGTTAGGAACGACAAAAGTGGCGGTAGTGACTTTTGCAGGGTCAAGATCCGGGGCAGCAGGTGCAGGATTCAATATGGTTTCGATGCCATGCTTCTCGGCAAATTGAAGCGTGTAATAGACAGTCTCCAGCGGCACTTCCAACTGCATCAGGATCAGGCTGCATTTTTTCAGATCATCCGCTGCCGCATCGATATCGGCGGGCTTCAGATCATTGTTGGCACCTTTGATAATAAGAATGGAATTCTCACCTGTCTCATCGACAAAAATCGGCGCGACGCCGCTCGACGTCCCGGCAACCGTACCGACATGGGAAATATCGATACCATTTTCCTTGAGATTGTTGATCGTGCTCTGGCCAAACACATCGTCACCAACCTTGGTGAGCATCAGTACATCAGCGCCTAGCCTTGCTGCCGCAACCGCCTGATTTGCACCTTTGCCGCCAAATCCCATCGAAAATTCCGGGGCTTCCAGCGTTTCACCTGGTGCAGGCATGCGGATGATCGATGTCACCAGATCGGTCATGTTACTGCCAACCACTGCAATGCGTCGTGCCATATATATGTCCCTCAAATTGATGCTGTTATCTATCCGTATTGCGGAAAGCGTTCAAAGCAATAACGATCAGCAGAAATCCACCCCATATGAAATCGATCAAATGGTTGGAAAACCGCAATATCTGGAAACCGGAAGAAAGCAACATCAACGCAATCAGTGCAATAGAGACGCCAAGCACCCTACCCTTGCCGCCCGCCGGATTGGTGCCACCGAGCACCGCAATCAGAACCGCCTGCAACAGGTAGGACGCGCCATAGTCTGACTTTGCAGCATTGGTGCGGCCTGACAGGATAACCCCGGCAATAGCGGCCAGCAGACCTGTCAGCATGTACGAATAAAGGATCATGCGATCCTTGCGCAGACCGGCAAAAACCGCCGCCTTAGGATTGGTGCCGATGAGCATCAGATTAACGCCGAATGTCGTCCGGGTCAGCAGTACAGCGACAACTCCCGCCACGATAACAAATAGCACGAATGGTGTGGCCACTCCGACAATCTTGCCATTACCAATGAAATTCCAGCCATCCGGAAAACCGGTGATTGCCGGGCCGCCGGTGAGAACCACCGCAAGTCCAGTGAATATCTGTCCCGTGCCGAGTGTTGCAAGAATAGGGGTAATTCGCAGTTTCGAAATCAGAAAACCGTTCAGCAATCCGGCCAGCAGGCCAATGCCAAGCGCCATCAATATTCCAAGGCCAGTATAAAGCAGGATCATGCCGGTCGATTGATCCGTACCGACAATGACGGAGTGGAAAAACACCCCGGCGAGGATACCGGCAAGATTGGCGATACCGACCACTGACAGATCGATGCCGCCCGTCAGCATGGCAATCATCATGGCGATGGCCAAAATACCAAGTTCGGGCATGATGTAGGTGATGGACTCGAAATTGTAGTAGCGCAGGAACTTGTCGGGATTCAGCCATGACATCAGCGCGAATACCAGAATGGTGATCGCGATGAGCTGCAGGATGTTACGGTCCTGTCCGAGAATACGTTTGGCGATTGAGCTGTCTGACATTGTACTTCTCACACCAGTTTCTTGCGATCACGCCACGCGGTCAGCGCGGTCGCTCCAACGATAATCACGCCGACGACGACGCGCTGCCAGGTCGTATCGACCTTCATGATGATCAGGCTGTTTTTGACCATGACGAGCATGAACACTCCAAGCAGCGTTCCAACAACGCTGCCTCGCCCGCCAAAGATCGAGGCCCCTCCCAGCACGACCGCTGCGATGACATCGAGTTCGAAACCGGCGAAATCACGCGGATTTGCCTGCCAGATCATCGAGCCTTGCAGAAGTCCGGCAAATCCTGCCAAAGCACCTGCAAAGCAATAAACGAAAAGCAGTGTCTTGCGCGTATCGAAGCCGACACGCTTCGCTGCTTCCGGCGCGCCGCCATAAGCAAAGATACTCCGCCCGATCATCGTGTAACGCAGGAAAAGATGCGTCACGAGCGCAAGACCGAGGTAGATCAGGATCATCGCTGTCAGGCCAAAATTCGTGCCAGTTGCCGATGTCGAATTAACGAGATTGACCTTGGCAAAATTGATGAGCTGTGGAGGCATCTTGTCGATATTGATAATACTGGTGCCAACAAGACCGAGCAGCAGACCACGTACAACGCTGCCTGTTCCGAGCGTCACGATCAACGGGATCATCCGGAATGTATGGATGAAGAACGCGTTGAACGCACCAAGCAACAGACCTATCAGCGTTGCTGCCACAAAGGGCAAAAGCACGCCTTCATAACCGAAATAGAGCATGCCTTTGACGGTCAGATACATCGCCGCAACGGCAAATGCAGTGAACGAGACGTCAATGCCGCCTGAAATCATCACGACAAGGACACCCAGTGCCATGATGCCGATAATGACATTGCTGCGGAATAATCCGAACAAATTGTCCATTGACCAGAAGGCCGGATTGATCAACCCAATAAGGACCATGGCCACCAGAAGAATGGCCGCGATAATAGTTTCTGATCGGCGGAAAATTGTCATTTCAAAGCCTTCAACCGGTCGTTCAAAGCGTCTTCATTCAGTGCGTCTGCAGCGATCTCATCAACAAAACATCCACGATGCATGACGATGACACGGTTACAGTTCTGCACAAGCTCGGGAACATCGTCGGATATCATCAGCACGGCCAGCCCATTTTCTGTAGCCAGTTCGCGAATCTTGCGGTGAATCTGCGCTTTGGAGCCGACATCTACGCCGACAGTCGGC
Source organism: Phyllobacterium sp. SB3 (assembly GCF_040009165.1). Taxonomy (NCBI): domain Bacteria; kingdom Pseudomonadati; phylum Pseudomonadota; class Alphaproteobacteria; order Hyphomicrobiales; family Phyllobacteriaceae; genus Phyllobacterium; species Phyllobacterium sp. SB3. Next base: position 1,273,827 of record NZ_JBDYKI010000001.1, on the reverse strand, counting down.
CCATTGAGAATAAGTACGCGGGCACCGGTCAACAGCCACCGCGCGAGCACCACGCGCTGCTGGTTGCCACCGGAAAGGTGATTAACCGGCGTCTGCGGACCGGGCGCTGCAATCTGCATGGCTCCGAACATGGCTTTCGTGGCCGCGTCCGCCTTTTTACGATCAATGAATATGCCGCTGACAAAGTTCTCGAACGAAGTCGCGAGCATATTGCGTTCGATGGATTGTGTGAGAAACAGCCCTTCGGTCAGACGGTCCTCCGGCACATAGGCAAGACCATTCTCAATCGCATCCTGAACGCTTTTCGGGTGAATCGGCTTTCCATCGATCATCACCGAACCCGTATATTTCGGGTTCATACCAAACAGAGCCAGCGCAAGTTCCGTTCGGCCCGAACCTATTAGACCCGACAGGCCAACAATTTCTCCGGCGTGCAATGCAAGGTCAATATTCTCCAAGGCCCCGGGAATGTTCAATTGCTTGACATCCAGCCGCGGCTGATCAATGGCAGCCGCGGGCTTCCATTCATATGTCTGATCGGTCAGATCATGTCCTGTCATGGCACGCGTAATCGCTGCCTCGTTGAAATCGCTGATCGGACCTTCGGCAACTTTTTTGCCATTACGCAGGACTGTGAGGCGCTCGCTGATTTCCAGCATTTCGCGCATCTTGTGACTGACGAAAAGCACGGCAATTCCCTGCGCCTGAATATCCCGCACAATTCGGAACAAGGCATCGACTTCCGGCCGTGTAAGGGCAGTTGTAGGCTCATCCATAATGATCAGCTTGGCGTCACCCATCATGGCACGGGCAATAGCCACGATCTGTTTGCCGGATGTTGGCAGAGACTCGACGTCGGCATCAAGGTCCATTGTAACGCCAAGACGCGCCAAAGCTTTCGTTGCAAGTTCGCGAATGCGTCTCCAGCTGACAGACTTCTTGCCCTCAAGCAGCAAGGTATTCAGTGCGAGGTTTTCTGCGACAGTCAAATTTCCGAAGAGGGAAAAATCCTGATAAATGACCTGGATACCCTGCTGCACGGATTGCGCCGGGGTAAAGCCCGTAACAGGCTTTCCATTGATCAGGATTTCACCATCTGTTGGCGTGTACACGCCAGACATGATCTTGATGATCGTGGATTTACCAGAGCCGTTTTCACCAGCGAGACAATGAATTTCGCCGGGTTTGAGCACAAGCGAAACATTGTCGAGAGCCACAAGACCGCCGAAGCGCTTGCTGACATTTTTCAGTTCCAGAAGATTTTCGCTCATACTTTCCCCGCTGCGGTGGAGACCCGCGAACATCAACGAAACGGAGGCGTCTTGCAACGCCTCCGTTTCAGAGTCAGGTTTATCATCAGAAGTTATACGAACCCATGTTTTCTACGGTCACGCCAACCCAGCCTGCACCATAGAGCAGGTTTGGCTTGGACGCATCCGGAGCGAGCAGCTTTTCATATCCCGGCAAGCCAAGATCTAGCCCGGCTTTGATAAGGTCGGTCTTCTTGTTAAGAGCCATAACTGCGAGTTCGTTCATGGCATAGCCTGCAACCGCAGGGTCCCAGAACTGGATATACTGAATATCGCCATTCTTGAGATATTCGCCCGCAACGGAAACCAGACCCGTACCGGCAAAGAATACCTTGCCCTTGAGACCACCCTCGGAAATCAAACGGCCAGCGCCAGCAGACGTTGGCATAGGCGCACCAAGAATGCCCTTGACGTCCGGATAGGTCGTCATGGCTTCCTTCAGCTTGGTATAATCCTGATTGGCGTCGTCATAGGTTTCAAGACGTTCTGTCGCGAGCGACATGTCGGGGTAGTTCTTCTTCTGATACTCGATGGCACCATCAATCCAGTCCATCTGGGACTTGGATGTAAGACTGCCGACAGTTGCAAGATATTTGCCCTTGCCGTCCATCGACTTGGCCAGAACTTCCATCAGCTTTGCGCCATAGGCCTTGTTATCAAAGGCTTCGAGGACATAATCGGCATTCACGATGTTTGAGGCTTCGTGCGCAATCACAACAATACCGCGTTCGCGTGCCTTTTTGAGAACCGGCTCAACAGCTTCCACGGAGAATGGCACGATGCAAATGGCATCGACGCCCTGAGCGATGAGATTCTCGACGATCTGCACCTGTGCCGCAGCATCCGCCGAGCTTGGACCAACCATCCATACGTCAGCGCCGGTTTCGGATTTGAACTGCTCAACGCCTTCGCGCATACGGTCAAACCATGCGATGCCGTCGACCTTAACGACAGTGGCGATCGTATAGCTCTTGCCGTCGGCACCCGTTACATATTCCTTATTGACCTTGGACGTGTCCAATGGCCCATCGGCCAGTGCCGGCATAGCCAGCGCCAATGTCATTGCCAAACATGCTAAAAGTTTCTTCACGAGGCTTCCTCCCTTGGTTTGCCCTTTGGAACAGGCTATCTGGCCAATTCCATTTCTCCCTGAGCGACCGAAATCATTCTTGATAACCTATCCGGTCGTTAGCGTTTCTTCAATATGAAACGTTTCATTTGACTTTCCGGGATCACAGACCCGTTGTCAATACGTTTGTATATGTCGCAGATCAAATGTACGCGATTATCAATATCTGTCTACTTATCGATAGGTTTTAAATCGCCAAGCAGCGTTGGAATCAACTCGGAAACTGTCGGATGGATGGGGACAGCCCATTGTAACGTTCGATAATCGGCATCAGCATTCATCATGTCCAATATGCCGTGAATGGCCTCGTCACCGCCCGTTCCCAAAATTGCAGCGCCTAAAATCTTTCTTGTATCTGCGTCTACGACGACCTTCATGAAACCCTTTGTTTCATCTTTCTCTACGGCACGCCCCACCCGGGTCATTGGCCTTTTGGAGATCAGAAGTGCCCGACCGGCCTTTCGTGCCTGCGTTTCGCTCAAACCAACGCGGCCAAGCGGTGGATCGATATAAAGCGCGTAGCCCGGAATTCGCGCACTGACTTTGCGATCCTGCCCATCAAGCAGATTGGCCGCGACGATCTCAAAATCATTATAGGACGTATGGGTGAATGCCCCTCGCCCGTTGCAATCACCAAGAGCCCAGATCCCGTTCGCGGTTGTTGAAAGATCGTCATTGACCTTGATGTAACCGCGTTCATCGATTTCGACGCCCGCCTTTTCAAGATCAAGATCATCGGTGTTGGGCCGCCTGCCAATCGCCAAAAGTACATGCGAACCAATTATAGCTGGCGTTCCAGAATTGCAGTCAACGCTGACTTCCGTTCCTTGCTCATGCTGCTTGAATGAAATGCACTCGGCATTCAATCGGCATTCGATACCCTCCGCTTCGAGTATCTCCCTGATCGTTTCTGAAACATCCTCGTCCTCACGGGAAACCAGCCGCGGCCCCTTTTCCACAACCGTCACTTTTGCACCAAAGCGGCGATACATCTGCGCAAATTCCAGGCCGATATAACTGCCCCCGATCACCACGAGATGCTCGGGGAGCGTATCCAGCTGCAAAATTCCGGTATTCGTCAGATAATCGATGTCAGCAATACCGGGCATATCGGGAATATTGGCGCGCCCGCCCGTATTGATGAATATTTGAGGAGCCGCGTAGGCTGCACCGTCAATATCGACCTCATGAGGCCCGGTAAATCGCGCATGACCCTGCACAACAGTGCAGTGCGCCATGCCCTTCAACCAGCTCTCAACGTTGTGTCTGGCATTGGAAGATACCGTATCGGCCCGTTGCCGGATACGCTTCATATCGATGCGGACAGGCGTGTCGATTGTCACACCAAAATCAGCTCCCCGCCGAGCCAAATGTGCTGCGTAGGCACTTGCGACAAGCGCTTTGGTGGGCATGCATCCCGTGTTGACGCAGGTGCCGCCAAAAAGCTTTCGCTCTACCAGCAGCACTTTCTTACCCGCACCTGTAAGCCTGCCTGCAAGCGCAGGCCCTGCCTGCCCTGCGCCGATTATGATCGCATCGAATGTACTGGTCATGGCAGGGCGGCGATTATCAGATAAGCGCCGATGATTGCGACCGCATCCTCAATCAAGGCAGCCGGACGATCCTGTCCAAAACTGGCTGCAAGCTTGCTCCGCACATATGCCCCACCATAAGTACCGATCACAGCGCCAATGGCTCCTGCAATCAACCCGGCGATCAGCGCGCCACCGCCAATGCCTATTGCAGCACCGCTAACCGCCCCCATGACAATACGTGCACCGAATTGTACAGGCACCTTGCGGCTTGGCGTTGATGGCAGCTGATCTGTAATCAATTCACCGATGGCGAGTAACGACAATATCCATGGTGTAAAAGCGTAACCCAGAAATGCCAGCCAGCTATCTCCGAGATTGAGCCAGCCTAAGTAGGCAGCCCAGCTTATGGCAGCGGGCGCGGTCATCGCTCGCAGGCCAGCAATGACACCAATCAGAAGCGCAAGTGTAATGATCATCAACATCTACCCCCAGTTGAATCCGTGATCAGTTCAGCACTGAAACGCCGGATGAACGCAGGGTTCAGCCAGCATTCACATTGCGACACATAATCTGAGAAAATTCAACTGCTGCACTATACCCACGATGGGGTTAGCTCGCAGTAAAATACTGGTGGGGTTATGTCATGCTTGTTCAGCGTCTTGGCATCGTATTTGCAATATTCTTTGCTTTCGCACTGTCCTTCGGGACCTTTGTGCACCATGCCAAATCAGGGCGTGCCGACTATCAGGGGCGTATCATTCAGATCAAAAACTGATCTCAGTGATCCTGCTCCTTCTCGGCATCGTCAAGCCGTTGCAGCAGATCGCGCAACACGTCAGGAATATTCTTTTCAGCTTGTGACGGGCGCGCAGTTTCTATTGTCCGGCGGTAGTCAGCACGTACGATCTGTTCGCGAAGAACACTGGCCGTCCTTGGGTTTGCTGGATGTCTTGCTACCATGACCATTCCAATCACTCCTTGCCGATCCGTATATGAAAGGCCCATCACCAAAATAACTCAAATGGAGGGATTTGGTTCAAACTCTCCTGACTTATGGTCAACAATTTATGAATTTGCCGGCTTGTGAATCCTTTTACGCAAAAAGTTTGAAATAGCGGAACCAGCACCCAGCGGCGGCGTTGTCCTGAAAAGGTTAAAGGATATGCCCATGTTGATCCGTATTGGTTACGAGATAGGAATTCGCTGCAACGAGCCGACGCCCATGACGACCTATCTGAATCTTGAATCTGCACGGTTGAACGACGTTCAATGTGAACGTGGCCCTACCGCTGCGCCGGATGTAAAGCTGGAAACTTTTACGGATTTATTTGGCAATAGCTGTTTGCGCCTGCTTGCTCCTGCGGGAAACCTTTCGCTCAAGTACGACGCTGTTGTGAAAGATGACGGCCTGCCTGATCCAGTCGATGAGGACGCCCAAGAGCTGACTGTCGATAAGCTTCCGACAGAATGTCTCGCCTATCTTTCCGCAAGCCGTTACTGTGAAACGGACGAGTTGAGCAATCTGGCATGGAACCTCTTCGGGCATGTAAAGCCCGGCTGGACGAGGGTTCAAACAATTTGCGACTACGTCAACCAGCGGCTGACTTTCAGCTATGGTTTTGCCCGTTCAACCCGGACCGCAGCGCAAGCACATGAGGAACGCGTTGGTGTTTGCCGCGACTTTGCTCATCTGGCGGTCGCATTCTGCCGCTGCATGAATATTCCTGCGCGTTATGTGAACGGGTATATGGGTGATATTGGCGTGCCATCCGATCCGGCGCCTATGGATTTCAATGCCTGGTTTGAAGTTTATCTAGGCGGCAAATGGCATACTTTTGATGCCCGTCACAATCAGCGGCGTATTGGCCGGATCGTGGTCGCACGCGGCCGTGATGCTGCGGACATTCCGTTGATTTATACATTTGGTCCGCATGAACTGACGAACTTTAAAGTGTGGACATTCGAGGAGAATGATCCTTCATTTACAAGCAAACGTTTTGAGAAAATTTCGCTTGTGACGCCGTGGTTTAGCCAACGCTGGTCAAGGTTATCGCGGCATATCCGGGAGGCGACCGAGACGGAGCCAATGGCCTAGACAAACACAAATATACCCACAAAATGATCCGGAAGCTTTTCCGGATCAGTGCATTTGTTGTTTGCCATGCCACATTTGGGGCATTAATTTACTGATTCGGGTCGGTCTTGAGGAGGAACCCACAAGATGCCTTTCGATAATCCTTCGAAGTCAATTTATTCACAAGAAGACTGGGACCTTATGCAGGCCGCCTATGACAAGGCAGCCAAAACTCTTGTCGTACAATCGAGTACGGATGACGACGCGAAGATCATTGCAGAAACGGTCATGATCGCCTTCAACAGGGGCAACAAAGACATCAATTCACTTGCTGCCCTGGCGGTGATCACAGCAATAAACTCTCATCCGGGCATCAGTCAGGATAGTTCCGAGCAGCAAACGCGATCAGGTTAAAGCTTTTATCTGATCGCTTTGATAAGCGTCTTGTCCGGGAAACAGGTTGGCTCCATGCCTTGTTTGGTTTGCCACGCACCAATGGACCGCCGCGTTTTGAATCCGGGAAATCCATCGGCACCACCGGCATCATAGCCCTGTTTTTCCAAGACTTTCTGAAGACTGGCAATATCGGAGCGGTAGAGCCCGCCAACATCGCCCCAGCTTGCCGAAAACCCTTTAGCGCCGTGAGCAATCCGATCGCCAACATGCCCGATAAACAGAGCATAGAGATCGCTCATATTGTATTCCTTGAGCACGTAGAAATTCTTGGTAACTATGAAAGCCGGGCCATGTCTGCCTGCAGGCATCAAAAGAAAGCCTTCGCGCTTCAACTCACTTGAGGGAAATGCCCTGCCATTAGTGCGGCTGATGCCCAGCTTTTCCCAAGCCGAAAACGGCTTGCCTTGGTCTGGCCCTTCAAGCGAACAGCTAACCGTTTCCGGCACAGTCACTTCGTATCCCCAGTCGCGCCCGGCCTGCCAGCCATATTGTTGCAGGTAATGCCCAATCGAGCCCAACGTATCAGGTACAGAATTCCAGATATCCCGTTTTCCATCGCCATCGAAATCGACGGCGTGCTCCAGATAGGAGGTCGGCATGAATTGCGGCTGGCCCAAGGCTCCAGCCCATGAACTCTTCATGTTTCCGGCACTAATATATCCCTTCTGGACTATCTCCAGCGCAGCAATCAACTCCTTTCGGAACATCTCCTTGCGGGACGCGAGGAAAGCTTTGGTGCCAAGAACGGTGAAGGCGTTATGGGGGATTTTCACACTGCCGTAACCACTTTCGCGTCCCCAGACTGCCAGAATAATCTCACCCGGAACACCGTATTTACTTTCGACGGCCTTCAAAGTGCGCGCATATTGTCCCGCACGCGCCACGCCCCCGGAAGTCGTCGTATTTATGGTCTTGTCATTGAAATACTTGCTCGGAGACCCGAACTCGGACTGTACCTGCTTCTTTGGCGTTTTCGGTTTTTCCCCCGGCATGACAAGATCGGGCAGTTCCAGATTGGGCGACACTCCCGCAAACGCCTGATCAAACACCGATTTTGACACGCCTTTCGCCTTGGCCTCGGGCCAGAGGTCGTTGGCCAGCCAGCTCTGAAACTGTGCCTCTACATCGGCTTTCGATGCCGCGAGTGAAGAGACCCCAGACGAAATAGCAAGCATTGCGCCCAAAGCCATAGTCAAAAAGGGCTTGATCAAAATGGCCTCCTCAAAGCACGGTGCGGGCACGCAAGGCGGCCGTTAGTGTTCCTTCGTCAAGATAGTCAAGTTCTCCGCCTACCGGCACGCCATGTGCTAGCCGGGTAATACGGATATCGAAGTCCGCAAGCTGATCGGTGATGTAATGCGCCGTCGTCTGGCCTTCGACCGTGGCATTGACTGCAAGGATGATCTCTTTGATCTCTCCTTCCGCAACCCTCCCGACAAGGGTGGCAATATTAAGATCATCCGGCCCTACGCCATCAAGCGGAGAGAGACGCCCGCCAAGAACGTGATAGCGTACATTCATCGAACCGGCACGTTCAAGCGCCCAAAGGTCCGAGACATCTTCAACGACGATAAGCGTAGCGCGTTCACGGCGCGGGTCAGTACAGATCATGCATGGGTCCGACGTATCGACGTTCCCGCATGTTGAGCAGATGCGCACCTTGTCGGCAGCGTCCTGCATCGCAGAGCCTAGCGGGATCAGCAGCGCCTCTTTCTTCTTGATCAGATGCAAGGCAGCGCGGCGCGCCGAACGCGGTCCCAGTCCCGGCACTTTGGCCAGTAGCTGGATCAGACGCTCAATTTCAGGACCGGCGATTCGCTTCGACATATCGCCGGTTTAGAGCAATTTGCGACTTAAGGGAATCAGAGACCACGGGACTATTCAACCGCATCGCAGTTTTGATCGAAATAATACAATCTTGGATTGGTTGCCCAGCCCCTCAGACCCGATAAGGATCAACTCAAGCGTGAGAGCGTAAGCTTTGAGGGCGAAAGCAGCAGCACTGAGCCAGCCAGTATATCAGAGAAGATAGGCTTCTTTGACTGCGGCATCAGCCTTGCCCTCGACTTGGAGGTGAACCTATGCGGAGATTTCCGTTTAGCGTAACCCTCATTATGAAAAGAACCCGGACCAGCTGGTCACTGACGTTCCGGGTTCACTTTTCAAAATGAGAACGGGGGACGGGCGAAAGCTCGTTCCCCACTCCAAGATCAACTTACCTTAAGCAGAGCCATTTTCCAATAAACTTCTGGTTGCCTCTGGAGAGTACGTATTCCCCGCAAATACCCTCGAAGCTTCAAATCACATTGACATTGGCCTGATTTAAACTAACGCCTGTCTGCGGGTGGGTTATCACCCAGAATTAATTTATTTCTTGTCAAATTTTTTTGGAGATTTTCATGAAGAACCATTTGGCAATTATTGCCATTCTCTCGATTTTACCGGGCTGCGCATCCATTGCGCGCGGCACCACCGAAGATGTTGTTATCATCACGTCCCCTTCAGATGCCAAAATCACGACATCCATTGGAAGCAACTGCACGTCCTCGCCCTGCACAATAAAGGTGAACCGCAAGACCCCTTTCACCGCTACAGCCAGTAAACCCGGCTACCACACAGGCAGTTTATTCATCGATACCAAGATGTCGGGCAAAGGCACCGCAGGCTTGGCGGGAAATGTGCTTTTCGGCGGGGTCATTGGCGTGGGAGTGGATGCCGTAAGTGGCGCTACACTTGATCACACACCAAACCCGGCAACCATTACGCTGGCGCCTATTGCCACCAAACCTGCTGCTGTTAAGCATCGCAAGCGCTCGGGTAAGCCGACTTCTTGAGTCCGCTATAGATAACTTATGCAGCCGCAAACAAAGGCTGCATAAGACGCCTGCTCAAAATGGCAGTTTGAAGCCCGGAGGAATTGGCAGACCAGCGGTCAAAGCCTGTGTCTTTTCAGCCATGATCGCTTCTACCTTTGCTTTCGCCTCATTATGGGCTGCAATAATTAGGTCTTCGATAACTTCAATGTCATCTTCCTTGAACAGCGAAGGATCGATGGTCAGCGCGGTCAGCGCACCTTTGCCGGAAAGCTTGACAGTAACGAGCCCGCCACCAGCCTGCCCTTCAGCCTCAAGTGCAGAAATCTCTTCCTGCATGGAAGCCATCTTGGCCTGCATTTCCTTGGCCTGTTTCATCATGCCCATTATATCACGCATGGGTTATCTCCTGTGTTCAATCGTCTTCTTCAACCGGTGCCAATGTATCGTCGCCCGCACCAGCGGAAAGATCATCATCAGCTTGCCCGGCAGGCGTGGCTATGCGCACATTGATTATCTTGGCGCCCGGAAACTTCGAAAGTATGGCGGCAACATCCGGGTCCGCCCGCGCATCGCTGAGCAGGCCCTCACGCTTTGCCGTCTCAACTTCATTAAGCGTCTTGCTGCCTTCTTCACGCGAAAGCGAAACCATCCAACGAATGCCGGTCCAGTCGCCAAGTTTTTGCGACAGATCAGTCAACAAGGTTTTCGGCGCGCTTTCCGTCAAGTTGATCTCAAGCCGTCCGGGTTTGATGCTGACAAGACGCACGCAATTCTTGACCATGATCTTGAACTGCATATCACGCTGCTTGTCAGCGAGAGCTACAATATCTTCGATGCTATCCAGCGGTACGGAAGGAGTTGCCTCCTCTACGATCACTGGAGCGGGGGGTATGACAGGGTCCTGTTGAACAGCCGGTTCAACCAGTCGCATGGTCGCACCACCGCCCGCATTCACTGTACCGTGGGCCGTTGCTACGGCATCGCTGGCACGTACCATCGCAGCACCGCCACCATTGCCCGGATTAGGGCGCGAGCCATTATTACTTCCAGAAGGCGTTGGCAGCGACGTGCCTTCGTCCAGTGCTTTCAACGCCTCATCAAGCGTCGGCAAGTCTGCGGCATGGGCAATCCGGATAAGCAGCATCTCGGCTGCCTGAACAGGCCGGTTCGACGCTTCGACCTCGGCAATGCCCTTCAGCAACATCTGCCATGTTCTCGAGAGCACGCGGATTGACAATTTATCTGCGAAATCACGCCCGCGAAGCCGCTCATCTTCCGATAATGAAATATCGTCGGCAACGTCGGGTGTGAAACGAATACGCGTTACCAAGTGGTTGAAATCGGCAAGATCGGTCAGTACCACACTGGGGTCGGCACCGACATCATATTGCGAGCGGAACTCGCGTAATGCCAATGCCACATCGCCGCGCATCAGCATTTCAAACAGATCGATGATCCGCGCGCGATCAGCAAGGCCAAGCATGGACCGCACTGCCTCGGCATCCACCGTGCCTGCACCATGCGCAATGGCCTGATCAAAGATCGACAGGGAATCACGCGCCGACCCTTCACCCGCCCGGGCGATCATGGAAAGCGAGGTGTCGTCGACCGTGATACCTTCCAAGCCAGCAATCTTGCGCAGATGCGCGGTCAAGACGCTGGTATCAATACGGCGCAGATCAAAGCGCTGGCACCTCGACAACACAGTAATCGGAACCTTGCGGATTTCCGTTGTGGCAAAGATGAATTTCACATGGGGAGGCGGCTCTTCCAGTGTCTTCAACAGGCCGTTAAAGGCCTGATTGGAGAGCATGTGCACCTCATCGATGATATAGACTTTATAGCGCGCCGATACCGGGCGATAACGTACCTGCTCGATGATCTCGCGAATATCATCAATGCCCGTATGCGAGGCGGCATCCATCTCGATCACATCGACATGCCGGCCTTCCATGATAGCCTGACAATGTTCACCCATAACGGATAAGTCGATAGTGGGCTTGTCGATATCGCCGTTTTTGTAATTAAGCGCCCGTCCGAGAATGCGGGCAGTCGTTGTCTTGCCGACACCACGCACGCCAGTCAGCATCCAGGCTTGTGCAATCCGCCCCGTCTCGAATGCATTCGTCAACGTCCGTACCATCGGTTCCTGACCGATCAGATCGTCGAAATTCTCCGGGCGATATTTGCGGGCGAGTACGCGATAGGCGCTGTCTGGCTTTTTCGTGTCCATCGCGTTTGATTCCGCTCCTGCATTCGCTTCTTGTATATGGCGCAAGTTTGGACCGCCATGCACCGCAGCGTCAATGCCGCTTTGCGGCTTTGACACAGGCTAGCGGTCCGATCGCAAAAGAAAAGGTGGGAGGCTGGCACGGCGACCCGTGCCTGGCTCGTTGGGGCTGCTTCCTTCCGGACCTGACCCGGTTGGCGAGTGGCTCGTCCACCACCAACCTCCCGGTTCTCATATCGGCAATTGTCTTGCAAAAAGCAAGCGCACACAGAAAAAAACTGCTATTTACCCTTACACCATGACATTCATACTCGATAGCAAACTGAACGCGGATACATTTTCGGTCGTCAAGCTGGGCCTTTGCGATCTGCGCCTGATGAACGATCGCCGCTGGCCATGGCTTATCCTTGTGCCCCAGCGGCCCGGAATTACCGAAATCCACGAACTGACGCCGCTCGACCAAACCATGCTGACCTTCGAGGCTGGCATTGCGGCACAAGCGCTCAAATCGGTTACCAACTGTGAAAAGATCAATACGGGTGCGCTTGGCAATATTGTCCGGCAATTGCACTTGCATGTCATTGCGCGCAACAGCGGCGATCCCGCCTGGCCGGGACCGGTTTGGGGCCATGGCACTCGAGAACCTTATGGCCAAAACGACGCAAAGGCCTTTGCCAAAGCCATTCTCGACGCTATTTAATACAAGGTCATTCTGTCCAGTTCCCACCCGGGTCCTATTCTGGAGCTTCAATTCATGCCGTTTCGTCTCTTCGATGCTCCTCTAGCCGAGCCAAGCCATTTTGTCGGCTTTGCCGGAAACCGTATCAACCGCCATTCGGAAAAACGCAGCGACGATATCGTCACGGTTGCGCTGGCAAGCGCCAACGCCCGCATGCTTCTTGCTGGCGATGGCAAAGTGCTGGTGGATCGCACCACTCCCGAAGGCAACGCCTTTTTCGGTATGGAGGCCGCGTCGGCCCTGCTCCCCGGTCTGAACAAGACCATCTACCTCGGGCTGCAGGACGAGATGCCGATTCTGGCGGGACCAAGCAATATTGCCATTGAAGCTTTGCCCCAAAATATCGAGGCAATCGACTACCGCTCCGCCTATACGCAGGGGCTTATTCCCGCTGATCAGGTCGGGGCCATGGCGCAAGCTGTATCGCTTCTTTCATGGCATGACAGTCACAAGTTCTGCGGGCGCTGCGGCCATGAAACAGTCATGCGCGATGGCGGTTATCGCCGCACATGCTCCAATTGCGAAGCCCAGCATTTTCCGCGTACCGATCCAGTCGCCATCATGATGGTTGTGCGCAATGATAAATGCCTGCTGGCACGTGGTCCGCACTTCGGTGCTGGCATGTATTCCTGCCTTGCCGGCTTTATCGAGCCCGGTGAAACCATTGAAAATGCGGTACGCCGCGAAACAATGGAAGAAACAAGCCTGCCAGTGGGCCGCGTGCTCTATCACGCAAGCCAACCTTGGCCCTTCCCTTATTCTCTCATGATCGGTTGCCACGCAGAAGCGCTTTCCGACGATTATATACTCGACAAGGCGGAACTTGAGGATGGCCGCTGGTTCAGCCGCGAGGAAGTCGTAACCATGATGGATCGCACGCATCCCGATGGGTTGATGACACCCCCAGCAGGAGCAATCGCCGCCCACCTCATTCGTAGTTGGGTCGAAAGCATCGTTTGATCGTTAAGTCTCTGAGGCTCCCGCCCCCAGCGTTTTACCGTTCAACACGTTACTCGGCGTTCTGGGAACTGCGAAAGGTCGTATCGGCAGGATAAACGCCTAATATGCGGACTTCCTTTGAGAAGAACTCCAGTTCTTCCAAAGCTTGGGCGACATTCTTGTCGTCCGGATGCCCTTCAATATCCGCATAAAACTGCGTGGCAGTGAACTTGCCATCGATCTGATAGCTTTCCAGCTTGGTCATGTTGACCATATTGGTGGCAAATCCACCCATCGCTTTATAAAGTGCGGCAGGAACGTTGCGGACGCGAAACACAAAAGTGGTCATCATCAGCGCGTCGGACGTGCGCGACGCCCACTTCTTGGTTTTCGTCAGTACGACAAAGCGTGTAACGTTGTTTTCGGTGTCCTCAACATCCTCTTCAAGAATATCAAGTCCATAAAGGCTGGATGCCAGACGCGGTGCCAGGGCAGCCATCGTCTTGTCCTTGACGTCTGCTACCAAGCGCGCGGCGCCGGCAGTGTCGCCTGCAATCACCGGCTTCCAACCATTCTTGCGGATATATTTGCGGCATTGGCCCAGCGCATGAATATGGCTGTGAACCGTCTCGATCTCGCTGCGCTTTGTACCGGGCAAAACCATCAGCTGAAAATGGATCGGCAGGAAGTATTCGCCGACGATGTGCAATCGCGATTCCGGCAGTAGATGATGAATATCGGCAACGCGACCCGCAATCGTATTCTCAATCGGGATCATTGCCAGATCGGCGGCACCGCTTTCAACCGCATTGAACGCATCTTCAAAGGTCGGGCAAGGCATGGGTTCCATGTGCGGAAACATATTGCGGCAAGCCGTATCGGAATTTGCTCCGGGTTCACCTTGAAAGGAGATGCGGTTGGTCTTGGTCATTATCCCTAGCCTTGTTTCATACTTAATATATCGCGGGCCCGATCCAGATCTTCCTGCGTATCCACGCCAAGTGGAACTGAATCGACGATTTCAACGTCAATGCGCATGCCTGCCTCAAGCGCACGCAGCTGCTCCAGCCTTTCGCGCCGTTCCAACGGCGAAGGGCCAAGCCTGACGAAGCGTTCAAGCGCCTCGCGCCGGTAAGCATAAAGCCCGATGTGATGGTAAAGCGGCCCATCGCCCCACGGCGCTGTCGCACGCGTAAAATATAGCGCGCGCAGCTGGCTTGCACTCAATGGAGAGCCAATAATCTTGACCACATTCGGGTTGGTCTTTTCAGCTTTGTGGCGAATCTCGACTGCCAGTGTGCCAATATCGGCCGGTCCGTTTTGCAATGGCAAAAGTGCGCGCTTTATAATTTCGGGCTCAATCGTCGGCAGGTCACCCTGCACGTTGACAATCGCGTCGATATTGCCGTCCGGATCAAGTGCTCTCAGCGCTTCATAGATGCGATCAGACCCGGATTCATGATCGCTACGGGTCATCACAGCCTCAAGCCCGTGCGCCTCGACGGCCGACTTTACGTCAAGGCTGTCAGTCGCAACGACGGTGCGGCCAAGACCCGCAGCTATGGCCCGTTCGGCGACGTGAACAATCATCGGCTTGCCGGCAATATCGGCCAAAGGCTTGTTCGGAAGCCTTGTGGAAGCCATTCTCGCCGGTATCAGGTTCAATATTCTCATCATTCCTCACACCCCTACGGTGTCAAAAAGTCTCAGGCAGAACCGCCCTTATATGTGTTGCAAGTGGGACATAAAACCCCTAGTTTCCGCGCAATCACGAGGGGTTTCTGCCACAAATGCAGCGGTTTGCATTGATCAGATATTGAAGCCCTCCGCAAGAGGAGTAATGACTGACGATGGGATCCGCATTCAATAAGTACGCCATGGCGTTTCTGGCAACAGTATTCGTTGTCATGTCAGCTTCTATCATGTCCGACTCCCTGTTCGATTCGCACGCTCCGGAAAAGCCAGGTTTCATTATCGAGGCTCCTGAGGGTGGCGAAGCTGAAGCGGGTGCAGCCGCCGCTCCTGCTGCGGCTGTGCCAATTGCAACCTTGCTCGCCTCGGCTGACGCGAAGCGTGGTGAAGCCGTATTCAAGCGTTGCACTGCCTGCCATACCGGCGAAAAAGGCGGTGCCAACAAGGTTGGACCGAACCTCTGGGACATTGTTGATCGTCCAATCGCTACGCATGAAGGCTTCAGCTACTCCGGACCAATGAAGGAATTCTCCAAGGGTGGCGAAGAGAAGTGGACATTCGATCACCTCAACCACTTCCTCACAGCTCCGAAGGCCTACATTAAAGGCACTGCCATGGGCTTTGCCGGTGACAAGAAGGACAATGAGCGCGCCGATCTGATCGCCTATCTGCAGACACTCTCGGACAGCCCGAAGCCATTCCCGGCCGCTGACGCAGCTCCTGCCGGTGACAAGCCTGCGGAAGGTGACGCTCCAGCTGGTGAGAAGCCCGCCGAGGGCGCGGCTCCTGCCGCCCCGGCACCAGCGGGTGAAAC
The DNA here is from genome assembly GCF_040009165.1 of Phyllobacterium sp. SB3. Lineage (NCBI taxonomy): Bacteria > Pseudomonadati > Pseudomonadota > Alphaproteobacteria > Hyphomicrobiales > Phyllobacteriaceae > Phyllobacterium > Phyllobacterium sp. SB3. Next base: position 1,258,093 of record NZ_JBDYKI010000001.1, on the reverse strand, counting down.
ACCGGCAGCGCCTGCTCAGCCAGCGCCAGCACACTAAAACTACTCATATCGATCTAAAGGCCGGGCAATGCCCGGCTTTTTTTGTATCAACTCCCCGTGTTTTTTGAACCAAGGCCTGTTCTCTGCCGCATTTTCTCTTAGACTGCCCGTCAAATAGAACCGTGGAGACCTGATTTGAGATTTCGCCGCTTCGTTATCAGCCTTGCGCTGCTCGCCGCCACATCCTTTGGCGCCCTCCAGATTGCACATGCGACTGAACCGGAATGGCGTCATGCAACGAGTGCTTTAGGCGAACCCAAATATAAAGCGGGTTTCAAACATTACGACTTCGTCAATCCGGATGCTCCCAAAGGCGGCACTCTCAATCTTATTGCTCAAGGTACATTTGACAGTCTTAATCCTTTCGTTGTGCAAGGCACTTCCGCGGCAGGCTTACCCGGCGGCACGATCATGGGTGGACATCTCTACGATACACTCCTCGACCGTGCACTTGACGAACCGGCTACAAATTACGGGTTGATTGCCGAAGCAGTTTCTTATCCGGATGATTTTTCGTGGACCAAGTTCCGGTTAAACCCTGCAGCGAAATGGCATGATGGCCAGCCAATTACGGCTGACGATGTAATCTGGTCATTCAATGTGCTGAAAGAGCAGAGCCCGCTCTACAACAAGTATTATCATGATGTGACAAAGGCAGAAAAGACCGGCGACCGCGAAGTCACATTCACTTTTGCCGTGAGTGGAAACCGCGAACTTCCAAGCATCATCGGTGAGTATCCGATCCTGCCAAAACACTGGTGGGAAGGAACAGACAAGAACGGCAACAAACGGGACATAACCAAGCCAACCTCGGAAATTCCACTTGGCTCTGGTCCCTACAAGATCGAGAATGTCGCCTTCGGCAAGACAATTACTTGGGTCCGTGTGCCCGATTACTGGGCAAAAGACGCTCCAACCGTTCTTGGACGGAATAATTTTGAACGCATCCGATATGAATATTTCCGAGATGGGAACGCCAGTTGGGAAGCTTTCAAGAAGGGTGGTTTTCAGGATTTTCGAGGCGAACCCAGCATTGGACGCTGGACGCGCGAATATGACTTCCCTGCCATTGTTCGAGGTGACGTCATCAAGACGATCTTCCCTACGCGATCGTCTGGCCGCATGCAGGGCTTTCTACTGAACAATCGGCGTGACAAGTTCAAGGACATCAGAGTCCGCCAAGCTCTCAATCTGGCTTTCGATTTTGAAACCATGAGCAAAAATATGTTCTTTGGCGAATATAAGCGCATTAACAGCTATTTCTCGGGCACGGAACTTGCGGCAAGTGGACTTCCTCAAGGGAAGGAACTGGAAATCCTGCAAGCTGTGAAAGGCGAAGTGCCCGAAGAAGTATTCACACAGGAATTCAAGAATCCGGTTTCGGACACACCGCAGGCGCTGCGTGAGAATCTGCGAAAAGCAGTCGGACTACTGCGCGACGCTGGCTACGAGCAACAGAACGGAAAGCTTGTCAATACAAAGACTGGCCAGCCCTTGACCATTGAGTTTCTAGGCGACGACCCTCGTGATGAGCGGACCATCGGGCCGTTCATGGCCAGCCTCCGCAAACTTGGGATAGACGCCCAGATAAGAGCTGTAGATTCTGCCCAGTATGCTGAGAGAGTGAATGATTTTGATTACGATGTACTCGCAATTATGGGCATCGGCCAAACGCTTTCTCCCGGCAATGAACAGCGTGAATTCTGGGGCTCAGCCAATGCGAACGTTAAAGGCGGGCGCAATTACATGGGGATTAAGAATCCCGCCATCGACAAGCTCATCGACAAGGTAATCCTTGCCAAGGACCGTGATGAACTGGTTGCTGCAACTCGTGCCCTCGATCGCGTACTGCTGTGGAACTACTACGTTGTGCCGCAATGGTATGATGATCGCGCCAGAGTTGCTTATTGGAACAAGTTCGGGATGCCGGAGAAGCAGCCTGACTATATAGGCATGGATCCGTTCTCGTGGTGGATTGATACCGCCAAAGAACAGTCGCTGAAGGCCCGCACTCAATGACAGGATTCAACCGCCGCGATCTCCTGAAAATTTCAGGCGCTGCAATGCTGACTGCCGTGGCTCCTAAACTGGCCTTGGCAGACGTGCAGACAGACGTCCCGCTGCACGGTCTCTCTGCTTTCGGCGAGTTGAAATACCCGAAAGATTTCACTCACTTCGACTATACCAGCCCCGACGCGCCCAAAGGCGGAACATTTGCGTTCTCGCCGAATACATGGGTATTTAATCAGTCGCCCCAAACCTTCAATACGCTCAATACATTCACGACCAAAGGCGATGCACCGCCGCGTATGGAACTCTGCTTCGATACACTGATGGCATCTGCACTGGACGAGCCGGATTCGATCTACGGTCTTGTAGCGGAAACAGTTACTGTTTCTGTCGACCGCAACAGTTTTACGTTCAAGCTGCGGCCCGAGGCTCGCTTTCACGATGGCTCTCCAATCACCGCCGATGATATCGTTTTCAGCTTTGAGACGTTGAAAGAGAAAGGCCATCCTCAACTCCGTCTGGTTCTCACGGAGATGACAAGAATTACTGCACTGGACCCGCACACGGTTCGCCTGACATTTTCCGGCAGGCATTCTGACCGCGCGATACTCGATGTTTCCTCGATACCTATTTTTTCCGGGAATTGGTACGCTACCCGCGATTTTGAAGCCTCAACGATGGAGCCGCCGCTTGGCTCCGGCGCATATCGTGTCGGACGCATCGCGCCGGGTCAAACCATCGAATATGAGCGGGTCAAAGATTACTGGGCCAAAGACCTGAACGTACAGCGTGGCCAAAATCACTTTGATCGTATCAAGATTGATTTTTACCGGGAGCGCCAACCGGAATTCGAAGCCTTCAAAAAAGGCGATATTTTCTGGCGATTTGAGTCAACTGCAAAAACCTGGGCAACAGAGTATAATTTCCCTGCAGTTCAGCAGAAACGTGTGATCCAACGCAAATTCTCTGCGGAAAAACGTCCTATGCTACAGGCATGGGCCATCAATCAACGCCGCGAACATTTTCGCGACCCCAAGGTGCGTGAAGCTATTTCACTATGCTTTGACTTTGAATGGACCCAGAAAAATCTTTTCTATGGCGCTTATGAGCGTTCGCAATCGGTGTTTGAACAATCGGATTTTCGCGCAAGTGGAAAACCCTCTCCGCAAGAACTTGCCATCATGGAGCCCCTCCGTGACAGGCTGCCGGAAGCCATCTTCGATGATGCGTTGCTGCAAACACCTTCTGATGGCTCCGGCCGTGATCGCAAAAATTTAAGGCGAGCCTCCGATCTTCTGAATCAGGCTGGATTCAAAAGGGAAGGTGACAAATTGGTGGACGCGCAAGGTCGATCACTCAGCCTTGAACTTCTGATCTATGCTGAGGTGTTTACCCGCAGCTACTCACCCTTCATCAACAATCTGAAAGCAATAGGTGTCAATGCTTATCTGCGCCTGGTCGATCCCGCGCAATATCAGCTCCGAATTCAGAATTTTGATTTCGACATGATCGGCATGGCGGTGCAGCTCACCCCCACGCCAACAAGAGAATCATTGGAAGAAATATTCGGCTCCAAGGGCAAGGATATACCGGGTTCGTATAATTTTCCCGGCACGGCGGACCCGGTTGTCGATGCGCTCATAGCCAAAGTAAGTGACACAAAATCGCGTGATGAACTGGTTTCGCTATTGCGGGTTCTGGATCGGCTCTTGCGTATAAGGCGCGATTGGATTCCAAACTGGTACTCAGCGAATCATCCAATCGCCTATTGGGACATGTTCGGCTTCAAGGAGCCAAAGCCCGATTATGGTTTCCCGGTTGAAACGCTATGGTGGTTCGACGAAGCGAAGGCGAAGGCAATTGGCAAGGGTTGATATTTTGACAGCAATGAGAGGGCACCCCTGATGGGAGCCTATATTCTACGTCGCCTGCTTCTGATGATACCGACACTGTTCGGCATATTGCTTGTCTGCTTCGTCATCGTGCAGTTTGTGCCGGGTGGACCCGTCGAACGCATCATCAGCCAGTTGACCGGACAGGGCGGCAACGCCATGGACCGCATCAGCGGCGGCGGGGCTGATGTCGGCCAATCCCAGGATCAACTCGGGACTGGCTTGGGCAATTCCAAATATCGCGGTGCACAGGGCCTCGACCCCGCCTTCATCGCCAGCCTTGAAAAACAGTTTGGCCTCGATAAACCGCCACTTGAGCGTTTCGGCCTGCTTGTCTGGAACTACGTGCGCTTTGATTTCGGGCGCAGCTATTTCCGCGATATAAGCGTAATCCAGCTGATAAAGGAAAAGCTGCCGGTCTCCATATCGCTCGGACTATGGACAACGCTGTTATCCTATATGATTTCGATACCTCTCGGCATCCGCAAGGCCATAAAAGATGGCTCGTCTTTCGATGTCTGGACCAGCGGGATTATCATTATCGGCTATGCCATTCCCGGATTTCTGTTCGGCATCATGCTTATCGTGTTCTTTGCGGGCGGTTCATTCTTCGACTGGTTCCCGTTACGCGGTCTCACCTCGAATAATTTTGACCAGCTGTCTACTTTCGAGAAGATCGTAGACTATGCCTGGCATCTTGTTCTACCTCTAACAGCGATATTGCTGTCGGCATTTGCCACCACTACCCTGCTGACAAAGAACTCGTTCCTCGATGAAATCCGCAAGCAATATGTTACGACAGCGCGGGCAAAAGGGCTTTCGGAGCGGAAAATCCTCTACGGTCACGTTTTCCGCAATGCCATGCTGATTGTGATCTCAGGATTCCCTGCCGCGTTCATATCCATTTTCTTCACCGGACAGCTGCTCATAGAAGCGATCTTTTCGCTCGATGGCCTTGGCCTGCTTGGTTATGAATCCATCCTCAACCGCGATTATCCAGTGGTCATAGCGACCGTGTATATTTTTGCCCTCATCGGCATTCTGATGTCGCTCTTGTCGGACCTGCTCTACACATGGATCGACCCCCGCATCGACTTTGAGCGGAGGGATGTCTGATGACCGATATTGTCGGAACTGCCCCTACGCCGGTAAAGCGCCCCCGCCTCTCTCCGCTCAATGCGCGGCGCTGGCAGAATTTCAAGGCAAACCGGCGCGGCTGGTGGGCGCTCTGGATTTTCCTTTTCCTGTTCGCTGTTTCGCTTTGCGCCGAATTGGTTGCCAACGACAAGCCGATCATCGTCTCCTACAAGGGCGAGATTCTCTTTCCTGTGCTGGTCGATTATCCGGAAGAGAAGTTCAACGGCTTCTACGCGGTTACTGATTACCGCGACCCGGTTATTCAAGACGAGATCAATTCCAATGGCTGGGCCATCTGGCCGCCCGTGCGCTACTCCTATCGCACAGTCAACAACGAGTTGCCGGATACCGCCCCTTCAAAACCATTCTGGCTTTACACGGAAGAGCAGCAGTGCAACCGCTACCCGCTCGGTGTCAATGATCCCAACTGCACCTTCGGTAACAAGAATATTCTGGGTACCGACGATCAGGCCCGCGATGTTTTCGCCCGCGCACTCTACGGCTTCCGCATTTCGGTGCTTTTCGGCCTGATCCTCACCGCTGCCTCTGCAGTGATCGGTGTTACCGCCGGCGCGTTGCAGGGCTATTTTGGCGGTTGGGTCGATCTCATCGCGCAGCGTTTCATTGAAATCTGGTCTTCGGTTCCAACGCTGTATCTGCTGCTGATCATGTCATCCATCCTGCCGCCGGGCTTCTGGATTCTGCTTGGCATTCTGCTGCTGTTTTCATGGGTCAGCTTCGTTGGCATTGTCCGTGCAGAATTCCTGCGTGCACGCAATTTCGAATATGTGAACGCTGCGCGAGCGCTCGGCGTCCCGGATCGCACGATCATGTTCCGCCATCTCCTGCCCAATGCCATGGTGACGACGCTGACCTTCCTTCCGTTCATCCTCAATGGATCGATCACGACTTTGACGTCACTGGATTTCCTCGGCTTTGGCCTTCCTCCGGGTTCGGCTTCGCTTGGCGAGCTGCTGGCTCAGGGCAAGAATAATCTTCAGGCTCCCTGGCTTGGCATTACAGGCTTCGTCGTCATTTCGATGATGTTGTCGCTGCTGATCTTTGTTGGTGAAGCAACCCGCGATGCCTTTGACCCGCGCAAGGCTTTCAAATGACAAAAGCACCTCTTCTCTCAGTTCGTGATCTCTCTGTAGCCTTCACGCAGAACGGCAAAGAGACCCTTGCCGTCGATCATATCTCATTTGATGTCGCGCAAGGCGAAACGGTGGCGCTCGTCGGGGAATCCGGCTCAGGCAAGTCCGTATCGGCACTTTCGATATTGAAGCTCTTGCCCTACCCGCCTGCATCGCATCCATCCGGTCAAATTCTTTTTAATGGCGAAGATTTGCTCGACAAAGATGAAACTGATCTGCGCCGCGTCCGCGGCAATGATATCACGATGATCTTTCAGGAGCCGATGACGTCGCTCAATCCGCTCCACACCATTGAAAAACAGATCAGCGAAATTCTGAAACTGCATCAGGGCATGCGGGATCAGGCAGCCCGCAAGCGTACGTTGGAGCTGCTAGAAGAAGTCGGCATCCGCGAGCCCGAAAAGCGCCTCGATGCCTATCCGCATCAGCTCTCCGGCGGCCAGCGTCAGCGCGTCATGATCGCCATGGCGCTGGCCAACAAGCCAAAGCTTTTGATCGCTGACGAGCCGACAACGGCGCTTGATGTGACGGTGCAGGCGCAAATCCTGAAATTGCTTGCAGAGCTTAAATCTGCACAGGGCATGTCGATGCTCTTCATTACCCACGACCTTGGAATTGTCCGCAAGATTGCGGACCGCGTCTGCGTCATGACAGGCGGCAAGATCGTTGAGACAGGGCCGACAAAGGAAATCTTCGACAATCCTCAGCACGCTTATACCAAACATCTGCTTGCCGCAGAACCAAAGGGCAATCCACCTTCGGCTGACCCATCTGCCGCACCTGTCATGCGCGGCGAAAGCATGAAGGTGTGGTTTCCGATCAAGCAGGGCTTTTTCCGCCGCACTGTCGATCACGTAAAAGCCGTTGACGGCATCGACGTGACCATTCGTGCCGGTCAAACGCTTGGCGTCGTCGGTGAATCCGGCTCCGGCAAAACAACCTTGGGCCTCGCATTGTCGCGCATGATTTCTTCGGAAGGCGTGATCCGTTTTGGTGAGAAGGATATCAACCAGTTTACCTTCAAGCAGATGCGCCCTTTGCGCCGCGAAATGCAGATCGTGTTTCAGGACCCATTCGGCTCGCTCTCGCCGCGCATGTCTATCGCAGAAATCATTGCAGAAGGCCTGAAAGTTCACGAACCGGGACTGTCGGCGGATCAGCGCGATGAGCGCGTTGTCGCCGCCCTCAAGGAAGTGAACCTCGATCCTAAAAATCGCTTCCGCTATCCGCATGAGTTTTCGGGTGGTCAGCGCCAGCGCATTGCCATCGCCCGGGCGATGGTACTCAACCCACGTTTTGTCATGCTTGATGAGCCAACATCCGCACTCGACATGAGCGTGCAGGCACAGGTTGTCGATCTCCTGCGCTCATTGCAGCAGAAGCACAATCTGGCATATCTTTTCATCAGCCATGATTTGAAAGTGGTAAGAGCGCTTGCCAATGACGTTCTGGTAATGCGCAATGGCAAGGCAGTGGAATATGGACCTTCGGAGGAAATCTTCGCACGTCCGAAGACGGATTACACAAAAGCCCTGATGGCTGCGGCCTTCAGGATAGAAACGGCCGAACAGGGAGCGGTTAGCGAATGACGAGCGTGGAGAGCGACAAGATACTGCTGGCGGTAACCGGCTGGGACCCGGAAGTCTGGCAGTCGGAATTCACCAAATCGGCACCGAAGCGTAAACTTGTTCTAGACACTGAAGCTGCCAAGAGCGACGTTCGTTATGCGCTTGTCTGGAAACAGCGCCCCGGCTCTCTGGTGAACCTTCCCAAGCTCGAAGTCATTTTCTCTCTGGGTGCCGGTGTGGATCACGTTTTCCATGATCAGCAGATTCCAGACGTTCCAATCGTCCGTATTGTTTCGCCGGACCTTACGATGCGCATGAGCGAATATGTCGTCTGGCAGGTGCTGGATCATCATCGACTGGGTTTGCGTTATCGCGAGCAGCAGAAACAGCGCGTCTGGCATGAGGATCGCCGTCAGCCCGCTGCCCACGAAGTGACCGTTGGCATTCTTGGCCTTGGCGTGCTTGGACGTGACGCCGCGCAGAAGTTGCGCACGCTTGGCTTCCGGGTCAGTGGCTGGAGCCGCCGCCTGCAAACCATCGAGGGTGTTACAACGCATTTTGGCAAGGACGGTCTGAAGGACTTCCTCAAGGATGTTGATATTCTCGTCTGCCTGCTTCCTTTAACGCCTGAAACGAAGAACATCCTGTCGATGAACATCTTTGCGCAGTTGAAGCATGAAGGCCCACTCGGCGCACCGGTCTTGATAAATGCCGGACGCGGCGGCCTGCAGAACGAGGCAGACATTCTGGCCGCGCTTGAACGCGGTATGCTTTCGGCCGTGACGCTGGACGTGTTCAACAAAGAGCCGTTACCCAAGGATAATCCACTCTGGACTCACCCACAGGTGATCATCACCCCGCATTCAGCCGCAAGCTCGAGCCCGCAGGCACTCGTTCCGGAAATTGTCGCGCAGATCGAGTCTTACGAGCGCGGTGAACCCTTGAAGAACATCGTGGACAAGGCCGCGCAGTATTAAGGTAAAGCTCGTCAGGCAATTAGTGGCATTGGTGAAACAGATATTCATACGCAAGAAACGTATGATGTACGCAAACAGAGCGGTATTGCAGTTTAGAAATTTTTACTGATCGAGGTTTACTTTTTGGCATTTAAAGGTGGGGCAAGGCTTTGCGGCATAAATCTTGGTGACTTGCCTGTCGAACGCTTAGAAAAAGTAGGATTGACGCTAAAAGCTGGTATCGTACATTTCTCGATTGCGGCACAGAAACACGCTATGACGAGACATCCCAGTGAGTATGAGTTGTGCGTACCTCATCTTGCGCAAGCTGTAGCCAACCCCACATACGTAGGTCAGGCACCCGACCATAAGGATAAGGGGTTCGAGCTTGTACTGCATGTCCGAAAAGACAATCTAATCGTCTTGCTGGCCATCCATCTCAAGCCCTCCAAAAACGGTGTATACATAGTGAAATCATGCTATCCAATTAATGTCGGCACATTGGATCGCCGTCTTCGCAAGAAGCATCTATTCCGGGTCTGAATACTAAAAGACCCCGACAAAGCGGGGTCTTCAGAAGTTCTCGGCGGGTGCTAAATTCCGCATCTCTTGGCCTTGCGGCTACTAACCCTTTCGGGCGCGTGAGGAAGCCGTTCTCACCTCGAAAACTGTATGTGTCATACACATGGCACAACACGTACCTTTATTCAACACCTAGTTGATTAAATGGTTCCTATCTAAGTTACCACCAACCTTGTAAACTACAACCGCCGCACCGCTGTAGGCTTCCCGTACAAATAGGCAATGCGCTCTATCGCTTCGGACAAGGGCTCCAGTGTAACGCTCATTGTGTGGCCGCTTGCGTGCAGCAGCGTCGAATGGCTGGCCATCATGCCCACGTGGCCTTTCCAAAAGACGAAATCACCACGTTTCAGATTCTTGTAACTGGCGTCCGGCTCGATCAGTTCGCCGACAGAACCTTCCTGCAAGTCCGTATCCCGCAAAGCCCCTTGCCCGGTCATCAAAAGGGACAGCTGTACCAAGCCTGAGCAATCGATGCCAAATCCCGAAACACCGCCCCAAAGATAAGGCGTATGCATGAGGCTTTCGGCAACCGCCACATGGTCCTGTGTCACTTCGTCGATAGGCACCAGATGCTTGGCGATGACTGCCTCTCCGCTTGGCAACATCGCGTAAAGCGTACCGCGACGCTCCTGTCCTCCAGTGATTGTAACAAGCGAGCCCATGGAGAGCGCACGCGACCTCGGATAACGCAGGTCTGAGCCGACATAGACAAAGGTGCGAGGTGCAATGACAATATGCGTAGGCTCATTGGCGCGCACATCAAGCGACGTGTCCACCACATAGCCGACATAGCCGTCGCGCTCGTTCTGTATCCAGCACCAGCCATTGTCGTCCTCAAAAACGAGAACATCATCGCCGTAGAGAAACTGCGTTGTCATGCCCGCATCTCCGCGCGGCTCAGAGCGCACATCCACTACAGGATCAGCGATACGCATCGGATTGCCTTCGACAAAACGGTCAGCCTCCACAAGCCCGCGCAGACCTTCATCCGCAAGATCTGGTCGGTATGCATTCAGCCGTTTGTCGAGTATCCCGGTCGGTTTCAAAGTGGCAATCCTCTTGCTTTGGCGATCACAAGATCCCCGAGCCTTTCAACATAAAGCGCACCCTTTACCGTTCTCTTGACGAGAACGTTGCGCTTGTCTTTTTCGTCGCGATGGCGATCAACCAAACCATAAGCCCCCATTGTGTCGAGAGCGCGGGTGATGACGGGCTTTGTCACGGCAAGCTTGGCCGCCATCGCCCTGATCGTGTGAGGGGGCGGGTCCAGATAAATAGTGAGCAGCACGGCAAGCTGACGCATGGTCAGATCGTGGGCGTCGTCACGCACTTCCGATAGCGCGATTTCCTTCCACAATGTCAGCGCCTGCAAGGGCTTCAGTTCCAGCATGAACGGTTCCGCAATCATTTCGGCTCCGTTCCATTCTATATTGCATACGCTGAAAGACCAAGCTTGTTAGCTTGCCGGATAGCGCTGTCTCAAAAGATGGTAAAGCGCACGGATAGCCTGAGCCTCTCCACCAACAGGTGAATGCGGTTTCTCCACCGGATTCCAGCCGTAGATATCGAAATGTGCCCAAGTCTTCGCTTTGCTGGTAAAGCGCTGCAAAAACAAAGCCGCTGTAATCGAACCGGCGAAACCATCAGTCGTTACATTGTTCATATCGGCGACACGGGAAGATAGCTTGGTATCATAGGGTGCCCAAAGTGGCATGCGCCAAACAGGATCGGCAACAGCAGTAGCACTGGCAGCAATGTCCCACGCGAAGGCATCGTCATTGGAATAGAACGGCGGCAGGTCCGGCCCAAGTGCTACTCGTGCAGCTCCGGTCAAGGTCGCCATATCGATGAGCAGATCCGGTTCTTCTTCGTCGGCGAGTGCCAAAGCATCGGCCAATACCAGCCGCCCCTCAGCATCCGTATTGCCAATCTCCACAGTCAGGCCCTTGCGGCTGGTCAGCACATCGCTCGGCCTGAAAGCATTGGCGGATATCGAGTTTTCGACCGCCGGTATCAGCAGGCGCAGTCGTACGGGCAGCTTGGCATCCATGATGAGTTGCGCAAGCGCCAGCACGTTGGCCGCACCGCCCATGTCCTTTTTCATCAGCAGCATGCTGCTGGCGGGTTTAATATCCAGACCACCCGTATCGAAGCAGACACCTTTGCCCACCAGCGTCACCTTGGGAGCATCTTTCTTGCCCCATTGCAGGTCGATGAGCCGCGGCTCTTCGCTACCGGCACGTCCGACCGCATGGATCATGGGGAAATTCTTTTTCAGCAGCGCATCGCCCTTTATGACATTGACCGATGCCTTATGGTCATCGGCAACCTGCCGTACAGCTGATTCAAGCGCGACCGGCCCCATGTCATTCGTAGGCGTGTTGATAAGATCGCGGGCGAGTGTAACCGCCTTGGCCAGACGCTTTACATCGGCTTTATCTGCTCCCTCCGGCAGCGTCAGGCTGACGCTCGTTTTGTCTTTCTTGGTGTAGCGCGTGAACTTGTAGCCACCGAGAAGAAAGCCAAGCGCTGTCAAATCCGGTTCATTGACGTTTCCAGCTATATGCCATGCGCCCTCCGGCAAAGCCGTGGCGAGCTTTCCCGCTGCCAAGCGATTTTCATCCTTACCCAATCCGAACAGCGCGCCAGCGATCCCGCCATCGTCACCGGGAACGGTTAGGACCCGTCCAGCCTGTCCATCGAAGCCATTCGCCTTTGCCCAGCCAAGCATTACACCTTCAAGACCGGCTGTCGCCAACTCGCCTTTGCGCACAAACCATACAGGTTTGCTGGTGCGCGATTTTTTCGCGGTGATTTCAGCGGTCATAGGCTTCTCCTGATCAAACTTCTGCATCCCGGATCGACATTGTTAAGAGTCCATTAGGGTTAACAGATTATTTCTTTCATATGGGAATGGGTCCGCAGACGATAAGCTGCGCATGGGGCAAATTATGACAGGTCCAGCTTTTATTCAACGCAAGTGCAGTTTCATTTTCTCAGTAGCGTTAATCGCTTTGACGACCGGCATTTCCGGCTGCTCCACAACCGACAAGACGACCACGGGCTCGATCAGTCCTGCAACCAGCGAGTCACCTGCCCTACCGGCGGGTAACTTCGACCAGATGAATGAACAGCAGTTGATGCAGGCATCGACAAGCCTTGGAAACCGCTATCAGAGCAATCCGAAGGATAAAACGGCGGCGGTCAACTATGCCACCGTGCTTCGCATGACCAACCGCAGCGATCAGGCTCTCGCCGTGATGCGCAGCCTGGCCATTGCCTATCCAAAGGACCGCAGTGTATTGGCCGCCTATGGCAAGGCACTGGCGAGCAGCGGCGAGTTTGAAGCAGCGCTGGATTCCTTGCGCAGGGCGCAGACACCGGAGTATCCGGATTGGCGGCTCCTGTCTGCCGAGGGTGCTATTCTCGATCAATTGGGCAAGACCAGCGAAGCACGCGACCTCTACCGCAAGGCATTGCAGGTCAAACCCGATGAAGCCTCCATTTACTCCAACATGGGTATGTCATACGTGCTTTCCGGAGAGCTTAACACTGCCGAGGAGTATTTGCGAAAAGCAGTAGTTTCATCCGGCGCTGATAGCCGTGTGCGTCAAAACCTTGCTCTCGTTGTAGGTCTACAGGGTCGCTTTGATGAGGCCGAAAAGATCGCAAGCCAGGAGCTTTCTCCCCAGCAGGCCCGCACCAATGTCAAATATCTGCGTTCCATGCTGTCGCAGCAAAACTCGTGGAACATGCTGAAAGACAAAAAGCCGAAGGGCTGATGATTCTACCTCCCTCCCCCGGAGAAAAATCATCACCGAGACCCGCTTTGCTTATTTCGGTGTCGCATGTCCGAAGATGCCACCTTGCGCATTGATCTGGATGACTGCCGGACCGAGGATCACACAAAACAAGACCGGCAACAGAAACACGATCATCGGCACGGTCAGTTTTGGCGGCAAGGCAGCCGCCTTCTTTTCAGCGGCCATCAGGCGCATTTCACGGCTTTCGTCCGATAAAACCCGCAGTGCTCCACCAATGGATGTACCGTAGCGTTCTGACTGCGTGAGCGCTTGCACGACCGATTTCACTGTTTCAAGCCCTGTGCGTGTACCAAGATTCTCGTAGGCCATGCGACGTTCCGGCAGGAATGATAGTTCGGCATTGGTCAGCACCAGTTCTTCAGCAAGCTCCGCCGACTGGACACCTATTTCTTCTGATACTTTTTTGAAGGCCGCTTCGATGGACATACCGGATTCCACGCATATCAGCAGCAGATCGAGCGCGTCCGGCCATGCGCCCTGTATAGCGGTCTGGCGCTTTGTGCCGGCGTTCCTGACATAAAGATTGGGCAGGTAAAAACCCACATAGGCGCCGGCAAAGCACGCTGCCATCCGCACGAATGTATTCTGTTGCGCAAGCCCGCCCATCCCGAATATCCAGAAAGCGGCCAGCCCCAGCGTTATGAAAGGCAAGCCAAAACGTGCAGCCAGAAAGATATTAAGGGCATTCTGACCACGGAACCCTGCGGTGCGCAAAGCGGCCGCAGTTTTCTCGTCTGCCAGCGCACGCTGGAGATCAAGGCGTTCTACAAATTGCCGCACGCCTTCACGTTCGACGCGGCGCAGGGAGCTTGATGAGTTCTTGCGTCTGTTCTCGCTCTCGGTCGCAAGACGCGCCCTTTCGCGATTGCGCAACTGGTCCCGTTCCAGCGCTACCGATTTCATTCGGGCCTTCAGCCCCGAGCCGGAAAAGATCGGCATAAGTACGGTTACAATCGTCGCGAAGATGCACACGGCTACCAGAACGGCAAAGATGAATGCCGGGTCATGAATAGCTTTGGAAAATGCGTCGACCATTGGGATATCCGTGCATCTAGAATTTGAAGTTGATCATCTTCTTCATGATCATAATACCGATCGACATCCAGACGGCGGCGCAGCCAAGAACGAAGTGTCCGCTGGAAGTGGTGAAAAGGATCATGATGTAGTCGGGGCTTGTGAGATAGACGAGCGTAGCAACGATAAAAGGCAGCGCACCGATGATGTAAGCCGAGGCTTTTGCTTCCATCGAAAGTGCCTGCACCTTGGCAGCCATCTTCTTCCGGTCCCGCAGAACGCGTGAAAGATTACCCAATGCTTCGGAAAGATTGCCACCGGCTTGCGATTGTATCTGGATAACAATGCCGAAAAAGCTGGCCTCCGAGCAGGGCATGTATTCCGACATACGCATGGCAGCATCAGGGATACTCACCCCAACCTGCTGCTGGTCGACAATACGCCGGAACTCAGTCTTGACGGGCTCCTGTGCCTCCTGCGCGATAAGCCGGATACCATCATTCAGGGGTAGGCCAGAGCGAATGGCACGCACAATGACATCGATGGCATTCGGGAACTCCTGCAGAAAAGCCTTGATCCGGCGCCCTCGCCGGAAATAGACAAACCAGCGCGGTAGGCCAACTGCACCCGCAATGAAGAGACCGGGCGTAAGATATAGCGGCGAGCCCAGAAAAGAGCCGATCAGCATGACGATCAGGCCGGTAATAACCGAATAGACATAAAAACGCGCCGGCGTTACCCGCATTCCCGCCTGCTGAATCAGCATTTTCAACGGTGGTGACTTGATGTTTTTGTCGCGCAGTTTCTGGCGTTGCTCGATATCTTTCAGGGTGTCCTGAACGGATTTCCGGCGCTTGTTCGCCTCAGCCTGCTTGTCGCGCGTGGCAAACTTGCTCAAGCTGTCCGTTGTCATCATTTTCATGGCTTTGAGCCGCTCGGCAGCCTTTTTCTGTTCGGCAATCGTGTCGAAGAAGAAAAAATACGCCAGCGCCGATGATGAGATCATCACCAGACAGACAAAACCCATTTGCGCGAGATCAAGCCCGAACATTCAATGGTTCCTCGGTATGGGCCGCGCTCATAGTTTGGGCTTTTCCATGGAGTCGAGCGCGTTGGCGAGGCGCTGGTCCTCATTGTAGTATCGGGCTCTTTCCCACATATGCGGACGGCTGATACCCGTTGACACGTGATGCCCGGTCAACCTGCCATTGGCGTCTTCACCCGTGATGTCATAGGTCAGGAGATCCTGTGTAATGATCACATCCCCTTCCATGCCGATCACTTCGGTTACATGCGTGATGCGGCGTGAACCGTCGCGCAGGCGGGCAGCCTGAATAATAATATCGACAGAACCCACGATTATCTCGCGCACGGTTCTCTGGGGCAGC
This sequence comes from Phyllobacterium sp. SB3, assembly GCF_040009165.1. Lineage (NCBI taxonomy): Bacteria > Pseudomonadati > Pseudomonadota > Alphaproteobacteria > Hyphomicrobiales > Phyllobacteriaceae > Phyllobacterium > Phyllobacterium sp. SB3. The sequence continues at coordinate 1,242,526 of NZ_JBDYKI010000001.1, read as the reverse complement.
GCAAAACCGCCCATGGCAATCATGGATTCGATACGGCTCAGGCATTCGCGCGGGCTGTTCGAGTGGATCGTACCCATGGAACCGTCATGGCCCGTGTTCATGGCTGACAGAAGATCGAAGACCTCCGGTCCGCGCACTTCGCCGACGATGATCCGTTCCGGACGCATACGCAGACAGTTCTTGACGAGATCGCGCATGGTGATTTCGCCCTCGCCTTCGAGATTTGCCGGACGCGTTTCAAGGCGCACCACATGCGGCTGTTGCAGCTGCAATTCAGCCGAGTCTTCGCAAGTGATAATGCGCTCGTCTTTATCGATATAATTCGTGAGGCAATTGAGCAGTGTCGTCTTACCCGAGCCTGTACCGCCGGAGATGACGATATTGCATCGGACGCGCCCGATGATCTGGAGAAGCTCGGCACCGGCTTGCGAAATAGCGCCAAAGCGGACAAGCTGGTCAAGTGTCAGCTTGTCCTTCTTGAATTTACGGATGGTCAATACAGGGCCATCAATTGCGAGCGGAGGCGCAATCACGTTAACACGCGAACCGTCAGGCAATCGCGCATCGCAGATCGGGCTTGATTCATCGACGCGACGGCCCACCTGACTGACGATGCGCTGACAGATGTTCAGAAGCTGCTGGTTGTCACGGAACCGGACTCCTGATTCCTCGACCTTGCCGAGAATTTCGATATAGGTCTTGCGGGCGCCGTTGACCATGATATCCGAGATTTCGTCACGGGCCAGCAAGGGCTCCAGCGGACCATAACCAAGCACATCATTGCAGATATCGTCGAGCAGTTCTTCCTGCTCCGAGATCGACATGGCAAAATTCTTGATAGCGATGATATCGTTGACAATGTCGCGAATTTCTTCACGCGCCACGTCGGGATCAAGCTTCGACAATTGTGCCAGATCAATCGTGTCGATCAGCGCGGCAAAGACCTGCGATTTCGTATCGTAATAGGCTTCGTTTTTCTCGCGCACCGGCATGACGACTTTCGGTGCTTCAACCGGAGAACGTTTTGGCTCCAATATATCTCGTGGCAGCCGCCCTGCATCGGGCTTTATCGCCGCGACAGGAAGAACCGAAGCTCTGAATTCATTTGGCTGGGCATTGCCGCGTTTACCGAACATGATTTCGCTTTACCTGCTCACAACTATTTCTTGCGCTTCAACTTGGAAAACACCGATCCAAATCCGGCCTTCTTACGTGGACTGATTTTTTGCCGCCCCGTCAAAATGTGCGCGATCTCATTGATGCTCTGGACGATAGGGCTGGCTGGGTCTGTTTCACTCAACATCCGACCATTATTGGAAGCATTGCCGAACAGCGCCGGGTCGAAAGGGATCGTTGCGATCGGTTTGATTCCCAGCGGATTACAGAAATCCGCCGATGCAATTTCCGGGCGCTTCGGGATGCCGACCTGATTGAGAATGAGCTGCGGGGCAGTATCGTTCGGACGTAACTGCCTTAAAGTGTCAATGAGGTTTTTCGTGTTGCGAAGATTGGCAAGTTCCGGCGACGCGACGATGACCACTTCATCAGCTCGTGCCAGCGTTGTTCTCGTCCAGCCGTTCCATGTATGTGGAATGTCCAGAATGACATGGGGAACGGAGCGCTGTGCCACATCGATCAGGTGTGTGAATGAATCATCGCGAAAATCAAAGACCCGGTCCAGGCTGGATGGCGCAGCAAGCAGAGACAGATTGTCTGCGCACTGCGCCAGCAGGCGATCAAGATACACGTCGTCAATACGTTCAGGAGAAAACACAGCTTCTGCTATGCCTTGGGCAGGGTCCTGATCGAAATTTATGTTTGCCGTGCCATAAGGCAGGTCCATATCCGCGATCACTACTTCGCTTTTGAACAGCGATGAAATAGTCCAGCCGACATTATGCGCAATGGTTGAAGCGCCTACACCACCCTTCGCACCGATGAACGCAATCGAGCTGCCGAGCGGCTTCGATTCCGGATCACTGTACAGGCCGCCAACCACACCAATGACATCCGAAAGGTCAATCGGCGCCACCATATATTCAGAGATGCCGTTTCGCATCAGCTCCCGGTACAGCCACACATCATTGTAGTGACCGATAATGATGACCTTGGTACTGGGATCACAAACTTCCGAAAGGGTCGCGAGTGCTGGCAGCACATCGCGAGGCGTAGCGCCTGTTTCCAGCAGAATCAGGTTTGGCGTCGGCACTGTTTGAAACAGTTCAACCGCCGCCTCCAATCCCCCCATGTGGATCTGCACATGCGCCTTGGCCATGCGGCGGTCTTCGCTGGCGCGGGATATTTGCTTGGCAACTGCTTCCGTTTCACAAAATGCCTGTATCGAAATGCGCGGAATCGGCCTGTGCACATTCAGCCGCCCGGCTTTGCCATCGCTGCCTGCCTCTTCCAAATATGGGTCTGTGTCCAAGGCCAATTGACTCATTGTCGTATTCCGCCGGTTCGAGAAAAATGCGATTTATTCGAGGTTGTAATCGACTTCCGACCTGTTCGGCATGACCGGCACCGTTGCGCTGCGATACTTGTCGATGACAAAACCACGCCGCTCTGCATCAATAGGTGATGTTGCCCTTGGCCCAAGAAGATCGGCCGGATTGGCAATTTGGGCTGCAAGGTTATTCTGACTGGCACAACCGAAATTGGCATAGTGCTTGTTGTCAGCCGTATCGAGAATGTCTTTCGGCCATTGACCGCATTGGTTTGTGGAAGCTGTCATTGCCGAATAGGACAGACGCACCGGAGCCGATGGTCCCTCCGCATCGTATGTCTCGCTGGAAATGTTGAACGGCTTGACGCCGCCCCGGCGAAGTGTAGCCGCGATGTCATTCTTGAGCCGTGCAGCTGCACGCGCATTTGGCGACCCAGTGGGTATCAGGATATGAATGACCCCTGAGCCGTTACTGCGATAATTGCCGATTGCCTGTTGAATGATACTGCGTTGGGTGATCGATAAATGCGTGTCCGCATGACCGACTGGAATGTCGGCAACCTGCTCCTGCTCCGAAATGACGATGGGGTGGTTTGTCCGATAGTCATCCGGGATACTGGCGGTTGTGTCGCTCCTCTGAGCGCAACCGGCAAGTAAGGACATGGCAAGAACCACCAGAACCGGCTTGAGACCGCTACGCTTGTTTGTGTCGAACATGATTGTGCCCTTACTCATTTGTAGATGTATCCGACATTGCCTTCGTAACGTTCCGCTGGCAGCTTGGCTTCTTTGGACCCGTAGACGCGGTTGACCTGACCGAGGAATATCCCGGCAGCATCGCTTGCCAGATTCAGATTATCATCAGGCCGAGCGAGCGCCGTGCGGGCCACTGGGCGGACAAGGTAGGGTGTGATGATAATGACGAGTTCAGTTTCGTTTCTCACGAAGTCGCGACTGCGGAACAACGTTCCAAGGATCGGCACTTTCGACAAGCCGGGGAAGCTGGAGATCGCTTGGCGCGCATCATCCCGCATGAGGCCTGCAATCATCATTGAACCACCGGAAGGAAGCTCCACAGTGGTATCCGCCAGTCTCTTGCGGATAGAAATAAGGTTGGCATTTGGTTCACGCACGGAGGTTCCAACGGTGAGGGACCCTTCAATCGTCGGCTCTGATACCGATGTGCGTACCTTCAGGCTAATTCTCCCGGGCGATAGAACAACCGGCACAAACTCCAGACCTATACCGTAATCAATAACTCTATGTTCCCGCGTAATCTTACCCTTATCGTCTACATCCTGGCCTGAAAGAAGGTTGTACTCACCGCCTACTTTGAAAGTTGCCTTCTCGCCGGAAATCGCTGTCAGGGTTGGTTCAGCGAGCGTTTTCATGACACCGGCCAATTCCATTGCATTGAGGTATGCACCGATCGTCGTATTGCCGATTGTACCTCCTATGCCCGCTCCTGATCCGCTCAGCGTTTGACCTAGTCCTGTAGCATTCTGGGAAAGACCCGAGAAATTGATGCCGTTGCTAGACCCGGATGCGACGAGATTAACACCCAGCTGCTTCATCACAGTGCGGCTGACTTCGGCGACCGTGACTTTCAGTGTCACCTGATCTTCGCCGGTTATCTGGATCAGATTGACGATCTTGCTGGTTTGGCGTTCTTCATCCTGATCGCCAACGACAACACTCGTACCGCCATTGCCAGTGCCGATTGATGTCTGAGCATATTGGCCGGTTGTCGCTTCACCGCCCGAAACGAGCAGTCTTGCAAGATCGGACGCACGCTTGGCGTCAAGCGGTGTCTGTACTGTTCCGGTCAGAATGACGTTGTCATTCATCAGTTCGACTTTGATATTGGAGTCTGGAATATACTTTTTCAGGCTATCTTCCAGGCCTGCCACGTCGCGTTCGATGATCAGGTCGAAACTCGCGAGCTGCTCACCATTGGGGCCGAACACGAAAACATTAGTCTGGCCTACCTGTTTGCCGAACAGATAGATACGTCGTGCAGTGCGTGTTACCGCATCAGCGACGCCCGGATTGGCGACGAGGATGTCGTAGGCATCAGCCGGCAGATCGACGACCAACGATTTATTCAACCCGAGGTTGATGCGTTTTGCCTCGCCCTGACCTTGGTTAAGCCTGACGACATTGCTTTGTGCAAATACCGGACCTTGCACCGGCAAGGCTGTCAGCACGCAGCCAAGCATGGCAATCGCAACCTTGGATAAAATAGAACCGGTATATTCGCCTGTGAAAACCTTGTCTGGCTTGTTTGCCATTTTATTTGCGCCCCAGAATTTCGGTGATTGTACCGGACTTGATGAGTTTTACATTGCCGGCACGGCCCGGCGAATTGACGAGATATCCAGCGCCCGGACCAGTTACCTCCTGTGCGTCCTGAACAGAGCGCAAGACGAGAGCAAGGCGCGTTGCCATTTGCTGGGAGACGGTCAGTATCTCGGCCTGTTCGGGTGTCAGCTCAAGTGTGGCAGTCGAACCTACCTTCGTCTTGTCGCCGGTCTCATCTTCCTGGATGGTCTGATCGATTGCCAGAACGCGAATATTGGTCAGGATAGTTTCCGTCACATATTGCTTCTGTTCGTCTTCCATCTGGCGGATCATGATGACATCGACATAATCGTTCGGAAGTATAAAACCGCCAGCCGAAGTGTCGGCGGCAATCTGTGTAGCGACAGCCCGCATACCAGCAGGAAGCTGCGCCGACATGAAGCTCTGCCCCTTGCCGATGAGTTTTGCTTCGCGGATTGGTTCACCCGGAAATATCTGGAGGCGAACGGTGGAGCCTTTTAATTCTTCTTCTGCATTCGGGCGCTCGGCTCGCGTAATATAGCCTTCAGTCAAAGCCGAAGCAGGCCACGACTGCCATCGCATCTGCCCTTGCATCTCGGCCCCAACGCCCAGATTTTCAGTCGCGACCAGCACCTCCGGCAATTCTACCTGCGGTTTTGCCTCGGCCTGAACGACAGTGGTTTCAGGTTTCATATTCATGGCGAGATAGCCGGCAGCGCCGGCGGCAGTAACCGCCACGATCAGGATGACCAGTCGTGCTTTTTGCATTTAAGCGCCCCGTTAGACTTTCGTCTCAATACTAAGGTCGCATACTGCCCTGCCAATCGTGTACTTATGGTTAATAAAACGCTTATAAGTATGATTAATGTCGTTTAACGTCTTATATTTTCGGCTGGTAGTCTCTCAAACTACTTGCGCTTGAAGCAAGTCGGAAAGCATAGGCTCACATGTGGACAAGTTGTTGCACAACCCACAGACCGAGAGGCGAAGCCGGGAAGCTCAACAATCCGGCAAGCCCAAGTGCAATCCCGTACGGCACCCCCTCATCCTTCTGCGCAAGCCTGTGCATGAAAGCAAAGCGGGAAGTAAAAACAACGATCGTCTGAGACTTGCGATAACTCAGGATTGCCATCGTAAGGAGCCCGCCCAAGAGGGAGAGAGTCAACAGGTAGCTTACAAGCTCAAGATTCCATCCAAGCCAGATCGCCGTCGCGGACATGAGCTTGGCATCGCCGCCGCCCATTGTCCCGGTAGCAAAAAGCCCGAATGTTGCCGCCAGTACGGCAGCACCTGCCACGAAATGCATAGCGTATTGATCCCAGCCCATGCCGGTGAAAGGCGCGATGACGACGAACGTCACCAGCAGTATAAGAGACACACGGTTCTGGATTGTCATGGACAAAAGGTCGGAAATGGCAGCAAACACCATGGCAAACGGGAAAACGATGAGGATGATAGATTCAATCATTTTCTGAATTACTCCGTAGCTGCCGTAACTTGCTCGGCAACGCTTACGTAAAGCGTGCTGACAGTTTTGCCGAGCGTGCCTGCACTGGCCAGAATGCCGATACTTATGATGGAAGCGATAAGCGTATATTCGATGACCGTTGCGCCGGAATCGTCTTTGAACAGCTTGGCCAATACGGCAGGAAAGCGGTTTACGCGGCGCTTCATGGTCAGCCTCACATCTTCATAGACATCTTCTCGACCCAAAATATCTTTGTGGCATTGCTTTGGGTTTAAGAAACAGACTTAGGGAATAGTAAATTCCGGCCATCCATCTTTATGAACCTCAAAGTCACAGCTGGTATTATGCTTAATATTGTATTGCGGATTTAAATCTTCCTTCATCAATATTGTCCATTTTGCGTGGAGCATTTCCATTTAAAGGGCATTCCATGATCCGGATCAGCATCCAGAAGTTGAGCATAGCAGGAATGGCTTTGGCCGCCCTGTTCTCCACCCTGCCCTTTGCTCACGCCGACACCGGCATTCATGTCGTTATGAATCAGGCCCGCATACTCAAACTCGCGCGACCGGCAGATACTGTGGTCGTTGGCGACCCTGCGATAGCAGATGCTGTTGTTAAGGATGCGCGGACTGTGGTTCTTACCGGCAAAGGCTTCGGTATAACGAACATTGTTATTCTGGATGCCGAAGGCGGAGCAATTGTCGACGACGAAGTTATGGTCAGCCGCAGCGTCGCCAACACTACACGCGTTTATCGCCGCGCCAACGTGCAAACATTGTCGTGCACGCCCTATTGCGAAACCGCTCAAAAGACCGACGCTGAAAAAGAGTCCGATCGCACTATCGGAACCAGTGACTAAGCTGATCAGCGACCTTACCCGTCAAGGTTTAGAAAGGGTGAATTCCACAGCAGCAATTTGGTCCTCGTCCGGAACGGGATATCAACGAATCCCGTGCTAGTCCTCAGTCGGAATGAGGCGGGGCACAAATGCTGCAAACAATAAGAAGACGATCCCGAAACGGGTTATTGCTTGAACGTTTTTTCAAAAACCGTCGCGGCACGGTTGCTATCGAATTTGCGCTGATAGCACTTCCGTTCTTTTTCATGGTTTTCTCGGTCTTCGAAGTAAACCTTGGCTTTACCGCTCAGCAAGCCATGGCAAACTCCACTGACCGGGTGGCGAGGCAAATCCTCACGGGGCAATTGCCTGCGACAACCCTCACAATGGCGACTTTGAAGCAGAAAATCTGCGAAGGCCTGTTGATGCCGGAGAACGGCTGTCCCAACCTCGAAGTAGATTTGAAGTCCTATACGAAATTCTCCGACATACCCAAGACCCTGCCGATCAAGTCCAATGGCGACGTCAACAATGCGGGTTTTGTCAGCAGTCCCGGCGGCTCCGGCAAGATCAACCACCTGCGGGTGTTTTATCGCTATCCGGTCGTGACAGATTTCCTGCAGCGCCGCATCACAGGTACGACGCGGGTCCTTATCTTCTCAAGTGCGACGTGGCGAAATGAAAGTTATCTCTAGGATAAATTCGGCCTTAGGCGCCGCACTCTACTGCTTCGGCTCTTCCTGCCTGCGGTTTCTCAAGGACCGGCGTGGTGTGGCAGCCATGGAGTTCGCCCTGATCGCCCCTGTGCTCATCGTGCTCTATATGGGAAGTGTCGAGATTGTCACGGGAATAGACGTCAACCGCAAATTGAACCGTGCTGCTACTACCATGTCTGCTCTCTTGACGCAGGAAAAGGATACAACCACACCTGCGAACATAAAAGGCATTATGGATCTCGGCGCGGCGGCATTTCTGCCCTACGCGCGCGACACACCACAAATAACGGTTACAGCAATAGATGTCTCCTCGGATGGCAAGAAGGCAACAGTCGCCTGGTCCTTCCGGAGGGTTAATGGTGTCGACACCGTTCCGTTCGCAAAGAACTCAGCCATTACTCTTGAACCCAGCCTGCTCATCAAGGATTCGTCAGTTATTCGCGTTGACATGAGCATCGCCTATGTCCCCCTCATGGCTTGGACCATTACAAGTCACACGAGTAAAGCAAATGGCACGTCGGCGGTAGGAATTACCCTTTCTGATCGCGCTTTCGGGCGGGTGAGAATGGAGAAATCCGCCAAGTGTAGTGCTTGCTGAGCAGTCATTCACTTTCACTAGTTTGTCTTTGGGCAGCGTTTCACCTATCTGTGGGTACTGATTTCCACGGAGTGAGGCATGTCTCGCGCTTTTCTTTTTGTATTGGATAGTTTTGGTATTGGCGGTGCGCCGGATGCCGCAGCCTTTGGTGACGAAGGTTCCAACACCTATGGTCATATCCTGGAAGCTTGTAATGTAGGACACGGCGATAAGGATAGTCTTCGCTCAGGTCCGCTTTTTCTGCCAAATCTCGGTTCGCTAGGCTTGGCTCATGCTGCAAACCTTGCATCTGGTTTTCCTTTGCCACTACGATTACCCTCCCCATCTGGCCTATGGGGTGCCGCAGAAGAAGTTTCGAATGGCAAGGACACACCATCCGGCCATTGGGAGATCGCCGGTGTACCGGTCACTTTCAGCTGGGGTTATTTTCCGCAGACAATCCCTACCTTTCCGGAAAGTCTCGTAAGCGCCGCTGTGCAACGGGCAGATTTGCCCGGTATTCTCGGTAACAAACATGCTTCCGGCACCGATATTATCGAGGAGTTCGGAGAAGAGCACATCCGCACCGGCAAGCCGATATTCTATACGTCTACCGACAGTGTTATTCAGATCGCTGCCCATGAAACGCATTTCGGGCTACAGCGGCTCTATGACCTTTGCAGGATCGTGCGTGAACTGGTCGACCCACTGAATATCGGGCGGGTAATAGCACGGCCCTTCCTCGGTGAAACCAGTGAAACATTCGAGCGGACCGGCAACCGCCGCGACTACTCCGTTCCACCGCCGGAACCGACATTGCTTGACAGGCTCACCGATGAGGGGCGTACGGTATTTGCGATCGGCAAGATCGGCGATATCTATGCGCATCGCGGTGTGAGTGATGTACGCAAGGCGAACGGTAACATGGCGCTTTTCGATGAAACATTGAAGGCAATGGATGAAGCAAAGGATGGCGATCTCGTTTTCACCAACTTTGTTGATTTCGACATGCTCTATGGCCATCGCCGCGATGTGCCGGGCTATGCGGCAGCGCTGGAAGCATTTGACCGGCGGTTGCCGGAAGCGCTGGCCAAACTGCAACCCGGCGACCTGATGATACTGACCGCCGATCATGGCTGCGATCCAACCTACAAGGGAACGGACCATACGCGCGAGCGGGTTCCGGTTCTGTGTGCCGGAGCCGGTTTGCCCCGTGCTTCTTTCGGCATTCGCCCCGGATTTGCCGACATTGGCGAAACGATTGCCGCGCATTTGAACATTGCCGCAGGCAGGCATGGCAAGAGTTTTTTGAAGAGCACCGATGCCTGAGCTGCCCGAAGTCGAAACAGTAAAGCGCGGTTTGCAACCTTCCATGGAAGGGGCGACCATTCGTGAGGTGGAACAGCGGCGCCCCGATCTGCGCTTTCCGTTCCCGGAAAAGTTTGCAGAACGTTTGACCGGACACCGCATCTCATCTCTGGAGCGGCGTGCCAAGTACCTTATCTTCCATCTCGACAATGGCCTTGGCCTGATCAGCCACCTTGGCATGTCCGGCTCTTATCGCATTGAACAGGAAGATGGCAGCGATGTCCCCGGGAGTTTCCATCATGAGCGATCCAAAAGCTCGTCGCATGACCATGTGGTGCTGCATCTTGCCGGAAGCGACGGGATCAACCGGCGCATTGTCTATAATGACCCGCGCCGCTTCGGCTTTATGCTTTTTGCCGAACCGGATCAGCTCAATGCACACCCTCTTATAAAGGACCTTGGCACCGAACCGACAGGCAACAGCCTGGACGGATCTCTTATTGCCAGGCTTTTTGCTGGAAAAGCCGCGCCGCTGAAGGCAGCTTTGCTGGATCAGAAACTCATCGCCGGTCTCGGCAATATATATGTGTGCGAGGCGCTCTGGCGCGCGGAGCTTTCTCCGGTGCGCATGGCCGGCAGCATTGCCGGTCCGGATGGCAGTGCTACGCCCATGTCTGATCGTCTCGCAACATCCGTACGCAACGTCATAGCTGACGCGATAAAAGCTGGCGGCTCCAGTCTGAAGGATTACGCGCAGACCAACGGAGAGCTTGGATATTTCCAGCACTCGTTTTCGGTTTATGATCGCGAAGGTTCCCCTTGCCCGCGCGAGGGTTGTGGTGGCACGATATCGCGTATCGTCCAAAGCGGCCGCTCAACTTTCTACTGTCCTGTCTGCCAGCATTAGGAGAATTTCTTATGGCTTATGAAAACATCATCGTGGAGACGCGCGAGAAGGTTGGGTTTATCCAGCTCAATCGCCCAAAAGCGCTCAATGCGCTGAACTCCGCCTTGCTGGCAGAATTGATTACTGCGCTCGAACTCTTCGAGAAAAACGCCCGAATCGGCGCTATAGTCATCACCGGTTCCGAAAAAGCATTTGCCGCCGGTGCCGACATCAAGGAAATGCAGACCTTGCAGTTTGCCGACGCCTATACCGGCGATTTCTTCAGTGGTTGGGAACGTGTGACCAGCATCCGCAAACCGATGATCGCTGCGGTTGCGGGCTATGCGCTGGGCGGTGGCTGCGAACTTGCCATGATGTGCGATTTCATCATTGCCGCAGATACGGCCAAATTTGGCCAACCGGAGATTACGCTGGGTGTCATGCCCGGCATGGGCGGCTCACAGCGGCTGACGCGCTTCGTCGGCAAGTCCAAAGCCATGGATATGTGCCTGACCGGCCGCATGATGGATGCCAGCGAGGCGGAACGCAGCGGCTTGGTTTCCCGCGTGGTTCCCGCAAACGAGCTGGTCGAGGAAGCCTTGAAGGCTGCTCAGAAGATCGCATCCTTCTCCTTGCCCGTCGTCATGATGACGAAGGAGACCGTGAACCGCTCCTATGAGACAACGCTGACTGAAGGGCTGCGTTTCGAGCGCCGCGTGTTCCATTCAATGTTTGCACTGGAAGACCAGAAAGAAGGCATGGCCGCCTTTGCCGAAAAACGGACGGCCAACTTCAAGGACAGATAAGACTGTAATGATTGTTTGACAGGCTCAGATGGCGTCATGCCGGTCGCCGAAAAGCCTGTCGGGCGGGGCGATGCGAATTTGCGGAAACTCTCCACAGATTCCAAGTTGACGCAAAAGCAAACGTCATCTATAAGCCCGTCAACGTTCGGTGGCCCTCGGCCGCCCTATTATTTTGTGACGACAGCCTGAAGCTGTCGATTAGCTGACAGAAAAGAGAGGCATCATGGCCAACACTCCTTCGGCCAAGAAAGCGGCGCGTAAGATCGAAGCCCGCACCGAAGTAAACAAGTCCCGCCGTTCGCGCGTGCGTACCTTCCTTCGTAAGTTCGAAGATGCGGTAGCAAGTGGCGATCAGGCAGCTGCTGCACTTGCCTTCAAGGCAGTGGAGCCAGAAGTGATGCGCGCAGCGTCGAAGGGTGTGTTTCACAAGAACACTGCTTCCCGCAAGGTTTCGCGTCTATCTTCGCGCCTGAAGGGCATGACTGCTTAAAGTCATTCTACATTACCCTTTAAAAACCCGGCTATTTTCTTAGCCGGGTTTTTTTATTATCAATTTTCTGGGAATAAATTCGTTTCCTGAGGAAAAGAATACGGAACGCCCCCCGCCCGTCATATGGTTGTCATAACCAATGTAAGACAGAAAGCGACAGCCACTCTTTTTCTTTTATTTTCAATGGCTTAGAGAAGGTAGGTTCATTGGCTCCAAGGAGAGCTCCGGATTCTTCGGCCATAGCTACTGTCAAGCGAATATTTATTATTTTTTTTTGCCTGCCAGACTCCGCACTGCAACAAAATGTGAGGCCTAAAAAAGGCTTTGAATCCGAACACTTTTTCCTGCTCGCCCCGGTAACAGTTAAAAAAAATGAAAATCTGTTAACCCTTACTTCATCAAAAATCGTGGGAAGCGCACTTGCCCTTCCTGCAAAGGTTTTTGTAAGGTCCAGACATCGACGGGGTGGGAAAAACCCAATTAACAGGCTTATGAAATTTTGGTTGCGAACGCAGATTTCTGGTTTGCGTAACGGGTAGTTTTTGTCAGCACTCAAGTCTAGCAGATTTGGGTCATTTCATAAAACGAGGGCGTTGACGACGCTGGCGCGAGCCGGGCGTGAGTCTTGTCGCGCTCAAAACTTGAGAAGGATAGAACGGTGACATTGATAGGAAATTCGCAGTACGGGTCCTCATTTCAAATATGTGTCAGCGTCTCAAACTCCAATCACTAGCTTGAATAAGCAATCAGACAGTTTCGCGGGGGTGGAACGTCTGAAATCACTGTGCGGCGCAAGCCTGCACGAAAAAACCACGGGCAGAACAAAAAGACCCGATACATATTTTCAGGATGAGGCGAATGACAATGAACAGCGGAATAATGGAAAACGGCGCAAAAGCAGCCATGGTCCCGCTCCACATGGGTGAGGGGAAATCTATGGAGATAGCCACCAGTCCGGGCGAAGCGATTTTTGAGCGTGTCAAACTCAAGCTTAAGGCAAAACTGGGAAGCGAAGTCTATTCAAGCTGGTTTGGCCGTCTGAAGCTGGATGAAACATCCAAGAGCATAGTCCGTCTGTCTGTCCCCACTGCATTTCTCCGGTCGTGGATCAACAATCATTATGCCGACATGATTGCCGCGCTTTGGCGCGAAGAGGACGAGCAGGTTCTGAAAGTCGAGATCGTTTTCCGCAGCGCAAGCCGGGCGGCAGTCCGTCCCGCCTGCGAAGAAAGCGCAATGCGTGCTGAATCCCCGGGCGCCGACCGCCTTGGTGGTGACAAGTCCGGGTTTGCCCGCGAAAAGCCGGTCTTCCCTGTCGGCAACCATGGGTCCGACAAGAAAGCACCCGCACATTTCGCGGATCGTGCGCAAAATGCGGTTTTCGGCTCCCCGCTGGACCCGCGTTATACGTTCGACACCTTTGTCGATGGCACGCCGAACCGCGTCGCTCTTGCCGCTGCGCGCACAATCGCCGATGCCGGTGCCAGTGCTGTCCGCTTTAATCCGCTATTCATTCACGCTTCGGTCGGCCTCGGCAAGACGCATCTCCTGCAAGCCATTGCCGCAGAAGCGTTGAAGCGCCCGGAACGGGCGCGCGTTGTCTATTTGACCGCTGAATACTTCATGTGGCGCTTTGCGACCGCCATTCGGGACAACAATGCCCTGTCCTTCAAGGAGCAGTTGCGCGATATCGACCTTCTGATCATTGACGACATGCAGTTCCTGCAGGGTAAATCGATCCAGCATGAGTTCTGCCATCTTATCAACACGCTGCTCGACAGCGCCAAGCAGGTTGTCGTCGCCGCAGATCGTCCGCCATCGGAACTGGAATCGCTTGATCCACGCGTTCGTTCGCGCCTTCAGGGCGGTGTAGCTCTTGAAATGATCTCGCCAGACTATGCGATGCGTCTTGAAATTCTCCAGCGCCGGCTTGTAGCGGCGCAGGCTGAAGACAAGTCACTGGACATTACTCCGGAAATTCTTGATCACGTTGCACGCTCTGTCACCGGCAGCGGCCGTGAGCTTGAAGGGGCTTTCAACCAGCTCCTGTTCCGCCAGACTTTCGAACCAAACCTCTCGGTTGATCGCGTCGATGAGCTTTTAAGCCATCTGATGCGCGGCGGTGAAGCCAAGCGTATACGTATCGAAGAAATCCAGCGCATCGTTTCGCGTCACTACAACGTCTCCAAGCAGGACCTCCTGTCGAACCGGCGCACGCGCACCATCGTCAAGCCCCGCCAGATCGCCATGTACCTTGCCAAAATGCTGACCCCGCGCTCACTTCCGGAGATTGGCCGCCGCTTTGGTGGACGTGACCACACGACGGTTCTTCATGCGGTGCGCAAGATCGAGGATATTGTCGGCAAAGATCAAAAACTGTCGCAGGAACTGGAACTGCTCAAGCGCCTCATCAACGATCAGGCGCAATAAGCAGCGTGATTTTCTTGACGAGTACCAATAAATATTAAATATTGGTACTCGTCACGGAGAAAAAGGTTCATGGGTCGCAACACGTCAATATCGCTTGGCGATCATTTCGTTTCATTCATTGATAGTCAGGTACAAACCGGGCGATACGGCTCAACCAGCGATGTTGTTCGTGCCGCATTACGCTTGCTTGAAGATCACGAGGCTAAAGTCAGCGCATTAAAAGATGCCTTGATTGCCGGTGAAGAATCCGGCCCTCTGACTAACTTTGACAATGATGCTTTTCTTAAAAGAATGCGCGCTACACATGGCGGATAAATCCGCTGGGTATAAACTTTCACCCTTAGCAGAAAATGACCTTGAGAATATCTGGCTCTATACCTTCGAAAACTGGTCAGCAAAACAGGCTGATACCTACCATATCACAATCATTGAAAGCTTTTCTGCTTTAGCCAAGGCGCGGAGGACGGGGTGCCCAGTCGACATACGCGAAGGTTATTTCAAACACGCGGTTGGCTCTCATGTCATATATTACAAGTTACTGGATGCTGAAATCGCCATTATTCGCGTGTTGCATCAACGAATGGATGTGAATCGCCACCTGTAGAACAGCAGTCCATTTATGAGTCAAAGCCGTAGGCCACAGCTTATCAACAGAAAGCCTGCGGCGAGGACGCGTGTTCTTCCCCGCAGGCTTGCTTTTTACGTCTGTTTTCTGCCAATTTGCTTGACCCAAGGGGAATGCCTCCCCACCACCAGACGCTATCGTTTGGCAAAAGTCAGTGAGACCGGTTTATCATGCGTGTAACTCTTGAACGTTCCAACCTTCTGAAGTCGCTCAACCATGTCCATCGTGTGGTCGAACGGCGTAACACCATTCCGATCCTGTCGAATGTTTTGTTGCACGCCGATGGTGCCAGCCTGGCGTTGAAGGCTACCGATCTTGACCTTGAAGTGACGGAAGCCACTGCTGCCCAGATCGAGCAGGCAGGAGCAACAACAGTTCCTGCACATCTGCTTTATGATATCGTGCGCAAGCTGCCCGATGGCGCGGAAGTCATGCTCGCGACCAATACTGACGGCAACTCCATGGCGGTCACTTCCGGTCGTTCAAGCTTCCGCCTTCAGTGCCTGCCGCAATCGGATTTCCCTGAACTTACCGCAGGTACGTTCACACATACGTTCCGCCTGCCATCGAGCGCCTTGAAGGGCCTGATCGACCGCACGCAGTTTGCCATTTCCACCGAAGAAACCCGTTATTATCTCAACGGCATATATTTCCATGCCATTGAAAGCGATGGCGCTTTGAAGCTTCGCGCAGTTGCAACGGATGGACATCGCCTTGCCCGCGCCGAACTCGAGGCTCCGGCAGGCAGCGAAGGCATGCCCGGCATCATCATTCCACGCAAGACCGTGGCCGAACTGCAAAAGCTGGTCGATGATCCGGATGTCGTTGTCACAGTCGAACTATCGGAAACTAAGATTCGCTTCACGATCGGCTCTGTGGTTCTGACATCCAAGCTGATCGACGGCACATTCCCGGATTATCAGCGCGTCATTCCTTCCGGCAACGACAAAAAGCTGACGATTGATCGTCAAAGTTTTGCGGCGGCTGTTGATCGCGTCTCGACGATTTCGAGCGAACGCGGGCGGGCAGTCAAGCTGACAATCGCGGAAGGTCAGGTTACGCTTACCGTTAATAATCCGGATTCGGGCAGCGCTACAGACGAACTGGCTGCTGACTATGATTCAGATGCAATCGAAATAGGTTTCAACGCCAAGTATCTGCTCGATATCACTGCACAACTGACCGGTTCTGAAGCGATCTTCATGCTTGCCGATGCGGGTTCGCCAACGCTGGTGCGCGATACTGGCGATGAGAATGCGCTTTATGTGCTCATGCCGATGCGGGTCTAGACCCAGCTTAGATCAACATGGCCGATGATCCCACTATGGACGCGGGCAAGCCAGCTCGTGTTTCCATTGGCAGGCTGAAGCTCAGCAATTTTCGTAATTATGAAAGCCTGTCCTTACGGCTTGCGCCTTCGCATGTCGTGCTGACCGGCGAGAATGGTGCGGGTAAGACCAATCTTCTCGAAGCGATTTCCTTTCTTTCGCCAGGTCGCGGGCTGCGTCGCGCAACTTATACGGACGTCACCCGTAATAACGCGCCTGATGGTTTTGCCATCCATGCGGCCATTGATACGGCGGAAGGTTCTGTCGATATTGGAACGGGACTTGCCGGAAATGTTCCCGGGGACAATGCCCGCCGTGTTCGCGTTAATGGTGTAACGGCCAGCGCTGACGATCTTCTGGAATATTCGCGCATTCTCTGGCTGGTCCCGGCCATGGATGGCCTGTTTACCGGCCCTGCTGCTGACAGGCGCCGCTTTCTCGACCGCATGGTTCTTGCTATTGATCCGGCTCACGGCAAACGCGTTCTTGATTATGAGAAGTCCATGCGAAGCCGTAACCGACTGCTTACGGAAGAGCGCGGTAACGATGCGTGGCTCGACGCTATAGAAACGCCGATGGCCGAGCTTGGTATAGCTATAGCGGCGGCACGGGCAGAGCTTATGCGTCTCATCAATGGCATGATTGAACGTATGCCGGACGATACACCCTTCCCCAAGGCGGACTGCCTGCTTGAAGGCGAGTTGGAGCAGCGTGTCGGCATTGAGGCCGCAACGGATGTAGAGGAAACGTTTCGGCGCGCCTTGCATGATGGCCGTGCAAGAGACCGGGCAGCCGGTCGTACGCTGGATGGACCGCACCGATCCGATCTTCTCGTTCGGCACCGGCCCAAATCCATGCCTGCCGAGCTTTGCTCCACCGGCGAGCAGAAAGCGCTTCTTATCGGGCTGATCCTCTCCCATGCGCGCCTCACAGGCGAATTGGCGGGTATTGCACCAATTCTGTTGCTTGATGAAATCGCTGCACATCTCGATGAGGGACGCCGCGCCGCGCTATTCGATATCATCGAGGAACTGGGTGGTCAGGCTTTCATGACCGGCACTGACAAGGCCCTGTTCAAGAGCCTGGAAGGCCGCGCGCAGTTCTTCGATGTGTCCCATGGCGAAGTAACTGGCTCGTAGCCAATTCGCCAATTTGCATGACATCACGCCGTAATCTTTACCCAAGCATCTAAATCAAGTGGATTAACGCGCTCTGCGCCTATCTGCTTACAACTTCTGCTTGCAATATCTCATTATCGCGTAACTACTGAGGGAATCTGACACATATATTAATGATGGGAGAGCATTCATTATGTGGAATCAGGTCTATAATCCCTTTGATAATGCTGTTCTGTCGACGCTGGCTGCGGCCATACCTGTCGTCATCCTGCTTGCGCTGATCGCCTCAAACAAGGTCAAGGTACACTTTGCAGCGATTATTGCGCTTATCGCTGCAAATCTGGTGGCAATTTATATTTTCACCATGCCGGCTGACCTGTCGCTGCGCGCCTCACTGCTCGGGGTAATTACCGGCCTTTTCCCGATCGGCTGGATCGTTCTTAATATCATATTCCTCTACCGCCTGACGGTGGAAAAGGGCGTGTTCGAAACCCTGCAAAACACGATCGGCGGCGTGACACGCGACCGGAGATTGCAGATTCTGCTTATCGCTTTCTCCTTCGGCGCTTTCTTTGAAGGTGCGTCCGGCTTCGGAACGCCGGTCGCCGTGACAGCTGCCATCCTTATTGGTCTCGGTTTTTCGCCCCTTGCGGCATCCGGCCTGTCTCTTATCGCCAACACTGCGCCCGTCGCCTATGGTGCACTTGGTACCCCGATACTTGGTCTTTCCAGCGTCACCGGCATTGATCCCTTTCTGCTCGGTGCAATGGTGGGACGGCAATTGCCGTTCTTTTCGGTAATAATCCCCTTCTGGGTTGTCTGGGCCTTTGCGGGCTATAAGGGCATGAAGGAAGTCTGGCCTGCCATTCTGGTTACGGGTCTATCCTTCGCCATACCGCAATTCCTCATCTCCAACTATGTCAATCCGTGGATCGTCGATATCGGAGCATCCTTGATCTCCATGGCCTGTCTCATTGGTTTCCTGCGGATATGGCAGCCAAAGGTCATCTGGACGTCGACCGCCCTGCGTATCCGGGACGATTCGGCAAGTCAGATTCCGCCGGTAAAACAATCAAAGAAAGAACCGACCCGAGCCGAAGTATGGGCATCGCTGACGCCGTGGATCATCGTCTGCGCAGTGCTTCTGCTGTGGGGCACAGACTGGTTCAAAGGTATGGTCAATCCTTGGGCCACATGGAACTACGCTGTTCCCGGTCTCAATGAGCAGATCATGAAAGTCGCGCCTATTGCCGCGACACCAACCCCGGAGAAGGCAATATTCGCCTTTACCTGGCTGTCATACACTGGTTCCGGCATGCTGATTGCCGCAATCGTTTCCGGCTTTCTCATGGGCTATACACCGCTTGAGCTTATCCGCAGCTATGGCCGCACGCTCAAGCTCTGCTCCTATTCGCTGATCACCATTTCCGCAATGCTGGCAATCGGAACGCTCACACGGCTGTCCGGCATAGATGCTACCCTCGGGCTTGCCTTCGCTACGACCGGAGTGCTTTATCCGTTCTTCGGTACTTTGCTGGGCTGGCTCGGGGTGGCGCTCACAGGCTCCGACACGGCATCCAATGTGCTGTTCGGCAATCTGCAGAAGATCACCTCCGAGCAACTCGGCCTCTCGCCGATCCTCATGGGCGCTGCCAATTCCTCTGGCGGTGTCATGGGCAAGATGATCGATGCGCAGTCCATCGTTGTCGCATCGACAGCAACCAACTGGTACGGCCATGAAGGCACTATCCTGCGGTTTGTCTTCAAGCACTCCATCGTGCTGGCCTGTCTGGTCGGCATTCTTGTCATGCTGCAGGCTTACGTCTTTACATGGATGATCGTGACGCCGCCCTGATCCCGGCGGAACAAGGCATTGAAAATGCGCAGCCATGGCTGCGCTTTTTCGTTTCCAGAGGCTAGATTTTTATTTCGCCTTCTTCCTCGCCATCCCAATAGTGGGCGCGGTCGGCATGAACCTTGATCATCGCCAGACCTTTTGTATCGACACCATCCTTGAACCAATCATTGAGATCCGGCGTCCAATGCTCCTCGAATTCCTTCTTGTCCTTGATAATCTCAGCTTTGCCTTCGAGAAAAATCGCAAAGGCTTTCTCTCCCTGAAACGTCAGCGCAACCTTGGAATTCCCACCAATATCGGAAACCATGTGCGCATCATCCCAGGTAAAAAAATAGGAATCGCCGTCATAATCAACGTCGCGATTATTGCTCATCGGGCGTCCGGCAATGGCACCATTTTTTGTGTGCGTCATCAACATGCAAATATCGATGTCGCGCATCTTCCCGGCGAGATAGGAAATATTCTTGTTCATGGCTTGCTCCCTTTTTCTTTGATAAAGGGCAACGCGCCGGGCAGATTTTAGTTCAATCACTAACCAGCGGCTTTAAGCTCTGACCCGCTTTTCAGAACCTTGTCGCCATTCTCCTGCTCTATCAGATAGGCAGGGTCATCCTTGGTTGCCTTGCGCGTGACTTCCGCGCCTTTGATTTTGCGCGTTACATTGCTGGTGAATGTGTGGACAATTTTGCCGGTGCCAGTGCCCTTGCCCCAATCCCATTCAACCATGTTGCCGTTGTAGAATTTCGTCATGGTCCTTCCTACCCTCATCTCTGGCCCAAAGCCACACCAGCTCGAAAGGTTCCATCAACGCATCTTGATAACCGGAGCCTATCGACGATACACGTGCTTATCTTGTCCGCGTTTCACGTCAAAAGGGATGATGCCCCCGGGTGGCCGCGGGCTTTCGTCGGGTGTTAGAGTTTGAAAGGCGATACTTAAATGACGGATATTCCCATCCGATGCTCAGCTGTATCTGTGGTGCTCCTGCGGCAAACCGGTAACCAGACAGAGATATTGTTGCTGCGCAGAAACCACACACTGGTTGGCGAGTGGTGCCAGATTGCCGGTGCAATCGAAGATGGCGAGAAGGCTTGGGAGGCTGGTCTTCGCGAAGTACGGGAAGAAACCGGCCTCGAATGCACCAGCTTTTACTCAGCCGATATTTGCGAGCAGTTCTATGAAGCTGACCGTGATGCCATCAGCCTGCTGCCTGTTTTTGTCGGTTTCGTGGGATCACAAGCTGACGTCATTATCAATGACGAGCACAGCGAGTTTCGTTGGGTTTCATTTGAAGATGCTCTGGGCATGGTTCCCTTTGCCGGTCAGCGCCATGTTCTCAAGCATGTCAGGGCTGAATTCGTGAGCCGTAGTCCCGTCCGGCACCTTCTTATCAAAGGCCAATCCAAGGGTTAGGCGCGCAAGCCGTCAAGCAGTTGCCGTACCGCTTTCACGGCCTGCCGGGATGTTGCTTCCGGTTCCGCAGAGTTGGCAATCCACAATGCAGCATGGGTCAGCGCGCCATTGAGAACGCGCGCCATTGCTTCCGGATCGACGTTCTTTATCGCCCCTTCGTCACGCAGCAGTGTGAGGCTTTCGCTCATGGAGCGGATACAGGTGTTCGTCGTCGGCCAGTTCGCCGGATCGCCCAAAACAGCGGGCCCATCCAAAAGGACGATACGCTGAATTTCCGGCTCCAGCGCCATTTCGACATAGGCCACGCTTTCGTCGACATAACCCTGCCAGCGGCTCGTTGCCTTTGCTGTCACCTTGATCAGCCGATCGTTCATCTCCGTATCGATCTGTTTGATAACGGCCTCAAGCAGCCCCTTTTTATCACCGAAATGATGATACAGCGCGCCGCGCGTCAGCCCTGCCGAAGAAGTGAAATCATCCATTGAGGCTTCCGCATAGCCAACCGTACCAAAGGCATGTCTGGCAGCAGCCAAAAGTTTGGCACGGGTTTCGACAATCATTTCACTGCGCGGTTTATGGGCCATCAGAATTCCTTTTACATACATTACGTATATTAGTTGACATACGCCGCGTATGCAACTATTTCACTTATATACGCCACGTATGTAAATGGCGCCTTTCAACAAGGATGTCTGTTATGACCAATCCATACAGGGAAATCTTCAATGCACCGGGAAGCGTGGCTTTCTCCGCTACCGGTTTCATTGCCCGCCTGCCACTGAGCATGGTTACGCTCGGCATCGTCACCATGGTTTCGCAGACGCACGGCACCTATTGGCTCGCCGGTGCAGTGTCTGCCACCTTTGCCTTGTCCAACGCACTCGTTGCACCACAGATATCGCGACTTGTTGACCGTTTCGGCCAAAGCCGCATTCTCCCCGTGTTTTCCCTGATTACCGTGCTTGCCCTTGCAGGCCTGATGCTTTCAGCGCGTTACAACGCGCCAGCCTGGACACTGTTCGTTTTTGCCATGCTTGCCGGTTTCATGCCCAGCATGACTGCACTGGTGAGGGCACGCTGGACTGAAATCTACCGTGACACGCCGCAACTGCGTACGGCATTCGCCTTTGAGTCGGTTGTAGATGAGATCATCTACATGGTCGGTCCGATCATCGCCATCGGTCTCAGTGTTGCCCTCTTCCCGCAGGCAGGGCCGCTTGCAGCCACCCTGTTTCTTGCCGTAGGGAGCATATTATTCGTTGCCCAGAAATCTACTGAACCGGCCATCCATCCGCAGGACCGCACGGACAATTCTTCGGTCATCCGCCTGCCATCGCTGCAAATTATCGCTGTCACGCTGGCGGCCATCGGAGCACTTTTCGGGACGGCTGAAGTTACAGCCATCGCCTTTGCCGAGGAGCAGGGCCAAAAAGCTGCCGCCGGTATTGCGCTTGCAAGTTATGCAGCAGGTTCGCTGATCGTCGGCTTGATATTTGGCGCATTGAAGCTCCGGATGCCGTTGGCAAAACAGTTTCTGCTGGCAATCAGCCTTGCCATGCTGACGACCCTGCCCCTGCTGATCGTCACCGGCATTGGCGGCCTCTCCATTGCGCTGTTTCTGGCGGGTGCCGCCGTATCTCCCACGATCATTATCTCAATGGGCCTGATTGAACGTCTCGTCCCCGCATCAAAGCTGACCGAGGGCATTACGTGGGCAATGACGGGCGTTATGATCGGCATGGCCTTGGGTTCTTCCCTGTCGGGCTGGGTCATTGACGAATATGGCGCAAGCAGTGGTTTCTACGTTTCCGTTGCCTCTGGCCTGATTGCCTTCATCTCAGCATTTGTCTTCTGCGTTCGATTTAGTCCCAGGCCGCATGGACAACTCAAAACCGCCGTCTGATTATTGCCATCAAAAAATACGGCAGGACGCCAAAAAGCCTTCCTGCCGTATTTTTCGTCAATCATTCCAGCCTAACCTGAATTTGTTCAATTATTTTCTTGTCTACAACTAAAGTATTACTTAACCTCCCGCATGAATTTCACTGCATCATACTTGGGGGAAGGTAGATGGCTCGGAAATTTCTGCATGAAGAATCTGTAAAATCCAATGGATTACGCGGAAAGATATTAAACAGTTTCCTACTCGTCTCTACATCCTCACTTGGACTTCTTGCTTTTTCCGGAACTGCACAAGCAGCATGCGATCTTACGCCGACAGCTGGCAACAGCACCTATATCTGCGATAGCGGCACCAGCCCGGGGCTGACCGATAATACGGGCAGCAACACACTCACCATGCCTGAAGGCGGCACTGGCACGGTCAACGGCAATGTCATTTTTGGTGCAGGCGCTGACACTGTTTCCATCGGTGCAGGAACGATAACCGGCAATGTCCAGCAGGGCAGCGGCGTTGATGATTTCAACATGACTGGTGGGACAGTCGGCTCGCTGAATCAGGGCGATAATCTCGATACATTCTTTATGTCTGGTGGACACATCATCGATGCATTCGACGATGGAGACCGGGCTGTCATGACAGGTGGACGCATCGGACGCGTCAACATGAAGCTCGACAACAATCTCTTCGACATGTCCGGTGGCATCATTGATCGCAACCTTGTTGCGGGGTTCGGCAATGATACGATCATCCTTTCCAATGGAACCATTGGCGGCAATATCAGTGTTAGCGGCGGCACTGACAGCGTTACGATTACGGGCGGAAGCGTTGGCGGCAGCGTGCTTCTCAGCTTTGGCACCGATACATTCAGCTGGGATAGCGGCGGTATCGTCTATGGAGCAATCGATCTGGGCGGCGATGATGATATTGCATCGCTCACCAACCTCACCGGCGCTAATATGGGAGCGACAACGCAAATTACCGGCGGTGCCGGTAACGATGCGTTGGCCTTGAGCAATGTGCTGGCGGATAATGTTTCACGTTTCCAGAATTGGGAAAGCATAAAGGCAACCAATGACACCGAATTGACTTTCGACGGCACATTGATGCTTGGCGATGCCGGTACGCAGACGGGTAGCTTTTCCGTGGATTCAACCAGCACCATATTTGCCGGCGGTTCAAATTCGGCTATCGCATCCTTTGTGGCCGGGCAGCTTGTCGATGTGACCAATGCGGGCCGGATTGATCTGACAAATGGAACCGGGACGAGCGACAGCTTTCGTATTGCGGGAAATTATGCAGGCAATGGCGGCCTGCTGTTTCTTGATACCGTGCTGGGCGACGACAACTCCACGTCAGACAAACTCATCATCGATGGCGGCGTTGCCTCCGGCTCGACAGGCATCAGCGTCATCAACAATGGCGGCACCGGTGCCAGTACCACACAGGACGGCATCCTCCTCGTGGAATCGGTCAATGGCGCTTCGACAACCGGCGACACCTTTGCATTGAACAACGCTGTAGCGGCAGGTGCCTATGAATATTACCTCTTCAAGGGTGGTATCAGCGATGGCAGCGAAGAGAACTGGTATCTGCGCTCGACATTGATAACAGTGCCCGAGCCTCCTGCTCCGGCCCCTGCACCTTCGCCGGTCGACCCCGGCCCGGTCGTGGAGCCGGAAGAACCGGAAGTGTCACCGCCGCCGCCACTGCCGCAAGAGGAACCAGCGCCTCCCCTGCCGGTAGATCCGGACGATCCGGATCCGGTTGACCCGTCGCCGCCTGTGCAGCCCGGTGAAACACCGCCCGTTGCGCCTCCGCCACCTCCGGAAGCGCCAGCACCAACCCCGCCGCCACCTGCACCGCCCATCCCCGGCGATCCCGCGCCAATTCCGGGCCCCGGGGCAACACCACCAACGCCCGGCGCTACGCCGGTTACTGGCGAGGTGGTGCCGCTTTACCGTATCGAGGTGCCAACCTATTCGGCAGCACTTCCCGCGATGCGCCAGACTGCCCTAGCCACGCTCAGCACATTCCACGAGCGGCGCGGTGCTCAGGAAATTCTGGTGCCCGGGGAGATCGCTTCAGCTGCATGGGCGCGGGTGTTTGGTGAAGATGTTGAACAAGGTTGGGGCGGCACTGTCTCTCCAACCATTGACGGCACCATCTGGGGAGTACAGGCGGGGCTGGATATCCTGCGTCATGAAGATGAGAACGGTCACAAGGATATCGCGGGCCTGTTTTACGGATTTGCTTCCCTTGATGCCGACATTCGGGGACAGGCGCTCGGGTGGAATAATCTCAAGACTGGCAAGATCGACACCGATACTCATAGCGCCGGTGCCTATTGGACCCATATCGGCCCGACGAACTGGTATCTCGACGCGGTTATCATGGGTAGCTGGTTCAGCGGCACTGCACGCTCTGATCGCGGTGTCGGCATAGATGTTGACGGCAACGGCATAACAGCGTCACTGGAAGGCGGCTATCCTTTCAAGCTCAGCGACAACTGGGTGCTGGAGCCGCAGGCGCAGATCATCTGGCAGCATATTTCACTGGATGATCAGGAAGACGATTTTTCCGCTATTGCCTTCGATGCCGATGATGGCTGGACAGGCCGTGTCGGCGCAAGGCTGCAGGGCAATTACCAGACATCGGCAGGTCTGTTTCAGCCCTACGTGAAAGCCAATCTCTGGCACTCGTTCAAGAGTGAAGACACCGTGAAATTCGACGGCGACTCCATCGTCACGAAGGGCGAAAACACTTCGCTGGAACTTGGCGGTGGTATCGTCCACAGCTTCAACAAGTCAGTCAGCGCGTTTGCTGTTGCCGACTATACGTTCGATATTGACGGCGACAAACGTGAGGCCTTCGAAGGCAACATAAGCCTTAAAATAAGCTGGTAGACGGCGATAACGCCTACCGTGATGCCACATTGGTCGACCCGCCCGGTAGGCGGGCGACAACGACTAATTGGGTGATATCGCCGCGTTTGAATGCTGCAAGGAACCGCTTGTAGTCCTTGAATACGAGGCAGCCATTTGAATCGCCGCGCTTGCCCAGCATGTAAGTATGGGCGAGCAAGCCGTCGCGTCCAAAAATCTTGCTTGGATCGACCGGATTGAGCCTTATTGCCTCCACGCCGTGGAACAGGGCTTCGCGCATGGTCAGCTTGTATGTATGTGGCGGCGTTGCACCGCGCATCTTCTTGTGCACGAAGCGGGGATCGTCAAGCATCGGCCCGAGGCCGGAATGTGCTTCGAGACGCTCTCCATTCGGCATGTAAACTGTTTTCTGCTCGATACTATAGATCGCTGTGCGTGCACGCGCAGTCAGCATGGGTGCAGGCCTGTAGCTCGGAGCGACATCCTGAATGCTGTTTTCCTGCGGCGCATAGGCCATCACCTGCGGAGCAGGCTTGGCCGCATCGGCGAGGCGCTTCGGTCTCATGCCGGGCAAAGGAATTGCCGTGTCGTCATCCGTCTCGGCCAGAACGAGACTGAATGGCTCCTGCGGCGATGTACCGATAGCAGGGCCGGGTTCCTGCAGCGCGACGATTTCCGCCGGCGCAGGTGCATCAAGCGAACTGTATGAGCGAACAGGCGTATAGATTGACGAAACCTGCATCGTATCAAGACCGGCGGCACGCGCTTCGAATGCGTCCGGGTCAAGCGGCGGTTTTGCAGCCACCACCACTTTCGGCTTTGGCGGCGTAATGACAATGACTTCGCCATTCTGCCCGATGACAGACCCCTCATCCATATTGCTGACCTGCCAGCCAGTTTGCTTCAATTCCGGTACGCGCGGATATTTTGGTGTTTTTTGCGTCGTATCGTACACAACCAAAGCTGCGGAGTGGGCAGAAAATGCACGCACAGGTGAGCTGGCATTGCCTGCCGAAACATGGGGAATGAATGCGTGTTGCATGCTGGCAATTGCAACCACGGCTCCCAGCGAGCCTGCAACACCCAAGCCCACAAGAAAGGCCGCAGAGATAAATCGATTTCCCCGCTGGCGGCCCTTTTTATCTGGAAGCTTGGCGTCCCTGACCGCCTTGACTGCAAACGCCATGATACAAGTTTCCTGAACTCTTTACTCAACACATCAGCACCCCGCAAAATCACTGCCCTCAGGGCAGGATTAAGGCCGAGGGCAAAACACATGCCCGAATGGCGATTGCTGACAAAAACAGAGAATGAAGAAACTTGGTTACCAAGTGGTTGATGGCAATCAAGACTGACGAATTTGCCCACCAAACTCGGTCAGGCGCCGGATTGCATGAGCGGGCTCGATAATCTGCTCGGGGAAATAAAGTCCCGGCGCGACAGGCTCTCCCCCGGACAGCCCGAGCAATCGCTCAATGCCCAGAACAACACCAAGCGCGGTCAGGCCAGATACTCCTTGCGGAGCAACGATATCAATCCGCGCACGGCCTTCGTCACCAGTCGTTAGCTCGCCTTCGATCTCGATAATCATGTCATGCGAGGGCGATCCGCCATTCCGGTTGCCTTCAGTCTGTCCCATGCCGTAGTCAAACCGCACAGAGTTGAGGCCGGTTGATGCCGCAAGACTCAACGCATCAAGAACGCTCATGCCATGCACTTCGATTTCGGTTCCGGTCATGTCCTTGACGTTCCGGCTTGAAAGCCCATCGCCCGCCCATCGCCATGTACCATTATCCAGCATCAGCGGACGCGGTGAATTCTGCATGAGTTCTTCGACATCGGCGTTGGCCATGGGGCCGCCAATATCGCTTGGATCAAGAACAACGGCTATCTGCATGGAGTGCACAGAGCGGAACTTCTTTGCAAAATGCAGAGCAGGCAGCGTCGCCATCCCCGCCATCCAATGGCTGGCAAGCAGGATTGGAGCGCTCTGTGGCTTGTACATATGAAAGGCGACTGCTGGCCCGATCTCGAAGGCACCATCTGCCATGCTCAGATATGGCAAGCCTTGCGTCTGCGCATATTTGAGCGGGTTGAGCGTGTTTTCTTTCAGGATGGCTATAATGGCGGCATAAGCGGCACCGGCATCAAGACCGAGATCAGCGCGCCGGATATCAACCCGTACCGCCCCTGCATTGCCAACTTCCGTCGCCAGCGCGCGGGCTTTCTCCTGATCGCGGCCTGCAATTGCAATCGGCAGATCGGGATAGAGTTTCCGTAGCGTCCTGACTGTCCGGCTACCTACAAATCCCGTT
This sequence comes from Phyllobacterium sp. SB3, assembly GCF_040009165.1. Lineage (NCBI taxonomy): Bacteria > Pseudomonadati > Pseudomonadota > Alphaproteobacteria > Hyphomicrobiales > Phyllobacteriaceae > Phyllobacterium > Phyllobacterium sp. SB3. The sequence goes on along the minus strand of NZ_JBDYKI010000001.1, from coordinate 1,214,794 downwards.
CCACCCAAAATAAGAACCGGTGCATTTATGTTATCGACCATGACTATCCTCCATTAAACTACTATTAGTAAGTTACTAATGGTAGTATTGGTGGATATTTGTCAAGCCCGTTGATTTGCGGCAGCGCCGAACACTTCTCTTATGCCACCGCGTAATCAGCCATGGGTGGGGTCCGGCATACATCAAGATGCTGCTGATCAACTCCCCACGCTACTGCGCTGGCGCGTGATCCATCGAACGCCGCCAATCACGGCTATGGCAAGCAATGGCCATGCAGCCCAGAATTGGCCCTGCCAGGAAAGGAGATTGATGCCGATGAGAAGCAGGCCGATAATCGCAAGCATGGCAATGGAACGATCAATATTCTGCGCCCTGCGAGCCCATAACAGAGCCCCGCACATCGCCAGAACGAGAACCGGCCAACGGGCCCAGAACTCGCCATCCCAAGAAAGCAGGTTGATGCCGGCAAGTCCGGCAGCGATGATTGCCAGCACCCAGAAGCTTATGTTTTTGGGTGCGGTCACTCCGCCGTTTGCGACAGCTTTGGCGGCTGCCGGATAGGATTCGTCCACCAAAGGTCTCGCGGGTGCCGCTGCCTTTTCCCCGCCAATACGCACAGCATAGCTGAGAACGCCGCCTTCAATATTCTTGACCTGAAGCTGCCCGAGACACTCAAAGGCAACAGCAAGCTTGTTGCGCACCTGATCATAGACCGTATTGGAAATCACTATGCCACCGGCGGCAGCCGATGCCTGCAGGCGCGCCGCGACATTTACACCGTCGCCGTAAATATCGTCGCCTTCGACGATCACGTCGCCAAGATTGATGCCAATGCGAAACAGCATACGCGTTTCGTCCGGACGGTCGGCATTGTAGCCGGCAAGTTCGGTCTGCACGTCAAGGGCAGCACGTACCGCTTCAACAACACTGGAAAACTCGGCTATCAACCCATCGCCCCACGTATTGATGACGCGGCCGTGGTGGGCTTCGATCAGCCTGCTCATGGCATCGCGATAGTGCTTGAGCGTGTGGAGCGTTCCCTCTTCGTCATCCCGCATCATGCGGGTGTAGTCCTGAACATCTGCTGAAAAGATCGTGGTCAGCTTGCGACGCATCTCGGGCATGGCATCCGTTCTCCCCGGTTTTTGCCTTGCTGGTCATGGCGAGTGTTCCTCGCAATTTCGACTGGAGAATATAGGCTGCAACGGCTTGTGGGAAGGAAAATTCATGCCCTTCACTCCCCTTGATGTTAAACACCAAAAATACTCATCGCATGGCTGGCTTGCCTAACTCATTCTCCGCCCTTAAATAAATTCGCGAAGGACGACCTTCCCGCTGCATGGCAGTGCTTCAGACAATCCGGGACGGCCCGACAGTTCAAAAGGATGGTCGTCATGGCCTGGATTATTCTCATCACCGCTGGTCTCTTCGAAATCGGCTGGGCCATCGGGCTCAAATATACCGATGGTTTTACCAAGATCACTCCCTCGGTTCTCACAGCTGGCAGCATGATCATCAGCGTGGTCCTGCTTGGTCTTGCCTTGCGCGAATTGCCTGTAGGCAGCGCCTATGCGGTGTGGACAGGTATCGGAACAGTCGGAACGGCACTCCTCGGGATGTATATTTTCGGTGAACCCGCAACAGTGGTGCGATTGGTTTGCATCGGCCTGATCGTGGCTGGCATTGGCGGGTTGAAGTTTCTGGCTTAGCTCTGGATTCGCACATACGTTTTGCGTGGTTCGACGGGGCTCACCATGAGGAAGACTGTGGGTTGCTTGCAGGTCGCCAACTCTCCTCATGGTGAGCCTCGTCGAACCACGCAGAACATTAATGCAATCAGCACAACGTTCTCATGGTTGGTCGTGTCCTTCCCTCAATGGAGAGATCAATCACCACCATTGGTTTCGGGTTCATCATCCCTTAGAGTAACGGCATGACCGAACAGCCCGACACCGCCCTTTCCTCATCCGAAGTTGAACGTTATGCCCGCCATATCATTCTTGGCGAGATTGGCGGTCCGGGCCAGCAAAAGCTGAAGCGTGCGCGCGTTCTGGTTATCGGCGCTGGCGGCCTGGGTGCGCCGGTCCTGCAATACCTGGCGGCTGCGGGTGTTGGCACGCTCGGCATTGTCGATGATGACCGTGTTTCCCTGTCAAATCTGCAGCGACAGATCATCCATTCGACCGAGCTTGTCGGCTCACCCAAGGGGGAAAGCGCTGCCCGCGCCATTGCCGCAATCAACCCTCACGTCATTGCCGAAGTACACGATATGCGCATCGCGCCGGACAATGCCGCCGATCTCATCAGCCGCTACGATATTGTTGTTGACGGCTCTGACAATTTCGATACGCGTTATCTGCTCGCCGATACCTGTTATGAGCAAAAGCGTCCGCTGGTTTCGGCAGCGCTCGGACGGTTCGATGGGTCACTGACCACGCTCATGCCCTACGCCACGAACGAAACCGGGGGTTCAAATCCCTCCTACCGGGACTTATTCCCCACTCCACCTCCGCCGGGGCTTGTTCCGGCCTGCGCCGAGGCAGGCGTTCTGGGCGTTTTGCCGGGCGTCATCGGCACGTTGCAGGCAACAGAAGTCATCAAGCTCATCACCGGCATTGGCGAGCCGCTGATCGGTAAGCTCCTGCTTTACGATGCGCTGACCTCACGTTTCGAAACAATCAAATACAAGGCCCGGAAATCCGATGGCGCTTGAGCTTTCTGCCGGGCAACAGGCCATTGCCAGCGGATCGCTCGGCGAGGGTGCTGCCATGGCCATGCGCATCGTCGCGGCCACAGCACGGCTGATGGGTGCGCCTTCGCTTATCCCGATTGCCTCTGCGCATATTGACGGCGCGCTCTACCATGGCGATAGCGGCACGCTCTTTGCCGAAAAGCTGGTTGAAGGCGGAGCTAAAGTTGCCGTACGCGCCACGCTGAATGTCGGCTCGCTCGATCTTATGGGCTGTTCCAAAAACCGACTGCCTCCCCACGAACGCGATATGGCACGGCGGATGATGGATGCCTATCGTACGCTTGGCTGCGAACCGAGTTGGACTTGCGCGCCCTATCAAGCAGGTCATCGCCCTGCCCTCGGAAGCGATGTCGCATGGGGCGAATCCAATGCCGTTGTGTTCTGTAACTCGGTGCTTGGCGCGCGCACCAATCGCTATGGCGATTTCTTAGACATTGCTTGCGCCATTGCTGGTTTTGCACCCTATTACGGCTTCCATCGCCCGGAAAATCGCCGTGCCACGGTGGTATTCGATGTATCCGGACTTGATCCTGCATTCTTGCGCTCGGAGGTTGCCTGGCCAATCATCGGCAGCCTGTTTGGCCGCGAGATTGGCGATGCGGTCGGCGTGGTTATCGGGATCGACGTTCACCCCGGCGAAGATGTCTTGAAAGCGTTCGGGGCCGCCTCTGCTTCGGCAGGGGCCGTTGGGCTGTTCCATGTGGCTGGCGTAACGCCGGAAGCGCCGGACCTCGCAACAGCCCTGCATCATCAGGCACCTGACGTTACGATCAAGGTCACGGATGAAATGGTCGTGGATTCGCGCCGCCGTCTTTCAACCGCACAAGACATGAAGCGCATTGATGCAGTGGCTATTGGCAGTCCGCATCTTTCCGCTGTGGAATTCGACCGGCTGGAAAATCTCATTGCCGGGCGCAAACTCAAGATACCGCTCTATGCCTGCACCGGGCGCCACGCTCTCGCGGCACTGGAGGGCAATGGCCGCCGTCAATCGCTGGAGTCGTCGGGCGTCATTATTGTTGCCGATACCTGCGTTGTGGTCACGCCGATCCTTCCTGATATCGAAGGCGCGGTGCTGATGACCAATTCGGGCAAGTTCGCGCATTATGCACCCGGCAACACCGGCTACGGCGTCATTTACGGCTCAATGGCCGAATGCGTCGAAAGTGCCGTACTGGCAAAACCGGTCTTTGGTGCGGCGGCATGAAAGCGGAAATTCTCGTCGAGGGTCAGGCAACTCGGGCGGAAGCACTGGTGCTGACAGCGCCAATCAGCTTTTGGGGCGGAGTAAACCCGAAAACCGGGCTGATCGCCGATGTGCGCCACCCGCAGCACGGCGTTTCGATCACGGGCAAGGTGCTTTGCCTGCCGGGCACAATTGGCTCGTCTTCGGCGGCAGCAGTGCTGCTTGAACTTGTTTCTGCCAATCTCGCACCTGCTGCGATTATCCTGCATGAACCCGACGCGATACTTCTACTTGGCCTGATCGTCGCGCAGGAAATGGGCCACGCAACCCCAATGGCTTTGCGGTTGGATCGCGGGGAGTTTGCGGGATTAATTGAGCGGCAGCTTCTTATTGGCAGCGACGGTTCGATTAGCGTTAGCTAGATACCAGCATCAACGTTTCGCGTGGTTCGACGGGGCTCACCATGAGGGAGGTGGGTTGATTGCATCTATAATCGCGGCGATTGGAAATCTTGGCTGTTGCCAAACACCCATCTTCCTCATGGTGAGCCCCGTCGAACCACGCAAAACAGGCTTGCCAAATCTAAATGGATTCTCACCGTTCCCGCGGCAACACCCGGTCCGGCGGCCTATGCCCATCGATAAAGGTGCGGATGTTGATAATGACTTTCTCGCCCATGTCGATACGGCCTTCCAGCGTGGCGGAACCCATATGCGGCAGGATCACCACCTTGCCCGCCTTGGCGAGCTTGCGCAGCTTGGAGTTCACGGCGGGCTCGTGCTCGAACACGTCAAGCGCAGCACCTGACAACTTGCCCTGATCCAACTGATCGATCAGGGCCTGTTCATCGATGATCTGACCGCGTGCGGTGTTAACGATAAACGCTGTTGGTTGCATCAGCGCAATGCGCCGCGCGGAGAGCAAATGGAACGTAGCCGGTGTCGAGGGGCAGTTGACCGATATGATGTCCATGCGGGCAAGCATCTGGTCGAGGCTTTCCCAATAGGTCGCCTCCAGCTCTTCTTCGGTTTTCGGGCTTACCGGCTTGCGGTTATGGTAATGGATCGACAGGCCGAAGGCCTTGGCGCGGCGCGCGACGGCAGTACCGATACGGCCCATGCCGACAATGCCAAGGCGCTTGCCCCAGATACGGCGGCCAAGCATCCAAGTCGGCCCCCAGCCTTCCCATTTGCCGTCATCGAGCAGGATAGAAGCGCCCTCGACCAGACGGCGCGGCATCGCCAGCATCAGCGCCAACGTCATGTCGGCAGTGTCTTCGGTCAGCACATTGGGAGTATTCGTAACGGTAATGCCGTGGGCTGCGGCGGCAACAACGTCGATATTATCAGTGCCATTGCCGAAATTTGCGATCAGCTTGAGGTTCGGACCCGCTGCCTTGATGATCTCTTCATCGATGCGGTCGGTGACTGTAGGAACGAGAACATTGGCCTGCGACACAGCCTCTATAAGTTCCGCCTTGGTCAGCCGCCGGTCATCTACATTGAGCCTCGCCTCGAAAAGTTCGCGCATGCGCGTCTCGATTGAATCCGGCAATTTGCGGGTAATCACGACCAGAGGCTTCTTGCTCACCAATATTCCCCTCCCTTTCGCCTGCAATATTGAGAGCTCTTTAACCAAACCATAGCAAACTGCCTTTGCTAACTAGCCGCTCGGATACTTGTCTATCAAGGGTGCGGACAGAAGACAAAGAAAAACAAGGATCGTTCACAAATCGGACGGAAATTGACCGCCGCAAGTGCTGAATGATGAAGGACCAATATTGTTGAACTTTAAGAAACTCCGCCTTTTCGCTATCGCCGCAAGCTTTGCGGCAGCACTCATAACCGTTATCCCATTGGGAATGCCGAGCCTTGCAGGCGCCGTAGCTGCGGGGCAGATCGGACCGAGCGGACTGCCCCTGCCGCGTTTTGTCAGCCTGAAGCCCGGGCGCGTCAATCTGCGCGTGGGGCCCGGACGCGATTATGCGGTGACATGGCTGTTTCTCAAATCCGGCCTGCCTGTTGAGATCGTACAGGAATATGACAACTGGCGGCGCATTCGCGATTCGGAAGGCACCGAGGGCTGGGTTTACCAGTCGCTGCTTTCCGGCAAACGCACGGGCATGACGGCACCTTGGCAAAAGGACAAGGACGGCATCATGCTCAATGTCTTTTCCAAGGCAGATGACAAGACACCTGTTGTCGCCAAGGTTCAGCCGGGCGTTCTGGGTACGCTGAAAAACTGTAATGGCGATTTCTGCCGCGTGGTCTTTGGCGGCGCAAGCGGCTGGATGCGCCAGACCGATATATGGGGTGCCTATCCGGGCGAAAAGTTTGAGGATTAAGGCCTGCCCGCAAACTCCACTATTTTCGATACAAGTTCCGCATCCTGCCCATTGAAGCCATGATGCGCTCTTGAGTTACAGGGATTATTTTCCGTTATACCACCACTTAACCAGACCACCCTCGCCCTGCCCTCTGCCCATGCAAGAAATGGATCGACCCCGCCCGCTTTGGTAAATCGGCAGGTGTCGTCGCGATGGTGAATCACCAAGGTCGGCGGCAATAGCTCCGCATAGGGCAGAATTGTCATCATGTTGGTCGATGGTCCTGATCCCCTGCTAAGGAAACCGGATGTGAGAACCAGCCTGTCAGGCTTGGCACCTTCCACCAGTCCCTGCGCCGCACGCTGCGTTCCTGCGCTGGTGCCTACCACTGTGACCGGACGCTTGATCTTGGCCATCGCCTTGACAGCTGCAGTCAGACTGGTGCCGCTTTCAACCAGCAGCACATTGAAGCCATTCCCGGCAAAGGCATCACGGTTACGGATGAGTACATTGTCGCTGCCGCTGCTGAACTTGGCGTCCGGCCCGACATCAAGCTTGCCATTGCCACCAGTCAAAAGGATGAGACTGGCTTTCGCATCCGGTTTCCGAATGAGAATGTTGTTCACGTCGTCAATGGAGATTGTTTCGCCGCCCCGCACTGCGACCGGGGTTTGGGCTGAGGCCAAAGACGAATACGTGGCCGTAAGAGCGAGAACAAGCGAGAACACCATGCCCACCCGCGAATAAATCTGCTTCATAAAAACAGCCTCCATTGCAGTAAAGAATCTTGCTGTAGAGAGTAAGGGACTTGCCAGTAATCCGGAAGCGTGTTCATACCACTTGTAAATATAAAGCACGGCTAACTTTACTCATTAACTTCAATAACTTTTCAACCCGGAACGGGCGATAATTTGCAACCTGTTCTCACCTCCCAACGAGAAGCTCTAATGCAGATACTCTGTGACGAGAGCGGTGGTACCGATAAAGAAGTATTTTCTGGTAACGGCAGTTCTTATCGATTCAAATGAAGCTACCCGATTGATTAAAAACTTTAAACGGACATACGGGATATTAGGAGAACCAAAGGGAACAAGTCTTCCAGACGGTTTGCGGCACGGGTTCTTTGACGCGTTCTGCCGGAGCTTAATCTACGCCGAAAGAACGAAAGTCTTTGAAGCTGAATTTCCCCATATCCGTCGGGCTGGACATTGAACACTACAAAATAAAAAAGGCTACCCGCAGGTAGCCCAAATAATAAGCGTCGGCACTTTACCGAACCCCTGCTTCAAGTCACTAACGGTGCCACGATGGGCCCCTCCTGGGCAGGCGGCAGGTGCGGTTCCTTCATTCAGGAAGCACTTTCCATGACGCTCCCTAAGGGTAGGCGTGACATGCCATTTTGTCAATATTCAGGGTTGACTTTACGTTGAAGAAATCAATCAACCGCGCTTTTTGCGCAGGCGGATGATGATATCGACGTTGACGATTTCCATACCTTCCGGAACCGGCGGCAGATGACCAACCATTGAAGAGCCATCCGGAATATCGATGACCTCATTTTCACCTTCAACGAAAAAGTGATGATGGTCAGAGGTATTGGTATCGAAATAAGTCTTTGCACCCTCTACGGCCAGAATGCGCAGCATTCCCGCCTGAGTGAATTGATGAAGCGTATTATAAACTGTCGCCAAAGAAACCGGCACATCAGCGCCAAGCGCTTCCTCGTGCAGTTCTTCGGCTGAAAGATGGCGGTCACCTTTGGAGAAAATCAGGTTTGCCAGCGCGATACGTTGACGGGTAGGCCGTAGACCAGCAAAGCGCAACCGCTCCTGCAAAGGGACGTCTGCGTCGATTTCATAAGAAATATGCATGGCGCTTATGCCACTCCGTTAACTGATATCCAAAGTCACACAACAGATTTTTATCCGGCGTGCTACATCATTCATATATGCCGTCTTGCGAAATCGATCAATAGGCAGCAAATACGCCGATAGTATGAGCTTTGCCAATGGATCGGCTGCGTAAGTTTCGCACTGTTTCCGATGAAAGCAAGGGTTCCATTTGCGCGTGGTTTGCTCTAGGAAGCGTTTTCAGGCGGAAATACTCTGTGATAGGGTCCTGCACGTCTGGACGTCATGCGTCCCAAGCGCAAGATTTGGAAGTTACCGATGGGAGAAAGAATGCCAGAACAGAAATCAAGCTACGGCTATGAAGAGCTTCTAGCCTGTGCCCGTGGAGAGATGTTCGGTCAGGGCAATGCCCAATTACCAGCACCACCCATGCTGATGTTCGACCGCATTACCGAGATTTCTGAGACGGGTGGCGAAAACGGCAAGGGCTATATCCGCGCCGAATTCGATATCAAACCTGATCTCTGGTTCTTCCCCTGCCATTTCATCGGCGATCCCGTCATGCCGGGCTGTCTCGGCCTCGATGCTATGTGGCAATTGACGGGCTTTTATCTCGGCTGGCTGGGGGAACCCGGCAAGGGCCGCGCGCTTTCCACAGGCGAAGTGAAATTCACCGGAATGGTCACGCCAAAAAATAAACTTGTCGAGTATGGCATTGATTTCAAGCGCGTAATGCGCGGCCGTCTGGTTCTTGGCATTGCTGATGGCTGGCTAAAGGTCGATGGCGAGACTATCTACAAGGCAACCGACCTGCGGGTTGGCCTATTCAAGGAAAGCGCGGCGTAAGCCTACGCAATACCTTCAAGGAGATCGCGATGCGGCGAGTGGTTGTGACGGGCATGGGTATTGTGTCCTCTATCGGCAATAATGTGCAGGAGGTTCTCGAATCCCTGCGCGCAGCGAAATCAGGCATCGTCTTCGCAGAAGAATATGCAGCCCATGGTTTTCGCAGCCAGGTAAAGGGTGCGCCAACGCTCGACCCGTCAACGCTGGTTGATCGGCGCGCCATGCGCTTCCACGGAGGTGGCACGGCATGGAACCATGTTGCCATGGATCAGGCGATTGCCGATGCCGGCCTCGACGAAAGCCACATCTCCAACGAACGTACCGGCATTATAATGGGTTCGGGCGGCTCATCCACACGAACCATTGTCGAAGCCTCGGAAAAGACCATCGAATCCGGCTCCAGCAAGAAGGTCGGACCATTTGCTGTGCCGAAAGCCATGTCTTCGACCGCATCGGCAACACTCGCCACATGGTTCAAGATCAAAGGCGTCAATTATTCCATCTCTTCGGCCTGCGCCACTTCCAATCATTGCGTCGGCAATGCCTATGAGATGATCCAGTACGGCAAACAGGACATGATGTTTGCCGGGGGCTGCGAGGATCTCGACTGGACGCTCTCCGTGCTGTTTGACGGCATGGGCGCAATGTCCTCAAAGTTCAACGACCGGCCTTCCGTGGCCTCCCGTGCTTACGACAAGAATCGTGATGGTTTCGTTATCTCCGGGGGAGCCGGTGTTCTCGTACTTGAAGAGCTGGAACATGCCAAAGCTCGCGGTGCCAAGATTTACGGCGAACTGGTGGGCTATGGCGTGACATCAGACGGTGCCGATATGGTTGCACCAAGTGGTGAAGGTGCGGCCCGCTGTATGCGCATGGCCATTGCCAACGTCAAAGGCAAGGTCGACTACATCAATCCGCATGCGACTTCCACGCCTGTTGGCGATCTGAAAGAAATCGAGGCCATTCGCGAAGTTTTCGGCTCCGGCAATGAGTGCCCGCCAATTTCCGCCACCAAGTCACTCACCGGCCACTCGCAGGGTGCGACGGGTGTGCATGAGTCGATCTATTCACTGCTGATGCTTAACAATGATTTCATTGCCGAAAGCGCCAATATCGAAGAACTGGACCCGGCATTCGAAGATATGCCAATCGTCCGCAGGCGGATCGACAATGTGAAACTAAACACCGTCCTGACCAATTCCTTCGGATTTGGCGGAACGAATGCGTCGCTGGTATTCCAGCGCTACGAGGGATAAAAATGGGTGATCTGATGAAGGGCAAGCGCGGTCTCATCATGGGAGTCGCGAACAGCCATTCCATTGCCTGGGGCATTGCCAAGGAGCTTTCCGACAATGGTGCCGAGCTTGCCTTCACCTATCAGGGGGATGCTTTTGGCAAGCGCGTTGCGCCTTTGGCTGAACAGCTGGGTTCCAAGCTTCTGCTCCCGTGCGATGTCGAAGATATCGCTACGGTCGATGCGGTTTTCGAAACTCTTGAAAAGGAATGGGGCACGATCGATTTTATCGTTCATGCCATCGGCTTTTCCGACAAGTCGCAGTTAAAGGGCCGCTATGCGGACGTGACGACCCGGGATAATTTCTCGCGAACCATGGTCATCTCCGCCTACTCTTTCACAGAGGTCGCGCAGCGCGCTTCAAAACTGATGAAGGAAGGCGGCTCTATCCTCACGCTCACCTATGGCGGCTCAACGCGCGTCATGCCCAACTACAATGTCATGGGTGTTGCCAAGGCGGCGCTTGAAGCCATGGTACGTTATCTGGCTGCCGATTACGGTCCGGAAGGTATTCGCGTCAATGCGATCTCCGCGGGTCCTGTGCGGACTTTGGCGGGTGCCGGCATCGGCGATGCTCGTGCCATGTTCTCGTATCAGCAGCGTAATGCACCTTTGCGCCGCACTGTCGATATTGGAGATGTCGGCCGGTCGGCGCTCTATCTCCTGTCTGATCTTTCAAGCGGCGTTACCGGCGAAATCCACTATGTGGATTCCGGCTACAACATCGTCTCGATGCCGACATTGGAAGAGCTGAAAAAATCGGACGACGGTAAAGAATAGTCACTCCTGCCAGAGCTGACAGCAATCATGCTAAACGTGGCTTGTCTCCGCGTGGTTTTTGCTGCGGATGGATATTCCTTTTCGTGAAAGTATCGGGATATCTCATGCGCCTCGTCGAAACTCTTATTTACAGGTTGAAACCTGGTACAGGCGCGGAATTTCATCGCCTTGTGCAGGAGCAAAGCTTGCCCCTGCATGAATCTTTCAGGATGGACATAGTTGATCACGGACAGTCCGAACATCATCCCGATGCCTATTTTCTCATTCGCGCCTATGACAATCTTGAACATCTGGATGCCTCGCAAGATGCACTCTATACGAGTGATGAGTGGCGTAAGGGACTTCGTTCCGCCATCATTGAACTGATTGCCGAAAACTTGAAATCAACTACATGGTTAAGTGAGGCGGCTATCGAGGAAACCCGACTGGCGGGTATGAGACGACGCTCAATAGGCGGCTAATTTTCGCTTGATATTTTATTCTTAGACGTCGTCTCATGTCGACATTTGGAAGAAATGAACAAGTCTGACGACGGCAAAGAATAATCTCCCGCATTTTTGGAGCCTTAGACACGTTTTCACTCGATATGAATTCACATTGCAGAGAAACGAGACATTTTCAGAGAAAATCTGGCCAAATTTCCAGCAAATTCGCTATCCCAGGCTGTAAAATGGTTGTGCGTGGTAGAATTTACTTCTTCGCCTCAATAACTTTGTAGCCGGCGTTGTCTTCAATCGGCGTGACCTGCTTGAACAGTGATTTCAATCCTGCCTCATAGGGCATTTGCCGATTGGCAACGAGCAAAAGCCTGCCGCCGGGCTTCATCCGCTTTGCAGCCGCAGCAATGAAACCCTGCCCCATTGTCGGGTCGGCGCTGCGTCCTGCATGGAACGGCGGGTTCATAACGATTGTATCGTAAATCTCTGTAATTGCTTCGCTATTTACATCATGCCAATGGAATTTGACGGGCGTTTGACCGCCATCAATATTGGTTTTTGCAGCTTCCAGCGCTTCGAAATCGGCCTCATAAAGATCAAGCGACTTCAGCTTTTCCGGATGCTTCAATACTTCGCTGGCGAGATAACCCCACCCCGCTCCGAAGTCTGCGACATGGCCGCTGATACGTCCTGCGAAATGCTTGATCAGCATCGCAGAGCCATTGTCGATTGCCGCATGAGAGAACATGCCCGGCGCAGTGTTGAAGCGGCTTTCAACCCGCGTGTCCTTGGGCGTAAGCCTTTGAATATCCTCTTTATTTATTTCGTTTGAGCGAATAAACCAGAATGCCACTGCATGATTTTTTGACAGCCTGTCTTCTATGCTCGTGAGGTTCGAAACAGTTTTACGAAAGCTATCCACACCCAGTTTCTTATTGCCGCAAACGACTATTCTACCGCCAGCCTTTACCTGGTTAAGCGCCTGCGCCAGCCAGCCTTCATTGCGGCCACGATGTTTGCCAAGCAAGATCAGTGCACCGTCAAACTCGGCATTTTCCTGTAACCTTGGGACCGCAGTAAAACCTGCCTTCTGCAAAGCCAGATAATCCGGCTTGAATGGCTGCAGGCAAGTCAGGATAGACTTCCACTCATCTCCAATAGCACGATCCGTTTCAGCGCCGAGAAACAACCACGCCGCGCCTTTATTGGGCACGGGCAGTATCTCATCTTCAAAAGGCAGAAACAGTGTTTGGAGAGCGCCGTTGGCCATTACAAAGTCCGTCTATAGATGGTTATATCAAGAAAAAAGCGCGCCACAGGGACGCGCTTTTATTATTGCATGGTCAGAAGATTACTCAGCGTCTTCCTGAGCCTTCTTTTCCTGAACGATTTCTTTGCCGGTTTCCTGATCGACAACCTTCATCGACAGGCGAACCTTGCCACGCTCATCAAAGCCCATGAGCTTGACCCAGACCTTCTGGCCTTCCTTGACTACATCCGAAGTCTTGGCGACACGATCCGAAGCAAGCTGCGAGATGTGAACCAGACCGTCGCGTGGACCAAAGAAGTTTACGAACGCGCCGAAGTCAGCAGTCTTTACAACTGTGCCTTCATAGATTTCGCCTACTTCAGGTTCCGCAACAATCGAGTGGATCCACTTGCGGGCAGCTTCGATTTCCTTGGCAGAGGACGATGCAATCTTGACTGTACCATCGTCTTCAATGTTGATCTTCGCACCTGTCTTTTCGACGATCTCGCGAATGACCTTGCCGCCTGAACCGATAACGTCACGGATTTTGTCGGTCGGAATGCTCATGACTTCGATGCGTGGTGCAAATTCGCCAAGTTCCGAACGGCCTTCGGTAATGGCTTTCGCCATTTCCCCGAGGATGTGCAGGCGGCCGTCTTTGGCCTGAGCCAAAGCAACCTTCATGATCTCTTCAGTGATGCCGTCGATCTTGATATCCATCTGCAGGGCAGTGATACCATTCTCGGAACCGGCTACCTTGAAGTCCATGTCGCCGAGGTGATCTTCGTCGCCGAGGATATCGGAAAGAACAGCGAACTTTTCGCCTTCGAGGATCAGGCCCATCGCAATACCCGCAACCGGGCGAAGCAGCGGAACACCAGCATCCATAAGGGCTAGAGACGTGCCGCAGACTGTTGCCATTGACGACGAACCGTTGGATTCCGTGATTTCGGAAACCGTGCGGAGCGTGTAAGGGAACTGTTCCTTGGCAGGCAGAACCGGGTGGATAGCGCGCCATGCAAGCTTGCCGTGACCGATTTCACGACGGCCGGGCGAACCCATGCGACCTGTTTCACCGACCGAATAGGGCGGGAAATTGTAGTGAAGCATGAAGGTTTCTTTGTACATGCCGGTCAGCGAGTCGACATATTGCTCGTCTTCGCCTGTACCAAGCGTAGCAACAACGATAGCCTGTGTTTCACCGCGGGTGAACAGAGCCGAACCGTGCGTACGTGGCAGAAGGCCAACTTCCGAAACGATGGGGCGAACCGTCGAAAGGTCACGGCCATCGATACGGCTGCCTGTATCGAGAATGTTCCAGCGAACGATTTTCGCCTGAACGGACTTGAATACAGTTGCGATTTCTTCTGCCGAGAACTCTGGTTCTTCAACGCCTTCCGGGAAGAAATGCGCCTTGACCTTAGCCTTGGCAGCATCAATCGCAATATAGCGTTGTGCTTTGTCAGTGATCTTGTAAGCATCGCGGAGATCAGTTTCGGCAACCTTGAGAACAGCTGCTTCAGCAGCCGAAACATCGTCTGCCTGGAAATCGCGTGGCTCTTTTGCAGCAACTTCAGCAAGCTTGATCATCGCCTCGATTACCGGCTGGAAGCTGCGATGACCGAACATGACAGCGCCGAGCATAACGTCCTCAGCCAATTCCTTGGCTTCCGATTCAACCATCAGAACAGCGTCGCCAGTACCGGCAACAACCAGATCGAGGCTCGATTCAGGCATTTCATCGACAGTCGGGTTCAAACGGTATTCGCCGTTGATGTAACCAACGCGAGCGCCGCCAATCGGGCCCATAAACGGAACGCCGGAAAGCGTCAGAGCGGCGGAAGCGCCGATGAGCGAAATGATGTCCGGGTTGTTTTCGAGATCGTGCTGGATAACAGTCAGAACAACCTGTGTGTCGTTCTTATAGCCATCGGCAAATAATGGGCGGATCGGGCGGTCGATCAGGCGCGAAACCAGCGTTTCGTTCTCGCTCGGCCGGCCTTCGCGCTTGAAGTAACCACCGGGGATCTTGCCGGCTGCATAGGTTTTTTCCTGATAGTTTACAGTCAGAGGGAAAAAATCCTGACCTGGCTTTGGTGACTTTGCGGAAACAACTGTGGCTAGAACTACCGTCTCACCGTAAGTGGCCAGAACTGCGCCATCTGCCTGACGGGCAATCTTGCCGGTTTCCAGAATGAGCGGACGGCCGCCCCATTCGATTTCAACTTTGTGTTGATTAAACATATCTTGTCCTTGAGTGGAGAAAAACGCGCTTCCCTTTGGATAGCAGCATCTTTCTTCCGTTTCGTTTCGACCAATCACGGGCAAGACAATTTGCAACTCGCATTCCGAGTTGCCAGCAATCCTGCCCCATGACCTGTCACATGGGTATTCTTCATCCCTTTAGAGGATGAGCAGAAACCGGCGGGACATTAACGCCGCCGCCGGTTTCAATCCGTTATTAGCGGCGCAGGCCGAGCTTTTCGATCAGCGTCTGGTAGCGGCTCTGATCAATCTTCTTGAGATAATCAAGAAGGCTGCGGCGCGTCGAGACGAGCTTGAGAAGACCACGACGGGAATGGTTATCCTTCTTGTGGTCCTTGAAATGTTCGGTCAAATTGACAATGCGCTCTGTCAGAACGGCAACCTGGACTTCCGGAGAACCGGTATCGCCTGGCTTCGTTGCATATTCAGTGATCACTGCCTGCTTGCGTTCAGCGGTTATCGACATCGTATATCCTTTCTTTTGAAGAGGAAAACAGGATGCCCACGGCCGGGATGTCGTCCAGCGGGGGCCAGTTAAAGCGACAGGCAAAGCCTGAAGCTTGGGGCCGTATAGTCGAAATCGTGACGAATTACCAGCCGCAAATGATTCTTAGCCGCGAAGGCCCATTTTCTCAGTTGCCAATTTGGGACCAATGCTAGAAAAACTTTAAATACCTTCGTCTTACCTAAAGAACCCTCATTATGAACGATAACGCGACAATCAATCTGTTCTCTTACGGGACTCTCCAACTGGAGAGCGTTCAACTATCATCCTTCGGTAGATTGCTTATTGGTGCCAAGGATACCATTCCCGGTTTCAGTCGCTCTATGGTCGAAATCACCGACCCTGATGTAATCAAGGCGAGCGGTAGCAATTTTCATCCCATCGTTGGGCCAAGCAGCAACCCCGCTGATGAGGTGGAAGGAACGGTGTTCCAGATTACCGAACGTGAACTCGCAGCGGCAGACGCATACGAAGTTTCTGATTACAAGCGAATAGAGGTCCGCCTGAAATCAGGCGTCAATGCTTGGGTTTATGTGAAAGCCTAGTTGGTAAACACGCGTTTCGGATTGAATTGGCCGTTCTCGATGAACCCGATGGCAAGGACTTTACCTTTGGCGGTTACACAAGCTTCGGCGGCCTCAACCGGCGCATCACGCCCCCTTAGGACAATCGGGTTACCCATACGAATCCGGTGCGCCTGATCGTCAGATATCGCAACCTGTGGCAAGCTTTCCAACGCAGCACCGGTATCGATAAGGAAAGCGTCCATAACTGAGAAACGCTCGGAAAGACGTTCATAAGAACCTTCATCGCTGGTTTCTTCCGTCGGCACCGGCGGATGAGCTGCCTCCAACTCCTCCAGCGTGACAAAATCAGTTTCATCGAACGGAGCAACTTCAATGCGACGAAGATCCGCTATGTGACCGTAACAACCCAAATCACGCCCCATGTCTCGCGCTAACGAGCGAACATAAGTACCCTTGCCGCACTCAACCTCAAAAATAGCTGTTGAGGCATCCGGGCGTTCAATAAGTTCAAGGCGATCAATCTCGACTTCGCGTGAAGGTATTTCGACCTCTTCACCGCCGCGAGCAAGATCGTACGCGCGCTCACCCGCAATCTTGATGGCGGAGAATTTTGGCGGGGTTTGCTGAATGACGCCAGTATATTTAGACAACAAGCCTTTGATGGCCGCTTCATCCGGACGATTGTCTGAGGTCGCGCTCACTTCGCCTTCCAGATCATCGGTTGTGCGCTCCGCACCCCAAGTCACAGTAAAGCGATAGATCTTTGTGCCGTCCATCACATAGGGAACTGTTTTTGTTGCTTCGCCCAAGGCGATTGGCAACATGCCCGAGGCCAAAGGATCAAGCGTGCCGGCGTGACCGGCTTTCTCGGCCTTGAACAGCCATTTGATCTTCGAGACTGCCTCCGTTGACCCCATGCCTTTAGGCTTGTCGAAGATCAGCCAGCCGGAAACCGGACGGCCCTTTTTCTTGCGCTGCCTTGCCATTTAATTATCGCCATGTCCTGGCACATCGCCCGGATTTGGATCGCCGCCATCATCATCGTCGTTGTCATCGTCGGTGAGGTCGCGAGCAACTTCCGGCTTGCGTAACAAAGCATCAATTTTCGCATAATTATCGAAGCTTGCATCAATACGAAATCGAAATTCCGGCATATGTTTCATAGACTTAAGATGGACACCAGCACGGCCCCGAATAAATCTGGCATGTTTGTTCAGTGCGCTGACAACTGCCTCGCTATCTGTGGCGCCAACAGGCGAAACGAAACAGGTGGCGATCTTAAAGTCAGGAGACATACGCACTTCGGAGATCGCAATAACAGCATTCTCAAGTTGATCATCGCGTATGTCCCCACGCTGCAAAACTTGCGACACCGCATGACGCACCTGTTCGCTGACGCGCAATTGGCGTTGGTTTGGACCTGATTTGGTAGCAGAACGTGCCATTATTACCTATCCAGATATGCAAGAGATCGCCGGATATCAGTCCGGCGATCCTGCTATCATTAATCGAGACGCTTGGGTTTAGAGCGTGCGGGTTACGTGTTCGACGCGGAAAGCTTCGATTGTATCGCCTGCGCGAATATCCTCGTAGTTTTCGAACGCCATACCGCACTCCTGACCCATCGGCACTTCGGCGACTTCATCCTTGAAGCGCTTGAGCGTCTTGAGCTTGCCTTCGTGGATGACAACGTTGTCGCGGATAAGGCGTACCCCTGCCCCACGCTCGACCTTGCCTTCCGTGACACGGCAACCGGCAACCTTGCCAACTTTCGTGATGTTGAAGACTTCCAGAATTTCCGCATTGCCGATGAAGGTTTCGCGGCGTTCCGGCGACAGAAGACCCGACATCGCTGCTTTCACATCGTCTACGAGATCGTAAATGATGTTGTAGTAGCGAATTTCGATGCCTTCGCGTTCGGCCAAATCACGAGCCTGCTTGTTGGCACGAACGTTGAATCCGATGATTGCAGCGTTCGATGCTTCGGCAAGAGCAATATCGCTTTCAGTGATACCGCCAGCACCCGAATGGATGATGCGCGCCCGCACTTCTTCGGTACCGAGCTTGTCCAGCGCACCGGCAATGGCTTCAATCGAGCCCTGTACGTCGCCCTTGATGAGCAGCGGGAACTCTTTCAAACCGGTTACCTGCAGCTGGCTCATCATCTGTTCGAGCGAACCACGGGAACCAGCCTGCTTTGCCACAGCCTTTTCACGGGCCAGACGCGTGCGATATTCAGAAATCTCGCGTGCCTTGGCTTCATTTTCTACGACTGCAAAGCGATCACCAGCCTGTGGCGGGCCACCGAGACCGAGGACCTCAACCGGCATTGCCGGTCCGGCGTCCTTCATGTTTTCACCGCGATCATTGACAAGTGCACGGACACGGCCCCATTCGCTACCTGCAACGATGATATCGCCCGGATGCAAAGTACCCTTCTGAACCAGAACTGTCGCTACCGAACCGCGGCCACGGTCAAGTTTGGCTTCAATGACCACACCTTCCGCAGTACGTGTCGGATCAGCCTTGAGATCCAGAACTTCAGCCTGAAGCAGGATTGTTTCAAGGAGTTTGTCGAGGCCAACACCAGTCTTGGCGGAGACCTCCACGTCGAGCGTTTCACCGCCCATCGATTCCACGAAAACTTCATGCTGAAGCAGTCCGTTACGCACCTTCTGCGGATCAGCAGAAGGCTTGTCGATCTTGTTGATCGCAACGATGATCGGAACGCCTGCCGCCTTGGCATGATTGATCGATTCAATCGTCTGCGGCATGACGCTATCGTCAGCAGCAACCACCAGAATGGCGATATCTGTAGCCTGTGCACCACGTGCACGCATTGCAGTAAACGCAGCGTGGCCAGGCGTATCGATAAAGGTGATCTTCTGGCCGTTCTGCTCAACCTGATAAGCACCGATATGCTGGGTGATGCCACCAGCTTCGCCAGACACAACATTAGCCTTGCGGATAGCATCAAGCAGCGAGGTCTTGCCGTGATCGACGTGACCCATGATGGTAACAACCGGAGGACGCGATACGAATGCACCCTGATCATCCTGAACGTTGAAAATGCCTTCTTCAACGTCGGATTCAGCAACCCGGCGAACCGTATGACCGAACTCTTCGGCGATCAGCTGAGCCATATCCGCATCGATCAGATCGCCCGGCTTCATCATCTGGCCTTCCTTCATCAAATACTTGATGACGTCGACCGAACGCTCAGCCATACGCTGGGCAAGTTCCTGAATGGTGATGGTTTCCGGCAACACGACTTCACGCGCGATTTTCTCGCGTGTTTCCTGCTGCATGCCGCGCTTGAATTTCTCCTGACGACGACGCATGGCTGAAAGCGAGCGGCTGCGACCTTCGTCATTGAGCGCAGAGCCCAATGTCAACTTGCCACGACGGCGCTCATCTTCGCCCTTGACGACCTTCGGAGTGCGAACTTCAGGCTTTGCCGGGGCAGCACTGCTGCCACGGCGGGCACCGGCCGGACTACCGCGGCGCGTCTCTTCCTCTTCCGCAACGTTTGTCTTGCGTACAGGAGCTTTCGATCCGGTGTCTTCGGCGGCTGGTGTCTCTGGCTGACGCTTGCGCGATTCTTCTTCGGCGCGCTGCTTGGCCTGAGCCTCTTTGCGAAGACGCTCTTCTTCCTCTGCCTGGCGACGTGCTGATTCTTCGCGTTCCTTGGCGCGCAAAGCATCCTCTTCTGCACGGCGTGCTGCCTCAACGGCTGCCTTGGCACGGTCTTCAATATCCCGCGCCTTGGAACCCTCGAGGGCCTTGCGGCGCGCTTCGAGTTCTGCTGCCGAAAGCGTATTCAGCACCATGCCGGAGCGGTCGTTTGGCCGCTGTCCTGCCGGGCGATAGGGCTGTTGGCCCGGACGCTGAGGCGAAGATGTCTGGGCCGGACGATTAGCCGGGCGCGCAGGTGTTGCCGAAGCCGATGTGCTGGCTGGTGCAGCAGCCGGTGCGGCCGGACGAGGCGCTGGAGCGGCTGCCACTGGCTGTGGTGCCACAGCAGCAGGCTGCGGTGCAACCGGCGCAGGCGCGGCTGTCACAGGTGCAGCCGGCTTTGGCGCAGCAGTTGTCTGAGCAGGCGCTGGCGTTGGCGCAGCAACAGGAGCAACCTCCGGCTTTTGGTCCGGCAGGCTGAACTTGCGCTTTTTCGTTTCAACGACAACAGACTTCGTCCGCCCGTGGCTGAAATTCTGGCGCACCGTGCTTTGTTCGATACCGGGCCGCTTCAGGGTCAGGGTTTTCTTGTTGACGCCAAGCGTCTTGTCGTCTGTCGATTTTGTATCGCTCATTCCGTTTCCGTTTCCTTCGCAGCGGTTGCCGCTTTAGCGCTGGTCTGCTCGTCCAGACCTTCGCGAAAATGCTGTAGCACCCAGACTCGCTTCATAAGCCCGGCAGCTGCCCTCCCTTTGAGTACGGCAGCATGTATCACATTAACCCCACCCAATGCCAAATCCATTTCATCGCTACTGAACAATGAAAGGGCGGGTATATCAGGTCCGTCGGCATAAACTACCGAACGACGGGCCTGGTCAAGTTTTCGGACGCCGTCTTCCGCTGCTTCAAAAGCATGCAGCACGAGCCCTGCCGTGCCGTTGCGGATGGCGATATCCACTTTTGCGGCCCCTGTTATCACAACACCGGCCTTTCGCGCCAACCCAAAACTTCCCAAAGCTGATTTTGCCAGCATCTGGTCAACGATCTGCCCGAAATCATCCGGAACTGTCACCGCTGTTTTCAGTCCGCGCGGGAAAAGCTTCCGCTTCACCGCTTCATCAATGTAACGTCGCTGGGCCTTCACCCAGCATCCCCGACCGGGAAGATTGTGCTTCAAATCAGCAACAACCGATCCATCCGGGGCAGCTACGAACCGGATCATGTCATCGACAGAACCTGCTTCACGCGTGACGATGCACGTTCTGTCGTTCATTTCCGCTTCCATATTCGGATCGTCTGGGATTAGCCAGCGACCTCTTCGTCAGCTTCTTCGTTAGTCTCGGTTGCAACAAGATCATCTTCCGTGATCCAGCCAGCCTTCAAACGAGCAGCAAGCACCATCTGTTCCGCATCAGCACGGCTAACTTCGAACGCTGAGAGGATTCCCGGGAAATTGACTGTCTCCCCGTCCTTGCGTTCGCGCCATCCGGTCAACTCATCAACAGCATATCCCGCAAAGTCTTCAACGGTTTTCACACCATCTTCGCCGACTGCAACCAGAATCGCATTGGTCATTCCAGGCAGGTCACGAAGCTCGTCAGAAACACCCAGTTCCTTGCGGCGGGCATCACGTTCTTCTTCGATCCGTCCGAGATATTCCTGAGCACGCTGCTGGATTTCTGTCGCCGTATCCTCATCGAAACCATCGATGGAGGAAATATCATCGCTATCAACATAAGCGATTTCTTCCACGCTGGCAAAACCTTCGGACGCAAGAACCTGACCGACCATCTCGTCAACGTCGAGTGCTTCCATGAACAGGTTGGAGCGTTCGACGAATTCCTTCTGGCGGCGTTCGGATTCTTCCTGCTCTGTGAGGATATCGATATCCCAACCCGTGAGCTGCGACGCCAGGCGCACGTTCTGACCGCGACGACCAATCGCTAGTGATAGTTGGTCATCCGGAACCACAACTTCAATACGTTCAGCATCTTCGTCAAGAACAACCTTGGAAACTTCTGCAGGCTGTAATGCATTCACGATGAAAGATGCCGGCTCTGGCGACCAAGGAATAATATCGATCTTTTCACCCTGAAGCTCACCAACAACCGCTTGAACGCGTGAACCACGCATACCAACGCAAGCGCCCACTGGATCGATAGACGAATCACGCGAAATGACAGCGATCTTGGCGCGGGAGCCCGGATCACGAGCTACCGACTTGATTTCGATGATGCCATCATAAATTTCCGGCACTTCCATGGTGAAGAGCTTGGCCATGAATTGCGGATGTGTGCGGCTCAGGAAAATCTGTGGTCCGCGCTGCTCGCGGCGAACGTCGTAGACATAAGCGCGGACACGATCACCGTAGCGGAATGTCTCGCGGGGGATCAGCTCGTCACGACGGACAATTGCTTCACCGCGACCGAGATCAACGATCACATTGCCATATTCAACGCGCTTGACGCTGCCGTTGATGATCTCACCAACACGATCCTTGTATTCGTCATATTGACGATCACGTTCGGCTTCGCGCACTTTCTGCACAATAACCTGCTTGGCCGACTGGGCGGCGATGCGGCCGAAATCCATTGGAGGGAGCTGGTCGGCAAGGAAATCGCCCGGCTGCGCATCAGGATTACGGTCGCGGGCGGCATCCATGCCGATCTGCGTAACCGGATCTTCAACATTGTCGACAACTTCAAGCAGGCGTTGCAGCTTGATTTCGCCAGTCTTGGCGTTGATATCGGCGCGAATATTCGTTTCCTGGCCATAACGCGAGCGCGCGGCTTTCTGAATGGCATCGGCCATCGCCGCAATAACGATCTCGCGGTCAATCGACTTCTCGCGAGCAACCGCATCGGCGATCTGCAGAAGTTCTAGCCTGTTTGCACTGACTGCCATTTTCTTCTCCTTGGGTTCACCACCACGCTTCCTCTGCGGGCGTATGAAATTCAATCCGGTTGTTAGCTCTGCGCCTCGTCCGAAGCATCTGCTTCGTCAGGAGCATCGTTATTTTCTTCAGGTATACGGCCTTCGCGAAGATCCTTGTCGCGGCGCAAAGCATCGCGAATAAGATCATCCGTCAAAATGAGACGGGCATCGGCAATCATTTCGAATGGGACTTCGACATCTGGCTTGTCGCCATACGTTGCCTGATCGCTTTCGATTGTTATTGAATCATCAGTGACATTGGCGATCCGCCCGCGGAATTTCTTCCGCCCTTCCAGAACTGCTGACGTATCAACCTTTACGATATGACCGCTCCAAACAGTAAAATCTGATTTCCGAACGAGCGGACGGTCGATCCCCGGCGACGAAACTTCCAGATGATAGTTCCTATCGATAGGATCTTCCACGTCGAGCACGGGAGACAAAGTCCGGCTTACCAGTTCGCAATCTTCAACGGTCATTGTACCGTCGTTCCGCTCGGTCATGATCTGCAGTGTCAAGCCGTTGAGGCCTGAAAGACGCGCGCGGACGAGCCTGAAACCAATCGATTGGAGAACCGGCTCGATAATCGAAGCAACACGGGCGTCGATGCCGGTTTCAGTAATAATACGCTCTTCCAAGCCTGCTGCCGGAACAGTTTGATGCTCTGTATTGGTGCCGTCTGTCACACAAATTTTCCCTGTTTTGGCCCCAAGAAACAAAAAAGAGCGGGACCTGTGTGGACCCACCCCTGTTCTATCGACCAAGAATATGCGTTCTATATACCGAAATGGACTGAGACTTTCAAGCTCCGTAGCAAATTTCTGCGATCCTGCTTTGCATTAGCCGGTATATCTCAATTTCGCATAGCTGCCCTGCATAACTGGCTCTTACCAAAACCACGCCTCATCCCTATCTTTGCTGCATCGCAATATAAACGCGAAAGGATGAGAAAATGCATAAGACATCAACAACTTCCAGGATCGGCCGCATGCTGAACGTATTCGGCAGCGCTGTGGCAGTAGCATCAGCAACACGCACTGGCCACCAGCCAATTGCGTCTGATCTGCGCGCCCTTGGTATTGCCCCTGTTCAGTTCAGCTCCATCCACCGGAACTAATTGATCCGGTGGACGGTGAATGAAGCACTTAGTCTTCATTCGCAGCAAGCGAGGCCAGAACTTTACCTTGGCCTCGGGCACGCATGATGAGCGGCACAACAACCGCACAGACAGCGAGAACCAGCAAGGTTACCGCTATTGGTGATCCCACCAATACAGAAAAGTCGCCCTGACTAATCTGTATGGCGCGACGCAATTGCGTTTCAGCCATAGGCCCAAGAATCAGGCCCACCACCACAGGCGCAATCGGATAACCGAATTGCCGCATGAAGTAGCCAAACAATCCAAACAGAATCAGCATCGCCAACTCAAATGAGAAAGCGATCCACCCCAATTGGAAAATTGCGGAGTTGGCACCTATCGTACCCAATGTTGCGAACACCAGAATTCCCGCATAAAGCCAAGGCTTGGGAATTGAGAGCAAACGGACCCAGACGCCGATCAATGGCAAGTTCAGAATCAGCAACATAAGATTGGCAACGAGCAGGCTGGCAATCAGGCCCCATACGAGTTGCGGGCTTGTAGCAAACAGCAATGGTCCCGGCTGAAGTCCAAACTGCTGGAAACCCGCCAGCATGATTGCCGCTGTCGCTGTTGTCGGCAAACCCAACGTCAGCAGCGGTACAAGCGTGCCCGCAGCAGAGGCATTATTGGCTGCTTCCGGCCCTGCCACACCTTCAATTGCACCGTGGCCAAATTCTTCCGGCTTTTTTGCCAGTTGTCTTTCTACTGAATAGGAGAGAAACGTCCCGATCTCAGCACCGCCAGCTGGCATTGCACCGATTGGGAAGCCAATCGCCGTTCCACGCAGCCAAGGCTTCCATGAACGGGACCAGTCTTCCTTTGTCATCCAGACCGAGCCTTTGACCGCTTCGATCTTCTCATCCATCGTCGATCGCGACGCCGCAACGGAAAGTGTTTCGCCAATCGCAAACAGAGCAACAGCCAATGTCGTGACTTCGATGCCATCGAGCAAATCTGGAATACCAAAAGCAAGCCGTGCCTGCCCCGTCAATTGATCCTGCCCAACCAAACCAAGCGCCAATCCGATGAACAGGGCCGTCAAGCCTCGAAGCGTCGAATCACCAAAGGCCGCAGAAACCGTCATGAACGCCAGGACCATCAGCGCAAAATATTCCGCAGGCCCGAATGACAGGGCGAACTTCACAATCCACGGGGCAATGAACGCAAGCCCAATTGTTGCGATCAAGCCGGCGACAAATGAACCAATTGCTGCTGTTGCCAGCGCAGGCCCGCCCCGCCCCGCCCGGGCCATCTTGTTACCTTCAAGTGCGGTGACGATTGAGGCGCTTTCACCCGGCGTGTTCAGCAGGATGGATGTCGTCGATCCGCCATACATGCCGCCGTAATAGATACCGGCGAACATGATAAGCGAGCCCGCCGGGTCCAATTTGTATGTCACCGGCAGCAATAGAGCGACCGTCAGGGCCGGACCAATGCCTGGCAACACACCTACAGCAGTGCCAAGCGTAACGCCGATCAGTGCGTAGAGAAGGTTCATCGGCTCCATCGCCACGGCGAAGCCTTGGAACAGCAATCCAAATGTGTCCATTGACCTTAACCCCCGAAAAAGAAGCGTTCTGGCGGTCCTGCCGGAAGAGACAGCTGAAGTCCCTTGGCAAAAAGTATCCAGACGACAAAGGAAAGTACGATCCCAACCGGTATCGTCATCCATAATTTAGTCTTGCCGAAGGCTCTGGCTGTTGCAGCGAAAAGTAAGCCGGTCGCAATCGAGAAGCCAAGGACGTTGAGAAGGAGCATCTGAACTGCGAGTCCACCCACAATCCAGAGGACAGGGCCCGGTGCCTGCGATTCACGTTCCGGGAATTCTCCACGGAATGCCTCGAACACCGTCCAGATAGCCAGAATAAACAGAACTATGCTGATGGCATATGGAAAAGCAGCCGGACCAATGCGTGTGGCGCTACCGCCATGCGTCGTGGCGGTGCTGTATCCGATTATGATAGCCAGAATGGCCAAGAAGGCCGCAATGGCCAGCGCCGCCCGATCAGGGCGACGCGTTTTGAAGTTTGGTGACTGTTGTGTCATTTTACCAAGCCGATGTCTTTCAGGATAGCGGCAGTTGATTCCGTATCCTTGGCCAGTTGAGCCTTGAATTCATCGCCAGCCAGATAAGTGTCCGCCCAACCCTTGGCCTTCAACTGTTCCTGCCAGCCTTTGGATTGAACCAACTTTTCGACATCTGCACCAATGGCAGCTTCCTGTTCCTTAGTGATCCCAGGTGCTGCTGCAATCATGCGCCAGTTCTGGATAGAGACGTCTACGCCGCCTTCCTTGAAGGTTGGCGCATCAATGCCTTCCACTTTGGTATCGCTGGAAATGCCGATGATCCGCAGAGCGCCCGATTTGATCTGTGATTCAAATTCGCCGTAGCCGGAAATACCAACCGTCACCTGACCACCAAGAATAGCTGCCAGCGCTTCGCCGCCGCCGGAGAAAGCGATATAGTTCACTTTGGTCGGGTCGACACCTGCGGCTTTGGCCAGTAGACCTGCAGTAATATGGTCCGTACCACCGGCGGAACCGCCGCCCCATGATACTGCGCCCGGATCAGCCTTCAACTTTTCAACAAGATCGGCCATTGACTTGATAGGCGATGCCGCAGGCACAACCAGAGCTTCGAATTCGCCTGTCAGACGAGCAATCGGCGTGACCTGCTCCAGTGTTACCGGCGAGGCATTTGTAAGGATAGCGCCGACCATGACATAGCCGCCAACGATGAGCTGCGAAGGATCACCCTTTGCCGAATTGGCAAACTGGGCAAGGCCAATTGTACCGCCAGCGCCCGTAACGTTGACAACCTGCACATTGCCCGAAATTTTTTCTTCCTGAAGTACTGTCTGAAGAGTACGGGCTGTTTGATCCCAACCACCACCGGGTGCTGCTGGTGCCATGATCTTATAATCAGCGGCAAAGGCATTTCCCGATATAGCCATTGCTCCGACAGCTACAAAAGCAAGCAACATCTTACGCATTGTGTGAAGTCCTCCCATAACGGCCCTCGGCCATCGATTTTTTCAGTTTTCGAAGATCTGGAAGTCATATTTAACGCGAACCGGAGGCATTGCTGCCACGATTTAGCGCACAAGAATATGGACAGCCTCCCAGCGGTCTCCTCACCTTTAGAATGATACTAGAAAACTGTCAGGAAGCTGTCACGCAAAATAGCTGGCCAGGGGCTCAGCGGCGCAAGAACATCAGATAAGCCCCGACCCTGCCCTCGCGATGCGCTTTCTGTTCATAGCGCGTGCCGGGCCAAGCCTCATAGGGGGTATGCCAGTCCCCAGCGGTGTGAGCCTGCCAATCGAACTCATCATGTTCGTGACAATGCTGCAGCGTCCAATTCACATAGGTATCGATATCGGAGGCAAAACGGAAACGGGCACCGGATTTTAACACGCGGGCAAAACGGTCAAGATTCTTCTGGCTGACGAACCTGCGCTTCCAGTGCTTCTTCTTTGGCCAAGGGTCCGGATAGAACAGATCAATGCCATCGAGCGATGCATCAGGCAGCCAGTCCAACACCTGCGTCGCATCATCATCGTAAAGCCGGATATTATTCAGAGGGTTTTCATGGAGATCGACAATCAACTTTGCCATGCTGTTGACGAAGGGCTCAATACCAATAAAGCCCGACTTCGGATGGCGCGCCGCCTCGTGCAAGAGATGTTCGCCACCACCAAAGCCAATTTCCATACGCACAAGATCGACCTCAGCAGCAAAGAGGCTGCGGAGGTCATCGGGTGCTGGAGCGGTAAGATCGAGTTTCAGTTGTGGAAGAAGTTCATCCCGGATGGAACGTTGCAAAGGACGTAATGTCTTACCATTCCGTCTGCCGAAAAATGCTTCCGTTGAACGCTCGCGTCTGGGCTCGGTCATACCAATATCCACATTGGCCGCTTAAGCGGCCAATGCTGTCTTCAACTGCTTGGCCAAATCGGTCTTCTCCCAAGAGAACGAACCGTCACGGCCGGGTTTGCGTCCAAAATGACCATAGGCGGAGGTCTTGGCGTAGATCGGTTTGTTGAGGTCCAGATGCTTGCGGATGCCGGAAGGCGACAGGTCCATAACCTTGCGCAATGCCTCCTCTACGGCATCTTCCCTGACCTTGCCGGTGCCATGCAGATCGACATAAACCGAAAGTGGCTGTGCAACGCCGATTGCATAGGAAAGCTGGATCGTGCAGCGATCAGCAAAGCCTGCGGCTACTACGTTCTTTGCAAGATAACGTGCAGCATAGGCTGCAGAACGGTCGACCTTGGTTGTATCCTTACCGGAAAAAGCACCACCGCCATGCGGTGCAGCGCCGCCGTAAGTATCAACAATGATCTTGCGACCGGTCAGACCTGCATCACCATCCGGACCGCCAATGACAAACTTGCCGGTAGGATTGATGTACCAGACGCAATCGTCGGCGATCTTGAGGTCACCCATCGCTTCGCGGATATAGGGCTCGACAACACTACGGACCTTCTTGGAGTCCCAGCTCGCATCAAGATGCTGCGTCGACAGAACTATCTGAGTGGCCTCTGCTGCCACGCCGTCAACATAGCGAACTGTTACCTGGCTCTTGGCATCCGGACCGAGCTTGCCGGCCTCACCTTCACCCTTGTGACGGGCCGCTGCCAGCAACTCCAAGATCTTGTGTGAGTAGTAAATGGGGGCTGGCATCAGATCGGGTGTTTCCCGGCAAGCATAGCCGAACATGATACCCTGATCGCCGGCACCTTCTTCGCCTTGACGGTCAGCGGCATTATCAACGCCCTGAGCAATGTCCGCAGATTGCGGATGCAGCAGGACGTCAATTTTTGCTGTCTTCCAATTGAAACCTTCCTGCTCATAGCCAATATCGCGAATGGCGCGACGTGCAGCGGCGCGGAACCTTGAAGGATTGATAACCGGATGCCCCTTGGCGTCTTTAACGACGGCGCCGCTTTTATCTTTCTTGAGTAATGTATCCGGAACCCGGACCTCACCGGCTATGACAACACGGTTCGTAGTCGCCAGAGTTTCGCATGCGATGCGAACAGTCCACGGATCAACTCCCGTTTTCTTCGCCTCTTTATAGATCATGTCAACGATTTCATCGGAAATACGGTCACAGACTTTGTCCGGGTGACCTTCCGAAACGGACTCACTGGTAAAAAGATAAGAACTGCGCGTCACGGGGAACCCCTCTTGAAAGCAAACGAATGCCAGCAAGCATATGCTGACTGGCGCATAGTGTTTGCCAAGCTACAGCGGTTCCGTCAATTGCTTTAACTTTCAAAAGGAACGCTTCAAGAGGATTTTTTTCCCGTTTTGCGCATAATGATATGAGCAGTCACGATTTAGACTGCATCATCCTCTTGCCCAAGTGTACGAACGAGATCGAGCACTTTACGTCTGATTTTTGCATCACCGATTTTTGCAAAAGCACGGGCCAACTGAATCCCCTCCGAGCTATTGAGGAAGCCAACGACATAAGTCGTCTCACTTTCTTCATCGAACCCACGGGGCTTGTCGACCTGACCGGGCATATCATCGAAAAAGAATGTGACCGGCACGTTGAGGATATTGGCTATCGCCTGAAGGCGGCTGGCGCCTACGCGATTCATGCCCTTTTCATATTTTTGAATTTGCTGGAACGTTATCCCAAGGCTCTCGCCAAGCTTTTCTTGACTCAAGCCTATCATGTTGCGCCGCAATCTAATTCTTGCGCCAACATGGATATCCACGGGGTTTGGACTCTTTTTATTATCGGACATGAAAATCTCATTCGTATGAAATGGAATTGAAAATGAATTTTACCATCAATGTATCAACGTACCAAATATCACTTTATTCGACAGGGCAGTACTAGAAATGTCAACCAACACGCCTTCTACTACGCAAAAAATACCACAGCGCTACAATCAAAACTGCCAATAATACAACTGTAAATTGAAATTGATGAATCCCTTCACCCCAAAGTAGTTGCACCCTCCCCGGAAGCTGGACATCGATAACTCCAACTGCATCGAGCGCGAGTGCGTCAATGATTCGTCCGTATGGGTCGACGGCGCCTGAAAGGCCATTATTTGCAGCCCGGACCATTGGCAGTCCTTGTTCTACTGCACGCAATTGAGCCTGCCGGAAATGTTGATATGGGCCGGGAGTGTCACCGTACCAGGCATCGTTCGTGACATTGATAATGGCATTTGCCGGAGCGCCTTGATAAGACATTTCACCCGGGAAGATTGCCTCGTAGCATATCAGCGGCAATATGGTGAAACCGCTCACAACTTCCAGTGACCTTCGCACCGATGCCGCACTGAAACCACCGGGCAATTCTACTACCTCGCTAATGCCGATCTTTCGAAGAATATTTTCCAGCGGAACATACTCACCGAAAGGAACAAGATGAACTTTGTCCGCAGCGCCTGTAATTTGGCCATGGCTATCGATGGCATAGATCGTGTTGTAATATAGCGGTTCCTCCCCCCCTCCCGGCTCTTCCATCCGGATGGCGCCTGTCAAAAGAGTCTGCCCATCAGCCAATGCGTCGGCGATAGCATTTAGCGCATCAGGGGTTTTCGTCAGAATGTAGGGAACCGCGGTTTCCGGCCAAATTATAATCTGCGGCTTGACCTTGCCTTCTCCCGGTTTTTCGGCGGTCATTGCGAGATATTTATCGAGTATATCGCGACGAGCCTCGGCATCCCATTTGAGATCCTGAGAGATAGACGGTTGTACAATCCGAATTTCAGGGCCGTCCAGTTTGAGTTCTGCCGTAGAAAGCCGGAAAAGTCCAAATCCCACATGGGCAGCGATCAGGATTAGAGCAACCGCAAGTCCAGCTATTCTGCTTTGCCTACCGCCATAAAGCGCGGGCATTGCGAACACGATAACCGCCAGAACGTTCATTGCAAGCAATCCCACAATGACCGACGATTGCATTAAGACCGGCACCGGCATTGCTGCATAGCCGATTGCATTCCATGGAAATCCGGTCAAGACAAAGGATCTCAGCCATTCAGCAACACCGAAACCGAAGCCAAGTGCAAATATGCGACCGATGCCGTCACTCCATAGAAGGCGCGCCAAAGCAGCCGCAAAAGCATAGAAAAATGCGAGAAATGCCGGCAGGCCAAAGATTGCCAGGGGAATAGCCCAGGCGAAGTTGGCAGCATCGACCAGCAACGCATTGCCGATCCACCACAAGCCGAAGACAAAATAGCCAAACCCAAACCACCACCCGACATATGCAGCTGGGAGAAGCCGCCTCACCGGGCTTTTTCCGGCATTATCAACCGCCCCATCGAGCAGCCAGACAAGCACTGGAAAGGCGATGAATGATACAGCAAAAAAATCATAGGGCGGCAGCGCAAAGCTCGCCAAAGCACCTACGAGGAATGCCAGGCCACAACGTCGCCAACCTGACAGAAGCACAATCCTGTCAATCAAACGCCGGATCATGCCCTGCCCAAATCACTAGGGGTCATTCGTCATCCGCTGAAGGTTCGACGACGCCTTGACGCTGGTTGCGCGGTTTGCGTTCTGCGTGACGCAGCGGGACTATACGAACCTTGCGGATACGGCGCGGATCAGCCTCCAGTACGTGGAATTCGTAACCCGGAACAGCTTGAACCATCTCACCCCGAACGGGAATGCGCCCCAGGATCGAGAAGATCAGACCTCCGACGGTATCAACATCCTCTCCATGTTCTCCGACAACGAAACCGGCGCCGATTTTCTCCGATACTTCGTCAAGATCAGCTCGCGCATCGGTAGTAAAGATACCTTCCGGGTCCTCGACGATCATCACTTCATCGTCGTCGTGTTCGTCTTCGATATCGCCGACTACCATTTCCACGATGTCTTCGAGTGAAACCAGCCCGTCAGTGCCGCCATACTCATCAATCACAAGAGCTATCTGAATCCGTTGCGCCTGCATGCGCCCCATCAAATCGCTCGCAAGCATTGAAGGTGGCACGAAAAGGATAGTGCGCATCAGGTTCAGATCAGAAATCGTTTTTGTGAGATCGACGTTGGAGAGATCAAATTTCGCCGCCGCTGGTGCTTTGGGGGCACGCGCACTTTTACGCTGAACCTTGATCCTGGATATCTTGGTAATGTGGTTGACCACATCGCGGATGTGCACCATGCCGCGCGGGTCATCCAGTGTCTCGGCAAAGACCGGCATACGTGAATGACCTGATTTCTCGAATATTTCGAGAAGGTCGCCGAGACTTGTGCTGATTTCAACTGCCTCGATATCAGCTCGCGGGATCATTACGTCCTCAACGCGTAATTCGCGCAAACGCAATATGTTGTGAAGCATGGCGCGTTCTTCTGGAGAAAAAGCCGTATCGCCATGGTGGTCTTCTGCAAGAGCCGCATCAAGGTCCTCCCTTAGGGAAGTTCCGGGACGTGTGCGCAGGAACGGAAAGATCGTGGAAAGAAGCGAGCGCTTTTCTGGAGCAGGCGCTCTGGTGATACTTTGCCCTTCGGCATCACTTTCCTGCCCATTTAAGCCTTTGGTCGGCGCGGCAGGATCGTTTTGGTGCGACGTGTCAGACATGGTCCTCAATCGAATTAATCGTCTATGACCGATAGCGCATATGGGTCAGGAATTGCAAGACGCGCAAGAATTTTGCGCTCAAGCTCTTCCATCTCTTCGGCCTCTTCATTTGTCAGATGGTCATAACCCAGAAGATGCAGGAACCCATGGACAATCAGATGCGCGAGGTGATGATTAAAAGGCTTTTCCTCGTCTTCCGCTTCACGCACGACAGTTTCACGCGCGATGACGATATCGCCAAGCATGGGTCCGGGCTTTTGGCCCGGCTTTATTGGAAAGGCAGGAAAGGACAGCACATTGGTGGGTTTGTCCTTCTCACGCCAGTCATTATTGAGTTCCTTGATCGCTGCGTCATCGGTAAAAACCAGACTAAGCTCGCTGTCCGGCTGATTGCCGCCAGCGAGTTCTTCCCAGACCGCAGTAACTGCCGCGTTGGCAAGCGACGATAACTCAGCCTCTTCCGGCCAGCCATCGGTTTCAACCAGTATGTCGATATCGATCAAGACATTCCGTCAAGCTTTGGGCTTGGCGCCTTCCTTGTCGTAGGCACGAACAATTGCCGCAACCAATGGATGGCGAACCACGTCTACATCCGTGAACTTCACGGTGACGATGCCCTGAACGTCGTTCAGAATGTTGAGCGCCTCAACCAATCCCGACTTTTGGCCCGGCGGCAGATCGATCTGGCTCGGGTCACCCGTGATGATCATACGCCCGTTCTCGCCAAGACGGGTCAGGAACATTTTCATCTGCATGGCAGTCGTGTTCTGCGCCTCGTCCAGAATAATCGCTGAATGAGCAAGTGTACGACCACGCATGAAAGCCAGCGGAGCAATTTCTATGACGCCCGCAGCTATGGCGCGCTCAACCTTATCGGCAGGCATCATGTCATAGAGAGCATCATAGAGAGGGCGCAGATAGGGATCGACTTTCTCTTTCATATCGCCGGGAAGAAAGCCAAGCCGCTCGCCAGCTTCGACAGCCGGGCGTGAAAGAATAATACGGTCAACCAGACCGCGCTCCAGCAGCATTGCTGCGTGAGCTACCGCAAGATAGGTTTTGCCTGTGCCTGCCGGTCCCACACCGAAAACCATCTCCGACCGATCAAGAGCACGCATATAGGCGTCCTGTGTCGGCGTGCGCGCAAAGATCGTCTTCTTGCGGGTCGATATCTGGGCTACAGCCATCTTGCTCTTGTTTTCCATTGTGGGAAGCGTCAATTGGTCGTCGGCAGCGATCGCCATCCGCAATGCACCATCAACATCCGATGCGGATATGTCATGACCTTTTTGCAGATGCTCATAAAGCTGATCAAGCGCGCGTCGGGCTTGCTCCGTTGCTCCCGGCTCACCGCGAATAGCAAGCTGATTGCCCTTGGAGCGAACATCAACACCTAATTTCTTCTCGATACGGGCTAGATTCTCATCAAACTGGCCGAACAGCGCACTCGCCAGCCGATTGTTGTCAAATGTCAGTACGATATGCGCCAGATCCGAGGCTCCGGAAGGAGCGGGTTTCAGTTTTTCGGTGGCGTTCAAACGGCTCTCCTAATAATGGTTGCCTGTTCATATAGTCGCTACTTGTTCCTCAAACCATCTCCCGGACACCGATAAGGCTGTTGGTTCCAGTGTCGATGATTCGTACATTGATAATGTCGCCGATTCTGCCGCCGTGTACATCGATAATTACAGGTTGTAACCAGGGAGATCGTCCAACCATCTGTCCGGGCACTCTTCCTGCCTTTTCGATGAGCACATCAAAGCTTTTATCCACAAGGCTGCGTTGGAAAGCATATTGCTGTTCGCTCAGCAAAGCCTGCAGGCGCTGTAATCTTTCATCCTTCACCGCTTCATCGATGTAGTCTGGCAGATCGGCACCGGGTGTTCCGGGGCGCGGGGAATATTTAAACGAATAGGCAGCGGCATAGGTAACGTCACGGACGAGCTGTAGCGTGGCTTCGAAATCTTCATCAGTTTCGCCGGGAAAGCCGACAATGAAGTCCCCGGAAAGCGCAATATCCGAGCGGGCATTTCTAATTCGTTCAATCAGGCGCAGATAATCATCGCCTGTGTGCTTGCGGTTCATGGCTTTCAGGATGCGATCTGAACCTGCCTGAACAGGAAGATGCAGATATGGCATCAGCATATCGAGGTCACGATGTGCATTGATCAAGGCGTCATCCATGTCGCGAGGATGACTGGTGATGTAACGCAGCCTTGCAATACCGGGAATCTCGGCAAGCCTGTAAAGCAACTCACCCAATCCCCACTCACGGCCATCCGGACCTTCGCCATGCCAAGCGTTGACGTTTTGGCCAAGCAGTGTCAGTTCACGCACTCCTGCATCAGCGAGCTTCTCGGCCTCTTTCAGGATTTGCGCAACGGGGCGGGATACTTCCGACCCACGTGTATAGGGAACCACGCAGAACGTACAGAATTTGTCGCAGCCTTCCTGAACAGTCAGAAATGCGGTAACGCCCCGGCTTCTCGTCTGTTCTTTTTTTGGCGAAGGCAGATGTTCGAATTTGTCTTCGATCGCGTACTCTGTCTCAACAACGCGTTCGCCCTTGGCCACACGGGCGAGAGCCTGCGGCAGACGATGATATGTCTGAGGACCGACAACGAGATCGACAACCGGAGCACGCCGGGTAATTTCATCACCTTCAGCCTGTGCTACGCAGCCAGCCACACCGACGGTCAGCTCACGCCCTTCCTTGGCGCGTGCGTCTTTCATTTTGCGCAGCCGTCCGAGTGCTGAATAAAGCTTTTCAGAGGCCTTCTCACGAATGTGACAGGTGTTGATAAGTACCAGATCGGCATCGTCTGCAGTATCTGTAGGGCTATAGCCCTCGGCAGCCAGACTGTCGGTCATCCGCTGACTGTCGTAGACATTCATCTGACAGCCATAGGTCTTCACATACACCTTGCGTGTATTGGCAAGTGCCGGTGAATGGATAAGGGCTCCCGACGTCTCGTCCGGCTGATGCTTGATACTGATATCGTCCATGGCTGAGGCTTCTAAAGCTTTTTAGCCTCTTTGAAAATAGCAGGATCGTGGAGATTAGTCGCAGGTGCAGTCTCAGGATCAATATAATCACGCCCCTGCAGCGAGACCTGCATCATTGTCCGAACCCGCTCTTCCATAGTGCGTGCCAGCGCTTTTCGATCCGACTTGCCGTCTATGACGTCAGGTTCGCCAAAACGTACATCCACATCATAAGCACCCTCTTTCAACATACCTATGAGACTTGGCCCAAGTTCCACATCACCCGGCCATGCAATAATCGGCCGATGGAATCTGCCCATCGGCACCCCGTGCACTTTTGTATAGGCAATGGCGACCGGCTGGATCGTAACCGTTTCAACGCTGGTTTCACGAATGGCTACCTGCGCTGCTCCGAAAAGAGAGGTTTTAAAAGGTAATATACGATTGCCATCCGATGTCGTGCCTTCAGCAAAGAGCACCATGACATCGCCGCTTGCAAGCCGAGTTGCTATCTCACTCGCCTGATCGTGCGTCTTGCCGCGTTTTTCCCGCTCCACAAAGACAGAACGCTGCAATTTGGCAAACAAACCGAATAAAGGCCACGTCGCAACCTGAGACTTGGCTATGAAGGATACCTCCCCTACAGCCGATAGAACAATTATGTCCGCCCAGGAAGAATGATTGGCAGCAAGCATCAGTGGTCGCCCCCTTGCCATTTCCCCATGCACATGAATACGGATTCCAAGCAGGCGGCGAACAATTTTGTGAAAGAGCACAGGCAGTCTTTTCTGCAATGCCCAGCCTGTTTTCACAAAGAGCAGCTGAAGCGGCAATAGAATAATTGTGACGAGCACAAAGCCGGCCCCTGCCAGAACAAGTCTTAGACGTGCCATCATATCAACGGCCTGTACCGCGTCGCCCAAGGTCACGGCGCATCGTCAACGCTGCCGAACGCCCTGAGGTAGTTTCATAATAACCAGGCCGTTTTCCAACCTGTTTGAAGCCAAGCCTGCGATACAATCCGAGTGCTGGCACATTCAGTTCATCAACTTCAAGAAAGAGCATGCTTGCGCGCTCATTATGCAGATGGCGCAAAGTCGCATCCATCAAAGCATGACCAACGCCCTTGCGCTGAAATTGCGGTGCGACTGCAATAGTCAATATCTCTGCTTCATCCAGAACAAGCCGCGCAAGAACGAAGCCGCCAGCGGGCGCACTCCGATTTCCTTCCTCACGCGCAACGAAGCCGAATATGTTGTCTTCACCAAGCAGCGCGTGAAAATCATCCTCGTTCCAAGGCTGTCGGAAGGTCCCAGCGTGAATTGGCACCAAAGTGCTGGCATCTTCGCGTCTAAGCGCTTCAATAATGAAGGTGCGCGGGCGTAGATTGTCGAAAGGCAACCCCATCATTCTGCGACCTGCCTCTTCAACACAAAACCTTGCTGTGGTTTCACGTCCAAACCACGCAGATAAAGCGGGCTCGGCAAGTTCGTATCCTGCGATTGCATACCAAGGAGCGCGAATGCGCCAATAGTTCCTGTCGCCATCGTCGATCCGATATCCAACGGATGCATGAGTTCAGCGTTGACCAGTGCTGAAGCAGAACCTGCCAGAACAATATTTTGCCCGTGATCAGAAAGCTGCTCGATTATTCTGGATAAAGGCACAATCATCGGTTCAGAGGCTGGGGCCCCGTCTTCTACAAAAAATTGTGCGTAAAACTCATCACGTCTCGCATCGATTACAACCAGCACGGGCCGGTTCGGGAATGTTCTTCGGGCATCATAAGCCAGAGCCTGAAGCGTGCTTATCCCGACCGCAGGACAGCGCAATGCCAGAGCAAGGCCACGCGCCGTCGCGACGCCAACCCGTACACCGGTAAATGATCCCGGGCCAATACTGGCAACTACCTTGCCGATTTCATTGATGGAAATTCCCGCATTGGCGATGGCCTGCTCGATAACAGCCATCAAACGCTCGGCATGGCCCTTGCCAATATCTTCGCTGACCTCTGCCAGCATCGTGCCATGCACGGCATCGAGGACAGCAACAGAACAAAGATTGGCGGCAGTATCAAGCGCAAGCAATTTCATGTGCTATCGCCTAAACAAGAATCAGTCGGCAAACAAGAGCACACTCAGCAGCAGTTGCTATGTCAGCCCTGCGCCTGTTGGGCTTTCAGCTCCAACCGCCTGCGATGCAAAACAGGCTCAGTGTAACCGTTGGGCTGTTCGCGGCCCTTGAAAACAAGATCGCACGCGGCTTGGAATGCTATCGATTTTTCAAAGTTACCGGCCATCGGCTGATAAAGAGGGTCGTTGGCATTCTGCTTGTCTACGACAGCAGCCATGCGTTTCATTGTCTCCAGCACCTGAGCTTCATCGGTAACGCCGTGATGCAGCCAGTTGGCAATATGCTGCGCGGAAATGCGCAACGTGGCGCGATCTTCCATCAGCCCGACATTATTGATGTCCGGCACCTTGGAACAGCCAACACCCTGATCGACCCAACGCACCACATAGCCCAGAATGCCCTGCGCATTATTATCAAGTTCGCGCTGGATATCTTCCGGTGTCCAGTTGGGACGTGTGACAACCGGTACGGACAGTATATCGCCAAGCTTGGCACGTGTCCGCGACTTCAGTCCTGCCTGCACTTCGGCGACGTTTACCTTGTGATAGTGTGTAGCGTGCAGCGTGGCGGCAGTCGGCGATGGCACCCAAGCTGTGTTGGCACCGGCTTTCGGATGCCCGATCTTCTGTTCCAGCATCGCCGCCATCAGATCAGGCATTGCCCACATTCCTTTGCCGATCTGCGCATGACCGGAAAGCCCGCATTCCAGCCCGATATCCACATTCCAATTCTCATAGGCACCGATCCAAGATGCCTGCTTCATGTCGCCTTTGCGGATCATCGGTCCGGCTTCCATGGAGGTGTGAATCTCATCACCCGTGCGGTCGAGAAAACCCGTATTGATGAAAACGACCCGCTCTTTTGCAGCACGAATGGCTTCCTTGAGGTTGACCGTCGTCCGGCGTTCCTCATCCATGATACCCATCTTGATCGTATTCGGTTTCATGCCAAGCAGCGTCTCGACACGGCCAAACAACTCGGATGCAAAGGCAACTTCCTCCGGGCCGTGCATCTTCGGCTTCACCACATACATCGATCCGGCGCGCGAATTCATGTGCCGACCTTTCGGGCCGATGTCATGTAGCGCAGCCAAGGCTGTGATAGCAGCATCAATGATGCCCTCCGGCACCTCGTTACCATCCTTGTCAAGGATTGCCGGATTGGTCATTAAATGTCCGACATTTCGCACAAGCATGAGCGAGCGGCCGGGTATCGTCAGCGGCTTATCATCCTTGCCAGTATATTCCCTGTCTGGATTAAGCTTACGCGTGACCGTTTTTCCACCCTTCTCGAAACTGTCTTCGAGGTCTCCATTCATCAGCCCAAGCCAGTTGCGATAGACGGTAACCTTGTCCTCGGCATCAACAGCCGCAACGGAGTCTTCACAGTCCTGAATTGTCGTAAGGGCAGATTCCAGCAAGACATCCGCTATGTGAGCCTTATCCGTCTTTCCAATGGGATGATCGGCATCAATGACAATCTCCACATGCAACCCATTTTTGATCAGGAGGATTGCCGTAGGATTTGCCGGATCGCCGCGATAACCTGCAAACTGACTTTCATCATTGAGAGAAGTCGTTGCAGTGCCGGACTTAAGAACGAGCTTTCCGCCTTCAACGGCCAGTCCGGATACATCTGCCCAGTTCGCACCTTGCAATGGAGCACTGTCATCGAGAAAGTTTTTGGCCCAGGCAATTACCTTTGCGCCACGCACGGGATTAAATGCCTTGCCCTTCTCCGCACCACCTTCGTCAGAGATGGCATCCGTCCCGTAAAGTGCATCGTAAAGCGAACCCCAACGCGCATTGGCAGCATTGAGTGCATAACGGGCATTCATAACAGGAACAACGAGCTGAGGGCCGGCTGTTACAGCGATTTCCGGGTCGACATTGCTGGTCGATACAGCAAACTTATCGCCTTCCGGCAGCAGATAACCAATCTCGCGCAGGAAAGCCTCATATTCTTCCGGAGAATAGCCGCTCTCGCGTCTGCTCTTGTAGAAGTCATCAAGTTTCAGCTGAAACGCATCGCGCTTTTCCAGCAATGCGCGATTCTTCGGCGCCAGATCTTCAACGATCTGTGCAAAACCTGACCAAAACTGCGCCGCATCGATATCTGTTCCCGGAATGGCTTCATTCACGACGAAATCGTAAAGCTCCTGTGCCACCTTCAGACCATTAATTTCGATGCGTTCAACCATGATCACGTCCTTATAAACTTGCAATGAATACCCTTGAACACGCCCAAGGCTTTCCAGTCAATTCTCCAATGAGCTGCGATGAAATCTGTATCGATT
Organism: Phyllobacterium sp. SB3; assembly: GCF_040009165.1. Classification (NCBI taxonomy): domain Bacteria; kingdom Pseudomonadati; phylum Pseudomonadota; class Alphaproteobacteria; order Hyphomicrobiales; family Phyllobacteriaceae; genus Phyllobacterium; species Phyllobacterium sp. SB3. Next base: position 1,175,053 of record NZ_JBDYKI010000001.1, on the reverse strand, counting down.
GAAATGAGTTAGTGTGCGATACGCGGCCTGCCTGATGCGGTGGCAATCAATACTGCTTCTATAAATTTGCGCTGATCTTCCACGGTCGCCGCGCTGATATCGCGAAAAATGGATATTTGCGGCTCGTCGGTTCCCGCATCGAGCGCCAGTTGCCTCACCTGACGCCTCAACGTTGTCTCAGTGAATGCGATTGCATCCTCCTCAACCTGGAAATCTTGGACAGCCTCACCTGCCATCACGCGGTAGAGGCCTTCGACAGGCTGGCTTATATGTGCTTCCAGCGAAACCCGGACTTGCCCGACGACTGCACCTAACGCGTTTGCAACATCAGTATCAACGGGAACGATGCATTCAAGGCCGAGAACATCGCCAACTGCCGGATAATAAACGGGCGCAGATGCTCCAAGTCCAACCAAAGGCCGGTCAATCTCCAGCTTGATACCGGCGATTCCGTCTTCTCGCGACAATGCTCGCTGAACGAGCGCACTTGCGACCGTTTCCTGCCCTTCAAGTCCGTCTTCTGCAAAGACTGTTTCAAGAACCACTTCTGAAGAGCGCCTTATGAGAGCATCATAGGTGCGGCGTGAAACTTCTTCCGGCGTATCGCAAAATGGCCTTCCGGCTCCATCCTTGCGTCTGGCATAAAGTATGGCGCCATACCGTGCCGCTTCCGCATTCCAGTTATTCTGCAAACCGATAACGTGACAGGCATCCGATGGTGTGAAGCCTGAAAGATGCACCAATCCGCGCGAAACCAGCCGCGTTATTGCTGCCGTCTGCGACACGGAGTTAAGCAGACGGTCAAGTGGTTGCGGCTCATTGGTAATGCGCTCGTAAAGTTCTGCCTCGCCTTTGCTCAAACCGGAAGCCATCTGCGCCGGAACACCCGTCAACAGCGCGAAACGGCCATCAAGACGTCCCGCATTCGCTGCCTTTACCTGACGGGCCAAATGCTGGATCACGATGTCTCCATGGTTCGCGGCCAGAAGAGACAAGGGCACAAGCCGTCTCGGGCCAAGCTTGATGCTCGGTGCCATGGCATTGTCATCCAGCGACACTTCCGAATCGCCCCCGAGGCCGAATGTGCGCATTGCCACGGCTTCCACCATGGTGCGAAAGCCGCCAACCGTCGCCCCGTTCGGATCGAGCCTCGGACGGCCTTCATCCAGCACGGCAACATCAGTCGTCGTACCGCCTATGTCGGACACAATGGCATTATCCAGCCCGGTCATATGCCGCGCTCCGACAAGGCTGGCTGCCGGTCCTGAGAGGATCGTCTCAATAGGCCTATGGCGCGCAAATGCAGCAGAAACGAGAGCACCGTCCCCCCGAACCACCATGAGAGGCGCATGAATCCCCCGTCTGTCCAGAAAGCCTTCTGTCGCAGCAACCAGTCGGTCTATCATTGCGATAAGCCGTGCGTTGAGCACCGTGGTCAATGCACGCTTCGGACCGTTCAACTTCGCGGACAATTCGTGACTGCAAGTAATGGGTAGGCCGGTTTTCTCGTGCACAAGATCGCGCACAGCAATTTCATGTTCGGGATTGCGTACCGCGAAGTAAGCGCAAATGGCAAAGCCCGTCACCTCAGATTTCAGGCGTGGCAACGCTTGTTCAAGTACAGATGGGTCAAAAGGCTGTGCCCGGCCATATACATCATGACCACCGGGTATGAAAACAACAGGATCAGTGCCAAGAGCGCTTCTCAACCCGGCTTTCTCCATATCCGCATCGGAAAAACCAATCATGATCAAAGCGACGCGCCCGCCTTGCCCCTCAACCAAGGCGTTGGTGGCAAGTGTCGTCGACATTGAAACAAGCCTTATATCCGCTGGGTGAACAGATGCTTCTTTAACGATGGCATCGACAGCACCGGAAATGCCCACACTCAAATCATGGCGTGTCGTCAGCGCTTTTGCCTTGGCGATTACACCTCGTTCTTCCGACCAGAGAACGGCGTCCGTATAGGTACCGCCCGTGTCCAAACCCAGAAAAATTGCCTGCCCTGTCGTGGAATCAGTCATGATGCCCTGCACTGTTTGAGGCAGAGTTAGCGTATAAGAGCCAAAACGACTAGCGTCATACCGACCACTTACTGACGCATGCTGTTTGCGCCGTATCCAGCCGGAACCATAAGAAAGATTCGACGTTTCCGAACAACAGGGGGCAGACCAATGGCATCACAATCGGCAACATCGCATGCGGGGTCCAAAAAGGTTATCTACGCAGCGATACTCGGCAATCTGCTGATTGCGGTTACAAAGTTTATTGCAGCTTTCTTTACCGGCAGTTCTGCCATGCTTTCCGAAGGGGTTCACTCTTTGGTCGACACGGGAAATGGTGGCTTGCTTCTTTATGGGCTTCGCCGCGCTGCCCGTCCCGCAGACAGGACGCACCCGCTGGGCCATGGACGCGAGCTTTATTTCTGGAGTTTCATCGTTGCACTGCTGGTTTTTGCTGTGGGTGCCGGTGTCTCGTTTTATGAAGGCGTAATCCACATTATCGATCCGGAGCCGGTGGCAAACCCTATCGTCAATTATGTCGTTCTCGGATTTGCAATGCTGTTTGAGGGCACTTCTTGGTTTATTGCCTTGAAGGAATTCCGGACAGTAAAAGGCAAACTGGGTTACGTCGAAGCCGTGCGGATCAGTAAGGATCCGAGTGTCTTTACCGTATTGTTTGAGGATACCGCTGCCCTGCTCGGACTTATCATCGCTTTTGTCGGAATTTCCGCCGCCCAACTCTTCAACATGCCGGAACTGGACGGCGTTGCTTCCATCGGAATCTCGATCATTCTCGGTGCGACGGCGATTTTTCTAGCCCGCGAGAGCAAAGGCTTGCTGATGGGCGAAGCAGCTTTGCCGGAGGTTGAGCAGCAAATCCTCGATATCGCCAACAAAGACCCAGCAGTACAGCGAGCGAACGGTGTCTTGACTGTTCATATGGGGCCGAAGCAAATCGCAGCGGGTCTAAGTGTCGAATTCGAGGATCATGTGCTTGCCCCTGAGATCGAAGCCTGTGTTCAGCGCATCGAAACAGCTTTGAAAAAGGCAAATCCAGACATCGTTACGCTTTTTGTCAAACCCCAGACTACAGGGACTTGGGAGGTCCGCCGGAAGATTATCGAAGCAGGCTAATCTTCGCCATCGACAACGCGCAATCGCAATTGCCCTGTTGTGGATGTTGCCGTGCGAGTTGCATCTGGTGCTTTTGCCTGTTCGCCGACTGGTGGCTCAGCAAACTCCAAAGCTTCGATTTTCTGGCCACGCTTGGTCACCTTGCCGGACGACACCAGAATGTCGTCGATGTCCTTGTTGGCCTGACCAAAATGAGTTTGCAGACGGCGTACGCGATCATCCAACCGGCTCACATCTTCCATCAGCCGGATCACTTCGCCTTGAATGAGATGCGCCTGTTCGCGCATACGGACATCCTTGAGCACAGCCTGAATGACTTGAATGGAGAGCATCAGCAAGGATGGCGATACGATAACGATGCGTGAGCGATGCGCTTTCTGGATCACGCCTTCAAAATTCTCATGAATTTCAGCAAAAATCGATTCAGATGGTACAAAAAGAAAAGCTGTATCCTGTGTTTCGCCATTGATCAGGTATTTTTCAGCCACATCCCGAATATGAATTTCAACATCACGCCGAAACTGGTTAGCCGCTACCTTCTTGCCTTCTGGCGTTTCAGATTCGCGTATGGCATTCCATGCCTCCAGCGGAAATTTGGCATCGATGACGAGGTTTGCCGCACCGTTTGGCATACGAACCACGCAATCCGGACGGCTGCCATTGGATAATGTCGCCTGAAACTCATAAGCCCCCTGCGGCAGGCCATCGGCGATAATTGCCTCCATCCGCGCCTGCCCAAAGGCCCCGCGCGTCTGCTTGTTGGCGAGGATTGCCTGCAACTGCACAACCTGCCCTGCCAGCGACTGAATATTGTTCTGGGCAGTATCGATTACTGCCAATCGTTCCTGCAGCTTGGCCAGATTCTCATGTGTGGACTTCGTCTGCTCAGTCATTGTCTGGCCGATACGGCTGGTCATTCCATCGAGTCTCTCCCGGATGGACTGGTTAAGCTCAGCCTGACGTGAGCCAAACAATTCTGCCATTGTCTGCATGCGTCCTTGCATTTCAGACTGGCTTTTCAGAATCTCACCCATTCGCGCTTCCGCATCGCGAGCACGATCTTCGGCTTGTATCTCTGCAACAAGCCGCATGCGCGCCGATCGCCAGACAGCGATGATCGCAAAAATCACCACAAGTGTGGTTATCAGAGCAACCGTAACAAGCGCTGCACCGAGCGATATGGAGGTCGCGCCCAGCTGAAACAGGGTTTGATCAAGAGAAATAGAAGTTTCCATTTGACTAGAGTAACCGATTCGAACAGCAATTGTGAGATCAAAACAAGAACATTTTTATGTTTGGGTCGGATGCCGCATTGACGGTTCAAAATCGAGATATTAGGTGAAGGGCATGTCTATCAAACCACTCGTCATCCTTCCTGATCCGCTGCTTCGACAAGTTTCGAAACCTGTTGAAAGCTTTGATGCGGATTTGCGTAAATTTTCCACCGATATGCTGGAGACGATGTACGACGCGCCCGGTATTGGTCTCGCGGCAATTCAGATCGGTGCACCCGTGCGGATGCTGGTGATTGATCTCGCCAAGGAAGACGAGCCAAAGGCTCCGCAGGTTTACATCAATCCGCAAGTGCTTTGGTCCAGCGACGAGCGGAACGTCTACGAAGAAGGCTGTCTTTCGATCCCGGATTATTATGCGGAAGTAGAGCGACCGAAACAGGTTCGGGTTTCCTATGTCGATATTGACGGGAAAGCTCACGAAGTAGACGCGGATGGGCTTTTGGCGACCTGCCTGCAACATGAGATCGACCATCTGAACGGCGTTCTTTTCATCGATTATATTTCGCGTCTGAAGCGCGAGATGGTCGTGAAGAAGTTCAAGAAGCTTGCGAAAGATCGCCCACCAAGCCGATTGGCGGTTTAAGCGATGAGTTTACGCATCGTATTCATGGGCACGCCGGATTTTTCGGTGCCAATTCTCAATGCACTGATCGGTCAGGGCCATGAGATTGTTGCAGTCTACAGCCAACCGCCACGCCCGGCGGGCAGACGCGGCCTTGAACTGACGCCATCGCCAGTCCATCGCAATGCCGAACAATTCGGCATCGAGGTCCGCACGCCCAAGAGCTTGCGCGACCCGGACGAGCAGCAGGCGTTCATTGATCTTAAAGCCGACGTTGCAATAGTCGTTGCCTATGGCTTGATTTTGCCGAAAGAGATTCTCGAAGGCACACGCCTCGGTTGCTACAATGGGCATGCATCGTTGTTGCCGCGCTGGCGGGGAGCCGCGCCAATCCAGCGTGCCATCATGGCTGGTGATCTCGAAACAGGCATCATGATCATGAAGATGGATGAAGGGCTTGATACCGGCCCGGTCGCCATGGTCGAGAAAATCAACATCACGGCCGACATGACCGCAGGGGAACTGCACGATCAACTCAGCATGGCCGGTGCTGATTTGATGGTACGTGCCGTTGCTGCTCTTGAGCGCGACAGCCTCACCCTTACCCCCCAATTGGACGAAGGCGTAACCTACGCTTCCAAGATTACCAAGGTCGAGACACGTATCGACTGGACCCAACCGGCAATCGATGTCCATAATCGCATTCGTGGACTGGCCCCGTTTCCAGGTACTTGGTGCGAGATGGAAATTGGCGACGATCTGGAGCGCATTAAACTCTTGCGTTCAGTGCTCGCTACCGGGGCAGGCGCTCCGGGAACAGTCTTGGACGAAGATTTGCGTATTGCGTGCGGCGAGGGTGCTGTTCGTCTGCGTACATTGCAACGCGCTGGGGGCAAGGCAATGGACGGACAGGAATTCCAGCGCGGCGCAAAGGTCGCGCAGGGCACGCGGCTGCCATGAACGGCATTTCTGTACGGGAAGTAAAACCAGACGACTACAGCCAAATCGCCGCTCTTATCGAACTAGCCTTCGGTGATCGTAGCGAGGCCGAACTGGTCTCCACTTTGAGAGGCGAGAACGATGTCGTGCTGGAGTTGGTCGCCTTGATCGCTGATGTCCCTGTTGGACACATCTTATTTTCCAGGGTGAAAGTCACCGGCGATTGTGCCTGTGATGCCGTGGCTCTTGCGCCTTTGGCAGTACTACCCGATTTTCAAAATCGGGGTGCCGGAAGTCTCCTTATTCAAACGGCACATCAGAAACTTGCGGATCAGGGCGAGACATTATCACTCGTTCTGGGTGAACCGGCTTACTATAGAAAATTTGGCTATAGTCATCAGCGTGCGGCTGGGTTTGAGAGCATCTATCAGGGTGAATATCTGCAAGCATTAGCTTTTGCTGACGCGCCATCGACAGGTATCCTGCTCTATGCTCCAGCGTTTGGATCAATTTAGTGCCCCGCTATAAACTCACTGTCGAGTATGACGGTACCCCATATGCGGGATGGCAGCGTCAGGAAAACGGCCACACCGTTCAGGCTGCAATCGAACAAGCCATATTCAAGTTTTGCGGCGAGGTCATATCTCTTGGCGCAGCCGGGCGCACCGACTCGGGTGTTCACGCAAGTGCACAGGTTGCCCATGTCGACCTGACCAAGGACTGGAGCAGTTCGAAGGTTCGGGAAGCGCTTAACGCTCATCTTGTTTTTGCCGGGGAAACCGTCAGCATTATCAATGTCGAGCTTGTAAACGACCAATTCGATGCCCGGTTTTCGGCAACAGGCCGCCACTATCTTTACCGGATCGTCAATCGTCGGCCACCTGCCCCGCTGGAAGCCTTTCGTGCATGGTGGGTCAAGAAACCGCTTGATGCGGAAGCCATGCACCATGCGGCGCAGAGACTTATTGGCACGCATGACTTTACGACATTTCGCGCTACTCAATGCCAGTCGAAAAGCCCGATTAAAACCCTTGATCATCTGAGTGTCAGCCGAAATGGCGAGATCGTCGAGATCAGGGCTTCGGCGCGATCATTCCTGCACAATCAAATCCGGTCTTTTGCGGGAACCTTGCAGGAGGTTGGTTGCGGGCGGTGGGATGCGGATGACGTGAGTGCTGCACTGGAGGCACGTGACAGACAGGCATGCGGACCGGTAGCACCGCCTCACGGATTATACCTGATCGGCGTGGACTATCCGCTTACCGTCAACTCAGGTATCGATATCCCCAAGACACTCTGAAGCGTGAACATCAGCGTCAGGGTCCCCGTGACAAGCACAACGAAGAATATGGCGGACCAGCCATAGGATTTCTTCAATGCGACATGTGTCAACCGATAGCTCAAAACCAAAACCACGGCAGCAAGAGCAACAGCGATACTGGCAATCAGGACTGGCGAGTTTGGAAATACCATGCGCAATAATGTTGCGGGTACCATCACCCATGCGGTGATCACACTGCCCCAATTGCTGGCAACCACATAGGGACTGAATCGCTTGACTATGCCCAGCGGTTTAACGGCAAGAGCCAAAACGACGACAGGTAATATCCAGGTTGTCAGGTCGACAAAAGCAACACGGCCAATGATCGAGAGGCGACCGCCAGTTTCGGGCCTTGATGCCAGCAGATCATTGGTTAGCATAATCCAGTTCAGCATCAGAGGCGGCAATGAAACCGTGATCGCGTGAAAGGATTGCCAGAATCCGTCTTCCGAAAAATCCAATTCATCAAGACCATCGGCATGACCTGTCATCATGCGCCAGACGCCCCAGAGATACCGTTGTATGTCGTTCCAGTCCGGAAAGTCGCTCATCAACTGCTCACGCAAAAAAATCCGCAATGAAACGTTCGTAGATCTGGGTCAAGGTTTCCAGATCCGCCACTGCGACCCGCTCATCAACCATATGCATTGTCTGTCCGACGAGACCGAATTCAACGACAGGGCAATAATCTTTGATGAAGCGGGCATCGGATGTACCGCCCGATGTCGAGAGTTGCGGACGTTTTCCGGTCACTGCCTCAACAGATGAAGTGAGCGTTCCGATCAGCTTTTCGTTATGCGTAAGGAAGACATGACTTGGACGGTCGCGCCAAATCAATTCGTAGTTCACCAGTGTCTTTTTGCCTGGCCGTAGTTTGCGGCGGCCTGCTGCCTTGTCCAGCCTATTATGAATCTCTGCCATCAGCGTTTCGTCCGTCCAGGTGTCATTGAACCTGACATTGAAGGTCGCTCTGGCTTCGGCGGGAATGACATTGACTGCCGGGTTGCCCACATCAATCGTTGTGACTTCAAGATTGGTTGCCTGAAAATCCTTGGTGCCCTTGTCGAAGGCTGGATAGAGCAGGCTGTCAACGAGCATCGTCAATCCCGGTATCGGATTATCCGCAAGGTGCGGATAGGCGGCATGGCCCTGAACACCCCGCACGATAACTGTCCCCGATATTGAACCGCGACGACCGATCTTGATCATGTCACCAAGCTTATCCGGATTGGTTGGTTCTCCGACAATTGCGGCATCCCAGCTTTCGCCCTTGGCCTTGGCCCATTCCAGCAATTTTCCGGTGCCGTTGATCGAGGGTCCCTCTTCGTCTCCGGTTATCAGAAAAGAGATCGAGCCCTTCAGCTCATTATTCTTCTCCAGATACCGGGCAACAGCCGCTGCAAAGCAGGCGATTCCGCCTTTCATATCCACAGCACCGCGCCCATACATTTCGCCGTTGTGAATGGTGGCGGAGAATGGCGGATAGGTCCATGCGGCTTCATCGCCAACAGGCACCACATCCGTGTGCCCGGCAAACATCAGATGCGGACCATTTCCCGAGCGCCGAGCATAAAGGTTCTCTACGTCCGGCGTTCCATCTTCACTGAAGACTGGCCTTTCGACCGAGAATCCCAAGGGAGCGAGGATGGATTGAACAGTCGTCAATGCCCCGCCTTCCAAAGGCGTTACTGACGGGCAGGCAATAAGCCGAGCGAGGTTTTGTACTGGATCAGCAGAGGATTTCATGTGTAATGCGATAATGGAAAAGCGCGATCCTGTCACGCTTCACGTGACTGATTTTGTGCAGCTTTTGTTGAAGGGTACACCATGGTGTCTGACAAACCGCGCATTGTTATTGCTGGTTCCGGGTCTATTGGTTGTTACGTCGGCGGAAGTCTTGTAGCCGCAGGCCACAACGTAATTTTCTTCACGAGACCGCCCGCCGAGACGAAAATGCGCCAGACTGGTCTCAAGATTATCGATCTGGATGGGACAGAGCATGTCGTTTCAACCGACAGTCTGGAACTAAGCAGCGATCCGGAGATTGCGTTTGCAGAGGCACAAATCATTCTTGTCAGCGTCAAAAGTGGCGCTACGGAAGAAATCGCCCAGCTTGTACGCCAATATGCTCCAAGTGATACAATCATTGTAAGTCTGCAAAATGGTGTCAGCAATGCGGAAACTTTACGCCGGTCTTTGCCTGATACGACGACTGTAGTTACTGGAATGGTACCGTTCAATGTCGTCCAATCTGATGAGACGGGGCAACCACTGACAGTTCGACGCACAACTCAAGGCACAGTCCTGATCGGCGATAACGTGCCGGAATTACCTGCTGTCCTCTCAACCCCCGCACTACCAGTACAAGTGCATCCGGACATGCAAGGTGTTCTTTGGGGAAAACTGCTGATGAACCTCAACAACGCACCGAATGCATTGTCAAATCTGCCGCTGGCGCAACAACTGGCAGATCGGAACTGGCGAAAACTGGTTGCGGACCTGATGAGCGAAGGTTTGGCAGCGATGACTGCACACGGTATCCGGCCCGCAAAAGTCCAAGGCGTAAAGCCAGCCATTCTTCCATGGATATTACGATTGCCAAACTTCCTGTTTCGGATCGTCGCACGCAGAATGCTGGCTATCGATCCGAGAGCCCGATCGTCAATGTGGGAAGATTTCTCGCGAGGCCGAACTACGGAAATCGAATATTTGCAGGGAGTTGTCACCAGATTGGCAGACGAAAAAGGCTTGGCTGCTCCGCTTTCCGCCAAAGTCATTACTTGTGTAAAAAAAGCGGAGGGAAAACCCCTCCGCAGCCATTCCATCGAAGAAATTCGATCCTAGTCGCGGAGCAGTTCGTTTATCGATGTCTTGGAACGGGTCTTCTCATCGACGCGCTTGACGATCACGGCACAATAGAGGCCGGGACCCGGCTCGCCATTCGGGAATGGTTTACCCGGAAGCGTGCCCGCAACAACAACTGAATAGGCAGGTACTTCACCGTAGAAAATTTCGCCGGTGGCACGATCAACGATCTTGGTCGATTTGCCGATGAACACGCCCATGCCAAGCACTGCACCTTCGCGAACGATACAGCCTTCGACGACCTCCGAGCGGGCACCGATAAAGCAATTATCTTCGATGATGGTCGGGCCGGCCTGCATGGGCTCCAGAACACCGCCAATGCCAACGCCGCCCGAAAGATGCACATGCTTGCCAATCTGCGCACAGGAGCCGACCGTGGCCCAGGCATCGACCATCGTGCCCTCATCCACATAGGCACCGAGATTGACGAAAGACGGCATCAGGATAGCGCCCGGTGCGATATAGGCCGAACGGCGTACAATTGCGTTCGGGACAGTACGAATACCCGCCTTGGCAAATTCCGTCGCGCCCCAGCCATCAAATTTGGACGGCACCTTGTCCCACCATGTCGCACCACCGGGACCACCTTCGATAATGCCCATGTGATTAAGCCGGAATGACAGGAGAACGGCCTTCTTCAGCCATTGATTGACCTTCCAGTTTCCATCTGACTGTTTCTCGGCAACGCGTGCTTCACCGCTATCAAGGAGCAGCAGCGATGTCTCGACAGCATCGCGGATTTCGCCACGAGTCTCGGTGCTGATGGCATCGCGTTCTTCGAAGGCCTTGTCGATTGTCTTTTCGAGGCCATTCAGATCGGGCTTGGACATTTTAAGGTCACTCCATTACACGGGCAGTTAATATCAATGGCCTAGTAAGATAAGTCTGTGAGAGGGTCAATCGCAGCACCATATGTTGGGTAAGAATCCCATTGAATGTCTGTAAGCGCCATGGACGCCGCAGAAGGAGAAGTTAAAATTGAATACTGATGAAAAAAACAACTGGACGCCATTCTCCCACTCATCTGAAGCGGTCCGCCGCGTAGAAACAGCGCCATCTACGCCTCAAACCCAATCCGATACTTACCGTCTGGCTTTTGCTGACCCGGATTTCATGACCAAACGCGAATTGCGTGCTGTTCGGCTGCAGCTAGAATTGCTCAAGCCGGAAATGGCCTTGGCCGAGCGCGGCATCCGTTCCACAGTCGTGCTGTTTGGTGGCGCACGTATTCCTGAGCCCGGCGGCGAGGCTTGGGCCGCAAAGAACGAAACACAAAAGAAGAATCTTGAAGCCAACTCGCGCTATTATGCCGAGGCACGCAAATTTGCACAGCTCTGTTCAACCTACTCAGCAAGTACTTACAATCGCGAATTTGTCGTCGTCACCGGCGGCGGGCCGGGTGTCATGGAAGCCGGCAACCGTGGTGCTGCCGATGTAGGGGCGCCAACTATTGGCCTCAACATCGTGCTGCCACACGAGCAGGCACCCAACGCTTATGTGACGCCTGATCTATGTTTCAATTTTCATTATTTCGCTATCCGCAAGATGCATTTTCTGATGCGCGCTAAAGCAATGGCCATTTTTCCGGGCGGCTTTGGCACCATGGATGAAACCTTTGAGGCTCTGACGCTGATCCAGACCGGTCGTATGGAGCGGATTCCCTTTCTGCTTTTCGGAAAGTCGTTTTGGGAAAAAACGATCAACTTTGACTTTCTCGCCGAACAAGGCGTGGTTTCTCCATCAGATCTGGAACTGATCACATTCGTGGATGAAGCAGAAGAGGCTTGGGACGTCATTCGTAAATTTTACGAACTACCCTGATCGCGATGACAGCCGCGCATTAAGAGTGAGCGGCTCTCTATTTTTGCCTCAAGCTGGAACGGGCCGATTAACCTGTCCGGGCAAAACAGCGTTCAAAAACGCCGACAGATTATCTGTAACGTAATCAACATGATCGGTTTGATCAGGATCACGTTCCCATATCTCCGAGAATGTCGGTTCGAAATTGTTCGGTACGATCAGCACTGTTTTCATGCCAAGTGCTTTGGGCTCCACGAGATTGCGCGCGAGGTCTTCAAACATGACACTGCTACCGGGATCGATCTTGTACAAGTCCAGAAACCGGTCATAAGTTGCCCGCTCGGGCTTCGGCATCAACTGTGCCGCGACAATATCGAAAATATCATCGAATTCATCCAAAACACCCAGCTGTCTGGCTGCGCGTTCAGCGTGACCACGATCACCATTTGTGAAGATGAACTTCCGCCCCGGCAACTGGCGTATGGCGATAGTCAAGGAGGGATCAGGCACCAGCCAGGAATAGTCGATGTCATGCACTTTCTGCAGAAAGTCGTCTGAATCGATATCGTATCGATCCATCAATCCCTTAAGAGTTGTACCGTATTCCTTGTAGAACTGTTTCTGAATAGCCCTTGCATCTGTACGGGAAAGCTTCAGCAGATCGGCCACATAATCCGTCATTTTCACATCGATTTGTGAAAACAGATTGGAATGATGCGGGTAAAGGGTATTGTCGAGATCGAATACCCAGTCTGTCACGTGGGCAAAACTCAAGGGATCTGGCTGGTTTGTCATATTCGATCGGGCTTTCGCTCAGTTTTTCGTCATAAGCAAATCTGGAGTATCTGCTCGCCTACCGAAGCAATAGAAGAAAATGGACTTAACTACGACCGTTTTTAAGTTTTTCGCTAACTGCTGTTTCACGAGTTCGTCGTAGTGTCTGTCTGTTGCTTCAGAGGTTAGATGTACAGAATTCTTCTCAAATGTATGGCGATAACAATGATCTCGGTGGCTTGCTCATTGCTGATCACCGGGACCATCATGCATGCAAACGATATGCACAATAGAATGGGCTACATTATTGCAACAATATGCCCTCTTCTGATTGCGCCAATCATGTCCTTTATCGTCGTCCGGCAGTCGGAAAGGCTGAGGCACACCCTTGAAGTATTACGACGCGTAAAAGAAGAGCTGGAAGTAAGCAATGAGAGGCTTTTTGAAAAGTCGTCCCGCGACAGCATGACAGGCCTGCTCAATCGTGAAGCTTTCTTCAGTCGCCTTGATGCCGTGCGCGCATCCCAACCCTGTTCTCTGCTGATTATCGATGTAGATCACTTCAAAAAGATCAATGACGTCCACGGGCATTTTGCGGGCGATGGCGCGCTCATGGCAATTGCGCGCTGCATCACCGAATGCGTTGGTGAGGGCGACAGTATAGGGCGCATAGGCGGCGAAGAATTCGGCGTATATCTCGCGACAGAGGAAAATGACCGTGTAGCCTATATCGCAGAAACTATTCGTGCAGCAGTGAACCGGATGCAATACCGCACGCCGGAACACGAGCTTGTTCCGCTCACCGTAAGCATAGGCGGAATCGTCGGCATATCGAGCGGCGCCGTCGTCGATCACTTTCAGACAGCCGACCGCAAGCTTTACGAGGCCAAGCGCAATGGGCGCAATTGCGTTTTCATCCAGAGCAGCTTGCGAAAGGCGGCTTGAAAATTCAAACCGCAGCTGCGTCAAGCGGTTCTGCATCTTTCCAACGTGCAATCAACGCAGGCATATCCGCTTTGCTGAATGCATTCTTCAGCGTATCGAATGATGGCAGCACAAAATATGCCCGTTGAAACTTGTCGATCTCGTAGTTGGTACGCATTACCGTTTCCAGATCGAATGGAACATGGTGTGCATCTGCACTTGTTACCGCAAACTGCAACTCGCTGAATGACGACATCAAACCTGCACCAAAAGCTTTGAGTGGTGCACCTTCTTCCTGCATCAAGCCGAATTCCGCCGTGTACCAGTAAAGTCGCGAAACCATTTGGTCTCCGCCGATTTTGACCGCCTCACCGCCCTTTTCACCATAAAGCTGCATGAAATCTGCGAAGACTGGTTGGCTCAAAATCGGCACATGGCCGAAGAAGTCATGGAACATGTCCGGCTCAACGATATAATCCAGCTCTTTCTTGCTGCGCAGCCAGTTCGTTACCGGAAAACGTCTATTGGCGAGGTGATCAAAGAACGGCTCTATAGGGATAAGTCCCGGCACCGCGACGATTTCCCACCCGGTCATTTTATGCAAACGTTCGCTGACCTCGTGGAAGTCTGGAATCTGCTCCAGAAGCCCTAATGCTTCAACCCCATCGAGGTAGGAATGATGGGCGAGTTTCGAGGTGAGTTTTGTCTGGCGGTCGCACAGGGTACGCCAAACTTCCTGATCCTCATCCGAGTAATCATAATTCTGTTCTACGGTGAAATCTGCCTGACAGGCAGCGTAATTGCCTCGTAGCCCCTGCTCGGCACACTCACGGGCATATGCTTCAACCGTAACCGTCATAATGGTCGCCTCCTCTGACAATCTCGAAAGAAGATTAGAATGAAGCATCGGGGGAATTTGACCTATTCGCCTCAATGAGCGATTATTTTGAGGCGATCAAAGAATAAATTGGAGAATTTCGAGTGAAAAAACCTCAGTTTGACGAATTTGAGATAAAGATGCTGCGAACATTGCAAGACAATGGACGCATCGCGGTTACAGACCTTGCCCAGTCAGTCGGTCTTTCCGCCACACCCTGTACGAGACGCTTCGAGGAATTGCAGGAAAGTGGAGCTATCAAAAGCTTTGCAGCCGTAATTGACCGCAGGTCCATCGGCCTGATGGTGGAAGTATTTATTCAGGTTCGCCTGAACACCCATAGTGACGATTCGCCGGAGCGATTTATCGCCGAGATTCAGCGGTTGGACGAAGTTTCATCCTGCTGGACCATGACAGGCACACATGATTTTCTGTTGCATGTCATGGTTCCGGACGTCGATGATCTCAACGCCTTCGTCATGCATAAGCTTATGCGGTTGAAGGGTGTCCGGGATGTTCACACCCAACTTGTTCTGCAGAACATTAAAGGTCCCGGGAAAATCCCCCTGGACCATTTAAAAAAGTGATCAGGGAACCAGCAGAGTTCCGGCACCACGCTCTGTGAAAAGCTCAAGCAATACGGAATGCGGGGTCTTGCCGTTGAGAATGACAACGCCCTCAACGCCTCGATTGATCGCATCGATGCAGGTTTCCACCTTGGGGATCATGCCACCGGAAATCGTGCCGTCCTTGATCAGTGCACGCGCCTGCCCAACAGAAAGCTCTTTGATGAGTTCCTTGTTCTTGTCGAGAACGCCCGGCACGTCTGTAAGGAAAAGCAGGCGCGAGGCAGCCAGCGCGCCAGCAATAGCACCGGCAAAGGTATCGGCATTGATGTTGTAGGTGTTTCCGTCACGTCCCGGCGCGACTGGGGCAATGACCGGAATCATTTCAGAACGGGCCAGCAGATCAAGCAGGGTGCGGTCTATTTCAACCGGCTCTCCCACAAAGCCCAGATCGACGATCTTCTCGATATTGGAATCGGGATCAATAATGGTTTTCTTGGCCTTTTCGGCGAAGACCATATTTCCGTCTTTGCCACACAGGCCGATTGCCCATTCGCCTTCGGCATTGATCAGGGCGACGATCTCTTTATTGATCGAACCCGCCAACACCATCTCGACGATTTCCAGCGTTTTCGCATCGGTGACACGCAGACCGCCCTCGAACTTCGATTCTATTCCCATCCGCGCAAGCATGGATGCGATCTGTGGTCCGCCGCCATGAACCACGATAGGATTGATGCCCGACTGTTTCAGCAGGGCGATATCGCGCGCAAAAGCCTTGCCCAGCGCTGCGTCTCCCATGGCATGCCCGCCATATTTCACAACGACGGTCTTGTTTTCATAACGCTGCATATAGGGAAGCGCTGCAGAAAGCAGGCTTGCCTGAATTTCGGCAGTGCGGTCGGCTTCGGTCGGGGATGACATGGATGCGTAAGCTCCAGTTTTGCAAGGACGGTGGGTTCTTAACGCTAAAGTCGAGACGGGGCAAACATGATTTCGATCATTTGCGAATGTTTTTCTGCGCTGGCCATTGACAGCAAGTCTGCCCGACAGATTTAACTTGGTGCAAATAGAAGAAAGTTGGAAACGCTGTCGTATGACGCCTGAAGGCATCTCTCAGCTTATATCGCGTGTCGCGCTTCGAGACCGCAACGCTTTCGATGCGCTCTACTCGTCAACGAGTGCGAAACTTTTTGGCGTTTGCCTGCGTATCTTGAATAATCGAACGGAGGCCGAAGACTCGTTACAGGACATCTATGTCAAGATATGGAACAAGGCAGACCGGTTTGCGGTGGCCGATACCAGCCCGATCTCATGGCTGGTGGCGATTGCCCGAAACCATTGCATTGATGTTTTGCGTTCCCGCAAGCCAGTTTCCAGCGATCTGGATCAGGCGGCCGATATCGCGGAACCTTCAGCCAACCCCGAACAATCCGCCATCGCGACAGGTGAGTCGCGACGTATTTATGATTGCCTTGGCCAATTGGATCAGGCCCGGGCAAGCGCAGTACGTGGAGCTTATCTGAATGGTGACAGCTATGAAGAATTGGCGGCACGGCATAAAGTGCCATTGAACACGATGAGAACCTGGCTGCGGCGCAGCCTGCTGAAATTGAAGGAATGTCTCGAAGCATGAGCGCGACCCCAACACATGGCACACCGCCGGAAGACGATGATTTCGTCGCCGCCGAATATGTGTTGGGCGTGCTTCCCCCTGCCGAGAAGCATGGCATTGAGCGACGGATAGAGACGGATGTTTCCTTTGCGCGACTTGTTGCCCGCTGGCAGCAGCAGTTCGACGGCATGAACACGGAATTCGAACCAGCCGTTCCTCCTGCGGATATGAAGGGGCTCATCGACAAACGCCTGTTCGGCACTGTCAGCCCGCAAGCGGCACCATTGTTGAGCAGTTTGGCCTTTTGGCGAACCTTTGCGTTTGCTGCGCTATTGCTCGCTGCAATTGGGTTTGGACGCGACTTGCTCACCAGTCCTATCGCCCCTGAGAGACAGCTTGTTGCATCCATGGAAGCCGATGGCAGCGCATATCATACCATTGCGGTTTATAATGAGACCGACAATCAGTTGAAGGTAAGCCTTGTAAAGGGCGAGTTGCCGACTGATCGTTCGCTTGAACTCTGGCTGATTGCCGGGAGCGATGCTCCCGTTTCGCTCGGCCTGATGAAATCATCCCAGACCAGTGCGTTCTCACTGGATAGCTTGCTTGCAGGAAAGCTACAGGATGGCGCAACTCTTGCAATTTCGCTGGAACCTCTCGGTGGGTCGCCAAGCAAGGCACCGACCGGCGCCGTCATCGCAGCGGGCACCGTACGCGGAATTTAATTTCTTCGCATTTCTCCTGAAACTTAAATTGAACGTCTCTCGTATCTCCATTTGACCTCAACCGAGGGGAAACAAACAGTGGAGAGAAACATGTTAAAGAAATCACTTGGCCTGATCGCACTTTCGACAATGCTGATCGCTGGTGCCGCCTATGCCAAAAACCCTATGGTTGGTGGCGCTGCCATGTATGAAAACAAGAATATCGTCGAAAACGCCGTTAACTCCAAGGATCACACCACACTCGTCGCCGCTGTCAAAGCTGCTGGACTTGTGGAAACACTTCAGGGCAAAGGCCCGTTTACAGTGTTCGCACCAACGAATGAGGCCTTTGCTGCCTTGCCCAAGGGCACAGTGGAAACGTTGCTCAAGCCTGAAAATAAAGACAAGCTCACCAAGATTCTGACCTGTCACGTTGTTGCGGCAAATGCCTCGTCAAAAGCGATCATGAAAATGGTAGATGACGATAAGGGGGCGCATCCAGTCAAGACTGTCGGTGGATGTGTCTGGACTGCCAAGTACAAGGGCAAGAAGCTCACACTTACCGATGAAAATGGCACGGTCGCAAATGTGACTATCGCAAACGTAAAGCAGTCCAATGGCGTTATCCACGTCATCGACAAGGTACTGCTGCCAAAGATGTAATCTGAGCAACAGTCCTATAATGCGCAGACGGGCATCTGCGCATCCTTGCCCCGCACGATCCAAGGACACCGGATCAGGCGGGGCTTTTTTATCAAGAGAAAACCTCGTCTAACCGCTTAGCGATTTTCCTGCTCTTCAAGCAATTGTGCAATAGCGGCGCGCAACTCATCCAAGCCGGAGCTTTTCTCCGACGATGTCGCCAGAATATGAGGATAGGCTGCGGCGCGCTTTTTGATTGCCAAGGCTGTTTCTTCCATCAAACGTGGAACACCCGCAGGCTTGATCTTGTCGATTTTGGTCAGGACGATTTGATACGATACAGCCGCACGATCAAGCAGGTCGAGCACTTCCGCATCATTCTTTTTGATGCCATGACGTGCATCGATCAGAAGATAGACGCGTCTCAGCGTCGTGCGTCCACGCAGATAATCGAACACCAGCCGGGTCCACGCGTCCACTTGTTCTTTCGGCGCTTCTGCGAAACCATAGCCCGGCATATCCACGACAGCGAGTGGCGGAAGATCGCCAGCCTCTCCCGAATAGCCTTCAGGCACGAAGTAATTCAGTTCCTGCGTACGCCCCGGCGTATTGGACGTACGAGCCAAACCCTTTTGACCGATGATGGCATTGATCAGCGAGGATTTGCCGACATTGGAACGGCCTGCAAAAGCAATTTCAAGCGGTCCTTCAGGCGGAAGGAACTTCATTGCCGGAACGCCGCGGATAAATACCCATCCTTTGGCAAAAAGCATCCGGCCTTTTTCGATCAGCCTGTTTGTATTGTTCTGCGCTTCGTTCACGTCTTTTCCAGTTCATTCGGCAGTCGGTATCAGACTGCATTCAATATTAATCGGGTTGTTGTCAACCGGAGCGCATTCAAAAGAAAAGCCCCCGGTCATGCCGGGGGCTTTTAAACTTTATGCGAAACAGACTATTCGGCGGGCTTCGGCTTCTTGCGGAAGAGCCCCGAGATGTTGTCCCAAAGCTCAACCTTTACGCCTTGACGCTTCATGATGATCGCCTGCTGCGTAATGGAAAGCGTGTTGTTCCATGCCCAGTAGATGACCAGACCGGCCGGAAAGCTTGCCAGCATGAATGTGAAGATGACAGGCATCCAATTGAAGATCATCTGCTGTGTTGGATCTGGGGGCGTCGGGTTCATGCGCATCTGCAGGAACATTGTCACGCCCATGATCAACGGCCATACACCAATCATCAGGAACGCCGGCACTGTCCACGGAACAAGACCGAAGAGATTGAAGATCGATGTTGGGTCCGGCGCAGCCAGATCCTGAATCCAGCCAAAGAATGGCGCATGGCGCATTTCGATGGTGACGTACAGCACCTTGTAGAGCGCAAAGAACACGGGAATCTGGATAAGGATGGGCCAGCAACCGGCAATCGGATTGATCTTCTCGGTCTTGTACAATTCCATCATGGCCTGCTGCTGCTTGACCTTGTCATCCGCATATTTCTCACGGATTTCAGTCATTTTTGGCTGCACCAGTTTCATGCGAGCCATCGAAGCATAGGACTTGTTGGCAAGCGGGAAGAACAGAGCTTTCAGAATAACTGTGACGACAAGAATGGCGACACCAAAATTACCGATAGCATTGTAGAGCCAATCGATGAGGTAGAACATCGGCTTGGTGATGAAGTAGAACCAGCCCCAATCGATCAGAAGGTCGAACTGAGGAATATTGCGGTCCTTCTCATAGGCGCTGATCTTTCCGACTTCCTTGGCGCCGGCGAAAATCAGGTTCTCGATGTTTGTCGACTGACCGGGTTCGATCGTCGTTGCATCGGAAAGATAGTCGCTCTGGTACAGCGGACGTCCATTATCGAAGTAGGACATACGTGCCTGGAATGGCTTGGCTGGCGATGGTACGAGCGCTGCCGCCCAATATTTGTCGGTTATGCCGATCCAGCCCGTATTGGTCTTCTCAGGTGAAACTTCTTTTTCTTTTTCGATTGCCGCGAATTTGTATTCAAGCAGCTTGCCACTGGTTACGGCAATCGGACCTTCCTGAATCACATAGGTGCTTGCATGCAACGGCTTGGAGAAGCGCGTTACACGACCGTAGGAAGCAAGTGAAATCGGTGTTTGCGTGCCGTTCGTCACGGCATCCTTGACCGTGAACAAGTAATTGTCGTCAACGCTGATGGTACGCTTGAAGGTCAGGCCCTTCTCATTGGTAAATGCCAATGTAACAGGGGTTGCCGGCGTCAGCTTATTATTACCTTCAACTGTCCAGACCGTTGCCGGACCGGGAACAGTTCCAGTTGTATCATTGCCGGTAAAACCGATCTCGACAAACTGGCCATCGGCCATTTGCGATGGGCTCAGAAGCTGGATTGTGGGCGAACTGTCATCGACGGTCTCGTGATACTGCTTCAACTGCAGATCGTCCAGACGTGCGCCTGTCAGGCTCAACGAACCGCTGAGGCTCGGCGTGTCTATCAGGATACGGCTTGTCTGGCCCAATGCTGCCGCGCGGGTCAGAGTGCCCGTCTGCGCTGCTTCAGGAGACTGGCCCGGAATATTCGCGCCCGGCGCTGCCGGTGTCGATGATGGAAGATTTGCCGAACCGTCCGGGTTCGTGCCTGCTGGCGTGCTGGCCTGTCCGTCAACGCGTGTCTGTCCCTGCCGCGTGGCTTCAATCTGGGCTTGCTCACGCTGCTGTTCGACTTTGGGGTTCATGTAGAACACTTGCCAAAGCGTCAGGATCACAATGGATAAGGCAATGGTGATAAAGAAATTACGGTTGGTTTCCATTGTCAGTCCTTGGTCTGATCCAGTCGGTTCCGGGTTCAATCATGCCTGTCAGGGCTTGGGCGAACGCCGGGTCATTGATTTCTTGGCAACCCGTTTCGAGAGTTCCCGGGTCAAAACCGCAAACGGCGCTTTCAGGGCGTCGGGGCGGGCAACGATCACATAGTCGGTTCCGGCAGCCATGTCATCAGCAACATTGACGCGCACAGCTTCCCGCAGGCGGCGCTTTATGCGATTGCGGACAACAGCGTTTCCATTTTTCTTGGTGACCGTAAAGCCTACGCGGGTTGGACCGTCCTGATCTTCCCGCGCTTTAACTTCAACGAGGAAATAGGCACCTCTGCGCTTTTCCCCACTACGGACAGCCAAAAACTCCGCTCTCTTGCGAAGGCGGAGTGGCTTTTGCTCATTCATTCTATAGTGCCAACTTTGGCCATCCGCACGAAATCGCGCGGAATGACTTATGCCGACAACCGCTTGCGACCGCGAGCGCGACGCGCTGCAATAACCTTGCGGCCGCCTGCCGTTGCCATGCGGGCACGAAACCCGTGACGACGTGCGCGGACAAGCTTGGATGGCTGATAAGTACGCTTCATTTGTTAAATACCGCGGTGTGCGGCCCTTCTTGTGGTCTGTTCTATGACAGGAGCATATCAGGACCGCCGTTAGCATATTTAAAAATACACCGTTGATAAAACGTCACGCGGGGCGGTCAACCCGGACGTGGGCGGCTTATAGATGCGGGAAGCCTATAAGTCAATTGATGGACGTGATTCAAAAATAGGCAAAATCCTACAAGTGATTTATTGTATGGCACAGGCATATGACCTACACCATGTAGGGGTAATGGAGTGTATATGGTAGCCAGTCAGCAAAAGCCGGAGGACCGCGTGCAACTGCATGCAGGACGGCGTTTGCCCGTACTGAAACGCCTTTCGGGCAAATTGCTGCGCCTCACCTTGCTATTTGGTCTCCTTGCCGAAATTATGATCTTCGTTCCGACCATCGCGGATATGCGTATTCGCTGGTTATCCGACAGGCTTAATACTGTAGCGGCTGCAAGTGTCGTTCTGGCAGCAAGCGATGCCAAGGATGTTCCGCAATCCGTGCAGGATGAAGTTCTGTTGGCGACAGGGACTAAAGCCATAGCATTAAGGGAAAAAGGCGCATCCCGACTTCTCGCCGTCTCGGATATGCCTTCAAAAGTCGATAAGCACATTGATATTACCGTGACTGACCCGTTGACAATGATCCGGGGCGCATTTGACGAACTCATCAATGGCGGAGATCGCGTCATCCGCGTCTATGGTCCGGTCGGCGATACCGGCAAAGTCATCGAACTGCTCACATCCGATGCCCCATTGCGCAATGCCATGTTGCTATATGCCCGCAATGTCGCGTTGATCTCGCTGTTCATTTCCGTGATTACAGCGAGCCTTGTCTTCCTCGCCATCAGCCGCCTGCTTATCCGTCCGATTCAGCGAATGAGTGACAATATGCTTGCCTTTGCGCAGGAGCCTGATGATCCCCAACGCATCATCGTGCCCGGGAAGCGTGAGGACGAACTGGGCATAGCAGAGCGGGAACTTGCAGATATGCAGCATCGGCTGCAGCGAACACTTTCGGAGCAGAAACATCTGGCCGACCTTGGCCTTGCTGTTTCCAAGATCAACCATGACATGCGTAATATTCTTGCCTCTGCCCAGTTGATATCCGACCACCTTGCCAATAGCAGCGATCCCGCCATCCAGCGTTTCGTTCCCAAGCTCGTGCGGACAATTGATCGGGCCATCAATTATTCACAGACTGTTCTGGCTTATGGCGGGACGCAGGAAGCTCCACCGCAACGGCGAAGAGTCAAGCTCCATACAATCATTACCGATGTGGAGGAGATGCTTGATCTTGACGCCAAGGCGGGGATCGAGGCGAAATCAAACATTGAGTTCAAGAACCTGGTTCCAGAGACATTCGAGATCGACGTCGACCCCGACCAGTTCTTCCGAATCATTTCCAATCTTTGCCGGAACTCCGTTCAGGCAATGCTCGGAGATACACGCAATGATCCGGCCCTCGTCCGGCGCTTGACAATCACTGCGGGGCAAATCGGCACGACATCAATCATCGGCGTCGACGATACAGGTCCGGGCCTACCTGCCAAGGCGCGTGAAAATCTCTTCACCGCGTTTAAAGGCTCTGCACGTTCCGGCGGCACCGGCCTTGGCCTTGCAATTGTACACGAACTCGTTCGTGCTCATGGCGGCACTATCGAACTGCGCGACAATGAGGGCGCTGGAACCAGCTTTGAGATCCGGATACCCGATCAACCGGTTTCCCTCGCCGAATGGCGATCCCGCCGCAGTTCAATTTCATGACATGAAGTCCAAGCGCAATGTCTGAGTATCTCCCTACTTACTGGCCGCAAATATTCTTTGTCCTGTCTGTCGTTCTTGGCGTTCCTGCCGCCATACACGCGACAATGACCAAAGAAGAAGTGCGTGCGGCCATTGGTTGGGTTGGTGTGATTATCCTCTCGCCGGTCATTGGGCCCCTTATTTATGCAGTGGTAGGCATCAACCGCATACGACGCTCTTCCATTTCATCGCAGCGCGCATTTTTGCATGAAATCGGGCAGGATCACTTCCTGCGGTTCGATGCCGCCGAGAAGGATATTCTGGCGCATTTTGAGAAGCGCATGGCCGCGATGAAAACCTTGGGAGATCGCGTCAGCCGCTGCCGCCTTACCACCGGCAATAATATCACCATGCTCCAGACCGGCGACGATGCATATCACGCGATGCTCGAAGCCGTAGGCTCGGCACAACGAAGCATACTTGTCGAGACTTACATCTTTGATCGCGACAAGATTGGTTTGCGACTTGCGGATGCCCTCATCGCAGCATCAAAACGCGGAGTGGAAGTCCGGGTCCTGATTGATGCTGTCGGAGCACGCTATTCCATTCCGAGCATCGTCGGCTACCTGTCCAAGCATGGCGTCAAGGTGGATGTATTCAACGGCAATATCATCATAGGACTGCGCCTGCCCTATGCCAATCTGCGGACTCACCGCAAAATATTCGTCGTCGATGGTAGAATCGTATTTACTGGCGGCATGAACATTCGGGCCGGTTTTTCTGCTGAAGTCGCCGGCGAAGACAATGCGCGCGATACGCATTTCTGCCTGACCGGACCGATTGTGACAGACCTTTTCCATATCGCAGCGGAGGATTGGCGATTTGCCACCAACGAAGCCTTAACGGGCGAGGCCTGGCACATCGTTCCTCCGGAAAAGCAATCCGGTGAGCCGGTTTTCATTCGCGCTGTACCTTCGGGTCCGGATCGTAGTCTTGAAGCCAATCACAAGATGCTCATGGGCGCTTTTTCTATTGCGCAAAGCCGCATCCGCATCATGTCGCCCTATTTCCTGCCAGACCGGGAACTGATCAGCGCGCTGGTAACAGCCGCGCGCCGGGGCGTCGAAGTCGATATCGTCATTCCGTCCAACAACAATCTCAAGCTGGTAGATCGCGCGATGACTGCCCAGTTCGACCAGATTCTGAAAAGCCATTGCCGGATATGGCGTGCGAGCGGCAACTTCAATCACTCGAAACTATTGTCGGTCGATGGTGTATGGGCCTATGTGGGATCGTCCAATCTCGATCCAAGATCGCTGCGCCTGAACTTCGAGGTTGATCTCGAAGTCATGGATGCTGAGTTTGCATCAAAGGTGGAAGGACTGGTCCAGAAGGCACTGGATAATGCCACGCCTGTCCTGCTCCAGCATCTGCGTGCCCGCTCTTTTTGGGACCGCCTGCTCGACAGGATTATCTGGCTAGGCTCACCCTATCTTTGACAAAACCGGCTTCTGCAACCGCCGACTTCAAATCAACATAGGCCTTGATGGGCAGATGATCGGAAGCCACGCGCGCCAATGGCGTGTCGTGTACTTCGATGGAACTGACGAGGTTATGCGGGTGTCCCAGCACCCGATCCAATGCCAAAACCGGAAAGCGCGATGGAAAACTTGGAACAGCGTTCTGCACGGGATCAAAGACCGGCGACAGGAAGTGCAATGAAGACCCTTTACCGACACGCCATTCGTTAAGATCGCCCATCAGGAGTGTTGGGCGTGAGGGATCGGCATTCACGGCCCTCAATATCGCTTCCGATTGCTGCTGGCGGGAATGCCTCAATAACCCGAAATGTGCCGCGATTATCCGCAATGGCCCTGCAACCAGATCAATATCCACAACCAATGCGCCGCGTGGCTCCAGCCCCGGCAGCACGAGTTGCTGCACATGACGCACAACGCCTTCCCTGAACAGGAGAAGATTGCCGTGCCAACCATGGCCTTTGGGATAAAGCGACGTTACCGGTACAGGAACAAGACTGTTTTCCCGCTGCAAGCGCGCAAGGTCCAGCAATCCTGTCCGCTCCCCGAAACGCTTGTCTGCCTCCTGAATGGCGATAACGTCCGCGCCAATTTCGCTGATGACATGCGCAATCCTGTCGGGATCGAATTTCTTGTCTATTCCGACGCATTTGTGGACATTGTATGAGGCAATCAGCAAATCATTACGCACGACGCGTGTTACGCCTGTAGGGCGCTTCTTGCGATTTCTGACGGCTGCCAGAATACTTGCTGAGACGCTTGGCTTGATCGGCCGCGCCGGCTTCTTGCTATCCATTCAATAGAGATAAGTCGGTATGTGCTGAATGGCAAGCGGGTGTTTCAGAGCCGGTTGCTGACCAGATGCGCCAACTGCGCGCCAACCTCGTAATAGCCTTCCCGCAAACCTCGCATACCTTCTTCCTTCGGCTTTGTAACCGGAAGCGGCAGGTCTGCTTCGCTGACTTGTCCGGTAATATGTTCAGCCAGTATGCGACCGAAAACCGTGCCAGGAGCTATCCCTCGGCCATTGTAGCCGCTAAAGCTTATGACGTTCGGCGCGAGGGTATGGAATCGGGGAAGATGATCGCTTGTCATGCCGATCTTGCCATACCATCCGGATTCGAAGGTCACGTCCCTGAGTTGCGGAAACAGCTTGCGGATCGAACGCGCCGCCCAAGCCTTGTGAACAGCCATGCCGGTGCCCCGAAGCGCGCCAACACTTCCGAAAATAAGTCGTCCGGCGCGGTCCATCCGGAATGAACTGAGAATTTCCTTTGTATCCCATCCGCCCTGCCGTTCCGGCAGAATGCTGTTACCTAGATTTCCCGGCAATGGCGCAGTGGCAAAATTGAAATAGGGTAGATGCAGAAGCTCGGCTCTGAGAGCGGGCCAAGGAGACGTGGTATAGGCATTGGTCGCGACAACAACCCAGTCAGCAGAAATAGTGCCTGATGGCGTTCGCACAACCCACTTTGATCCGGACCGTTCCGTCGCATTTACAGGCGTGCCGGTATAGATCACGACGCCATTTGCCTGCGCTGCCTTCGCAAGGCCGCGAACATAGCCGAGCGGCTGAATGGTTCCTGCGCGGTTATCCAGCAATGCGCCGGTATATGCACCCGACCCTACCTTGGCCGCCGTTTCCTCCGCACCCAGAAGACGAACATCTGCACCTCGCGCCTGCCACTGCGCTGCACGCTGTTCGAGCTGCTTGAGCCCGCTATCACCAACGGCGCAATGCAGCGTACCTTTGCGCTCTAGTTCACAGTCGATCTCATGTTTGTCTACAAGATTGAAAACCGATTGCGGCGCGTTGCCCAGAAGTTCCAGCAGACGCTCGCCGTGCAGTTGCCCTAGTACAGCGGGCAGATCATTGGGCATGACCCACATGCCCGCATTGACGAGACCGACATTTCGGCCTGAACCGCCGAAACCGATTTCCACCGCATCGACCACAGCGACCTTTGTTCCGGCTTCGGCAAGATGCAATGCTGCGGACAAGCCGGTAAAGCCTGCACCGATCACCGCGACGTCAACGGAAATATCGCCTTGCAACCGCTCTGTTTTTGGAGCTGGAGGCGCGGTTTTTTCCCAAAGGCCGTGGGAGCATTCGTCGTTCAGCATAGCATCACCATATAGCCAGCATTCTTGTATCAATTATCGTTATAAATGGGGTTTCATTCAACGGAAATGAAAAACACAGAACATGTGATGCTATAATTGAATGACTGACATATCAGGCTGCTGCCCGCTGACCTGCGCTGCAATCCAGCCAATGAAACTTTGCACCAGCGGGTTCTCCTTTTTGTGCTCCGGCACAACCAGGTAGTAATTATTCTCGGTCTGTAGCGGCTGATCGAAAAGCACAAGCAACCGGCCCGTCTCCAGTTCTTTTTCAATGAGATAGCGTGGAAGCAATGCAAACCCGAGCCCGGCCAGCGCAGCCTCGATAACCATCGAAAAATGTTCGAACCGATGTCCCTTGTAAGGGCTGACAACTTCTGCCTGCTGGGTTTCGAACCAGGAAGCCCAGGCTTTTGGCCGTGTGGACAAATGCAGCAGTGGCGCTGAATTCGCCAATCCCGCAGGTGTATCAACAGGATTAGCCCGGCAGAGTACGGGGCTGCCGACCGGTACGATCATTTCACTGCACAGATAAGTACACGTCGCGTGCGCCCAGACCGGCTGGCCATAATGGATCGCGAGATCAAAGGGTTCTTCATCAAAATCGAATGGTTGCGAGCGAGAGGCGACACTCAATGCCATCTCGGGATGACGTTCGAGAAAATCAGGCAATCTTGGCATCAGCCATCTGCTGCCAAAGGTTGGCAACGTCGCAATGCTCAAAGATGACGCTGACTGAGATGCGGCCATTGCCCGAAGCATTGTTTCCTCTGTCAGACCAAGCAGGCGCCTCACCTCCGGCAGAAATTTTTGACCCGCATCAGACAGCACAACCCGCTGGCGTATGCGTTCGAACAAAAGCACACCAATCTGATTTTCAAGCTCACTCAGTTGTCGCGATACAGCGCTTTGGGTGAGGCTCAACTCCTTGGCAGCCTGTGTGAAACTGCCATGGCGTGCCGCACATTCAAATGTCTGAAGAATATCGATGTCAGGGATCAGGCGTCTGGTTAACTTCATTCTCTTCTCGCATCAACCCAGTTTGAATCGTCGTAATACGCGGGCGTTATCAGTCTGTATAATCCAAATTGAGCATGACAGGAAAAGAATTGCTGTCCAACTTCAATGCGGAATTGTTCATAATGAAATCATCGACATTTCTTTCGCCGGATGCCATCCGGGCGTCCTTCTCGTCGGCCATGTCTTCCATGTACCGTACAGAGGTTCCTGCTTACGGAACATTGCTGTCGCTTGTTGCCGAAGTGAACGTCAAAACACTGGCTGACAAGCCGGAACTGGCACAAAGACTTGAGCAGACCGACACGCTTGATCGCATCTCCGAAGAGCGTCATGGCGCCATACGGGTTGGAACACCCGCCGAGCTTGCAATGCTTCGGCGTGTCTTTGCGGTCATGGGAATGTACCCGGTCGGTTATTATGATTTGAGCGAAGCCGGTGTGCCCGTGCACTCGACGGCATTCCGCCCCGTGGGCGATGCGGCCTTGAAGATCAACCCGTTCCGGGTGTTCACCTCGCTTTTGCGTCTTGACCTGATCGAAGATGCTGCACTTCGCGAAGAAGCTCGAAAGACGCTCGAAGCTCGCCAGATATTTACAAGCAAGGCTATCGAACTGGTCGAAAAAGCCGAAGTGGATGGCGGCCTTGATGTGACAGACGCTGCTTCTTTCGTCGAAGAGATTCTTCAAACATTCCGCTGGCACGATCAAGCCAGCGTCAGCAATGATCTGTATCGTCGCCTGCATGATGCCCATCGCCTCATTGCTGATGTTGTCTCGTTCAGAGGCCCACACATCAACCATTTGACACCCCGCACCCTAGACATTGATGCGGTCCAGACCTTGATGCCAGCCCACGGCATTTCGCCAAAGGCCGTTATCGAAGGTCCCCCAACACGCGAATGCCCGATTCTTCTGCGCCAGACATCTTTCAAGGCACTGGAAGAAACCGTTTCTTTTATCAACAGCGAAGGCAATTGGGAGAAAGGCTCGCACACTGCGCGCTTCGGCGAAATCGAACAGCGAGGCATTGCGCTGACACCTAAAGGCCGGGCGCTTTACGACCGGCTGTTGACGAAATCCCGTGAAATCGTCCGCCCGGCAGCGGATGGTTCGAACGCGCAAGCATATATTGCCGCCCTGGACGATGCGTTCAAAGACTTCCCTGATGATTGGGAGACGATTCGCTCCGAGAAGCTCGGCTACTTCCGCTATACGCCAGTCGCCACAACGGCTGTTCAAGGCCGCGATCTCGAAGAGCTTATCCGCGAAGGTGCCGTGCAGTTTGACCCCATCGTTTATGAAGATTTCCTGCCGGTCAGTGCGGCAGGTATTTTCCAGTCGAACCTTGGTGATACCAATGTTCAGAAATTCGCCGCCAGCCCGAGCCAGCAGGAATTTGAAACCCATCTCGGTGCGCCGGTTCTCGATGAATTCGAACATTACGCAAATCTGGAAACCACATCCATAGAAGCCTGCCTTCAGCGATTGCGCACGCTCGCGCTGGCCAGTTAGACCGTTTCAAAAATCCGTGCCGGCTGCTAAAAGCCGGTCAACTCATTCGACAGATGAAAAAGGTAAGCAAGATGACCATTGCTCAAGAAGTAAAAACTCTCCTTTCCAAGCTCGGCGTTGCAGCAGCGTCCTATACAGGCGGCGCCATGGCTTCATTCAGCCCCGTTACTGGTGAAAAAGTCGCCGATGTTGCAGTCCATTCGGCCGCTGATACTGCCAAGGCAATCGAAGCTGCGGATGCTGCTTTCCGCGAATGGCGTCTCGTGCCTGCGCCGAGGCGCGGTGAGTTGGTTCGTCTGTTCGGTGAAGAACTGCGCGCGCACAAGAACGATCTTGGTCGTCTTGTTTCCATCGAAGCTGGCAAAATTCCATCTGAGGGTTTGGGCGAAGTTCAGGAAATGATCGATATCTGCGATTTCGCAGTTGGCCTTTCACGTCAGCTCTACGGCTTGACCATCGCCACGGAACGTCCCGGCCATCGCATGATGGAAACATGGCATCCGCTCGGCGTTGTCGGCGTTATCTCGGCGTTCAACTTCCCTGTTGCTGTCTGGTCATGGAATACGGCGCTCGCTCTCGTTTGCGGCAACTCCGTTGTCTGGAAACCATCAGAGAAGACACCACTTACGGGTCTTGCATGCCAGGCAATTTTTGACCGCGCCGCCAAGCGTTTCGGTGATGTTCCTGCCGGTCTTGCACAGACGATGATGGGCGACCGCACTATCGGTGAAGCACTTGTCGATCATCCCAAGGTTGCGCTGGTCTCTGCTACCGGCTCGACCCGCATGGGCCGTGAAGTTGGCCCGCGTCTGGCCAAGCGTTTTGCCCGTTCGATCCTTGAGCTTGGCGGCAATAATGCCGGCATCGTTTGCCCCTCGGCTGATCTTGACATGGCGCTGCGCGCAATTGCCTTTGGCGCGATGGGAACAGCCGGACAGCGTTGCACTACGCTCCGCCGCCTGTTCGTACATGAAAGCGTTTACGACACACTCGTGCCACGCCTCAAAAAGGCCTATGAAAGCGTCTCCGTCGGCAGCCCACTCGACACACCTTCTCTGGTTGGTCCTTTGATCGACAAGGGTGCATTCGACAACATGCAGAAATCGATAAGCGAAGCTGTTGCCCATGGCGGCAAGGTAACCGGCGGCGCACGTGTCGAGACCGACCATGCCGACGCTTATTATGTGCGCCCTGCCTTGGTTGAGATGCCGAAACAGACGGGTCCGGTCGTCGAAGAAACCTTCGCACCAATCCTTTATGTGATGAAGTACAACGACTTCGATCAGGCGATCGTCGAGCACAATGCTGTGGGCGCGGGCTTGTCTTCCTCGATCTTCACGCTTGATCTGCAGGAAGCCGAACGTTTTCTCAGCCCGGACGGTTCGGACTGCGGTATCGCCAACGTCAATATCGGCACGTCAGGTGCAGAAATCGGTGGTGCATTCGGCGGTGAAAAGGAAACCGGTGGTGGACGCGAATCCGGCTCGGATGCGTGGAAGGCTTACATGCGCCGCGCAACCAACACCGTAAACTACTCCAAGGCACTGCCTCTGGCTCAGGGCGTTTCATTCGACATCGATTGATACGAACACTGTCCGGTATTAATGCTCCCGCCTATGAACGGCGGGAGTATTACGTTCTAAAAATACTTACGCAGCCTGAAACTGCTCTCCGACAAACTGCCAGTTGACCAGTTTTTCGAGCACTGCGGCTACATGTTCAGTCCGGCGGTTCTCATAGTCGAGATAGTAGGCATGCTCCCAGACATCGACGCCGAGCAGCGTCTTCTTGCCATCGGCCAGCGGATTACCGGCATCCTGCATTCCCACGATGGTGAGCTTATCACCGTCTTTCACCAGCCATACCCAGCCAGTGCCGAATACCTTGTCTGATTCAGCAACAATCTGTTTCTGTAATTCATCAATTCCACCGAATGAACTCTTGGCGGCATCGAGAAATGCACCTTCCGCAGCAGCAGGGCCACCCTTGAACTGTTGCCAATAAAGATTGTGGTTCCACGCTTGTGCGGCATTGTTGAAAATCGCTGTTTCGCTTTCCTTTTTGGCACGAACCACGACCTCTTCAAGCGACAAGTCAGCAAACGGCGTATTTTCGGTCAGCGTATTGAGCTTCTTGAAATAACCCGCGTGATGCTTGCCATAATGCAGGCCGACCGTTCGCCCAGATATGACCGGACTCAAAGCACCTTCTTCATATGGCAACTCAGCTTGCTTGAAAGGCATTGCAGATTGGGCACGAACCGAGGGAGAAAAAAGTGTTGTGGCGGCAGCGGCACCTGTCAACGCGAGCACATGACGACGGTTCATTTTCATTTCTTATTCTCCTGAGTTCGGTGAATCTCCACTACATTCGCAAACGACCGCGAAGCACCAGAGTTCCACCGGACACAATTACTTGTCTTCTCAGGCTATGATTTCTTCAGTTCAGCAACCACTGCGTCGAAGAATACATTCGGATCAATCGGTTCTTTGCCAACTGGTTTGGGTTGCGCTCCAAACGTCACGATGACGACCTTTTCAACCGGATCGATATAGATGTTTTGACCCTGAATACCTATGGCAGAAAACGCACCATCCTTGATTGACGGCTCCGTCCACGCTGTCCACCACATATAACCGTAATCCAGTTTCTTGCCGTCTTTCAGTGTCTTTGGAGTGGTCGCTTCTTTGACCCACCCTTCCGGCAATATGGATTTGCCATCGACAACACCATTGTTCATGAAGAACAGTCCAAAGCGGCCATAGTCACGCAGCGTCGCGCTTATGCCGCTACCGCCGATCTCGACACCATCCGGAGAATCCAGCCACCAAGTCGCATCCGTTTCCATGCCGAAAGGTGCCCAGATTTTCTCGGACAGGTATTCAGCAAGCGGTTTTTTGATTGCACCGCGCACGATCTCGCCCAAAATTTGCGTTTCGCCGGTGCTGTACGTGTTCAAAGTGCCCGGCTCGGCCGCCCGCGGCAGTTTCGCCATAAGCTCCACGGCGGAGTGCGGTTTCTGTGATATTTGCGCTCGCAACAGGGCGCGACGATCTGAATTCGGATCGGTATAGGTTTCATTCCATTTGACGCCGGAAGACATCATCAGAACGTCTTTGACAGAAACCCCATCATAGGCGCTGCCCTTGAGTTCCGGTACATAGTCTACAACCTGTGAATCCAGCCCTTTGATCAGGCCGTCCTTGATCGCGATACCCGCGAGTGTCGAACTGATCGATTTTGCTACCGACATCGACATCCAGCGCGTCTTCTCGGTATTGCCTCGTTGATAGGTTTCAAAGGCGACCTTGCCATCCTTGATAACGAGCATGGCCGTGATGCTGTCCAGCGCTATGAAATCATAGAGGTCGTAATCCTTGTCCTCATATTTGAACTTTACGTTGCTCAGTTGCTTTTCAGCTTTTGGAAGATCAAGCGGTTTCGTTCCGGCTTTAATAATACGGGTTGGAAAGAGCCGGTCGATATTCCGGTATGTGCTAACCGCGAGGTCCGGCAAGAGCGCCCCATCATAGACCTGTTCGACAGTTCCGATGGCTTCTTTTGCATGGGGGTAAGTGCTTTCTTCGGCCAACGCAGCCGCACCAAAAGCGGAAATCGCTACACTTAGTGACAACACCTTCACATAATTTCGAAACATCAAGCATCTCCTCCTTTTATAGTCAGGCAAGAGTGCGGTGTTCTTCGCTCCGGTTCAATGCTTGAAACACTTTTTTTGGGGGTCATGTCCCCTGGAACAAGGATTCTGCAGCAAGATAAAGCCCGAGAACGAGCAGCCCGGCAAAAAACACACGCCGAAAGGTTTCCACGCTCATGCGCAGGCGAAGTGCCTGTCCAATAATCATTCCAATCAATGCCGGGACAAGTGCCAGCAACGAAATACCAATCAGTGTTGCAGACGAACTACTGGGCTCTGCGCGAAGCCATAGCCCTGCTGCCAGTGCAATTGTCGAAACGGTGAACGACAGACCAAGCGCCTGTATCAAATCCTCTTTTTCCAACTTCAGCGATTGGAGATAGGGTACAGCCGGAATGACGAATACGCCTGTCGCCCCCGTAACCAGACCTGTAACCACGCCGACCAATGGCGATAGCATGGCTTCGTGACGCGCGTTGACGCGAAACCTTATCTGTAACAGACCGAGTATCGCATAGGCTGCCAAGGCAATACCGAGCCCGGATAATGCAATGCCTGCATGGTTACCCGTTAGCCAGCCGCTTCCCGCAATCGTGCCCACCATAACGCCAGCCATCATGCCCCATAGACGGATGCAAAGGCGCTTGAACACCGGACCAGCCAGCAATTGCCAGATATTGGTTACAAACGATGGGACAATCAAAATCGCTGCGGCTTGAGCGGGCGGCATCGTGACTGCAAGAAGCCCCATTGCGACCGTTGGCAATCCCATTCCCACAACACCTTTGACAAAGCCAGCCAGCAGAAAAACTGCCCCTACAAATACCCATGTCAATGGAAATGCAACAAAACTGCTCGCTGCCATGTTCATGAAATCGGTGAGCGTCTTAGTCATGCAAAAGCATCTCCTGCCTCGTGGGCACGATGTCCTCAACCAATGCCTTCGGCGTTGTCGCAGGCAGATCTTGGGCTGGTGTCATGGTAGCTTTCGAAGGCCGGCTCATATGGCCATTCCCAAACGAAAGGACCGCAACAAGCGCTGCCAGACATAAGGCTGAAATCTCGAGCCCCGTTGACGAACGTTCCTGCTGTTCTGCTTCACGCTTGTACATTCGCATCCTCATCAATCGACTCTTGACCTTTTTCCGACGAGCCCACAATCTGGATTTTCGATAGTCAGCCTTCGTCTGGGCCGAAGGCATGGAGAGAACAATTGCGCTTTGACCTGGTGGATTTGAGATTGTTCCTGCACGTCGCAGAGGCTGGAAGCATTACGGCTGGTGCAGAACGCTCTGGCCTTGCGCTGGCATCCGCGAGTGCCAGAATAAAAGGTATGGAGGAAATGCTTGGGGTGGCTCTTGTTGAGCGTAAGCGCCGGGGCATCGCCTTGACGCCTGCCGGACAAACATTGCTTTTCCATGCCCGCACCATTCAGAATCAGATTGCGACAATGGCTGGTGACCTTGGCGAACATGCTCGGGGTTTACGCGCCCATGTTCGTCTGCTGGCCAATACAGCCGCAGCATCACTCCTGCCCGATATCCTTTCGCGATTTCTGGCGAGCAACCCACATATCGACGTGGAACTGGAAGAACGTCCAAGCCATGTCATTGCGGAAAAACTGGCGAACGGTCAGGCAGATCTTGGCATCGCTGCGGACTGGGCCAACCTGGCCGGTCTCGAGCAAAAACCTTTCTGCACGGACCAGCTAGCTGTAATATCTGCAAAGGGCAGCTCAATCGCCGAAGGCGCTTGTTCCATACAGTTTGCTGATATTGTTGCCGAACCTTTTGTCGGGCTCGGATCCGGCAACGCCCTGCAGGAACATATCATTCATCAGGCTTCGCATTTGGGACGCCACCTCAACTTCCGCGTGAAAGTTGCAACATTGGAGGCGGCATGTGAGCTTGTTGCCAACGGTGTCGGGATAGCAATTGTGCCTGAAGTGGCAGCGCGTCGCTCAGCTGCTTCCCGCAGGACGAGAATTTTACCGCTTTCCGATAAGTGGGCAAGGCGTCACTTGCAGCTTTGTGCAAGGAGCTTTGGTACGTTAACCCCACAAGCAAAGCTGCTGGCTGAGGCGATTTACCTTGCGACTCATGCAAAAAGCTTCGTGAGTTGAACTGTTCCCGACACAGCATGACAGTGTTTGCACGCTGCTGCACTCGCCACCAACATACAGACCAGCCCCACAGCTTCTTTGCCTTCTGCGAAATTCGCCATTGAAGCCTTGGCGCGCATCAGCTAGAACCGCTTCGCGCATGCGAGCTATCGCAGCCTCATGCACCCGTAGCTCAGCTGGATAGAGCGCTGCCCTCCGAAGGCAGAGGTCACAGGTTCGAATCCTGTCGGGTGCGCCATACATTACCGGCAAGGGTGGATGGAACCAAACGCCAAGAACATTGTTGCAATTGGTAACGGCACAACAGTACGTTTGCCTGCCAACACCGGTGGTCAATATCCAATAGGTCGTTCATCAGACCTTAATTGGCCTTCGAATATTGCTGGATGGGCAACATGACCAGACAGAGCGGAATATGACAATAGGCGCCGACTTGACCATCACCACTACCGATATCGAGCAGCTCGAGGATAATCTGCAGAAAGCGATGCTGTCTGGCGATATTGACGCTTTGAATGAGTACCTCGACGAAAGTCTTGTCGCCATCGATCCCTTTGGACGCCGGCTGGACAAGCAGCAAAATCTCGACTTTCATCGATCCAACATTTTAAAACTTGATCGGATTGACCGGCTGGATCGGTCGATAAGGATCATGGAAAACGCGGCAACGGTTTCGTGGTTCGGAAAACTTACCGGAACATATTACGGCGAAGGCTTCTCAGAAAAACTCGCCTATAGCCGTGTTTGGTCCCTGCGTGACGGTCGATGGTCATTGATCCTCATTCACGCCACAAGAATTACGATGTAGGCGCGGCAGGGCTTTTATCTGCCTTTGAAACCGCGCAAACCTTCCATCATCATACGCAAGCCGCGCGTCAGTTGTTTATCTCGCCGAACAACCATTCCAAGTTGACGTTTCAAAACCGGGCTCAGAGACGAAACTTTCAAAAAACTGGCTCGATCCCGCCTTAGCGCCAGTTCAGGTAAAATTGACCAGCCCAGACCGGCCGCCACCAATTCTTTGATTGCTTCAATGCTTCCGAATTCCATCGACGGCTTTGGCTGCAGTCCCGCTTGGGCAAACCAATTGTCGATACACCGCCTTGTATTGCCTCCCTCATAGAGCAAAAGACTTTGCGCCCGCAGGAATGCTGCGTCTGGCCCTCCCTTGGACATTTCGCTGTCCTTGGGCGCAACAGCCAATAACTGCTCCTCGTAGAACGGTTCAATTTCAAACGGGCGGCCTTGTGCAGGAAGTGCGACAATGGCCAGATCGAGCATGTTCTCTTCGAGATTGCGCAAAATCTCGTCGACATTCCCGATCAATACCGTGATCTCAAGATCTGGCATGCGCTTTTTGACTTTTGCAATGGCAAGCGGGAGAAGATGAATTGAGGCGGTCGCACCGCTACCGATACGCAATCTTCCAGCGGTCCCTCCCTTGTAAGGCAGCATCGCCTCTTCAGCGGCGGAGGCTTCCTGCACTATGCGCCGCGCATAGCCGAGAAAATTCAAACCTGCAGCCGTGGGTTGCGCCTTGCGACCGACCCGTTCAACGAGCCGCACGCCCAATCGTTGTTCCAGCAACTTTACCTGCAGACTGACTGCCGGTTGCGTCAAGCCGATCTTATCCGCAGCAGCTGTGAAACTGCCGAGATCTGCCAGATATGTGAATGTGATCAAGTGATCAAGATTTAGAGACACCAAAGGAAACCTTATGATTTGCATAACAATCATAAGCTTCTTTGGTAGTGAATTCCAAGGCAATATACTCCAGTTGCCGAAAGGAAATTCAGATGGCTCTATTCAATGCAAGCATAAGGCGCACTCCCGCGCCAGTCGCTCATGTGGCTTTGCTGCCGATTCACAAAATTGGGGGTTATCTTGAAAAGCGTCGTAGTCGAAAGGCTTTAGCTGGGCTTACCGTCGATCAGCTTCGCGATATCGGCCTTTCGCAATCTCAGGCAGACGCCGAGTTCGCAAAATCATGGTTCTGGATATGAGGAACGGCAGCTTGATACGAAATCCAGCGGCGAAGTAACTGGCGCGATGCTGTCAAATTACAGCCGCGCCAGTAACATAGCTGATAATTATTTCGGGGTGCGTTCCCATGGTTTGATGCCACGGCCCTCTTCTTGCTGCTTAACCGGCTGCGGACGTTCCGGCCGATTCGGGCGATTTGGTCTGTCAGGACGGTCGGGACGCTCTACAACTGGTGGCCGTGTTGGCCTTGGGTCACGATTGGGATCGCGTCCAGGTCTGTCACCTCGATCAGGGCGGTTATTATCCCAATCTCTCCTACGATCCTTCCGGTCTCGATCCCTTCTGTTTTCGCGCCAATCGCGGCGTTCATAGCGGTCACGACGATCATAGCGGTCCCTGCCGTAATACCCGTCATCGACATAGACCGAGCTGTATCCACCCGAACCACCATAATAGCCACTGCCGCCATCATCCGCGACACAGCCGGACAGGACAATGCCTGAGAGACCAAAAAATGTAGCAATGGTTAGTGATTTTATGAACATCGTAGTTCCTCCATGCTCATGAACTGATGCCGCGCCGGAATGTTCCGCACCGCACCCCCTGAATTAATCTGTATGGTCTTATTCATTCCAGCTCAAGAACCTCTCCAGCTGTGTAAAGCACTTCCGGAGGGCCATACTCTCCAACGTCCGGCTTGGCATCCCGACTCCATGCGATAACACCGGCATGTTTGGAGGCAAGATCCTTGGCCGTGCGGATCGCCCTTTCCTTGGTCTCGAATTGTTGCGGCTCCCCGACTGGAAACAGCTCACCAGCATCGCCTTGATCAAATGCCATAACGACAATCAATTGAACCGGATCCATTACGTCTACCTTACGTTCGAATTAAAAATGCTTTCAAGCGTTACCCGGAATCAGAAGATGTCCTTCGTCATCAGGGGTATCAGCGAATATGCTGATAATAACAGCCCATACCGATGATTAAACGCTAGGCTGCGATAGCGGTTCCAATTACGGCGGCGCGGTGTGTGGGAGGTCCGCCCACGGTAACGTTTTATTTCAAAGCGCATCTTGCGTGATATGGCGTGCCAGCCATATAATAGCCGATGAAAACCTCTCTCCAAAAAGACAGCCCTGTAACAAGCTCTGATGCTCGTCCCTGGCTCAAGATACTCAGCCAGTACCGCAAGCCACATCGGGGGCGCAGTGCCTTTGAACTGGCTGTGACCGTGGTGCCATTCGCCATTTTCTGGACACTGTGCTGGGCAGCAGTTCACTATGGGTACTGGTGGGGCCTTATTCTCATTATACCAGCAGCAGGCTTTCTGCTGAGATTGTTCATGATCCAGCATGATTGCGGTCATGGATCATTCTTTGCCCACCGTCACACAGATGACTGGACCGGTCGGGTAATTGGCGTACTGACATTGACGCCTTATGATTACTGGCGGCGCAGCCACGCCATTCATCATGCCTCCGCGGGCAATCTGGATGAACGCGGGATCGGCGATATCACAACGCTGACCGTTGCTGAATATCGCGCACTGTCGCGTTGGGGCCGGATCGGTTATCGCCTTTATCGCCACCCTGCAATCATGTTCGGCGTTGGCCCTGTATGGCTTTTCTTTTTCAAGCAACGTCTGCCTTTTGGCATGATGCGATCAGGCGCTGAACCGTGGGTATCCACCATGGCGACCAATCTTGGTATCGCGGTCTGCACGATATTCCTGATGTGGCTCATAGGCGTAGGACCATTTCTGCTGATCCATCTACCAATCGTCACGCTCGCTGGAGCGGCGGGCATCTGGTTGTTCTACGTCCAGCACCAGTTTGAAGAAACACACTGGTCGTCGGCACCGGAGTGGCAGTTCCACGAAGCTGCCCTGCATGGATCATCGCATTATATTCTGCCGGGTTTTCTGCGGTGGATTACCGGCAATATTGGCATTCATCATGTCCACCATCTGTCGAGCAAGGTTCCTTGTTATCGGCTTCCGCAAGTTTTGAAAGATTATCCCGAACTCGGCGATATTGGACGCATCACGATTATGGAAAGCCTGCGTTGTGTGAAACTCGTCCTGTGGGATGAAAACCGCAAAAGACTGATCTCTTTCCGGGAGGCAAGGGCGCAAGTTTAACACCAGCGCCCCTTCTGCTGATCAGGCTATCGATAGATACTCACGCCTCGTGGTGCGTGCAAGCCGTATCACCGCGAGGCCGAGGACTGAGAATATGCTGCCAATAGTGCCAAGATAGCCCAGACCCAGATTCGTGATAACCAGCCCACCAATCATTGATCCAATGGCAACACCTAGATAAAGCGCAGAATAATTCAGCGACAAGGCAAGCGGCGCGCTTTCAGGCGCTAGTGCCAGTATGCGACTGGCTTGTGCCGGCGGAAACATCCAGGCGATCACGCCCCACAGCACCATATGCCCGATCAACAACGAGCCCGCTATTTCATGCGGCAATGTCATGATCCAGCTGACAAGCAGGAGAGCGGCGGTGTTGAGAACTGACGCGGCAATCACAGTTTTGGTCGCGCCGAAACGGTCTGCCAGTTGTCCGCCAAGAAAATTGCCGAATGCCGCTCCAACGCCGAACGCCAATAGAATAACGGGCAGATATTCGCGGCCAAGCCCTGCCCCCTGAACAGCGACGGCAGCGATATAGGTATAAACTGCAAACCCGCCTGCCATATAGAGCAACATTGTCAGAAGCGCGGGCAGCAATCCCGGATGACGAATGACACTGAGGCGCTTGGCCAACGTCATTTTGTCCGCGTAAAGTCCGCGCGGCAGCAACACCCACACTATCAATGTTGCCAGAACACCAATCAGGGCAATAAAAATATAAGTGCCGCGCCAACCCGCGAAACTGCTTATGAATGCGCCAAGCGGCGCACCAAATGCAACTGCCAGCGTTGTTCCGCCCACGACTGCCGAGATCGCTCTTGCGCGATGGTGCGGCTCCGATATCGCAACTG
Source organism: Phyllobacterium sp. SB3 (assembly GCF_040009165.1). Taxonomy (NCBI): domain Bacteria; kingdom Pseudomonadati; phylum Pseudomonadota; class Alphaproteobacteria; order Hyphomicrobiales; family Phyllobacteriaceae; genus Phyllobacterium; species Phyllobacterium sp. SB3. The sequence continues at coordinate 1,134,945 of NZ_JBDYKI010000001.1, read as the reverse complement.
CCGTCGCCTGTGCTGTTGCCGCATAAAGCCCAGCCACCACCGCAATCAGAAGACGAGCAATCAGCAGCATATATGTCGGAGCGATCGATGCGAGCAGTGCGCCCAGAACAAACACCAATGCACTGCCTGCGAGCACCAGACGCCGGTCAAGCCCGCCGGTCAAGGCAGCAATGATTGGGGCACCTATCGCGTATGCGAAGGCATAAGTTACGACAAGATAACCTGCCTGAACCAGGCTGACGCCGGTATCCCCGGCTATTTCGGGCAGAAGGCTGGCCACAACAAAGCCTTCAATGCCGATAGCAAACGTGCCCAAAGCTAATCCAACAAGACGAATGTCCATGGCCATTATCCCAATGTTCAATGATCCTTGAACTATCGAGCGACGGCAAATTAATGTCAAGCGATAAGTTCAAAAATTATTGAACATTGAAATCTCTCCTGCCAATTGCTATGACATGGAGTATGACGAACACACTGCATCATCCCGCTCCAGAAGAAATCACTCTGCCTACAGTTCTTGCGGCACTTGGCGATGAGACGCGTCTCGCAATCATTTCCATGCTGGCACGATTTGGTGAAGACGAGCGCAACATGACCTGCAGCTACTTTCTTAGCCTCGGTTCAAAAACCGCGCTGAGCTATCATATTGGAAAGCTGCGTGAAGCGGGGATTATTCATGTTCGCCCTGAAGGCACGAAACGTTTGCTTTCACTGCGGCGCACTGATCTGGAAACCCGGTTTCCCGGCTTCCTTGCTTCAATTTTGGCATCTGCCGAACAACTCACACCCGGCGCGGCTTCTTTGTCCAGCGAGTTCCCGGGGCAGTCAGGATTGCAATCATGAAAATAACGCCGAACGGCTCAATGCCCACGCGTCGCGCTCCAGCCGACTGGTTCACCGGAACCGTATGGCAAGATCCTATTATCGAGGCTGACGAACCTGCGCGTTTGCGCGCCGTTACCGTCCGCTTCGAACCGGGTGCCCGTACGGCGTGGCACACGCATCCGCTCGGCCAGACACTGCATGTCACTTCCGGTTCCGGGCTTGCGCAGGTTTGGGGTGAGGTTATCCGGGAAATCAGGGCTGGCGATACGATCTGGATTCCGCCGGGTGAGAAGCATTGGCACGGGGCCGGGCCTAGTACATTCATGACCCATATCGCCATGCAGGAAGCGCTTGACGGCAAAGCTGTCGAATGGATGGAAAAGGTTTCAGATACGCAATATTCCGGCCACGATTAGTCTGCTACATTACGACAGTTGCAGAGAAGGAAATGATCATGGCATTCGAAGACATCAAGGCTCAGATCGCGCTTTTGGTTGAAGAGATGGTCAAACGGCCAGCGGATGCCCATGAAATTCACGAGACCCTGCGTGAGCACCTGAACGAACTTCGGGCGATGGGTATGCCCCTGCCCGATGACCTTGTAGCGCTTGAACGCAAGCTCGAAACTGACTTCGATTCTTAAATCGTTCCTATCGAGTACCGTTAAAGTTATCGTTCAACAAACTGTCGACAGAGCGTTTTCGCGTATACCCCTTTGAATTTCTGCCATCCAGAACACCGATGTCACGCAGCATGTGATCGGAGAATTCTTCCGTGTGAACGTGATTGGCAGTCTCGTTTTTCAACTGTTGATTTTTCGATCCCCTGAACCAATCCATGAAGGTTGAAAGCACTGTAACAGCCGGTGCATGTGTCTTGGACATCATCATTTCCCTAACTCCAAAAAGCAGGGCCATTGGCCCTTTTGTTGAAGTGAACATGCGCCTTCCCGTGGTTGTTTTCCAACAAAACGCCGAGTAGTATGCATAAGGACAGCTTATGTGAGATAGACCATGCAACTTCCTCCTTTGTCGGCAATCCGTGTGTTCGAAGCTGCTGCTCGCCATGGCAATTTTACCAAGGCGGCCGAAGAACTAGGCATGACACAAGCGGCCGTGAGTTATCAGATCAAGCTGCTTGAAGAGCGTATCGGATCGCTGCTTTTTCTGCGTAAGTCGCGTCAGGTAACGCTTACGGAAGTAGGTGCCCGCCTTTCCCCCGCCATCAGTGAAGCATTCGAACTGATACGTGGCGCAATCGCAGCAACACGCGAGAACGCTGACGGCGTATTGACCATCAGCACGATACCGACTTTTGCCTCAAACTGGCTTGTTCCGAGATTGGGGTCGTTTCAGCTTGCGCATCCGGCATTGGCCGTACGCCTGCAAGCCACACGCGATATGATAGATTTCTCGCGGCAACCCGCAGATGTCGGCATCAGATCCGGCAGTGGAAAATGGCCCGGACTGACCAGCCACAAGATTTTTCCTGCGGAATTCTCGCCCATGCTGACACCTGCATTGGCTGCAACGATCGGAGGCGTAAAAACACCTGCCGATCTTCTGAAACTGCCGCTCATCGATACCGGTGATTACTGGTGGAAGTTATGGTTTCGAGCTGTGGGTATTCAGGAGCCACATCTGCTCGGCGACCCGAGAAGCCGCTTTGGCGATCAGCATCTCGAAGGACGGGCTGTTTTAGCCGGGATGGGCGTCGGCATCCTTACTCCCGCGTTTTATCAGAACGAAATCAAACAAGGTCAGCTTATTCAACCTTTTGATATTCTTGGCGCTGATGGCGATCACTTTTATTGGCTGGTTTATCCGGAAGTTCGCAGAAATGTCCCCAAAATCCGCGCATTCCGCGACTGGATGCTTGGCCAGCTCAGCAATATCGAGAATTGAAAAGGGCGGGATTAATCCCGCCCGCTCCGATCTTTAAAATACTGCGAGATAGCGCAGCAGGGAGATAATACCGATCACCACGACGATGACCTGAATAATCTGCTTGGCGCGGCCATCCAGTGGCAGCATCTGCACGAGATAGAGCACGAGGAAAATCACCAGAACGGTGATCAAAAGACTGATCAAAATCGACATTACATATTTCCTGTTTTCTGGATCAATACGAGTGTAGCCCTCAGGAACTCTCCTAAGCCGACTTTGGTTCCATCACATGCGCGCAAAAATTGCATTTACGCTTTCGCCGCATTGTCTGCTTCCAACCTTGCTGTTAGCTTCAGCGGCATTCCCGCCATGCTTTCAGGAAATCCCCCATGCGCTCATTGTTTCATTTCGCCTATCATGTAACCGATCTTGATGAAGCACGCCGTTTTTATGGTGGGGTACTCGGCTGCGAAGAAGGCCGCAGTACGGACACCTGGGTTGATTTCGATTTCTTTGGCCATCAGATCTCGCTGCACCTCGGCAAGCCATTCGAAACAACAAATACCGGCAAGGTAGGCGACCACATGGTTCCCATGCCGCATTTCGGCGTTATCCTGGCACTTGAGGATTGGAACGCGCTGTTAGACCGGTTGAAGGCCGCAAACATAGAGTTCGTAATGCCACCCGTGGTTCGCTTCAAAGGTGAACCGGGTGAGCAATGGACCATGTTCTTTCGCGACCCCTCGGGCAATCCCATCGAAGTTAAAGGTTTCGCTGATTTCGCCAGCATTTACGCAAAATAGGGTCGCACTGAAAAATCATGGAAGTGCAGCCATCGAATATCAGGGCCGCGTTCTGGATGACCGGATCGCTTGCTGCCATAATTTTGATGGCGGTTTCAGGCCGGGAAGCTTCCCGGGAACTTGATGTCTTTCAGATCATGGAGATGCGGTCGCTGATCGGCCTTGCCATGCTCTATCCGCTCATCCGCTCATCGGGCGGATTCAAAGCCATGAAAACAAGCCGCATCTGGCAGCATCTCGGACGCAACACAGCGCATTACGCCGGTCAATTTGCATGGCTGATGGCACTGTCCATGATCCCGCTTGCGCAGTTGATTGCAATCGAATTCACCACCCCCGCCTGGACAGCTGTGATGGCCGTGGCATTTCTGGGCGAGCGTCTTAACATCTGGCGCACTCTGACCATACTGCTGGGTATTATTGGCGTCGTGATAATCGTGCGTCCCGGCATCAGCACAATCGAAATAGGCCAACTGATCGTGCTTGGAGCCGCGTTTACCTTCGGCATATCATTCACCATGGTCAAATCGCTGACCCGCACGGAAAGCGTGGTGAAGATCATTTTCTGGATGCTGGTGATCCAATCAGGGATTGGGTTGCTGCCTGCCCTCTATGTTTGGCAATGGCCATCCCTGCAAATTATGCCATGGGTGATCATTATTGCATTCACCGGTACGTTCTCGCACTTCTGCATGGCAAAGGCCTTGCTCTATGCCGATGCAACCGTTGTCATTCCCATGGATTTTCTTCGTGTTCCACTTACAGCTGTTGTTGGCTGGCTGGTCTACTCCGAGCGGATTGATGTCTACACGGCGATAGGCGCGGCATTGATCCTCTCCGGCAATTTGCTCAACCTCAAGAATCGTTCGCGCGCCGAACCTGTAAAGCCGACTATAGCTTAAAGGATATTACCTAGATTATAGGTGCCCTGCTTGTTGGTGGTCTCGGCGATTTCAGCCGCCTGATAGATTTTGACGAGATCGGTCAGTCTGGTCTGATGGTTGGCCAGCTTGTCCAGATCACTGACCTCATCTGCGTAAACCGCCTCTACGATCCCTGAGATTTCCTCGGCGACGAGATTCTTCAATGCTTCGATTTTTTCAACCCGATTTGTCATATTCATCTCCTTCAACATTACAATGTTAAAGGTTGGCGGGCGCAATTGTTCCAATTAAGCTTGGCCAACGAATTCACTCTTCGGGTATTTCACGGCCTGTTTCGCCAATATCACCCTTCGCAAGATCTCGCATCCTTGCCTCGGCCGCTGCAGACAAATGCGACCAGATTTTCGCAAGGCTGCTTGCAGCGCGTTGATAGGTTCCATCAAGACCCGGCTCATTCACCAGTTCCTGAACCTCGTTAAAATCGTCAACGCCTTTTTGGATAACCTTATGAAGTCTTGAAACCTGTTCCAGTGTCAGTCCGGACTTGGCAAGGGCAGCAGGAACCTGTTTCACAAGCTGCTGCACAAGATCGGCATGCCGTTTCAGGCGCGCGACTCCATCATTTTCTATCTTGCTGTCTTCTGTCATGGCTGCATATTCACCCGCATCACGCACGAAAGACAGCACATATTTTGAACTATAGTCGTCAATGCTGGATTTGGGCTGTTACGTCGGGCAGTCCGACAGAATGAGCTATACGATGCAATTTACCAGGTTCAGCATCAGCGCCGGTTTCAATACAGTTCAGTTCTTCGACAGTCAGGCCGCAAGCTACTGCCAAGTCTTCAGCGGTATAGCCGAACTTCTCCTTGATCATTTTTACAAGGGTAACACCTGCAGTGATCGCGGAGGCTGTCGTTTCAATCACATCGGCCATTGTAATCTCCTTGTTTGGAAAATTCGGTCTCCGGTAATGCACGGGCTTGAATTTTGTTCCTGCTACCGGGGCATATTCTCCGCAAGAAAATCGATAAAGGTTCGCACGCGTGTCGCCAGATAGTCATGCCCGACAAATACAGCGTTTATCTGCTCCATATCACCAGCATTGTAGTCTTCCAGAATAACCTCGAGACGACCTGCCTCGATATCGCTGGCCAGATGAAAATATCCAAGCCGCGCAATGCCCAATCCGGCAAGAGACATCTGGCGTACAATGGCGCCACTGCTCGCCAGAAAATTACCGGAAATGCCCAGTCGTTCTATTTCTCCTGTTTCAGGATTTTTGAATGGCCATTCCTCAAGCGCACGGCGGAAATTGAAATTCAGGCAATTGTGCTTTTGCAAATCGGCGGGCTCCATTGGCCTGCCACGCACCTTGATATATTCGGGCGAAGCCACGACGACCTTGCGGCTTTCACAGAGTTTGCGCGCTTTTAAATTCGAGTCCCGCATCGGGCCAACACGAATTGCAATGTCTGCACGTTCCCCGATCAGATCGACCACACGCTCGCTAAGGGTGAAATCAAGTTCGACCTCCGGGTATAGTTCCAGAAATTTCGGCATTAGCGGCAATATCAGGAATTGCCCAACTGCAACGGACGAATTTACCCGCAACAGCCCGCGCGGGGCCGCCGATGCGCCCGAAGCAACGACGCGTTCGGTTTCCTCGATTTCTGAGATAATCCGCAACGCTCTCTGCCGGTAGATTTCACCCTCAGGCGTCAGCTGCAGGGAGCGCGTCGAGCGGTTCAGCAAGCGCGTACCAAGCCGGTCCTCTATGCGTCGGATCATCTTGCTAACGGCCGATGGCGACAGACCGAGCTTTCTGCCTGCAGCGGAAAAACTGTCCAATTCGACCGCCGTCACGAAGACGTCCATTTCTCCGGCTCTATTGTCCATGACATGATCCTGTTGCTATCTATGAATTAATTTCACAACAGCTGGTCGATAACAAGCGATTATCATCGCACGCGTTTCAAACCATATCGAAGGTATAGCCATGCCCACATGGATGAGACGGAGTTTTGGATCACCAAACATTTGAAGCTGCCGCTAACTGACAGAGGAAACCAGAATGTTCAATGTAAACGCCAATGGCGCAAAAATTCCGGCAATCGGCTTCGGCACGTTCCGTATGCCCGGTGCTGATGTATTGCGTATGGTTCCAGCCGCGTTGAAGCTTGGCTATCGCCATGTTGATACTGCGCAGATTTACGGCAACGAAGCCGAAGTCGGTGAAGCAATCAAAAGCTCCAGCGTTTCCCGTGGCGACATATTCCTGACAACCAAGGTCTGGGTCGACAAATACAAGCATGACGCCTTTATCAAATCCGTTGATGCGAGCCTGTCGAAGCTGAAGACAGACTATGTTGACCTTCTCCTCCTTCACTGGCCAAAGAGCGATGTTCCGCTGGCTGAGCGGATCGGCGCGCTCAATGAAGTTCGCGATGCGGGCAAAGTTCGTAATATCGGTGTCAGCAATTTCAGTTCTGCCCTGATGGCGGAAGCAGTCAAGCTGAGCAAAGCTCCAATCGTCACCAATCAGGTGGAGTATCATCCCTATCTGGATCAGAGCATCGTATTGAAAGCAGCGCGTGATAGCGGCATAAGCATTACCGCCTATTACGCAATGGCAGATGGCAAGGTCATAAGCGATCCGGTTATCAAAGCGATTGCCGCATCGCATGGCAAGAGCGAAGCACAGATCGTCTTGCGCTGGCTGATTCAGCAGGAGGGCGTTATCACGCTTTCCAAAACTGTGAGCGAAGAACGAGCCCGCAATAATTTCGAGATTTTCGATTTCGAACTGACAAATGAAGAAATGCAGGCATTGCATGCACTTGCACGGCCTGATGGACGTATCGTAAATCCGGGTAATCTTGCTCCCAAGTGGGATTAATCACGCTTCAGATCCGACAATGACTTAGAGCGGCGTCTCTTCAATTGAAAGAGGTGCCGTTGCCGTATCAGCATCCATCTGTGAACTGAGTTCACAAACATTGAGCACCATCTGGTTATTATCAATGGAATGGCGAGGGCTCATATTGAGCGCAACCAACCAGTCATCAATAGTTTGAAATTCGAGGGCTGGCTTTAACGCAGCATCCATTCAAAGGATAGGATCATGCCTCTCGCACTTCTGGCGCTGACAATCAGCGCCTATGCCATCGGGACGACGGAGTTCGTCATCGTTGGCCTCTTGCCTACCGTTGCTACCGATCTCAACATTACCCTCCCGCTCGCAGGCCTTATCGTCAGTGTCTACGCACTTGGCGTCACCTTCGGCGCGCCCATCCTGACTGCCCTCACCGGACGTATCGAGCGCAAGCCTTTGCTGCTTGGTCTGATGGGTTTGTTCATTGTTGGCAATACTGCCGCAGCGCTCTCCCCGACTTACGAGCTTTTGCTTGTCGCGCGCGTCATCAGCGCTTTTGCGCATGGCGTGTTCTTCTCGGTTGGCGCAACAATCGCTGCCGATCTGGTTGCACCCAATCGCCGCGCTTCCGCCATCGCCATGATGTTCCTTGGCCTAACCGTCGCCATCGTGACAGGTGTTCCGCTTGGTACATTCATTGGCCAGCAACTTGGGTGGCGCGCAACATTCTGGGCCGTTACAGTTCTTGGCGTGATTGCATTCCTTGCCATCGCAATGCTTCTGCCATCGAAGATCGCCAAAGCAGCACCTGCCCGCATAATCGATCAGATTCGCGTTCTCGGCAGCGGCCGCCTGCTGCTTGCCTTTGCCATGACGGCGCTTGGTTACGGCGGAACATTCGTGATGTTTACATTCCTCGCACCTGTTCTTGAACAGATCACCGGCTATGCAAACTCAACAGTGAGCTTGATCCTCGTTCTCTACGGCCTGTCCATTGCCGTAGGAAACATGGTTGGCGGACGTGTGGCTGACGGAAATCCCGTCAAGGCTCTCGCAGTCATGTTCCTTTTGCAGGCCATTGTTCTGGCGGTCTTTACCTTCACCGCCGTTTCACCGGTCTGGTCTCTGGTAACACTTGCTGCTCTTGGTGCATTGTCATTCTCGAACGTACCCGGCCTTCAACTCTACGTGGTACAACTCGCCAAGATTCACACGCCTGAAACAGTTGATGTCGCATCGGCTCTTAATATCGCTGCGTTCAATCTCGGCATTGCCGGTGGCGCATTCCTCGGTGGCATTATCGTTGCCTCGCCGCTTGGGCTTGGTGCAACGCCTTGGGTGGGTTCCCTGCTGGTTGTCGGTGCGCTCGGCCTGACACTTTGGAGCCAGATACTCGACAGGCGTGAGACCGCCCGCGTACTGGTTCCCGCCTGCTAAACTTGGCAGCGCCGCAAAAATTGTTAAGGTCAGCATGAGATTCGCAAGAGGTTTTTCATGCTGGCCGAAGTGGCACTGCCCATCAAGCTGACTTTCAAGCTCTGGTTGCGCTTCTGGCCCCAATTGGTGGCCGTTGTGCTTCTGGGGCTTACTGTTTCCCATGTGCTGATGTATCTGGCCGTAAAGACGGCATATATGAACCATTACGCCGGGCTTGCGGTTTTGACCCTTGTTGCCCTCACGCAATTGATAACAACTGTCTCCATGATTCAGATCGTGCGTCCCGGGTTGCCGTCCGTCAACGCAGCGCAAATGCAATCAGACAGACTATCCGGCAAGCAAACGAGCGGCTTTTCCCGTTTGACCACAATCGTCGCAATCGCCCTTATTCCCTTCTTCGCTTACTATGCCGCTTGGGGATTTCTCGGCGACACGGTGCGCCAGTACTCCCGCCTTGCTTTGGCGATGATGCCTTTCGGAGGTGGCGGCAATGTTTTGGACGTACTCGATTCCAAGTGGATTCTCCTGTCAGTTGCAATCTCCTGGCTGTTACGCTGGCTCGCCAAACGCCTGAAGGAAAAGTCCAACCGCTCATTCTGGGAAATTGTTATCGTCATATGCGAGACCAATTGGGTTTTCATCGGTCTTTACATTATCAGCCGCTGGAAAGATGACTGGATGCAGGCACTGGTCAATGGCAAGCTCTGGAACTGGTTTGAGCAGTTATTCGCCGCAATTATCCAGCCCGTTTCATATGCTTATGCCGCCGCGACGGTTCCCATTGAGCAGGTGCCGGAAAGCTTTGGAACCGTTGCCACCATGTTGTTCTTTCATGCGCTCTTTCCTCTGATCTGGCTCGTCATGGTCGCTCTGGTCTATGGTTACGATGTGCGGGACCAGAAGGAGCTTATGCGTGTGCATCACCGGGTGGAGCGTTTTGGTGAGCGCTATCGGGCGATCCCCAAATTCTTGCGCGACTTTATCAACCATTTCATCAGTGGCTATCGTTCCCGCTATCTGCCTATTGCCAACGGCATCAGGATAACCATGAATTCCGGCCTGCTTCTGATCATCACGCTCATCCTCGGTTATCGATTTATCGAGTGGGTAGCAGCATGGGCATGGCTCGGCGCGGCTCATATCATCGGCCCGCAATCAGCCAGGATATGGGAGTTTGTCGGCAACGCTGTCGTATTCCTGTTTGGTAGCCCGCTACAGGATTCCTCGACCGGCGTACTCGTGGAACCCCTGCGGATATGTTTCCTTGCAGCAGTTCTGGAAACGGCTTTCTCCATGACGAAGAAGCCTGCATCTGCTGACGTTGGAGCGGTGGCCAATCCGGCCTGATCTATTCGGTGCGTGCAAATTTCAGGTAATGAGGCCGTTCGCTATAAACGCCTAACGTCGGGCGTACTTCATCTGCGACATTTACCGGTACGAGGAACCGCTCTTCAATCACCATTCTGGTGCCTTTTTCCGCCCCTGAAAACATCGCCGAAACGCATGTTTGAATGCCATTTTCGGGGGAGCGCATTCCCGGGATTGACGTCGGTGACCATGATCTGCCGGCCTTGTCCGTTAGCCGGATTGCACACATGAGCCACAGTTCCTGCAGGTTGGTCTCACCGATTTCCACCAGAAACCTTGCAATGACAGGCACTGAGCCCGCCGGTAGCGCGCCGGGACGAATGCCTTCCTCGACCTTTCGCAATCCGTAAAACTGCCAATCGCTGCCGCCGTAGTGCTTGACCTCTCCCGCAGCAACCTCTGTGGGATAGAGATCGGTATACCGGCTCATCTCGGTATAATCACCGAAGCTGATGGTGAACAGTGAAAGCGGAACAATGATTATCAGCGCCCAAAGGCTACGCCAGTACCAGCGACGCTCGGAACTTTGTGTTTCCTGATCCAGTACGGTCATTGCATCAGCTCCCCGCAGCCGGTTGCGGACGCGATATGTCGAAACTATCAACAATCAGCGGCTGGCCATCGTTGAACTTCTTGAAATCGTCGACCGATATCCGTGCTTCCGAATCCAGCGAGGGGAGCATCTGCGCCGACATGAGCAATGTCGCACCATTGACCTGATCAGGCATTATCTCGAATGCAAGCTGTGCCTGCTTTGGCAAGCCGGGCTCAAGCATGTAAGGCGGCTGTCCCGGCAGCCAGCCAACGCGGTTGCTTTGCTCAAATCTGAGACCTGTCGGTCCCTGCCAGATTGCTGTCGAGACACCCGTGCTTTTCGTCGTTGCTGCTAGTTCCACCGAGGCAATTACCCACACGCCTGAAGTCGTTAGAGCCTTGGTTTTCCCAAACTGCGTATAGGTCAACTCACGCGCAAAAGTTACCCGATTGAGCTTCACGTCAAATTCACGCGTATGCACCAGATCATGCATTTTTCCATAGGCCGCAATGGGCCCGGTAAGTTCGCCATAGCGCGGCTTTGTTACCCACATGCCGTAAAGCAGCGCCACCGCAACAAGGATGACGACGATATTCCATAACCTGCGCATCAGCCCTGCTCCTGTTGTAGGGGCATGTGCAGGGAGCCTACAATATTCTTGCTCCACCAGCCGGGCGTTCCTGTCAGATTGTTACGGTATTTGAATCCATACGCTTCAATCGCCAGCCTGATTTCACTGCCTGTCGCAAGGTCTTTGGGCATCAGCCAGACATAAACCATTTTCTCCGGCATTCCCGGTTGCAGGCTTGGCGTCATCGATTCATCCCTTGTCAGATAAATCATCGGCTGCTCGATCTTGTCCGCGATATCGGCTGGCCATTGAAACGTCGTGTAATAGCCCCTGTCGGACTCAATCGTGCGATTCATCAGCTCGACCTCGAACACAACTGCCTTCTGGCCTTCCTTCGGGGTAGTGCCATATATTTTCTGGCTGGTTGTCCAGATTTTCAGAGGCTTTATAAGCCACTTACCTGCTTCCATGGATTGACCAGCAGTGATCTCGGGAAGCACCGGTTTTTCAGCCGCCTCGAATGCACCCATGGCAAAAGCGAGGCCCAATGCGGCGAACGAACCAAGCCCTGCTGTCAGCCAGGCTGTCGCCTTGCTGCGAAACGTGACGAAATGGGACCACATCTATCCGTGTTTCTCCACTATCGCTCCGGAACTCTCAAATGAGTCGAACTTGCGGGAACCATGCAACAGCAACGGGGTAAATTTCAACCCTAACGAGTAGTTCGGCTGAGCGGCTTACCTTTGCGCCACTTGCGGGAGATAGGCATTCACAAGGCTGACGACCTGAGCGTCACGCAGTTTGGCGGTCTCGCCACCCATGACGACGGCGACAAGTTGGCGGCCATCATCGTTGATTGAGGTTACGATGTTGAAGCCCGAGGCGCGCACATAGCCTGTCTTGATGCCATCGGCACCATTCAGCTGTGCCAACACGCGGTTATGCCCGTGAATGACCTTGCCGTCGAACATGAAGTCCTGCGTTACGAAGTAATAATACTGCTGCGGATAGTGCTTGCGCAAAGACAGTCCCAGCAGGGCCATATCGCGGGCAGTGGTGATCTGCTGGGGATCAGGCAAGCCGGATGCGTTGTGGAAAACCGTCCCGCGCATACCAAGCGCGCGGCCTTTCGCCGTCATCTGCGCCGCGAATTGCTCTTCTGTTCCGCCAAGATATTCAGCCAATGCCACGGCAATATCATTCGCCGATTTAACCACCAGCGCCTTGATTGCCGTATCGACATCAATTGTCCTGCCGGGTTTGAGGCCAAGCTTGCTTGGCGCCTGCGAAGCAGCATGCGCCGAGATCGGAATTTGAGTGTCTTTGCTGATCCTGCCCGATTGCATTGCTTCGAACGTTAGATACAGCGTCATCATTTTGGTCAGCGATGCGGGAATACGCGGCAGATCGGCGCCTGCCTGATAGAGCACTGCCCCTGTACTGCCATCGACCACAATGGCAGCAGACTTTTCTGTAACCGGCACCGGTGCAATCGCACCGACTGAATCGAGTGATGTCGCTGTCGTGCATCCACTGGCTACGCTGAGGATAAGGCCAAACGCAGCTGCGAACTTCAAAACGGGATGCAAGGACATGGATACTCACGGCACTTAATGATTGGACTGAGAGCGCCTTGTTAGCTGATTTCAGTGGCAAGGCCAAGCTGTGCAGTTACTACGCGGTTAAAACTACCTTGACGCTGCGCGACCTGTCGAGTGCCGTGCGGAAAGCCTCCGGCGCATCCGCGAGCTTGTATTCACCTGTAACAAGTTTCAGCACGTCGACCTTGTTTTCCACAATCAGCTCCACCGCTTCAAAGAACTCGTCTCCAAACCGGAATGTGCCGATAAGATCGAGTTCCTTGGACATGATCGCATTGGCAGGTACAGGGATTGCCCCACCGGCAAGATTGCCCACCTGAACGACCGTTCCGCCCCGCCGGACTGTCCGGATAGCGGAGGCCAGTCCGGCAGGCGTACCGGAAATTTCAAAGGCAATGTCAAACGGCGTCGCCGCCGCAACTTCCGCCAGCCTTTCCTCTCCCGCGGATATATCCACGATCTGGTCGGCTCCCAGTTCTTCAGCAAACTTCAATGGAGCAGCAGCAACGTCAACCATCGTCACGGATTCTGCACCCGCATGTTTCAATGCCAACAAGGTAAGAAGGCCGATTGGTCCCGATCCGAAGATAATTGTCGAAGTACCTTTTACATGACCCGCTCTGCGAACCGCATGCAGGCACACAGCCAGAGGCTCGGCCAATGCCGCCGCCTGGAATGGCAGATCATCCGGCACCTTGACGCATTGCGCAGCGACCGCATCGAAAACGCTGGCGAAACCGCCCTGCATGTGCGGTGTCTTGGAAGCAGACCCCATGAAATAGATATTCTCGCACAGGTTCGGCCGTCCCTCGTGGCAATAGGCACAGGTTCCACACCAGCGCGACGGATTGACGGCAACCCGGTCGCCAACAGCAATACCGGTTACATCGCGGCCAATCTCGATGATTTCGCCCGCAACCTCGTGGCCCAGAATGAGCGGAGAAGTCACAACGAAATCGCCAGTTTTGGCATGACGGAAGTAATGCATGTCAGAGCCGCATATTCCGCCTGCCCCGAACTTGACCCGCGCCATATTCGGCGCGAGTTCACCAAGTTCGATGTCGACAACGCGAAGATCTTCCGCTGCAAAAAGCGTTGCAGCGATACCTTTATTACTCATTTTATAAGACCCAGCTGGGTTGGAAGCCAAAGTGTAATCGCCGGAATGAAGGTGATGGCGATCAGTGCGATAAAGAGCGGTACGAGCCATGGCAGGATTGCCATTGTCGTTCGCTCGACGGAAAGCTTCGCGACGCGGGACAGCACGAATAGCACCATTCCCAACGGCGGATGCAGAAGGCCGATCATCAGGTTAAGCGTCATGATCAACCCGAAATGAACCGGATCAATATCGAACTTCAACACCAGCGGCAAAAGGATCGGCACGAGGATCGTAATAGCCGCGATCGTGTCGAGGAAGCACCCGACAAACAGCATCAGGATGTTGACGAGTATCAGGAACACCCATTTGTTCTCGGTGATCGAAAGGATCGCCGCTGACAGAAGCTGTGCGGCCTGACTGACAGTCAGCAGCCATGCGAATACCGAAGCCGCCGTAACGATGAACAGCACTGAAGCCGTGGTTTCGATTGTATCGAAACTAGCTTTGGCGAGGCTCGCCATTGACATGGTGCGATAACGCACCAGACCTAGAAACAGCGACCAGAGAACTGCTGCGACAGCCGCCTCGGTTGGCGTGAACCAGCCCATTGTCATGCCGCCGATGAGAATGACGGGCGTCATCAGCGCCATCACTGCGGAGAAGTCGAAATACCAGTCAGCAGCGAGCAGCAAGACAAGCGCGATGCCGACTGAGGCATTGATCGAGAGACCCGTCAGCGTCAGCAGATAGATAAACAGAGGAACGCAGGCGACCACAACGATTTCAAGCGAGGCCTCCAGCAACTGCTTGATTTCGAACGGAGCATCCGAGCCCCAGCGCTTCACATAGGCAAAGATTGCAACCGTAATCATCATCAAGACTGTCATGACGATACCCGGCAGGATACCAGCCATGAACAGCGCACCGATGGAGACATTTGCCATCATGCCGTAGATGACGAAAGGCAGCGATGGCGGAAAGATCGGCCCGAGCGTTGCAGACGCCGCAGTTACGCCGACAGCCGCTTCGACAGGATAGCCGTGATCCTTCATCGCCTTGATTTCAATCGTGCCGATACCGGCGGCGTCAGCCAAAGCGGTGCCCGACATGCCCGAAAAGATCACCGAGCCGATAATATTAACCTGCGCCAGACCACCCTTCATCCAGCCGACAAGCGCGACCGCAAAGGAATAGATACGGCCCGTCACACCAGCGGAGTTCATCAAATTGCCCGCAAGAATGAAAAACGGCACGGCGAGCAGCGGGAAGCTTTCAACGCCTGCAATCATGCGCTGGGCGACAATGATGTCCGGCGCAACGCCGAAGAACACGAGATAAAGCACTGACGCTACAGCCATCGAAATGGCGACTGGAACGCCGACAACCATCAACAGTAGAAATGAACCAACAAGCAGCAACATGGGATCAGCCCTCGACGCTCTGGAATTCTTCGGGACGTTCCAGAACGGAATAGCCACGGCGGATATTTGCGATAAAAACCTGAATGGAGCGGAGCAGCATCAGGACGAAGGAAATGAACACGCCGTAAAAAACGATATTGCGTGGGAGATCGACCGTGACCATCATTTCGTCCGCTACGATCTCGACATAGCGCCACATCAGCCAGACGGCATACGTGAAGAAGCCAATGCGAACGATATCGACAAAGGTTGCAAGAACCCGTCCATATGGTGCTGGGATGTAGTGATAAATCACGTCCACCTGAATGTGACGCGAGACACGAACACACATGACGGAACCAAGGAACACGACGCCAATCAGGCAGTTGATCGCGATTTCCTCTGTCCAGGCATAGCTGTCATTCAGAACATAACGCGTGAAGAACTGCAGGAAAACGCAGCCTGTCATGAGCCAGAAAACAATAAGTGTCAGCCAGTCTTCAACCGCATAATCGGATATGTTGGCAACAGGTGCCGCATCTTCGAACGAATGCGCAAGCTCTTCTGCCGTGACCTGTGTGTGAACTTCTTTGGACATCGCTGCCTCCGTTCTTCAAATGCAGGAACGAGACCGGACAGCGTGGCTGCCCGGCCGGACTCATGTGTTACTTGATGGCGCGAATGGCTTCCCAATCGGACTTCTCGTAACCGAAGTCTTCGAACTTCACCTTCTCCAGAACGGTCTTTTCAAAATCGGCCTTGTCCACGTCGGTTACTGACAGGCCTTGTTCCTTGAAGCTCGCAACGAGTTCCTTTTCCTTGGCGGCAATGTTCTTGGTGGTCTTTTCAGCTGCCTCCCGCATCACGTCGCCGAAGATTTTCTTGTCTTCGTCTGTGAGGCTGGTCCAGAGCTGCTTGGAAATAACCGTGTTCAAATGATCGACAATGTGGCCGGTCAGAATGATGTTCTTCTGAACTTCGAAAAACTTCTTGGCTTCAATGGTCGTCAACGGGTTTTCCTGTGCCTCGACAGTGCCGTTCTGCAATGCCAGGTAAACTTCGGCAAAAGCGATAGGTGTTGTATTGGCACCGCACGCACGCGGCATTGCCAGATAGGCCGGAACGTCCGGAACGCGGATTTTCAGCCCGGCCATATCGGAGCATTTGGTGATAGGCTTGTTTGCCGTCGTATGGCGTGTGCCATAATAACTGACCGATGCGATGTGATTGCCGGTTTTTTCCTCATAGCCAGCAGCCAGCCGCTTGAAGTCATCGCTTTTGGTATAGGCGATAAGGTGGTCTGAATCGCGGAAGATATAAGGGAAGTAGGTGACACCGATTGGCTTGAAATCACGGGCAGCAAAGCTTGATCCCGAAATGATGATGTCGACAGTGCCGAGCTTCAGGCCCTGATTGATATCGGCTTCCTTGCCCAGCTGCGAGGCGGGAAACACGTCGATCTTGTAACGCCCATCGGTACGCTTGGCGATTTCCTCTGCCGCCCAGACCGACTCCGTATGGAATGGCTCTGACGTTTCATAAACGTGCGCCCATTTCAACGTAGTCTGTGCCTGTGCAACCACTGCCGAAATCGCCAGCGCCGCTGCAGCGCCTAGAAGTGTAGTCAATTTGAATTTCATCTCTGTCTCCTCCCGGATTGAATTCAATTCCCGTTATTTCTGTTTCGAAGCCTTCCCAGAATGGCCTCTCTCACCCTCCAGATCTTCGTCGAAGCTTCTGGAAAATCTCCGTTGCGATTGCTGCAAATGATACTGCATCGCAGCCTTTGCCCGGGGCGGATCGCCCGCAGCAATCGCATCACGAACTGCCCGATGCTCCTCAAAAGCCTCTCTCCATGAAGCCGCGCTTTCGAAGTAGCTCGCCAGCTTGGTGAAGTACGGCGTCATGCGCTGATCGAACAACTCGCCTACAACCCGGTCCAATGCTGCATTTTCCATGATCCCGGCAATCGTCGTGTGGAATGTACGGTCCAGCGCGATCGACACCTGCGGGCTGTTGAATGTCCGCGCCATTTGCGTCAGTACATCGTCCATCGCCGCTATGTGTTCCGGTGTAATAGCGCGTGCCGCCTCTTCGGCAATCGCGCATTCAATCAAGGCTCGTGCCCGCAATAATTCAAATGGGCCCTCAAGTTCTTCGGAATGCACCAGAATGGGTTTATCACGGGGGGATCGCGCCACATAGACGCCCGATCCCATACGGATATGGATCAGCCCTTCGACCTCGAGTGCAATCAAGGCCTCGCGAATGGTGGGACGGGAAACGCCAAGTTCTTCGGCCAGTTCCCGCTCGCCGGGCAAGCGTTCGCCGATACCCAGCCGACCATGTTCGATCTGGCTGCGTATCTGGTCTGCCACCTGCCGGTAAAGCCGACGGGACTGAATCGCTGCAAACATTTGAACCCTCCGGCACGGCTCCCCTTCCGCGCAACTGGTAAACTGGCCTTACCAATATACAACTGATACATTGATATATATGATGGAGTCAACCAAGGGTTTGGCAGTTGCAATTCTGTAGTGCTGCATCATCGCTTCCAAGCAAGCGATCAGACTTTTATGTAAACCTCTTCAGCATTGTTACATTTTGTATCAGAAAGTGATTGCCGCAACTGCTGGCGAACGCGCTAAGAGAAACCATTCGTTAAAAGATATGCTTCGTCAAACCGGTGATAAATGCTGCCTGATACACGATCGCTTCGGACCTTTGCCTGCCTGGGCTTCGCCCTGATTTTGGGCGCTTGCACCACGACCGATCCCAAGCTTCCCGAAGCTGCGTCACTGCCAATTCCTGAACAATCTCCGCGGATTGCCGCTGCCGAAGCCACTGCCTCACCGGACGCCGTGACAAGTGGTAAGTCAGAAGTCGCCGTCGCGACAACTACAAAAGCCGCGCCGGAATTCAAAGCCACCGGCACTGCGCTTGATGGTCTGATCTCCAAATATTCCGTTGCCTACGAAGTCCCTGAATCTCTGGTTCGCCGCGTTGTGCATCGTGAAAGCCGTGGTAATCCACAGGCTCGCAACGGTCCCTATTGGGGTCTGATGCAGATGTTGCCAGCGACCGCACGCGGCATGGGACATACCGGAACCGCGCAAGACCTGCTGGATGCGGAAACCAACCTGAAATATGGCGTGAAGTATCTTGCCGGCGCTTACAAAGTGGCCGACAGCAACCCCGACCAAGCTGTGCGGCTTTACGCTCGCGGCTATTATTATCAGGCCAAGAAAAAGGGCCTGCTTGAAGAAACAGGCCTCAAGCCTTCAGCCACGCCTGTTGCTGAACCCGCCCCTGCCACGATGACCGCAATGGCGCCGGTTGAGACACCAGCCGCCCTGCCCACGCAGCTTGCCTATTCCGATGAAACTGCTGTCGTGTTCCCCGCTGCAATACCGCTACCTATGCAACGTCCGGAATTGGCAACCGCGATACCGGCTGGGTCCACGGTTAAAGGTACCGATACTTCTTCATCGGTGAGCGCCGCCGCACCGCTCTAATATCGGCTTCAGCCGTATCAAGCATCTGTGCATGCAGCATGTCTGCTAGTTGAAACTTTATATATTTCATGGCCTTGTGCATCCTTTCGGGGGTGTTTTGCATGTCTGTCATTATTTCAATCCTAGCGCTCATACTTGCCGGCCTGTCCAGACAACAGAGCAAAATGCTCCAGCGCCGTATCGAGCAGCTTGAGAAACTATTGTCGGCCAAGGTTTCTGCAGTCGAGCCCGCTGAGGTCAGCGCTGACGTCCCACCCCAAAAAGCGCCTGCCGCCTCTCGACCGGCAATAGCTCCAAAAGTTGTTCCCGATGCCGAGCCAGTCCCTACACTGCAAGCGCGCCACGCCGCTCCGCAAACGCAGCGCAAGATTGACCCGGCAATAGCGGCAAACACAGCGCCGCCAAAAAAGACCTATAGTGATTACGAGCGTTCCATCGGGCGCAACTGGCCTGTATGGATTGGCGGCATAGCATTGTTTCTCGGTGGCATTTTTGTCGTCCAGTATTCCATCGAGAATGCCCTGCTCGGCCCCGGTATCCGGCTCTGTATCGGTGCGGTGTTCGGTCTGGCGCTGCTTGCTGCCGGTGAATATCTGCGGCGCAAGGATGCCCCCTTTGCTCTTTTGCAAAATGCACCCAATTACATTCCCGGCGTTCTAACGGCTGCTGGTTCTTCCGCGCTGTTTGCCGTGGTTTATGCTGCACATGGCATTTACGGTTTCATCGGTACACCCGTCGCCTTCACACTTCTTGGCGCGGTCGGCATAGCGACGCTGCTTATTGCAGTAAGGCATGGTCCATGGATCGCAGGACTTGGCCTCGTCGGCTCCTATTTGACTCCGGCAATCGTCAGTTCCGAAGCTCCAGCCCCTTATAGTTTCGTGCTTTACTTGATCATCGTTGCAGTCGTGGCCACGGCCTTGGCACGGCTCAAAAGCTGGCAATGGATTGGCGGCGCTGCGATCCTGCTTGCCTCGCTTTGGGGCACTGCCTATGCCGCATATACCGATGTACCAAGCGGCGGAGCTTTGAGTTTGCTGGTCATCAGCATGCTCATCCTCGCCATGCTCAGTCACATCAAGCTGAAGCTCTATCAGCTGTTCGATGGCCTCGAAAAACTCTACTTCGACCCGATAACATTGGCCGGAGCATTTGGCGTACTGGCCATTGGCTTGGCCTGCATCTCCCATGGGCTGTTCAGTCTGGCGCTCTCGCGCTTCCTTATAATCACCGCGTTGATCATAGCTGCATCTGCCTTAGCGCCATTGTTTGTGAAACGGACATTGCCGTTCATTGTCACGGCGGCGATCCTGGCAATCCTGCCGCTCTTTCAGGAAGATCTGGTTTTCCTGTGGCAGGATGGCTTCTATTTCGCGCCCTATTCCTTCTACGACGAACACGCCTATCGCTTGTTCGCCATTGTTGGAGCAATCGCTCTTTTCATCATCGGCGCTGCCTCTGCCGCCCTTCTCGCACGGTTACCTGATGGCATCCGCGCGCCTGCCTATGGAGTTTTGGGATCGGCTGTTCCGCTGGCGATGATAACGATAATGCTGGTTACACTTGGCAACGAGCCGCAGTGGACCGAGAAATTGCTGACCGCGGGTTTTGCCATTGCAACGCTGGGTGCTGCCACGTGGCTGGCCAAGCTCTGGAGCAACAAAAGAGCAATTGTTGATCCTTCCTGGCTTTTCGATGCGGCATCGCTCGCTTTTGCGTTTCTCACCTTGATCGTCTGGTTCGAACCATGGGGCGTAGTGCTTGGTGCAAGTCTGCTGGCTGTCGCTTATGCGCTCATTACTCTCACCCGCCTTTCCCCCGTTCTGCGCTTCGCACCCGGGTTCTTTGCAGTGATTATTATCGGCGAGATATTCTATGATCCGACTATCGTGGGGCCGGACGCACTCTCCACGACACCCATCATCAATCAGCTCCTGCTTTATTATGGTGCGTTTGCGGTGGCGATGATTGCCTCACAGATCATTCTGGCAAGATCAGCTCGCGATACCGCGTACAGACTGGCGCAGGCCCTCGGGGTTCTGGCAAGTTTTGCGCTGGTCAACGTTCTTGCGCATCATTGGCTCAATGGCGGATCATGGTATGGTGGCGACACCGATACACTCGGCCAGCAATCGCTTTACAGCATTATTTCGCTTGGGGCTTCGCTGGCATTGATGATGCTTAGCCGTGGCGGGCAAGACTGGCTCTACCGTATCGCATCCATGATCATTGGCTATCTTGGCATTGCCTATATCGCCGCACAGCATTTCGTTTTGCTGAACCCGCTTTTCTCCGGGCATGTAGGCAATGGCCTAATCTTCAACAGCCTTTTGCTGGGTTATCTTCTCCCCGGATTGCTGACCGCCCTTTTGGCGATCAACGCATTTGGCGGACCCCAGATCAGGCTCTTTGGTCTGCCGCTTGTCATGGTGCAAACTAACCGGCCAAAACATTATGCAATGACATTGGCCGTCGCTGCTGGCCTGATGCTGTTCACATGGATCACCCTGAGCATTCGCGTATTCTATTGGGGATCGAGTATTGTCCTCGATTGGGGCATCGATTCCATGGAAATGTTTACCTATTCGGCGGTCTGGCTGCTCTTCGGCTTCGGCCTGTTCGGGCTGGGTGTCTGGCAGCAGAACAGATTGCTGCGTCTGATTTCAGCGCCCGTCGTCTTCCTCGTCATCGCCAAGGTATTCCTGCTCGACATGTCGAATCTCGAAGGCATCCTGCGAGCATTGTCTTTCATCGGCCTTGGGCTGTCTCTGGTCGGCGTTGGCCTGTTCTATCAGCGTATCCTTAACGCAGACGCTGCGCGAGCCGCCACTATACCGCCCACCAGCGATAAAAATGGTGAACCGGACCGCGCCCTCGACCAACTTTGAGCGTTTCGGCGGCAGCCATGGCCTCTGTCAGATAATCTTTAGCGTCTGAAACAGCGATGTGCAGAGCCATGCCTTTTGCCAGACCGGCGGTAATAGCGGAGGCAAGTGTACATCCCGTGCCATGATCGTTCGGGGTCTTGATACGCAACGTTGAAAATTGCTTTATTGACGACCCGTCAAGCAGCAGATCCGTGCTCATCGGACCCTTGCCATGACCGCCCTTTATCAGAACGGCGGCAGGGCCAAGCTTGAGCAACTGCTCTGCCTGCCGCGCCATTTGGGTTTCATCTTCCGCGATAGGAGTATTTGTGAGCAGGGCGGCTTCCGGCAAGTTGGGCGTCAGCAGCAGCGCACGCGGCAAAAGAAGCTGCCGCAAGGCATCTATCGCGGCCGGTTGCAGCAAAGGATCACCTGCAGTCGCAACCATGACCGGATCGAACACAGCTTGCCGCTGCCAGAGGTCGAGCCCCTCGGCAATAGTCTCTATGGTCGCGACTGTTGAGACCATGCCGATTTTGATTGCATTCACGTCAAGATCGGAAAGGACTGCATCCATCTGCGCTCTGATGATTTCTGGCGAAAGGTTCTCAATGGCTGTAACGCCCTTGGTGTTCTGCGCGGTGATAGCCGTCAGAACACTCGCACCATAAACGCCAAGCGCCGAAAACGTCTTCAAATCAGCCTGAATGCCTGCTCCACCGCCGCTGTCCGACCCGGCAATTGTCAGCGCTATCGCCGTCATGCCTGCACTGCCTGCGGCTCTCTAACGTTCAATGCCTGATCGACAGCTTCACGCAGGGCTTGTGCCGCGGCTTGCGGATCGGCCTGCCGGAAGATCGCGGAAATAACAGCCACGCCATCAGCGCCCGCCTCGATGGCAAGCGGCGTACGTTCAAGTCCGATACCGGCAATCGCACCTATGGGAAGTTGCGGTTTCGCCTTGCGGATAACGGCAGCAAGAAGCTTGAAACCTTCAAAGCCGATAGGTTGCAGGTTTTCCTTTGTCGGCGTTTCAAACAATCCGCCAATGCAGGCATAGTCAATATCGCCGTCAATTGCCGCCTGCGCGTCCGCCTCGTTCTTTACGGTAAGTCCTATAATCGCATTTGTTCCAAGCAGACGTCGAACATCGGCAACCGCCATGTCTTCCCGCCCCACATGAATGCCTTCAACGCCAGCAGCAAGTGCAACGTCAACACGGTCATTGACCAGCAGCGGCACGCCCGTCGCCTTGATGGCAGCGTGTATTTCCCGCGCGCGCTGCACCATGTCCCGAGTCGGGGAATTCTTGTCGCGGTACTGGATGATTGTTGCGCCGCCCCGGGCGGCCGCAAGCGCCAATTGGCCCAAATCCCTGTCAGGACCTATAGCATCGAAATCGACAATGGCATTAAGGCGGTAATCTACTTTCGGCACGTCGCGAACTCCATTCAATATTGGAGACCCGGATATGTGCGAAGAAAGACGAACCAGCGCGAAGACTGCTCAATTCCCGTTCCTACGCCGGCATAATCCGGATCAGGTTCAAGGGTCTTGGCTCAGCGCCATCTCAGCATCGTAAGATGCCCCCCTCGGAATGAAGTCATGATGAGACGGCGCTTTGTGGAAGTCAATGCGCCGTCTCATTTTCGTTTATTGCGTCAGAATAACACGCGAATAATCATAGGCACAGCCGGTTTTAAGCTGGTAGACGAAATCAGGATCAGAACCGCCCCCATCTTCCCAGCCGTGATATTTAGTCGTCCCACTACAGTCCAGAAGGTCCTTCATTTCAAACGCCGTTCCTTCTCCCGGTGTTGTCGTGGTTGCGCCGTCCAATGCCAATCGCCAGGCATCATTTGCTCTGTTGCTTTTTACCAAGAAAGCACGGGCATCGCTCTGCCGCTTGTAATAGTCCCCAAACTTTAGGTTCTCGGGTATCTCGGTTAGCTTTTCACTGGCATCATTTGTTTTTACGCATTTTCCACTACTAACTTTATAACCGATACCGCATCCGCCCTTTTTGACGATCATCGTAAAATAGAGATCTTTGACCTGACCGAGTGAAAAGGTTACGCCGACATTTTCTTTCGGAACCGAGACGCCTTCACCATCAATCTGTTTGGGATTTGTGTATTCGATCGAGGCCACTTCCGCTTCAGAGCCGTCTTGTCTAACCGCAATCATGGATATCTTCTTGTAATAGATACCCTTCACCTTCGTGATTACGAACGTCGCGTCAGTAGCTGTAAGCGCACTCGAAGCAACTGCTGTCACACCAATGTTCATGGTGTCACGGTTCAACACTTTCATGAACGTGGTGTTCATGGACTTGGCGAGTGTGAGAACGATCCGCGGCGGTACGCCAGCCTGTTCTGTGACGGTTTTGGTTATACCACGCTTGTCGTAGTCGGTGATATTCGCCCGCAGGCTTTCCAGAATGCGCTTGTCGACCGGTTTCAGGTCTTTACCATCATAAATCTGGGCACCAGAGAGAACAGCTGCGTCCGCTGCGTTTTGCAGTTCAGAGCGATCATTGCTTGCGCGGGTGTAATCAACAGCGAGCCCGGTCACTCCGGCAATAGGTATAAGCATCAGACCAAATGTTACGGCTGTTGCCCCGCTACGGTCTTTCAGGAAGTTTCTTATTTTTTTCATGGTCCACTCCAGTCGCTGGGCAGACCATTGCTTCAGCCTTGTAAATTACGGCTTAGGAAATTCATTCAGATTTTCACTATTCTGCATTCGGACCGCAAAGACCGCCGGAACTTGCCACGATGGTAAAAATCCAATGAACTATGAAGCCTTATGATGGGCTGCCGGGACGTACGAAACCCTCACTGGCGACCAGCAGGTTGCGTGTGTAATCCTGATGAACCGCATGACGCGCCAGTTCCGACGCTGACAAACGCTCGACCTCTGCACCATTCTGCATCACCATCAGCCGGTCACACATATGGGTAACGACCGCCAGATCATGGCTGACCATCAGGAAGGTCAGCTTTCGATCCCGTCTGATCTGTTCGAGAAGGTTGAGCACCTCCGCCTGCACGGAAGCGTCAAGCGCCGAGGTCGGCTCGTCAAGCAGCAGTATGGACGGTTCAAGGATTAGCGCTCTTGCAATGGCGACGCGCTGGCGTTGTCCACCTGAAAGCTGGTGCGAGTAACGGAAGCGGAAGCTTGAACCGAGGCCGACTTCATCAAGAGCACGCAGAATACGTTTTTCAATATCGGCAAAGCCATGCACCACCAGCGGCTCCAGCAGCAGGCGATCCACAGTCTGACGTGGATGCAATGAGCCATACGGGTCCTGAAAGACCATCTGGACTTCGCGATAAAACGCCTTGGTCCTGGATGAGCCAAGCGTCTTGCCATTGACTGCGATCGTGCCGCCGGTAACAGGTGCAAGCCCCGCTACTGCCCGCAGCAAAGTCGATTTTCCGGAACCGGATTCGCCCACCAGACCGAATGACTCGCCCTGCTGAACGTCGAGGCTAACGCCGCGCAATGCCCGAAAGCGATCATACTTCACTTCGAGATTTTCGACAGTCAGGGCCGGGTGCTGCAAATTGTTCATAATGCCCACTCCGGCTTGCGGTCGAGCACCGGCAAGGGATGCCGATCATTACCGATCTGCGGCATGCAATTCATGAGACCGCGCGTATAGGGATGCTTGGCATTCTTCAGATCAGTCGCGGCGATTTCTTCAACGATCCGCCCGGCATACATGACGATAACGCGATCACAGAATGATGAGACCAGACGAAGATCGTGTGAGATGAAGATCAATCCCATGCCTCGATCCCGGACCAGATTGTCAAGAATACGCAGCACGTCGAGCTGGACAGTCACATCAAGCGCTGAAGTCGGCTCATCCGCAATCAGAAGCTCCGGCCCGGTAATCAGCATCATGGCGATCATGGCGCGCTGGCCCATCCCGCCCGAGACCTCATGCGGGTGCAGGTCGAAAACCCGCTCCGGATCGCGTATCTGTACTGCCGACAGCATATTGAGGGCACGTTTACGCGCCTCGGCCTTGCTTACCCTTTCGTGCGTCCGCAAGGTTTCGACAATCTGCCGGCCTATGCTCATCACAGGGTTGAGCGAATATTTCGGGTCCTGCAGGATCATGGCAATGCGGTTGCCGCGCAAATCCCGCCGTTCCTTGGCAGAAATGTCGAGAAGGTCCATACCGTCAAAATTCAGCGTTTCAGCAGTGATCGTCGCATGCCCCGGTGTCAGGCCCATAATCGCGCGCCCGGTCTGGGATTTACCGGAGCCGGACTCGCCGACGATACCAAGCCGTTCACGCCCGAGTGTAAACGAAACACCCCGAACCGCATCGACTACGCCCGTTCGTGTCGGAAATTGCACCCGCAGGTCCTTGACTGTCAGCAAGGCACTCATTGGTTGTTACCCCGCGGATCAAGTGCATCGCGCAGGCCGTCGCCAAGCAGATTGAAGCCCAGGCTGACAATAAGAATAGCAACGCCCGGCGCTGCTGCCACCCACCATTGATCCATGATAAAGCGACGGCCGGATGCAATCATCGCGCCCCATTCAGGCAATGGCGGCTGAGCGCCCAATCCAAGAAAGCCAAGACCCGCTGCGGTCAGAATAATACCAGCCATGTCGAGCGTTACGCGGACAATCAGCGAGGAGAGGCAGAGCGGCATGATATGACGCAGAACAATGCGGATTGGCGATGCACCCATCAATTGCACGGCTGCAATGTAATCCGAGTTGCGGACCGTCAGGGTTTCGGCTCGGGCGATACGCGCATAGGGTGGCCAAGACGTAATCGCGATTGCGATGACTGCGTTCTCAATGCCGGGTCCAAGTGCAGCAACGAAAGCCAGCGCCAGAATAAGCTTGGGAAATGCCAGAAAGATGTCTGTGATGCGCATCAGGATCGCGTCGACCCAGCCGCCCGCATAGCCGGCAATGGTCCCAACGAGGAGACCGATCGGAGCGGCGATAATAGCCACCAGAATAACCACATAAAGCGTCAGTCGCGAGCCATAAATCAGGCGCGAAAGAATATCGCGGCCCTGATCATCCGTACCCAGCCAATAGTCAGCGCCCGGTGCAAGAAGGCGTGCATTGCGCAGATCACCGGAAACCGGCGAGTGCGGCGCAAGCAATGGAGCGAATATGGCAACCAGAACCAGTGCGAAGATGACGCAAAGCCCGGCAACAGCCAATTTGTTGCTGGCGAACCGGCTCCAGATCAAATAGGCCCGCCCGAGCCTGGCTTGCAGGCGTGACTGCGGCCGGTCGCTCATCAGCCATTCGCGGCGCGAAAGAGGTTTTGCGATGTCACTCATCGTGCGCGCGTCCGTGGGTCAAGGATCCGGTATAAAAGATCGGAGAAAAGATTGATGGCGATGAAAACAGCGCCAATGATGATGACACCACCCAGCACCGCATTCATATCGGCATTTTGCAGCGAATTGGTCATATAGCTGCCAAGACCGGGCCAGGAGAACACGGTCTCCGTCAACACCGAGCCTTCCAAAAGGTTGGCGTAGGACAGCGCAATCACTGTTATCAATGGTACTGCCGCATTGCGCAAAGCATGGGCCCAGATGATCCGCGTTTCCGACAGGCCCTTGGCACGCGCCGCAACGATATATTCCTGCTCCAGCTCGTTGAGCATAAAGGAGCGGGTCATCCGGCTGATATAGGCCAGCGAAAAATAGCCCAAGACCGAAGCTGGCAGAATGATGAAACTGAAGATGTTCCAGAACACCTCCCAATTGCCTTGCAATATCGCATCGAGCAAGTAGAAGCCGGTGATTGGCGTGAACGTATATTCATAGACAATATCGATACGGCCCGGTCCCGAAACCCAGCCAAGCTTTGCATAGAAAAGCACAAGCCCTAGCAGGCCGATCCAGAAAATCGGCACTGAATAGCCGACAAGCCCTATCACCCTGACAATCTGATCAATGAGAGTGCCGCGCTTTACCGCCGCCAAGACACCCAGCGGCACGCCTATGAACGCACCAATCAGGGTGCCCAGGGTCGCCAGTTCCAGTGTTGCAGGAAACACCCGCCTAATGTCAGTCATGACCGGGTTTGTGGTCAGTACCGAATTGCCGAACTCTCCGTGCAGCACGCCTTTCAAATAGAGCCAGAACTGCTGGTAATAGGGAAGGTTCAAACCAAGCTCTTCACGCACCCTATCCACCAGATGAGCGGGCGCACGATCACCGACGATGGCCAGCACCGGATCAATGGGGATAACCCGTCCGATGAAAAACGTAACCGCAATAAGCCCAAGAAAGGTTATGGCACCGATCAGCAAAAACCTGCCGATCGCCCAAACAAGATTCGAAGCCCAGGCGCCTGAGCGCCTGGCCTCCAATTGCATATCGGAACTGGTCACCGGTACAGGTTCCGGATCACTTCGTTACATTGAAAACGTAATTCGTATCGGTAGAAGGCCCCAGCTTGAAGTTCTTCACGTTGGAGCGCAGTCCGGCAACCTCTGTTTTCTGGAAAATCAAGATGAACGGGCTGGTCTCAAGTACCTTTTTCTGCAGATTCTGATACATGGCGGCGCGCTTTGCACCGTCACGTTCTAAAAGTGCTGCCTTTGTTTCTTTTGTCAGCTCCGGTACGTCCCAGGAATTGCGCCAGGCAAGCGTCTTGTTGGTTCCCGTGTCCGCATTGTCCGAATTGCTGGTGAAGGTTTCGGCATTGGAGTTCGGGTCCCAATAATCGACGCCCCAATCGCCAATATAGGAATCATGTGTGCGTGCCCGATACTTGGTAAGCGTCTGCTTACCATCACCTGGTATGATCTCCATTTTGATGTTCGCCTGCGCGAGCGTTTGCTGTACCGATTCAGCGATGCCCGTGACCGGCTGGCTGTTACGTGTATCCATGGTGAAAGAGAAGCCGTCCTTCAGGCCAGCCTTTTCCAGAAGTTCCTTGGCTTTGGCAACATCAAGCTTGAAGGGATTCTCGTCCAGTTCACCCAGCATGTTCTTCGGTATGAAAGTCTGGTGAATTTCACCAAGGCCGCTGATCAGCTGTTCGCCGATCGCGTCATAATCTATCAGATATTTCAATGCCTGCCGTACTTCCGGCTTGGCCAGATTTTCATTCTTCTGGTTGAGGCTGATATAATAAATTGTGCCCTTGGGCGCGCTGACTGTGACGATGTCCTTGTTCTTCTTTACCTGGCCAAAATCGTTGGGCTCTAGATTACGAGCAACGTCGATATCGCCCTTTTCAAGCAACAGGCGCTGCGCCGCACTTTCCTTGACATGGCGGTAGATAACGCGTTTTAGCGGCGCCTTGGTACCGTAATAATTATCATTGCGTTCCAGAACGACGATCTCGTTGGCGCGCCAATCGCGAATTTTCATTGGACCCGAACCAGCATAACCGGTCTTGAGCCAGGCATAGCCATAATCATCATTGACGATATGTTCCGAGATCAGCTTCTTGTCGACTACCGAGCCCACGGTCGAAGTCAGGCAGTTCAGCACAAAGCTCGGTGCGTAGGCTTGATCAACGGTGAACACGAAGGTCAATGGATCGGTAGCCTTGGCTTTTTCCGTGACATTATCGGCCGTCAAGCCAAATTGCGTGAGAATGAAAGCCGGGCTCTTGTCTAGCTTGATGGCACGCTCAAAGGAATAGGCGACATCTTCAGCAGTGAGCGGGTTGCCTGAAGCAAATTGCAGGCCCGGCTTCAGCTTGAATGTGTAGGTAAGGCCGTCATCGGAAACAGTCCAGCTCTCGGCGATATCAGCAACGATCTTTGACGGATCATTGACATCGAGCCGTACGAGCTTGTCATAAGAGTTACCGTTGATCTCAGCTGTGGTCAGCTCGAAGGCCTCTGCGGGGTCAAGAGAAATGACGTCATCAATGGCCCATGCCTCAACCAGTGTATCGGCGGGCGTTTCAGCGAAGGCCGGCATGCCCGACATGATTATCGCGGACATGGCAGCGCCGCCGAGCATCATTCGAAATTTTGGATTCATCCTGGTCATCAACATTATTCTGGTTCCCTGTTTAGAGCTATGGCCGAGGATCTCTTGAACTGTCCCGGGCCTTTTGTTTCTTTTTATTATTCGTGCCAGGCAGAGCTAAGCACGCGCAGCCAGTTTTTACGACAGATCTTTGCAAGTTCGTCTTCTGAATAGCCTGCCTCGCGCAATGCCCCGACCAGTTTTTGATTGCCGCTTGCATCGGCTATCTCGCCGGGGATTTTAGCACCATCGAAGTCAGAACCAAGCGCCACACAATCAATACCCATGCGATTGACCATATAGTCGATGTGGCGAACCATATCCGTTAGCGGGGTATCGGCATTTTCCCGTGCATCCGGGCGAAGCATCGCCACCGCATAGTTCAGCCCGACAACGCCTTTGCTCTCGCGGATCGCATCGAACTGCTTGTCGGTAACATTACGTGCGACCGGCGTTAGCGCGTGCACATTGGAATGGCTCGCCACAAGCGGTTGATCGCTGAGACGCGCCACATCCCAGAAACCTTTTTCAGTGATATGGGCCAGATCGATAAGTATCCCAAGGCGATTGCAAGCCTTGACCAGCTCTTCGCCTGCCCCGGTCAATCCCGGGCCTGTATCCGGGCTCATCGGATAGGCAAAAGGCACACCATGAGCAAAGACATTGTTGCGGCTCCAGACTGGTCCAAGTGAACGCAGGCCCGCCGCATAAAACACATCAAGCGCCGCCAGATCAGCACCGATCGCCTCGCAGCCTTCCATATGAAGAACCGCCGCGAACTGATCCTGGTCGATACATTCGGTAATCTCTGCCGTGCTGCGGCACAACTTCCAGCCACCGGCCTGTTGCAGGCGCAGGGCAATCGACGCCATTTCCAATGCGACATCGAGCGATGGAGCGCGTTCGAGCGGCGCAGATAATGGTGTCGAGTAATGTCCGTTGGCGTCCGGAGCCTTGAAGGCGAGGTCACCTGAAGGGACGTAAATGGCACAAAGGCCACCAATCAATCCGCCCTTGAGCGCACGCTTTTTGTCGATGTGGCCGGCGGCTGTCCCTTCAATGAATTCCTGAACCGGGTCCGACCCGTTTTTCGAATGTTTCCACAACCTGTAGAGCACGTCGTTGTGACCATCGAAGACTGGCTGCATTTCAATTCCCGTTCGGATTCATTTAAAAAGCTGGGCGTCGCATAGTCGGCCATGCCGAGTTTCGCGATGCTACTTTTTGTCAAAAGATCATGACCGCAATGAACATTCAAGAGAGTTATTGCACAAAAGTATAAATAGCGGGCGACAGCACGATTTGCACAGACATTGTGCAGCCTGGAGTGGTCAACTTTGTGTTTTATGGTGAGTGCATTGAGCCAAAAAGCCAAAAGGCGACAATCTGTCGATTGCCGCCTTAATTATTACCCTGATTAATTCCGCTGGATTAATCGTGACGTAATCTATCTGATCGCGTCGTCATTCAGTTTTTAAACGTCCAGATTTGCCACGCTCAAAGCATTGTCCTGAATGAACTCGCGGCGCGGCTCGACGTCGTCGCCCATCAACCTTGAGAACAGACTGTCTGCGTCCGTCGCATCGTTGACCCTGACCTGCAGCAGCGAACGAGCATTTGGATCGAGCGTGGTTTCCCAAAGCTGATCGGCATTCATCTCGCCGAGACCCTTGTAGCGCTGCAACGAAAGCCCCTTGCGGCCTGCGGCGAAGACTGCTTCGAGCAATGAAATCGGGCCCGCTACGGCATCCGACTTTTCCTTGCGGCGCAGGATGGGCGGTTTGGAATAAATATCGTGCAGCTTTGCAGAATAACGATCAAGCTGACGAGCATCCGCCGAGCCAATCAGCGCCATGTCCAAGGTGACCGTCTCCTTGACGCCGCGCAGCGAGCGTTCGAAGACGTAGCCATCAACCCCGTCATCCGGCGTAGCCAGACGGCCGTTCCAGCCCTTTTCGGTTTCTTCAGCGATAAGGTCGAGGCGTCCGGCAACTTCCGTCACCAGCGCTTGTGCCCGTGCTGTATCAGAGATGGCTTCCGGGTTGAGCGCACCTGCAATTGTAGCCTGCTCGACAACGGCGCGGTCATAGCGCGTGTTCAGGCCCTGCAACAGATGGCGAACCGCCATCGCATCATTGATGACCCCACGCAAATCTGCGCCGGTGCGAACTTCGCCGCTATCCAGTTCCATCGAAGCTTCTTCGAGCCCGGATTCGATCAGGAACTCCTCATAGGCAACCTCGTTCTTGAGGTATTGCGAGGACTTGCCGCGTGAAACCTTATAAAGCGGTGGCTGTGCGATATAGATATGGCCGCGCTCGATAAGCTCCGGCATCTGGCGGAAGAAGAACGTCAACAGCAATGTGCGAATGTGAGCGCCATCGACGTCAGCGTCGGTCATGATAATGATCTTGTGATAGCGCAGCTTGTCCGGATTGAATTCATCCTTGCCGATGCTGGTGCCGAGCGCGAGGATCAGCGTGCCGATCTGGTCGGACGAAAGCATCCGGTCGAGCTTTACCCGCTCCACATTCAGAATTTTGCCGCGCAGCGGCAGGATGGCCTGATTCTGGCGCGAACGCCCGCCTTTGGCTGAACCACCGGCGCTATCGCCCTCGACGATGAAGATTTCAGACTTGGCCGGATCTTTTTCCTGACAATCGGCAAGCTTGCCCGGCAGCGAACTGATGCTCAGCGAATTCTTGCGCGTAATGTCTCGCGCCTTGCGTGCAGCTTCACGGGCGGAAGCGGCCTGAATAACCTTTTCGACCAGCACCTTGCCTTCGGCAGGATGCTCTTCAAGCCATGTTGAAAGCGCTTCGTTGACGAGACCTTCCACCACGGCGCGAACCTCGGAAGAAACCAGCTTGTCCTTGGTCTGCGACGAGAATTTAGGGTCAGGCACTTTTACCGAAAGCACGGCCGTAAGGCCCTCGCGGCAGTCATCGCCCGTAAGCGTGACCTTGGCTTTCTTCGCCTGCCCGGTGTTCTCCGCATAACCAGTCATCTGACGCGTCAGAGCGCCACGGAAACCGGCAAGATGCGTGCCGCCATCGCGTTGTGGGATATTGTTGGTGAAGCACAGGACATTCTCATGATAGCTGTCATTCCACCACATGGCCACTTCGACGGTCGTATCATCGCGCTCGCCGCGAATGTAAATCGGCTCGTTGACCAATTCTTTTTTCGTACGATCAAGGTATTTCACATAGGCAGTCAAACCACCCTCGTAAAACAGCTCCAGATCGATCGGATCGGCATGACGATGATCAGCGAGCAGAATACGCACGCCGGAATTAAGGAAGGCCAGCTCGCGAAGGCGGTGCTCCAGCGTCTTGAAGTCAAACTCAACCATGGTGAAAGTATCTGTCGAAGGCAGGAACGAGACTTCCGTTCCCGTCAGATCACCGGCATCGCCCGTCACCACCAGCGGTGAATCAGCCACGCCATGGGTGAAGCTCATTTCATGAATCTTGCCCTGACGGCGAATTTTCAGTTTGAGCCAGACCGACAACGCATTGACCACCGAAACACCAACGCCGTGCAGACCGCCCGAGACCTTATAGGAGTTCTGGTCGAACTTGCCGCCCGCATGGAGCTGGGTCATGATGACTTCTGCCGCAGAGACGCCTTCCGAGTGCATATCTGTCGGAATACCGCGGCCATTATCGGTAACTGTGCAGGAACCGTCGGGATTGAGTGTTACGGTAACGCGGGTCGCATGACCGGCAAGTGCCTCGTCAATAGCGTTGTCCACGACTTCGTAAACCATGTGATGAAGGCCGGAGCCATCATCCGTATCACCAATATACATTCCGGGGCGCTTGCGGACAGCATCCAACCCCTTGAGAACCTTGATAGACTCCGCGCCATATTCCGGCGAGGTTTCGGTCGTCATCTCGGGTGTTTCACTCATGTAAATTCTATCTTTTCTATAGGCGGGAACAGTACATCTGTCTTTATAGCACAACCGGGCGAATCATGCCCGGCCGAATGCCTAGATATAGTGATTAATGTCTGTTTTTCCAATTCGCGCGATTCGCTCATCCACGGATGATATGCAACCTAGGTCCGCACTATGGATAATCTGTGTCCTGATGCGCGTAAAACGACGCGAAAATGCAGCGGTGAGTGGCTTTTCACCACTCGTCGCTGCATTTGGCCTTATTCAAGTCCCTGCCCGCGCAGCAAAGCCATTCGATTGTTCGAAGGTGTTCCTACCTACTCGATAATCTGAATTTCCTTCGAGACCGGCCTTTCAATTGGCAATTGTGGTTCAAGAAAATTCTTGACTTCGCTAAACCTCAGACTGCCATCCTGATCTTTATCGATCTCAGGGAAGTTGTCGATAAAGTATCCCACACCTGCCTTGTCGGCTGACGCAACTGTTACCAATCGCGTTGCAGGATCGGCTGCTCTGTCGAAAAGCGCACGGATGCGATCATCGACAGCGCTGAGTACCGTTTCTGGAGTAATCGGAACGGCAGTTCTTTTCGTGGGGATTTTGGTTGGAGAGTAAACCTTTCCCGGGATAGTCGCACCAAATCTCGGTGGCTTTGCCAGTGTAGCGGAGTTATCCGCCACCGATGTGTCTACCTGCAAAGCTATCGAAGTTAGAACTACTATGGTGAAAAGCTTCAAGCTGCTCATGGTTTCCTCGCTTCGAATTGGTCTGCATTGAAAGCTGCAAGCTTCACACCAGTCTGGAGATCGTAAAATGCCTTGAGTTCAGTCAGAACGGTCTCATATTTGTCGGTCCCGAACGGGCTGATCCCATGACCGCCAGAATAGGACTTAACAGGAATTTTCAAAGATAGTTTTGCATTCTGAATATCCACTTCCGATTGGTGGAAGGGCGTGTTGAGATCGTAGTGACCGTGCTGAACAAGGACCTTCAGCTTCGGGTTTAGTGTCATGCCGTAGGCTAAATCGGGAATTGTACTTCCGTACCGGTCGCCGTTTATGGACAGGTTTTGATCAGGCTCATAATCCCAGTTACCGATGATCTTTCCATTGCTGCTGAGATAGCTTGATTGCGCCCTGTAGTTGATGAAAGCAGTTTGATAGAGTTTAAGCTCATCATAAGGCTCATCGGTACGATCAAGCGCTGGATCGATTTCGTCCTTATCCAGGAAAAATCGCCCATCACCCAGCAATAGCGTACCCTTTGCAGGGTCAAAGTTCTTGGCAAATTCAAGGCTGTCCATATTGGGATTGGCAATCCATGGATTGTTGCCCGCGCCATCGCCAGACTGGTAAAGCTTGCCTATCCCGGTCAGCTGGTAAAGCTTATTGAGAAAATCCTCCGCCTCTGGTTTTTTGAGATAAGCATCCCACTTGGAGCGATCCGGCTTTTCTTGGGAAATACCACTAAACACCGTCTGATAAAGTTTGTCGAAGGCTCCCGCAAATGCCTTGGTACTTGCAATGAAGGCTGGCAATTGAAAGTCTACCTGTTCGACAGATTTGTCATGGAATGCCTTGACCATTGAATATGTCGGAAGATTAACGTGACAGGAGACCTCGGGGAAATAGCAACTAGTTTTGTAGTCAAGAATTGGCGAATTGAGGATCAAGCCATTCAGAACGTTTGCGGATTTTGTTGCAGAATCCGCAGCAGATTTACCTGACCCGCCTTCAAGCAACAGCCGGCCGATAATTGGCGCACGAAGCCCGCCATATGACACACCGTAAATGTATTTCGGTGAACTCCGGCGATTATTGACATCGATATAGCGTGTTACAAAGCCACGCAAAACTTTCGCATCGCTATCAACACCCCAAAAATCTTGATTTTCATTGGGACTGATAGCTGCCGAATAACCTGTCCCTACCGGATCGACGAAGACGAGATCGGTTTTGTCGAGCAGAGTGTTGGTATTATCCTTAAAGAGCACTGTTCCCGCTTTTTCGGAAGCTTCTTGGTCAAAACTTTTCGGACCGAGAAAACCGAGATCAAGCGATGCTGATGCACCACCTGGACCGCCGTTGAAAACAAATGTAACCGGCCGATTTCCCTTTGGCAGGTCGTCGCGCGTATAGGCAGTGTAAAAGATCGCAGCATCCGCATCTCTGTATACGAGCCCGCTTCCCACGGGTATTGAGCCGGTCGAAATCAGATGTCCCGCAGTGGCGGTAAACTCTATCGGCGTGCCGTTCACATTGATTTTCTGTGACTTGCTTGTCGGCTCCTCGCTTACTTTCCAGCGTGAAACTCCATCATCAGGCCCATACTTAAATATAGTAGAGCCGGGCGTTGACTTGATGTTGGCTTGAGGAATGACCACATGCGACGGCGAAAATGATGATGTGGTTTCTTCCGGCTCCGAATCTGAACCGCCACCACTACAGGCTGCGAGAAAAACTGCCAGCGTCAGCCAGCATGACCGAAAACGCATGATTTAAAAACCTCACATTATAAATTTTCTAGATTAACTATTTGATATATTTATATAATACTTTGGTCGCATAATGCTGAAAACTAGCTGAAAATGCCTCTTTGCGATAATTGACTAGAGCCCACAGAAGCGTTTGGGTCAAGAAAAATTGCGTCAATTTGGCACATAAATTTGCAATGTTCACCTCAAGCTTGTCCTGCCAAATTTGTGGACATAGCGCATACTCGTCCCCACATCGGGTTTATGGAGACGCAATGGACAATCTGAGAACCGCATTCACACCCCCGGCCCCTGTTCCGCGTACGGGGCCTGTTGGCACGTTACAGTTGATCAGAACAATCTATCGCAATCCGCTGGAGCTGTGGGGCGAGCCCTCCTACAATGAGCCTTGGGTGTCGATCGATTGGTCATTCGCGCATACGATTATTGCCAATGATCCCGGCCTCATCCGCCATGTCCTCGTCGATAACGCCAAGAACTACAAGATGGCGGCTGTTCGCCAGCGTATCCTGCGCCCCATCCTTCGCGATGGCCTGCTGACAGCGGAGGGTGATACGTGGAAACGCTCACGCAAAGCCATGGCGCCGGTGTTTACGCCGCGCCACATCAATGGCTTTGCGACAAGCATGCAGCGTGCAACCGAGAATTTCGCCAACCGCTATGAGGGGCAGACCGGCATTACCGATGTGTCGCGGGACATGACCATGCTGACCTATGATATCCTCGCCGAAACTCTGTTCTCAGGTGAGATCGCCGGCGATCCCGACCAGTTTTCGCATGAGGTCGACCGTCTGTTTGAAACCATGGGCCGCGTTGATCCGCTTGATCTACTCGGCGCGCCGGAGTGGTTGCCCCGCTTTACCCAAATTCGCGGGCGCCGCGCCCTCGCCTTCTTCCGCCAGATTGTTGCTAACACGATAAAGCTGCGCAAAGCCCGGATGGATAAGGAAGGCGACAAGGTTCCCAATGATTTCCTGACGCTTCTCTTGCGTGCTGAGGGTCCGGACGGTCTGTCCCGCGCCGAGATCGAGGATAATATCATTACCTTCATTGGCGCGGGTCATGAAACAACGGCACGAGCGCTTGGCTGGACGCTTTATCTTCTGGCGCGTGCGCCATGGGAGCGTGACCTGATCGAGCAGGAAATCGATGCCTTCATGAATCAGCGCGATTTACCCGCACCTCATGAGTGGCTCGACGCACTGCCCTTCACGCGCGCTGCATTTGAAGAAGCCATGCGGCTCTATCCGCCAGCGCCGTCAATCAACCGCGAACCTGTTGAAGACGATCAGTATAAGGATTTGAAGCTCCCAAAGGGCGCTGCCGTTCTGGTTATGCCCTGGACCGTGCATCGCCACCGTCTCTATTGGGAAGAGCCTGATGCCTTCATGCCTTCGCGTTTTCATCCCGAAAACCGCGGCAGGATCGACCGTTTTCAATACCTGCCTTTCGGTGCCGGTCCCCGTGTGTGCATAGGTGCCAGCTTTGCCTTGCAGGAAGCAATCATCGCACTTGCGATACTTCTGCATCGCTTCCGCTTTGACATGGCAGGAGGCGTGAAACCTTGGCCGGTGCAGAAACTGACGACACAACCGAATGGTGGCCTGCCGATGAGCGTTACTTCAAGGCGTTAATGTCGTGCGTGGTTCGACGGGGCTCACCATGAGGAAGGTGAGGTGGGCTGCAAGCTAATCATGAGCTTTGCAGCCAATATACACCGCAACTAGCGGTCTCCCTGTCAACTACCACCTTCCTCATGGTGAGCTTGTCGAACCACGCAATACTTTGATGCATCCGCTTGATTTCACCAGAAATTTATTGTATTTATATTTCTAATGAAAGGATGTGCCATGCGAACTACCGCTCAATATAAAGAAACACCAAGCAAGACCACGGTGGTATCCAAGGCGCTGCTGCGTTCCGCTGAATTGCTCGGGCTGACCGCCAAGGAGCTTTCCAATATTGTCGGCCTGTCAGAACCCAGCCTGTCGCGCCTGAAGCGCAGTCTTGATGGTTCGCCCCTGACCGGCAAGAGCTATGAACTCGCGCTCCTGTTCATTCGCCTTTACCGTTCGTTGGATGCAATTGTCGGCGGCGATGATGCTGTCGCGCGCCAGTGGATACGAACCGACAACACCATGCTCGGCGGCAAACCGCTCAACCGCATCAAAACCATTGACGGTCTTACTCATGTCCTCGCCTATCTGGACGCCAGACGCGCTCCGATCTGAAGCGCGCGTTCTGCATGGCGCCTGCTGGCGCCTCGTCGAAGCGCAGCACCGCGTTTCCACGATGAAACTTGTCGATACGCTCGATGAGCAGGCATTGCTTGAGGATGAGCTGGAGGCAACCAAGCCACCGCTCCCCATTGATTGCGCACATCTTGATTATCTGCTGGCCACGCCCTTCCGCTATGGCCGTTATCCCGGCAATTCCCGCTTCCGGCGCGAGGGCTATTCGCCCGGCGTGTTCTATGCCAGCGAGGCTGTGGAAACCGCCGTTGCAGAAACGGCGTTCTACCGGCTGCTGTTCTTTGCTGAAAGCCCGGATACACCATGCCCGCATAATGCGCTGGAGTTCACTGCATTCGAAGCGCGCTATGCCACGACCAAAGCGCTCGATCTCATGGCACCGCCCTTTCTGGAACAGGCTTCGCACTGGACACATCTCAGCGACTATTCCGCCTGTCTCAATCTGGCCGACAGGGCCCAGGAAGCAGACATTGAGCTGATCCGCTATCAATCCGTTCGTGATCCGGAAGGACGCGCCAATCTCGCCTTGCTTTCATGCACCTGCTTTGCCCTGCCACGCCCCACGAAAACAGCAACTTGGCGGCTGCATTTCTCCGATTACGGCGTGAAGGCGATCTGCGATCAGGCGGATATACGCCTTGGTTTCAGCCGCGGGACCTTTGCTAATGATCCGCGGATGACAACCTAGCCCAGCCGCTCCGCATGCCAGGCAATGTGATCGGCCATAAAAGTCGAGATGAAAAAGTAGGAATGGTCGTAGCCGTCACGCATGTTCAGGGTCAGCGGGATATCGGCCTTCTGGCACGCTTCTTCCAACAGCCAAGGACGCAAGCCGTCATCCAGAAATCCATCCGCTTTCCCTTGGTCGATTACTAGTTCCGGCAGGCGGTGTCCATCCTCGATCAGCGCCACACTGTCATAGGCGCGCCACGCCGTTTCATCGCTGCCGAGATATTTTTCGAAGGCCGGACGCGACCAGCCAGCGACCATGGGCCGCGCAATGGGAGCAAAAGCAGAAACTGATTTATAACGGCCCGGATTTTTCAGGGCTAGTGTAATTGCGCCATGACCACCCATGGAGTGACCGAAAATACCTTGCCGCTGCATATCGACCGGGAAACTTGCGGCAATCAGTGCTGGCAGTTCTTCAGCGATATAGGTCGCCATGCGGTAGTTGATTACGTAGGGTTCCTGCGTCGCATCGAGGTAAAAACCGGCGCCTGCACCAAACTGCCAATTGTCTTTTTCATCCGGCACGTCTTCGCCGCGCGGGCTGGTATCCGGACAGATGATCGCAACGCCCAGCTCAGCTGCCGCCCTGCGATATTCACCCTTGTCCATGACGTTCTGGTGCGTGCAGGTCAGGCCGGAGAGATACCACAGCACTGGAACCGGACCATCCTTGGCCTGCGGCGGCAGGAAGACGGCAAATGTCATATCGCACAGGCAGGCATCGCTGCGATGGCGATAAACGCCTTGTGTCCCACCAAAGCTTTTTGCGATTGACAGCGTTTCCATGTCTGTTCCCGTGATTATTGGCCGAGCGAAACGGCGACGTTGACAGCAGCGGCAACAAGCACCGTATTGAAAAAGAACGATACGATCGCATGTAGCAGGTTAATCTTGCGCATATCTGTACTGGTGATTCCTGTGTCGGATGTCTGTGCGGTCATGCCGATGACATAGGAAAAATACAGAAACTCAATGCCGCCGGGTTCTTTGTCGCCGGGAAAATCCAGCCCACCGACATGCTTGCGTGTCTTGTCCTTTGCGCCTTCCGCATTCTCGTCCGGCTGCCAGTAAAGATGCGCGTAGTGAATTGCCGTCATCATATGGATGGTCAGCCAGCCGAGAGGCACCGCCGCCAATGCCAATGCAAGGTCCAGCGGATGCGGGTTTTGGCCAGAATTGATCAGCACAAACAACGAGCCTACAGCCACAACCACAGCGCCGAATGTCACCGCGAAAATGATCCATACCGGTTCATCGGATCGGGCTGCATTGCGGCGCAGATACTCCGCCGTCAATTTAGGAATCCGGAATGCCATCAAAGCCAGATAGACAATGAAAAAGGCATTGGCCGCGACAACATAGGCAATACGCGGCGCGAACGCCAAAGCTAATCCCAAGGCAACAAGACCGATGATAGCGGCAAGATAGAAAGGTGTATGCCGCTTTTGCATGGGTTTTACTCGGAGGTTACAGCCGCAGGCCGCTGCATATCGACGTGAGGAATATCGTCTTCCAGATATTCCTCCGATACCACCACGAAACCGAACGATGCATAGAATCTCGACAAATGGCTTTGCGCCGAAAGCTTGATCGGACTTTCCGGATAAAGCCGCTCGCACTGCGAAATCGCCTCCACCATGATCCTGTCGCCAAGCCGCTTGCCGCGATGCCCGGGCGACACGACAACCCGCCCGATTCTTGCCGCCGGGTCGCGATTGGCAGGTTTACGAATGCGCGCACTCGCTACCAGATCTTTGCCGCTCAGTATCCGCAGATGCAATGCATCCACATCCTTGCCGTCAAGCTCAGGATAGGCACATTTCTGCTCGACGACAAATACATCCACGCGCAATTTCAGCATGGCATAAAGGTCTCGCGGCGAAAGCTCATCCAGGCCGGAAAGAACGACTTTATAGGCGCTTGCTTCCATCAGAACGTCACGACGCTACGAATGGACTTGCCCTCATGCATCAGGTCGAAAGCAGTGTTGATCTCCGGCAGCGGCATGGTGTGCGTGATCAGGCTGTCGATATCGATCTTGCCTTCCATGTACCAGTCTACGATTTTCGGCACGTCGGTACGCCCGCGCGCGCCGCCAAATGCCGTGCCGCGCCAGTTACGCCCGGTGACAAGCTGGAACGGCCGTGTCGAAATTTCCTTGCCTGCTTCCGCGACGCCGATAACGATGCTTGTACCCCAGCCGCGATGGCAGCATTCAAGCGCCTGCCGCATGACATTGGTGTTTCCGGTTGCGTCGAAGGAGAAATCAGCGCCACCATCGGTCAAATCCTGAATGGCGGAAACCACCTTGTCATTGCCTACTTCGGTCGGATTGATGAAATGGGTCATGCCAAACTGCTTCGCCATTGCCACTTTGCCGGGGTTGATATCAACGCCGATGATCTTGTCCGCACCGACCATGCGCGCGCCCTGAATGACATTGAGGCCGATGCCGCCGAGGCCGAACACCACGACATTGGCACCGGGCCAGACTTTACCCGTATAGATCACCGCTCCGATGCCTGTCGTGACGCCGCAGCCGATATAGCAGATTTTGTCAAAGGGAGCGTCCTCACGCACTTTCGCCAAGGCGATTTCCGGCAGGACCGTAAAATTCGAAAAGGTCGAGCATCCCATGTAATGGAAGACTTCACCGCCATCGCAGGAGAAACGGCTCGTCCCGTCCGGCATGACGCCTTGCCCCTGTGTAGCGCGGATGGAAGTGCACAGGTTCGAACGTTGCGACAGGCAGGTTTTACACTGGCGGCACTCCGGCGTGTAGAGCGGAATGACATGATCGCCAACCTTCAGCGATGTTACACCGGCACCGATTTCACGGACAATGCCGGCACCCTCGTGCCCGAGGATAGCCGGAAACTTGCCCTCGGAATCGAGTCCGGAAAGCGTATAGGCGTCCGTGTGGCAGACACCCGTTGCCATGATCTCGACGAGAACTTCGCCGGGCTTGGGTCCACCGATCTCGATTGTTTCGATGGTCAATGGCTTGTTGGCTTCCCATGCGACGGCGGCGCGCGATTTCATAAATGTGTCTCCCAATGCGTCTTTTAGTGATTTGCTAATTGGCACTATCAGGATCGCAGGTGGGATCGTCAATCAAATCGGCGACATTTCCTATTCGAAATGCCGCCGATTATTATCAAATGACGCCAAGGTTAACGTCTCTGCTAACGGCTACTCTTCAAAGGCGTGTTATAATTTTCATTATTCAATAATCTGGATCGGTCCGTGCGGCACAAATACCTTATCCGATTTTTCTGAGGGTGATTGTTGTATGGGTGACCGCGCCTCCATAAACGACGCCACATCATCCAGCCGAACAAAGCCGTCACGATCTTTGTCGATCTGCTCGAAATTATCGGAAATAAAACCCCACCCGGCGGCCTTTGCTTGCTTGGCCGTCAGCAAGTTATTTGAAGGCCCCGCAGCCGCCTTGAACGTTGCTGCAACCTCCTGGTTGACTGCCTCCTGCACATTCTCAGGGGTCAATTTCGGGCGTACCATTCCTGGAGGGTCACTCGGAGGTCTACCCAAAAGTTCTCCACCTTTAATATCGAGTGCATTGGCGCTACTTGTGGCAGTAGTTGCCGCAGTCTCTGCTTTTGCCGGTGCCATTACAGTCATAGCTCCCGCCAGAA
This sequence comes from Phyllobacterium sp. SB3, assembly GCF_040009165.1. NCBI lineage: Bacteria > Pseudomonadati > Pseudomonadota > Alphaproteobacteria > Hyphomicrobiales > Phyllobacteriaceae > Phyllobacterium > Phyllobacterium sp. SB3. Next base: position 1,092,244 of record NZ_JBDYKI010000001.1, on the reverse strand, counting down.
CAATAAATATTGAATATTTCATATACCTTTTTCCCGCTTGGAAATGTTCGTTTACTAGAGCGAGTTCACTGCGTCATGATTGCAGATGACAATGGCGTCGTGTAAAATTTATCCAACTCTTGTTTCATTGGAGCGCGCGCTTCCTCTGACTCATACGTCATGTGGCCACCCTCATAATTTTTAACCGGGATTCGATTGTCAAGTTTCATGTTGATCAAATCAAGCTCAGTTTGATGAAACGGCGTCACCAGATCGTAATAACCATGGAGTACCAAAATTTTAGCGGACGGTGCATATCCCAGCGTCTCTACGATATCGGGAAGGCTGCTTTTGGCGTAAACTGAAGATGAGTCTCTATATTTCCAAACTTTTCCTATTTCATCGAAATTATTCGGTTTATATGGTGTATTGCTCTGAAAATCAAAAACGTCGGTTAGAACAGTATTCAAACTTTTCTGGAAGCTTTCATCCTCATAAAAAGTTATATCATAAGCACCTTTAGGTATGCTCAGGCGAGCATCATAGGGATTCATGCTTTCCCCAGGCAGCAGTTTTTCCTTAAAATCATATACGTTAATATCAAACTCTCGCGCCCAGTCTAAATTGATACCGGTTATACTTGTCATATCAGCGAGAAACTGGGACCCTTCGAGAGTACTTATAAACGCTGCCCAAGCACCGGAAGGCACCTTAGTGCCAGCTTCCAGATGTTCTGTAACAAGTTTCATCGTTTGATACGGATTTATCATGAACTTATCAACGAAGGCCTTACGCTCGGCGTCAACAGCACCTACCCCTATAAGATTTGGCGTTTTTAGTATGAGATCAGCGAGTTTCGTTCCATAAGATAAAGTATTGGCCGTCGCGGACCAGCCTGCTCGGAACTGCCAATCTAGCTCAGTCCGATTATATTTTAAAAAGTGCGCGTACTGGTGTTTTGCTTCAATATAAGCTGCTTTTACGAAAGAATACGCCTGAGTGTATTTTGCCTGATGTGCGGGAAGGTACTTGTCTCTCGTAAATGCACGCATTGTCTCAACAAATTCTGCAACCGATGCTCCACCACGCAGTGTTCCCTTTTTATAGTAGTCCGCCGTCATACCGTAACTTGGCATAAAGCCCGCACAGCTGAGGAATCTATTCATTTCGCAGTTTGAATTGTAGTCCAGGATTGGCGAATTGAGCACCATTCCCGAATAAGCAATTGCTTTTTCTCCGGATGGATCTGGGGCATAACTGCTCGTTCCAGCTTTCAGCATTAATTTGGCAACAACCGGCGTTCTAATGCCACCATAAGATTCACCATAAAGATATTTTGGCGAGCTTTGACGCTGATTTACATTGATATAACGGGTGATGAAATCCCGAAGAAGGGCGGCATCTTCATCCATTCCCCAAAAATCGATATTCTTATGGGGCTTGATCGCCTGTGACAGACCCGTACCCACCGGATCAACAAAAACGAGATCGGAGTGATCGAGCAGCACTTCTTCATTATCGATCAGAGGAAAATTATCCGGCTTCTTCACCTTGGCTTCTGCTGGCATAATGGGCATGCCTGTTTTGACACGCTTTGGTGCCCAAGACCCCATGTGCAGGAAAATGGACGACGAACCGGGGCCCCCGTTCCAGAAAAACGTAACAGGGCGGTCTTTTCGTGGCAGATCGTCACGCGTGTAAGCCATATAAAACACGGCAGCCTGGTCTGCATTTGGCGTGCCCTCGGGTAGTTTTGCAATAAGGTGGCCGGCCGTCGCTGTGTAATTGACCTCTTTACCATCAATCATCATTTTGTGATGCTTTACGGAGGGAATCTCATCAACGCTCGCACGGTCCAACGCGTCGTTTGGCCCGAAACTATATGCATTGGAGTCTGTGAGAGACTTTTCTGGTGCTGCTACCGATTTATAATTTGGCACTACTGGAACAGCCACTACTGGCATAGCTGTGACAGGTGGCTCAGTGCCTTCAACTGGCGGCGTAACTGCCACCACGGCAGGTGGCGTCAAGGTTCCTTCAACGGGGGGCGCCACGACTACAGGTATAGTAGGTGTGGTGGTCGTTCCCGTGCCTTCGGCTGGTGGGACAATCGCCACGACTGGCGGTGTCACCGTTCCGGCAACGGGAGGATTTGTGATGGCTGGTTCTAAGCCTTCAACAGGCGGAACGACTGTAGCTACTTCAGGCGGCGCCAAGGTCCCGTCAACGGGGGGCGCCACAACCACGATGGGTGGTATCAATGTTCCCTCGGCGGGAGGCGCAACGACGACTGGTGTCGCGGGCGTTCCCGCTACGTCAATCGGCGGTGGAGCGAATGTACTTTCCGATGTACTTTCGTGACCGTCATTACACGCTGCCAGGAAAACCAGCGCTGAAAGTGAGAAAATCCTGTAATTCATTTTTTGAAATTACCCCTCGTTATAATTCGAGGGAGCATTTCCAACAGGTCACATGGCGTCAATTATTCGAAAGTCTAAGATGACATATATTTGTTTCCCGGCGAATTTTTTGAATAAATTTTCTATTTGATTTCAATTAGATAGGACAATACCGATCAAACGACATCCGTCTAAGGTATAAGGCAGAGCAGCAGGGAAAACATGCCACGCCGCCGTCGTTTTTCGAGTTACCCAACAGTAAACAGCGCTTTATCGGCAAACACTGGACTTCTTCTGGCAAACCCTGTCAAAACGCGCTGACCAAAAACCATGCGGATTGAGCTGTGAACACCCTCCCCACCCTTCCCGTAACCGAAATTTTCCCGGCGCTCGACAATGCGCTGGTGGCAGGCAATTCTGCCGTGCTGGTTGCTCCGCCGGGTGCTGGCAAAACCACACTGATCCCTCTGCATCTACTCAATGCGCCTTGGCGCGGCGATGGCATTATAATTCTGCTGGAACCTCGCAGGCTTGCAGCTCGCGCCGCCGCCAGCCGCATGGCGAGCCTCTTGGGCGAAGAGGTAGGCGCAACGGTCGGCTATCGTATGCGCCTTGAAAACAAGGTCTCCGCCAAGACCCGCATTCTCGTCGTCACCGAAGGCGTTTTCGCCCGGATGATCCTGGATGATCCCGACCTGAAGAATGTTGCCGCTGTTCTCTTCGATGAGTTTCACGAGCGCAGCCTCGATGCGGATTTCGGCCTTGCGCTGGCGCTGGATGTTCAGGCCGCCTTGCGCCCCGACCTCAAGTTGCTCGTCATGTCGGCAACGCTGGATGGCGCACGTGTGGCAAAGCTGCTTGGCGATGCGCCTGTATTGGAAAGTAAAGGCCGCTCTTTCCCCATCGATATCCGCTACCGCGAGCGCAAGCCCGACGAGCGTATCGAAGACGCCATGGCCAAGGCCATCCGTGATACGCTTGCCGATGAGACCGGGAGCATTCTTGCTTTTCTCCCCGGCCAGCGTGAAATAGAACGCACGGCGGAAGCGCTGCATGGCCGTATTCCTGCCGACACGCTTGTCGTGCCGCTCTATGGCGCTCTTGAAGGGCGCTATCAGGACGCGGCAATCAAGCCTGCGCCCCAAGGTAAGCGTAAAGTAGTGCTCGCCACTTCTATTGCTGAAACATCAATTACCATTGATGGAGTGCGCGTTGTCATCGATAGCGGACTTGCCCGCTTGCCCAAATTCGAGCCCGCGACCGGGCTCACGCGACTGGAAACTGTTCGCGCTGCCCGCGCTGCTGTCGACCAGCGTGCAGGACGCGCAGGACGGACAGAACCCGGCATTGCCGTGCGGCTTTGGCGGGCGGAACAGACTGCCGCGCTCGACGCCTTTGCTCCGCCGGAAATTCTCGAAGCCGACCTGACCGGCCTTGTGCTGGATTGCGCCGCATGGGGCGTTTCCGACCCTTCCAGCCTTGCATTTCTGGATGCTCCACCAGCGCCCGCCGTCAAAGAGGCCAAGACCTTGTTGGAGACTCTCGGGGCGCTGGACGGGGATCATCGCGTCACGCCAATGGGCAATGAAATGCGGGTACTGGCGCTCCCTGCACGCCTCGCCCATATGGTGCTGACTGCACGCGAACGCGGGCAAGCAATGCGCGCTGCGGAACTCGCTGTTCTTCTCACCGAGCGCGGACTTGGCGGCAATGATACTGATCTTGATGTGCGGCTTTCGCGCTTTCAGCGTGAGCGTGGAGATCGCGCCATGCGTGCCCGCGGGTTGGCAAAACGTCTGGCCGGAAATGGGCGTGCCTCCGCCGAGCCTGACAGCGTCGGACGTTTACTCCTCGGCGCTTATCCGGACCGGATCGCCAAATCACGCGGCAATGGCCAATTCACGCTCGCCAATGGGCGCGGCGGCGAGGTCGATCCTGCCACCTCGTTGGCAAAATCGCCATGGCTTGTTGTTGCCGACCTTTCGGGGCGTGCAGGACGCGCCCGCATTCTCGCCGCTGCGGAGGTGAGCGAGGCGGAAATCCGCGAGGCCATGGCTGATCGTATCGTCAGCGGGCGGCAGGTCACTTACGATGCTTCGCGAAACGCGCTTCAGGCACGCGATGCCACGCGGATCGGCGCAATCGCATTGTCGGAAAAGACCATGCCCGCCCCCACAGGCGAGGAGGCTGACATTGGCGTTATCGCCGCCGTGCGGGCGCATGGGCTGGATATCCTGCCTTGGTCGAAAGAGGCTGCAACGCTACGCCGCCGCCTCGCATGGCTGCATAAGGGGTTGGGCGCGCCATGGCCTTCGATGGACGAGAGTGCACTGCTTGAGTCCCTCGACGATTGGCTGAAGCCTTTCCTCAAGGGCAGCGCACAGCTTAACCAGATACCGGCGCATGTGCTGATCGATGGGCTGCGCTCGGCTGTCCCCTATGATCTGCAACGCAAGATCGAGACGCTTGCGCCAACGCATTTCGAAGTCCCCACCGGATCGAATATCCCTATTCGCTATGATGAGGGTGAGCCTGTTCTTGCCGTGCGGGTACAGGAGCTTTTCGGATTGGCGACCCATCCGGCCATCGCCAATGGCACGATCCCTCTCCTGCTCGAGCTACTTTCTCCGGCGCATCGTCCCATTCAGATAACCCGCGATCTTCCCGGTTTCTGGAAAGGCTCTTGGGCGGATGTTCGCAGCGATATGCGCGGCCGCTATCCCCGGCACGTCTGGCCGGAAAATCCCGCTAATGCAGCCCCGACCGCACGGGCCAAGCCACGGGGAACGTGAGTGCTCCTTAATCAGGTTTGCACAAAAGTAATGCGTGGTTCGACGGGGCTCACCATGAGGAAAGTGATCTGGTTGCATAGATGATACCGACTGTGGTGGACTTGGCTCCCTGCGATCATTCAACCTTCCTCATGGTGAGCCCCGTCGAACCACGCATTACTTGATTGCAACGTGTGTTCCAAACTCTGCAATTCCATTTCCGCCGCGTTTCATCTAAAGCAGCCTCATGGTTCAGGATTTCGGTATACGCTCATCATATCTGTCGCGCCGGCTGCGGTTGACGACACTCATTCGCCTGCGTTGGCTTGCTGTAGCTGGCCAGAGCATTGCGGTTCTTTTCGTCGCGCTCTACCTGAAATTCCCCTTCCCCATCAGCGTCTGTTTTGCGCTGATTGCCTGTTCGGCATGGCTCAACCTGCTGATGTCATTCCGCTATCCGATCAACCACCGGCTTCAACCGCGTGCGGCGATCACGGTCCTTGCCTTCGACATACTGCAAGTCGCGGGCCTGCTTTATATGACCGGCGGTTTGCAGAACCCGTTTGCCGTTCTGATGATTGTTCCAGTCATCATTTCCGCAACCTCCCTGCCCGCATGGTCCACCATCGTCCTCGGGCTTCTGGTTACGATCTGCGCCACTGTGCTCGGCTATGTCTACCTGCCATTACCCTGGCATCCCGGCGAGAGCATGCATCTGCCCTTCGTGCTTATCGCGGGTGTCTGGTGCTCCGTCGTTTCCGCTCTTGCCTTCACGGCCGTCTATGCTTATCGCGTTGCGGAGGAAGCACGTCTGCTGGCCGATGCGTTGACTGCGACCGAGCTTATCCTGCAACGGGAGCAACATCTGTCGGCGCTGGACGGCCTTGCCGCTGCGGCTGCCCATGAGCTTGGCACGCCACTGGCCACCATCGCCCTTGTTGCCAAGGAGATGGAGCGCAGCCTGAAAAAAGATGACCGTTTTGCTGATGATGTCGAACTCCTGCGCTCACAGACCGAGCGTTGCCGCGAAATTCTAAAGCGCCTGACAAGCCTTTCCTCAACCAGTGAAGAGCATATGTCGCGCCTCAAGATTTCCTCGCTGATCGAGGAAGTCATCGAACCGAACCGGAATTTCGGCATCGGCATTGAAGTGATCAAACTGCGCGGCGAAGGCATTGAGCCGTTCATCCGTCGCAATCCCGGCATTATTTACGGCCTCGGAAATCTGGTCGAAAATGCCGTTGATTTTGCCACACAGACGATTCAAGTCAGTTGGGGCTGGAATGACAAGACAGTCGAGATCATTGTCAGCGATGACGGCAAGGGGTTTGCGCCTGAAATTCTCGACCGTATTGGCGAGCCCTATACCACAGGGCGCGACCGCGAAGTGAATGAGCATGGCGGCGGTCTGGGGCTTGGCCTTTTCATCGCCAAGACGCTGCTTGAGCGTTCAGGAGCGACAATCACTTTCCGCAATCGCAATGATCCGGGCCAGGGTGCGGAGGTCGTCGTGATATGGCCGCTAAGCGAATTGACGACCAGCGGTTAGATCTGACGACTGGCTAAGTCTTGTCAGAATGCGGCGTGTTTCCAAAGCCTGTTAAACAATTCTTGTTCTAGCCTTTGACTTTTTGTTCATTGCGAACCATTAACATCAATAACTATTACAAAATGAGCAGGAAACCCTGATGGACAACACGGATCAGGACGATATTGCCGCCATTGGCAACGATCCGACACTACTTCTTGTTGATGATGACAAGCCCTTTTTGCAGCGTCTGGCACGCGCCATGGAAACACGCGGCTTCACTGTAGCGATTGCCGATTCTGTGGAAGCAGGTCTCGCCAGCGTCAAAAGCCATGCCCCGGCATATGCGGTGGTGGATATGCGACTTGGCGATGGTAACGGACTGGATATTATCGAAGCCATTCGCGCCCGCCGTGAAGATACCCGTACGGTAATCCTCACCGGCTACGGCAATATCGCCACAGCGGTGAACGCGGTCAAACTTGGCGCCATTGATTATCTATCCAAACCGGCTGACGCGGACGAAGTATTCGCAGCCTTGACGCGTCGTTCCGGCGAGAAGGTGGCCCCGCCGGAAAACCCGATGTCGGCAGATCGCGTACGCTGGGAACATATCCAGCGCGTCTACGAAATGTGCGATCGCAATGTTTCTGAAACTGCCCGCCGTCTCAATATGCATCGTCGTACCCTGCAACGTATTCTTGCCAAGCGCGCGCCGCGCTGAGTCTCAAAACCTGACGTTGAGATCGGCCTTGATGGCGTTGTCGTGTGACTGGCTGGAGAATTGCCCGGTATAGCTGAGGCCGATGGTTGTGGCCCTGCCGATGCCGATATCAAAGCCGGCCTCGATGATGGCCGCATCTTTTGCAATGCCGGCACCCTCAACCGTAAAGCCTGCGCTGCTGTTCAGGGCAAGGCTTGCCTCAGGTGTCACATCGCCAAAGCCATGGGTCCAGCCAAGCATGCCGCGTGCCGTCAGTGTGGTGCTTTCGCTCAAGGTGAACTGATGCGATGCACGAAGGCCAAGCGTCGTGATCGTCAGGTCGGTGCTTGAACCTTCCCCGCTCAGGTTGCTGACAGCGCCATCCTCGCTGAAGCTGTTTGTCCTGACGTGCACATGGCGTGCTGCGGCAAAGGGTTCGAGCGTGGCATAGGGGGTTACGATCTCATAACCGAGTTCACCGAACACCTGCACCGTCTGTGCATCATAGGAAGCCTCATGCTCGTTGTTGAGACTACCGAAGCGTGCTGTTCTTTTCGTATCGATCTCATGCTGACCGAGATTGACGCCAAGGCGAAGACCGAGTGCATCGAGCTTGGTGCCGCCATAGACACCGACCTGATAGCTGTCGACCGATGCCTTGCCATATCCTGTCTGCAGCGAGGTGCTGCCATATCCGGCAAGCAGGCCAAAGCGCCAATCATCGGCAACAATGCCGTCAAAGCCGGTGACAAGACCGCCGGTATTGCGGCTGTAGCCGGAAGCATTGCCGTTCCCGTCTGCATGTGCCCATGAGCCATAGGCTTCACCCCAGAGGGCTATCGAAGGATTGACTTCAATTGTTGTATTCGCCTGCGCCTTACCGGTTACACCGCCAAAGGCATTGCGCACCCGCGATGTTGCCGCATCGGCGATGAAGTGGCTATCGGCCGCCAGAACATCGGACAGGCTGGCATGAACCTCACCTGACAGCGCATCGAAATCGAGAGTTCTGTCGCTGGTGGAAACTGTTACCTCCGCAAGCAGATCTTCGTTTGCCGCCCCTAATGATTGGATACCTCGCCAAACACTTTTCTGGTTATGAGTCTTTACGCCCACTGCCAGGAAATCCGGCGACAGAAATGCTTCAATCCGTGCCGCCAGCAGTTCTGCTTCGCGCCCGGCCTGCTGCTTTTCCAATTCTACGATCTTTGCGGTTTTCACCTCCGGAGTGAAATCAAAACCAAGGACCACCTTGTTCTTGTCGGAATAATCAAGATTAGGAGTGATGTAGTTGTAACGGGGCCAGACGCCTTCGAACTGACCTGTTACGCCCGCACCGGTGGTTAGAATATCGAAGCTCTTCAGGAACAGGCTCTTGGTGTCATCCTCCGACAAAAGCGCAACATTGCCTGCAAGATGGATATTGACCACACCGCCAAGCAGCGTTGCCTTATCTGCCACCGCCAGCCTGTCAGCGCTGGCATAATCATTGGCGATCTCGATATCGATGACGCTGCCCTGTTCGAACGTGGCATTCCCATTCACGTTGAGCGTACCAACCAAATTGCCTGGCGAGACCACCCCGCCGCTTTTGGCAAGCAGGTTGCCGATAGTGCCAGTGCCGTTCAGCAAGCCATTGACGGTGACGAGAGCGTGCACGGCACCGTCAGCTTGAAACGCGCCATGCCGGTTGATCAAAACAGGTGATGCTATGGAAGGAATTTCGCCCGTGCCGTCCTGCCCGGCTTTTTGCCCGTCCAGCACCAGCAGCCCGGCATCGATGCGGGTTTCGCCCGTATAGGTGCCGATGCCCTGCAATATCAGCGTGCCTAAACCCGTTTTAGTCAGAGCACCTTGGTACGCCATTGGATCAGCCAATTGAACGGTGAGGGAGTTGAAGCGTTCAACTTGTGCTTGAATACCATTCAATACTTCGGCAATGCGTTCGGCGACAATTATCTCCTTGATCGCATTTGGCAGCTCCCCGGCGTTTCTCTCAAAGGCTTCAAATCTTGACAATCCATCGCGGCTTGAAGCCCAAGCGGGATAGTCTTCCGAATACAGGAGCAGAATTCTGAATGCCAGCGGGTCGTCGACAACTGCATTTATTAAAGCGGGCTCGATATCGTCGACATCGACTGCGGTGTCGCTCATCGTCAGCAGCGTCGCGAATAGGTCTCGTGCACGGTCAAATTTTTCCGTGTTGAATTCTGCATCAACGCTATTTCTAAACAGACTGCGCATGGCAGCTGTCTCTGTGCCCTCGCGCCCATCCTTCCAGTCATATGCCTCGCGCATGGCGTCCCAATCAGCCACCTCCTTCATATGGTCCAGCCTGGTTCGTTTGATACCTTCATCGGAGATGTTGTTCGACCATATATCCGTGACTCCTGCGTCCACATCTGCCGTAACCCGGCCCATGAGCTGCGCCGGTCCGGCAACTGATATCCGGTCATCCGCAGGAGCAGTCCCGCCGGTTGCAGTCAGAATAAGTATTGAGAGGCTGCCTATTTTTGAATAATGCGCGCGATGGTTCTGTGCGGGACTGACCGCCGCCTTGAAATGAAATAGCATGAATAATTCTCAACATTTTTAAAGTTGTAGATATTAGCTATTCATAACCATAGGTTGTGCTCTGGTGCCGTCAATTCGCCTTTAGACGCAGCGAAAATCACCAAACTGCGGGCTTGATGCCTATTCCATGTCCGTTTCGGGCAGATCGATACCAGAGAGTTCGGCAAGAGTCATACGCGCGGCGCTCACACGCGCGAAACGCAATGTCATCGCCTTGCGCGTTGCCGGTGCAAGCTTGTGCTCCGGTGCATCGCGGATAATTTCAGCGCCATACCCGTCCGAAAGAATAAAACCGCAATCCTCGGGAAAAATATCGGCCGGAACGCCTGGATGGGTGGCAAAGTACAGCCGGTCGCAATAATCGCGATAGGTCGGCCACTTCCGATCGACCCTCCAGTCTTCGATGGATGACTTTATCTCGACGATCCAGATTTCCCCGCTGCGGGACAGAGCCACAAGATCAGCGCGCCTGCCAGAAGCAAGCGATAGTTCCGGCATCACTGCCAGTCCCATTTCCAGAAAAAGCCGCTGCACGCCGCGGCGCACCAGCATGGCGTTCTCCGATTGCCGTCCATCGATGAGTGGGCTGGTCTGGCCAAGACTGACTATGGGCATGATGGTGATTCTATCGGCAATTTTGCAACCATGTGTTGGAAAATACACCTCTAGGTAGGTGAAAACCATGGTTAATGGAAAACTAAGCTTTACGGTTAATGAAGCTTTAACAATAATGATACTAAAGAGGCAATAATAAGTACCACACAGATTCGTACAACTATCGGGGTGATCATGCGATTTAAAACTATCGTTCTGGCGGTTGGCCTTATCGGCGCAACTGCTCTGGCTGGCTGTTCCACGATTGGGTTTAATTACTCAACAGCCTCTTACAGCTCGGTTACGGATGCAGGCTACGTTCTTCCCGCCATTCCCCGCGCAAAAATCCCTCCACAATTTCTCCGTCAGGAAGTCCGTTATGACGGCGGCGAAGTTCCCGGCACAATCATCGTGGATACACAGGCAAAGTTCCTGTACTTCGTCCTCGGCGGCGGTAAAGCAATGCGTTATGGGATCGGCGTCGGCAAGGAAGGCTTCGAATGGAATGGTGCGGCACGCATAGCGCTGAAACGCGAATGGCCACGCTGGACACCGCCAAGAGAGATGATCAAGCGCCGGCCAGAACTCGCTGAATTCCGCGACGGCATGAACCCCGGCCTGACCAATCCGCTGGGTGCCCGCGCGCTCTACCTCTTCAACAAGGGGGGCGATACAGGCTACCGCCTGCATGGTACTCCTGAATGGTGGTCAATCGGCAAAGCCATGTCTTCCGGCTGCATCCGCCTGATGAACCAGGACATCATTGATCTCTACAATCGCGCCGAGGTTGGTGCCAAGGTCGTTGTTCGATAGTACAATCCGACACAAAGCGGGACTTGCAACCGACGATGGAAAAAGGCTACTCACGAGTGGCCTTTTTCATGTTGGATGTGGAGACTTTCTGTCTTGAAGCTTATGATTCAAATTCCGTGTTTCAACGAGGAGGGAACCCTCGCTGAAACCCTTGCCTGTCTCCCGCGCAAGGTTGAAGGCTTCGACACCGTGGAATGGCTCGTTATCAATGATGGCAGCAAGGACAGGACCGTGGAAGTCGCCAAGGAATGCGGTGTCGATCACATCGTCGACTTTCCGGTCAATCGCGGCCTCGCAAAAGCATTCGTGGCAGGGATAAACCGTGCACTTGAAGAAGGCGCGGATGTTATCGTCAACACGGATGCCGATAACCAGTATAATGCTGACGATATTCCCCTTCTCGTTGCACCGATCCTTGAACGGCGTGCCCAGCTTGTGGTTGGCAGTCGGCCCATCCGCAGCATCGAACATTTCTCGCCGATCAAGAAGCTTCTCCAGCGCCTTGGCAGTTGGGTTGTGCGTTTTACCTCCGGCGCCAGTGTCGTCGATGCGCCCAGTGGTTTTCGCGCCATCTCCCGCGAAGCCTCAATGCGGTTGAACATTTTCGACAGCTATACCTATACCCTTGAATCAATCATCCAGGCGGGACGATCAGGCGTCAGGGTCGTATCCGTACCCATCCGCGTGAATGGCGAAACGCGTCCTTCCCGCCTTGTTCGCAGCATACCGCGCTATGTGATGCGCTCCAGCCTTTCGATTATCCGGTCGATGTTTGTCTACCGTCCGGGCCAGACATTCCTGATGCTTGGCCTTGTCCCCTTGGCCATTGGCCTTTTCTTCAGTGCCCGCTGGTTGGTGTTCTTTTTCCAGGATTCTACCCGCACTCATGTGCCGAGCCTGATTTTTGCAGCCGTCATGCTCATTGCCGCTCTTCTCTGCTGGCTCTGTGCGCTGCTCGGCGAGATCAACGGCATAAATCGTAAACTGCTTGAAGATATCCAGTACCAGATGCGCCGGGAGCGTCTGGGTGATGGCAGTGATGAACAGGCGGAAACCTATGCAGGCTGAATTGCGCTCGGCCATTTCGCGGCTTGTCCTCACCGACATTCCGAAGCTGCTGACCTTACTTGACCGCACGCCGGTCAGCCCCACTTATGGCTGTTTCGATCGCGCCTACTGGCACTATCGCATGATCGATTTTCCCTGCGGCATGAGCCAGGAATTCGTCCTACCGCTGGCGCTTGTCTGGTCAACACCGGACCTTCCGGGAAATGTTTATTATCAGGACCCGCTGATCCGCGAGTTTGTCATTGCGGGTATCCGCTATGCGGCACGCTCGGCCCATCCCGATGGGTCCTGCGACGATTACTATCCTTTCGAGCGCGCTGCCGGAGCAGCAGCCTTTTCGCTTTTCGCCATTCTTGAATCCTTGAATATTCTGGACCTGTCCGGCGATGCGGAAATTGATACCTTCGTGCAGAAGCGCGCAAACTGGCTGGCTACGCATACGGAAAGTGGCCGCCTGTCAAATCATGAGGCACTCATCATTTCCTGCCTTGAGCGTGCACGGGTCCGCTATCCCGATCAGAAATTCGATGCACAGATCGACATGCGCCTGAAAAGGCTTCTGTCATGGCAGAGCAGCGAAGGCTGGTTCGATGAGTATGGTGGAGCTGACCTCGGCTATTTGTCGCTGACTATCGGGCTCCTGTCTGATCTCGACCGGCGGAGACCAGACCTGCAATTGCGAAAGCCCCTGACGGCGGCAATCGGTTTCTTTGCCAATTTCGTTCATCCGGATGGCACTGTCGGCGGCGAATATGCCAATCGGGGAACACTGAATTTCTTCCCCTTCGGCTTTGAGATCGCCGGCGCGTGGCATAAGGATGCCCTGCGCATCAACAACCTTGCGCTCAAGCCTATCATCGAAGCCAAAACTCCATGCTATTCGGATGATCGCATTCTTGCGCATCATCTTTGGGGTTGGCTCTTTACCCTGCGTGAGTTTCAGGAAAAGCGGCCATCCAGCCCCTTGACCCTTCCAGAAAGTGTATCGTTTCCCGGCTGCGGCCTCTTGGTCGAGCGGCAGCGGGGAGATGTGCTGGTTGCCTCGCTTCTCAAGGGCGGTGTCTACAAGTTCTTCTCAGGTGACAAGCTTGTTGCCAGTGACACCGGTGTAACGCTGCGCACGCAAAGCGGGCGTGTAGCCGTGACCCATCTGGGCGGTTCATCCGTCGAGCGCTCTGGCGATGAAATCACCATTTCAGGACAAATGGGCTGGGCGAAGAGTACACGCCTTACGCCGGTCAAGAATGTCATCCTGCGCTGCCTGATGATCAGTCTGGGCAGGTTCTTCCCGGATTTGGTCCGCCGTCTCTTGCAGAAAATACTGGTGACCGGCAAATCACCCGCGCCCTACAATTATAGACGGCAGTTTGTAAAGACCGCCGGGGGCTGGGTGGTCCACGACCAGATCACGGCTGACAAGGACTGGAAGGATGTGGTGCTGGTCGGCATTTCCAGTCACCAGACGTCGACTACCACGGTCATGGCACGGGTTTATCAGCAGAGCCAGCAAGCAGCCTTTATAGAAATCGCCATACCCGGCGACGGGCAGAACGCAAGTTTCGAACGCAAGCTGGAGAGCGTTCATGCGTAAGCTGATCGGTCTTGGCGTAAGCGCGATCATCCTCGGCCTTCTCTATGCTTCGCTGGATGCGGACGGGCTGGCCCGGGCCATTCGCGCTGCCGATACCAACTGGCTTATTGCAGGACTTCTGTTTGTCATTCCGTTGACGTTGCTCACCGCATGGCGGTTTTCCGCTCTTGTCGATAATCGTATCTCATTTCTTGAGTCGAACCGGCTCATACTCGCCGCAAGCACGCTGAACCTTTTCCTGCCTTCCAAGCTTGGCGATCTTGCCAAGGGCCATGTCATGTCCAGACGTCACGGGATGGATACCGGACTGTCCTATGCCACCGTTGTTCTGGAAAAAGCCCTCGATATGATGTCCCTGCTGGTATGGGGCGTATTCGGGCTGATCGTGGTCGGGCTTGACCGCCCAGCGATGCTCTGGTTTCTGCTGCCTGTTGCGGGACTTTGCACAGTGCTGCTGCTTGTCATCCTTCCCTTGCGCATTTTGCCTTTCATTCTTGAAATCTTCGGCAAGGTCATGCCGGGAAAAGTGCGCAGGCTCATTGAAAAGACTGCTACGAGCTGGCAGCTGGTTTCCGAAACTTTCTGGCAACGTCCCGCTCATGCCATCGGTGTCATTGTACTTTCGGTGATCATCTGGGGTGCGCATCTGTTACAGTTCTGGCTGTTTTCACAGGCCTTGCATGGAAATGTCCCCATTCTTGAAAATGCTGCCTTCGCCACCCTTGCAATTCTCGTCGGCCTTCTGCCCTTCACCTTCGCCGGTGTCGGCACGCGCGATGCTGCGATCATCTTTTTCTACGCACCCTATCTCTCCCCGGAATCGGCAGCGCTTCTCGGTATCCTCGCCACATTGCGTTACGTGATTCCCGCTATTGCCGGCGCGCCTTTTGTCGGCGATTTCATCGGGCTCGTGCGCGGCGGCAAGAAGACGACGATATAACCATGTTGAGCATTATGGATTTTGTAAAAGCCAAGCTTGAGCGGCGCGACGAAGACAGCTTCTGGATGCCGGTCACGGTCTTGCTCGGTGTTATTGCCGGCATCGCGCTGCTTATCAAGGCAACCCAGAATCCTCACGGTATTCCGGATGATGCACGGATGTTCCTGTCCTGGATGGGTCGCATTGAAAATCCCGATATCCTCAAAGGTGACCTTATCGCCGATTACTGGTCATCGGTCAGCCCCTGGCTTTATGATGCACTTTACCGGCTTGGCTGGACGGCAGGTATCAAGCCGCTGACTTTTGTGCTGTTTTTTCCGCCTTTCCTGTACCCTCCAATGGCATTCTTTGCCTATCGCCTGCTGCGTTCTTTCGGTGTCGAACCAATTATCACCTTCGTCGTTGTCGCAGTCCTGGTGCACCTTCTCGCGCGGGGCGATCTGGTTCCCAGTGGAACACCGCGCGCGCTTTGGCCACTTCTGACGTTGATGGTGCTTGATGGCCTGTCGCGCCGAATGATCTGGCAAACCGCCATCGGGCAGCTGTTGCTGACGGGCTCCTATCCCCAGATGGCGCTTGTCACATCCGGCATCATTGGCCTCTCGGCAATCACGCCATGGCAAAATCCATGGATGGATCTGAGCAAGCGGCGTATTGCAATCATTCTCGTGGCGGCCGCCGCAACGATTGCCGGCATTTTGCCATTCACTCTTGGGACTAATGAGTTTGCCCCTATCATGAACCTCGCGGAGGCTCGCGATATTCCGACATTTCGGGCGACGGGGCGCGGGGCGGTTTTTTCCCCTGACGGCTCGATTGAGTATTTCTGCTCGCAAAGAACCGGAATTTTCTCCGATCGGTGCGATGGTATAAGCGATCCCAAGATAATCTGGCTGATATTCTGGTATTTCTCCGGTCCACTTTTACTCTTTTTGGGATTGTTCAAAACCAGCCGCCCGGACATGCCGCGTTCAGCCTTGCCTGCCTATCTTGTCATAGTTTCTCTTGGCCTCGCTACTGTTGCTACTGTGATGATGTTCAAGCTGCACATTCCGAGCCGTTACACCTCGTTCTTTCTGATCTTGCCGTATTTTGGGACTTTGCCGCTTTTACTTGCATGGATACGCAACGTCACCTTACCTATCGTCATGCGTAATTGGCCACGCTGGCGGGGGGCCATGACCGTTAGTTTTTTCGGTCTGCTTGCCGGAGCCATAGGTCTGGCTGCCGATGTGAAGCTCCAGATTCGCTACCCGGCAAACCCCTCTCTTATTGCCGCTATTTCCGCCCTGCCGGAAAAAGCGGTGGTCGGTGGTTTCGTCAGGGACCTCGACTTTTCTCCGGTTCTCACCAATCGTTCGACATTGTTCAGCCGTGAACTCACCATTGCCTATCAACGCGGGTACTTCATGCCCACTCTTGAGCGCATGCAGGCTGTTCGCGATATTGTTTTGACGAACGATCCAAAACTGTTGAGCGATCGCATAAGGACCTTGAAACTCGACCACCTCATTATCGAGGAGGATACCCTTGCCAATCAGCGGGTTCCTGCATCCTTTCGCGGTTTCTTCAGCGCCGATCTCACCACCATTGAAGCATCTGCGAAAGCGTCAGGCCCATCGCTCGTAACGCAACTGGCACCACGTTGTACCAGCGGCACGTACGGGCCTGTCCACATGCTCGATACCGCATGTATTCTCCGCCAGATCACACCAAACTGATCGTTTCACGCATTCATCGTTATGCATGATGAAGCTTTATTTCCGCTGCCTGACTTTTGTCGTGTTGACCTGATCGTCTGACGCCTCATAGATTGCGTAAGTCGATCTTGGACGACACCGGATACAGGCTGAAACTGGAAAGTGAATATGTTCAAAACCGTTGCCACCACACCATTCGATGATCAGAAGCCCGGCACATCAGGGCTTCGCAAGAAGGTCCCAGTGTTCCAGCAGCCGAACTATGCGGAGAACTTCATCCAGTCCGTTTTTGATTCCCTTGAAGGATATGAGGGCAAGACACTGGTGATCGGCGGCGACGGCCGTTACTACAATCGGGAAGTTATCCAGATTGCATTGAAGATGGCCGCTGCCAATGGCTTCGGCCGCGTTCTTGTCGGTCAGGGCGGTATCCTTTCCACCCCGGCAGCCTCGCATCTCATTCGCAGGAACAAAGCCTTCGGCGGCCTCATTCTCTCGGCCAGTCATAATCCCGGCGGCCCCAACGAAGATTTCGGTATCAAATACAACATCGGCAATGGCGGCCCAGCGCCCGAGAAGATCACCGAAGCCATTTTCGCAATTTCCAGGACGATCACGGAATACAAGATCGCAGAAAGCGCTGATATCGATATCGACGCGATAGGCACGCAAAAGCTCGGCGACATGGACGTCGAAATCGTTGATTCCGTTGCTGATTACGCGGCCCTGATGGAAACATTGTTCGACTTCGACGCTATCCGCGCTTTGATCAAGTCGGGTTTCACGCTGCGCTTTGATTCCATGCATGCCGTGACGGGGCCTTACGGCAAGGAAATTCTCGAAAAGCGCCTCGGCGCGCCGGAAGGCACCTGCCTCAATTTCGTGCCGTTGACGGACTTTGGCGGACATCATCCCGATCCCAATCTCGTTTATGCCAAAGAACTCTATGATCTCCTCATGTCGGCGGACGGACCGGATTTCGGTGCTGCATCCGATGGTGATGGTGACCGCAATCTGATCATCGGAAAGGGTATTTTCATCACCCCATCCGACTCGCTTGCCATGCTTGCTGCCAATGCTCACCTTGCACCGGGCTACAAGGCTGGCCTTAAAGGCATCGCGCGCTCCATGCCGACCAGCGGAGCCGCTGATCGCGTGGCGGAAAAGCTTAAAATCGGCATGTATGAGACGCCGACCGGCTGGAAATTCTTCGGCAATCTGCTTGATGCAGATATGGCGACGATCTGCGGTGAGGAAAGCTCTGGCACGGGCTCAAACCATGTACGCGAGAAGGACGGGCTTTGGGCTGTTCTGCTCTGGCTCAATATTCTTGCCGCGCGCCGCATCAGCGTACAGGAAATTGCTTCCGAACATTGGGCGGCTTATGGCCGCAATTATTATTCACGCCATGACTATGAAGGTGTCGATACGGACAGCGCAAACAAGGTAATCGATGCTTTAAGGGCCAAGCTTTCCAGCCTCCCCGGCACTTCCGTTCAGGGTTTGAAAATCTCCGCTGCCGATGATTTTGCCTATCACGATCCTGTCGATAAATCCGTCAGCGAGCATCAGGGCATCCGCGTCCTTTTCGAAGGTGGTTCCCGCGTTGTCTTCCGCCTGTCCGGAACCGGGACATCAGGTGCCACGATCCGCGTTTACATTGAACGCTATGAGCCTGATCCATCACGGCATGATCTGGAAACGCAGGCAGCGCTTGCCGATCTGATCATTGCTGCCGAAGAGCTTTCCGGCATCAAGACACAGACAGGACGCAAGGAACCAAGCGTCATTACGTAACTCCAGCTTGCAAGCCGGTAGCAAGTCTACCCTCCTCCCGACAGTGAACATCCTGCTGCGCAATCACGTATCGCAGGATGTTTCTGATCATCGAAACAAGCTTTCCCGGCCATTATATTCAAAGCATCAAGAGGCATTGATGACACAACTGCGCACGCTTTATCCGCCTATAGAACCCTACGAAACCGGTATGCTCGATGTGGGTGACGGACATTCCATCTATTACGAACGCTCTGGCAAAAAGGGTGGCAAACCTGCGGTGTTTCTGCATGGCGGACCCGGAAGTGGCGTATCCCCCGATCACCGCCGCCTTTTCAATCCGGATGTTTATGACGTTACGCTGTTCGATCAGCGCGGCTGCGGTCGGTCGGTCCCGCACGCTGATCTCAACGCGAATACGACATGGCATCTTGTCGAAGATATCGAGCGCTTGCGAAAGCTTGCCGGGGCAGAGAAATGGATGGTGTTCGGAGGTTCGTGGGGTTCGACACTTAGCCTCGCTTATGCGGAAAAGCATCCGGAACGTGTCAGTGAACTGATCTTGCGCGGCATCTATACAGTCACCAAAGCAGAGATAAACTGGTACTATCAATTCGGAGTTTCCGAGATGTTTCCGGACAAATGGGAACTGTTTCAGAAACCAATTCCGGAGGAAGAGCGCGGTGATATGGTTGCGGCCTATCACAAGCGATTGACTGGTGATGATCCTGTCGCTCAACTTGAAGCGGCGAAGGCTTGGACGATATGGGAAGGCGAAACGATTACGCTTCTTCCCAATCCTGACTACTCAGCCCACTTCCGCGATGGCCATTACGCGCTGGCCTTTGCCCGATTGGAAAACCATTACTTTATGAATGGGTCATGGCTGGAAGAAGGGCAGCTTTTACGGAACGCCAACAAGCTTCATGGCATTCCGGGTGTGATCGTCCAAGGTCGCTATGATATGCCTTGCCCTGTCAAATATGCCTATGCACTCCACAAGGCTTGGCCCGATGCGGAGTTCCATCTGATCGAAGGAGCCGGCCATGCCTATCTGGAGCCGGGTATTCTTGATCGGCTGATCCGCGCAACGGACCAATTTGCCGGGCTTTAGTGGCCTAAACCAGAAGTAGAAAACCCGGCGATTTGGCCGGGTTTTCTTATCATTTGCTGCCTATGGAATATTACGGAGTTTCACCCAGCAACTCGAACTCAGCCAGATTAACAGGTGTCGCTCCATCAAATTCAAGCCGGTATCGCTTGTATGCTTTTGTCGTGTTGAGCGCGAAGGGACGTGTTTGCTGGCCCCAGAGGAAAGTCTCATCCTTGCGCTGGTCGAGCACTTCCCACGTTGTACCATCATCATTGGATGCCTTGACCGTCCAGCTTTTCGGGCTGTTCAGATTCGTAGCGCCAGAGGTCAGAGTGTACATTTTGGCCAAGCTGACAGGCTTGGTATCCAACACCCATAGATCAATCCAGCCGTTGGCTGAGCCACTGTTCCAGACACCCGTACCGGAATGCCTATCGAAGAGAACACCAAACTGAGCAGTATTGCTGAAAGCACCATCATAATTGTTTGTATGAACCAAGGAGACCAATGGCTTTGGCTTTGCATCACCCTTGGTAATTGATGTCGGAACGTCATCTACGCCACTCCCCCATTGCGATGGATTGGGGCCCATGACGAAATCAAGGGTGCCACCCTCGGCGATTTCCGAATGAAGGATGTAGTTGCGAAGCACCGGCGTTCCGTTCAATTTGACACTTTGCACGTAACGATTGGCGGAACTAACGCCGGGTGCACGAATAGTCAGTGTTTTCTCGCCGTTCTTTATCGTCTTCAAACGAACTGTCATTCGGGGGAAGTTGGGCGCGCCGATTGCATATTCCGGTCGTCCCATACTCACAGGATAAACGCCCATCGCGCTCAAGATATACCATGAAGACATTTCGCCATTGTCTTCATCGCCGATATAGCCAGTGCCATCTGAGACGCCATTAGCGTCAAACCCGGTGAAGTACAGCTTGTCCATGACGTCACGAAGGTATTTCTGTCCGGTCGCAGGCGAGCCTGCATAATTATACATATAGATGGAGTGATGCACAGTCTGGTTCGAATGCTGATACTCACCAACACCGGCGAGCCTGTTCACTTCATATGCCTCTTTGATTTCGTGAATTACCTCCCAATAATCCCCTCTCTCGAGACGAGGTTGCGTAGTGAAAAACGCGTCAAGTTTGGCTTTCAGCTTGTCGCGACCGCCATAGAGATTGGCCAAGCCCTGCCCGTCTTGCGGCGCAAGGAATGCGTACGACCAGGCATTGCCCTCTTCGTAGCCATATCCCCAATTGTGTGGCTGAGCACTGGTTGAGCCGTTATCCCATGCTCCGTCTTTATTTTTCCCGCGGAACCAGCCTCCGGCCCACGCACCACTCCCAACTGGGTCGAACAAGTTCGTGTAGTTGAGCGAACGGGCGCGAGGGTTCCATTGAAAAAGCTGTCCGCAGAAGCGGCCTTGAGTGGACCATTCTCATGCCGGTCGAGCTGATGTCGAACATGTTTGGCTGGGCTCACTCCATCAAGACGGAAAATGTCGTACGCGGCCCCTCCGGCGATATGGCGAAAACCATGATCCACGAAAGTGATGTTGCATCAGCCGCGGCGCAAATTCTCATGCATGGCGGGCATCGTGAAGAGGTATGTCGTTTGTCTGGACCGGAGGCGCTGACAGCCCGTCAGAAGCTGCGAAAACTGAACCGCGTTCTGGGCAGGAATATCCGCTATCTGGAAGTCGGCGAGCAGCATACGCGCGAGATGATGCAACGGCTCGGCATGCGAAGCGATGTCATTGAGTATGTCATTGAATGGGACAAAAACCCGCCTTCCGAGGCGCGTGAACCCAACCATGTCTTTGAAAATATCGTGCGGCGCAAGCCATCAACTCTCATGGATTGGCTTGATGAAAACAGTCATGCATTCGAAGCTTCGAATATTACGCTGGACGATATCCAACTCGCCGCTTCGGCCTGACCGTCAGGAAACGCGGCGCTGCTCCTGCGCAGGCCAAGCCATTGCTGCATGGCGGCGGCAATAATGGCCGGATATTTTGATAGTTGAAGCCAAAAAATATGCATATTTATTGGCCGATTAAACTTTAGGCGAATTGTCAAGAGTTGGCTTTCTGCTCAGATGGATGCGTTTCCAACCAGGAATTTCATCCATGAATTATCGTTATTTATTACTTTTCGCCGCACTGGCTATTGCTGCGTGTGACGGTTCTGATTCATCCGTGTCATTGAATGAGAATTCGACAAGCAGCTTTCCAAGTGTCGTGGAGACGCAAACCCCACCCAAAGTATCTCCACCCTTACAACCCAACAAAATCGACCAATTAACTGATGCGCAAAAGAAAGATCTGGTGCTTGAAGCTGCCGCCTTGGTGCGCGCGGGCAATCGCGAAAAAGCAATAGGCGATCTAAAGGCTGCTGGCCTGGTCAAATCGGGAGAGAAAGATACAGAATTGCGGCAAACAGAACGCCTGTTCGCTGATGCCAACCTTCTGGAAGAAGCCTACATACTCTTCGCGCCTGATGACTACGTTCTGAATGATACGACGACCTATGATGGCCTGCCAGATGCGTCTCTACCGGTGGCGGTAGATGAGAGACCTTCCGTCAAGCGCCATTCCATGACGCTCAATGGTAAAAAACTCTGGTACACGGCATCTTCGGGCCATCTCACTGCCTTTGACAAGAACCCTGAGAAAGAGGGCCCTGAAGTCTCCGTCTTCTATACATCCTATACACGTGATGATCTGCCGAAAGAAAACCGGCCTGTTACCTTCTTTTTCAATGGTGGCCCCGGCGCTTCCTCAATCTATCTTCACCTGGCATCCTTTGCCCCAAAAAGGGTTTTTACCGACGGCCCCAACGTACCCGCAGAATGGGCAAATGGCAGGCCACAGAGTTTTCCGGTAATCGAAGATAAGGAATCACTGATTGATAAATCCGATCTGGTTTTTGTCGATCCAATTCCTGGCACAGGTTTTTCACAGGCAATTGCACCAAATACCAACAAGTCTTTTTGGGGTGTGTCTGAAGACATCAAGATATCCCGCGATTTCATCACCCGTTATGTCAATGTGAACAATCGCCAGACCTCACCTAAATATCTTTACGGCGAATCCTACGGCGGAGGCATACGTGTGCCAAAACTCGCCCATGCCATGGTCAAAGCCGGGACAAGTGGCTTTGAGAAAACCTCTTCAAACAACAAACCGGTTGTACTAACGGGCGTTGTTTTCCATTCGCCAGCGTTCAATTACGATGATGACGCATCAGCCGATTATCTCCCAACCTTTGCAATGGTGGCCGATCATCTAAAGAAGACCACAGTACGCGGCGGAAAATCGCTTGATGAGTTTGCAGAACTGCTGCGGGACTTCACCGCCAACACGTATGTCCCATCATTATCGCCAAACTGGTGGGAACCACCAACATCAGACATCTCTGCTTATACGGGTGCTTCCGTCGATGATTATCCATCCGTAAATTGGTACCTCCCTGCACTGACAGACATCCTGAAGCCGGGTTATGCGTTCAATGCTTATGATGCCAGAATGCACGTGAAGAAGCCTTTGGACAAAAATGGCAAGCCAACGGACATGAGCTATGATTTCGACTTCTTCGAAGAAGACGCCCTGCACAATGTAATTACGACCTATCTTCCGGATGAGGCGAATTACAAACCGAAATCAAGTTATCTTAATGCGTCCTGGCAAACCACTGATCCCGGTGTCGATCGTGGACCTAAACTGGCATTCGAGCTTTGGAAGACAAGCGAAGAGAAAAATGGCCTTCCAGATATTGTTGCCGCATTGGGTTATGATCCGTCCCTCAAGCTTATAACTGTTCATGGCTATTATGATGCCGTCACGACATTCTACCAGTCGGAACGGCAGCTTAAGGGGGTTGTTTTCGATAAGGGAACCAATAAAACCCTCCTTGATCGCGTTCCGGTCAAAAACTTCGCCGGTGGACATATGATCTACTATTCTGAGGAAGCCCGCGTGCCGCTGAAACAGACACTTGATCAGTTTTATGATGCACCACCCTATGGAACACCCGCTTCCATTACCGCTCCGATGTCCTCGACATTGGCAAGCCGTGCCCTTCCAATTGCAGCCACTCGCTGAAAGGTACCGTCATGAAACACATAAAAATCCCCGCGCTGCTACTTATCCTTGCCGCGATGACCGGAACAGGACTTGCAGGTGATCGCATGGATATACGTAAACGCGCTCCGGGCGAAAAGCCCGTGCAAGAGACCACCGCCACAGTGCAAAAGACAGTCGATGCGGAATTGCGGGCGACGTTCGATGCTGCCAGCGGTGGTGTAAACCAGCTTACTGCCAAACAGGCTATCGACGCCGATTGGGGGTTTATCGCCGACCATTTTGGAGAGATTGATCAGGACCGTGATGGGCATGTGTCATTTGCCGAAGTCCAAGACTTTCTCGATGCCCGCTCACCGATTACCGCAGTAAGGCAAAGGGCAAAACTGCAAATCGTGCAGTAAATTCGGGTCTTACCACACAGGAGGCAGTATGCCGTTTCATATCCTCCCGCTCATATTCTGGACGGGGGGATATTTGCTTAAATCCCGCTTGCAAATCGTCAGTCAAACACGATAGCCGGGGCAGTACGGCCACCCTTTGGGGCTTTTAACTGATCCCAGACCTTGGCTGCGATCTCGCGGTAAACCTTGGTCTGCGGGCCGTCCGGATTGCTGATGACCACCGGCGTTCCGGCATCCGACATCTCACGAATTTCCATGACCAGCGGCACTTCGCCAAGGAAGGGCACGCCAAGGCGCTCCGCCTCTTTGCGAGCACCGCCATGCCCGAAAATGTCGTAACGCGCACCCGTGTCAGGCGCGATGAAGTAACTCATGTTTTCGACAATGCCGAGCAGCGGCACATCCACCTTCTTGAACATGTTGAGCCCCTTGCGCGCATCGATCAACGCCAGATCCTGAGGCGTCGAAACAATCACCGCACCGGCAAGCGGCACCTGCTGCGCCATGGTCAACTGCGCATCGCCGGTGCCGGGTGGCATATCGACGACCAGCACATCGAGATCGCCCCACTGCACCTCACGCAGCATCTGCGTCAGCGCCGACATGACCATTGGGCCGCGCCAGATCATCGGGGTTTCCTCGTCCACGAGAAAGCCAATCGACATCACTTTCAGCCCGTAACCTTCCATGGGTTTCAAAACACGGCCTGAAACGACTTCCGGCTTGCCGGAGATGTGCAGCAGACGCGGCATGGAAGGCCCGTAAATATCCGCATCCAGAATACCGACACGCTGTCCATTGGCCTGCAAAGCCAAAGCCAGATTGACCGCAGTCGTCGACTTGCCAACGCCGCCCTTGCCTGATGCAACGGCAATGATGGCACCAACACCGGGCACCCCGGATTTGACTGGAGCAGCAGCATGGCTGTGGCCTGCATGACCATGACCCGCGCCGGTCGGGGCCTGAGCGGGCACCCGTTGCGGTGGCACAGCGCCAGCCGGTGCCGGGCGTTGCGCCGTTCTTGCCGGTGGGGCAGGTCTTGGTGCTGGTGCCGGTCTTGGCGCATCGTCGCTCGTCGGTCCACCACGCTTTTCTGCTGTCAGTGCAACCACGGCACCCTTCACATCCGGCATGGCCTTCACGACGCGTTCGGCGGCTGCACGAAGCGGCTCCAGCTCTTGCGCTCGCTCGGCAGGTACAGTGATCGAGAAAAACACCTTATTGTCGGCTATGAAAATATCTGAGACCAAGCCCAGTTCGACAATATTGCTGTTGAAATCCGGACCGGTCACTGTCTTCAACCGTTCCAGGACTTCGGTCTTCGTCACGTCTGCCATTGCAATTCCATCCCTGTCGTTCTTATCATCCCAGATAATGCAGTTAGACCGAAACTCCAATGGACATTTGTACGCGCCCACCCGTGCAGCAACAATTGCCGCTAGCATAACGGTTGAACCTTAGACTATGGAAGACGCGGCTCCACAGAGTTCACGCATGTTCTGGTGGAGCATCCTGGCCGCATTTTTTCTGCACGTCGCGCTATGCCTGCTCTTTGCCCGCATGACTACCGAACGCCTGCCGGAGCTGCCGGAAACATCAGTTCCGATCGAGCTTGTCGCCGCACCGCCGCAACAAAGTCCCGCCGCCCCTTCTGAAGTGTCCGCACCGCCGGAGCCGAAACCTGTTGCACCTGTTTCACCCGCGCCGCAAGCCTCTTTGCCCCAGTCTGAGGCGGCACCTATGCACCACGCCGAAAAACTTTTCTCGCAGCAGGTGTTGGCAGACCCGCGCAGCCGCAAGGCGCGTGAAAGTCTCCGGCATCTCGTATCCGAAGAGCGCATTATTCAACTTTGCAATATTGAAGCGATGGAACAGGTCCATCGTTCAGACCCGGCCTCGCGCCCCGAAACCCTTGTGGCCTACGCCATGGCCGAACCCCGATTTTCCGGCGTTTCTTTGCTGGTTACAGGCGGTGCATTCAGAAGCAGAAGGCGCTGGTATAATATCCAGTACAAATGCGAAGTGAGCGCAAACGCCGCTGACATTGTTTCCTTTGAATTTCTTGCAGGTGACGAAATCCCGCTGGCTGAGTGGGAGGAACATAACCTGACAGTCAGCGACGAGCCAGCCGACTAAAGTCAACGTTCAATTCCCCGGTTGTAAAACATCGTACTTCGTCACATTAGAGCAATTTCGATTCGGCACGTAGAGAGCCCTGTACCACTATAGTTCGACAGACATTTCGATACCGGTCGTCTAAATCAAATCCGAACCTGAAAAATTCAATCATGTACACACTTTAAAGTTGTCAGTTGACAACTTTATTAATGGAGATTAAGTTTGTCACGCGATCGGCATCCCAAAAAAGAGGTCGAAAATGTTCTGCGCGAGTTGGAAGCTTTAGGCTGGTCAGTCGAAACACGAGGCGGCGGCCATGCTTGGGGGCTTCTAAAATGTCCAGCGAATAGTGACGATTGCCGCTGTGGAAAGTTTTGTCAGATGACTATCAACTCAACGCCCCAGAATCCCGGAAACCACGCGGCGAAGCTGAAACAGAAGGCACTGGGCTGCGTTAAGAAAAATGAAAAGCAGCAGGATCAAAATGACTGAACAATTTGAGTTCGAACTAGTTTTTGAACTTCCCAACGGGAAACATGACCCATATGAGCTGTCTGATGCCATTTTTGGCGCAGGTTTTGAAGATGCCGTCATCGGGACTGGTAATCCACGACTGTTGGGTATCGAGTTGGAAGCCGACGGCGATGATGCTGAAAGTGTGATTCTCAATGCAGCCCGAACAATAATTAAATCCCTTCCCACAGGAACGCAGCTTCGTGAGATACGTCCCGATCTTGTTAGTCTCGCCGATGTTGCCGAAAAACTGAACATCCGGAGACAGGCCCTGCAAAAGCGGGATGAGATGCCTTTACCAAGCATAGGGGGAATGTATCGTATTGACGAAGTTGCGGATGTTCTCATGAAGGCGTCGCAACCAGCGGATGGAAAACGGAAACCCCGATTTGACTTTCTTGCTGCAAAGAAATGGTTTCTGGCTGGCAAGGCTGCCAGGAAGCTCAATGCACTGCTGACTATTCAGGAAATTGACCCTTTTTCCGTTGAGCTTGTGCGCATTGAAAAGCGGGTTGTTTTATAACCAAGCCCCCGCTCATCCATCAGCGTCGAACGGAACGAATGTGCTGCGCTGCCCATCACTTTGAATAAGGCGTCCCGTCCTTGTGTACGAACTTACCATCCGCATTGGAACTCATCATGTCGATGTCGGAACAAGTGGTCATATCGAGCGGATTACGCGTTCCGACCTCAAGATAGACCGCCGTAACAGACGAACGATTTATCATGTGATGGCCATTGCCGGTTCCTTTGGGAAAGGTCGCACAATCACCAGCCCGCAAAATTGTTTCGCCGTCATCTTCGATCAGCGTCAGCTCGCCTTCAAGCAGATAAACCAACTCATCTTCGTGGCTATGCCAATGGCGTTGGCTGGACCAGCCTCCGGGCGGGAGCGTCATCAGATTAACCCCGTAATCACTCAGCCCGCCCGCATCGCCCAAACGTTTCCGCGTCCGCGAGGCACATGGTGCATCAAAAGGTGGCGGATAGCCTGAACCCTTACGTGCAGGCACCGCGGCAATATCTATCTTCGGCATATACGTCCTCCCGCATCGCCTGTGACTAAAGTAGAGCTGGATTAAAAACAGTTCGTAACCTACACGCAATGTCTATGAGTGATGTATGCCGGGCGATGAGTGAAACCAGTCTCCGTGCGACATCCCAGATGTGAAAAAGCCATAATGTGGCGCTCTAGCCCATCCTTCTATCGAACGCACCCGTATAGCCTGTCAGGTCAGAATCATGTCTCAAGTCCGTTCCCGCTTCCGTAGCCGCGCTCTGAAATTGGCAATCTTTGTCGTCATTGCGATTCTTGTCATCTGGCTGCTGGTTGCGAAAGTGTTTTCCTCCGGCAAGGCACCTGAGCAGAGCGTATTTACTGCGCCGGTCGCTCTTGGTTCCATTGAGGAAACCGTACTTGCAACAGGGACCCTTGAGCCTGTCCAGATGGTCAATGTCGGCGCGCAGGTTTCAGGTCAGGTCAAAACGCTTTTTGTCGAATCCGGGCAGCCGGTGAAGGCTGGCGACCGCATTGCAGAAATAGATTCCGTGCCGCAGGAAAACGCATTGCGCGTGGCAAAGGCGGAGCTGGCGAACAGTCAGGCGTTACGCAAGGTCAAGCAGGTCCAGCTCAAAAAGGCGCAGGCTGCCTATGAACGCCAGACCACCCTGCTGGAACAAAAAGCTGCCTCGCAAATGGCTTTCGACACTGCGGAATCCGACTATTTTGCGCTACAGGCGGAGATTGCCTCGCTTGGCGCGCAGATCGAACAGGCTGAGGTCAATGTCGAAACCGCAACATCGAATCTTGGCTACACCCGTATCGTTTCGCCTATTGATGGCACTGTCATCGCTGTCGTAACCAAACAGGGCCAGACACTCAATTCGTCGCAAACAACCCCGACCGTAGTGATCGTTGCCAAGCTGGATACGATGAACGTGAAGGTCAAGATTTCCGAAGCTGATGTCTGGCGTACCAAGCCCGGTCAAAAGGTCTGGTTCACCATTATGGGTGATGCGCAAACCAAGTATGACGCCGAGTTGGAGCGCATTGATTTCGCGCCGCCATCGATCACCACCGATGCCAAATCCAGTGTCGAAACAGATAGCAGCAAGGGCGCTGCAATCTATTATGACGGATTGCTGACCGTCCCCAATCCGGAATCACGCCTTCGGACGAAAATGACGGCGCAAGTGCATATCATCATCGGTTCGATCAAGGATAAGCCCATCATTCCATGGTCGGCCCTTTCCGCAAGAGAGCCGGATGGCCGCTACAAGGTGACGGTAAAGCTGGCCGATGGAAAAACCGAACAGAAGTTTGTCAAAGTCGGCTTGACCGACATGATAAAGGCGGAAATTCTTGAGGGTCTCAAAGTCGGCGATGAGGTTGTCATCGAAGGCGGCGCTGCAACTCCGGACGCAACGCAGGCAGCCAATAGCGGGGCACCTGCGTCATGAGTCCAGCCCTCCTCGAAGTCAAACAATTATCGCGTATCTTCGCAGCAGGCAGCGAGGAAGTCGTCGCGCTCAACAATGTTGACGTGTCTATAGCAGCCGGAGAATTTGTGGCGATTGTCGGGGCAAGCGGTTCCGGCAAATCGACCCTCATGAACATTCTTGGCTGTCTGGATCAACCGACCAAGGGCAGTTACACAATGGCCGGGCGCGAGACCTCCGGCCTGACGAAGGATGAACTTGCAGAATTGCGGCGCGAGCATTTCGGCTTCATCTTCCAGCGTTATCACCTCATGCCCGATCTTGGTGCCATCGCCAATGTGGAAATTCCCGCGGTCTATTCCGGGGCACCAAAGGGCCAGCGCCGCGACAGGGCTATTGCCATTCTTGAGCGCCTTGGTCTTGGTGATCGCATGGACCACCGCCCCAACCAGCTTTCGGGCGGACAGCAGCAGCGTGTTTCGATTGCGCGAGCACTGATGAATGGCGGCGAAATCATCCTGGCTGACGAACCTACCGGCGCACTGGACAGCAAGAGCGGCGAGAATGTCCTCGACATCCTGAAAGAGCTTCATGCTGCCGGTCATACGATCATCATAGTGACCCACGATATGGATGTCGCCGGTCATGCAGACAGGATTATCGAAATCAAGGACGGCGCCATCGTTGCCGATCAGCGCAAACCCGATAAACCACTCTCTTCATCGGCGAAGCTTACCCAATCTACTGCACCTGTCGGATGGCTGGGCGGCTTCATGCGCCGCCTCATGGAAGCCCTGCCCATGGCGCTGCGTTCCATGATTGCGCATCGTACGCGTACTGCGCTGACCATGCTCGGTATCATCGTCGGCATTGCGGCCGTTGTTGCGGTTGTCGGCCTTGGTGAGGGCGGGCAGCGCATGGTGCTGCAAGAGATCAACGGACTTGGAGCCAGCACAATCAGCATTTTTCCCGGCAAGGATTGGGGCGATGAGAATGCTGCCAAGATCAAGAGCCTTGTGATTGCCGATGCGGAAGCTTTGGCATCGCAACCCTATGTAGACAGCGTAACGCCATCCGTCTCGGCGACCGGCAAAGCCCAATTCGGCAATATTTCCGTCGACGCGACGGTCAACGGCGTGGGGGATAACTATTTCCGTGTTGTCCAGCGCAAGATCGTGCAGGGCGGGTTCTTCGATGCGCGCAGTCAGGCAATGGGCCTGCAACAGGCGGTCATTGATGACAATACAAAACAGGCGCTGTTCAAGAATGTTGCAAACCCCATCGGGCAGGTCATCGTTGTCGCCGAAGTGCCGGTCGTCATTATCGGGGTTGCAGCCAAAACCACCGGCGGCATGGGCGGGGATAAACGGCTGCAAATCTACGTGCCCTATACCAGCCTCTTCACCCGGATAAGCGGGGCGGGAAGCCTCAACGAAATCACTCTGCGCGTGTCGGATAATGTGGATACCCAAGCTGCCGAGAAAGCTATCGTCGCGCTTCTGGAGCGCCGTCATGGCACCAAGGATTTCTTCATCTTCAACAGCGACCAGATGCGCAAGACCATCCAGAACACGACGCAGATTCTTTCACTGCTCATGTCGTCCATTGCCGCAATCGCACTTGTCGTTGGCGGTATCGGCGTGATGAACATCATGCTGGTTTCAGTAACCGAGCGTACCAAGGAGATTGGCCTGCGCATGGCGGTCGGTGCACGCCAGATCGATATCATGCTGCAATTTTTGATTGAGGCGTCAGCTGTCACAGTTACGGGCGCAGTTGTCGGCGTTGGTCTTGCATTGGGATTGGGTGCCATTTTTGCGCCGGTTGGAAGTCAGTTCCCGATGATCATCTCGGTCAACGCCATCATGGTCGCCTGCATCACCGCTGTCATTGTCGGATTGACCTTCGGATTCCTGCCTGCCCGAAAAGCCGCGAGGCTAAATCCAATTGATGCCTTGGCACGGGATTAGAGGACGGCAGCGATGAATCGTAGCTTCCGTTTATCGTTGTTAATGAACGCTACGTCATGTCTCCGTTCGCCCTATCACGACTGCCCCTAGAATTAGGGCTGCGCCAGCAAACATGATCACATGCGGTTGTTCTCCTAACCAAAAATACGCACCGATCAGACCAAATACTGGAGTTAATGTGAGGTACAATCCCGCCGCGCCCGCGCTTAGGACACGAAGGCCAAGAAGGTATAACCAAAAAGGTATGGCGTACTGCACAATGCCGGAAAATCCAGCATATACCACCGTGGGCACCGAAATATCGTGCCAAAATGATGGTACAAGACCTATTGAAAGAGCCATCCAGTAGACGCCAATAGCAAGTATCAGACCAACAGTTTGTTGAGCCGCCGCGATCGTAGCGGATGGGAAATTAGAACTGAAACGAGCGGACAACACCACGTATCCCGCAGCAAACATCGTGGCAATGACAATAAAAAAGTCACCTAATATCTGATTATCTGCCACTTCCGGGATGCGCTCCTGAGAAACAATCAAAAGGCCAACAAAAGCCATGGCAATGCAGCCCATTAAACGGCGGCTGGGCCGCTGTTTAAACATCAACCACCCCAAAAGTAGAATAAAAATGGGCTCGGCCGAACTGATGACGGCAGAGTGACCAGCTGTCGTCCAAGATAAACCAATGAGACCAACGGTGTATGCTAAACCCGGCTCTAGAATGCCTGTTAACGATGCCCGCAAAAGCGGTTTGCCAAAGTATTGCGATGGTCGTTCTGGAATTATCATTAAAAGCAGAAAACTTACGCTGGCCGTTAATTGTATTACCAGAAGTGCGGGAGGCGATATCTGGTTCAGAACGTCGCGGCTCATTACAGTCGCTATCCCCCAACAAGCAGCCGAACCGACCATGGCAAGTACAGCTATCGCGCGTGTAGGTTTCTTGGATATCTTCAGAACAGACACTTCGAGTGCGGTCATTTTATTAGTTCCATTATTTACGGAAAAAATTGCCGCCCCACTGCCGAGGCGGCAGAGAGTCATCGTGATTATGAAATTACTTTTTGAGTCCTGCGCCATCTAAAGTTCGCTGGATGAGCTGATTAAAATGCGCAAGTGGGCCTTCTGAGATGTACTGTCTAACGCCATCAATCACGAAAACTCCATTTCGAATGGCATTAGATTTCATCCCTTTATGAGCTGAAACAATCAGATCATTATCTTCTTTTTCGAGAACGTTTCCCTCCCAGTCCATCAACGCTTCAGCTTCTTCATCGACTTTCCCGTCAATGAAAAAGTAATCACAATAACCAATGGACCGCTCGGAAGATAAGGGGAGCATATGGAATACCAAAAGGTTCTGCTGACCAGGAAAAATGTTGAACGTGGTATTCGGCCACAACCACCAGCCGGAAAACTTCCTCTGCGAACCCTCATTGAGCGTATAGGCATAGGCTTTATTGTCTGGGCGTCCGGCTGGTGCCCAAGTGGAAAGGTAGTACTCCGATTGCTGAAACTGGTAATCTTTGATGCACATGAGATCAGACAGAGCCTCATGGGTCGGAGTACAGTGGTAGCACTCAAGGTAATTCTCGACCATAATTTTCCAATTACCATCCACTTCCGCAACAAATCTTTTGGCAAAACGCAATTGATCCAAGGCAGGCAAACGCTCCCCAAGCTCGCCGAAAAACTTTCCGTAACATTGTTCGAAATCGTCTGCGCCGGGATTCAAGCGAACAAAAACAAATCCGTTTGTTACCCTTGTTTCGATGCCGACTAGCTGCTGATTGCACTCGGGCAAATCTGCAACATGTGGCACGCCAGGTGCACCTCTTAGTCGTCCGTCAAAATGATAAGTCCAAGCGTGGTATGGGCATGTGAAATGTGTGGCCGTGCCGCTCCCTTGGACAAGAATATGGCCCCGGTGAACACATACATTATAGAATGCGCGTATGACATCATCCGCACCGCACGAGATTAGTATAGGTTTGTCGGCGATATTGAACGTTTCATAGCTTCCCTTGTCGGGCAACTGAGAAGCATGTAGCACATAAATCCATTGCTGATTAAAAATCGCATTCAGTTCGTCTGCATACCTTGAACTACAGTGGTAATCGCTGGCTGATAGCGTTGGTACATATTGTGTCTGATTTATTTCGTTCATATGACACCCCTGTCACTTAAAATGGCTATATGATAATATCTTTAATTAAATGTATTCAGAACACACATATATGAGCAATGATGAATTCACAACTGATTAATTTACTTGGGGCCTTATCCTTGGCTCTGGCTGATGCCCAACTTCAAGCGGTGCAGACGTCAAGCGGGATTGGAACTGCTGGTTGCGCAACTCTGGTTGCTTTGGGGCACCACCCCAATCTCACCATTCGAGAAATTGCGACAATCGCCGGTTTGAGTCATTCCGTTATGGTTAGAACAGTAGAAGCGCTTGTTAACGCCGGACTTGTTATCAAGACACCTGGAAAGGATAGACGTGAGGTAACTTCCCGTCTTACACCCGAAGGCAAGCGCTTACGTGACAAGCTCATTGATGCCAGAGAAGTAGTGCTCAAGAACGCGCTTGAGAATCTCTCGCCGCCGGATCAAAAAGTTTTGCACCGCCTTGTATCTGAAATGTTAGAAAATATGACGCTAGATCGCAATCAATCTGACCATCTTTGCAGACTATGCGATGAAACTGGTTGTGGGTTAAATTGCCCCGTTGAAATGAAAGTACTCCAGATAGAAATAGGGAACCAAAGATAACCCATTTTCAATTCCAAGAAAAAAATTGCCGATCTTTTGATGCGGGTCACGCGGGTCTTTGTCGAGACGATAAAAATCATCGAGGAAATGAAATCTGCGAAACGCGATTGAAGCTTGAGACAAAGTTTGCGCGATATAAAACCATATTCGTCAATATCAGTGTTACTTTGCAGAAAAATGGCGGAGCGTCAGAGAAAAATCATCGATTTTTGCAGCAAATTCGCAATTCTAGGGTGAAGTTTGGTTGTGTCCAGTTGCATTCCTCTTTGCCGCATGGCTTTTCGTGAAAAGTCCGGTTATGAAAACGGCGGACGATCTAACGAGGCGATAATGCGCAAGGTTTGGAACGATTGGCGGATGGCGGTGCGCATGCTTTGCGCATTGGCGCTCGTATTCGTCGCCTTTGCCCATCAGCCTGTTTCTGCCGCCCCTGCCCAGCCAGACCTCTCCGCTTACACGCTGCCTGATGGCTCTCTGCCTGTGCTTTGCCTGACTGATACTGGTGGCGCCAAGGATCATCATAGCTCCGCCTGGCATGGCAATGGTTGCGAGGCTTGCCGCCTTGCATCATCGGTAATTTTGCCCGTACCGCCTATGACGGCTGGTCAAAAAGTAGAATCATTACAATCACTTGCCATTAAGCGGGAAGCAGCGCTCATCGCGCGGCATGCTTATCCGCCGTCAGCCCCGCCGCAAGCTCCACCGCTCGTCTGACACCAACTGCGCCCTTTGGCGCGTGAGTATGGCCCTGCCTGTGCAGGTCCGTTTCCGTTGGCCGTCAGACGATTGGAAAAACTATGGCCGTGACTGCCGGGGCTGGCAAAAAGCCTAACAATATCAGTGTATCTCTCTACCGCGCCGTCTGGCGTTGGCATTTCTTTGCGGGCCTTCTGGTCATTCCGTTCATGATCAATCTGGCCGTTACCGGCGGGCTTTATCTGTTCAAGGACGAGATAGACGATACCGTCTTCGCTTATCGTAATATCGTGGAACCCAGAGGCGAAACTCTGGCGCCAACCCTGTTGGCGGAGAATGCCAGAACAGCCGTGCCTGGCTCGAAAGTCGTGCGTTACCGGGTGCCTTCCGACCCCTCGCACTCGGTTCGCGTCACTGTTGGAACTTCCGCCGAGAAAACACTTGTCTTTGTCAATCCGTATAGCGGGGCTGTGCTTGGCACCGTTCCGGAGGAGAATGAGTTTAATCTGGTTGTAAGGCGTATCCACGGCCTGAAGTATTTTGGTATTGTTTTCAACAAGATGGTGGAAGCTGTCGGTGGACTGGCACTCATTCTTGTCGTCACCGGTTTCTACCTATGGTGGCCGCGCAAGCAGACAGGCGGCGTCGTCAGCATACGTGGAACGCCTTCGAAACGGGTGTTCTGGCGCGATCTCCACGCCGTTACCGGCGCATCTGCCGGAGCTCTGATCTTCTTCCTTGCCATATCCGGAATGCCTTGGTCCGGCTACTGGGGTGGGCAGCTGAATTCCACGCTCTCCAGCTCGGGAATGGGTTATCCAACCAAGCTTTGGGATGATGTTCCGGTTTCGACAATACCGACAAAGAATGTTGTCGATCATGCCGGCTGGACCGTGGAAAACGCACCTCTTCCCACGTCCACGCCGAATGTATCGGGCAAGAGCGTAAGCCTTGATGAAATCGTTGCTTCTGCCAATGAAGCGGGTGTTACTCCCGGCTTCGAAGTCTCCTTGCCAACTGGCAAACGGGGCGTTTACACCGCCGCTATTTTCCCGGATGACATAACGAAACAGCGAACGATCCACTATGATCGATATACGGGCAAGCCATTGATTGACATCAGTTTTTCGCAGTACGGCATTGGCGGAAAAGTCATAGAGTTTGGTGTCGGCGTCCATATGGGTCAGTACTGGGGGCTCGCTAATCAGATCCTCATGCTGCTGACCTGTCTTGCCATCGTGCTGACTTCGGTAACGGCCGTCGTCATGTGGTGGAAACGCCGCCCGTCAGGCCGGTTGGGTGTTCCGCCTATGCCATCGCAAACCAGTGTCTTTATCACGCTGACCCTGGTGATCCTTGGCTTCGGAATTGTCTTTCCGCTTACCGGATTGGCCATTCTGGCAATGCTTGCCATCGATCAGTTGGTCACCCGCATCCCTTCTCCCCTGAAACGCGTATTCTCATAAACATTCGAACTGGAGATATACCATGAAAATCCTATTCCGAATTACTGCGCTGGTGTTCTTCGCCGCATCACTTTCTTTTGCTGCACAGGCCCATGATCATTCCAAAATGGGCCAAGGCGATCCCGCAGCCATGTCTGAAGAGATGATGGAGCCAGTAGAAGCTGGCGATCTGACCCTCAGCGATGCCTTCACGCGGGCAACCCTGCCCGGCGCTAAAGTTGGCGGTGGATATCTCAAGATTGCAAATTCCGCCAGCGAGCCAGACCGTCTTATCGGCGGCACCACAGCGGCGGCAGAGCGCGTTGAAGTTCACGAAATGAAAATGGACGGCAATGTGATGCAGATGCGCCAATTGAAGGATGGACTGGAAATACCGGCTGGCGGTTCGGCAGAATTAACCCCGGGCGGGCTTCATCTCATGCTCATGAATATCACCAAGCCATTCAAAGAAGGCGATATGATCCCCGTCACGCTTGAATTTGCCAAGGCAGGTAAGGTCGAGGTCCAGTTCATGGTTGGCGCGGCAAATGCCGCAGGGATGGAGCATAACTGATGAACATACGTTTGCTTCGCTATGGTCTATGGGCCGGCATCGCTGCCCTGTCGATCTTTCTGGTTCTCACTTATATCAGCGGACGCCAGACCACTGCACCGAGGGCCGTAGAACTTGGTACATCATTCAATCTCATTGATCAGAATGGAAATCCCATTACGGAAGCGGCGTTCAAAGGTCATCCGACAGCACTGTTTTTCGGCTTCACACATTGTCCTGAGGTATGCCCGACAACTTTGTTCGAGATGGCTGACTGGCTGAATAAACTTGGCGATGAAGGCAGGGATTTGCGCGTATTCTTCGTCTCGGTCGATCCGGAACGTGATACTCCGGAGGTCATGAAAGGCTATACCGCCGCCTTTACCGATCGCATCACGGGCATTACCGGCAAGCCGGAAGAGATCGACAAACTGGTCAAGAGCTGGCGTATTTATGCGAAGAAGGTGCCTACCGAAAACGGCGACTATACAATGGATCACACGGCATCGGTCATGTTGCTTGACCGTGATTCACGATTGAAGAGCACGATTGATTACAAAGAAAACTCAGACGTTGCCCTGAAAAAGCTCAAGCTGCTGATCGCTGGCTGATTCCCGCCAAAACTGTCCCCTTCGCGTAAATTTGGGAGGGGGGCGGTTTTGCTCGAATCGACACTTTCAGAACATTTGTATACTAAAAAACTCATAATTTCCTAGAATTATTCTAAGCTATTGATATTTTTGGACGTTTTAAACAATTAGTGTTTGACATCTGATTTTTCAGCAGCCTTTATGCACTCGTACAATGAGTACATCCCTTTGATGTCTGGGCCTTGAACCCGTTCGATTGGAGGACCTTATGATTGGTCTTTTTCTGCCACGCCAACGCGTGGTTTCTTTGCTGAAACTTCAGCGCTCGTCTTCTGCCTTGGGTCCCAACAGACCTTTACGGTTATTATCTCATGCGTTCCGCAGTGGCTCGCTCGCTCTTACCCGCAATATTCAGCAGGATGGGGGTCGCGATGTTTCCGCGTCTGTCTGAGAGCCAGAACCATACGGGGTGCTATTTTGATCGGGCTCCTGAGAAACTGGTGCTTGAAGGGTATCGCCGCTGGACTGCCGGATTTGAAACTGGCTCTGTCGTTGCCTGGGAAATGGCATACGGTCTCTATAGCGAGATTCTGGGCGACCGTAATGGCAATCGCGCCCTCTCGGAATTGTCCTATTTCATCCGCACATTGCGTCATTGCGCCCTGTGCCCTCTGAAGACATTTCCCTTTGGTTCCCACCATGTCTGCCGTGAAGAATGCATGACATTGGGGCTAATTGCCGGCCTTCAAAATTGCGACATGGTTGCGGCACGAACATGCCTCAATGCAATGGCATGTCCTTCCCGTCACGAGGAAGTCGAGAACGCTGCAATCGCATTCGCCGAAACGCTCGTAGAACTGGATCAGGTACTTTTGCCCATTCCAAAGTTTGCGATCGACGACATTATTTCCCGCCCTGTGCGTGCGAAATATCATTAAGAAAGGGGAGAGATCATGATCATCAGTTCACGCCGGGAGCGCCAGTTGTCCATCGTAGCGACAGCGCTGTTGACTGCGGCTATCTTCGTTATGCCGATAAAAACACCCAAGGTAGAAACAACACGCGTCGAATTGACAGGCTTTGTCAAAATTGCTGACGCGACACCTGTTAAGCTGACGGTTCGCAAGTAATTGCTTAATGACAGACGAGCCAGGTCTGAACAGAGGCTTGGCTTGCTTTTTTCGCGGCAGAATTAAGTTCTCTAGCGCGATAGTCGACTATTTCTATGGACTATAGGTATCCGGTAGAATTTTCTAATTTTGTCATATAAAAGGAATTCTTTCTAACGCCCCATTTTTGGGCGCTCTGCTACGCTTCAGTTTCAATCACACGGAGGCAGGCATGAAAAATTCCCGATTAACGATAGCCTTCGCAACGGCTCTGCTTATGGCAACAGTTGCGTCCCAGCCAATGTCTGCAGCCTTTGCGGACACAACGCTTTTGAACGTTTCCTACGATCCCACCCGCGAACTCTATAAGGATTTCAATGCGGCTTTCGCCGCGAAGTGGAAAGCTGATACCGGCGAAACGGTGACGATACAAACATCCCATGGTGGCTCTGGCAAGCAGGCCCGTGCGGTCATTGATGGCCTTGATGCAGACGTGGTAACGCTTGCGCTTGAAAGTGATATTTCAGCCATTGTCGACGCGACGAAGAAAATTAATCCAGACTGGCGTACCAAATATCCGCATAATTCCGCACCTTATACGTCGACTATTGTCTTTCTGGTCCGGAAGGGAAATCCCAAAGGGATTAAAGACTGGGGCGACCTGATCAAAGATGATGTCGAGGTGATTACGCCAAATCCGAAGACTTCAGGTGGCGCCCGCTGGAATTATCTTGCGGCCTGGGCATGGGCGAATGGTGAATTCGGGGGTGATGAAGCCAAGGTCAAGGAGTATATCACGACGCTTTTCCAGCACGTTCCCGTGCTTGATACCGGTGCTCGTGGTTCCACAACGACTTTCGCGCAGCGTGAACTCGGTGATGTGCTCCTTGCATGGGAAAATGAAGCCTATCTCTCGCTTGACGAATTTGGCGCTGACAAGTTTGACATCGTTGTGCCGCCTCAATCCATCCTCGCTGAGCCGCCCGTTGCTATCGTCGACGCGAATGTCGATGCCAAAGGGACAAGAAAAGCGGCGGAAGCCTATCTACAGTATCTTTATTCTGAAGAAGGCCAAACCCTTGCTGCAAAGCATTTCTATCGCCCGAGCGAGCCGAAACTTGTGCCGGCAGACCTTCTGAAAAAACTGCCGGAGTTGAAACTGGTAACGATCGATGATCCAATCTTCGGTGGCTGGGCCAAAGCACAGCCCTACCACTTCGGAGATGGCGGAACATTTGACCAGATTTACAAGCCGAAACAGTAACAACATGAAATCCAACCTCGCAGAAGCGGGTTGGCAGCCAAATCGGGATGGAGTTGCCCTATGACTCCATCCCGATTCAAGAGGCCAAGTATCATTCCGGGTTTCGGAATGACACTTGGCTTCACGCTTGCCTACCTTGCACTTATTGTTCTCATTCCTTTAGCGGGTCTGGTATGGCGCTCAGCTACATTGGGCTGGGGCGGCTTCTTCAGCGTTGCCATTGATCCGCGTACCATCAATGCGCTCAAGATCAGCTTTGGCACTTCGCTTGTTGCTGCGCTGGTCAACGTCGTTTTTGGCGTCATCGTTGCCTGGGTTTTGGTCCGTTATCGCTTCCCCGGACGCCGCATCATCGATGCCATTGTAGATCTTCCGTTTGCCTTGCCGACCGCCGTGGCGGGTATCGCTTTGACCGCGCTTTATGCCAAAAACGGATGGATCGGAAAATGGCTTGATCCTCTCGGCATCAAAGTCGCATTTACCCCACTGGGTATTATCATTGCACTGATTTTCATTGGCCTTCCATTCGTTGTTCGGACGGTACAGCCGGTGATGGAAGAAATCCGCAAAGAGGTGGAAGAGGCCGCTGCAACCCTGGGCGCAACCCGGTTTCAGACCATAACCCGCGTGCTTTTACCGGGCTTGCAACCAGCTATTCTCACAGGCTTCGCACTGGCCTTCGCCCGAGC
Organism: Phyllobacterium sp. SB3; assembly: GCF_040009165.1. Taxonomy (NCBI): domain Bacteria; kingdom Pseudomonadati; phylum Pseudomonadota; class Alphaproteobacteria; order Hyphomicrobiales; family Phyllobacteriaceae; genus Phyllobacterium; species Phyllobacterium sp. SB3. The sequence goes on along the minus strand of NZ_JBDYKI010000001.1, from coordinate 1,052,072 downwards.
TGTCGGCGAGTATGGCTCTGTCATCTTCATCGCAGGCAACTTGCCCTATGTGTCGGAGATTGCGCCATTGCTGATCGTCATCCGGCTTGAAGAGTTTGACTATGCGGGTGCTACAGCCATTGCAACGATCATGCTTTCCATATCCTTTTTAATGCTGCTGGTAATCAACCTTATTCAGGCGTGGAGCCGGAGGAGGTATGGCTATGGCACATGATCAACCTGCAACCAATGAAACTGCCAAGGCATGGCATCCGGCAACTACGGAGAGTCGTACGGCGCGGTTCGTTTTTATCGCTATTGCACTAGCCTTTCTTGGCCTCTTCCTGCTGCTGCCACTTGTCGCGGTTTTCATCGAAGCATTCCGAAAAGGCCCGGAAGCTTATTTTGCAGCCTTTTCTGAGCCCGACGCGCTTGCAGCAATACGTTTGACCTTTCTGGTTGCTGCAATCGCAGTGCCTTTGAATGTTGTCTTCGGGGTTGTTGCCGCTTGGGCGATCGCCAAGTTTGAGTTCAAGGGAAAGGCATTCCTGACGACCCTTATCGATCTGCCTTTCTCCGTGTCGCCGGTCATTTCCGGTCTGGTCTATGTTCTGCTCTTCTCATCGCAAAGTGCGCTTGGACCGTGGCTGAAGTCGCACGGAATAGAAATCCTCTTTGCTGTGCCAGGCATCGTGCTTGCAACTGTGTTTGTCACCTTTCCGTTTGTGGCACGGGAGTTGATCCCTCTCATGCAGGATCAGGGGACGACAGATGAAGAAGCTGCCCTTTCCCTTGGCGCAAATGGTTGGCAGACCTTCTGGCATGTCACCCTGCCCAATATCAAATGGGGCTTGCTCTACGGCGTTCTTTTATGCAACGCCCGGGCAATGGGAGAATTCGGCGCAGTTTCCGTCGTATCGGGCCACATTCGCGGCCTGACAAATACGATGCCGCTGCATGTCGAAATTCTTTACAACGAATATAATTTTGTCGCTGCTTTCGCGGTGGCTTCGCTACTTGCGCTGCTCGCGTTGGTAACGCTCGTTCTCAAGACTCTGCTGGAGTTGCGGTATGGAGCGGAACTTCGCGCTGCCGGCGGACACTAAGGGGAATATTTATGGAAGTTCGCGTAAGTGGTGTGCGTAAGGAGTTTGACCGGTTCCCGGCGCTGCACGACGTATCATTGGATATCAATTCAGGTGAGCTTATCGCGCTTCTCGGTCCATCAGGATCGGGTAAGACGACGCTCCTTCGCTTGATTGCAGGGCTTGAAACCCCGACAGATGGCAAAGTTTTCTTCGGCGATGAGGATGCTTCCCTGAAATCGGTGCAGGAACGTAATGTCGGATTTGTTTTCCAGCATTATGCTCTGTTCCGTCATATGACTGTGATCGACAATGTCGGTTTTGGCTTGAAGGTACGCCCGGGGGCCAATCGTCCGACCAAGGAAGAAATCCGCAGGCGTTCATCCGAACTATTGGATTTCGTCCAACTTTCCGGCCTTGAAAAACGCTATCCCGCGCAGCTCTCCGGTGGCCAACGGCAGCGTGTCGCTCTGGCCCGTGCCATGGCCATCGAGCCACGCGTACTGCTTCTGGACGAACCCTTCGGTGCGCTTGACGCCAAGGTTCGCAAGGAACTGCGCCGCTGGCTGCGTGAGATTCACGATAAGACCAAGCACACGACGGTTTTCGTGACACATGATCAGGACGAAGCTCTCGAGCTTGCAGACCGTGTTGTTGTGATGAGCCAAGGCAAAATCGAACAGGTCGGCACGCCTGATGAAGTCTATGACCGGCCAAACTCACCGTTTGTCTATAGTTTCATCGGCGAGTCGAGTTCGCTGGAAGTTATCGTGAAAGGAGGCACACCTTATCTTGGTGATGAGGCACTGAACCTCCAAAGTGATCAAGCCGATGGAAATGGTGTTCTGTATTTCCGCCCGCATGATGTAACGCTGGCCGAAAATGCACAATCAAGCATCAGTGGAACGGTGATAGCCAGCCGCCGTGTGGGCGCAACACGCCGCGTCGAGCTTGAAATTGGTGGTACGGAAAGCCGTGTAGAGATCGAAATATCCGCCGATCATCCTGCGAAAGTCGGCTCTCCCTTGGCGTTTTTGCCAAAACATTGGCGTGTATTTGGAAAAGCCGATTAAAAGGTCGTAGCAAAAGCCGGGATTTTCGAATTCCGGCTTTTTTGTCCGGTAAACAGTTTGAAACCTTCGGCTATTTCAGAGTCATTTTATTTATAATTCCCCGCTATCCCAGCGACCGCACATAATTCCTTATGGCAATCTGACTCATTTTCATCAAAACTGATCGGTAACAATCAAAGTGGTGATAGCGTCATTGCTCTGAACCGATTAGATCGTAAAATGCCGTCTTATATTGCAATCCCGAAGATTTTTTTCTTCCAACCGAAACGAAGCAAATGCCCTCATTAAGCTTTTTTCCAGCGTTCGCATCTCAGAAGAAAACCGTCGGCCAGATTTTTTCTGTCCAGCCGAACCCTATCCGGGCACACTATAAGTCGATTGATGATATCCGGGATCTCGGCGCAAGCGTAGCAAAGGGCGAAAATGTCCGGCTGCCCGATTATGAGCCAATGGTTTTCGAGCAGAGAACCATTGAGAATGCGCGGTTGATATTACATTCCTACCGGTCTTCCGATGCCGCCGCTCGCAAAGGCGAAACAATTACTCCCGCAGCGCAATGGCTGCTCGACAACTACTATCTGGTTGACCAGAATATCCAGCAGGTTGAGCGTGATCTGCCCAAAAAATTCATTCGCCAGCTGCCCTCGCTTGTCAGTCAGCAGGAAATACCACGCGTTATGGCTCTCGCATGGCTTTACGTTGCCCATACGGATAGCCAGTTCTCGCTGAACAGCCTCAGCGCCATTGTTGAAGGTTTTCAAACGGTAGAGCCGCTGTATATCGGTGAATTGTGGGCGCTTCCCTCCGCCGTGCGCTTCATCCTTATCGAAAATGCGCGGCGTCTGTCGTTGCGTGTCGAACGTGCCCGGCGTATGCGCGCCTATGCGAACAGTGTTGCCGATGAGATCACGCTGAACGCTGATAAGGACACCCTGCCCCAACTTCTGGAACAATATACGACCGCTGCACGCGACAGCACCTTCGCAACGCATCTGCTCTATCGTCTGCGTGGTGGAGCAATGCATTCCGGTGCCGCAGTTGCATGGCTGGAAGAGGTACTGGAAAACAACGGCAGCGATGCCGAAGACGCAATTATTCAGGAACATACACGCCAATCCACCGGCGGCGTGACAATGGGAAATCTCATTCGCAGTTTGAAGGCGATTGATGACGTAGACTGGATCACTTGGTTTGAAACAGTCAGTGGCGTTGACGCGGTTCTGCGTGAGAACTCTAACTTCGATGCCCTCGACTTCCATTCTCGCAATGCCTATCGCGTGGCCATTGAGAAGATCGCGCGCCGTTCGGGCAAGAGCGAAAACGACATCACTCAAGTCGCGCTCGAACTCGCACACAAGAGCGCTGAACAGACCGGCGGCGAAGGCGGTGTTCCCGAACAGCGTAAACGCGATGTCGGCTACTATCTGGCAGGCGATGGCCGTCCTGAACTGGAAGCAAACTGTGGCTACACGCCAACCGTCATGCTGCGCTGGGTACGGTTTTATCGAAACCTTGGCCTAGCCGGCTTGTGGGCTCCTGCCTCCATTTTCTCGATCGCCATATTGCTCGTGGTTCACTATTGGCTGACCCGTGCCGGCCTGTCTGGAGATCTGGTTCTGCTGTTTACGATACTCGCCGTTTTTCCGACTATGGAAACGGCAAATGGCTTTGTGAACTGGATCATTCCAATGTTCATGCCGCCAACGCGGCTGATCGGGTTTGAATACAAGAACGGTCTTCCTCCAGAAGCGAAAACACTCGTGGCAGTGCCCACATTGATCACTTCGCGGGATTCCGTCGATGAACACATCCGTAATCTCGAGGTCCACTATCTGACCAACCCGCGCGGCGAAGTTTATTTTGCGCTGCTGACGGACTGGGCCGACAGCAAGGTCGAACAGACCAATGACGATCTCGACATACTTGATTACGCCCGGGAAAAGATCACCGCCCTCAACGATCATTACACGCAGAGCAACCCCCGCTTTTTTCTGCTCCATCGCAAACGCCTCTTCAACGCCCAGGAAAACCGTTGGATGGGTTGGGAGCGCAAGCGCGGTAAGTTGCATGAGCTAAACCTTCTCCTGCGCGGCGACAAGGACACGACCTACTTCCCCTCAAATGAGGAACTACCGACAGACATCAAATTCGTGATGACGCTGGACTCGGATACGCGCCTCACTCCTGACTCGGTAAACCGCCTTGCCGGCAAGCTCATACATCCGCTAAACCGCCCGATTTACAGCGAGAAGGCTGGCCGTATCGTAAGCGGCTATGCAATTCTCCAACCGCGTGTAACGCCATCGTTGACCACGGGTGATGACGCTTCGTTCCTGCAGCGCGTCTTCTCCGTCAATCGCGGTATCGACCCATATGTTTTTGCGGTTTCTGATGTTTATCAGGACGTTGTCGGCGAAGGCACATTCACCGGCAAGGGCCTGTACGACATTGATTTCTTCGAGCTTGCGCTTGATGGCAAGATTGCTGAAAACACAATTCTGAGCCACGATCTGCTGGAAGGCGGTTATGCTCGCGCAGCGTTGGTCAGCGATGTGGAAGTCGTCGAAGATTACCCCACCGGCTACAATGTCGATATCTCGCGTCACCACCGCTGGACGCGTGGCGATTGGCAGTTGCTGCCTTATCTTTTCAGCACAAAGCCGGGAATTACATCGGTCACACGCTGGAAAATGGTCGATAACCTGCGCCGTTCGCTAACGCCGGTTTTCTGGATTTTGGCCTCTATCGCTGCATGGACCTTGTTGCCTCCGGGCATTGCGGCCTTGTGGCAGTTCTTCATGATCTTCAGCATGTTCATCGTACCGACGATGATCCTGTTCACGAACCTTGTGCCGACGGACATGAACCTTTCATTGAAAGGCCATTTCCAAGCCATTCTGACAGACATATTTGCAGGTGCCGCAGATATCGCTTTGCGCATCACCTTTATCGCCAACATGGCTTGTCTCATGGTCGATGCGATTGCGCGGACTTTGTACCGGCTGTTTGTCTCGCGCAAAAACCTTCTCGAGTGGCGCGCGGCTGCACAGGCCAAGACAAGTTCTCCGGATACGTTGCAATACTACACACGGCTGATGTGGCCTGCAGTTATCGTTGCTCTGGTCGCAATTATTTTGCCACTCGCAGGCCATAGCCGCGCCTGGATGCTGGCGGTACCCTTTGCAGCAATATGGTTTTTCTCACCGGTTATCGCCTGGCTCGTAAGCCGATCGGCCAAGCCCTTGGACGACCTGATCGTCCGTTCGTCCGACAAGGGTGAATTGCGCCGCTTCGCACGCCGTACCTGGCATTATTACGATGCTTTCGTAACCAAGGAACAGAACTTCATTCCTCCGGACAATTTCCAGGAGGACCCTCATCCGGTTATCGCGACACGCACATCGCCAACCAATATCGGCATGTATCTGCTCTCGACTGTTGCTGCCAGAGATTTCGGTTGGATCAGCTTCAACGAGACGTTGACGCGCATTGGTGACACCATCGATACGCTCGAAAAGATGGAAAAGTATCGGGGGCACCTTTATAATTGGTACGAAACAACGACCCTTCGTCCATTGCTGCCGCTTTATGTCTCTGCTGTAGACAGTGGTAATCTTGCGGGTCATCTTGTGGCTTTGTCTTCGGCTCTCGAAAAGTGGGCTGAAGCACCATCGGTCTATCTTCAGAGCGAACTCGACGGAATTCTCGATGTCAGTGATATCCTCGAGGAAACAATAGCTGAAATTCCAGATGACCGCCGTGTTCTGCGGCCATTGCGTCGGCGCCTCGAGGAACGTGTGGCAAACTTCCGCCGGGCGATTACAACAATCAAGGAAGAGCCGGAGACGGCATCGCTTCGAACCATCAATCTTTCGCTCTTCGCCAGCGATATTCAACGCCTTACTGAAGAGCTGCATGGTGAGCTTGAGACACCGATCAGCCAAACGGCAAATGAATGGGCATTGCTCCTGGTCAAGACCTGTCAAGGTCATACGGACGATGCAATGGGTGGTCACGAAAGCACCGATGTTTTGCGTGAGAGGTTGGTTTCTCTCGCCACGCGGGCCCGTCAATTGGCATTCGATACTGACTTTACCTTCCTTGAGCGGAAGGAGCGACGCTTGCTGTCCATCGGTTTCCGGGTTGAAACCAATGAACTTGATGCAAGCTGCTACGACCTGCTTGCATCCGAAGCACGGCTGGCAAGCCTTTTCGCCATCGCCAAGGGCGACATTCCCGTTGACCATTGGTTCAAGCTGGGCCGTCTGCTGGTTCCGGTTGGCTGGCGAGGTGCCCTGATCTCCTGGTCAGGCTCGATGTTCGAATATCTGATGCCACCGCTGGTAATGATAGAGCCGCTCGGCTCTATGCTTGATCAGACCAATAAGCTGATCGTCCAGCGCCAGATCGAATACGGCGAATCCAAAGGATTGCCATGGGGCATTTCGGAAGCCGCATACAATGCGCGCGACCCGGAAATGAACTACCAGTACACCAATTTTGGTGTGCCAACGCTTGGCCTCAAGCGCGGGCTGTCCAAGAATTACGTGGTTGCGCCTTATGCAAGCATCATGGCCAGCCAGTATCAGCCGGCAGCAGCCGTACAAAACCTGAACCGTCTGCGTGAGATGGGAGCACTGGGTAAATACGGCTTCTACGATGCCGTTGACTTCACGAAATCCCGCGTTCGCGAAGGCGAGGAGTATGCGATCGTGCGCAACTATATGGCGCACCATCACGGCATGTCGATTGTTGCTGTCAACAACGTGGTCTTCGAAGGCCGCATGCGCGAGCGCTTCCATGCCGATCCCGTTATCGAAGCTGCCGAACTCCTGTTGCAGGAAAAGGCACCTCGCGAAATACCGGTATTGCAGGCGAAGGCTGACAATCCCATGCGCAAAGCGGTTGAAAGCTCGGAGGAGCCCGCATCGATCCGCTATATCCCGAACCCGATGACCGCACCCCGCGCGACACAGATCATGTCGAATGGGCATTATTCTGTGATGGTTACGGCGAATGGTGGTGGTTACAGCCGCTGGAATGGTCTGGCGATAACACGATTCCAGCCTGATCCCATCGAGAGCGGTTATGGAACATTCCTCTTCCTGCGCGACATGGAAAACGGCGAATGGTGGTCAGCGACCAGTGATCCAGTTCGTCTGGCCGGAGATAAAAGCACCACAATCTTCACCGACTACAAAGCGGAATTCATCAAGGAAACCGGCACGATCCACTCCACTGTGGAAACGATCGTTGCCTCCGATTCCGATGGGGAAGGACGCCGTATCGTCATTACCAATACAGGTACCAAAGATCGTATTATTGAAGTTACGTCCTATGCCGAACTGGTCTTGACCAATGATGATACTGATACTGCTCATCCCGCCTTTGCGAAAATGTTTGTTGAGACGGAGATCGATGAGCGCGGCGATGCCATTTATGCGACACGCCGCAAACGCGGCGCGGACGATCCCGATATCCACGTCGCTCACGTTGTCAGTGACGGTTCCGGCGCGATGCGTGAAGTACAGGTAGAAACTGATCGCCGCGCATTTATCGGACGAGGACGTTCCCTTCATAATCCAGTAGCATTCGACGAGGGTGTCACCTTGAGCGGAAGCCACGGATTTGTTTTGGACCCGATTGCCTCGCTTCGTTGCCGCGTCCGGGTTCCGGCACACAAGAAAGTTACGCTGGTATTCTGGACACTCGTCAGGCCAGATCGTCAAGAGTTGGAGGAGGTAGTAGCCCGCTTCCGCCATCCGGATTGTTTTGCCCGCGAGTTCTCCCTGTCGTGGACGAGTTCTCAGGTCCGCCTGCATCATATCGGGATCAACCCCGACGAAGCAGCGGTCTTCCAGCGCGTAGCGACAAATCTGATCTATCCGGAGAAATCCTTACGACTGCCATCGAGCAGCATCGCGAGCGGGTTGGGTAGCCAATCCGAACTCTGGCCAATGTCTATTTCGGGCGATTTCCCGATACTTGCGCTTCGTATCGACGATGAAGCCGATATGGAAACGCTGAGAAATATTCTGAAGGCGCATGAGTACTGGCGTGCAAAAGGACTGGTCGTTGATGTTGTTGTCATCAATGAACGCTCCTTCTCTTATGCCCAGGACTTCCAGCGCGGTTTGGAAGCCATGTGCGAAAACAGCCGTGCACGCGGTGGACAGTATGGCCCTCGCGTGCACATCTTTACAGTCCGAAAGGATCAGATGAGCGATGCCAGCTACAATACCCTGCTGGCCTCAGCGCGCATCGTTCTACATGCGCAGAATGGCTCTCTGTCAGAGCAGTTGAACCGTGTGACGGAACTGGCTGCCGACGCACTGCCAGCGCCTGATGCCAAGGGGAAAGCTCTGATCGAAGCTGAGACCGATGATCTGCGTGGAATCGCTTCAGCACCCAGCCAACTTTTAAACAAAGCCCGACCCAAGATTTCGGGCGACGGTCTGCAATTCTGGAATGGCTTCGGCGGCTTTGACATGGCGAGCGGCGAGTACGTCGTACGTCTGGGTGGTCTCACCTGCACACCTCAGCCATGGATCAACGTGATCTCCAATTCCGGCTTCGGCTTTCACGTATCGGCTGAGGGAGCAGGCTTTACATGGTCAGGCAACAGCCGCGACTATCAGTTGACCCAGTGGTCGAATGATCCTGTCATCAACCGCTCCGGCGAAGCAATCTATGTCGTAGACCTTGATAAAAATACGGCATTTGCACCTACCGCATCGGTATTGCGCGATCCATCGGTGCAGTACGAAACCCACCACGGACAGGGCTATTCAACCTTCCTTTCCAAGCATGGCAATGTCGGGCTTGAATTGACCCACACGGTTGATCCTGTCCTGCCAGTGCGGGTATCCAGCCTGAAAATCACCAATCATGGCGGATCACCGAAAAAGCTCCGCGTGTATGGGTTCATTGAGTGGATGCTGGGTAGTGTTCGCGCAAAGACAGCGCCGTTCATTGTACCGTCTTATGATGCTGATAAAGGAGTTCTCTTTGCCCGGAATCCATATGGTGTCGAACGGCGTAACCAGATGGCTTTCTTTGCAAGCAGCGTGAAGCCGCAATCTGTCACGGCCGACCGAACCGAATTCTTCGGCAACATAGGCTCCGTGGAGCGGCCGGCAGCTGTTCTTCAGGCAAAGTCTCTGTCTAACCTCGTCGAGGCTGGCGGCGACCCCTGCGCGGCGCTTGCTGTAGATATCGAACTCGCGCCCGGCGAAACCAAGGAAGTCTTGTTCTATATGGGTGATACGGCAACCGCCGAAGACGCCGACAAGGTTCTGGCTGAGCATGCGGACCGTACATTCGAGGATACGCTATCAGCTTCCAAGGCTATCTGGGCTGATTTTCTCGATGGCCTGCAGGTTGATACCCCGGATGACGCTTTCGATGTCATGGTCAATCGCTGGCTGCCTTATCAAAGCCTGGCTTGCCGTATCTGGGCGCGCTCGGCTTTCTATCAGGCCAGTGGCGCCTTCGGTTTCCGTGATCAGCTACAAGACACATTATCGATGCTGGTTCTTAATCCTGACCTTGCCCGCAAGCAGATTCTAAATGTCTCTGCCCGGCAATTCAAGGAAGGTGACGTTCAGCATTGGTGGCTTCCAACAACCGGAGCCGGTGTAAGGACAAAAATTTCCGACGATGTGGTCTGGCTTGGCTATGCAATTGCTCATTACACCTCAGTGACAGGTGATATGAGCATTCTTGATGAGAAGGTCGCCTTTATCGAAGGACGGGCTCTGGAAGAGGCTGAACACGATGCGTTTTATCAGCCGACAATCTCCAGCGAGATCGTCAGCGTTTGGGAGCACGCCGCCAGAGCGCTTGATCTTGCGGTAGCCCGAACTGGTACCAACGGGTTGCCGCTGATGCTGACCGGCGATTGGAACGACGGAATGAACCGTGTCGGCGAGGACGGCAAAGGTGAAAGCATCTGGCTTGGCTGGTTCCTCATCAGCACGTTGCGCGATGTCCTGCCTATTGCTGAAAGATACAAGGATGCAGATCGGGTAAAACGTTGGCAGGCCCACATAGAAAGCCTGAAAACTTCTCTCGAAAAGAACGGCTGGGACGGTGAATGGTATCGTCGCGGCTATTTCGATGATGGCTCGCCTTTGGGTTCCAAGACAAGTGAAGAGTGCAAAATCGACTCTATTGCACAGTCATGGAGCGTGCTTTCCGGCTACGGCGATCCGGATCGTGCCAGGCAGGCAATGAATTCCGTCGCCACACATCTGATCGATGATGAAGCGCAGGTCATCAAGCTGTTTACGCCTCCGTTCAATAAATCGCGTCATGATCCGGGCTACATTAAGAGTTACCCGGTCGGTGTTCGTGAGAATGGTGGGCAGTACACACACGCTGCAACGTGGGCTGTTCTTGCGATGGCAAAACTCGGCAATGCTGATGAAGCCTATCGCTGGTTCAGCATGCTCAATCCTGTCAATCACTCGCTTGATGCTGACAAGGCCGAGTCTTACCGTGTCGAACCTTATGTCGTAGCTGCGGATGTTTACTCCGTCGATCCCATGCGCGGGCGTGGCGGCTGGACCTGGTATACGGGCTCTGCGGGCTGGCTGTATCGCGTTGCAACAGAAGGCATCCTGGGCATTACACGCAAGGCCGACCGTTTGTTCGTCGACCCTGCTCTCCCTTCAAAGTGGAATGGCTTCAGCTTCGTACTGCGCAATGGTGATGCCCGGTATACAGTTGAGGTCAAACCGCTTGCGAAGGGTGCCAGGAAGGTTACCGTCAATGGCAAGAAATTGACAAAACCCGAGGCCGGTATCCCGATGGAAAAGTCTGGAGACCATAAAGTCATAGTGGAAGTTCCGACGGGAGGCTGACCTCTCGCTTTCGGAACACTCGGCACTAAACGCCGCCAAGGATTTTTCTAAGTATCCTTGGCGGCGAATTGCATTAACAAGAGCGATTATGGCAAGGCGAATATCCGCCAATGTCTGCATTTAGAATGCAACTTTACAATTTTTCCCCCGGCAGTTGGCTGGCTTGACCTACCCAATCAATGAATTGCGCTTCGTCCAATTGATCATTCTCATAAATATTCAAATAGCGTGTGTGCTGAGTTTTGGACGCTCCCGGAGGAACGGGTGTGAGTGACATACCGCGAAGGAAGGCTACGTTGACATACTTCCTGTAGCAATAAAGGCTAAGGAACCAACCTTGCCCCTCTATTCCGTACAGTGGCGTATTCCATTTGACTGCCTTGCATACGTCCGGAACTGTTTTCACAATGAGTGCGTCGAGGCAGCGCCCGACATCGCTTTTCCAGCCCGGCATGGCGGTTATATAAGCCTCGACTGGAGCCTCGCCATAGCCCTTCGGAATCTGCGGGTTGCCACTTGAGAGAAGGACTGGCTTGGCCATAGCCGTCTGTTCTTCGGCCGTTTTCGGCTTGGTGAATTTATTTGTCATCAAGTTGCCTCCCCGTCGTCCACCGCCCAATGATAGTTGATCTTGGCTGATGATCTCAACCGCCGATGCACAGGCTAGAAATGGGCTGGCCATATCATTCAATACTATTTTTCTTGTTTATGTTTTGCCTCAGGCGGCCTTTCTCAGTTGAGAAAATTTGCAACTGAATGCGATCTGACGCATATTCCGGTTATGAAGAATGCTTTGAACCAGAAACCGGAATACGAGAAGGAATTGCGCAAGGCGGGCGTGCGCATTACACGACCACGACGCATCATTCTCGATATTCTGACTTCGACAGAAGACCACCCGGATGCAATGAAAATCTTTCATCGCGCCATTGAGATCGACGACAGCATCTCTCTATCCACTGTCTATCGAACAATGAATCTGCTGGAAGATATGGGCGCAATCCATCGTCATGCGTTCAATGGCGGTCCATCGCGCTTTGAGCAAGCTCACGGCGATCACCACGATCACCTGATCGACATTGATACGGGTGCAGTCATCGAGTTCAAGTCAGACAAAATCGAAAAACTGCAGGAAGAAATCGCCAAATCTCTCGGATACGACATTGTTCACCATCGGCTCGAGCTGTACGGGCGGAAAACTGCAGACAAATAAGCAAAAGGCCTCCCGAAGGAGGCCTTTCTAGAGCTCATTTTATCAGTTATCAGGCCGCATTCGAAGCTGGCTGCGACGTCAGCAGCTCATAGAGCAAGCTGGCATCATGAGCGGTGCGCAGCTTGGCTATCCGCTCAGGATCGCGCAACATGCGAGCAATGCGAGACAATGCCTTCAAATGATCGGCGCCAGCATTCTCCGGCGCCAGTAGAAGAAATACTATATCAACGGGTTGATCGTCCAACGCCTCGAAATCGACGGGTGTATCGAGTTGGGCGAAAACCCCGGCAATGCGCTTCACGCTATTGATTTTGCCGTGAGGGATGGCAATGCCATTTCCAACGCCGGTTGATCCAAGACGCTCGCGTTGCAAAACCGTGTCGAAAACCTCGCGCTCGCTCAATCCGGTCAAGGCAGCTGCCTTTTCCGACATGATCTGCAAGAGTTGCTTCTTGGAATTGACTTTCAATGCGGGCAGGACAGCGTCGGGCTGAATGAGATCACCCAGATCCATTATCTCTCTTCCTTCCAGTTACCGTCCGCACCATATTTGGGGCGCGAACGGTAGTTCATTTCGCCATGAACTTGCTTTTTGTTTATCGGGAAGCGACTTGATCGCCCACAGTTGAGGGGTCGATCCAGCCAATATTCCCGTCTGCGCGGCGATATACGATATTAACCTGCGTACTACCAGCGTTGCGGAACACAACCACTGGACTATCTTTCAGATCCAGCTCGACGACCGCAGAGGCAACGCTCATGCTTCTCAAGGCCATCGATGTCTCAGCGACAATAGTTGGGGCGTAATCCTCTGGAATATCCTCATCCTCATCGGGTACAGGGGCCATAACGCGATACGAGACATCATCGAAAACGCCATTTGAACCAGGAGCTTGATGTGACTTCAGTCGACGCTTGTAGCGGCGCAGCCGTTTGTCGACACGCTCACCGGCGGCGTCAAAAGCGAGCTGTGGATCCTGAGCTTCACCAGCGGCCTGCAATACTGTTCCGGTATCAAGGCGAACAAGGCAATCTGCGATAAATCGGGAGCCTTGTTTCTCTACGGTGACATGGCCGGAATATCCGCCATCGAAATATTTGGTGACCATTTCAGCCATCCGCTCTTCGATTTTAACGCGGAAAGCGTCGCCGATATCCATATGTTTTCCAGATACACGCAGACTCATGATACCTCACCTTCATTGTGATTTTCATTGCCCGATTCAATCTACACTGTTGTTTCGAATCGAGCAAAGACATCCCGCAAAATCCTACGGGTGATCAATCACATTCACTTTCCCGATGTTCCATCCAAAGGCGCGCTTCAGCTCCATTGTCGCAAATTATCAGCGCTTCGTTCTCCCTGACCGGACTTCTTTGGCCCAGTTCATTTGCCCACTGCCAGCAATCCTACACGTGGTGGAGCAATGAATCCAGACCTTACATTGCTCTTGACTGCGGAAGCCTCCGCTTTTTTTTCACGACGCCTCTGAACTGACGAAGCTATGTTCATAGCCTCGCGATATTTAGCAACAGTCCGGCGGGCAATATCAATATTCTGTGTCTTCAACATTTCGACGATTGTATCGTCCGAGAGGATTGAATCCGGCAATTCCGCATCAATGAGAACTTTGATTTGATGTCTTACCGATTGCGAAGAGTGCTGCCCGACACCCTCACTGGCAGCAATGGCCGCATTGAAAAAGTAGCGCAGCTCGAAAACTCCTCGCTTGGTGAGCATATATTTGTTGGCGGTAACGCGGCTGACCGTGGATTCGTGCATGCCAATAGCATCTGCCACATTGCGCAGATTAAGCGGCTTCAGATGCGCAACTCCCTGCAACAGGAACTGTTCCTGCTGGCGAACAATCTCACTTGCAACCTTGAGAATGGTTTGCGCGCGTTGATCGAGGCTCCGGATAAGCCAATTGGCATTCTGCATGCATTCCCCGAGAAATGTCTTTTCGTCTGGAGATGTTTTCGCCTTCATTATCGTTGCGTAGTAGGTATTATTGACGAGTACGCGTGGCAATGTTTCGGAGTTGAGTTCTATCCGCCAACTACCGTCAGGCTCCTGATCGACTTCTACATCCGGGACAATGCTGTCTGCGATGCCTGAGGAAAACACGGTACCGGGCTTGGGATCAAGCAACTGGATTTCCCTAAGCATATCGATGATTTCCGTATCGCCAACGCGACAGAGCTTTTTCAAACTGTGAAAATCGCGCTTGGCAAGCAGTGCAAGATTTTGAAGCAGAATATCCATCGCTGCCGAGAGGCGATTTCTGGCACGAAGTTGCAACCGCAGGCATTCTGCAAGGTCGCGTGCAAACAACCCCGCTGGTTCAAACCCCTGCAGAACAACGAGCAACTTCTCCACGTACTCAACAGATGAGCCAACTCGAGTAGCAATTTCGATCACATCACCACGAAAGTAACCGATCTCGTCAACTTGGTCGGCAAGTTCGGCAGCTATTAATCGATCTTCCGCTTTGTTGAACGCAAAAATGATCTGTTCGCGGATATGGTCCTGCATACTAAGCGGGGCCGCCGTTACCTGTTCAAGATTATAATTTTCTCCCCCCGGCGAGACGTAGCCATCGCCGGCAGATGACTTCCACTGAGATGCAAGGTTCCCTGCAATGAAATCGTGGGTGCCGGGATCATCGGGAAAAATGTTGTCGAGCGAACTGTCAAACGTATCAGACATTGAACTTGAGCTTGTCGACTCGCCGCTATTTAACCAGGAGCTTTCCGGCTCGTCAGATGAGAGTTCGCCGTCCTTGTTCCCTTCATGCAGGTCGTCATAGTTTGAAGTGTGATGCGTATCAGTATGCGTATTGCCAAATGAAATGTCGTCATCGGAGGTGTCCACACGTTCCAGCAGTGGATTCTTTTCGATCTCCTGTTCAATGAACTGTTCAAGCTCGATATGAGTCAATTGCAGCAATCGTATAGACTGCATCAGCAATGGCGTCATCACCAGAGATTGAGTTTGCCTGAGATCGAGTTTTGGCGACAGAGCCATAATGTACGCAGCTACTCCTGACGGAATTTATTTCCTGTCGTACAGAAGTGGCCCAATCCTTGCTTGTCAATTGGAAAGCTGCAAAATCTCGCGAACGAACGCTACTTTCAACCTAAACGGGCAAAGAAAATGAGATTTTCATGCCTGAGATTACTAAATCATCAAAATTAGAGCTTGAACTCGTCACCAAGATAAAGCCGCCGGACATCCGGGTTTGCTATTATTTCGTCTGGACGACCATGAGTCAAAACCTGACCCGCGTGAATAATATAGGCCCGGTCGATGAGTTTCAGAGTTTCGCGGACGTTGTGGTCTGTAATCAACACGCCGATACCTCGGCCGGTCAGATGCCGGACCAATTGCTGAATATCTGCAACTGCAATTGGATCGACGCCGGCAAACGGCTCGTCAAGCAACATGAAATTTGGCCGCGAAGCCAAGGCGCGCGCAATTTCAAGCCGTCTGCGTTCACCACCGGAAAGGGAAATCGCTGGCGCTTTGCGCAGGTGAGCGATGTGAAACTCTTCCAGCAGTGAGTCCAGTTCCTGCGCCCGCGCATGCTTGTCTTTTTCAACAACCTCAAGAACAGCCTTGATATTGTTTTCTACAGACAAGCCACGGAAAATCGATGCTTCTTGCGGCAAATAACCGATACCAAGACGCGAACGCCGATACATCGGCATCGTGGTAACATCGAAACCGTCGATTTCGATTGTGCCCTTATCGACCGGGACCAGTCCTGTCACCATATAAAAACAGGTCGTCTTGCCGGCACCATTCGGGCCAAGAATGCCAACTGCTTCGCCGGAACGCACGCCGAATGATACGCCATTGACAACTTGGCGGCCGTTATAACTTTTTGTAATTCCCCGGGCGACAAGCGTGCCTTTCATGCGGTCAATTGCAGCTGGGTCAGCCGGGCGCATCTCCTGTGAAACACTGGAGTTTGGCCGTGCGGCAGTCTTGCTGGGTGAGCGGCGTGAAAATAAGGACACTTACGATTCTTCCGGCGACTTAGTTCTTTTGGGCGTTTTTAGGCGCAACGACAATCGAAACACGCCCGGTCTGGCCGCTCTTGCAGCTCTCAAGCTGGGCTTCACCGGTTTTCAACTGAGCAGTGAGTTTGCAGCCAACCGCAACGTTATCGCCTTGAGAAAGAACAACCTTGCTGCCGGTTAACACCAGTACCTCTGTCTTCATATCAAAAGTACCACGATCACCCGTCGCAACCTGATCTTCGGACTTCACATAGACCTTGTCGCTTACTTCAAGGTGGTCAATGTCCTGTGCACCGGCACCGGCCACGCCTGCCGAAACTTTGGAGGGCTCTGCGTTAGCGGCTGCAGCATCTTTATTGCCGCCCTTGACGTAATATACGACCATGGTACCCGCTTTTAAAAGCGTCGCGCCCTGAACAACCGTCACATTTCCGGTAAAGGTCGCTGTACCTGCATCATTGTGCAGCACAACCTTGTCGGAGTCGATTTGAATGGGCTGGTCACCTGATAGCTTAATGCCACCGGGCGCTGCATCTGGAGTCTGCTGCGCCATGGCAGGGATAACCAATGAGGACGCCAACAAACTCACAGCAACAGACGATACCCTGATCAGTTTTGCCCCGAACGACATTGTTTTCTCTCCTAATCCGAGAAATTTCTTCAAAGTAACAATCGCCAACTGTAAATCAGTTCGATGATTTTACCTCATTGCCACCTTCTTGCAGCTTTGTCGGTTGAATGACAAGCCTTACACGCTTTTCAAACGTCACTACCTTACCACCGTCAGTAATCTGCATACTATCGGCAACAATACTGCCATTGCGATTTTTGACGCTGACCGGGTCATTGGTCGACATGGTATTCCCGGCAATATCAATATCAGCCGATTTCAACTGAGCAGTAATACCGTCGGACGTCACCAAAGTTATTTCACTGTCGAGCTTCAACTGCCTGTTGGCATTGTCGAACACCCCTGACTTTGCTTTCACCTCGGCGCGTATCTCTTTGCCGATTGGAATTTCTGCGTCAATACCTTCCAATGATATAACCGAACTGTTTCCAATTTGCTGCAGAGCCCTTACAGCGCTCATTTTGTAGGGAAGTTTGTCTTTGGTAAAGCCATCGAGCTTTGGATTAGTCATAACAAGCTTGCCGTCTTCCATGCCCGCGCCATCCAATGCAATATTGTTAGGCACGCCAGAGGCTGAGAAGAATGTGAACCATGAGAACACCGCTGCACCAATAAGCGCAATGGCAGGCAACGAGAACTTCAGTAGCCGTACACGACGTGAGTGGCGTTCGGCCGCTTTGAAAACAGTCGAATCCTTGTCGGATGCAGCAAACTGCCGTGCAACCGTCGCATGATGCTCGGCGTCCGCGGCGGCATTGCGCGCACCATTGGTATGGTTTTTTTCAATAGACATAGGTTTGGCTGCAGTTACCGTTTTAATATTTATAGCTAGTTCAACGCCAATATGGTTATTTTTCGATGAAATAGACGCGATTTAGGGCACACGCTAAGCGTGTACGAATTAAGTATGCAGTTGGATTGCCAGTTACAAGATCAATTTGCCAACACACTTATTCTCACTAGTCGTTGACCATGTAGTCTGGACTTCCACCGGATGATATCGCAGAAGAGTATCACAAACATCGGCAAAATGGACGAAAATCATGGCCAATACAGCGGACGCAATTATTGACCGGCGCAAACTACGACGGAAGGTCACTTTCTGGCGTATCGCGGCATTGCTGCTGGCGGCCCTGGCCCTGATTGCAATTTATCTCTTCACAACTGGCCCGGAAGCTTATAGCAGCAAAACCACACCACATATTGCGAAAATACGCGTCGAGGGTACAATTCTCGAGGATGAAGAACTTCTCAAACGCTTGAAAGACATCGGAGAGTCCGATGCGGTCAAAGGTGTGATTGTCTCCATCGATTCACCCGGCGGCACCACTGCCGGCGGTGAAGCCATTTACGAAGCTGTTCGCAAAATTGCAGAAAAGAAACCTGTGGTTGCACAGGTCGGGACGCTTGCTGCTTCAGCCGGCTATATGATTGCGGTCGCAACAGACCACATCGTTGCGAGACAATCGTCTATCGTCGGGTCAATCGGTGTACTGTTTCAATATCCGGACATCTCAGAACTTCTCACAAAGGTAGGCGTGAGGGTCGAAACAATTAAATCCAGCCCGCTGAAAGCAGAGCCAAACTTCTTCAATCCCGCAAGCGATGAGGCAAAGGCCATGATCCACCGTATGATCATGGATTCTTATAATTGGTTTGTTGGCCTGGTTGAGGACCGCCGCAAGTTCAGCCATGAACAGGCTCTGGCTCTTGCCGATGGCTCTGTCTTTAATGGGCGCCAAGCATTAGAGAACAAGCTGATCGATACCCTCGGTGGTGAGGAAAAGGCCCTTGAGTGGCTGGTGAGCAAGGGCCTAGACGCTAAACTCAAAGTGGTTGAATGGAAGCCGGTCGAGAAATCGACTTTTGGTTCACTGTTCTCGCAGTCAGCAATGAAAATGGTCGCTAAACTTCTGGGCCTGCCCGAGACAAGCGCTGGAATGCTTCATGAAATAACCGGAGATAGGATGTTCCTTGACGGACTCGTTTCGGTTTGGCACGTTGACGGCAAGCCTGTGGGGGCGCAATAAGCTATTCGCATATTAAGATCAGTGGCATAGTCCCGGTTGACTGTGTATCCTGGTCTCAAAACCAGAAGGGAATTTTGCTGTGATCAAATCAGAGCTCGTGCAAATTATTGCTAATCGCAACCCGCATTTGTTCCAGCGCGATGTGGAAAATATTGTCGGCGCCATCTTTGACGAAATCACCGATGCCCTTGCCGAGGGCAATCGTGTCGAACTGCGCGGCTTCGGCGCATTTTCCGTAAAGAACCGCCCTGCCCGCAGCGGACGCAACCCACGGACAGGTGAAAGCGTTGACGTGGAAGAAAAATGGGTGCCGTTTTTCAAAACCGGCAAGGAATTACGCGACAGGCTGAATGCAAACGGCTGAACCCGTAATTTAGCAAGCAAGCAAAAGAGGCTCCAAGATGATCAATCGCGTGGTCGCCGTACTTATTCTCGTACCGATCGCGATTATTCTGATCGCGCTATCGGTTGCCAATCGTGGTCACGCGTTGTTCACTATTGACCCGTTCAATCCCGGCAACCCGGCGCTCTCTTACTCAGCTCCCTTATTTGTCTGGTTATTCGCTGCCTTGATTATCGGGCTTGTGATCGGCAGTCTTGTTACCTGGTCCAATCAGGGCAAGCACCGCAAACTGGCCCGTCAACGCAAGCTGGAAACCGAGATGTTACGCAAGGAAGCGCGCAAGGCGGCCCCAGAAAACATCTCGACACCAAATCTTCCCTCGCTGCATTAATCTTATATCCCACCAAAGGCCCGCAATGAAACTTGTCTCCCCCGCTGAGGTCGATTCCCTGCTGAACTGGCCAGACATGATCAATGCGATCGAATTGGCCTTCCGCCAGGGTATGATCCAGCCAGTTCGTCACCATCATACGGTTGACCGCCCGGATGGTGCCGCCTCCACATTGCTTCTCATGCCTGCCTGGTCAGACTTTGACGCGCTGGGCGACTCGTCCAAGGGCTATATGGGCGTCAAAATTGTTACTGTATCGCCTGACAATGGAGCCGTTTCGAAACCCGCTGTAATGGGCGTGTATTTGTTGCTTGATGGCAAGACGGGTGAGCCGAAAGCACTAATTGACGGCCAACGTCTTACATTATGGCGTACTGCCGGTGCCTCGGCCCTCGCGGCGCGTTACCTTGCCCGGGAGGATGCTTCCCGGCTCGTCATTCTGGGTGCAGGTGCACTTTCAGGGTTTCTGGCGCGCGCTCACAGCGCAGTCCGGCCCATCGAACAAATTTCGATTTGGAACAGAAATTTTGCTGGTGCAGAGAAAGTTGCCGCTGAACTTACCGCTGACGGGTTCAATGCCAAGGCGGTCAAGGACAAGGACGCTGCGATAGCCGAGGCTGATATTATCACGGCTGGGACCCTTTCCACCGAGCCACTTATTCTCGGTAAACACCTCAAAGCCGGTGCTCATGTCGACCTGATTGGCGCATTTACCCCAACCATGCGGGAAAGCGATGATGAATGCATCAAACGAGCGCGTGTTTTCGTTGACACCAAAGATGGCGCATTAAAAGAAGGCGGTGACATCGTCCAGCCTATCAAGGCAGGGGTGGTCGATTCCAGTCACGTCATCGGTGATTTATTCGATCTCACACGAGGAACAATCAAAGGCCGCCAGTCGGCTGCCGAAATTACACTGTTCAAATCTGTTGGTGCAGCACTTGAAGACCTTGCCGCCGGTATCCTTGTCTATGAAAAGGCAATGGCGTAGTAACCTTGAAAAAGGTTGCAAGGAAAATACGGTTTGAAATCGTCTGGCGGTAAAATCAGAAAAGCAAAAAGTGGTAGCGGCCGACAGGGCGACGTTTCAAAGAATGTCGTGCAGCGGCAAAGCGCGACAAAGCCTCGTCCGCAATTTGCTAAAGTGCAGCGCTCGACAGAAGTTGATTCCGAGCGTGTAGCCCCACGTCAAGAGCAAACGCCCAAGCGTATCCTCGCTCGCCGTACCGGCGCACGTCCGCAGGAAAAAACCGGACTTATTCTCGAGACACTTCCATCCGACGACTATGCGCTTCTCGACAGTGGCAATGGTCTGAAACTGGAACAGTACGGCCCTTATCGAATTGTGCGACCCGAAGGCCAGGCAATCTGGCTCCCGGCCTGGAGCAAGTCGGAGTGGGACAAAGCCGATGCAATCTTCACAGGGAATACGGACGAAGAAGGTGTTGGGCGCTGGCATTTCCCCAAAGTGCCACTCGGCGAAACCTGGCCCCTTGCCTATGACGGCATCCCATTTTTTGGACGCTTTACCTCTTTCCGGCATGTAGGCGTATTTCCAGAGCAAGGCACGCACTGGTCGCATATGGACAGCTTGGTCCGCAATGCAAAGCGCCCCGTGAAAGTGCTCAATCTTTTCGGTTACACGGGAGTCGCCTCTCTTGTAGCCGCCAAGGCAGGTGCGGAAGTCACACATGTCGATGCATCGAAAAAAGCCATTCTTTGGGCACGTGAAAATCAGGAGATGGCTGGCCTGTCCAGCAAGCCCATTCGCTGGATATGCGAAGACGCAATGAAATTTGTTGCGCGGGAAGAGCGCCGTGGCAATGGTTATGACATTATTTTGCTCGATCCGCCTGCCTACGGACGCGGCCCTAACGGCGAAGTCTGGCAGCTCTTCGATAATCTGCCGGATATGATTGATCTTTGCCGTTCTATCCTTACTCCCAAACCTTTAGCGGTGGTTCTGACTGCCTATTCCATCCGCGCATCTTTCTTCGCCATTCATGAACTGATGCGGGATACATTTACGGGCCTTGGAGGCGAAGTGCAGTCCGGCGAACTCATTCTTCGCGAGCGCTCTTCAAATCGCGCCCTTTCGACATCTCTTTTCAGCCGCTGGGGCGCATAATGAGCAAACAGGACGATCACCATCGCGGCAGCGGTATAGCCAAACCCGGCAAAGTCAAGGAAGTAACCAGCCTTACAAATCCGATCGTCAAAGATTTGCGCTCACTGGCATTAAAGAAGTTTCGCGATCAGCAAGGCGTATTTCTCGCAGAAGGGCTGAAACTGGTCATTGATGCGCTCGACCTCGGCTGGACCATTAAAACACTCGTCTACTCCAAGGCTGGCAAGGGGAATTCTCTTGTCGAGCAAGTTGCCGCCCGAACCGTCGCCAAGGGCGGCGATGTGCTTGAAGTCAATGAGAAAATCATATCCGCAATAACCCGGCGTGATAATCCGCAAATGGTCGTCGGAGTGTTTCAGCAAAACCTCCAGACGCTGACCAATATTCGCCCCCAAGGAAATGATGTTTTCGTGGCGCTGGACCGGGTTCGTGATCCTGGCAATCTCGGCACGATCATCCGTACCGCCGATGCCGCTGGCGCTAAAGGCATTATCCTGATTGGAGATACCACCGACCCGTTCTCACTGGAGACGGTTCGGGCAACGATGGGATCGGTTTTCGCAGTTCCCCTTGTTCGGGCAACGGAATCCGAGTTTCTTTCATGGAGAAAGGGCTTTTCAGGTTTGATCGTTGGAACGCACCTCAAGGGCTCAGTCGACTATCGAACCATCCCGTATGCCAATAAGCCGGTTGTCCTGTTGATGGGCAACGAACAGCAGGGCTTACCCGAACAGCTGGCGTCCACATGTGATCGGCTTGCAAGAATTCCTCAACAGGGGCGTGCCGATTCTCTTAATCTCGCCATCGCTACCGGTGTAATGCTGTTTGAAATCCGGCGCGATGCGCTGAAACTTGACACAATCAATTGAGAAACATTCCTTTATGAGCAGTAAGCGTTTTTTCAGTCTTTTTGCAATTATAGTCGTTGCAGTCCTGACCGACCAGATCATCAAGTATCTCGTCGAGGCAGGTATGGATTATCAGCAGCAGATCGACCTTTTGCCCTTTCTGGCACTGTTTCGCGTTCACAATGATGGTATAGCCTTCTCGATGTTGAGTGGAATGCACGACGTCGCGCTGATAGCGTTGACAGTCGTCGTTATAGGCTTCGTGAGTTATCTTTGGTGGAGCACCAGTCCCGATCGCTGGGTTTCCCGTGCTGGCTTTGCCCTGATCATTGGCGGTGCAGTAGGCAATCTCATTGATCGCAGCGTCCATGGCTATGTAATCGACTATATTCTTTTCCACCTGCCATCATGGTCGTTTGCTGTCTTCAATCTCGCTGATGCCTACATCTCCGTAGGTGCCGCACTGGTGGTAATCGAAGAAATTATTGCTTGGATCAAAGAGCGAAAAAAGCAGCCTGATCAAGCAGAATAGCTCGTACAATACCATATTCTTAGCCGATATTTTACGTCATGTTGCCGTCATCCAATCGTAGTAATGAGAGCGAGAACGATTAGCGGTCAACCTATGACGAGGGTTAAATCGATATGGACATCTCCTTGCTTGAATCCGCTTCAATCACTAAAGATCAAAGCATTATGTCGCAGGTTGATTCAACATCCTTGCCGTTTACGGCTCCTCAGATCGTTTCAGTGCTTGGCCGCATTGGAACCATGGAGGTTTGCCTTGCTCAGACCGAGGACGAAATTGCGTCGTCCCAGCAGCTCCGGTTCAAAGTATTCTTCGATGAATTGGGTGCGAAGGGTTCCGCGACTTTGGAGCAACGCGACGCCGACCGATTCGATCCGTTCTGTGATCACCTTTTGGTCTACGACACCGCAATTCCAGGACCGAAGCACAAGCAGATAGTCGGAACATACCGGCTTCTGCGCTCGGAAAAAGCCTTCGAGACCGGCGGATTTTATACTGCAAGCGAGTTTTCCATCGAGCGCCTTGTAGCCGCTAAACCGGAACTGCGTTTTCTTGAACTTGGCCGCTCTTGCGTACTGCCCGAATATCGCTCCAAGCGTACTGTTGAACTGCTGTGGCAAGGTATCTGGACCTATTGCCGGTTCCATTCAATTGGCGTGATGTTTGGTTGCGCCTCCTTTCAAGGCACCGTCCCCGCTGCTCATGCTTTGCCGTTGTCATTTCTGCATCATAATTGCCGGGCGACTGCTGACTGGGATGTACGGGCTTTGCCTTCCCTATATCAGGCAATGGATCTTGTACCCGTCGAAGCTATCAACGCCCGTGTAGCCCTCTTTGCAATGCCACCATTGATCAAAGGCTATCTGCGTCTCGGTGCAATGATCGGTGACGGCGCAGTTATCGATCATGATTTCGGCACCACGGACGTCTGCATCATTCTCCCGGTCAGCCGTATCTCAGAGCGCTATGTGAGCCATTACGCCGCCGAGTCAAAACGTTTCACGTAATTACGTTTTATCATCTGTGGAGAAAATCACAGTTGAGCACTGCAGAGGTGTGTAAATCGGACGATAACGCATAGATTGCTCCTGCTATAGCTCAGGAGACAAGTTTTGGCCGAATTGGCATCGTCTGTAATGGAACAATCCCCCTATGAGGCTGATCAATTGGCGCGTCCCACGCCGATGATGGAGCAGTATATCGAGATCAAGGCGACCAATCCTGACAGCCTGCTTTTCTATCGAATGGGCGATTTCTACGAGTTGTTTTTTAATGACGCTGTGGAGGCATCCCGCGCCCTTGGAATTACTCTTACAAAGCGTGGAAAACACCTTGGTGAAGACATTCCCATGTGCGGCGTGCCTGTCCATGCAGCCGACGACTATTTGCAGAAGCTGATAGCGCGAGGATTTCGTGTTGCCGTTTGCGAACAGGTTGAAGACCCTGCCGAGGCGAGAAAACGTGGATCGAAGTCCGTTGTAAAGCGTGACGTCGTTCGCTTGGTCACACCGGGCACCATCACCGAAGAAAAGCTGCTCGACCCATCCGAAGCAAACTATCTGATGACTTTAGGTCGGGTTAAAGGGACTGACAAAGCCCAATTCGCTCTCGCTTGGATCGATATCTCGACTGGCACCTTCCGGGTCAGTGAATCGGACGCCTCGCGATTACTTGCCGATATCCTGCGTGTCGACCCTCGTGAATTGATCGTTGCCGATACGGTGTTTCACGACCCGGAATTGCGCGGTGTTTTTGATGTAATCGGCCGTGCGGTCAGCCCACAGCCACCCAGCCTTTTCGACAGTGCTACAGCTGAGAACCGCATACAACGCTACTTTGATGTCAGCACATTGGATGGCTTCGGTCAGTTCTCACGTGCGGAACTTGCCGCCATATCCGGCGCAATCGCTTATGTTGAAAAAACGCAACTTGCCGAGCGCCCGCCTCTGATGCGTCCCGAGCGGGAATCGGAAGGTTCCTCGCTGTTCATCGATCCGGCAACACGCGGCAACCTTGAACTTTTACGTACTCTTTCCGGTAAGCGGGAAGGCAGTCTTTTGCGTGCAATCGACCGCACAACCACCGGTGGCGGGGCTCGCCTGCTGGCCGAGCGTTTGACATCGCCATTGACCGACCCGGCGGCTATTGCAGAGCGGCTGGATTCCATTTCATTTTTTCTGGCGAGGCAGTCTCTAGCCGATCTCATGCATAGTGCGCTGAAAGGCGTGCCAGACATGCCTCGTGCATTGTCACGATTGGCAGTTGGCCGTGGCGGGCCCCGTGATCTTGGCGCTCTCGCGCGAGGTCTCGAGGCGGCATCCGAGATTTCCCAGCTATTCCTGAATGAGGCATTGCCGCCGGAACTGGCGCGTGTCCGCGAGTGTCTAGCCGGATTGCCGTTGGAGTTTGCTGCCCATCTCGACCGGTCTCTTGCTGATGAACTGCCGCTACTAAAGCGTGATGGCGGTTTCGTCCGGGCGGAATATCACGCTGAGCTTGATGAAATGCGCGCGCTACGGGATCACTCGCGCCGGATCATTGCAGGCTTGCAAGCAGATTACATGGAATCAACCGGCATTCGGTCTTTGAAAATCAAACACAATAATGTGCTTGGCTACTTCATTGAGGTGACTGCCAACAATGCTTCGGTCATGAGCGACAGCGATGAGGCGAAGGGCAAATTCATCCATCGTCAGACAATTGCCAATGCAATGCGGTTTACCACCACTGAGCTGGCCGAGCTTGAAACCAAAATTGCAAATGCAGCAGAACGGGCTCTTTCTATCGAACTTGGTATCTTCGATGCCTTGACGAATGAAACAATTCTCAATGCAGATTTCATCCGCGCTGGAGCACTGGCCTTAGCAGCACTTGATGTTTCCGTTGCACTGGCAACGCTCGCCGACGAACAGGGATATTGCCGTCCAGCCGTTGATGACAGTGTGGCTTTTGAAATTATCGCCGGACGCCATCCGGTGGTCGAGCAATCCTTGAGACGACAGGCCGCAAATCCGTTTGTCGCAAATGATTGCAACCTCTCACCGCTTACCAGCGGTAAAGGAGCAATCTGGCTGCTTACAGGCCCCAATATGGGTGGTAAATCGACATTCCTGCGCCAGAACGCGCTGATCGCTATCCTTGCTCAAATGGGTTCATTTGTTCCCGCAGGGTCAGCACATATCGGCATTGTCGACCGGCTGTTCTCCCGCGTTGGCGCATCTGATGACCTGGCACGCGGGCGTTCCACCTTCATGGTGGAAATGGTTGAAACGGCAGCAATCCTGAACCAGGCAACAGAGCACTCACTTGTCATTCTTGATGAAATCGGCCGTGGCACCGCCACCTTCGATGGTCTTTCCATCGCATGGGCTGCTGTGGAATATCTGCACGAGAAAAATCAGTGCCGGGCGATCTTTGCAACGCACTTCCATGAAATGACCTCGCTTTCGGAAAAGCTCGAACGCTTGAGCAATGTGACTATGCGAGTGAAGGAATGGGACGGCGAAGTCGTGTTTTTGCATGAAGTTGCAAAGGGCGCGGCTGATCGTTCTTATGGTGTACAGGTGGCTCGGCTCGCCGGTTTACCAGAGGCTGTCGTCAACCGGGCGCGTGATGTTCTGCATCAACTGGAAGCTGGAGAAACTTCAGGTAAAGCCGACAAGCTGATTGATGATTTGCCACTGTTTTCAGTCGAGGTGAAGCGTCAGGTTCCGAAACCTGTTCAAGGAAAGGATAGCGCCCTGCTCTTGGCGCTTTCATCAATCAATCCCGACGAATTGACCCCACGTGATGCGCTTGAGGTGCTTTATCGCTTGAAGGGCCTGACTACAGGCTAGAGCGCATTGTATGCCGCATCACAATGTAATCATTTCGTTTGGCGCAAATTCGCGCTATAGCGTGCGGCCATCATTTGTAAAGTCGTGTTCATGAGCTCTTCAGACCTGAAACTGGAACAGATTGTCAGCCCGGACAGGCTTCATCAACAATTTGAAGACCTCGTTAAAGCGGCCAATAAGCAGGGTAAGGCTTCCGTCGAACGAGCTGACGTGCTGCAGCTTGTAAAACGCACGCTGGAACTTGGCCGCAAGAGTGCTGAGGCCATGCTGATGCAGGACGCGCGCGGAACGCGATGCTCTGTGCGTCTATCATGGCTGATGGATCAAATTATAACAGCGCTCTATAATTTCGCGACAACGCATGTCTATCCCGCAGTCAATCCTTCCACTTCGGAGCGAATGACGATCATAGCGGTCGGCGGCTATGGCCGCGGTGGCCTCGCTCCCGGTTCCGACATCGATCTTCTGTTTCTTCTGCCCTATAAGCAAACACCTTGGGGCGAGCAGGTTGTTGAATATATCCTGTACATGCTGTGGGATATTGGCCTGAAGATCGGCCATGCTACCCGCAATCTGGATGAATCGGTCCGCCTGTCACTTTCGGACATGACCATCCGCACCAGTATTCTGGAAGCGCGGTACATCTGCGGAAATCAGGAGCTGTTCGACAAGCTGGTTGAACGATTCGACAAGGAAGTTGTCGAAGGCACTGGCCCGGCGTTCATTGAAGCCAAGCTAGCCGAAAGAGATGTGCGCCATAAGAAATCCGGCGCAACCCGCTATCTCGTTGAGCCAAATGTCAAGGAAGGCAAAGGTGGCCAGCGCGACCTGCATACGCTTTTCTGGATCGCCAAATATTATTACCGTGTCAAAACAAGCGATGAACTGGTCAAGCTGGGCGTGCTGTCTCGCGCTGAGCATAACATATTCCGTAAGGCAGAAGACCTTTTATGGGCGGTTCGCTGCCATATGCACTTTCTTACGGGTAAAGCCGAAGAACGGCTTTCCTTCGATATCCAAAGTGAGATCGCACGTCGCCTTGGCTATACTGCACACCCCGGCCAACGGGACGTGGAACGCTTCATGAAACACTACTTTCTAGTGGCAAAGGAAGTCGGAGACCTGACGCGTATTATTTGTGCTGCACTGGAAGAAGAACAGGCGAAGCATGTTCCCGGCTTCAACCGGATTTTCCTTACATTTTCCCGGCGTAAGCGCAAACTCGCAGGAACTACCGATTTCGTAGTCGACAACCATCGCATTACGATTGCCAATGATGAGGTATTTCACAAAGACCCGGTCAATCTTATTCGCCTTTTCCACCTTGCCGACAAGCATGGGCTGGAATTCCACCCGGATGCGATGCAACTGGTTACGCGCTCGCTGTCCCTCATCAAGGCCGAGCTGCGGGAAAACCCGGAAGCAAACAAACTCTTTTTGGAAATTCTGACTTCGGAACGCAATCCGGAACTTATCCTGCGCCGCATGAACGAATCTGGAGTCCTTGGCAAATTCATTCCGGACTTCGGCAAAGTCGTGGCGATGATGCAGTTCAATATGTATCACCACTATACGGTTGATGAGCACCTGTTGCGGTGCATTGCAGTTATGTCGGAGATCGAACGTGGCGATCTTGAGCAGGAGCACCCGCTCGCCAATCAGATCATGCCGGGCCTCAAAAAAGATCGTAATCTTATTTATGTGGCGCTATTGCTGCACGATATCGCGAAAGGCCGACCGGAAGATCACTCCATTGCCGGTGCCCGGATAGCTAAGCGAATTTGCCCGCGTCTCGGATTGTCCAAGGCAGATACCCAAACAGTTTCCTGGCTGGTTGAGCAACATCTAACCATGAGCATGGTTGCACAGTCGCGCGACTTGAATGATCGCAAAACAATCGAAGACTTTGCCGAGATCGTGCAAACACTCGAACGTATGAAGCTGCTGCTGATCCTTACAATCTGCGATATCAAAGCCGTTGGTCCCGGTGTGTGGAATGGCTGGAAGGGACAGTTACTGCGTAATCTGTTCTACGAAACGGAATTGATGCTCACAGGTGGTTTCTCGGAAGTCTCCCGCAAAGAACGCACAGACCATGCCAGAGCACAGCTTGAACACGCGCTATCATCTTGGCCGCAAATCGAGCGTCAGTCCTATCTCGCGCTTCACTATCAGAATTATCTGCTGACAGTGAGCATCGCCGATCAGTTACGTCATGCCAGCTTCATTCGGGAATCCGATGCAAGCGACAAAACTCTCGCAACAATGGTGAAAACCCATGATTTTGAGGGTGTGACGGAAATCACAGTACTGTCGCCGGATCATCCCCGCCTTCTCTCGGTCATTGCAGGCGCTTGCGCAGCGGCTGGCGCCAACATCGTTGATGCGCAGATTTTCACGACAAGCGACGGTCGCGCACTTGATACGATCTTGATCAGCCGCGAGTTTCCTACCGACGACGATGAGCGCCGGCGTGCCACGCGCGTTGGACGTTTGATCGAGGATGTCCTGTCAGGCAAGACCTATTTGCCGGAAATGCTTGCCGCAAGAACGAAGCCCAAGCGTGCTGCAAAAGCTTTCAAGATCACGCCACGTGTAGAAATCAACAACACGCTGTCAAACAAGTTTACCGTCATTGAAGTCGAGGGTTTGGATCGCCCGGGTGTTCTGTCTGAAATCACTGGTGTAATATCCGATCTTTCGCTCGATATTGCTTCCGCACACGTGACTACATTTGGTGAAAAGGTGATCGACGTATTCTACGTCACGGATCTTGTTGGCCATCAGATAACCAACATGACGCGGCAAAGCCGTATTCGCAAAAAGCTTCTGGCGCTTTTTGGGGAGGGCGACATCATCACAGCACAGCCTCAACGGCAAAATGTCCTCATGACGGCAGAATGATATGAGCCTCGTCAAGAAATTCGCGACCGTCGCATCCGGCACATTAATGAGCCGCGTTTTCGGCCTGACCCGCGAAATGTTGATGGCGGCAGCACTGGGGACCGGTCCCGTCGCCGATGCATTCAATGCGGCTTTCCGGTTTCCCAATACCTTCCGGCGCCTGTTTGCCGAAGGCGCATTTAATGCAGCCTTTGTTCCGCTTTTTGCCAAAGAGATCGAAGCCAATGGCATGGATGGTGCCAAGCGGTTTTCGGAAGAAGTCTTCGGCGTTCTATTCAGCGTTTTGATGGCTCTGACCATCATCATGGAACTATCCATGCCGTTGATTGTACGTACCGTAATTGCCCCTGGCTTCGTTGATGACCCGCAAAAGTTCAGCAACACGGTGTCGATGGCGATCATCATGTTTCCCTATCTGGCCTGCATGTCACTTGCGGCCATGATGGGTGGAATGTTGAATTCGCTGCATCGCTATTTTGCAGCCGCAGTGGCTCCTGTTTTCTTGAATGTCATCCTGATCGGTGTGCTTGCCTATGCCTGGTATGCCGGTCATGATGGCATCACCATTGGCTATGGCCTCTCCTGGGGCGTGATGGCGGCAGGGTTGGTACAGCTGGCAATTGTCTGGTTTGCAGTGCGCAATGCCGGAATATCGATTGGTTTCCGGCGTCCGCGCATGACCGCCAATGTCAAACGCCTGCTGGTATTGGCTCTGCCTGCAGCAATCACCGGCGGTATTACGCAGATCAATCTCCTGATAAACACCAATATCGCTTCGGGAAAAGAAGGTGCCATCACCTCGCTCGCAAATGCGGACAGGGTCTATCAACTTCCTCTCGGCGTAGTCGGTATAGCCGTCGCTACCGTGCTTTTGCCGGAACTGGCTCGTGCCCTGCGGTCCGGTAACCTCAAGGAAGCTGGCAACCTTCAGAACCGCTCGGTCGAGTTCATCTTGTTTCTCACTTTGCCTGCAGCCGCAGCACTGCTGGTCATGTCCGAACCGATTATCCGTCTTCTGCTTGAGCGCGGCGAGTTTACTGCTGAATCAACCAGCCGCGTTGCGAGCATTCTGGCAATATATGGCTTGGGACTTCCTGCATTCGTCCTGATCAAAGCTTTCATTCCCGGCTTTTTCGCCCGGGAGGATACGAAAACGCCGATGATCTTTGCCGCAATATCGGTAGTGATCAATATCACAATGGCACTGACACTATTTCCCATTTTGGCAGAAACCGGCATTGCAACGGCCGAAGTAACGGCCGGATGGGTCAACGCCATCCTGCTGTTTGCCACCCTCATCTGGAGGGGGCACTGGGGACGGGACATACCACTTTTGACCCGCATCCCGAGATTGATCATCGCTGCAGCGATTATGGCATTTGCGCTGTCTTACGCGATTGAGTGGGCTGCTCCATATCTTGCGGCAGAGGCGCCCGTACATGTTCAGGCAACCGGCGTGTTCGGGCTGATCCTCATGTCGATGGTTGTATACTTTGCGCTTGCCTTCGGCAGTGGGGGCGCGAGCCTTGGGATGATCCGCCGCAATGTAAAGCGTCGGGCCAAAACTCCAGAACCACCAACGGAGAGCCCATCACAATGAGCCGCAGCATTGGTATGATCACCCTCGTTGTAAGCGATTATGACGAGGCAATTGCTTGGTACACGAATGTACTTGGCTTCTCGCTTGTCAGTGACACAAAACTCTCGGACACAAAGCGTTGGGTAGTCGTCGCACCGGAGAAGGATGGTGCGAGGCTGCTCTTGGCAAAGGCCGACGAGGCTTCGCAACAAGCGGCTGTGGGTAATCAGACAGGCGGCCGCGTTGCCCTGTTTCTATACACCGATGACTTTACTAACGATCACGCGAAAATGCTGGATGCTGGTGTGAAATTTCTCGAAAATCCCCGGCATGAGAAATATGGCAGCGTTGCCGTCTTTGAAGACCTTTACGGCAATAAATGGGATCTGCTGCAACTCAAATGAAGGTAAAGCTTGAATCCCGTGCTTCGCTCTGCGAGAACCGCACGTCACGGCTACCAGACTTGGCCCAAGAAGAATTAAGGACGACTTATGAGCACGTTTGAACCGCTCGTTTTTTCCGGTGTTCAACCAACCGGCAATCTGCATTTGGGCAATTATCTCGGCGCTATCCGCCGTTGGGTAGCCTTGCAGGAAAACAATAACTGTATCTATTGCGTGGTCGATCAGCACGCCATAACGCAGGCTGTTTCCGTTTGGGGCGGCCCTTCCGAATTGTTGCGCAATACACGCGAAGTGACTGCCGCATTTCTTGCTGCCGGTGTCGATCCCAAAAAACATATCGTGTTCAATCAGAGCCGTGTGCGTCAACATTCTGAACTTGCATGGGTGTTTAACTGTATCGCCCGAATGGGCTGGTTGAACCGCATGACACAGTTCAAGGATAAAGCCGGCAAGGATCGCGAAAACGCGTCTGTCGGCCTCTATGTCTATCCCAATCTGATGGCTGCCGACATTCTCGTTTACCGCGCCACGCATGTGCCAGTTGGCGAAGACCAAAAACAGCATCTCGAACTGACCCGTGATATTGCGCAGAAGTTCAATACTGATTTTTCGGATCAGATTTCGGAACTCGGGCTTGGTGTTGAAACACAGTCAGGCGATGAAACCATATCAAGTTTCTTTCCGCTTACAGAGCCGGTTATTGGCGGTCCTGCCGCCCGGCTCATGAGTTTGCGCGATGGCACCAAGAAGATGTCGAAGTCCGACCCGTCTGACCTTTCGCGGATCAACCTCATCGACGATGCCGATACGATCTCGAAGAAAATCCGCAAAGCGAAGACTGATTCCGATCCGCTGCCATCGGAGATTGACGGCCTGAAAGATCGGCCAGAAGCGGACAATTTGGTTGGTATCTATGCTGCCTTGACTGACAGCGACAAGGAAACCGTGCTTCGCAACTTTGGAGGACAGCAATTTTCGGTTTTCAAACCCGCATTGGCCGAGCTTGCCGTTGAAAAACTTTCGCCGATCGCTGCTGAGATGCGCCGCATTTCCGCCGATCCGGGATTTGTAGATGCAGTCCTGAAAGACGGCGGAGAGCGTGCGAGTGTTCTTGCAGAAAAGACGATGCGGAATGTTCGCGATATTGTCGGATTTCTTCAGGACTAGACAGGACTTGCGGACAGTCAATGCTTAAGGCAGGTTGCACAAATGGTATCAAAACGTCTTAGTCGCGAAGCTGGCCATCGCCGTAAATTCCTGGCCATTATCGATGAAACGCCCGAATGCGAGCGGGCCGTAGCCTATGCTGCACGCCGTGCCAAGACAACGGGCGGCGTGTTGCTCCTTTTGTTCGTTATAGATTCAGCAGATTTTCAGGCATTCCTCGGGGTTGAGCAGATCATGAGGGCCGAGGCGGAGGAAACCGCCAATTCCACGCTCAGCAAATTTGCTGCAAGGGTCCGGGAAAGCATAGGTATCGAATCTGAACTCTCCATACGTGAGGGCATAACCTCGGAAGAGATTCAAAAGCTCATCGAAGAGGATCAGGATATTGCCATTCTGGTATTGGCTGCCGGTTCAGGCAAGGATGGCCCGGGCCCGCTGGTACAGTCATTGGCTGGGCGTGAAACGTTCTCCATACCGGTTACTGTGGTCCCTTATAATCTTTCCGACGAGGACCTCGACGCAATTACATGATCGCGTCTCCAAAACGTGATATAATCTTGACTTGAAGAGAATGGTTTAAAGGCCTATATGCCTCTTTGAATAGTTCTAAACTAG
This sequence comes from Phyllobacterium sp. SB3, assembly GCF_040009165.1. NCBI lineage: Bacteria > Pseudomonadati > Pseudomonadota > Alphaproteobacteria > Hyphomicrobiales > Phyllobacteriaceae > Phyllobacterium > Phyllobacterium sp. SB3. Next base: position 1,018,427 of record NZ_JBDYKI010000001.1, on the reverse strand, counting down.
GGACGCGAGATCCACCATGTTTATCCAGACCGAAGCTACTCCCAATCCAGCAACATTGAAATTCCTGCCCGGAAAGGTGGTGCTTGAGGAAGGCACAGCCGATTTTCGTGATGCTGCAACGGCAGGTGACGCCTCCCCGCTCGCTGCCAAGATTTTTGCTGTGCCTGGCGTTTCCGGTGTCTTCTTCGGATATGACTTTGTGACCGTTACAAAGACAGATGCGCCAGAGTGGCAGCATTTGAAGCCAGCAATTCTCGGCGCTATCATGGAGCACTTCATGTCCGGCGCGCCGATCATGGCGAATGTGACGGATGTTGCCGACAATGCTCAGCGCGAAACCGAAGGTGAATTCTTCGATAGCGCTGACACCGAGATTGTCGACACAATCAAGGAATTGCTTGAAACGCGCGTTCGCCCTGCTGTTGCTCAGGACGGCGGTGACATCACATTCCGCGGCTTCGAAAACGGCACCGTGTTCCTGCATATGAAGGGTGCTTGCTCGGGTTGCCCTTCATCCACTGCAACGCTGAAGCATGGTATTCAGAACCTTCTGAAGCACTTCGTTCCGGAAGTACAGCAGGTCGAGGCCATCTGACCTTATAGAAATAAATAAAAAAGCCCGCTTAAAGCGGGCTTTTTTATTGTTCAGTTTACGGCCCCCGGCCCGGGAATTGCTCCGGGCGGACATTTTCCAAGAATGATCATGCCAAGCACTTCATCCTCGTTCACATCGCCAACTTTTGCAGTTCCAACAACCTGACCGTTCTTCATCACTGCGACGCGATCTGCCAGATGAAAAACATCATGGATATCATGGCTGATGAGGAAAATGCCAATTCCTTCGCTCTTGAGTTGCTTGATCAACTCTCCAACCTGTGCCGTTTCCTGTGGACCAAGCGCAGCTGTAGGCTCATCCATGATCAGGATACGGGCATTGAACAATATTGCTCTGGCAATAGCCACAGACTGGCGCTGACCACCCGACAAGGCCTTTACCGGGTCTTTAAAACGCTGAAAGCGTGGATTTAGACGGCCCATGACCTCGCGGGCGCTATGTTCCATGGCCACATCGTCAAGCGTACCCCAAGGCGTCATCAGTTCGCGCCCAAGATAGAGATTGGCTGCCGTATCTACATTGTCCGCCAATGCAAGAGTTTGGTAGATCGTCTCGATGCCATAGGCTTTCGCATCGCGCGGATTGCTTATCGAAGCCTCTTCGCCGTTGACCTTGATGGTGCCGCTGTCACGCTTGTAAGCACCTGACAGAATTTTGATGAGAGTCGATTTCCCAGCGCCATTATGACCAAGCAGGGCAACGACTTCACCCGGGAAAAGATCAATCGATGCGCCGTCAACCGCACGGATACCGCCAAATGCGATCGAGATATTTTCCATATCGATGAGAGCAGTTTGTGTATTTGTCATGATTTTCTCCTCCCTCAAGCAGTCCGGCGGCGATAAATCGTGTCCAGCCAAACAGCTATGACAAGAACAACGCCAACAACAATGTTTTGCAACGGAGTATCGAGGCCCAACAGGACCATCCCGGAACTCAAAGACTGCATCAAAAGCGCTCCGATCATTGCACCGGCAATCGTTCCCACACCGCCGGCCAACGAAGTACCCCCGATAACGGCAGCAGCAATCGTCAGAAGCTCATCCAGCGTGCCTTGCGCGTTGGTCGCAGCGTTCAGGCGGGCTGTCGAAATAGCGCCGGCTATCGCGCACAAAATGCCCATGATGATGAAGATTTTCATCGTTACCCAGCGCGTATTGATACCGGCCAGATCCGCCGCTTCGGGATTGCCACCCATCGCAAATACATAACGGCCAAACCGCGTACGGGTTGTCACGAAAGTCATGATGATGCCTGTGGCCACTGCGATAAGAACCGGCAGTGCAATGCCATGGGATATGAACAATCCACCCTCGGGAATGGTTATGCTATTCGCCTCGGCATATCTGCGCACAATACCGATAGGCCAGTAATAGGCATTTGCAACGGCAACGGCGCCGAGAACCAGACCACAGCCAACCGCACCCATGAAAACTTCGGCCCAAACCGGGCGGCGTGGGAAATTGAACCGTTTACGCTGGCGACGGCTGTTGATGATCATGACCACGAGGGCAACGCAGGCAACGAGCCCCACAATCCAGCTCCACATCGCGCCAATCGAACCATCCGGGCCACCACCCATAAGGCGAAAAGTTGAGTCCATGGGTGCTACGGTTCTACCCGAAGTAACCCACCATGCCGCGCCACGCCAAACAAGAAGCCCACCAAGTGTAACGATAAATGCAGGCACCCCCAGAAATGCGATCACGAAGCCCTGAAACCCGCCAATGACCGCTCCAGTGACGATGCCGATGGCGAGCGCAATAAGCCAGGTTGCTGAATGTTCAAATCCAATGAGCTTTGGCAGAAACTCCGCCTGAGTCACACCCATGATCATACCAACGAAGCCCAGAACCGACCCTACAGAAAGATCGATGTTTCGCGTAACGATAATCAAAACCATACCTGTAGCCATGACAGCAACCGAGGATGTTTGGACCGAAAGATTCCAAAGATTTCTCGGTGTCAGAAACTGACCGCCCGACAGAAACTGAAAGGCCAACCAGATGACGACCAGTGCACCGATCATGCCAAGCAGACGTGTATCGAGTTCCGTCGCCTTAAAGAAACGGGCAACAACGCCCAGTTCGGAAGCGCGAGCTTGGTCGAGGCTAACAGCCGGATCACTCATGAGTTTTCTCCCAGTTTATGTTGTTTGAACGCCGCTGACCCGAAGGATCAGCGGCGTCAAATTTCATTATGTTCCGGTCAGATTATTTGCAGGCTGCGACTGCGTCGGCTTTTACGCCTTGGCAGACAACTTCCTTCTTGACCCATCCGGCATCGATAACAACGCCGAGATTGTCCTTGGTAACCGGCACTGGTGTCAGGAACACTGCGTTGACTTCAACCTTGTTGACACCACCAGCAAACTTTTGGACATTTGGAATTTCTTCCATCGTCTTGCCATCAGCCAAAGCGGCCGCAATACCAGCAGCTTCCTTGCCGAGTTCACGGGAGTCTTTCCAGATCGTCACGGTTTGGGTGCCAAGTGCAACACGGTTAAGCGCAGCAAAATCAGCATCCTGACCGGAAACCGGAACCGTCCCAGCAAGACCCTGAGCCTGCAGCGCTGCAATTGCACCACCGGCCGTTCCGTCATTGGCGGCGACAACAGCGTCGATCTTGTTGTCGTTGGCAGTCAGGAACTGTTCCATGTTCTTCTGCGCGTTGGCTGGCAGCCAGCCGTCGGTATAAGCCTCACCGACATTCTTGATCTTGCCGGAATCGATGGCGTCTTTCAGCACTTCCTGCGCACCCGCAAAAAGGAAGTCCGCATTCGGATCAGCCGAGCTGCCTTTGATGAAGGCATAGTTGCCTTCCGGCTTCACGGCAAGAACGCCACGAGCCTGCATGCGTCCAACTTCCTTGTTGTCGAAAGTGATGTAGAACGCGTCCTTGTTTTCAATCAGACGGTCATAACCTACGACTGGAATACCTTCAGCAACAGCTTTTTCAACTGCCGGGCCAATGGCACTGGAATCCTGCGCCAGAATGATCAGAGCATTGGCACCCTGCGAAATCAGGCTTTCAACATCGGTCAACTGCTTCGAAGCGGACGATTGTGCATCGGCGGAAATGTACTTATCGCCATTCGCTTCCAATGCCTTTTTGATTGCAGCTTCGTCGGTCTTCCAACGCTCTTCCTGGAAGTTGGACCACGACACGCCGATGATTTTGTCTTTTGCCAGAACAGGTCCTGCATACGAGATAGCCAGAACTGCTGCCCCCGCTAATGCGGCCGCATATTTCTTCATGATAACCCTCCCAGTGCACTTGGCACATTGACTGTTCAATGCTGACTTTCACCTCCGGTCAGCAATAAAACCTCTTTATTTCGAGGCTCGAAAAAAATAGTGACTTAAAACCATTTCCGTGTCAACTTGGTTTTTGACGGCGTAAGTTATTGCACTGCAACAGTTTTCTTGCGCCGCACAAAAAAAGATTTCGGGAGGAAGTCATTTGTTGCTGGATGAGATTGCGCGACCGGACGATGTTCGTCGCCAGAATCGGCGGCTCATATTGGGTGCCATGCGGCAGCATGGACTCCTGTCGCGAACTGATATCGTTGCGCATACCGGCCTAAGCCCGTCGACAGTTTCCGCGATCACTACGGCATTGATTGCAGAGGGTATAATTGGTGAGAATCGCGATAATGATCCCGGATCAAACAGGCGTGGCCGACCTCAGATCGCCCTTGCGCTGAACCCCGAAGTTGCAACCGTAGCGACAGTTGAACTCGCGCTGAACCTTATCCATGCCGTGTTGTTCGACTATACCGGTGACGTCATCACTGAACAGTTTCGTCATGTGGCCACTCTCGATGCAACGGCTGATCAGCTTGTTGATGCAATTTCATCCATGCTTGATGAGTTGATCGAAAACAGCCCTGCCAATGTGGGCCCTCTTCTTCACATTTCCATGGGCGTTCAGGGCGTTACAGATGCTGCAAGCTCGATGATGCTCTGGTCACCCATCACACCTGATAGAAACATTGGTTTCGGTGTAGCCTTGTCCGAGCGTTATCAAGTTGGCGTTGCTGTCGCCAACGACTGCAACATGATAGCCGAGGCACTCCGGTGGATTGATCCGAAAAACTATACCGAAGATTTCGCGGCGGTTTTGCTGTCACACGGCATCGGCATGGGGCTTTATCTGAAAGGCAAACCATTCCTCGGCGCTTACTCGTCCGCTTCCGAATTTGGCCATATGCTGCACGTCCCAAATGGTGCACTTTGCCGCTGCGGTCGACATGGATGCATAGAGGCCTATGCCAGTGATTATGCGATATTACGGGATATTGCGGGAGAGGATGAGAATGCTCAACCGGCTCAAGATGTTAACACCGCAGATTTCAACAAGGTCGCAAATATTGCCCGGGCACGAGAAGGCAAGGAACGGGATGCCTTTCGCAAAGCGGGTCAGGCAATCGGTTCGGGCCTGCGAAGTCTCTTTTCGTTGATTGACCCTGTTCCTGTTGCGCTCGTTGGTCCGGGAGCCGGAGTTTTCGATCTTCTCGAAAAAGACCTCCGTGCAATTGTTTCCGGGACATCCGGCTGGGGTGCTACCCAGGACCTGAACATTCGCTGCTATCCCGATGAACACCCGCTTATTCTGCAAGGCTGCATGATGACATCCCTGCTCCATCTCGACACACAAATCTTTGCTCCCGGCGACACTCCGGTCAAAAGGGCAATCCCGGCATAATTCAGGAGAATTTTTATGTATCTCGGACTTGATCTCGGCACATCAGGTGTCAAGGCATTATTGATTGACGAAAACCAGAAGATCGTAGGCTCCGGCAACGGATCGCTGGAAGTCTCACGGCCTCATTCAGGCTGGTCGGAACAGGACCCTGCACATTGGATCAGGGCCACTGAAGATGCTGTACAGGAACTCCGCGTCAGCCATGGCAAGGAGCTTGCCGCCGTCAAAGGTATTGGTCTTTCCGGTCAAATGCATGGTGCAACGCTGCTTGATGGTAATGATAAGGTGCTTCGTCCGTGCATGCTGTGGAACGATACCAGAAGCCATAAGGAAGCAAGTGAACTTGATGCAAACCCGCTGTTCCGCTCCCTGACCGGCAATATTGTTTTCCCGGGATTTACGGCGCCTAAAGTTGCATGGGTTCGAAACAACGAGCCAGATATTTTCAACCAAACCCGGCATATCCTCCTGCCAAAAGACTATCTGCGGCTTTGGCTGACGGGAGAGTATGTTTCCGAAATGTCCGACGCAGCAGGTACGTCATGGCTTGATGTTGGCAAGCGGGACTGGTCATCCGAACTACTGGCAGCGACGAGCCTGAGCCTCGATCACATGCCATCGCTCGTAGAAGGCACAGAAGTATCCGGTACATTGAAACCTGATATCGCCTCACGCTGGGGTATGGGAAGCAACGTTGTTGTTGCTGGTGGAGCCGGTGACAATGCGGCATCAGCATGTGGCATGGGCACGGTGGGCGAAGGTCATGCGTTCGTTTCACTTGGTACATCCGGCGTACTTTTTGCAGCTAACAGTGCCTACCTGCCCAACCCGGAAAGTGCGGTCCATACATTCTGTCATGCCTTGCCAGATACATGGCACCAGATGGGTGTCATCCTCTCTGCTACGGATGCTCTGAACTGGTATGCAGGTATCGCCTCACGCAAACCATCTGAACTCACTACGGAACTTGGACAGGAATTACGCGAACCATCCAGTGTAACTTTCCTGCCTTATCTCTCGGGTGAGAGAACCCCACTCAATGATTCTTCCATTCGCGGATCATTTTACGGACTGGAACACGCAAGTGACCGGGCTGCATTGACTCAGGCCGTTCTGGAGGGCGTGGCCTTTGCGTTTCGCGACTGCCTCAATGCCTTGGCTGCTGCCGGCACCAAGCTCGAACGCGTGACAGCAGTTGGCGGTGGCTCGCGCTCGACCTATTGGTTAAAAACAATAGCGACTGCGTTGAATATACCAGTCGATGTCCCCGCGGATGGTGATTTTGGCGCGGCTTTCGGCGCGGCGCGTCTTGGCCTGATTGCTGCCGAGCAAGCCAATCCACGCGAAATCTGCATTGCCCCGTCGACCGAGTCAACGATCGAGCCCGAGACAAAACTGACCGCTCAATTCGATGCGGCTTACCAGCGATATCACAACCTCTATCCAGCACTAAAAGGAGTTCAATCATGAGCAGCGGATTTTTCGGTGATGTAAAACCAGTTAGATATGAGGGGCCGGACAGCACCAATCCGCTAGCCTATCGCTTCTATAATCCGGATGAAGTCGTTTTGGGCAAGCGCCTTGAGGATCATCTGCGCTTCGCAGTCGCTTACTGGCATTCTTTCGTCTGGCCGGGCGGCGATCCTTTCGGTGGCCAGACGTTCGAACGCCCCTGGTTCAATGAAACCATGGATGGTGCCAAGCTCAAGGCGGATGTCGCCTTTGAAATGTTCTCAATCCTCGGTGCACCTTATTTCTGCTTCCACGATGCGGATGTTCGCCCGGAAGGTGACACGCTGGCGGAGAGCAACAAGCGCCTGCACGAAATCGCCGACTACTTTGCCGGGAAGATGGAAAAGTCCGGAACCAAGCTGCTTTGGGGCACGGCCAATCTCTTCTCCAATCGCCGCTATATGTCAGGCGCAGCAACCAATCCTGACCCCGATGTCTTTGCTTATGCAGCGGCTACCGTCAAAACCTGCATTGACGTTACTCAGAAGCTGAAGGGTGAAAATTACGTTCTCTGGGGCGGCCGTGAAGGCTACGAAACCTTGCTGAATACCGACATGAAACGGGAACTCGATCAGATGGGGCGCTTCCTGAGCCTTGTTGTCGATTACAAACACAAGATTGGCTTCAAGGGCGCGATTCTTATTGAGCCGAAGCCGCAGGAACCGACGAAGCACCAGTACGATTATGATGCGGCAACGGTTTATGGCTTCCTCAAGCGGTTTGGTCTGGAAAACGAAGTTAAGGTCAATCTTGAGCAGGGGCATGCCATTCTTGCAGGGCATTCCTTTGAGCACGAGCTTGCCACTGCAGCGGCTTTGGGCATTTTCGGTTCCATCGATATGAACCGTAACGACTATCAGTCCGGCTGGGATACAGACCAGTTTCCGAACAATGTTCCGGAGGTTGCGCTCGCCTATTACGAGGTACTGAAAGCTGGTGGATTCACGTCTGGCGGCACGAATTTCGACTCCAAATTGCGTCGTCAGTCACTTGATCCACAAGATCTTCTGATTGCCCATATTGGCGGCATGGATACATGTGCCCGTGGACTCAAGGCCGCAGCGAAGATGATCGAAGACAAGGTACTCACCGGATTTGTCGACGAGCGTTATGCGGGATGGTCGAAGCCGGACGCACAGGAAATGTTGTCCGGTAAGCTATCGCTGGAAGATATTGCGAAAACTGTTGAGAGCGCAGGATTGCAGCCGCAACCACGTTCCGGTCGTCAGGAATATCTGGAAAACGTCGTCAACCGTTACGTCTGAGGCTTTTTCTACAAATCAAGTATAGGAATAAGTTCTCAGATGAGAACTTATTCCAGCCGGATGGCTAAACGTGCTGGCCGCCGTTGATATGAACTTCCGAGCCCGTAACGTAGGACGACGCTTCCGAGCAAAGGAAGAAAATCGTTTCGGCAACCTCGGCAGTCTTGCCCAGCCTGCGTAGCGGCAACTGTTCCACCAACTTGTCGGTGCCCGGTGAGAGGATAGCGGTGTCAATCTCGCCCGGAGCAATTGCATTGACGCGAATGCCATGTGGACCAAAATCCGAAGCCATTTCGCGGGTTAAAGAAGCCAGTGCAGCCTTGGACGTTGCGTAGGCTGTTCCAGCAAAAGGATGCACCCGGCTGCCCGCAATCGAAGTCACATTGACCACCGAACCTTTTGCCGCTTCAAGTTCGTTGAACAATCCACGCGCAAGCATGATAGGCGCGAAGAAATTCACCTGAAAAACGCTCATCCATGTCTGCATCGGCGTTTCAATGGAATCGAGACGATTACCTGATCCATTTTTCGGTGAAATACCCGCATTATTCACCAGCGCGTTCAGCATACCGCCCTCAACCTTGAGCCGTTGCCTGATTTCGGAAACTGCGTGGTCGACATCCGCAGGATCGGCCAAATCAACCTTGATATGATCATCCGGACCAGCCGGCCAAGGACAATTGTCATCAAAACTTTGGCGCGAACACGTAATCACGCGCCAACCGGCGCGCGAAAAACGCTTAACAGTTGCATGGCCAATGCCGCGGCTCGCGCCGGTCAGTACAAGCACCTTGCGAGGTTCTTTATCACTCATGAGAAATTCTCCGTTGGAGAAGCCATAGCCGATCGGCAGTTGAATATCGAGGCATAACATTCGCTCCCTGATTGATCCCGTGTGTCGAAATCAATAACGTCAAACAAAACTGCGGGAGGAAGCATGACCGAGTATATTCTGGCCATCGATCAAGGCACTACATCGAGCCGCGCCATCATTTTCGACAAGAACCGCAAGGTTGTCGGCAAGAGCCAGCAAGAATTCACGCAAATCTATCCGCAATCCGGCTGGGTAGAGCATGATCCCGATGAAATCTGGCAATCTGTTCTAGCAACTTGTGAAGTAGCAATAGAAAACGCCAAGATCCAAGCGGGCGACGTTGCCGCCATTGGCATTACCAACCAGCGCGAAACGGTAATCGTCTGGGACAAGGTGACCGGCAAACCGATCCATAATGCCATCGTCTGGCAAGATCGCAGAACCGCAGCCCTTTGCCAGAAACTGAAAAAACAGGGACTGGAAAAGAAATTCACCCGCAAAACCGGATTGCTGCTTGATCCTTATTTTTCCGGCACCAAGCTTTCCTGGATTTTGGACAAAGTGCCAGGTGCCCGCAGGCGTGCCGCCAATGGTGAATTGCTATTCGGCACAATCGACAGCTTTCTGATTTGGCGCCTTACAGGTGGCAAGGTTCACGCCACCGATGCAACCAATGCCTCCCGCACATTGCTTTTTAACATTGCGACGAATGAGTGGGACGATGAACTGCTGAAAATACTCCGCATTCCACGCGCTATGCTACCCGAGGTAAAGGACTGCGCCGCAAATTTTGGTTCTGCAGAAGCATCTCTGTTTGGAGCAACTATCCCCATCCTCGGCGTGGCAGGCGACCAGCATGCAGCAACCATTGGACAGGCTTGCTTTGAACCCGGCATGTTCAAATCTACCTACGGCACCGGCTGCTTTGCTCTGCTCAACACCGGCAGCGATATGGTGCTCTCCAAGAACCGACTTCTGACAACCATTGCGTACCGGCTGAATGGCAAGACAACCTACGCCCTTGAGGGATCAATCTTTATCGCTGGGGCGGCGGTCCAATGGTTGCGGGATGGACTGAAAATTATCGGGTCCGCACCGGAAACCGGCAAACTGGCCGATCAGGCTGATCCTAGTCAAAATGTATATCTTGTCCCCGCGTTTGTCGGCTTGGGCGCTCCACATTGGGATGCCGAAGCGCGCGGTGCGATATATGGACTGACCCGCAATTCCGGCCCAGCCGAATTTGCAAGGGCAGCGCTCGAATCCGTAGCTTATCAGACACGTGATCTGCTCGACGCCATGCGCAAAGACTGGAAGACATCCGATACCAAAACCGTGCTTCGCGTTGATGGCGGGATGGTTGCTTCAGACTGGACGATGCAACGTCTTGCCGACATTCTCGACGCACCCGTAGATCGACCTACTATCCTTGAAACAACAGCACTAGGCGCCGCGTGGCTTGCCGGTTCCAAGGCGGGCATCTGGCCCAATCGTCGCGAGTTTTCCAAGACATGGGAGCGGGATACGCGCTTTACGCCAAAAATGGATGAAAAGACCCGCAAGGCAAAGATTGCAGGATGGAAAATTGCTGTGAAACGCACGCTCACAAGCTGATTACCAGCGCGGTCAATTACCCATGATCAAATCAAACAGCGTCGTCTTGCGGCCTGTCTGACCATTGCCACCTACATCTCCGGGTGGAACAGGCCTTGTAGAACCAGTCTGGTCGCCAAGGCCAACCTGCGTGCCCGGATCAAGTTGGGCTGATGGTGCCGATGGGTCGACGCCTGATTCCGGCAGAATGTCATTGCCTTCTTCAATCAGCTTATCAAGACGATAATCTCCAGGAAGCGGTGCAACAGGAACACCCTTATGGGCAGCTACCATGAAATCTTTCCAGGCAATGGCCGGTAGCGAACCACCCGTGATCTTTTTCGTGGGTTTGCCATTGTCATTACCGAACCAGACGCCCGTGGTCAGGTTGGATGTATAGCCAATAAACCAGGCATCGCGGAAATTCTGACTGGTACCGGTCTTGCCTGCTGCCGGCCAGCCAAATCTTGCCTTGGTGGCAGTGCCCGTCTCGATTGTCTGGCTAAGCATGGCATTCATCATGCTGAGATTGCGCGGGCTGACAACACGGTTCGGTGCCGGCCCCTTATACTCATAGAGCAGCTTACCACTATTTGTAGTAACACGGCGAATGATGTGAACCGGCGCCTTGTAACCACCATTGGCAAAGGGAACGAAAGAGTCTGTCAATTCAAGCAGGGTTACTTCTGACGTACCAAGTGCCAAAGACGCATTGGCCGTAAGGCTGGAATCAATGCCCAGTCGGTGAGCGATCGATACGACTGTTGCAGGCCCAACCTCCATGACCAATTGGGCCGATACAGAGTTCAGGGATCGGGCCAGCGCTTCCGCCAACGTTACCCTGCCGAAATATTTGCCATTGTAGTTTCCAGGCGTCCATTTGCCGATGCGGATCGGTGCATCATTGCGGATGGTTTCGGGCGTAAGCCCCTTTTCCAAGGCGGAAAGATAAACGAATGCTTTGAAGGCGGAGCCCGGCTGGCGCTTTGCTTCGCTGGCACGGTCAAACTGGCTATTGGCATAGTCGTAGCCACCAACAAGAGCACGCACTGCACCGGTTCCATCTACAGAGACAAGTGCACCCTGCGAAACATCCAGCTTGTCACCGTTTTTTGCAATCAGATCGCGAATAGAAGCTTCACCAAGCTTCTGCAATCCAAGATCGACGGTACTTTCAACAATCATATCGCTGGTTACCTCGCCTATCAACTCCGGCAATTCTTCCATGACACGATCGGCAACATATTGCTCCGATCCGGTCCAATATGATGCGGCGCGTGTTGCTGGTTCGCCCAAGGCTGCATTCAGTTCCTTTGAGCCAATTTTTCCCTGATCACGCATCGCCGCAAGAACCAGTTCCGCCCGTGCACGGGCAGCCTTTGGATCACGTGCAGGCGACAGTCGTGACGGCGCTTTGAGCAGGCCTGCAAGTAAGGCCGCTTCCGGCAAGCTTACTTCCTTAGCAGTCTTGTTGAAGTATCGCCGCGATGCAGCTGCCACACCATAAGAGCCCGACCCCAGATAGACGCGATTGAGATACATCTCCAGAATCTGTGTTTTGGTGTACTTCTGCTCCAGCCAAAGTGCGAGCAGTACTTCCTGCACTTTACGTTCGATCGTGCGATCCGGTGTGAGGAAGAGGTTTTTTGCGAGCTGCTGCGTGATTGTGGAGCCACCCTGCACCAAGCGGCCAGAGATAATATTGGTTGCCATTGCACGGGCAAAACCGATGGGATCGACACCAAAATGCGAATAGAACCGCCGGTCCTCAATGGCGATAACGGCCTCGGGTATATAGGGCGACATATCATGAAGGCCGATAGCTTCGCCCCCGGATGCGCCTCGATTGGCGATCAATTCGCCTTCTGCAGAAATAATCTTGACGTTGGGTGCGCGGTCCGGAATTGACCAAGTGGTGGTTTGGGGCATCTTTGCTGCGAAGTATAGGACGGTACCAGCCAGAGCAATTCCGCCCCATATGCACAAAACAAACGACCAGTACAAAGCTCTGCGGACTAATCCAATAAGGCCGCCGCTATTCCTGTTTCGCCTTGAGCTGCCACGTTTGGATTTTGGGGATTTACGCACAGTCTTGCGTTTCGCCACGGGCCTGTCCTCTGGATCTGCGCGCATATCATCACTGGAACTACGGCCGGAGCCGAAACCCGGTTCGATGCGCTGCCTGCCTTTATCGCGTGGTGCCATGGATTATAAATTCCGCCCCGATGTGCCTGCCAGAAATGGAAGTCACGCGTTGCAGAGTAAATGCGGCGATTTAAGGTGCGGTTAAAGGGGACGATGGTTAATTCCGCTTAATGTCCATACGGCTGATCCAATCAATATCGATTTGCGTAAAGAAGGGAAAGGAAACGCAAATGCTCAAACACGTCCTCGCCTATATTTCAACAGCGATTGTGTTCTTCGTTCTGGACTTTGTCTGGTTGAGCACAGTGGCTACGAGCTTCTATCGCAACCGCCTGCCAGACGTCATGGGTGCCGACGTAAACTATCCTGCCGCAGTTCTGTTCTATCTTATCTTTGTCGCAGGTATTGTCATCTTTGCTGTCAGCCCGGCACTGGAAACCGGTCGCTGGACCACTGCACTTGTCTATGGTGCATTGTTCGGGTTCATGGCCTATGCGACCTACGATCTTACCAATCAAGCGACATTGAAGCAGTGGTCTACCACGGTTACGATTGTGGACATGGCTTGGGGAACAGTCGCTTCTGCCATCTCCGCAAGCCTCAGTTTTGTTGTAACAGGCTGGGCACTCTCAAAGCTTCAGTGAGAGCTTGGCGGCAGTGGGAAGAAGATACTGGTGCGGCGCTGATAATCCCGGAACGCCTCACCACGCGATTTCATCATGTGTTCTTCAAGTGGCGGCACGCCGGATACATGACGTAACAGCACGTACATGATAATTGGTGCAGCGAGGGCGATCCAGCCATGGGGCAGGAAACCACCTGCAGCAATTAGGGCGTATGACACCCAGCCAAGCCATTCGAAGAAATAGTTTGGGTGCCGGGACCAACGCCATAGTCCCACATCACAGACTTTGCCCCGATTAACGGGGGCAGCCGAAAACTGTTTCAGCTGGGCGTCGGCAACAGCCTCACCGACAATTGCAATCATGATGACAACAACACCCGCGTAATCAAAGATGTCGAGCGCTTCGCCTTGCCTGCCCGCAGCCATATAGACGCACAATACAAGCAGCGAACCTGCAATTGCCTGACTTTGCAAGAACAGGAACATCCGCCATGGAGCGGCTTTGCCCCAGCCCTTTCGCAGATTCGCATAGCGTGGGTCATCATGGCTTTTGAGCGTACGCAACAAAATGTGAGTACCAAGGCGAAGCGACCAAACCGCCAGCATCGCGATGACCAGCCAGCGGCGAATAGGCGATGCAATATCATGCGATGCGAACAGGGCACCAATGCCGGTAATGCCAACGCCGTAAGACCAGAATACGTCCGCCCAACCATCATTTCCGGTTATGCGCTGCATTTGCCATGCAACAGCCATGATCAAGCAAAAAGCCAAAGCCGAGACGAGCAGTAGCTCCACCTCATTCATTGGAAGGCTTGCCAAGTATGAAATCTGTGGTGTCTTTCAACGTTGGCGCGACAAACCGCATGGGTGAGCCCATCGCTCCAATGATACCAAGATGACCGACACCGGAATAAAGCTTCACTTCAACGGAACTGCCTGCTTTACGCAATTTGTCGCCAAGACCCGTACTGTTCCGCGGATAGACAATCTTGTCGCCAGTGCCATGCAGCAGCAATCCGCGAGGGTTACGTCCACCCGCATAGTTGATTGGTTGTGATGCGCCGGGAGCTTTCTCGGTGACGAAAATGTCGGCGATCTTTTTGTCGTCAGATGGCAGGAAATCATAAGGGCCCGAGATTCCTACGAATCCTTTGATATCACGAGCCGGATTGAGGTCCTGTATACCAAGCCACTCATCGTCGAGAGCCAGCATTACCGCAATATAGGCTCCGGCGGAGTGTCCCGCCAAAAACAGCTTGGAGGGATCGCCGCCATATTGTTTCGCATGGGTTTTAGCCCATTTGACAGACATCGCACCATCACTCAAAAAGCCTTGATAATGAACTTCCGGAGAGAGCCGATAATTCGGAACGATTGTCACAATGCCTTTCGCTGCCAGCGCAGACGCAACGAACTGGTAGGTCTGCTTTTCCCCGCTCTGCCAGCTGCCACCGTAAAAGAATACAGCGACAGGTGCATTTCTGGCACCGCTAGGCGCGTAGACATCAAGGGTTCGGCGTGGGCCATCACCATAGCGGATGTCTTTCTCGATGCCCGCGCCATTGGCCGAGGTGGCGATACTGAGTACACGACCGGGTGAACATGCTGCCAAGGCAAACGCTGCTGCAACAACGACAGTAGCTGCGGCGAGGCTTCTCAATGTCAAAACCCCAGAATTGGTTGGACGATACGCCCAATAAGGCTCTTCATACGTAGCCTTCCGTCGACCACGGCCAGACATATGCATTCCTCGTCAGGGCCCGCTCGTGGCTCATGTTCAAGACTGGCATCGGCTATGATCAAATCACCGACTTTATAATCACCAAGCTCATCGTGAAGCGATCCTTTGAGTACCAGCGTATATTCCGTACCCGCGTGTGTATGTTCGGGCAAAACCATACCCGGCTTGGAACGAAGCAGCATCGGCCGTGTTCGTGCTGGCCCACCCTTACCGATGGAACTCCAATGAACGCCGGGGGCGAGGAACTTCCATTTGCCAATATCGTAATACTCAAGCGGTTCAGGCAAGATCATGCCATCCGGCATTTCCGCGAGCCATGTCCCTTTTTCAACGGCAGGTTTACTTGATGGAGCATCCAACCGGCCAAGTACCTTTTCCAAGGCATCGGCCGACATATCCACGGCGGGCACATCATCAAGCATCATACCTCCGATCACTTCAAACCGGCGGACGCGCGCACGGCTTTCGGGGCACAGCGCCAGATGTGCAGACACGACCAGCGCCGGACCTTGCGGCAATGTACCTGCCGCAAACGCCATAAGAATTTCATCGGAAGGGCGATTGTTCATGGTTTAGTCCTCGCCCATCAAGTTGCGCAAACGTTGCACCGCCAGACGCAGGCGGGATTTCACCGTTCCAAGCGGCAAATTCAGTGTCTTGGCAATTTCACTGTGGGCTATGTCATCAAAATAGTGCAGGTGGATAACACGCACCTGCTCGGGTGAAAGTGCCTTTATGGCAATGCGTATCCGCTCTTCACTTTCAGCTTTCAACAGCCCGTCTGAAGGAGATGGCTCCTGTTCCGGATCGGGTTCTTCCAGAAGGTGCTGCGCCGGATAGCGCTCGCGCCTGATAAGATCGATACGCAAATTACGGGCAATGGTGAATATCCATGTCGAGGCCGATGCTTTATCAGGATCGAAAAGCTGAGCCTTTCGCCAGACCGTCAGCATGGTTTCCTGCGCCAGTTCTTCTGCCTGCCCTGCCGCCATTCCGCCACGCATGAAAAAGCCCTTTATGCGCGGGCCATAGAAACCAAACAGCGCGGCAAAAGCCTTCTTGTCTGCATGCTGTGCGATACGCACTATGCGGTCCGAATTTTCGTCGATTTTTTTCATTCTGCGTACGTAACGTCCGGCATCAGCTTTTGGTTCGCCGCGATAGAACTCACAGCGAAACAGGATTCGCTGTGGGGAATATCTATCGATGAAGCTAAGTGGGCTGACGTCATTCATACCGCTCAATACGAGGAGATAACAAAACTGGATCAGCGCCGAAACTTATCCTGATCCATTTTCGTATCTCCAACGTATTGATTGAAACCACAAGAGACAACGGCTGAACAAGCACAACGCGTTTGTTTCTTTGGACAAATGCGCGGGAGAATGTTCGTTGAAAGTTGCTGTAATAGGAACAGGAATATCTGGAATGTCAGCCGCCTGGCTGCTGTCACAGAATAATGATGTTACCGTTTACGAGCGGGAAAACCGCATTGGTGGTCACAGCAATACTTTTCTTATCGAAAAGGACAATGAGCCTCCGGTACCGGTCGATACGGGCTTTATTGTTTTCAACGAGCATACCTACCCAAACCTGACCGCCCTTTTTGCTTATCTTGGTGTGGAGACCATCGCTTCGGAAATGTCTTTCGCCGTATCGCTCGACAAGGGAAAACTTGAGTATTCGGGCACGGGTTTCAGTGGACTGTTTGCCCAGCAGCGTAATTTGTTCAATCCGCGCTTCTGGATGATGCTGCGGGACCTGCTCCGCTTTTATCGCGACACACCATCCCATGCGGGAAAGCTTGGTCTCATCGGCCTTGGTGAGTTCCTTGAGCGCGAAGGCTACGGCGCAGCATTCCGCGATGACCATCTTCTCCCAATGGCAGCAGCCATATGGTCCGCACCTGCGTCGACTTTACTCGAATATCCAGCTGAAGCATTTATCCGTTTCTGCGACAACCATGGTCTTTTGAAATTGTCCAACCGGCCCTTATGGCGGACGGTCAAGGGAGGCAGTTGTTCTTATGTCGAACGCCTGACTGCCAGCTACAAGGACCGTGTGCGAATTGGTTGTGGAGCTGCATCCGTACGGCGTGATGGCAGCCAAGTCACAATCACCGACATGCATGAGGAAACTAGAGTCTTCGATCATATCGTCATGGCCGGCCATGCGGATGAAACCTTGGGCCTGTTGGATGACCCTTCACCAATGGAGCAAAGTCTTCTGAGCGCTTTTCGTTATTCGGTAAATCACGCTGTCCTGCACGAAGACGAGTCCTTGATGCCTAACCGGCGTTCAGTTTGGTCAAGCTGGAACTATCTCGGTCACAGGCAAGAGGCCGATGCAGGCAGTCAGCTTTGCGTTACATACTGGATGAACCGGCTGCAATCATTGGCAACGGACCGGCAGTACTTTGTTACGCTAAACCCGCGCCATCAACCCGATCCCCGCAAAGTCCTGCACACACAGACCTATGCGCACCCTGTGTTTGATGGTCGTGCAATGCAGGCGCAAAAACAGCTATGGCAAATGCAGGGCGAACGTAACACCTGGTATTGCGGTGCCTATTTTGGATCAGGTTTTCATGAGGATGGTTTGCAGGCGGGCCTTGCAGTTGCCGAAGATCTTGGCGGGGTTCGCCGTCCATGGAAGGTCGAAAACGAATCGTCACGTATTGTCCGCTCGCCGCTGGCTTATGGCTTGGAGATCGCAGCATGAATCTATGGAATTCCGCAATTTATGCCGGGAAAGTGACCCATAAGCGGTTTAAACCGAAGACGCATTTCTTGCGGTATCGTATGTTCTATCTGCTTTTTGACATCGACGAAATTGCTGCGCTGTCTAAAAAGCACTGGTTGTTTTCCTGCAATCGGTTCAACTTTTTCAGCTTCTTTAACAAGGATCACGGCTACAAATCGGACGCGTATATCGCAGACAGATCGCTGCGAAACTATGTAGAAAATCGCATGAAGGAAGCCGGGATGACACCGGATGGCGGCCGGATAATGCTGATGACCATGCCGAGAATTCTGGGTTACGCATTCAACCCCCTCAGCGTGTATTACTGCCATGATCGAGCCGGCACATTAAGCGCCTTGATTTATGAGGTGAACAACACATTCGGCCAACGTCACAGCTATATTTTTCCACTAGAACAAGGCTCAAATCCAGACGCCCCCCTGCACCAGGAATGCAGTAAGGAGTTTTATGTTTCGCCATTTCTTGAAATGGAGTTGGGCTATGATTTTACCATTACCCCACCTCGCTGTGATGCATCTATCGTCATCAATGCCAGTGACAAAGATGGACTGATTATCGCGACTGCCTTTACCGGCAAGCGCCGTGAGTTTAGCGACCGTGCTTTGTTGAAGCTTGCACTTGCCTATCCACTTCTCACATTGAAAGTGATCCTGGGCATTCATTGGGAGGCTCTTCGGCTCTGGCTGAAGGGAGTACGCCTGACAGCCCGCCCTCCAGCTCCACAGCAGACAAAATCGGTCATCCTGCCGATGGATACTGATGCAACGAGGCACACTCCTGTCTCAACGAAGCGACAACTGGCATAGCAGCGCGTCTTCCAACTTTTAGTTACCCGTCACACTAAAAGGTTGCGATAATGACCGGGTTCCGTTAGGTCTCGGCGCTTAGCTGTCTTATAGGGTCCGCGATATGGAACAGGCAAAGTTCACAACGGGTTTCGCACTGCTTTTGCTCGCTGCACTCGTCCTCAATATTGGTTATTTCGCTTTTTCGATCGATCCACGCGACGTTTCCGTTTCGCTGGATGAATCCGGCGCGATCGAGACATTTCAGCTGGCCTATATTGCCGGTGCAACAGCTCTATTCCTAGTGGCTGGCCTGCTGCAGCACAAAGCCGGAAGAATGTTCTGCATGGGCATGGCGGTGCTTTGCATCGTCTTTTTCCTGCGGGAACTTGAAGTTGATCGCGTGGGCCCGATAACGACCTATATGAACAGCAAAGTGTTCCGCGTTCACGAAGCAATCGTTGTTATTGCCGTAGCCTGCGTCTATCTCGCCTTTCGCTGGCGCACAGTCGGCGACATCGCACAGTTTGTTTTCAGCAAATCCGCGTGGCCGTTCTATGTAGCGGCAATATTTCTGCTTATTGGTGCCTATTGCGATTCGCAGCACGGCACAGTTTCGATGCAGATCAAGGAAGAGATTGCTGAAAGCGCAAGCTATCTTGCACTGATGGTCACGGCTGCAGGTCTTTGCTACCAGTATTCTCGCAGCAGCGAGCACAAGAATGGTATCAATGCTCTAATCATCAGTGTCTTTGTGTTGGTATTGGTCGGCGCATATGTGCATGGTCTCTACGTGCTGGCATAAGCCTGTACGAACCGGATTTGATCCTTAAACGCGGGCAGTTAGCGGCGCTGTTTTATCTTGTGCCCAGAATCCTGAGAGGCGAGACAAGCGATGCGCTTCCTGTTCATCATTGCAGATCTCGGACCAAATGGAGTGACGTATTCAAGACTGCGCTATGCAGGAGAACTGACGCGTCGGGGTCATTCTGTCACTATTCTGGCATTAGTGAACGGTGAAACGAGAAGTATTCCTGATGGAGTTGCATTTGAAGTTCTGGACCGGTCGGCAACGCGGCTAAGCGGCTTGATCCAGCAGATCAAATCTGCGCTGCGATTGCGGCAGTGGTTTAAGCAAGCTTCAAGACAGCAGCCATTCGACTTTGTCTCGTCCTCGTTGACCCCAGCTGACCGCGTTGTTGCCCGCGCTGGGCTTACAAACGTTTATCATTGGATACACATTGCCACTTCCGAGCTTGTTGCCGGTATAGCCGACTCGCGAAAACGCCAACGGCGTGGACGACTTTTGCGCCGCATCTATCATGGGAAACCGGTCATAGGTGTCTCGCAAGGGGTCATTGACGACCTTACCAAACTCAATGCAGTTCCATCCAGGGCTACTCTTGTTCACAATGGCTACGATGTTGAACACATACGCAAGCTGTCTGCCGAAAGGCCTGCCGATCTACCTGCAGAGCAATATTACATTCACGTCGGCCGGTTTGCTGCAGCCAAGCGCCATGATGTACTCTTTCATGTGTTGAGGCAGAGCGGAACAGCACGCAAGCTTTTGCTTTTGACCGACAAACCCAATGAAGCAATGGATCTTGCGCGACAGTACAAGCTGAATACGCAAGTGACGGCACTTAGCTTTCGTGACAACCCGTACGCCTACATGGCTGGTGCAGAAGCACTGCTTCTTTCGTCTGATCTTGAAGGCTTTCCGAATGTTCTGGTAGAAAGCCTGATTTCGGGAACCCCCATTATATCCACCGATTGTCCTTATGGCCCGGGGGAAATTCTGACAGGCCCTTATGCACAATGGCTCGTACCGACTGGTGATACGCAAGCTCTGTCGAACAAAATTCATGCGTTCGAAGCCGCGCCTTATGAAATCGAGCCTTGGCTTTACCAGCGCTTTACCCTTGCCGGCGCTATGGACCAGCTTGAAAAACTCGCTCGCTTTCCGGAAAAACCTTCTTTGGGACAATTTCGCCCCTTACTTTGATGTGATAAGCGGCGGATTGAGAAATCTGTTGGGTGGCGTTAGTCTTACCGCATCAAATCGGAAATTGGTCGATGCGTTATCTCATACTTGCAGGGCTTGTTATTAGCATCAGCGGCTGTGGCGGCGGTGCAATAAAGCGTTTAAGTCCCTCCCCTGATTCTGAGGCGCAATACCGGCTTGGTGGTTGCCAACTGCGGGGGCATGGTGCGTGTAAGGATTTGCCGGAGTCCGACGCGGAATCAGCCCCTTCAGAATAGCAAAAGATTATTATTTACAGGCCCTTGAAAATTCCCTTTATCAGCTATACTTTAATCCTTGCGTAACGAGCGGTTCTCCTCCCATTTTTTCGCTCGTTGCGTGTTCCCCTCTGGACGCATTAGCGTTCACAATTCGCCGGGCTCTTTGCCCGGCTTTTTTGTTTTTGTGCTGGTAGCACTTTTAAAATGCATCACCCGAATTTTACTTCCTATTCTCACTCTTAATGTATCAAAGACGAATGGGATGAGGGGAGCGCCGGAAATGGAAACCGTGGAGAAGATGCGTGTCGACTGGGTCGATGTTGCCAAAGGCATCTGCATTATCTTCGTGGTGATGATGCATTCCGTACTTGGCGTTGAGAACGAAGCTGGCTCACAAGGGTGGATGCATCCTGTTGTTGCATTTGCTCAGCCATTTCGGATGCCGGATTTTTTTCTGATTTCAGGCCTTTTTCTTAGCGTCGTCATCAACCGCTCGTGGACGCGGTATATTGATCGCAAAGTTGTGCATTTCGCTTACTTCTACGTACTCTGGCTGACTATCCAGTTTATGTTCAAGGCACCGGGGATTGTAGCGGAATCAGGAGTGTCTGGAGCCCTATCGGCCTATTTGCTGGCATTCGTGCAGCCATTTGGCACGTTGTGGTTCATATATCTTTTGCCGGTGTTCTTTGTTGTAACCCGGCTCCTCAAAGGAGCTAATGTCTGGCTGGTCTTTGCGGCAGCAGGATTGCTGGAAACATTGCCGATCCATACGGGATGGCTCGTGATCGATGAATTCTGCAGTCGGTATGTCTATTTCTTTGCGGGTTATGCATTCGCGCCCTCCATTTTCAGATTGGCTGAGCAATTACGCAGTAGACCCGTGGTGGCTGCCGGTATTCTCGGCGTCTGGGCAATTATCAATGGTTGGCTGGTTTTCAATTCCGCCACTGCGCCGTTCAGCGCATGGATACCAGAGGAGAGCTATACTTCCGGCGGCCTCGGAGGGTGGGCAAATGTACCGGTTATCTCCCTGATTTCAGGGTTTGCGGGAGCACTGGCAATTGTTTCAAGCTCAGCGTTAATTACTGTCTTACCGTGGCGGTGGATCACCCGGCCACTACGCTGGCTTGGGGCGCATTCAATCGTGGTCTATCTTGCATTCTTCCTGCCCATGGCCGTTGCCCGCTCGATACTTCTCAACACGGGAATCGTTCCAGATATCGGCACGATTTCGCTGCTTACCGTGATGAGTGGTGTTATTGGGCCGGTCATTCTTTATGGCCTTATCCAATTAACCGGATATGGCCATTTCCTGTTCAAACGACCGGCGTGGGCGCATATTGACCGCGCTCATAATGAGAATGCTCTGCCTTCAAATGCTTGATCGGCCTAGCTATGGGCGAAGATGTCCTGCTCGTCCCATCCCATCAAATCCAGCTTGGAGCGAGTGGGCAAAAACTCAAAACAGGCCGCCGCTTCTTCTGCACGTCCATCCCGCTCCAGACGTTGCTGGAGAATGATACGCAGGCGATGCAGATAAAGCACATCCGATGCGGCGTACTCAAGCTGTGCCTGACTGAGCTGTGGCGCGCCCCAATCCGAAGATTGTTGCTGCTTCGATAGATTGACTTCAAGCAACTCGCTACAAATCTCTTTGAGACCATGCCGATCCGTATACGTCCGTACCAGCCGCGATGCGATCTTTGTACAGAACACCGGCTTCGGCATTATCCCGAAGGTGTGAAACAGTACGGCAAGATCGAAGCGGCCGAAGTGAAAAATCTTGGTGACTGTGTTGTCACCAAGTAACTTCACCAGATTAGGGGCAAGAGTTTGTCCCTTGTCTATCTGTATGACGTCCGCCGTACCATCGCCCGGCGAAATCTGTACAACACAAAGCCTGTCACGATGCGGATTGAGACCCAGCGTCTCGGTATCGATGGCAACTGCGTCAACCTGATAATTATTCAGATCCGGCAGATCGTTGCGATGAAAGCGGATGGTCATATTATTTTCCTGTTATTTAGCGAGGGCATCGAGAATACGCGCCCAGGACCGCTGGCCCTTGTGGAATGAATTCAGCTCATATTTTTCGTTGGGAGAATGAATCCGATCATCTTCGAGGCCATAGCCAACGAGCAGCGATTCCATGCCAAGCATGTGCTGGAAATCGCCAACAATCGGAATTGAACCACCCATTGCAATAAGTACTGCGGGGTTTGGCCATTCATCGCTCAGGGCATTCTTTGCCTTGGAGAGCAATGGCGACTCATAAGAGAGCTGGATTGCCGGAGAACCACCATGTTCGTGGAATTCGACCGTGCAATCAGCAGGAATACGTGCCTGAACAAACGCACGAAACGCTTCACGGATTTTTGCAGGGTTTTGTTTGTGCACCAAGCGGAACGATACTTTCGCCGAGGCCTGCGCGGCGATTACCGTCTTGAAACCCTGTCCGGTATAGCCACCCGTAATGCCGTTGAACTCAGCTGTCGGACGCGCCCATATCAATTCCAGAACCGAACGGCCTTTTTCGCCAGATGGAATCGCAAGACCGACGGGCCCGAGGAAGTTTTCCGGCGTCGCATCCAGACCTTCCCACATCTGCAGTATCTGCGTCGGCGTTTCTTCAACACCATCATAGAAACCAGGAATGGTGACAGCACCATTCTCGTCATGAATATCAGCGAGAATTTTCGATAGGATGCGGATCGGATTGGCTGCGGCGCCACCGAACATACCTGAATGGAGATCACGATCAGCAGCTTTGATAATGATTTCTTCACCGACAAGTCCGCGAAGCCCTACTGAAATGGCCGGAGTTTCCGCATCCCACATACCGGTGTCGCATACCAAGGCAAAATCGGCTTTTAGCTCATCCTTGTGCGCTTCGAGAAAAGGCTTCAAAGAAGGCGAACCCGATTCTTCCTCACCTTCAAAAAGTATCGAGATTTTGACAGGAAGCTTACCGTGTACTTCCTTGTAGGCACGGCAGGCCTCAACGAAGGTCATCAACTGCCCCTTGTCATCCGACGTTCCGCGCCCAGTCAGAACTTTGCGACCATTGCCGACATCCTTGATGGCGGGATCAAAAGGATCATTCTCCCACAATTCAAGAGGATCAACCGGCTGAACGTCGTAATGACCGTAGAATAATACATGCGGGACGTCTTCGCTTGGACCAGCATGATGACCTACAACCATCGGGTGCCCCGGCGTATCCCGGACACTTGCTTCGAAACCAATCGACTTCAGATCCGCAACCAGCCATTCAGCAGCTTGGCGGCAGTCAGCCTTAAAAGCCGGGTCGGTTGAAATGGATTTTATTCTCAACAGATCAAAGAGGCGCTCCAGACTCTTATCGAGGTTGTTATCTAGCGCATTCAAGACAGGTTCGAGAGCTGACATGATGTTTCCTGAGTTCATTGACCGGGATTCGTGAAGGGAGCTCTTCTTAACGCATTTTCAGAGGAGGGGCACAAAAAAGTGCCATGAAAGCTGCCATAAAAGAAATGGCCGCCTTGGCGGGGGGACCAGAGGCGACCAGATCACTACTACACTCATTTTGCAGCCGCCCTGGAGAGGGGGACGGGAGGCTGCGACACTGGTATCAGGCGGGGGACGAGCCTTAAAAGACCAGTGATCGATCTAATGTCGATGAACTGGATTTGGGGGGTAAACCGTGGCAATTCAAGGGCACTGAAGATTACATCTTTGTAACAAAGGCGTGAACCGGATTTAACGTCAGGATGCCCACAGGAGTCACTGGAAACAACGCAACTCGTCATTTCCTTTTCTGCCGTGTTCATTTATTTCTGTTGCCATGAAAAAAGGTGACCATCTCTTCCTCGTCGACGGCTCCGGCTATATTTTCCGTGCCTATCATGCTCTTCCGCCGCTGACGCGAAAGTCGGATGGCCTGCCTGTCGGTGCGGTCTCGGGTTTTTGCAACATGTTGTGGAAGCTGTTGCGGGAAGCACGCGACACTTCGGTTCGGGACACACCCACGCACTTTGCAGTTATCTTTGATTACTCCTCAACGACATTCCGAAAAGAAATTTATCCGGAATACAAGGCAAACCGTTCAGCCCCACCGGAAGATTTGATTCCTCAATTCGGTTTGATCCGGCAGGCCACAAAGGCATTCAACCTGCCTTGCATCGAGAAAGAAGGCTACGAGGCGGACGACCTCATCGCCACTTATGCTCGCATGGCGGAAGCTGTCGGCGCTGAAGTAACGATCATCTCCTCCGATAAAGACCTGATGCAGCTCGTTACGCCGCTGGTGTCGATGTATGACAGCATGAAGGACAAGCAGATCGGCATTCCTGAAGTTATCGAGAAATGGGGCGTGCCACCTGAAAAAATGATCGACCTGCAGGCAATGACGGGCGACTCTACCGACAACGTGCCTGGCATTCCGGGGATCGGGCCCAAAACCGCGGCGCAATTGCTGGAGGAATTTGGCGATCTGGATACGCTGCTTACACGTGCAGGTGAAATCAAGCAGCAGAAACGACGTGAGAATATAATCCAGTATACCGAACAGGCATTGATTTCACGCCAGCTTGTTACGCTGAAAACAGACACGCCAATTGACGTTGGTCTTGAAGACTTTGTTTTGGAGCCACAGAACGGGCCCAAGCTTGTTGCATTTCTGAAATCAATGGAATTCAATTCCCTAACCCGCAGAGCTGCGGAAGCAACCGGTGTGGATGCCAGCGAAATCGAAGCTGCCAACCTTAAGATAGAAGCCGTTGCCGAGGCCCATGGTCCCGATTTGGATATGGCTGAGTCCAATACCGATCCTAAAGTCGAACCCTCAGATCCGACTATTGTTTCAAACAAACCCACCTCTACCAATGTTGCTGCCACACCAGCCGATCTTGTAAAATCACGCACCGACGAAGCGCTTTCCGCCAAAATTGATCGCAGTGCTTATACGACCATTCGCGATGCTGCTTCACTGCAAATCTGGATCGACGAAGCCATGACATCAGGCGTCGTAGCGTTCGATACGGAAACAACATCCTCCGATCCGATGCAGACCGAGATTGTTGGCCTATCTCTGGCCACGCTGCCCGGCCGTGCTGCCTATATTCCGATCAATCATAAAACACGAGACGGCGACCTTTTGGGTGGTGGGCTGCTTGAGCACCAGATTCCTGAAGCTGAGGTTTTCCGACTATTGAAACCAATGCTCGAGGACGCTTCCGTTCTCAAAATCGCTCACGCCATGAAGTACGAGTGGCTTGTCATGCACAGGCATGGCATTGACCTTCATCCGGTCGATGACACGATGCTTATATCCTACGTACTTGATGCCGGTGAAGGCCACCATAATATGGATAGCCTTTGCGACCGATGGCTGGGCCATAAACCTTTGGCCTACAAAGATTTGATCGGCTCTGGTAAGTCGGCAGTTACATTTGACAAGGTTGATATTGAACGCGCAACTGAATATGCCGCAGAAGACGCTGATGTCACGCTGAGGCTTTGGCGATTGCTTAAACCACGGCTTGTTGCGGATGGGCTGAGTTCCGTTTACGAGCGGCTCGAACGGCCGCTTATTCCTGTACTTGCGCGCATGGAAGAACGCGGCATTTCCGTCGATCGGCAAATCTTGTCACGCCTGTCAGGCGATCTTGCGCAATCGGCCGCCGCTATCGAAGAAGAGATCTACAAGCTTGCCGGCGAGAAGATCAATATCGGCTCACCTAAGCAGATGGGCGATATATTGTTCGGGAAAATGGGATTGCCGGGGGGGTCCAAGACCAAGACGGGGCAATGGTCCACGTCTGCGCAACTTCTCGAAGACCTAGCTGCCGAAGGACATGAACTGCCGCGCAAAATCGTCGATTGGCGGCAGCTGACAAAGCTGAAGTCCACTTATACTGACGCGCTTCCCGGATATATTCATCCCGATACCAAGCGGGTGCATACTTCCTATGCGATGGCTGCCACTTCGACCGGCCGCCTCTCATCGTCGGAGCCCAACCTGCAGAACATTCCTGTCCGAACCAGCGAAGGTCGCAAGATTCGTACTGCATTCATCGCAACGCCCGGCAACAAGTTGATTTCCGCCGACTATAGCCAGATCGAACTGCGTGTACTGGCACATGTGGCAGAAATCCCGCAGCTCACCCAAGCCTTTGCCGACAGTATCGATATTCACGCGATGACGGCTTCGGAAATGTTTGGCGTTCCAGTTGAAGGCATGCCTTCTGAAGTCCGACGGCGGGCGAAGGCCATCAACTTCGGCATTATCTACGGCATTTCTGCCTTTGGTCTTGCAAACCAGCTATCAATTCCACGTGAAGAAGCCAGTCAATACATCCGTACCTATTTCGAGCGTTTCCCAGGCATCAAGGATTATATGGAAGCGACGAAAGCCTTTGCTCGTCAGCATGGCTATGTCGAAACGATTTTCGGGCGCCGCGCGCATTATCCTGAAATCCGTTCGTCAAATCCGCAACTGCGTGCGTTCAACGAACGTGCCGCCATCAATGCACCTATCCAAGGGTCCGCAGCAGATATTATTCGCCGCGCCATGGTGCGCATGGATGCCGCTCTGAAAGACGCAAACCTTTCTGCCCGTATGTTGCTTCAGGTACACGACGAACTTGTTTTTGAAACAAGTGACGATGAAGTGGATGCAACACTTCCAGTCATTCGCGAAGTGATGGAGAACGCCGCCATGCCTGCGATTTCCCTCTCGGTTCCACTGCAGGTTGACGCTCGCGCCGCTTCAAACTGGGAGGCTGCGCACTAGTCAGCTGACATTACTATTGCATTGCGTCCAGCGCTTTGCGCTGGGCGTGCATCTCAAGGAAGATGCGATAATCGCGATCAAGGCGCTGACGCGCTGCCGGGTCAGGCTGACGTACCCGGCCTCCTTGCTTCATTGCAGCGCATGCCGAAGGCAAGTCAGGAAATATGCCCGCTGCTGTTGCCGCAACCATTGCTGTGCCGAGGAGCACTGCGTCCTCCGCTGCGGAGGTTATTACAGTACAGCCTGTAGCATCCGCATAAAGCTCCATAAGTAGCGGGCTCTTGATGTGCCCACCGGTGACATGCATCGTGTCGATTGCATAACCTTTGTCATTGAACGCATCGAGAATATGGCGCACACCAAGCGATATGCCCACAGCTGTACGCCAATAAAGTCGGCAAAGACTATCAAATGATGAGTCCAGCGTCAGGCCGCTGATGACACCAACCGCATGGGGGTCCGCCAGCGGTGAACGATTCCCGTGAAAGTCTGGCAGAACGTGCAATCGATGTGCAAGATCTGGCTCCGTTTCTCGAAGCTCCATGATACGCGCAGTGATCTTCTTATGAACGTCACCGCTCGGCTCACCACCGGCCCCGTGCCAACGGATAATATGATCGAGTAAGGCGCCGGTTACGGATTGGCCGCCCTCGCTGAGCCAAACATTGGGTAGCGCAACGCCGTGATATGGTCCCCAACCACCACGAAATGAAATCGGTTCTTGCGACAATGCCATGAGGCAGCTTGACGTTCCCGCAATCAATGCAAGATGGCGATCAATCTGCGAAAGGTCTCCGGCAAAGCCGCCAAGAACTCCGAGAGAACCCGCAAACGCGTCGATCAAGCCAGCACCTACATGACAATTTGTCGTGAGACCTAATGCTTTTGCTGCTTCGCTGGTCAGCGCTCCAATATCTGTTGCCACCGGACTTGCAACTTCAGGCAGATGCCCACGTTCAATCAAATCTTCCAAGCCGATAGCCGCCAGATAATCCGTCTGCCAGCCTTGCTCTTCATGCGCCAGATAGGTCCATTTACATGTCAGCGTGCATTGCGAACGCGCCAGTGAACCGGTGGCTTTCCAGCTGAGATAATCTGCAAGATCAAAGAAATAGCCTGCTTTATTCCATGTATCGGGCAGATGACGCTTCAACCACATCAGTTTTGGCGTCTGCATTTCCGGCGACATGACGCCGCCCAGAAAATCGAGGACCTTGTGACCAGTCGCTGTACACTCGTCAGCTTCATTCAGGGCGCGATGATCCAACCAGACAATCGTATCCCATCGCTGCTCGCCGGATGTTGAGACCGTAAGTTGCTTTGTCGCTGTATCGCGAACCACCAATGAACAGGTTGCATCGAAACTGAGACCGGCAATGTCCGCAGGATCAACTTTGGCTGCCGCGACAGCACCTTGCACGGCGATGCATACGGATTTCCAGATATCTTCCGAATCATGCTCGGCGTGATCACCTTTTGGGCGATTCATCAGAATTGGGTGTTCGACACGACCAAGAAGATTGCCATCTGCATCAAGAATGCCCGCACGGGCGCTTCCTGTGCCAACATCTACAGCGCAGACAAATTGCGGCATCAACGAACTTTCAATACGGCTTCCTGTGGGGAGAGTAAGCCAGGTAATTGCGACATGTCGTTGAATATAAGGTCTGGGCCAAGAGACGCAAGCGCTGACTCAAGCCTGCCACCGCGTGAATGCGTCCCACCGGTAAAGGCGAAGACACGCATACCCGCTGCCTTTGCGGCTTGAATACCTGCAGGACTGTCTTCGATGACTAAACAGTTATGGGGATCGACACCCATCGTCTTCGCAGCAAACAGAAAAAGGTCGGGGGCTGGCTTACCATTCTTGACCATGGTTGCACTGAAAATATGTGGATCAAGCAGATCGATGAGCCCGGTCAAATTTAATGAGAGGCGAATGCGCTCCGGTTGGCTCGATGAAGCAACACAGCGCGGCAAATGCAAGCGTTTCAGTGTTTCGGCAATACCGGGGATTGGTTTGAGATCTGATTCAAAGCGGCTATAGAGGCTGTTCCGCATTTCATCCAGATCGGCTTCACTGGCAGCAAAGCCATACCCTTCGTGCAAAACCTTACTGATCGTCGCCATGCTGCGACCGAGGAAACGATCATAAGCGTCATCCTCGGACATGGTAACGCCGCTCTTGCCGATCATTTCCAGCAATACGGCAATTGAAATCGGCTCGCTATCGACAAGCACTCCATCGCAATCGAAAATGACGAGTGAAGGGGCCGACATCACAGTTTGTCTTCGAGATAGAGCTTCAAGGTTTCGCGCGCGCCTTTGTCCCAGAGTGTCCGGAGAATACGCGAAAATGATTCGACGAAAACCGGTGTTGTTCCTACATCGCCAAAAATATCGGTCATGGCAAGGAATGCCTTAGGATCATCCTTGGCTTTCAGGGCCTCAATCTTTAAACGCTCAGCACTGGCATCCAGATAGTCTGTCGGCTTACCACTGTCAGTTGTGCCAGCACAGAACCGGCACCAAAGCGCTGACACCAGAGAAAGCCCAGTAATACTCTTACCAGCCTTCAACCTGTCGGCAGTCGTGGGAAGGATAAATTTGGGTTGGCGATTCGAGCCGTCCTGACAGAGCCGCTGGATGGTATCGCCAATCTTTGGATTGGAAAAGCGCCGGACAATAAGGTCGAAATATTCATCGAATGGCATATCGGGAACAGGAGGAAGGACGGGAATTATTTCTTCGCGTTCCAGTTTCGTCAGAAAATCGCGTATCAGCGGTTCTTCCATGGCTTCATGGACAAAGTGAATATCCATCAAAGATGCTGGATAGGCAATCGCCGCATGTCCACCATTCAGAATACGGATTTTCATCAGTTCATAGGGTGCCACGTCCTGAACGAACGTCACACCAACCTTCTCAAGCGCCGGCCGACCTGTAGGGAAGTGGTCCTCCAACACCCATTGTTTGAAGGGCTCGCAGAATACCGGCCAGTTATCCTCAACGCCGAAATCTGTCGCAAGAAGATTGCGCTCACGATCCGTCGTTGCCGGCGTAATGCGATCCACCATTCCATTTGGAAAAGCGACATTCTGCTTGACCCAATCCGCAAGCAAAGGATCAATCAATGCCGCAAGTCCGCTAATGGCATCGCTGGTCACATGGCCATTACCCGGAATATTATCGCAAGACATAACAGTAAACGCAGGTGTGCCCTCGTTACGGCGGCGAACAAGACCAGCAAGTATCAAGCCGAAAACGGTCTTGGGAGATTCCAAATTGGCCGCATCGGCTACAATCGCCGGATGCTGAGGATTGAACTTTCCGGAAGCGGGGTCGATGAAATAACCACCTTCCGTAATCGTCATTGAGACAATGCGGATTTGCGGATCAGCAAGTCGTGCGATTGTATTCGCGGCATCACCCGGTTGCAGATAGTCAATCATGGCAGAAGTGACGTGCGCAGTGCGATGTCCGCTATCCTGTTCCACTACTGTTGTCAGCCAGTCCTGCTCCTTCAATTTCTGACGCATCGTTTCATCAGACGGGAGAACCCCGGCGCCGACTAATCCCCATTCGTGGTCCGTCCCGGCATTGAAAAGTTCGTCCAGATATACCGCCTGATGGGCACGGTGAAAATTTCCGATGCCGAAGTGAATGATACCGGCTTTCAGATCCGATTGCTTGTAGCTGGGGACGCCAACATTGCCAGGCAGTTCCTGTAAAGCTTGTTTTGAAAGTTTAACGGTCATCGGGATCAACCCTTCTTTTCATTCATGCAAGGAGGCGCGGTTGGCGACGCAAACCTCCAACCTCAGCTCATCCAATTTCCGCCATCGACATTATATGTCTGTGCCACCACGTAGTCGCTGTCGCTGGAGGCAAGGAACACGGCCATGCCGGTCAAATCGTCCGCCGTCCCCATTCTGCCAAAAGGCACAGCTTCGCCAACGAGGCGTTTCTTTTCGCCTAGTGGCCTGTTTTCATACTTGGCAAAGAGTGCATCCACCCCTTCCCAATGCTCGCCATCGACTACGCCGGGTGCAATCGCATTCACGTTGATGCCATGCTCGATAAGGTTTAGACCTGCAGATTGGGTAAGGCTGATAATGGCAGCTTTCGTAGCGCAGTAAATTGCAACAAGTGCTTCACCGCGGCGCCCCGCCTGACTGGCCATATTGATGATTTTGCCGCCTTTACCACGCTTGATCATGGTTTTGGCTACAGCCTGCAATGTGAAAAGAGTGCCCGCAAAGTTCACGGCAAACAGCTTGTCGTAGCTTTCTCGGCTGATTTCGACGATGGGAGCAAGATCAAAAAGAGCGGCATTGTTTATCAGAATGTCGATACCACCAAACTTCTCGACGGTCTCCGAAACAGCGCCATCTATCGAACTCTGGTTGCTCACATCAAGCTGAACAGCATAAGCTTGGCTACCCAGTTCGGCAGCCGTCTGTTGCGCACGTTCCAGATTGATATCGGCTATTATCACATGATCTACGCCTTCGCGTATGTAGGCCTCGGCGAACGTACGGCCGATGCCTCGTGCCGAACCAGTGATAAATGCGATCTTGCCTGCAAGCCTGCTCATTTCGTATGCCTGTCTTTCCCGTGTATGTTTTATATGGCTTGGCCGTTTGCGTCGAAGCGATGCAGGCGTGCCGAATCCGGCGTCAGATAGACCGACTGACCATGCTCCGTTGCAAAGTCGCCATCTGTGCGCACTGTGATCTTGCCAACTCCATCTGCATCAACATGGATGAATGTGTCAGAGCCCAGATGTTCCGTAACGCCGACGGTGCCTTTCCAGGCACCTTCAGTCTTGGAAATCTGGACATGCTCCGGTCGCACACCCAAGGTTGCGGCGTTATGTTTTTCAGCTGCTGCACCACTGACGAGATTCATGCGGGGCGAGCCGATGAAGCCCGCCACGAAAACATTCGTTGGGCTTTTATAAAGTTCAAGCGGGGAACCAACCTGCTCAATTCTGCCAGCATTTAGCACGACAATTTTGTCGGCCATGGTCATCGCTTCCACCTGATCATGCGTAACATAAATCATCGTGGTCTTGAGCTGATGATGAAGATCACTGATCTCCAGACGCATGTTACCACGCAGAGCTGCATCGAGGTTGGATAGCGGCTCGTCGAACAGGAATGCCTTTGGCTGACGCACAATTGCACGACCGATAGCAACACGCTGGCGTTGACCACCCGAAAGTTGGCCGGGCCTGCGATCCAGATAGTTTGTCAGGTTGAGAATATGTGCCGCGTCCTTGACCTTCTTGTCGATAGCGGACTTTTCCTGGCCATCCATCTTCAGCGGAAAAGCTATATTCTGATAGACGCTCATATGCGGATAAAGCGCATAGGACTGAAACACCATTGACAGGCCACGCTTGGCCGGTGCTTCGCTTGACATGTCCTTGCCATCGATAATGATGCGCCCGCCACTCAAATCTTCAAGTCCGGCGATCATACGCAACAATGTCGACTTTCCGCAGCCGGAGGGTCCAACGAAGACAACGAATTCGCCATCATTGATTTCAAGATCGATTTCCGGAATGACCGAAGTGGTGCCGAACGACTTCGATACTTTTTCGAGTGTTATGCTTCCCATAATATTTTTCCCATCTCTTTTGGCCGCGCCAAATGTCAGAAATTATTTGACGGCACCGAAGGTCAAGCCGCGAACCAGTTGCTTCTGGCTGAACCAACCCATGATAAGGATCGGGGCAATAGCCATGGTGGATGCGGCTGACAGCTTTGCCCAGAACAAGCCCTCCGGGCTGGAATATGAGGCAATGAAAGCGGTTAGCGGTGCAGCATTTGCGGCCGTAAGGTTTAGCGTCCAAAATGCTTCGTTCCATGCAAGGATGATGTTCAGGAGCATTGTTGAAGCAATACCGGGGATCGCCATCGGGGTCAGCACATAGACAATCTCTTTCATTAGAGACGCGCCATCCATACGTGCTGCCTCAAGAATTTCACCCGGAATTTCCTTGAAGTAGGTGTAAAGCATCCAGACAATGATCGGCAGATTGATCATTGTGAGAACTGCGACAAGACCCAAACGAGAGTCGAGCAGCCCCCAATCACGAAATATCAGGTAGAGCGGAACAAGCACACCAACCGAAGGCATCATCTTTGTGGAAAGCATCCACATCAGAATGTCCTTGGTTCGTTTGGTTGGCGAGAAAGCCATAGCCCAAGCTGCCGGTATCGCAAGCGCGAGACCGAGCAGTGTCGAGCCGACCGAAATGACAATGGAGTTCATCACATGCTTGCCATAGTCGGAACGGCTTTGCACTTCGTGATAATTCTCCAGCGTCCAGTCAAAAAACAGGAACTGCGGCGGCGTTGCGACCGCTGTTCCCTCCGTCTTGAAGCTGGTGAGGAAAGTCCACAAGATCGGAAAGAAGATCAGGAACCCGATGCTCCAGCCGATAATTGTAAAGATAAGCTTGCGTTGTGTTGTAACTGAGCGGGCCATGATTCTACCTCTCCAGGTTCTTGCCGATGAGGCGAATGAGGAAGAAGGCAACGATGTTTGCGAGAATAACCGCAACAATACCGCCAGCTGAAGCTCCACCTACATCAAACTGTAGAAGCGCTTGCGAATAGATCAGGTAAGCAATGTTTGTCGTTTGCAGACCCGGACCACCATTGGTCGTCACCAAAATTTCGGCGAAAACACTCAACAGGAAGATCGTCTGGATCAGAACGACAACGGTAATCGCGCGTGAAAGATGCGGCAGCACCAGATAAATGAAACGTGAGAGCGGTCCAGCGCCATCCATTTCTGCTGCTTCAATCTGCTCGCCATCAAGCGATTGCAGGGCAGTGAGAAGGATTAGTGTTGCGAAAGGTAGCCATTGCCACGCCACAATCAGGATAATGGAAAACAGTGGAACTTGCGCAAACCAATCCACTGGCTGAAATCCAAAGGACCGCGCAATCCATGCGAACAACCCGTTGACCGGGTGCATCAGCATGTTCTTCCAAACAAGGGCCGACACAGTCGGCATAACGAAAAACGGTGCAATGACCAGAAGGCGGACAATACCCTGCCCCCAGAATGGCTGGTCCAGGACGATGGCCAGCAGGATGCCGCCAATGACCGTGATCAGCAGCGTTCCCCCGACGAGAAGTAGCGTATTGCCTAGAGCCGTGAAAAAGGCCGGATCAGTCAGGAAGTACTGGTAATTGAGAAAACCGACATATTCCTCTGTTCCCGGCATCAGGAGATTGTAGCGCAGGAACGAGAAGTACAGCGTCATGACAAGCGGCACGATCATCCACAAAAACAAGAGGATGACGGCGGGCGACATCATGAGACGGGCGGTAGCGCGTGTCTGAAGTGTAGCCATGGTCAGGATCCAATACAGCGATCATTGAAAATGCGGATGAACAAAGGAGGCCCGGACGGCCCCGGCATTCGCGCCAGAACCGTCCGGAGCCAGGAGGATTCTACTTGATGTAACCGCCCTTGGTCATTTCGCGGGTGGTCAGTGCCTGCGCACTCTGCAAGGCCTGATCGACGGTTACAGAACCGGCAAGTGCTGCCGAGAACTGCTGGCCAACTGCCGTGCCAAGACCCTGAAATTCAGGAATGGCAACAAACTGGCCACCCGTATAAGGAACCGGCTTGATTGTCGGCTTGCTGGTATTGGCAGCGGTCATCGCATCCAGCGTAATCTTGGCGAAAGGTGCGGCCTTCTGGTATTCCGGATTGGCATAGAGCGATGTACGTGTGCCCGGAGGAACGTTAGCCCAGCCTTCCTTGCTGGCGACCAGTTCGGTATAGGCCTTGTCTGTTGCCCAGGACACGAACTTCTGCGCGGCTTCTGCCTTCTTCGTACCGGCTGGAATGCCGAGGTTCCATGCCCAGAGCCAGTTGCCGTGGTTTTCCACGCCGCCAGTCGGGAACAGCGCATAGCCGACCTGATCTGCTACCTTCGATTCCTTCGGGTTGGTCACGAAGGAAGCAGCAACCGTAGCATCGATCCATATGCCGCATTTACCGGTCTGAAACAGAGCGAGATTTTCGTTGAAGCCATTCGATGAAGCACCGGCAGGTCCAGCTTCCTTCATCAGGTCGACATAGAATGTCAGCGCCTTCTTCCATTCTGGCTGGTCGAACTGCGGTGCCCACTTCTCATCGAACCAGCGCGCGCCGAAGGAGTTGGCTGTCGCTGTCAACAGCGCCATGTTTTCGCCCCAACCGGCCTTACCGCGCAGGCAGATGCCGTAAGTCTCTGTGGACTTGTCCGTCATCTTTTTCGCCGCATCGGCAATCTGGTCCCAGGTTGGCTTTTCCGGGATGGTCACGCCAGCCTTTTCAGCCAAATCCTTGCGATACATCACCATTGCGCTTTCGCCGTAGAATGGCGAGGCATAGAGCTTGCCATCAACGGAAACGGCATCACTGATCGAAGGCAGGAGATCGGCTTTGTCATAATCAGCACCCAGACCGTCGAGCGGCAGAAGCCAGCCCTGCTTGGCCCAGATTGGCACTTCGTAGGTGCCAATGGTCATCACGTCATACTGGCCACCCTTGGTAGCGATGTCAGTGGTTACGCGCTGGCGCAGGACGTTTTCTTCGAGTGTTACCCATTCCAGCTTGATGTCCGGATTTTTCTTGGTGAAATCATCTGTCAGTTTCTGCATGCGAACCATGTCGCCATTGTTGACCGTTGCAATGGTCAATGTCTCGGCATGGGCAAAGCTGACCATGGCCGCGACGGAAACCGCGCCGAGCAGAAGCGTTCTCTTAAGCATTTCATTCCTCCCGAATGTTATGAGCAATTGCTTGTAGTGTGGGCAAATACTCACATATAGGCGAAATGAGTCAAGGGTAATTCGTCGCTGCAGTGCACAATAGAAGTTCTATCCGTCGGCTAAAAGCGCCTCCGCGGTGCGCTCATCGGTGATCAAGCCGTTGATAAGATTGCCCTTGAGAGCCGCCGCAATGCCGGGCATCTTCTTTTGTCCCTTGGCAATCGCAATGACTGTCGCAGTCTCGCGCGAAGGAATAAGCGCGCTGGCAACACGCTCATTGGTCAACCCTTCAATGGCAACACCATTGCGATCAAAGGCGTGACCGACAATTTCGCACACGGCACCAGCCTGTCTCAAGGCCAGCAATTCGGCCCGCGAGATGAAACCATCGACAAAGAGCGGCGCGTCATCTTCCAGATCACCAATGCCGATAAAGGCGACGTCCGCCTTGGCTGACAAACCCAGCACGGAGCGAATCATCGGTTGGGCGTGCAGGAGTTCGCGTTCTTCCGGCGAGGACGCGATAACCGGCAGCGGCATCGGGAAACTGCGCGCCTTGATCTTTTCGGCAATGTTGAAAATGACGTTATAGAAAGCAGCCGAACCATCCGGCGCGATATTGCCGGTCAGCGATACCACCTTGTGTTGTGCACAATCAATGGGTGACAATATTTCGATGGCTGCTTTCAGCGTACGCCCTGTACCAATGCCGACAATCACCGGCGCTTCGGTCTTCAGCCAGCGGGTCATTTCCGCGGCTGCCGCATCGGCAACACCAAGGGTCGTCGAAGTGGAGCCGGGATCGGTCGGCACGACTTCCGCCATCTTCAAGCCGAAACGCTGTTTCAGCCGCGCCGCCAGATCGAGACAATTTGCAATCGGATGATCGAGCCGAACCTTAACCAGCCCTTCGGAAACTGCAAGCGAGACCATCCGCTGCGCCGACTGGCGCGACACGCCGAGCTTTGCAGCAATCTCGTCCTGGGTATTGCCGGCAACATAATAAAGCCAGCCGGCCCGCGCCGCATCATCCAGTCTGGTTGTGGTAACTTCCGGCTTACTCACTTGTCTGCCTCATCTCGGGAAGCTGGGATTCCCGTTATGCGTGGTTCGACAAGCTCACCATGAGGAATGATGGCAGTCTCCCTCTCATCTTTGGCAGGCTCTTCCTCCCTCATCCTGAGCTTGTCGAAGGATGCACCGCTCGCCTTGTGCCCGTCGGAATGGCCGAGATCGCGCTCCGGCCAGACAATATCGCGGACTCTCTGTTTCAGCACCTTGGCTTCGGGAAACCCGCCATCGCGCTTGCGCTCCCATATGAGATCGCCATTGACGTGGATTTCAAAAATGCCGCCTGTGCCGGGGATAAGCGCCACTTCGCCGAGATCAGCGCCAAAGGTGGAAAGCAGTTCCTGCCCCAGCCAGGCTGAGCGCAGCATCCAGCTGCATTGGGTGCAATAGGTAATGGTAATGCGCGGTTTCGTTGTCATGTCTCCTCTACTACCATTTTCTCGCTGGGATGTAAGGTGCCGTCCGGCGCAACGAGCGGGTTGTAACCGGATATCAGAATTGCCAGCATCTCGCGCACGCCTGCTCGCGCCCGCTCAGCCATTTCAATAGTTCCGCATAGCGGCAAAAGCGGGACATCATAACCG
Organism: Phyllobacterium sp. SB3; assembly: GCF_040009165.1. Taxonomy (NCBI): domain Bacteria; kingdom Pseudomonadati; phylum Pseudomonadota; class Alphaproteobacteria; order Hyphomicrobiales; family Phyllobacteriaceae; genus Phyllobacterium; species Phyllobacterium sp. SB3. The sequence continues at coordinate 980,395 of NZ_JBDYKI010000001.1, read as the reverse complement.
TCGCCCGGGTTGCGCGCGCGCCATCCCGTGCAGCATTGCTTGCGACGGCATACGGCCTTGTTGCAAGTCTTGTGATAACCGTACGCCGTTGCCATGCCCTGAAACAGCGCCAGCATAACCACATGGCGCCGGTGAGTCCGCTTGTTCATTTCCCACTGGGCCTCGTACTGCTCATCCGTCTGCACCGGATGCCTTGGCCAACGTTTAATCGGCAATTCCGGCAGCGGGTCGGGTATGAATTTGCAGAATGGAATGAGTTCGTTCGGCCGTGATTGTTTGCGCATGCTGATTTTCTCCGAGGTTTATCGTTGCCACGCCCGCTTTTGCGTCTGGCTGTTGATGGGTGGGGAAAGACGGGCGGTCATCGAAGCGCGTCTTGGTAGATAAATTATGCGATCCGAGGACCGCCCGTCCGGCGATTTTGTCATCTGCCCGTTCCGCTTGGGGGGCTCCGGCTGCATCAGGCACGCCATTGGCGGCATGCCCTTGGTCGCCGACGCCCCTTAAAGTGCTCGTCCAGCACGCGCCGCTCCTAGTAACGGCAGGGGAACCCTTGGACAGAACTTCCCCGGACAACGGGTCCGTAACCCGCCATCGGAGGCGCCCATCCTTCCCCAACTTCGAACGGCTCCGGAAGCAGTTCCCCGTGGGAAGGACACGCAAAGAATAAATCAGCTCCAAAGCTGTTGGATAAGTTTTCCGAGATTATTTTTTGGAGTGGTTGCAAATTCATTCAAAAAGAACCCCTCCCTGCTGCTACGCAGCTTCCCTCCCCACAAGGGGGAGGGTAAGGCGGCAGCACCTGTTACATCTCTCATGAAGTCTGGAAATTGTTTCCGGATGAAGCTCTGTGACCCTCCCCCTTGTGGGGAGGGAAGCTGCGTAGCAGCAGGGAGGGGAGCAGAATGGCCAAACTACTCCCAACCTGCCATCCTCCTGACAGAAGGTTGTCAGGAGCCCTGCGCTATAACCCACCCAACACAGGGGGATGGCCATGGACGGATCACCACATATTACCGGCAGTGCAGCGGATTTCGATTTTCTCGTCGGCGATTGGAAAATCCGCAACCTTCGGCTGAAAGAACGATTTGTCGGCTGCCATATCTGGGATGAGTTTCACGCCACTTCCACCGTGCGCAAGCTTTTGGACGATACCGCCAATCTTGAAGAAATGGACATGCCCTCCCAAGGCTTTTCCGGCATAACCCTGCGCCTGTTCAACCCGCGCGATGGATCATGGTCGCTGCATTGGGCTGACAGCCGCAGCAACTATCTGTTTCCGCCGGTCATCGGCCATTTTGAAGGTGGCAAGGGCGTGTTCTACGGCAACGACACCGATAATGGCACGCCGGTGCGCGTGCGTTTCCTATGGACACCCTCGCCCAGAGCCCCACTCTGGGAGCAGGCCTTTTCCAAGGATGGCGGCGAAACATGGGAAACCAATTGGGTGATGGAATTCAGCCGCATCGCATAGCTGAGAGTAACAATCAGAGCTCATGATTGTCGGAAAACATCCCGGCGGCTCAACTCACCCCGCACACGCTGCAAAATGCCTTGTTGGACCATGTCGCCATCCATCCATGCTTCAATCTGAAGCATATAGGCCTGACTATCCGCTTCAAGCCCGTGCTTCGACACCAAGTGATCAGCCATATCGGCAATTTCCCCATCGGGAATGAGCCGTGGCTTCACACGCAATTCCCACACATGCTGCACCAATGTTGCCCAAATGGGCGCAGTGCAAATGACAATAGCAATCCACTTTGAATAAAATAGCATAGCAGTATCTCATAACGAAATGTGGTATGTAATTCTGTCGAATTGTACATCGACCGGTGGGAATTGCCAGAACATTTTGTTCCGATGGATCTATTTGCATCAAATCTAAAAAAGCGGGCTGCAGAGCTTGGCATTTCAAACTCGGAAGCCGGGCGCAGAGCGGGTCTAAGTGAGCGTCGATATGGCAATTATATCAACAACAGGCGCGAACCTGATCTTGCGACTGTTGTTCGCATCGCCACAGTTTTGCAGACGACACCCGACAGATTGTTGTCATTTGGGGAGGATGCGGGCGAGCCGGAGCCGATATCGCGGCAGCGCATTCAGGCTGCAATCAGCGTTCTTTCTCCGGAAGATTTGGAGCGGGTCGCCATCATGGTCGAGGCTTTGGCGGACAAACGCCACACCAGCCCGGAGTGAATATCAAAGCTTATTGCAGTAACGAAGTGCGTGGTTCGACGGGGCTCACCATGAGGAAGGTTTGCTGTTTGCACGAGCCGCGCTGCGTTATGCTGACGGGAGGCTAACGTGCGGCTTACCACCTTCCTCATGGTGAGCCCCGTCGAACCACGCACAACATCACTGCCATCAAGAAAATCAGCGGCGGGTCATCTCACGGGCAATGCGGCTGAAATCCGCCTGCTTAATGCCGATATCGGCACGGTCTGCGGCGCTCATGCTGTTAAGCAAAGCCAGCGCATTGCGATAATCCGCATCATTACGGCGACGCCCGCGTGTGGCAAAATCAAAGATAAAACTCATGACCTGATCCTATGGCGATGTTTGGTTGGCCATAGGATATGCGCAGAGAGCCGGATATTGCAGTGCAATATTGGAATGGCAGGTATGTGCACCATTAGGGCTTTCTGAACTACAGTTCAAAAGGCCGAAGCCCACTCTTCCTGCTCGACTGTCAGAGGCTTGATCCCCGGCGTGGCAGGTTCGGGGCGTTGCGGGTCGACAATGACCGGCGCGGGTGCAGGGCGCGGCGTACTGGTGGTGCAGGCTGAGGCGCTGCACAGCACAAGCCCGCAGAGAAGAAATCCGGATAAAAAGCGCAGGGAATTATGCGCGAGCAAAGCGTCACGCAAGGGGCGCGGATAGCGGCGAGCCGCTATCCGGCTTTTTCTAATGCAGCGTGTTCCCGGCAAAGCGGTTCCACCATCAGCCACAGTATTAGTTGTCGCTCATCTTCAGCGCCTGAATGAAGGCTTCCTGCGGAATTTCGACTTTGCCGAACTGCCGCATACGCTTTTTGCCTTCCTTCTGCTTTTCCAGAAGCTTGCGCTTGCGCGAGACGTCGCCGCCATAGCACTTTGCCGTCACGTCCTTGCGCAGGGCCGAGATGGTTTCGCGCGCGATCACCGTGCCGCCAATGGCTGCCTGAATGGGAATCTTGAACATGTGCTTGGGGATGAGGTCCTTGAGCTTTTCGCAAAGGTCACGCCCGCGCTTTTCGGCGGCGGCGCGGTGAACCATCATCGACAACGCGTCCACAGGCTCGCCATTCACCAGCACCGACATCTTGACCAGATTGCCCTCGCGGTAATCCGACAGATGATAATCGAACGAGGCGTAGCCCTGGCTGATCGACTTCAGGCGGTCGTAGAAATCGAACACGACTTCATTGAGCGGCAGGTCGTAGGTGACCATGGCGCGCTTGCCGACATAGTTCAGATCGATCTGGATGCCGCGGCGGTCCTGACAAAGTTTGAGGATCGATCCGAGATAATCATCGGGGGTGAGGATGGTTGCCCTGATCCATGGCTCCTCGATGGTGGCGATCTTCATCACTTCCGGCATATCGGCAGGGTTGTGCAGCTCGATCTGGCGACCATCGGTCATGTTGAGCTTGTAGACAACGCTTGGCGCGGTGGCGATGAGATCAAGGTTGAACTCGCGCTCCAGCCGTTCCTGAATAATCTCCAGATGCAGCAGCCCGAGGAAGCCGCAACGGAAGCCGAAGCCCAGCGCGGCAGAGCTTTCCATCTCGAACGAGAACGACGCATCGTTGAGGCGCAGTCGGCCCATGGCAGCGCGCAAATCTTCGAAATCCGCCGCATCCACGGGGAAGAGGCCGCAGAACACCACAGGCTGCGCAGGCTTGAAGCCGGGCAGGATGCTATCGGTCGGACGCTTGTCCTCGGTGATGGTGTCGCCAACGCGCGTGTCAGCCACTTCCTTGATCGAAGCGGTGATGAAACCGAACTCGCCGGGTCCCAGCTCATCGACAGCCAGCATCTTCGGCGTGAACACACCAGTACGCTCGACCGGATATTTCGCGCCGGTGCCCATCATGCGGATGGTCTGGCCCTTTTTGAGCACGCCATCGATGATGCGCACGAGCACGATGACGCCGAGATAGGAATCATACCAGCTATCGACCAGCATGGCCTTCAGCGGCTTGGTGCGGTCACCCTCACGCGGGGGCGGCAGTTGCTTGACGATGGCTTCCAACACATCCGGAATGCCAAGGCCGGTCTTGGCCGAAATCAACACGGCCTCGCTGGCATCGATGCCGATGACATCTTCCACCTGCTCACGGATACGCTCCGGCTCGGCGGCAGGAAGATCGACCTTGTTCAGCACCACGACGATTTCGTGGTTGTTGTCGATGGCCTGATAGACATTGGCCAGCGTCTGCGCCTCGACGCCCTGCGAGGCATCGACCACCAGCAGCGAACCTTCACAGGCCGAAAGCGACCGCGACACTTCATAGGCAAAGTCGACATGGCCGGGCGTGTCGATCAGGTTGAGAACATAGGTCTCGCCATCATTGGCCTTGTAGTGCAGCCGGACAGTCTGCGCCTTGATGGTGATGCCGCGCTCGCGCTCGATATCCATCGAGTCGAGCACCTGCTCCTTCATGTCGCGAAGCTCCAGCCCACCCGTCGATTGGATCAGACGGTCGGCAAGAGTGGATTTGCCATGGTCGATATGCGCGACGATGGAGAAATTACGGATGTGATCTAGTGGAGTGCTCATGCGCGCCACATAGAGCATTTTCGGGCGATTTGGAAGGGCGACGGCAGAGCTGCGCAATATTCGTCGCGAATAATTTTACCCGGGTATATTGACGAGATAGTTTTATCCGGGTAAATCCACGCCCAAGTTTGAACGATGGATGGAAATTATGGACAAAGTAACCGCCTTTCAGGGCAACAGGAAAATCATCAGCGGAACGCAGGCCGAGGTGGCGCTGGCGGTCAAGCGGCTGGAGGATAATGGCGCGGCGATCCTCATATTCGACGATGTGACGGGCAGGCAGACCGAATTCGATCTGCGCGGCAGCGATGCGGAAATCTTGGCGCGGCTGGACAACAGTGAACCCCGCAAGCCGGGCCGCCCCAAGCTTGGCGTTACGGCACGCGAGGTGACATTGCTGCCGCGGCACTGGGACTGGCTGGCGGCACAGCCGGGTGGCGCTTCCGTTACGCTGCGCAAACTTGTGGATACCGCCCGCACAGCCAGCGGCGGACGCGAGCAGAAACGGCAGGCGCAGGAAAGCACCGACCGCTTCATGCTGGCAATGGCGGGTAACCAGCCGCATTACGAAGAAGCAACGCGCGCGCTCTATGCGGGAAACTACCAGCGCTTTGTCGAGCTTACACAAGACTGGCCGCAGGATATCCGCGACCATGCCCGGCATTTGAGTGAGCCGGCGTTCGATTGGCCGGATTAAACCCCGATCTTGCCACCACCTTTTTTGGTGATCGCGACAACGGCCGGACGAACAGGCATATCGTCCTTGAAATCCGGCCAGCGGGTCGACAGGTCTTCGTAGTAAGATGGACGGCCGAAGCCTTCCCAATCCTCACCGCCATCGCCCGGATGCTGAACCGCGACCATCATCGTTGCCATATCCGGTAACATTAGAGGGCCGCACATTTCAGCACCAACCGGCACACGATAGAAAAGTTTGGATGTCGCGCGGGCAGCGCCTTCCGTGTCCACGGCCCAAAGCCCGTCTGTGCGGCCCGTCTCCTTAGGCGAATTGCCATCAGTCGATACCCACAGGCGTCCGTCGGCATCCACCGCACAATTGTCCGGCATGCCGAACCAGCCATTCTTGGTCGTTTCGGTGGAGAAGGACGCGCCGACATCCGCAACGGAGGGATCACCGCATTTCAATAGTATTTCCCATTTGCCTTTGGTCGCAGCAAAATTGCCGTCTTCCTCAGCAATTTCGACAATATGCCCAAACGCATTTTTTGCGCGCGGATTTGCTGCATCAACCTGATCGTCGTTGCGCTTGGTGTTGTTGGTCAGCATGACATAGACCTTACCGTTTACCGGATTGGGACCAATATCCTCAGGACGGTCCATCTTGGTTGCACCAAGAAGATCACCCGCACGGCGAGTTTCGATCAGCACATCAGCCTGACTGTTGAAACCATTGGCTTCGGTCAAAGGGCCTTGTCCGAAGACAACCGGCAGCCATTCGATTGTTCCGTCAACATCGAATTTCGCAACATACAACGTGCCTTCATCAAGAAGATCGAGATTTGCAGCGCGATCATCCGGATTGAATGCACCGGCGGTTACAAACTTATAGACGTAATCGAAACGCTCATCATCGCCGAGGTAGAAGACGACGCGACCATCCTTGGCAACGATTGAATCCGCACCTTCATGCTTAAACCGGCCAAGTGCAGTGCGCTTCTTGGGAATGGAGTTGGGATCGTTCACATCAATTTCGACTACCCAGCCAAACCGGTTGGCCTCGTTCGGATCTTTGGAAAGATCGAAGCGGTCGTGGAAATTACCCCAGTCATACACGCCTTCCGGGATACCCATGCGCTTGTAATTTGCAGCTTCCTTGCTGTCTTCAGGGAGTTTGCCGAGGAAATAACCGTGAATGTTTTCTTCGCCGGAAACATAAGTACCCCAAGGGGTAACGCCGCCCGAGCAATTATTGATCATGCCGAAGACTTTGGTTCCTGAACTGTCGGCATTTGTCTTGACACGTTCATGACCGGCAACGGGGCCGGACAACTGCATTTCCGTATTGGCAGTGATGCGGCGATTGAGCTTGCCGTCCTTGATGACCTGCCACTTGCCTTCGACCTTCCTGATTTCCACAACGCTGCCGCCATGCGCAGCCATTTCGATGTCGACACGTTTCTTGTCGGCCGGTGCAACTTCGATCTTGCCGTCCGCAACTTTTACGATGTCGGGGAACATCAAATGTTCATTTGTGTATTCGTGGTTGACGACCAGAAGCCCATGTTCGGACGAGCCGTCTATCGGAATGTAACCGACATAATCATTATTATAGCCAAACTGCTTTGCCTGAGCCTCCGGTGTCTGGTTTCGCGGATCAAACTCTGGCGAATCTGCGAAAATCCCATCGCCCCAACGCAGAAGTACATCTGCATCATATCCTGCGGCCACATGATGCTTTTCATCAATGCCAACTTCTACTTCTTCAAAGCTGAAGGCGGATTTGGTGTCAGCGCGTGCATCGTCCGCCAGCATCAGTGCCATTGGGCTAACGGTGGCAGCGATAGCGGAGACCGCAAGTGAGCCTTTCAGAAAGCCACGGCGCGAGAAACGCGCTGCAATGAGTTCACCCATTGTAGGATTGTCAGTCGGGTTGTGGCCCGGACCTTCGTTCTCTTCAAGCTGGCTGGTTCTGAAAACGGGAGTTTGATCGTTCATGGCGTGACCTCTGGCTATCTGGCTGGGTTGCGGATTAGAACCGTTCCAGAATGGCTAGAAGTTCAGCGTAACAAACTGATGACAAAAATGCAGCTTTTACGCACCTGCGTCGAAGGTCTAAGTGGTCGCGATCAACTTGCAGTAAGAGTCCAGATCGACATTGCCACCTGATAGAACCACAGCGACCGTCTTACCCTCGATATCGACTTCGCCGGAATCCAGAGCAGCGAGGCCGACTGAGCCGCCGGGCTCGACTACCAATTTCAGATAGTTGGCCGCTGCACGCATGGCGCCGCGAACAGCACTGTCTGAGACAGCGATACCACCAGCAAGATTTTGCCTGTTGATCGGAAATGTCAGATCGCCGGGTTGAACGGTCAGGATTGCATCGCAGATAGAACGATATCCGGTCTCGTTGCTGAGGATGTGCCCTGCAACCAGGGAACGGCGCAGATCATCAAAGTTCTCCGGTTCCACACCCCAGATGCGCGTTTGCGGGGAACGGGACTTTACACCAATCGAGACACCACTGATGAGACCGCCGCCGCCGCTCGGAACGAAAACGTCGTCGAGCACTATGCCCCGCTCCTCGGCCTCGTCGGCAAGTTCGAGGCCAATCGTGCCCTGCCCCGCAATGATCGACGGGTCATCGTAAGGCGGCACCAGAACCATGCCACGCTCTTCGATAAAAGGCGCAGCTATCACGTCACGACTCTCCGTATAACGGTCGAAGAAGACCACTTCCGCACCATAGGCCCGCGTATTGTCGATTTTTATCTGCGGTGCATCCTTAGGCATGACGATAACTGCCTTGATACCGAAAATTCTGGCTGAACTTGCGACGCCCTGCGCATGATTGCCTGACGAAAACGCCACGATACCGCGCTTGCGCTCCTCCGCCGTAAACTGACTGATGCGATTATAGGCACCGCGAAATTTGAATGATCCGGTTCGCTGCAGGCATTCCGGCTTGAAAAGAATCCGCGCTTTGTAGCGGTCGTTGAGGACCTCTGATTCCACCAGCCGCGTCGGCACAAGTTGTCCCGACAGCCTGCTCGCAGCCGCCTCTATATCGGCGATGCCGACGGCAAAATCCTGATGATCCATAGGACCTCTCCTGTAAAACCAGATAGGCGATGGATAGCACTCTACAGTGCTGCAGGCACCCCAATCATTGTCATCATATCAATCGGACTTCGCCAAGGATTCAGCTCTCTTTTCCAAAAACTCCGGTAGCTCTGCAATTGAACCAAGGATGGCATCACTGAGATGTGCAAGATCATCCAATGTGCTATTGCCGGACAACACACCGATAGCGAGACCGGCACCTGCGGCATGTGCCATTTCCAGATCGTGCGAATTATCCCCGACCATGGCAATTGTCTCGACCAGCAGGCCCGTCTTTGACGCAAAGAGATGAAGTTGATCTGCGTGGGGTTTTGCACGGGCTACGGAGTCATAACCAATGATCACAGTGAACAGGGACGAAAGCCCCAGCGCCTCAGCCGTGGCGCGTGCACCAGCCTCTGAGTCATTGGTCGCAATGCCGAGGATGAATCCCTTTGCGACAAGCGCCTCAAGCGTTGCATGCAATCCATCTATTCCAATGGCACGGCGGGAACCTTCCTGCACGGTATAATCATCATAATCACGGATGCGCTGACGCTTTTCCTCCAGCGTCAGTTCAGGATGCCAAAGATCGACAACATCATGAATCGTTCCCGCGGCCACGACCGACCCGCCCCGGAATTTCTGCATCTCCCAATCATATCCCCCGGCTTCGACCAAAGCCTTTGCTTTGGTTTCATCGCCCTTGGCGGCCATGTTTGCCAGCTCAAGGGTAATGCCGAACCAGGTTTTGTTGAAGTCGACCAGCGTTCCGTCCTTGTCGAACAGAATGCCGCGTATCTCGCCAGACTGCGTTGTCCGCATCAGGATTCCAATGATCCCGGCTTGGCATTTTCGGAGCGCCGGCTGCCAAGCAATTTAAGGAGGTCATCACCACGGCGGGTATAACGATGCCCGCGGCGGGTTAGAATCCTGCCCGCTTGCGGAGCTGTCAGCGTTACATCACCCGAGGAATCGCCGGGTATCGTCACAACGGTAACGAGCTTATCGCCAGCTTTCACTTCTGCACCGATATCGACGTGGAAGAGGATCATGCCACCCTGCGGAGCGCGGATCATCTCGACATTTTCAAGTGGCGTAACAGGGCCATTGAAGTCTATCGCCAACGTTACATTTTCATCGACGATCACACCACGATGAACGAGGAACTTATAGAGGCCTTCCGCGTCCGCCTTCCCCGTGTCGATGTTGACATCACCAAGACCGCGGAATTCCACAGTAGTGACGGCCCGTGCCTTCTGCTCAGCTTTTGGCAGTTGCAGCACGGGGTGCGCACAGGCCTCCTCAAATGCTGCATCGGCTGTGCTGTCCCATGAAAGAATAGCCGTTGAGCCAAGAGCCGATGCCAGATCGTACATTTCCGGCAGGAACGCCTGATGAATGTAGAGATAGCTTTCGCTTTCATCATCGCAGTGCAGATCGAGAACGATCTCGTGCGGCAGTGCCAGACGCAGAAGCTGGGCTTTCAACCGTTCAGCGAGCGCTTTTGGTGCATCTGTCGCAGGCAATGACGAAGTGTCAAAATTTTCCAGCAACGGGAATGAGCGGTTGAAGTTCGTGCTGGAAAAAAACTCGAAACGACCAAGGTGCTGATGTGCGATCCATTGTGCGGAGCCTATTGGATTGGCCTGCGGAACGACCGTAATATTTCCTGCTATACGACCGTCATTCGCAGCTTTCTCCAGCATTGGAACAAGAAAATGCAATGCCGCCTGACCGGGCAATTCCGAACCGTGAAGGGAGGATTGCAGATAGGCACTCTTTGCCCGGCTATCTTTGCCCTCAAAGCGTAGCACGCGCAATTCGATGCTGTTGCCGGGCACATCCCCGGCAAACTGGATTATCTCGGTCTTCATCGTACTCTTCCCAGTTGTTTGCTGCTTTTTATGTCAGTCTATCGTTATTTTTCGCGACGCTTGCGCAGGTGCGCGACAAGTCCTTGTGTGGACGCGTCCTTGTCCTTCGCACTTGTCTCGCCGGAGACAACGGGAAGCAACTCGGTGGCCAGTTCCTTGCCAAGTTCGACACCCCATTGATCGAATGCATTGATCCCGTAGAGCTGCGCTTCAACGAAAACGCGATGTTCATAGAGCGCAATCAGACGGCCAAGCGCGTATGGATCAAGCTTGTCGTGGATGATCGTGATTGAGGGACGATTGCCGGTGAAAACACGATGCGGCGCAATGCGATTGACTTCCGATTTCGGCAGGTCCTTGGCACTCAACTGCTCCCTCGCTTCTTCCAGCGTCCGACCCCTCATAAGGGCTTCGGATTGCGCAAGGCAATTTGCAAGCAGCATCTGGTGCTGGTTATCAAGTTCAGGTTCGTGGCCATTGGCAGCAACGATAAATTCTACAGGGATGGTATCCGTACCCTGATGCAGCAGTTGGAAGAAGGCGTGCTGGCCATTGGTGCCGGGTTCGCCCCAGACAACCGGCCCTGTCGGACCTGAAACCGGCTTGCCATCAATGGTGACGCCCTTGCCGTTGGATTCCATATCCAACTGCTGAAGATAGGCCGGTAGACGCGCCAGACGCTGATCATAGGGGATGACAGCGCGGCTGGTATAACCCGAAATCGCACGGTGCCAGTAGCCAACAAGGCCAAGCATCATTGGCAGGTTTTTGGAAAGTGCCGCCTTGCGGAAATGCTCGTCCATCGCATGGGCACCGTCGAGGAAACGGCCAAAATCATCCGGGCCGATAGCGATCATGAGCGGCAGGCCGATGGCGGACCAGATTGAGTAGCGCCCGCCAACCCAATCCCAGAAGCCGAAAATACGGTCTGCGGGAATACCGAATGCATCGACCTTTTCCAGAGCGGTTGAGACTGCTGCGAAATGCTTGCCGACGGCTTTCTCGCCCAACGCGTCCGCTATCCATTTGCGGGCTGCCTTGGCGTTGGTAATTGTTTCGATCGTTGTGAACGTCTTGGAAGCAATGATGAATAGGGTTGTCGCCGGATCAAGCCGCGCTAAAGTATCGGCGATATCCGCGCCATCCACATTGGAAACGAAATGCGCTTTCGGCCCGTCTTGATATGGCGAGAGAGCCAATGTTGCCATGGCTGGCCCAAGGTCTGACCCACCAATACCTATGTTGACAATATCGGTAATCGGTTTGTTCTTTGCGCCTTTGATTTCACCGGAGCGAATCCCGTTTGCAAAAACCGCCATTCGGTCAAGCACATCCTTGATACCCGGCATGATGTCCTGTCCATCTACCTTGACCGGCTTGCCGGAGCGGTTTCGCAGGGCAACGTGAAGAACAGCGCGGCCTTCGGTATTATTGATAGGCTCTCCGGCAAACATGGCAGCACGGCGCCCCTCAACATTGGCGGCTTTGGCAAGATCGGCAAGCAGTGCAAGGGTTTCATCGTTGACAAGGCATTTGGACCAATCAAGCAACAGATCGTCCAGGCTCAAGGAGTAGCGTGAGTAACGCTTTTTATCCTCGGCAAAAGCTTCCCGCATATTCTTGGGTGCGCTGCTTTTCCAATGGGCTTTCAATGCCTGAATCGAACGCTTGATGCTGTTCGCTTGCTCTGACGCCATAGTCTGTCTCCTGAAATGATGGTCTCGTGAAAAATGTGGAGCGAACCTGCCACTAGAATGGCTTTAGTTCAATTGACCAAAGGTGGAATATCTTGGCTTTCCGCGATAAGTGATTGCTATGCGCAAAATGCGGCGATGTATCAGGAGATGCCAAATATGGATTTGACGGGTGAAGAACGGATTGCCGCACCGCGAGCGATTGTCTGGAACGCCCTCAATGATCCCGAAATATTGAAGACGTGCATTCCCGGTTGTGAACAACTGGATTGGGTGAGCGACACTGAGCTTGAAGCAACGCTTGCTGTTCGTCTTGGCGTTGTCAAACCGCGCTTCAGCGGCGCCATCTATCTGAGCAACCTCAATCCGCCCTTTTCCTACACCATAAGCTGCGAGGGCAAAGGTAGCATTGCCGGCATTGCCAAGGGCGGCGCCGATGTTTCACTCGTCGAAGATGGAAACGAGACGCGCCTGATCTACAAAGTGAACGCGGATGTCGGCGGCAAGGTCGCGAAGTTGGGCAGCCGCCTGATATCCTCAACCGCAAGCAAGATAGCTACCCGGTTTTTTGAAAAGCTCAACGAAGCGGTTTCACGCGCATAACTACCATGCTGTCGTAATTTCCACAGCTCATGGCGGAAAGCCGTTTGGGTTAGGATCGGCTAAGCCGGATATCCTGACGGCGCGTAATTTTGCGCCGGACAGCTTTGCATGCGTAGTTATGATTTCATCATCGTAGGGTCTGGATCGGCTGGCTCCGTTGTTGCGAACCACCTTTCCGAAAACGGGCGGTATTCAGTGCTCGTGCTTGAGGCCGGTGGGTCGGACCGGCGGTTTTTCATTACGATGCCGCTCGGCTATGGCAAAACATTCTACGACAAATCCGTAAACTGGATGTATCGCGCCGAACCGGATGCAGGCCTTGGCGGCAATGCTGATTACTGGCCGCGCGGTAAGGTGCTTGGTGGATCTAGTTCGATCAACGCCATGGTTTATATACGCGGTGCTGCCGAAGATTTTGATGACTGGCGCGACGCAGGTAACCCGGGTTGGGGTTATTCGGACCTTGTGCCTATTTTCCGCTCGCTGGAAGATCACGATGGTCCGGCAACCAGCCTTGGCAAGGGCGGCCCGCTTCGCATCACTGATTGTTCAAAACTTTTCCACCCACTGGCAAACAGGCTGATCGCTGCGGCACAGGAGGCAGGGCTCGCATACAACCCTGACTTTAACGGCGCAACGCAGGAAGGCGTGGGGCCGTTTCAACTGACCACAAACAACGGTCGGCGAATGTCGGCGGCAAAAGCCTTCCTGCGGCCTGCAATGAAGCGCTCGAATGTTACAGTACTGACTGGAGCAATGGTGCGCCGGATCATTTTTGAAGGCACGCGGGCTGTCGGCGTTGAATTCAACCGCAGGGGAAAGACGGAAACTGTCACTGCCGGACGCGAGATCATACTATGCGGCGGTTCAGTCAATACTCCGCAACTCCTTGAGCTTTCGGGCATTGGGGACAGGGATCGGCTCCGCAGCCTTGGAATTGATGTCGTGCATGGCAACTCCAACGTCGGCGAGAACCTCTCGGATCATCTCGGCATAAATTATACATATCGTGCAAACATTCCGTCGCTCAATCAGGTGTTGCGTCCATGGTGGGGAAAAGCCTTGGCGGGCATTGAATACCTGCTGCTGCGAACTGGCCCTCTATCAATCAGCATGAATCAGGGTGGTGGCTTTTTCCGCACTGACCCATCACGGACACGTGCCAATATGCAGCTCTATTTTCAGGCATTCTCAACGCTTGTACCCAAAAACGGCGAACGTCCCATCCTCACTCCGGACCCTTGGCCGGGATTTTCAATCGGTCTATCCAATTGCCGTCCGACCAGCAGGGGCTCGATCCACATTCGCTCCCGCAACGCACATGATGCACCGAGAATAATAGCCAATGCGTTTTCCACGGAACATGACGTTGCAGAAATGCTGGATGCGGTGAAATTCCTGCGGAAAATTGCGACCACTACAACCATGTCGAAGCTTATCGAGGAAGAACTTCTGCCGGGGCCAGACTGCGCAAGTGACGAAAACCTGATCCAAGATTTCCGCAAGCGAAGCGGCACGGTTTATCATCCTGTTTCAACGTGCCGAATGGGACCTGATGCGTCACGATCGGTCGTGGACCCACGGCTCAGGGTTCACGGCATAAAGGGTTTACGTGTTGTCGATTGCTCGATATTCCCGAACATTGTTTCCGGCAATACGAACGCCGCCGCAATGATGGTTGGGGCCAAAGGTGCGCAGATAATTCTGGAAGATCATAGTTAGATTATTTATTCGCATAATCATTGTACGTGGTTCGCCAACTTATTTATCCATAACGCGCTTCCATCATATCAATATCACGCACCATCTTGCTGGCGATTGTACTTTCAAGCCGCCGCGCGCGTACAAGGCGGTAAATCTCCTGCCGTTCTGCTTTGAGCGCGGTAATGCGCAATCGCTTCTCAATTTCCTCACTGAGAATCGTCAATTCGCGTTCCTCACCAAGATGCATGCGTCCATCAATACGCTTGCGGTAGAGTTCCATGATCCGCGTTGCAACGTCCGTGAAAATATCTGCATCCGCACGTCCTTCGGCCAGATCATGCTGGGCTTTCTCAATGGCCATGATCGCTGCCTCAGCCGCCGCAATACGCGCGTAATCTTCTTCCTTCTGATGCGAATCCTCTGCGGGAAGGTCTATGTTCTTCAGCAGTTTCGGCAGACAAATACTCGCCATCACCAATGAAAGGATGATTACGCCAGCCGCCAGAAAAATCACCAGATCACGAGCTGGAAAGAGAGTTCCATCATTCATGAACAGTGGCAATGTCAGAATACCGGCAAGGGTAATCGCACCGCGAACGCCAGCGAAAGACATTGTGGCCACCAATTGCCAGCTTGGCCTGACAACCGTCTGCTGACCGTCCGAACGGCGCGAGAGTGCAAAGCGCCATGAGGCCCACACCCACAGAAAGCGCAACCCAACCAGAGCGGCATATATGACGATAACGTAAACCGGCAACCACCAGTAACTGGAACCGCTTGCGTGAACATTTTTCACAGCACCCCAGAATATGCTTGGAAGCTGCTCGCCCAGCAGAACGAAGATCGCACCATTGGCAGCAAACTGCGCTGTGTCCCATACTGCGGTACGCCTTACCCGCGTTACCGCGAGTGACTGGCTGGAATTTTCCGCATAGCTCATGGTGATGCCTGCGGCGACCGCTGCGAGGATGCCCGATGCATGCACATGCTCAGCGAGGAGATACGCACCGAATGGTATGAGCAGGCTGATAAGTATCTGCGAACCGCTCTCTTCACCAAGCCGCCTTGTGAGAAACGCCTTACCTCGCGTGACTCCAATCGTAACGCCAATGCCTATGGCGATGCCCGCAAAGGCTAACCACAGGAAGGTGAAAAATGCGGCTGAAAAGGAAAAAGCGCCGGTCAACATGGCTGCTACAGCAAAGCGCATGCAAACCAGACCGGACGCATCATTGAGAAGAGATTCCCCTTCGAGAATGTGCATCATGCGGGACGGTATGGGTACACGAGCCGCAATCGCGGAAACCGCAATTGGATCTGTTGGCGACACGATGGCTGCCAATGCGAAGGCAACAGGCAATGGTATGGATGGTATCATCCAGTGAACGAAGAAGCCCACACCCAGAACAGTAAAGATAACCAATCCCAGCGCCATCTCGAGAATGATGCCTTTGTCCCGAAACAGGCCTTCTTTCGGAATACGCCAGCCATCGAGAAACAGCAGAGGCGGCAGGAACAATAGAAAGAAAATATCAGGATCAAGTTCAACGCGAATACTGGCAACAGAAGCAATGGCCGCACCGAGACCAATCTGCACCAGCGGCAGTGGCACAGGTAAAGGCAGCACACGCACGATACTATCACTGACGACAACCGCCAGAAGCATCAACAGGACAATGGTGATCGTTTCCACGGCGAATCCAGTTTCAATCTATTATTTAAGATGGAGGAAGTGCGGGTGCTTTGTCGAGGTGAACCTTGGCAACTTTGTGCCAAGATGTAGCCAAATGAATGAATTGAGGCGTTAAGTTAAAACTATCGTGAACAACGTTTTTACGTTTACGTTAATGTAACTACTTGCAAGACTTATCCTCTCGCCATAGGAGATATTGTTGAGTAGCATGGCGTAGGGGAAATGAGGCCAAGCTAATAGCTAACTGGGAGGTTAATGTGGCTAAACAGACAAGTCCGGCAACGAAATCAAAAAATGCAGCACAAAAGACTGTAACTGAAAAACCAGTAAAGGCTGCGAAGCCTACCGGAAATGTCAAAGAAGCTGCCGCCAGCAGCCAGACAGCATCATCAGCCAGGAAAGCCGCTATAGCACCCAAGGCGTCAGTTAAAACCAAGCAATCCGTAAAACCTGCGACGGCGGCTGTAAAAGCAGAGAAGCCAGCAGCCAGGAAACCGGTGGCGGTTGCAAAGGCCAGCACCGCCGCAAAAGCTGCGCCGTCCGAAAAGATTGCAGCAAAGACTCCTGCAACCAAAAAACTCCCAAACGCCAAGGCTGCACCGGCCGTTGCGGCAAAGCCAAGTACAGCTCCAAAGGCGACCGCCAAGCCTGCCGCTAAAACGGCACCCATCGCAAGCACCAAGCCGATAGCCAAATCGGTAAAGGCAGAGACACCAGTGTCGAAAAAGCCTGCTGCTTTGGCCAAGCCAAAAGCGGTAGCCAAAGCCGCCCCGGCCAGCAAAGTCTCGGCAAAGGCTCCGGCTCCCAAGAAGACCGCTGCAAGTGCGGCTGTTCCCGCCAAATCAGCAGCAAAGCCAAAGGCGCAAGCCAAGCCATCGGTAAAGACTGACGCTGCCGCAAACAAGACTACCGGAAAGCCGGTCATGCCGACTCCAAAAATGTGGGTAAAACATTATCCGAATAATATGCCGGCCGACATTCCTGATTTACCTAATGAATCGCTTGGCGCTTTTTTCGACGAAGCGTTCAAAAAGTTCAGCGCCAAACCTGCATTTGATTGCATGGGCAAAAGCATGAATTATGGGGAACTCGACAAGTATTCCCACTCTATAGCTGCCTGGCTGCAATCCCGCGGACTGGTCAAAGGTGACCGCGTCGCGATCATGATGCCCAATGTGCTGCAATATCCGATTGTGATTGCAGCGGTTTTGAGAGCCGGTCTGATCGTCGTCAACGTCAACCCCCTCTACACACCGCGCGAGCTTGAATATCAGCTCAAGGATAGTGGTGCGAAGGCAATTTTTGTTCTTGAGAACTTTGCAGCAACGCTGCAAAAAGTTGTTACAAAGACCTCGGTGCAGCACGTCGTCGTGACCGCCATGGGCGACATGATGGGGCTAAAGGGTCATCTGGTAAACCTAGTTGTAAGGCGGGTAAAGAAGATGGTCCCCGCCTGGTCATTGCCGGGCTACATACCCTTCAAGACGGCGCTGGCGAAGGGCGCTTCCCTGTCCTTCAAGCCTGTTGACGTCAAACGTTCCGACGTTGCATTCCTGCAATATACGGGAGGCACAACGGGCGTTTCCAAGGGTGCCACACTGACCCATAGCAACATTCTGTCCAACATTGAACAAATGAGCATGTGGTGTGATGTAGGCTTCCGGCTGAAAGGCCGACCGGACAGCATTGTCTATGTCTGTGCACTGCCGCTCTATCATATATTCGCGCTGACCGTGAACGCGATGATCGGCATCAAGCAGGGTGGCCTCAATATCCTCATTCCCAACCCGCGTGACATTCCGGCCTTCGTTAAAACTCTGCAGAAGCACAAGTTTCACTTCTTTCCCGGACTGAGCACATTGTTCAACGGTCTGATGAATAATGAAGAGTTCCGCAAACTGGATTTCAAGGAATTGCGGATGTCCTTCAGTGGGGGCATGGCCATGCAAAAGCCTGTCGCAGACCGCTGGAAAGAACTGACCGGCAGCCTGATGATTGAGGGTTATGGTCTGTCCGAGACGTCACCTGTCGCATCTGCAAACCCGCTTGATGCAACTGAATTTTCCGGCACAATTGGTATGCCTATGCCGTCAACGGATTTTTCCATCCGCGATGATGACGGCAAGGAATTGCCTTTGCTGGAAGTTGGCGAAATCTGCATTCGCGGACCGCAGATCATGGCTGGATACTGGAATCGTCCTGACGAGACTGCCAAGGTCATGACCTCGGATGGGTTTTTCCGTTCCGGTGACATGGGCTACATGGATGAACGCGGATATACGAAGATTGTTGACCGCAAGAAAGATATGATCCTCGTCTCCGGCTTCAATGTTTATCCGAACGAGATTGAAGAAGTGGCCATGGAGCATCCAGGTATTGCCGAAGCCGCTGCCGTGGCGATTGCCAATGAGCATTCCGGTGAAGCTGTTAAACTTTTCATCGTGCGCAAGGACAAAACTTTGACCGAAGAGGCTGTGAAGGCTTTTTGTGCAGAACGCCTGACCAACTACAAGCGTCCTCGTGTCGTTGAGTTCCGGGATGAATTGCCGAAAAGCAATGTTGGGAAAATCCTGCGGCGTGAATTACGCGATTTATAAAAGCAAAGGGAGGGTTCTAACCCTCCCTTTTCATTTCAGATAGGTTGCCCCACATCGATGCGATTACCGTCGTGGTCTTCAAAGACGAATGCCCTGAGGCCGTAGTCCTTGTCTTTCAATCCCTTGATAATGCGCAGGCCCTCGCTCTGGCAGATCGCATGAAGTGCATCGACATTGTCTACGATCATGTGCGCCACGTTGAACGGGGGTGGATCATAATCTTTTTGCAAGCTGAGATGCAGTTCAGCAGCCTCCCGCTTCAGGATCATGAATCCTACAGGATTGCCGTTTTCGAACGTTTTGGTGAAGCCAAATGCGCGCGTATAGAAATCATGCGCACGGACCATGTCTTTGACGGGAAGCATGGCGGCAATTCGTCCAAAGTGGATGACATTTTCATCGTTCATCTCATAACCTCAATTATTGGAAGCACATCCTGCCGCACCGCACGGTGGCGATACGATGGTTGTACTTACGTTAAAGATCATGAGACGGTGCCCACGCATTTTCTATAATAGTAACCGACGCAGCTGAAAAGGATGCTTAGGCCACCTTGTCGCGCACCTGATAATCCTTGATCGCAGCAAATCGGATTGCCTTCCAACGCTCTGCTTCATAGGAAAGTGAGAAGGTATTCTGCGCCAGAAACACCGGATCATTATCAAGGTCATGGGCGATATCGGCACGGTGACCATTGATAAACCGCTGCAGTTCCGCAGGATCATCGGCAGAAATCCAGCGCGCAACGGTGAACCGCGCAGGCTCGAACCCAACCGGCAAAGTGTACTCCACCTTAAGACGTTCAGTCAGAACATCGATCTGCAGCGCACCTACGACGCCAACGATTGCAGGCGAGCCATCATCCGGCAGGAAGAGCTGAACCACGCCCTCTTCTGCCATCTGCTGAAGCGCTTCGCGTAGCTTCTTGGCTTTCATGGCATCGTCCAGCCGCACGCGGCGGAGAATTTCCGGCGCGAAGTTCGGAACACCGCGGAAGAGCAGATCTTCACCTTCAGTAAGCGTATCTCCGATGCGCAGCGTGCCATGGTTGGGGATGCCCACCACATCACCAGCCCAGGCTTCATCGGCGATCTGCCGGCTACGAGCAAAGAAGAATTGCGGCGCAGAAAGACCCATTGGCTTGCCGGTGCGCACGAGCTTTGCCTTCATGCCACGCGATAGTTTCCCCGAGCAGACCCGCAGAAAGGCGATACGGTCACGATGGTTCGGGTCCATGTTCGCCTGAATCTTGAAGACGAACCCGGTCATCTTGTCTTCCGTTGCCTCGACCCTGCGGGTGTCCGCATCCTGTGCACGCGGGCTGGGGCCAAAATCACAGAAAGCTTCGATCAGGTCGCGCACGCCATAATTACGTAATGCCGAACCGAAATAGACGGGTGTCAGATGCCCTTCGCGAAATGCCTGCAAATCAAATGGATTGCATGCATCGCGTGCCAGCGTCACTTCATCAATCCATGCCTGACGTTCGTTTTCAGGCAAAAGTCCGGAAGCGCCTGACGCTTCAGGACCATTCACAGGACGCGGTGTTTCTTCAGAGTCGCGCTGACGCACCGTATTGTTCTGGAGATTATATGTTCCGGCAAAGCTTTTCCCCCTGCCGATTGGCCAGGTGATCGGTGCCGTGTCCAAGGCAAGCTTCTGCTCGATTTCATCAAGAATGTCGTAAGGGTCGCGGCTTTCGCGGTCCATCTTGTTGATGAAAGTCACAATCGGGATATCGCGCATGCGGCAGACTTCGAAAAGCTTCAGCGTACGCGCTTCAATACCCTTGGCGGCATCGATCACCATCACAGCGCTATCCACCGCGGTGAGTGTACGATAGGTATCATCCGCAAAGTCTTCGTGACCCGGCGTATCAAGCAGGTTGAATATGCAATCCTTGTACTCGAAAGTCATGACCGAGGTGACAACAGAAATACCGCGATCCCGCTCGATGTTCATCCAGTCAGAACGCGTCTGGATGCGATCTTTCTTCGCCTTGACTTCACCCGCAAGCTGGATTGCACCGCCGAACAGCAGCAGCTTTTCGGTCAAAGTAGTTTTACCGGCGTCAGGATGCGCAATAATCGCGAACGTACGGCGCTTGGAAACGGGATGATCGGCAGAGGACATAAAGGATAGCTCGACTAAGGGAAAGGTTGGGGCCTTCTATCAGCCCCAGCCTTTCCCGTCGACCATCAATTCCAAAGGGTCAGGCGCTTTCCAGTGTGGGTGCGGATTCTTCGGTGACCATGAATGGTTCGATAGTGATGCGCTTTGTGTCTTTCACGGTCACAAAGCTGTTTGGCGGAACCGGCATCCAGTTTCCTGCCTCACCGTCCAGCGGCTCCGACACAACACACAGTCCCGCATTTGGGGCAAGCGTTGCCGTATAAAGCGAGGGAGCAAAGCGATCCGTGGCGTAGCGGACCGCATAGAGCCGGTGGCCATCGGAGAAGGCCGCCGTCAGCCGAATAAACGCTGGAACACCTATACGTGCGGCTTCGCTTTTGATCGTGTTTACCGCTTCAACGAGCGCCCGGGCGGGATCGTGGTCAAGCCCATGTTGCAACATGAGCAGGAATATCAGTTCGGAATCCGTTGAACCAAGCTTTTGCGCGTAAATTGCATCGTCCAATCGGGATTCCAGACCCCGGCGCAACCTGTCAAAATGGCCGATCTGACCGTTGTGCATGAAGCTCCATTTGCCAGAGACGAATGGATGACAATTCATGCGGCTGGTGACGCCGCCCGTCGAGGCACGAACATGTGCCAAAAATAGATGCGACCTGATCTGGCGGGACAGGCTCCGCAAATTCTGATCGGACCATGCGGGAAGTATGTCGCGGTATAGTCCCGGCTCTTCGCGCGCGCCATACCACGCCACGCCAAAACCATCGCCGTTGGTGCGGGTTTTGGCTTCGTGCGCATCATGACTTTGCGCAATCAGCGAGTGGCAGGGTGAGGCTATGACATCTTCAAGAAAAAGTTCAGGTCCGATATAGGCAGCCCAACGGCACATGAATCACCCGATTTTGATCACATAATATGCAACTATAGCCTGTCATCGCATTCTTGCGAATCGCCAGTATGCGGCTGGGATAATAGCAGATTGTGTGCAAACAATGGATACAGCGTATCTTGTCAGTTGACGGTACCGGCCGTCTGGTGAAAAAGGTCTCTTCATGTCACAGAAAACCGATTCCACTCGCCCGAAAAATCCCGCACTCGGCTTGGTCCGTCTTGATCATGCAAAAGGGCTGGAACTGCCGTCCTACGAAACGCCCGGCTCAGCCGGTATGGATCTTCGTGCGGCTGTTCCTGAAGACAGACCATTGCTATTGCTCCCCAGCAAACGCGCATTGGTGCCCAGCGGATTGATCTTTGAAATTCCGGCCGGGTTCGAGGCGCAAATCCGCCCGCGCTCCGGACTGGCGCTTAAAAATGGGATTACCTGCCTCAACACGCCAGGAACAATTGATTCTGACTACCGCGGCGAGGTAAAAGTAATCCTCATCAATCTGAGTGAGGATGATTTCTATGTCGAACGTGGCATGCGTATTGCTCAGGTCGTTCTCGCACCCGTGGTTCAGCTGGACGTTGAAGAGCGGCAGCACGCAAGTGAAACGTCCCGCGGAGCCGGCGGATTTGGTTCAACGGGAACGGCTTAGGAAGTCAATAAACTGACTGGGAGGTTATCATGGACAATGGCAGAACATTTCGCCTGCTGCATCAGGGACCAGATGTACTGCTCATGCCTAATCCATGGGACCCCGGTACAACTAAGTTTCTAGCGTCTCTCGGCTTTAAAGCCATGGCAACGAGCAGTGCAGGCTTTGCCTTTTCCCGCGGGCTTGCGGATGGCGCCATTACATTTGACGTGATGATGCAGCATTGCCGCGACCTCGTTGCCGCTACTGATCTTCCGGTTTCGGGTGATCTGGAAAAAGGCAAAGGTGATAGTGCTGACAGTGCTGCCGAGACTATCTTCGCTGCTGAAGCAGCTGGGTTGGCGGGCTGCTCAATCGAAGATTTTTCCGGCGACCCAAGTCAACCGATCTATGAATTTTCCCATGCCGTGGAACGGGTTGCCGCAGCGGCAGAAGCAGCCCGCGCCCTGAAGCGGGACTTTGTCTTTACTGCGCGTGCTGAAAACTTCTTGCATGGCCGGAATGATCTGGACGATACCATCAAGCGATTGCAGGCTTTCGAGAAGGCTGGCGCAGACGTGCTTTTCGCCCTTGGCATCTCAGATCGCGAGAGCATCGCAACCATATGTCAATCCGTTTCAAAGCCTGTCAGTGTTCTGGCACCTGCCCCGCTAAGTGTAAGCGAATTGGCTGAAATTGGTGTGAGGCGAATTTCTCTTGGGCCAAGGCTAACCACAGTAGCATTCAGTGCCATTCACGATGCCGCCCGGCAGGTACTCGACAAAGGCACCTTCGATTTTGGCACGACGGGCGTGACTTTTGGCAATCTGCAACAGCTTTTTTCGCAGAATGCAACCAAGGAAGACTGACGCATGGCTCGTCCCGATCTGGTGATTTTCGACTGCGACGGGGTGCTCGTCGATACCGAAACTGTCGGCAATCACCATCTGGTGAAAATGCTTGGAGGGGCTGGTTTTCAAACCACCTTCGCCGAGTTGCGCAGTACGTACACCGGCATGCCCATGCGGGCAGTTCAGGAAAAGGTGGAGGCGCAGGGATATTCTCTTGGCGATGATTTTGTCGAACGGTGGTACAAGGCTATTCCCGTAATTTTCGAGAATGTCGAAGCCATTCCCCATATCGGAGAAGTGATTTCGGCTGTTCAGAATGCGAAGCTCGCCTATTGCGTTGCTTCCTCCGCCAATGTCGAAAAGATGCACATTACGCTCGGCAAAACTGGCCTTATCGATCATTTCGGCAAGGTCCTTTACAGTGCCTCGATGGTTGCCCGGGGCAAGCCGTTTCCCGATCTTTTTCTCTATGCAGCCAAAGAGATGGGTTACGCTCCCAGCCAAGCCGTTGTGGTCGAAGATAGCGTGGCGGGCACAAAGGCTGGCGTTGCGGCAGGCATGCGCGTCTTCTCCTATTGCGGCGATGAACATGCCGACCACGAAGGCTTGAGTGCCGCAGGTGGTATACTCTTTGATGACATGCGAAAACTGCCTGTTTTGCTGGAAATTGCCTGATGAGTAATCCATTGAAAGTGGTCGATATGCACACCGGGGGCGAGCCTCTGCGTATCATCACTGATGGATATCCAAAACTCCCCAAGGGTACGATACTCAGCAAACGCGCATATGTGCGCGACCGGCTCGATCACTTGCGAAAAATATTGATGTTCGAGCCACGCGGCCATTTTGATATGTACGGCGCGCTATTGGTAGATACTGATCTTCCTGACGCCGATCTCGCTGTGCTGTTCATGCATAATGAGGGCTATTCCACCATGTGCGGCCACGCAATCATTGCACTTGGCCGCTATGCTGTTGACTATGGGCTGGTGGCCAAGGTTGAACCGGTCACAACAGTTCGTATCGAGTGCCCCTGCGGCATGGTCGTCGCTTCCGTAGAAGTGCGGGACGGAAAATCCGGCAACGTTTCTTTCGAAAGTGTTCCTGCTTTCCTTTTTGCGAAAGACGAGACCGTTGATGTTCCGGGTTTCGGCAAAATCCGCTTTGATGTGGCCTATGGCGGTGCTTTCTACGCACTTGCCGATTGCCATCAGTTTGGTCTGGAATTCGGGCGTGACACAGCCACGGCTTTCAAGCACGCAGCGACAGCTCTGAGTGATGCCGTAAAGGAAACGATCCCGCTTGATCACCCCGATCACAAGGATTTGGCTTTTCTCTACGGCTCCATTCTCACTGATGGCTCCGACGACTGGAATGAAGCTCCCACGAAGAATGTCTGCATCTTCGCCGACGCCCAGCTCGACCGCTCTCCAACCGGCTCTGGCGTCACTGCCAGACTTGCGGCAATGCACGCCAAGGGCCAGATTGCAGAAGGCACCGCCCGGATTTTTGAGAGTATTGTCGGCTCGCGCTTTGCCGGGTTTGTCGAAACCACTACAAAGACTGGCAAATTTGACGCGATTACCGCCCGCGTCTCCGGCCACGCGTACTATAGCGGAAAGGCTGAATTCATCATTGAAGATGATGATCCGCTGGGCGCCGGATTTCTCCTGACTTAATCCTGTACTGTTCCAAAAAACTACTCAATAAAAAACACTAAACCATATGGTTGACCATTCTGATCTGTCATGATACTAAACCATATGGTTGAATTTCAGGCACCTCATCTCGATGCCGTATTCCATGCACTTTCCGACCCTACGCGGCGGGCGATGTTGCATCGGCTTATGGTTGGCGAACACTCCATCAGCGATCTGGCAACGCCCTTTCAGATGTCGCTGGCGGGCGCATCGAAACACATAAGGGTCCTTGAGACTGCGGGCCTCGTCCGACGGCGTATAGAGGGCAGAAGTCATATATGCCAGCTCCAAGCGGCCAGACTTGCCGAGGCACAGCGGTGGCTGAGTACCTATGAGAAATTCTGGAACACACGGCTTGATGATCTTGAAGCAATTCTTCGTGAGGAAGACACCACCCAAACACCATCAGGCCCCAAGAAAGTAGGAGGATGAAATGAATGAGTATGCTGGAAACAATAGTCTCGGTGTTGTTACGGCACCTCTGACGGTTCGCATCGAACGTCTCCTACCCGGTCCTGTCGAGCGTATCTGGGCCTATCTGACCGAGTCTGAAAAGCGTCGCAAATGGCTGGCAAAGGGCCCTATCGCCTCGTTCGTCGGTGGGGACGTCGAGCTTACCTTCCATCATTCGGAGCTGTCGGAAGATCCGACGCCCGCCGAGTATCGGAAGTATGAGGGGCATATAAATAAGGGGAAAGTCACACGCTACGAACCACCCCATATCTTGAGTTACACGTGGCCTGATGGGGAGAACGAACCATCGGAAGTGATGTTTGAGCTTACCGCTGTCGGGGCCGATACGCAGTTGGTCATTACCCATACGCGGCTTGCCAGCACGAACTCCATGGTCAGTGTGGCAACTGGCTGGCACACGCATCTGGCTGCCCTGATTGCACATCTGGAGGGGCGGCAGGTCAAGGATTTCTGGGCAGATCACAAGCGTCTTGAGCCGGAATACCGTCAGATTATGGGTAACTGAACGTACCAACGATTGGAGAGAACATCATGAGACCTTCTTACCAGGGAAGTCATAATATCGCGATGAAGGTTCCCCCGCATCAATACGAGGCAACCGTTGCATTCTACAGGGACATTATCGGCCTGAAGCCACTGACCAACCACCTGCCCTATGTCGGCTTCCATTTTGGCTCAAACCAGCTTTGGATCGATAAGGCACCCGGCCTGAGTCAATCCGAGCTTTGGCTGGAAATCGCCGCAGATAATGTGCAATCCGCAGCGCGGCATCTTGCGGATGAAGGAATTGCGCGTTGCGACGAGATTGAAGAACTACCGGAGGGTCATAAGGATTTCTGGATCACCAGCCCTAACCAGATCATCCATCACATATCGCAAAAAGGCGAAGGCTGGTAATCAGCGTTCAAACAACCGTTCATGGAGCCAGACAGGCTCTCCGGTATAAGTGGTTTCCGCAATCTTGCGGAAGCCATTTTTTTCGGCAATCCGGCGTGAGGCAATATTCTCCGGCGATATGATGCAGCGGGTGCTATCCGCCTTGAAGAACCCTGTGCCCCACTCAAGCATTCTGCCTAGCGCCTCATTGCCATAACCTCTGCCATGAACTGCTTCCGACAAGACCCAACCCATTTCCGGTGTATCGCCGAAGGGCGGTTCAATGTCTCGGTTGAAATTTGCAAAACCCACATCGCCGATATAGTGGCCGGTGGCTTTTTCTTCCAAAGCCCAGAAACCATAACCAATGGCGTGCCACATGCCGATATATTGAAGCAGGCGGCCCCATGATCTCTCCCGTGTAGATGGCTGTCCGGAAATATATTGATAGACTACCGGCTGGGTCCATACTTCATGCAACGCCTCGAAGTCATCCTCGCGATGTCCGCGCAGGATCAGGCGTTCGGTTTCAAGAACAGGAATAGATGTTTTTGATGCGCTCAAGATTCATCCCAATGCTTAGAGGCGTTTGACCAGAACATCGTTTGCATGACGTTCACTTTCAAGCTCAAAATCAACAGTGCCAATCCTTTGAAATAGCTTGCTCTCGTAAAATCGGTAAGCCGTCAAATTCTGCTGATTTACCAGAAGCCAGACTTGGTGCTGATCGCGTGACGTGCACGACTCCACTGCTTTATTAAGCAATGCGCTGCCAACCCCGCGACCGGCAAAGTGCTCTTGCACGTAAAGTGTTTCTATCTCTGGTTGCGCGATACTGCGAATGGGGCATATCGCTTCGAAATCCAACCGGATATAGCCCACAAGATGATCCGCAACTTCCGCCACAATGAGTTGCTTTTGTTCGTTTGCTATTTCCTGTGCAAAGCGATCGGCAGTGAACTCGGTTAGTACATAGCGCGAGAATACATCCCGGATACCGACCTTGGCGTAGGTATGCAGCCAGACTTGTATCGAAAGCGCGGCAATGTTTTGAGCATCCGATATCCGCGCTTCGCGAATGACAATATTCATGCTTCAAGCGCCTGCAAGGCTGCGGCAATCTTATTTGCCAACCGTTCTGCAACTTCGTCCTTGGTCATGTCAGGCCACTCTTCCACTCCGGCATGGGTAACGATGCGAACTGCGTTCCGGTCGCCGCCCATAACCCCTTTTGTATGGCTAACATCATTGGCAACGATCCAGTCGGCACCTTTCTTGTCGAGCTTTTTTCTGGCATTGGCCAGCAGGTCTTGAGTTTCCGCTGCAAAGCCAATCACCAACCGAGGACGCAATTTGCTGTGCCCTACCCCAGCCAGAATATCCGGATTCTCGACCATTTGCAGCGCAGGTGCTTTTTCACCAGGCTGCTTCTTGATTTTCTCACCTGCCTCATTTGCATATCGCCAATCCGCAACCGCTGCGACCATGACGGCGGCATCTGCCGGTAATAGCTGCTCAATCGCATCGCGCATCTCGCGTGCAGATTCGACACGAATGACATCAACACCCTCAGGGTCGGGAATTGTAACCGGACCCGAAACCAGCCGCACCGTCGCACCCAGTCTGGCAAGAGCTGCGGCAATCGCATGTCCCTGCTTGCCGGAAGAGCGATTGGCGATATAGCGAACCGGATCAATCTGCTCATGCGTTGGACCAGATGTCATAATAATGGTCCGGCCGACAAGCGGTTTGGGTCTGTGATCCAGTTGCTTTTCTACCGCAGCAACGATCTCCAACGGCTCCGCCATGCGCCCAGCACCGCTCTCACCGCTTTCCGCCATCTCGCCCTTATTGGGCCCAATGAAGTGGATGCCGTCCTTTTCCAGCGTGGCACGATTGCGTTTGGTGGCTGCGTGATTCCACATTTTCGGATTCATGGCCGGAGCGATTAGCACCGGTTTGTCGGTTGCCAAAAGAACAGCGCTGGCAAGATCATTGGCGAGACCATTTGCCATTTTTGCCATCAGGTCTGCGGTTGCTGGGGCAACAACGATCAAATCCGCCTCACGCGAAAGACGGATATGGCCGACATCATGTTCGTCTTCCCGCGAAAAAAGCTCGGTAAATACTTTATCAGCAGCAAGTGCGCCCACGGCCAGAGGCGTCACGAACTCTTCGGCTGCCTTGGTGAGGATCGGCCGGACATGCGCACCGCGCTCCCGAAGTCTCCTGATAAGATCAAGACATTTATAGGCTGCAATACCACCGCCAATAATCAGAAGAATATGCCGTCCCGCAAGCGATCCCGAAGTAGTCATAACTGCGGCTGCCGCAGTCACTGGGTTTGGTGACTCACTGTTGAGTTCTCCGAGGACAAGACGAACTTCCTCTTCCATTGAGCGACCGTTTAAAGCCGCGCGAAGGCGAAGCTTTTCCTTGATCGCATCATCCAGATTGCGGATAGTAATACTGGCCATTTGATTGCACTCCAGCGAAAAATGACCGCAGTTATGCAATCATTGCAATCAATATACGGCATACTCTGCTAGGATAAAAGCTGATACGTTATAATAACAAAGCAAATTGCAATCACCCAGAGCGCTATTCGACCGGATCGCGTGTGCCGTGCCTCAGCCTTGCCAATCGCATAGGCCGTCTGATCGTCAAACCGAAGACCCTTTTCTGCCATGCGATCCAACTCAAGTGAAAGCCTGTCAGCGCGCGCTACGAGATCAGGAGCCTGCCGTGCCAGATGCAACAACGACATTGCACCTTCGCGGGCATCCACCAGAATACCTTGAGGTCCGAGATTGCGTCTTATCCAGTCACCAACAACGGGTTCGGACGCTTTCCACATATTGAAATGCGGATCAAGCGTACGCGAGACTCCTTCGACGACGACCATCGTCTTCTGAAGCATCACCAGTTCCGGACGCGTCTCCATATCGAAAAGTTCGGTGACCTCGAACAGCAGCGTTAGCAGCTTGGCCATGGAAATGGTTTCAGCAGGCTGGCCGTGAATCGGTTCGCCTATCGCGCGGATCGCTTGGGCAAAACTCGCCACATCATGATGGTGCGGCACATAGCCCGCCTCGAAATGAACCTCGGCAACCCGCACATAGTCGCGGGTGATGAACCCATAGAGAATCTCGGCAAGGAAACGGCGTTCTTTCTTGCCAAGACGCCCGGTGATGCCGAAATCTACCGCAACGATATTCCCATCGGCGTCAACGAACAGATTACCGGGATGCATATCCGCGTGAAAGAAGCCATCGCGCAGGGTATGGCGCAGGAAGGACTGGATCAAAGTCTCGGCAAGCTTGATGAGATTATGGCCGGCAGCACGCAGCCCCTCAATGTCCGACATTTTGACGCCATCAATCCATTCAAGCGTCAGCACATCGCGGCCAGTACGCTCCCAATCGACCGTGGGAACCCGGAAACCCGGATCGTCTTTGGTGTTTTCGCCAATTTCAGACAGAGCGGCCGCTTCGAGACGCAAATCCATCTCAATGCGCGTTGTCTGTGCCAGAGTGCGTGTAACTTCAACAGGGCGCAGACGACGGCTTGCAGGGACATAGCGCTCCTGCCAACGCGCGACCAGAAAGAAACTCTCAAGATCGTTATTGAAACGCTGGCGCACGCCCGGCCGAACAACTTTGACAGCGACTTTCTTCGGTCCATCCTCGCTTTTGATGAAGGCCGGATGCACCTGAGCAATGGATGCAGCAGCTATCGGCGCATCGACACTTAAATAGAGATCATCAACAGTCCGCCCCAGCGAACCCTCAATCGCACGAAGCGATGCTTCCATTGGAAAATAATCGAGCTGGTCCTGCAACAAGGCGAGATCGTCAGCCACTTCCGTTCCAACAACATCCGGGCGCGTCGCCAGGAATTGACCGAGCTTGACGTAAGACGGACCAAGCTTGTTGATCGCGCGCGACATGCGCTCCGAACGGCGGGCTGTCATGGCACGGCGACGGGCCAGAAGACCGGCAATTTTGTGCCCGAAAGCGGGGAGGCCGCGCAAACCTTCGGCTGGAAGTGCGGCTATCACGCCCTCACGCGTCAATATCCACCCTGCCCGCATCAGGCGAAATGTTGCTGCAAAGCTACTCATTCACAAATCACAACTTCCAGCCGGAATGCAGCGCCGCAATACCGCCCGTGAAGTTCCGCCAGCTGACCCGCTCAAACCCTGCCTTGCGGATCATGTCGGCAAAATCGGACTGACGCGGGAATTTCCGGATGGATTCAACCAGATATTGATAGCTGTCAGCGTCTCCCGTCACTGCTTTGCCAATCTTTGGAATCGCATTAAACGACCAGGCATCATACAGCTTATCCAGAACAGGCAACTCAACCTCGGAAAACTCAAGGCAAAGGAAACGCCCGCCCGGCTTCAGAACGCGATATGCCTCGGACAGTGCGCGATCAATATGGGGCACATTGCGAATACCGAATGCGATTGTGTAGGCATCGAACCGATTGTCTTCAAATGGCAGCTCTTCGGCATTAGCCTCGACAAATTCCGTATTTTCCGAAAGCCCCTTTTTGGCTGCGCGATCCCGGCCAACACCAAGCATCGAGCCATTAATATCCAGAACAGTCGCATGGGCATTGCGATTGGACGCCTCGACGATCTTGAATGCAACATCGCCGGTCCCCCCGGCAACGTCCAGCACCTTCCAGTTGGCCGTTCTGGATGGTGAGAGCCATGCGATCATCGAGTCCTTCCAGACCCTATGGAGGCCGCCCGACATCAGATCGTTCATGACGTCATAGCGTTTGGCTACCCGATGAAATACGTCATTAACGCGGGTCTGTTTTTCGCCATCACCCACATCCTGAAAGCCAAAGGATGTCTCCATGCCGCCCTGTGCACCGGTGCGTTGCTGGTTCATTTTATTACCTGCCTGTCTAATTCGCCGGAACCATAGAATATTGAAACGCAGAAGGCTATCACCTGTTGCGCGACAAAACTGTGCGTGCACGTCACGCACTCTTTGCGATCACGCCCTTCAGCAGATAAGGTTGGGCAAATTAAGTTTAAAGGAATTCCCATGGGCGTGACGATCGTTTCCCACCCGCTTGTCCAGCACAAGCTTACCATCATGCGCGACAAGGACACTTCGACGGCAGGCTTTCGCCGGCTACTGAAGGAAATATCCCTGTTGCTATGCTACGAGGTGACCCGCGATCTGCAACTGACAAACATCACAATACAGACGCCATTGGTCGAAATGGAGTCTCCTGTCATTGAGGGCAAGAAGCTGGTATTTGCTTCGATCCTTCGTGCAGGCAATGGTTTGCTGGAAGGCATGCTGGATCTGGTGCCGGCAGCACGCGTCGCGCATATCGGGCTTTATCGCGATCACGACACGCTGCAGCCGGTGGAATATTACTTCAAGGCACCCGAAGATATCGTCAACCGCCTGATCATCGTCGTCGATCCGATGCTTGCCACGGCCAATTCGGCTATCGCCGCAATCCAGAAACTCAAGGATAGGGGCGCGAGCAACATTCGCTTTCTCTGCCTTTTGGCGGCACCTGAAGGCATCAAGCGTTTTACCGAAGCCCATCCGGATGTGCCCGTTTTCACGGCGTCTATCGACAGCCATTTGAACGAAAAAGGCTATATTGTTCCAGGTCTAGGAGATGCGGGCGACCGTATGTACGGCACG
Organism: Phyllobacterium sp. SB3; assembly: GCF_040009165.1. Classification (NCBI taxonomy): domain Bacteria; kingdom Pseudomonadati; phylum Pseudomonadota; class Alphaproteobacteria; order Hyphomicrobiales; family Phyllobacteriaceae; genus Phyllobacterium; species Phyllobacterium sp. SB3. Next base: position 948,442 of record NZ_JBDYKI010000001.1, on the reverse strand, counting down.
AAGTAATCAGGTTCCGATCCGGCGCAGAATCGGATTTGCCGTTCGTGGTTTATTGTCGGCAAATTCATAGGCCTTTTCGATGGCGATAGCGGCCCCGACCGCATCGCTCTTTGTGCGTGCATGGACAAGCGCTATCGGTTCGCCTTTTTCCATTCTTGCGCCTATGGGCTGCAAAGCGGTGATACCAACAGCATGATCGACGGTATCTTGCGGTCTTGTGCGGCCACCGCCCAGCGCCACCACTGCTATACCTATGGCGCGGGTGTCTATCGTCGACACGTAACCTGTCTGTGGCGCCCTTACTTCCAGCTTGACGGGAGCCTCAGGTAAATACTGGTCAGCCTTTTCAACGAAATTAGTTGGGCCGCCCAAAGCGGCAACCATACGGCCGAAAACTTCGGCAGCCTTACCGCTGTTCAAAGCCTCACGGGTCTTTTCCAGTGCTGCTTTCTGGTTTGGTACAATTTTTGCGGACAATAACATCTCCGCGACAAGTGCCAGCGTAACACTCTCAAGCCGGACATCACGACGATCACCCGTCAGGAAATCAACAGCATTTTTAACTTCAACCGCGTTGCCAGCAGCCTGAGCAAGTGGCTCGTTCATATCCGTCAGGAGTGCTGTGGTCGGCAGGCCAGCACCATTTGCCACTTCTACAATGCTGGTTGCCAAGGCAACTGCATCGCGGCTTTTGGCCATGAATGCACCATTTCCCGACTTCACATCGAGAACCAGCGCATTTAATCCGGCCGAGAGTTTCTTTGACAGGATTGATGCGGTTATGAGGGGTATGGATTCTACTGTCGCCGTAACATCGCGAATGGAATAAAACCTCTTGTCGGCAGGGGCAAGATTAGCCGTCTGACCGATAATGGCGCATCCAACATCGCGTACAACTTTACGAAACAGAGCATTATCCGGCTGGCTGATATAGCCCGGGATTGAATCCATTTTGTCCAGCGTACCGCCGGTATGACCAAGCCCCCGACCCGATATCATTGGAACATAGGCTCCGCAGGCAACAGCAAGCGGTGCCAGCATCAGGGAAACATTATCACCAACACCACCCGTCGAGTGCTTGTCGACTACAGGGCCAGGCAAATCCGACCAATCCAGAACGTCGCCCGAGTCGCGCATCGCGAGTGTCAATGCCACTGCTTCGTCGCGCTTCATGCCATTGAAAAATACAGCCATGGCAAATGCCGCAACCTGACCGTCCGTAATGGCGCCTGAGCTTATGGCATTTACAAAGTCAGTAATGCTGGCTGCGCTCAGCGTCTCGCCATCACGCTTACGCCGGATGATTTCTTGCGGCAGCAGCATTGGCTATCCTATGTCCTGAATCAGCGAACGGATAATTTTCTGTAGCCGCGTCCCACCTTGCGGAGCCACATCCTTGGTTTCCTCGTGTGACAGCTCAGCACCGGTCATTCCCGCTCCGAAATTCGTGATTACGGAGCAGGCCGCCACGCGCAACCCATAAAACCTTGCGAGAATGACTTCCGGAACCGTCGACATTCCCACTGCATCGGCACCCAATGTCCGGGCCATGCGAATTTCAGCCGGTGTCTCAAAGGATGGGCCTGAAAACCACATGTAAACACCTTGTGCCAATTTCTCGCCTGCCTCCCCTGCAGCTACGATCAGGGCATCTTTTAATTGCTGATCGTAAGCGGTTGTCATACCGACAAAGCGTTTGTCCGATGGCTCGCCTATTAGCGGGTTCAAGCCTGAGTAGTTGATATGATCATCAATCAGCATAACACTACCGGGAGCCAGATCGTGACGAACGGAGCCCGCCGCATTGGTCAGGATAAGCGTCTCGACGCCTATCTCGGCAAGCGCCGCGATGACGGGACGCATAACCGAAGCATCGCCCTTTTCGTAGTAATGGGCCCGCCCCGCCAGTATTAAAACCGGCTTGCCTGAAAGGTACCCCGCAACGATTTCCCCAGCATGACCCGACACGCCGCTATGTGGAAATCCGGGCAATTCGGAATAAGGTATATGGATTGGATTCTCGACCGCATCAACGAGCGAGCCAAGACCGGACCCAAGCACCAAAGCCACGCGCGGAGCTAGCCCATTAAGTTTCTTGATAAGAGTACTGGTGGCTGGCGCGATCATGCAGCACCCTTACCGAGCACTTCCGCCTCGAATCCAAAGGGAAATAGCTCTTTCATTGTGAGTGTCTGGACAATGCCGTCATTGTCACAAAGATGCAGCAACGCATCCGGACCGGCAAACTCCGCCAATCGTTGCCGACAGCCTCCACAGGGTGTGCATTTTGCCTTCTTTTCCGCTACCACGGCAATCTCGGCAATCGTGCCACCGCCACCCATGACGAAGTGCGAAAGTGCCGTCGTTTCAGCGCACCAGCCTTCCGGGTAGGAAACAACTTCGATATTGCACCCGGAATAGATGCGCCCGTCACTCGTTCGAATTGCCGCTCCAACAGGAAACTGTGAGTAGGGCGAATGAGTCTTCTGCATAGCCGCGAAGGCTGCATCAAACAGATCTGTACTCATAACTTATCTTTCCTTGACGTAGGCTACGCCACCGGCCTTTGGCGGTATCGCTTTACCAATGAAACCGGCAAGCAGAATGATCGTGAGGATATAGGGTAGCGCCTGCATAAGCTGCACAGGGACTTCGCCAATCAGCGGTAGAGTTTGGCCCTGAAGACGAATGCCTAGAGCATCAAGGAATCCGAACAGCAGGCAAGCATACATTGCCTGTACCGGCCGCCACTTTGCGAAGATCAGGGCGGCGAGCGCGATGTAGCCCTTGCCTGCTGTCATGTCTTTAACGAATCCAGCGCCTTGGGCAGTGGCAAGATAGGCACCGGCAACGCCACACAGAATGCCGCAGCATATGACAGCACGATATCGCAACCACGGCACCGAAATACCTGCTGTATCGACAGCAGCCGGATTTTCACCAACCGCCCGCAAACGCAGCCCGAAACGCGTGCGGTAGAGCACCCACCATGTGAACGGCACCAGCAGGAAGGCCAGATAGACAAGAATTGAATGGCCGGAAATCAGCTCGAAGTAGATCGGTCCGATAATGGGAATCTCACGCAGAGTTTCCGCACCCGGTAGGTTGATCGCATTGAACCGCGCGGTGTTGGGAAGCGATGGCGTTCGCCCGCCCTGATGAAACCACGCTTGTCCGAGAATGACTGTTGTTCCCGCTGCAATAAAGTTAATCGCAACGCCGGAGACGATCTGATTGCCCCTGTGTGTAATGGACGCAAAGCCATGTACAAGACCCAGTGCCACCGACACGGCGATTGCTGCGAGCAGACCAAGACTGGCAGAGCCGTACCATGTGGCCACAGCGCCTGCCGCAAAAGCTCCGGCCAGCATTTTGCCTTCAAGGCCAATATCAAATATACCGGCGCGCTCTGAGTAAAGACCGGCCAGACATGCCAGCAATAAGGGTGCCGACAGGCGGATCGTTGAATCGAACAGTTGGAGAATTGTGATGAAGCTGTCCATTACTGGCTTCCTCCAGCAAGAGCGTGCGCTGTACCATCCTTTTTTCGGGTAAGGCTGTGGAATAAGCGCTGCAGTGTCGGTCGGAACATATGCTCAAGCGCCCCCGCAAACAGGATCACCAAACCCTGAATAATCACGATCATATCGCGCGAGATGTTCGGCATATCGAAAGCGATTTCAGCACCGCCCTGATAGAGCATGCCAAAAAGAATCGCTGCGAGCACAATGCCAACCGGATGTGATCTCCCCATAAGCGCGACAGCAATGCCGACGAAACCCGCGCCAGCAACAAAATCGAGCTGTAAACGATGCTGCGCGCCCATAATCGGATTTAGTGCCATCATGCCTGCTAGTGCACCTGAAATCATCATGGTGATTATGATAATGCGCAACTCGCTAATGCCCGCATATCGTGCTGCCTTGGGGCTGAATCCCATTGTGCGGATTTCATAACCGAGCTTTGTTCGCCAGATCAGCACCCAGACCAAAAACGCTGCTACCAGAGCAATAAGAAAGCTCAGATTAAGCGGGGCAGACCGCATGTTCAGCCCCACCGAATTCAACAACCATCCAAGGCTAGGCAATTGTCCGCCGGCACCAAAGACGCGAGTTTCCGGCGACTGGATATTCATCGGCTTGAGAATTTGCACCACGATATAAACCATGATGCTTGCTGCGATGAAATTGAACATAATCGTAGTAATAACGACATGCGATCCGCGCCGCGCCTGCAACCAGGCAGGAATGAGCGCCCACAAGGCACCAGCTATGCCCGATGCGATAATCGCCAGCGGAAAGACTACCCACCAAGGCAAAGTATCGCCAAGCCCAAGGCCGATAAACGCGACACCGAGGCCCCCAATATAAGCCTGCCCTTCGCCGCCAATGTTGAAAAGACCGCAATGGAAAGCCACAGCGACGCATAGACCGGTGAAAATGAAATTGGTTGCATAGTAGAGCGTGTAGCCGACACCATCGCCAGAACCAAAAGCGCCTTTGACCATTAGAACAGCTGCTTCAATCGGACTTTCGCCAACGAGAAGCACGACTAGCCCTGCCACAAAGAAAGCCACTATGAGATTAATCAGTGGAAGAAGGCCGTAATCCGCCCAAGCGGGTAGTTTTGCAAAAGGTTGGCTCATGGCAAATTTCCGATAATATCTGCGGATGTCGTGATGCGGGCATATTCGCCTTCAAGTACGGAGAGTGCCAAAGCATGCACATCCTCGGCAGCCCATCGTTTTCCGCGATAATCCTCGCGATCAATGCTTGCGACGGCATCTTCCGGAATAATAACTTCAAATCCCAGCCCTGCTGCCATTCGAACCGTTGCATCAACGGAGTTTTCAAGAAGTACTCCTGTCACAACAAGACTGCGAACCTGCAGTTCGTCGAGGACATCCATGAGATCGGTCCCGATGAAAGCACTGTTCGTGCGCTTGTCTACGACCGGCTCCCCAATTTGGGGCGCAACTTCTTGCTTGAAATCATTTCCATCAGTGCCGGGGCGGTAAGGCGATACCGGATCAGTTGAATCATGGCGGATGTGAACAACTGGCAAACGGCGTTCACGCCACGCCGATAACAATTCGGCTATCCGCGCCTCTGCTTCGGGTTGGCCTCTGCGACCCCATTTTGGATCATCAATAGCATTCTGCACGTCTATAATAATGAGCGCCTGCGTGGTCATTGAGCCGCCTCTAACTGCTCGACACCAGCCATGAGACAACCGAGTTCGCCTTCATCCGCTTCAGCGTCCCGCTCACCGACGATGCGGCCAGCGAACATGACGAGGATGCGATCAGAAAGGGAGCGGATTTCATCAAGTTCCACGGATACGAGCAAGACGGCCTTACCTGCATCACGCATTTCAATAATACGTTTGTGAATAAACTCGATTGCACCAACATCGACGCCGCGCGTTGGCTGTCCGATGATCAGGACGCCCGGATCACGTTCGATTTCACGCGCGAGCACAATCTTCTGCTGATTGCCGCCTGAGAAGTTGGCGGTTTTCAGATCGGGGTCACTCGGACGGATATCGTATTTCTCAATCTTCTTGCGCGCATCGGCCTTGATAGCATCGATATCAAGGAACGGCCCTTTGAGATAAAGGGGATCGTCATGATACCCCAGGATGGAGTTTTCATACTCTTCAAATGCCAGAACCAGACCCATATGGTGGCGATCTTCCGGCACATGGGCTAATCCGCGATCACGCAACTCCCCCGGGTCAGCGGCGCCAGTGATGTCGATGAGTTGCCCATCAAGCAGGACGCGTCCAGACACGGCCGCGCGAATTCCGGCGATTGTTTCGATCAGCTGCGATTGCCCATTGCCTGCAACCCCGGCAATACCAACGATTTCACCTGCGCGCACGCTGAACGAGGCATTGTCCACCATGACCACACCGCGACTGTCGCGCACAGTCAGATTTTCTACAGAAAGCTTGACTTCGCCGGGCTGGGCCTCGCCTTTTTGTACGCGTAGCAACACACGCCTGCCAACCATGAGTTCCGCCAGTTCTTCTACAGAGGTTTCACTGGTCTTGCGTGTTGCGACAACTGAACCTTGGCGCATAACCGATACATTGTCGGTTGCAGCCATGATCTCTCGCAACTTGTGTGTGATGAGAATGATCGTTTTGCCTTGGTCGCGCAATTGTTCCAGAATCCGGAACAGATGATCCGCTTCTGGCGGCGTCAAAACGCCGGTAGGCTCATCAAGAACCAAAATTTCGGCACCCCGATAAAGCGCCTTGAGAATCTCCACCCGCTGTTGCAACCCAACCGGTAATTCTTCAATCAGCGCGTCGGGATCGACATCGAGTTCATATTCCTGCTCAAGGCGCTTCAATTCAGCGCGAGCTTTGGCAATGCCATTTTTCAGAAGAGGTGCACCTTCGACGCCAAGCATGACATTTTCGAGCACTGTGAAGTTTTCAACGAGCATGAAGTGCTGATGCACCATTCCGATACCCAACCCTATTGCGGCATTGGGATCGCTGATCTTCGTCGTCTTGCCGTTGATGCGTATTTCACCGCTGTCAGCCTGATAGAATCCGTAAAGGATCGACATCAGAGTCGATTTTCCAGCACCGTTTTCACCAATAATTCCGTGGATCGTGCCTTTTTCTATCGAAAGATGGATGTCGCGATTTGCGTGTACAGTGCCAAAACGCTTGTCAACGCCAATAAGTTCGATTGCAGCTGCGCTCATATCCCCATCCGCTGTTGATCAGCTTTTGTTGTTTTTCGAAGCTTAGGACCCTAACACGGGAATTTTTTCTTTCCAGTCAAGAAAAGCAACATTCAACAGCCGCTATCATCTCTTCATGCCTTGACGCAATGGGTATCAACTTGTTCAAATATCAAAGCTCGGGATAGAAAAGAGCAAACGGAGACTGGTATGACAGCTCAAAGCAGTGACCGCCTTACAGGGCTCGAAATTCTTGTGACCGAGCAAGAGAAAACCATTGATGAGCTTTCCGGCCAACTTGCGGAACAATGGAAGGTTCTGGAGACCATGCGGCGCAAGCTCGACGCTTTGACCGACCGTTTTCTTGTACTGGAAGAGCAGACCGCCGCCGATATCCCCGTAACCAAACCACCCCATTATTAGATGATTACAAAAGTAGAGCTCCTCGAGCATCACCCTGAACTCGTGCCCTTATGCGCGCGATGGAATTATGAGGCTTGGGGACGCGATGGCGGTCGAAGCAGGGAGGAAATAATCGAAGGATTTCTTGGCTTCCTTGATCCCAATAGCCACCAGAAAGCCCTCGTAGGGTTTGTTTCGGGCCTACCAGTCGGCCTGTCATTGTTGATCGACAATGAACTTGAGAGCCACCCTCATCTGAAGCCTTGGCTTGCAAGCCTCTACGTCACGCCTGAAATGCGGTTGATCGGCGTCGGTAAAGCGATGGTCGAGGCAACCGAACAGGCTGCAATGCAGCAAGGCCATAAGCAGCTTTATCTCTATACGGGAGAGACAGGATATTATGAGCGCATGGGCTGGCAAAAATTCGAAGAGCTGCGTGACGAAAATGCTGGAATGTGGATTTTGCAGAAATCATTAAAAAAGCCGCCGGTCATGTAACCGACGGCTTTTACCTATGTATGCAGATTATTTATAGGGGCAGGCATTGTCCGAAAAATAGCTGTGGACCTTGACCTTACCCGAGATGATATCGGCCTTGGCAGCCTCGACGGCTTTCTTGACATCATCTGTTATCAGCGTGGCATTGTTGTCGTCGACAGCGTAATCAACACCGCCATCCTTGACACCAAGATAGCTGACGCCTGCGGTGAACTTGCCGTCGGCACCATCCTTGAATGCGTTGTACGTTGCAACATCAACCCGCTTGAGCATTGACGTCAACACCTTGCCCGGATGCAATCCGTTCTGATTGGAGTCAACGCCGATGCTGAGCTTATCCGCATCTGCTGCGGCCTGAAGAACGCCAATACCAGTGCCGCCTGCTGCTGCGAAAATGACGTCAGAGCCCTGGTCCATCTGGGACTTTGCAATTTCGCCGCCCTTGGACGGGTCATTCCAGGCAGCAGGTGTATCACCAGTCATGTTCTGGATGACTTTGGCATCCGCATTTGTAGCTTTCACACCGCCAACATATCCGCAAGCAAAATTGCGGATCAGGGGAACGTCCATCCCACCAATGAAGCTGACCGTGCCTGTCTTGGAAGACTTGGCTGCGATAACGCCAACCAGATAAGAACCTTCATTGTCATTGAATATGACCGAGCGAACATTCGGCTGTTTAACTTCGGCGTCGATAATGACGAATTTGGTGTCGGGGAATTCCCCGGAGACCTTTTCGATTGCGGCAGCAGCGGAAAAGCCTGCGATAACGATCGGCGAATTGCCATCCGATGCAAACTTACGCAACGCCTGTTCACGCTGCGCTTCGTTCTGAATTTCAAACTCACGATACTTCACACCGGAATCGGCTGTATATTTTTCAGCACCGTTGAATGCAGCTTCGTTGAATGATTTATCGAACTTGCCGCCAAGATCATAAATCAGCGCAGGCTTGTCGTCTGCAGCGTTAGCTGCGCCAAGCGATATCAGGGGCAATGCCGTAGCAGCCAGAAAACCAAAAACAATACGCTTCATTTGATAGCAACCCTCTGGATTTTGTTTGAAGACACAGCTTTCTGCCGTGACTTGGACCATTGCAGCAAGGCATTCAACCCGCCGCACCGATCTCAATCTTGCACGCTATCAAGCAAAATTCACGCGGAATTTTGCCAGCTGATCAAAAAACGGCTGGAAAATCCCTAAACCGATCAACCGGCGACCTTTAGACCTGTTATGGGACAGGAAACACCTGTTCCACGTAGCCCGCAATAACCATCCGGATTTTTGGCAAGATATTGCTGATGGTAATCTTCCGCATAATAGAATGTAGGTGCTTCTATAATCTCGGTGGTTATTGTTCCACGGTTTGCTGCGGCAAGCGCTTTCTGATAGGCGTCGCGACTTGTTTCAGCGGCAGCCTGCTGCTCTGGCGTAAAAGTATATATACCTGAGCGATATGTTGTTCCGACATCATTTCCCTGCCGCATACCTTGCGTTGGATCGTGCTCTTCCCAAAACAACGTCAACAGCTCTTCGTAAGAGACAACAGCAGGATCGAAAACGACCAATACCACCTCATTGTGTCCTGTACGACCGGTGCAAGTTTCCTGATAGGTCGGGTTCGGGGTAATTCCGCCAGCATAGCCTACTGCAGTAAGATAAACACCTGGAACCTGCCAGAACAGCCGTTCCACACCCCAAAAGCATCCCATTCCGAACATCGCGGTCTGCATATTATCGGGCCATGGCCCCTTTAACGGTAGACCGCTGACAAAGTGGGTTTCCGCAGTTGGAAGCGGCGAACTACGCCCGGGAAGCGCCTGTTCTGCCGTTGGCATTTCGGATTTCCTGCTCAGCATACTGAATATCGACATTGCGTTCCCTCCGGATAAATGGGCATTGGCGATGCTTTAACGGGCCGCGAACCTGCCTGCCCGGTCCGAACGTCTGTAACCTATCGCATATAACAACAGGGCAAGCAGCGCGAAGACGATGACCGTAGGCGCTTCCAGTACCCAAAGCATCAGCGGGTCCCAGAATATGCCATATAGATGGGTTCTGATGCTGGTTTCCACAAGTGCAAGTGAATTGGCCGCGACCGATTGCCAGCTGTCTTTGAGCGAAGTTATGACCAGATTGGATTCGCCCACGGATCTGGCTGCATCCAGCACAGCGGCAATGATAGCGAAGCTAAGACAGATATAGGCCAAGAGCCTGCAAGTGAACCGTAACAACATTCTTCTCCAAGATCTGCGCAGTTCATTCGACTCTAAAGAATTTGAACCGCTTATTATCTATCCTCTAATGCAAAACCCGGGAAACCGGAATCGCTTTCTGGAGACGGGTACGACCTTGTTTAATTGGAGATGGAAGCGCGAGTGATGGGGCGCAAGGAGCTTCCGACACAATATGGAGTAGCTAAGCTACTGTAAATAAATGTTAAAATGGATATACGGGCATGAAATGAAAATATGTTGAATTAGGAGTTGAAGAAGTGCTTGTTCTGGCTATAGTGCGCGCCGCACGGGTAGCTGCCGACTAACCATCGCAGAGCACTGTGCCTATTACCGAAGATTGAGTGGCCGACGGTTGACGGTGCTCTTGCAGCCGGGCTCCCCGATTGCAAATAATTGACCCGATCGGCCACATGCCGACGTATTGCGGAGAGGTGGCCGAGTGGTTGAAGGCGCACGCCTGGAAAGTGTGTTTACGTTAATAGCGTAACGCGGGTTCGAATCCCGCTCTCTCCGCCAGACGCTTACATGACATCCGCCCGGTCCGTGTTGCAAGACTTCCCGCAGATTAGCCATGCGATTTTATCGCCTTAAGGAAGAGGGAACTCACAACTCCCCGGTTGGGAGGATATTTCCTACCTCAGAACCAACGACAACTTACATTTGCTGAGTTCATCAGGGAAAATACCTATTCCAAGCCCTTTCCAACGTACGCATCCAAATGCTCGATGCCATGGTATGATATGTCATTAATCTTGCCTGTGTGGGATGACCTACTCCTCATATGAAACGAATATTTTCTCCAAACCAGAAGGACCGTTTGCAAACAAAAATTTATACTTTGCTGGCGGAAATTATCGAGTTGGGGCAGTTGTTTGTTTTTAAAATACCAGATTAGATTTGCAGCAATAGTTTGATTTTGAATTTAACCTTCAATTTAACAGTAATAATGGAAATGTGCGAGAGCAGTTTTCATTACTGTTACGAATATTGGCAGTGGTTCGACGGCGCAACAGGGGTGTAATATGTCTGTAACGGCTATACCATCTAACATCGTGAATACATCTAAGGAACCGGTCTCCTCAAATTTTGAATCAAATCTGAATGCTGCAAAGGCCAGTCAAATTCTCGTGGATTACTTGAAGCAGAATGGGCAGTCAGCGATCAATAAAGACGGGCTAGGCCAGTTGGCAAAAAATACCCAAAATACACCGCCCACTGTTTCAGCCGCTGCAGACTACATGTTGAAGCACAACGATGTTTATACGGCAATCGAGACTCACGATGTCGCTGGAGCTGATGGGCTTTCTGGCGTTTGGAACTTTGAGTGGGCAGCTAAAGGCGGTCTTTCTGGCAGCTCCGCTGACGCCATTGCCGCTATGACCGATGCATTTGATTTAGCGATAACCAAGTCCGCGGAAATCACCAAGGTGACCACCGAAAAGAAAATCGGATTGGATGCGAGTAAGCAGCGGGCAAATGCCTAACCTTGAATAGAGTTGAGCGTCTTCGGCAGAAGGCGCGACAGCTATTCTTGATTATCTTTGAATTTGCCCATTCCGGTGGGGGCGATAATAGCTAAAGATTTGGGACGACGATCGCTCGCCTGAGCGCTTGTCGTCTTCGGTCGCTATTTCAAGCCATTTGCTACCCGCTGCGAATGTTCCTCCGGGATAAAAATATCTGCTTCGATTGCAGCTTCCACGAAAATTAACCGGGCGGTTTCGACCGACACAAGCCCCGATTGAGCTTCGTAGCAAGCAACGCGCGCCTCCAAGTGTAGAGGTGACTTTTTTCTGGGCCATCCCGAAAGCAGGAAGGCCTCTGCCTCGCCTATTGAAGATATGGTTTCCATTCTCCCGATCTGGCTGTTTTTCAAAGTGATGGACTGAAATACATGATTTACCATTCGGGCCTCGATCACCTTGGCAAGGGGGATTTATCTTGGCACGGGTGCCAAAACTGATCTGTTTCTCTGATTATCTACTTGCCTGTCGTTGCCCTTACGCCCGTGAGCGTGACGCGATAGTGACGCGATAAATTGCCAAGGCACGCGAGCAGGAGGGTGCGTTTTGGACTATACGTGTTTTGTGAGTGCCGATTGTTATCGTGAATAACGATTATAGCTCGGACGCAATATGACTTTTTACGATGTCTTTCCAAGTGCACACAAATGCACCGCATTCAGGGCAGTGAATTGGTGCAAGATCTTCCGCTTCCTTGGCAAGGAACAACTGCAAAGTATCGCACTCTGTACATTTCAATGGAGGAGTGAGTGCCAATAAGGAGCTGACTTCCTCATGGGCGGATGGCAGATGTCCATGCTGCTCAACAAGCGTCGGAGCAAAGTATTCGTTCAGGCTATGCAGACTTTTATGAGTTGCCATGATCACCCCTTCACCGCACCAGCTGTCAGACCGGACACGATTTTTCGTTGGAACATCAAAACCAGAATGAGAAGCGGAAGCGTTACCGTGACTGATGCAGCCATTACCTGACCGAATGGATACTCGTAACGGCTGCTTCCCGTGAGCAATCCCATGGCGACAGGAACGGTACGGTTCTCATCGGTGAGAATGAACGTCAGGGCAAACAGAAATTCATTCCATGAAAGAATGAAGGCAAGCAGGCCAGTGCTTGCAATGGCTGGGCCCATAAGAGGAAGGAGTACATGCGTGAGTATTCTCAGCCGGGAACAGCCATCAATCAGCGCAGCTTCTTCCAATTCCTGCGGCAGGTCGCGAATGAAGCTTGTCAGAACCCACGTCGTAAAGGGCAACACCAACAGGAGATAGGAGAAGACGAGCGCGGTAGGCCGGTTATAGAAACCGAGCCAACCAATTACCTCGAACATACCTGACAAAACCACGACCTGAGGGAACACTGAAATCATCAGAACACAGATCAGAACTGTGCGGGAAAACCGAAAATGCATCCGGCCTAGCGCGTAGGCAGCAAGGATGCTGATTACGAGGGAGATCAGGCTGCTGGTCAACGCGACAAACGCTGAATTGACGATTGCACCGATGAAGATCGGGTTATGATACAGGGTGACGTAATTACTGAAATCCAGTGACGGCAGCAGGCTGAAAGAATAAAGGTCTTCACGTGTCTTGGTCGAGGAAATAATTGCCCAATAATAGGGGAATAACATATAGGCGAGCACCAGCAACACACCCGCATAAAGTGAGGCGCGTTTGGCCAAACGCAGCTTGCGGTAAGTGCTGTTGGAATAATGTTTTGATCCTTGCGCCATCGGCTAACCCGTATTCCGGTCAAGCCGAAGGATGCTCACCAAAGTGATCGTAATCAGGCCTATTATAAGAAATACCCAAGTTGACGCAGCAGAACCTACGCCCAGATCCTGAAAACTGATCAATTGATCCCGCGCGTAGATCGACATGGTCATTGCCTTCTCATTGTTCGCGGCAAGGACATAGCTCAGATCGAACATGCGCAGCGCATCGAGCGTCCGGAAAAGAACCGCCACCCCAATGGCGGGTGTAGCAAGCGGCAAGGTGATCGACCAAAGACGTTTCCACGCAGGCACTCCTGAAACCTCTGCAGCCTCATAGATTTCTTCCGGTATCAACTGCAGACCGGCGAGAATAAGCAAAACCATAAAAGGCGTTGTGACCCACACGTCTATGAAGATGACCGTGCCAAGGATAAGCGACGGATCGGCTGTCCACGCGATGCCTTTATCAAGGAAGCCCAACCAGATCAGCGCTTTATTGATAAGGCCGAATTGGTCATTGAACATCCACTCCCAAATCTTCGCGGATACGACCATCGGCATGGCCCACGGAACCAGTATAGCCGCCCGTACCAAGCCGCGTCCGGCGAAGGCACGATGCAGCAGCAAGGCAATCGCGAAACCAAGCAGCGTCTCCAAAGCGACAGAGACAAGGGTGAAAACAAGCGTATTGCGTACAGCGCCCCAGAAAATGGAATCTTCCAAAACGGTCACAAAATTCTGAAAGCCGACAAAACTATAATCTGAAGGATTGTCGAGAAAGGCATCCGTGAAAGAGAAATAGATGTTCCGTGCCAGCGGCCATGCGGCAACAGCCGTAAGTGCCAGCAGGAGCGGCAAGAGAAAAACCCACGCTATGGTTGTTTCCCTGTTCTTCACCGGCTTATTCCAACAATTGCTGGTTCCAGAGTTGATCTTGTTTCGATGCGCTGATCTTTATCATTGAAAAGATAGATATCCTCTGGCTTCCATCTCAATCCAATTCTGGAGCCAGAAGCATATGCTGGAATGACCCCTCCGGAGCGCACCGTCCAGATCGTATCTTCGCTCAAACGGATATACGCGATCTGTTCGTAACCAAGGTCTTCGACGCGTTCGAATATCCCTTTTATGCAGCCACTTTTATCCGGAGATACAATTTCCAGTGCCTCTGGGCGGAGACCCAACGTAGTGGGCTTCTGCGCGCGCAACTGATCAATGCTCAACTCAAACCCATCCGGGCCTGTTATCACGCGCCCGCGTTCATCGCTTCTGGCGGGCGCAAAGTTCATGCGCGGACTACCGAGGAAGCCTGCAACGAACTTGTTTGCCGGGTGATCATAAAGTTCGCGTGGCGTGCCAACCTGTTCGATGCGTCCGTGATTGAGAATAACTATCCGATCCGCAAGCGTCATTGCCTCGGTCTGATCATGGGTAACATAGATCATCGTCGCGCCGACTTCAGTATGCAGTTTGGCGATTTCGAAACGCATCTCCATCCGCAAGTCAGCATCAAGATTGGAAAGCGGCTCATCAAAGAGGAATAGTTTGGGCTGGCTTACCAAAGCCCGTCCAATAGCGACACGCTGACGCTGGCCACCTGAAAGTTGCTTTGGCTTACGGTCAAGAAGATGGCCGATTTTCAGCATATCGGCCACCTTCGCCAGACGCCGCCCAATCTCAGCCTTTGTCATTCGCGCTGTTTCAAGCGCGAAGCTGATGTTTCTGGCCACGTTCATATGAGGATAAAGTGCATAAGATTGAAAAACGAACGCAACCCCCCGCTTGGACGCCGGTACGTCTGTCACTTCTTCCCCATCGATTGATACAATTCCCTGCGAGACCGGAACCAATCCTGCGATAACGCGCAGCAGGGTTGATTTTCCGCAACCAGATGGCCCCACGAAAACCACGAATTCTCCGTCCTCAACATCGAGGTCAATCGAGCGGAGCACATCAAATGCTCCAAAGCTTTTGCTGACTTCTTTCAATGTGACGGAGGCCATTATGTTGCCCTTGGCTAATCTGTAATTCGCAATGCATGAACTTTGGCTATCGAAGGAATTGCCTGCGGTATTATCCGCAGGCAATTAATTTCAGTTGGCTTTCACGTCGCGTTTCAGTCTCTTTTCCAGCTGTGCAACTTCTTCTGCGACGTCGCTGGTGCCGGAAATTATGTCATGGACCGCGCGATAGAAGGTACGGGAAATCCTGTTATAGTTTTTCCCGGTCGCAGCTGACGGGCGGGCAACAGATTCTTCGAAAGCTGCTTTAGCCATAGGCAGGAATGGTATCTTGGCGAGTACGTCAGCGTCAGTATAGAGCGCCTCGACCGTTGGGTTATATCCACCCTTTATCGCCCGCATCTTCTGGTCCTCAAGACCCACCATATACCTCAATAGTTCGGCGGCCTTTTCCTGCTTTGTCGAGTATTTCGAAACGGCGAGATATGCTGTACCAAGCGTACCACTCGATTTCTGCCCCTCCGCACCGATCGGCAATGCAGAAACACCTACCTTATCGACCAGCTTGCCACCCTGTGCCTGGGATGTTCCCCAGACGTAAGGCCAATTGCGGTGGAACACGGCATTGCCGCTTTCAAAGAGTGCGCGAGAGCTCTCTTCGTCATAGTTGAGAACACCCTTTGGAGAGATCGTATCTATCCAGCCCCGCGCCCGCGTGAGTGCCGCGACAGTTGCCGGATTGTTTATTGTCACCTCTCCTTTGTCGGAAAGAATTGTACCGCCACCGCCTGCCGCGATCCATTCCACAGCATCGCATGTCAGTCCTTCGTAGCTACGGCCTTGCCAGGCGTAACCCCACATATCAGCATTGCCAGCCTTGCGCTCACCATCCTGAATTTCCTTGGCGGTCGCGGTGAGTTCATCCCAGGTCTTCGGTGCCTGCTTGCCATATTTTTCCAGCAGATCCTTTCGATAGAACATCAGCCCGGTATCAATGTAGAAGGGCATGGCAACAAGCTTGTTGTCTATATGTGCGGCGTCTGTTGCCGATGCAAAATGAGCCTTTACCTCAGTCTCAGGAACAAACGACGCAAGGTCAGAGAAGTGGTCCTTCATCATGCCCAGCCAAATCACATCCACATAGAGCAGGTCGACGTCCGAAGACTTGGAAGCAAACAATTGCTGATAGATCGGAATGGCATCATCAAGATTTTGCGGAGTACGATTGATCTTGACTTCGTTGCCGGAAGATTTGGCCCATTTCTGAGCCCCCTCTTCACATAGCTCATAATCCGTGGCCGAGCAGAACATCGAAATCGTTTCTGCCTTGGCTGGCAGAGCCGCAGCAACTGTCAAAAGAGCGAGGCCTGCGAGCAGTTTAAGTTTGTATCCCATGTTCGTTCCCTATTTTTCTTGATTGATTGGAGTCATCACCCGGCAGCGCTTCGCCGCCGGTATCGGTCAAGATCGGAAAGATATGGCAGGTTCCTGCCACCATATCCCGTCACTGCAAGCGAGCCGCAAATCACGGCTACTTCCAAAGCCGACACAAAGTCCGGCTCGTGCAGCAGGCCATGAACAAAACCTGCATTGAAAGAATCTCCAGCCCCCGTTGTGTCAAAAACATCGACTGCCAAGGCTGGCAACCGGTAGACACGGCCATTGTCGCTGGCGATAACACCTTCTGCGCCGCGCTTGATCACAACGGTTTTGCAATACTGTGCAAGCACCCCAAGCGCGGCTTCGATATCAGCTTCGCCGGTCAGCGCCTTGGCTTCTGTTTCGTTGGGTAGGAAGACATCGATCCGCTGCAAAGCGTCAATCAGGCCAGGTGCCGACAAATCCATTTCAATATGCTGGCAATCGGAACAGATCTTAATGCCGAGGTTGCGTGCCGCGCCGATAAGCGCGGTGCGTTCATCATCAAGAGAGAAGCCCTGCAGCAGAAGCACACCCGGTCGTATCCGTTCCAGATCAGCCGGCGTCGGACTCGGATCACGATCTTCGCTGTAACTGATAAATCCGCGATCATCGGTAAACGAAAAAGCCGAACTCAGTCGCCGCCATGGCTTATCCAAATGGATAAACAGTCCATCGTCGATGTTCTCTTTCCGGGCTTCGTCAATGATCATGCGACTGAAGATGTCGTTACCGAAAGCACACCACCAACCCGCATTTGTGCCAAGACGTGTCAGTGCCAAGGCCGTCGAAAATGCAGCCCCCGGCACCCAGTCAAACTCCTGAGCCCAAAGATCTGCACCCATTTTGGGGATATCCGGCAAACCACGAAAAACGAGATCGAAATAATATTCGCCGACGACCATCACTTCATAGCCTGATCGCGTGGATAGGGTCATTTCCATACTCCGGCATATTGCGCATGAGCGGCAAGATACTCGTCGACCAATGGAACTGCACGGGAATACGACAGCACGAGCGGATGGGCCATCAGGGCTTCAACGGCAATATCACGGCTTCGCTCGCGGATCGCCCTTACCGCCAACCTTTCATACTGCTTCACGCTTTGGATAAGTTGAAGTTGCGGCTCCGGCATCTTTCCGATGCTCAACGGGCGAATGCCTTCCTTGTCAACGACACAGCTTACTTCCACAACATCGTCAAAACGCAGACCCTCGATTGATCCCTCATTGCGAACGTTGAGGCCACTGTAGCAGGGCTTTCCGGTTTGCAGCGCATCAACCAGATTAAGCGCAACGCCGGCATAGCCCTCACCTTCTTCCGAGTTAGCCTCGTGGCTTCCCGTGTCTGTCAGACTGTCCGCTTCTTCCATGCTTGGAGCATCTTCAAGCGCATAGTGCATATAGGTTGAGCTACGCCGGCGCTCGTAAGCGTAATAACGATTGAGCGCCTCTTCTGCATTCTTATCAAGGTCGATTGCCCCAAGCGTCTCTATCAATGTCCGATTAAGGTCCTTGACTTCTTCGCCGCGAGTGCGGGCATCGGAATTCAATGCGGCCACAGCCTTTTCAGCGTAGTAGTAGTAATAGAGATATTCATTGATCCAGTTCCGCTGCCTGCGGATAATCTCTGGATCAAACATTCGCTGGGATGTCGCCTTCAAAAACCGATCGTCATCCAGCAGGGGTTGCAAAACTTCTTTGCCGTTTATCGTTGCACTTCTTGTGAATGACAGATGATTAAGTCCAGCCACTTCTGCACGAACATCATTTTGAGGAACCTTGAACCACTTTGCCAAAGCCTCCTGTGCTCCGTTAGCACCATCACAAATGCCAATCGTGCGATGAAATCCTTCATCCTGCAGAGCTTGGGCAACAAGACCAGCCGGATTGGTGAAGTTAAAAAGCCATGCATCTGGACTGACTTTCTTCAAAAGCTTCGCATATTCCAGAATTGCCGGAATACTGCGCAGCGCCATGGCAAATCCGCCAGGTCCGGTTGTTTCCTGTCCCAGCACACCATGCGAGAGAGCAATCCGCTCGTCCTTGATCCGGCCATCCTCATCACCAGGACGTACAGTCGTAACAACGTAATCTGCACCCTCCAACGCTTTTTCCGCATTGGTAGTCATAGAGATTTTAACGGGTGATTGCGTGCGGCGACCCAATTCCTGACTGATCCGCCCGAATAATTCGAGCTTGTTCTCATTAATATCCTGCAGGCAAATTTCCTTCAGCCCGCTCTGCTCTGCCCGGCGAAGTGCCGACCCTACAAACAACGGCGCTCTTACCCCACCGCCGCCAACCAAAGTCAACTTCATGAATTGCTCCAATGCTCTCGCTATGCTATAGCTACTGGTCATAACCAGTTATGTCAACATGATTGAAGCAACTTGTATGCAATAGCCTCGACAAGCGACGTAACAATCTGCCAGATAGCTCCGGCACAAAAACGGGTGAAGATTCAAGATGAACGAAACACACTGGACAGGCCAGATGAATCCGGTTGATCGAAACCATCCCGACCCGCTCTATGTCCAGCTACGAACTGTTCTGAAAAATATGATCGAAAGCGGGAAACTCTCGGTCAATGACAAACTGCCATCCGAACGCGAGTTGGTAGCGTTGTATGGCGTGAGCCGGATTACAGTCCGGCAAGCAGTCAAGGATCTCGAGAATCTCGGCTTTCTACAAACCCGCGCTGGCAAGGGTATTTACGTTACCGAACCTCAACCGACCTATGAGATCGAGATTGTACGAAGCTTTACCGAGACGGCCGAGGCCAATAACCGTAAGCCGGGAATGAAGTTACTCGCCGCAGACATTATTCGAGGCGACGCGGACATTACACGCCCTCTTGGGCTTCCTTCAGGCTCAAACGTTGTATTTATCGAGCGGCTGCGCTTTCTGGATAATTTGCCGGTAGTCGTTCAGCGTGACTGGTTTGATGAAGCCCTGACACCCGGCATTCTGGATATTGATTGGAGCACTGGAAACAGGTCGCTCTATGCCGAGTTCAAGGAACGCTATGGCGTCATTCCAGCGCGTGGCCAGTCAACGCTGAGTGCAAGACTTGCGACAGAGCCAGAAGCCGGGTTCCTGCAACTTGATCTCCCCGCGGCTGTACTTACCCTTGATCAGATCGCTTACGACAGTGAGTATCGCCCGGTGAATGTCAGTTCGATGGCATATCACCCTGTTCGCTATCCATTGTCATTGACGCAATCCCGCAGGCGTAGCTGATTTCCGGACTTATGACTGACCACTTTCATTAAGGTATCTCCCATGACCGTTGCTCATTCTCCCTGGCTGATCGTTGGTCAAGAATTGGCAGAAGTCCTATCGCGAATAGATCCGAAATCCTTTGACCGGCTGGCACAGGTTTTTGAGGACACGGAACGCCGCTGGTTCTTTGGCGGGCAAGGCCGCTCCGGCCTGTCTGCGCAAATGGCTGCAATGCGCTTCATGCATATTGGGCGCAAAGTTCATTTCGTGGGTGAAGCCTCTGCCCCGTCGATACGCAAAAACGACGGGCTACTAATTCTCTCGGCTTCCGGCCAAACACCGGTGAGTTTGAATTTTGCCCGGATAGCCAAGTCCGAAGGGGCGATCGTTCTTGCGCTCACCGGGCAAGCAAAAAGTCCCCTGGCTGCGATTGCAGACGTCACACTGCACATACCCGTAGAAGCAACTGTCCAGTTTGGAGGAAGCCTTTTCGAACAGTGCAGCCTGATTGTTCTCGATAGTCTGATATTGAGGCTTACAGTTGGAATGCCGGACGCACACAAAACCATGCAGCACCGGCACACCAACCTCCAATGAAATCCTCGTTCAGAAGGTGCGAATTATTCGCGTAACATCCTTGTCGAATTTGCCTATGACCTCCTGCGCAGCGTCACGCTCCTTACGCAGTTCCCCGAGACGATCTTCCTCCTGACCCATCTGTGCAAGATACCTGCTCTGAAGGTCGCCATTCGGTACAGCGCGCAGATTTTCGCGGGTACGATCCTGAGACTCGGCAACCTGATCATATTGCCTTTGAATATTTTCCAGCGCTTCTTGCGCCTCGACCTGTTTCATCCGGGCTTCAGAGAGTTCTTTAAGCTTTCCTTTTACTTCTGGATCTTCGGCGGCATCAGCCCAGCTTGTAATCATTTGGGGGGCGGCATCCGATAACGCGAATTCTTCAGCTTGGGTCTGCTCACTGATTGTTTCGACAGTTCGTGTCTCACCTGCTTTCAAGGCCACGCGAACACGATCATGCGTGAGTGTTGAATCGCCGGTATTCTCAGCCTTGAATGTCCAACCCGGGCGTTTCTGCTGTTCAATCAGCACGGTTCGATCACCATCCGCAGCGCCATTTACCGTGAATATCGTCACGTCCCGCAGCAGTGTTTTTGCGTGGATGATTCCATCGGTTACTTTAATCGAGGTAATCATCCTCTGGGGTTTTGCCTCAGTACCCACGGAAACTTTCTGATCAAGCGCGAAACTGGCAGCCCGTTTTTCACCGGACGGCATTCCTGCTATCTGGGCGTCTCCGACATATCCGGACTTGCCATCATATACGGTCAATATGCCCTGCGGGAAACTCGAACCACTGTCATTTTCGAGCATAACCGAAGCGGTAGGATGCTCACCGCTGCGACCTACCTGATAAACGGAAACCATCTCAGCTTTCACGTCTTTGTCTATCAAAGGAACAGAGATCGTCTCCCCGTTCTTCAAATCAAACTGGCCCGGAAGGGTAAAGTTTGACGTAACCTCCTGCTCGTCAACGGACGTTTCCTGCGAGGCAGGCGCCATCTCTATCGGTCTTTGTGCCTGCTGCATCTCCATTGCCGGAGCCGGAGCGGCATAACCCGCTGCCGCATCCTGTTCCGATACAAGCTTTTGCCTGCGTGATGCACTTAGACTTGCAATTGCGGGATTCTTCGCAGATGTATCGACGACAAGCTCGGTCCGATCTTTCCAGTAACGCCTGTGCAGCGCCTGTTTCAGCGTTACGGGTTTTCCCGAAGAAAGCACGATAGAAACATCGTTCCAGTCTTCACCGGAAGCATTCTCGAATATAGCCCAAGCCTGCAGCCGCGCAGTACCATTTTCACCTGTCACCATCCGGTAACTGGTTTTCCAGATTGGCGCCGAAACAACGTATGAAATATCGACTGTTCGGGTGCCCTGCCCATCCAACTCGATCTTGATCGTACGCGAGCCATCTACCGTGGCCTTGCCGGCAACCAGCGTGGCGTCTGCGATCTTGTCGTTCAGAACCTTGTCTAAAATTTCAATTGATATGGAGTTATCGAGAGGGATCGTTGCAATTTCCCGCTTGGCTGTCAGCAACAAAAGTACGGCATTTTGTGCGCCATTGGCACCGTTTTGATACTCAACACCAAGGATGCTGCCTTCTACCTCGCGCGCGCCAGAAACGCGAATACCAGTGCCTTTCACCGCATTCAGCAGCCGGGGAAGCGAGTTCAGATCATCGACAGTAAAGGGCAGTGTGCGAAAAGTCTCTTCAAGCGGGCTGGGTCCTGCCAGAGACAGGTTCTTAACCTTGCCATTGGCATCCCTGATAATGAGGCTCTTCAGGATATCATCGACCTGATCCAAGGGAACGTTGATCGTGATCTCGCTATTGTCACCGACATTGGCAGAGCGAACAATTTCAGACAGGCCACCTGAAGACAGTGTGACGGATTTCACAGTTCCGTTCACGGCCGCCAAGGCAGTAGAGCAAATCAATGGAAAAAGCAGAACCGGCAGAAGGTGACGTTTGAATGCCATAGACAATTCTCCCCAATGTTGTCGAAGTGACAATCACGCCTATTCGGGAAAGATGAAGAATTTAAGATTTGGCTGGACTAGTAACAGTCTCCCCCATTCTCTCGGCAGCACGGGCTGCAAAAGATTCCGACCCTGCATCCTCTACAGGAAGGAAAATACTGCAGATGAAGCTTATGCCAGCGATGAAGATGAACAGGCCTGCAAGCGGTGCCCACTGAACACCATAGGCATGAACAAGCCATACGCCGATAACAGGAGTAAGGCCGCTGAAGATCGCACCACTGAGCGACGAGCACAGCGAAATGCCCGTATAACGCAAATGAACCGGAAACGCTCGTGTGAGGAACGGCGCCATGACCGCATAATGGGCAGCGAGGAATACTGTCGCAACCAGAATTGCGATATAGATGTTTGTCAGATTGCCGGTGATTATAAGCATCATCATCGGTACAGCGAAGAGCAATGCTGCTCCGGACATCGCGACCAGAAGGAAGCGCTCACCAAACCGGGTGGCAATGTATGAACCAGCAGGAAATGCGAAGAGTTCGACTACGCCAACCCAGGAAACCAGCTCAAGCATATCCGAGCGATTGATTCCGAGCGATGTTGTCGTGAATGTCATCATCAGCGTTGTGATGAAATAGAAGCCAGCAACACCCAGCAGACAAAGCCCCATGCCAAGTAAAAGGGGTTTCTTTTTTGTCAGGAAAATTTCCTTGGCCGGGATGACGTTTTGAACAGACTTCTCCTTCAGCCGCTCTTCGAGCTCAGGGCTCTCGTTGATACCTGCGCGAATGATGAAAGCAAAGATGATCAGTATGCCGCTAAGCAGGAACGGGATTCGCCAGCCCCAGCTCAGGAAGTCCTCTTGTGGCAGGTCCGAAACCGTGCGGAAGGCGAGTGTTGCGAGAATTAATCCGATTGGGCTGCCGTACTGCGGTGCGGAGGCGAGAAATGTGCGCCAGCGTGGCGGAGCATGTTCGGCTGCAATCAATACTGCCCCGCCCCATTCGCCCCCAACAGCAACGCCCTGTACCAAGCGCAACAGAACCAGCATGACAGCTGCCGAAACGCCTATGGAATGATAGCTCGGCAGAACACCGATCAGAACTGTTGCGGCACCCATCAGGAGAAGTGTGATAATCAACGATTTCTTACGACCCACCTTGTCACCAAAATGGCCAAACAGAAGCGCACCAAACGGCCGGGCAACAAACCCGATGGCGAATGTGCCAAGAGAGGCAAGAACGCCCATCACAGGGTCTTCAGAGGCAAAGAAAACATCACCGAAAACCAGAGCTGCAGCCGTTCCATAAATATAGAAATCGTACCACTCGATCATGGTGCCTACGAAGGCTCCTACTGCGGCCCGGATTGGCTGACGCTTTGCTGCGATCTGATTCATCTGTTTTTCCCCGATGAGGCGGTACAGCGACCGCTACAACTAAATTGCCCGATTAGCCTGATAGGCGGCCATAAAACGTGGTGCCGCTTCCGACACAGCGCTCAGCGAATAGCCACCTTCTTGCACAATTACAGTAGGCAGGCTGACAGCCCCCCAGATCGCCCCTATCTCAGCATAGGCGTCCGTTGTTACTGCGAGTTTTGAAAGTGGATCTTCGTGGTGAGCATCCCACCCGGCAGAAATGACAAGTGCCGTCGCACCGTGCTCTGCTACGGCTGCCGCAAGCTTTCGATTGGCTTCAATGAAAGCGTCATCACCGCTACCTTCGGCCAATGGCAGATTAAGGTTTGCACCGAGACCGGCACCAGCACCCGTTTCATCGGCATAGCCGCTATAATGCGGATAATAATTCGACGGATCAGTATGAGTTGAACCGAAAAAAACATCGTTCCGCGTGTAGAATATCGCCTGCGTTCCATCACCATGATGCGTATCGAAATCGATAATTGCGACGCGCTCATGTTGCTTACGTAAGTGCTGCGCGATGATCGCAGCATTGTTGAAATAGCAGAATCCAGCCGCACGGTCTGCATAAGCATGATGACCCGGAGGACGGCAGAGCGCAAAGGCCGCCTTCTCCCCGCTCAATAAAGTATTTGCGGCGGAAATCGCGGTTTGGACAGACGCATAAGCCGATGCATAGGTACTTTCCATCATCGCGCAGGAAAGCCCGTTAATGTACCAGCCAGCTTGCCCGAGTACGCCGATCGGCCTTGGCCTCGGACGGGCGGTATAATCCTGTCCGGCGCCCTGATATGCATTTACATTGGGTAGAACCTCAGGACCATGGTTTGGCAACTGCATGAAACGGTCATATGCCGTTCGCAAAAATTCGACATAGTGATCGGCATGAACAGCGAGGATGGGATCAAGGCCTGCGTCGCCAGTTGCTTCTTCTGACAATCCTAATTCCGTCAGCACCCTTATCAAAGCCTGAGCGCGTGCAGGATTTTCCAGAGGATCGGTAATACGGCCATTGATCATATATTGCTTGGGTTGATGAGCCATTTGCTGGCTGGAAAAGAACAGTTTCATGAAGCTCATTCTCGATGCTGTTGCCGTGAGTCGGCATAGAGCCTATTCGCTGGCTCCAGCAATGCAAGGTTACGCTTCCAATTTTGGCTCAGCGCGTTGTTAAATTGCTGGCCCAACTGTTGTTTGCAGTATTTGCACTCCATTGATTTTGTAAGAACCATCCGGCTGTTTCTGCATCAGATAGATTGCCGTTGAGTCTTTGCCATCGGGGCCTGTGATGAGCACTTCCTGAATAATCTGATCGCCCGCTGCCTTGCTGCGGCCAAAAGCAAAATTGCCCGGTCTGTAGACCGGTTGGTAAGCCTTTTTGACCATCTCAAAGAACAGGTTCTGGTTCGGAAATTTGCCCTGAATGGAGGGAGAGGCGAACGAGTAGGCCGTTTTGGCGTCATCGTTCAGGAAGGCCGCAATCTGATTCTTGATAATGGATTGAAAGACCTCGGGAGACTCCTGCGCGTAAATCGACCCGACTAGGCCCAAGCTCAACAATACAGCTGCAATGAAACATCCAAATGCTTTGACCATGGTTGCTCTCCCGAACCATAACTGCAATGTCTAAGCTACGTAAATTTCGCCATGCCGGATCATATCGGGATATGGCTGTCCGCGGTGAATATAACATAGTTGGATGAATTGACCGACACAGATAGCTCCTCCAGTTCAGGGGAATCAATTTACTGGCGGCAGAACCTATGGGTTTGCCTGCTCGGGTCATTCACTACCATCGTAGCAATGACTTTGATCCTGCCATTCCTGCCGCTGTACATTGAGCAACTGGGTGAAACTGATCATGCCGCTATCGTCCAATGGTCCGGTATCGCTTATGGAGCAACATTCTTTACCGCTGCTCTGGTCGCACCGCTATGGGGGCGTCTCGCAGATCTCTATGGGCGCAAGCTGATGTTGATCCGGGCAAGTCTCGGCATGGCAATTGCAATGTCGCTAATGGGGATGGCAACCGAGGTCTGGCATCTGATAGTTCTCCGCCTGCTTACCGGATTGCTCGGCGGTTACGCATCCGGCTCAACAGTCCTTGTTGCAACGCAAACACCTAAGGCGCGGACCGGCTGGGCCTTGGGAACGCTCGCGTCAGGCATCATGGCCGGAAATCTCATTGGACCGCTGATTGGTGGAGGTTTGCCGCCATTGATTGGTATCCGGGCAACGTTCTGGCTGGCCGGTGGCGTCATCTTCATAACCTTTCTGGCGACGAGCCTCTTCATCAAAGAAGAAAAGCGGCCGGCAAAAAACAAAACTCTTGAACAAACTGGTGGATGGAAGGCAATTCCGGATAAACGTCCGGTATTCGCGATGCTGGTTACCGGCATGCTCCTGATGCTTGCCAATATGTCTATCGAACCCATCATCACAGTCTACGTGGCGCAACTGGTCGACAATCCGGCTCATATAACGATGGTTGCCGGTATAGTGATGTCTGCAGCTGCACTGGGCAGCATTCTGTCTGCATCAAGACTTGGCAAACTGGCCGACCGCATAGGGCACTGGAATGTAATCGTCGCAGCCCTTGGCGTATCTGCGTTGCTCTTGATCCCGCAGGCTTTTGTCACTGAGGGCTGGCAGCTTGTCGTCTTGCGATTTCTTATGGGCCTTTCGCTTGGCGGCCTCCTGCCCTGTATTACAAGCGTCATCAGGCATAATGTACCGGACAGGGTTGCGGGCAACATTCTTGGTTATGCAACGTCCTCGCAATATGCCGGACAGGTCATAGGTCCGCTTACGGGTGGCTTCGTTGGCGGGCATTTTGGCATGCGGGCTGTTTTTCTAGCCACCAGCATACTACTTGCAGGAAGTGCCATTTACGGATGGGTCATTCGTCCCAAAAGGTCATAGGCGGCTAACTATCACTTTTTGCTGCGGCAAGGAGGGCCGTTCCATCGAGGCGATAGAACAACTTCTCAGGTTTTGACGCTCCACCCAACCCATCGTAAAAGGCGCGAAGACGAAGGTTATCACGGTCAGCGGTCCAGTCGACACGGCCATGTCCTCGCTCAAGTGCCAGTTTCGCCACGCCCTGCATCAAGCTTTTTCCGACACCCGATCCTCGAAAACGCTTTGATACGAACAGCTCCTTGAGGAACAAGCCTGATCCAAGCTCCGGCCCGGGATAGACCGGAGCGATTGCAGCAAAGCCCTTGATTGCTTGCTCTCCGGCAACAAGAATTTCTGTACCCACCGGCATCGCAGTGAGCCCTTCAAGTATCACCTCTCGCGACGGGCATGGGACATTGTAATGCGCCTGCATTTCCTCGAACAGAGCGGCGAGCGCAGCGTGATCTGACGCTTTTGACAATCTCACTTCAGGCAATTCAATAACTCCATGAAAAATGGCAACCCGGAAGTGCTCCGGAGTTGCCATTCTTGTATGTAATTTCAACTAAAGCCTAGTCGCCCATGTTGACTGTGATGGGTGACAGTTTGTTGGCCTTGAGCCCATACTTGTCGAGAAGGACATCATAGGTTCCGTTCGCCTGCAATTTCTCAAGTGCCGCCTTAACTGCGTCGCGCAATTGGGTTTCAGATTTTAGAACCGGAATGCCAGCCAATGACTGACTGAACGCATCGCCAATCGTCACATATGTGTCAGGCTCGAGCTTCTGATTGTAAGGCAGAGTTTCATTGCCTTGCGCAGCGGCCTGCAATCGCTGACTTTTGATCTGTGTGCGGGCGTCTGCAGATCCTTCTGTGCCTGTAACATTGATCGCTGGCTTGCCCTTTGCAGTGCAATTGGCTTCGCTCCACGCAGTGATCTGGGCAGGCCAATCAGTCGAGCGGCTTGCGCCCACTGATTTTCCACAAAGATCGTCAACCGTTTTGATCTCTCCGGCAAGAGCTTTGGAAGTGTAGAACTGAGCACCGGACTTCATGTAGTCAACGAAATCCGCCGTCTCCTGACGCGCCTTCTTGTCGCTCATCCCGGCCATTGCCAGATCAACGCGTCCGGTTTGCAAAGAGGGCAGCATTTGAGCAAATGCAATTTCCTGCCATTCGATTTTGACACCAAGCTCCTTGCCGATCGCTTCACCAAGATCGATGTCGAAGCCCTGAAGCTCGTTTGTCGCCGGGTCCTTGTAGGTAATCGGAGGATAATTTGGCATCGTTGCAATGATGATCTTTCCGGCATCCTTGATGCGCGCCGGAAGTTCTTGCGCCGTAGCAGGGATGCTGACTGCGATGCTTATACCCAGTAGCGCCAGTTTGATAAAGTTGCTCATGTTCTCTGTTCCTCTTTTATGTTTATTGCTTCAAGCCAGAACGGCTGCGATAAAATCCTGAGTGCGTTTTTCTTTCGGACTGCCTAAAATCTCTTGAGGCGTTCCGCTCTCAATGATCTTGCCATGATCCATAAACACCACACGGTTCGCCACCTCGCGGGCAAAACCAAGCTCATGCGTGACAACAACCATCGTCATACCGCTTTTCGCCAGATTACGCATGACGCTGAGAACGTCGCTGACAAGCTCCGGATCAAGCGCCGATGTGGGCTCGTCAAAGAGCATCAGCTTCGGTTTCATCGCCAAGGCCCGGGCAATCGCGATACGTTGCTGCTGACCGCCCGAAAGCTCGCTGGGATAGGAGTCCTTCTTGTCAGCCAACCCCACTTTTTCGAGCAACGCCATGGCTTCGGGAATAACAGCACTTTTGGTACGCCTTTGCACCGTTACCGGACCCTCAATAATATTCTCGAGCACCGTCATATGAGCAAACAAGTTGAACCGCTGAAACACCATGCCGCTTGAAAGTCTTTGGCGTGCAATCTCCGAGTCATTCAACTGATAGAGCTTGTCACCTTCCTGCCTGAACCCGATGAGTTCATCATCAATCCATATTGCGCCGGAATCGATACGCTCAAGCTGGTTTATACAGCGCAGTAGCGTACTTTTGCCTGATCCGGACGGACCGATAATGCACAGGACTTCGCCATGCTCTATCTCAAGTGAAACCTTGTCGAGAGCCTGAAAATCGCCGAAAAATTTGTTAAGCTCAACTGCAACCACCATGGAGGACATCGTTACGCTCCCTCTGCTTCTGCAGCGGCTGCGCGCTTGGTATCCCGTCGTCCTTGGCTTTTCGCATAATGTTTCTCAAGCAGGTGCTGCCCGATGGAGAGTATGGTGACCACAACCAGATACCAGATGGCCGAAACAATCAGCAGTTCCATGACGCGGTTGTTAGCGTAATAGACGGACTGTGCGTTGCGCAGAATTTCGGCATAACCAATTACGCTGGCGACGGAAGTCAGCTTGACCATGCTGATGACTTCATTGCCGACGGGCGGAATGATAACCCGCATTGCTTGCGGCAGAATGATCCGGCGCAACATGGTGAGGCGTGTCATGCCGATCACTTTCGCAGCTTCAATTTGACCGTTGTCGACGGAGAGAATTCCGCCGCGAACCACTTCCGCCGTATAAGCTCCCTGATTGATGCCAAGTCCGAGCAGCGTCGCCATGAATGGTGTCATGAAATCGACGGTCCGCATTTCGAACAGGCCCGGAATACCCAAAGTCGGAAAAATCAGAGCAAGGTTGAACCAGAGCAGAAGTTGCAGGAGTAGCGGCGTGCCCCGGAAAAACCAGATGTAAAACACGGCCACATATTTGAGCACCGGATTTGGCGACATAATCATGATCGCAAAAACAACACCAAGAACAAGTCCAAGCGCCATGGCGCAGATTGTCATCAGGATTGTGTTCCAAAGTCCTGAAAGAATAGCCGGAGCAGTGAAAAACTGCGCAACCACAGGCCAGGCAATCTGCCCCTGTGCGAAGGCTTTGACGATCAGAGCCAACGCCAGAATGATCAGGGCGGCGGCCAGCCAGCGCCCATAATGCCGACGCGGCTGATGGTGGAGATGAGCAATCGAATATTTTGCCGGAGGAATGGAAATGGTACTGTCGACGCTTGCCATGTGTCTTACCTTTCAAATCTGGGACCGGAATAGAGGTTCAACCACTCCTGCTGCTCATTCAACAAATTGCCCAACCGCGCGATCTGTTCTTTAACCCTGGCGGGTGCGGTTCCGCCATAAGCTCTGCGCGCTTCAATTGCTGCCCTTGCCGTCAACGCTGATTTGATGGATGGCAGTAAACGCGTATCAACTGCGGCAAGATCATCGTCGCTCAAATCCTCCAGTCCAACTTCCCGGTCCTCGCAATAGCGTACAAGAGCGCCTGTAATTTCATGCGCCTCCGAGAATGGCACACCATTTTTTGCCAGCCAATCGGCAACTTCCGTCGCGAGCGTAAAGCCATCTACAGAATGCTGCTGCATCCGATCGACATTCACCCGCATTGTGCGGATGAGCCCGGCCATCGCAGGCACGACCAGCTCCAGCGCATCTATCGTATCAAACGCAGCATGCTTATCTTCGGCCAAGTCGCGATTATAGGCAAAGGGCAAACCTTTCAATGCAACCAGCATCGTCGTCAAACTGCCAATCAAACGCGAGGCGCGACCGCGGGTCAATTCTGCAATATCGCAGTTTTTCTTCTGCGGCATGATCGATGATCCTGTTGCATAGGAATCATCCATTTCGATCCAGCGGAACTGCCGAGACGACCACAGGAATAGCTCCTCGGCGAGGCGTGACAGGTGCACGCCGAACATTGCCATAACAAAGAGGAACTCTGCCACATGATCCCGGCTGCCAACGGCATCTATTGAATTCTCGCACGGCCCGTCATAACCAAGCTCTTCGGCTGACCGCTCAGGGTGCAAGGCGATGGCTGATCCTGCAAGCGCCGCAGCGCCCAGCGGCGAACGCGCCGCACGGCGATCCCAGTCACGCAGTCGCTCGAAATCGCGCGCAAAGGTTTGAGCATGTGCAAGCAGTTGATGTGCAAAACTCACAGGTTGTGCCGGTTGCAGATGTGTAAATCCAGTAGTGACAGTCTCTACGTGCTGACTGGCCTGCCCCATCAATGCAGCCTGAAGGGTAAGCATATCAGAACCAATCCTGCGACCGACATCACGCAGATAAAGTTTCAAGTCGTTGGCTGCCTGATCGTTGCGTGATCGTCCTGCACGTAACTTCCCTCCCAATATGCCAACACGCTCGCCAAGCACCCGCTCGAGAAACGTATGGATATCCTCATCGGAAAGAGACGGGGAGATGGCTCCCGATTTGTGTTCTTTTCCAATAGTTGCAAGCGCGGCGCAGACTTGATCCGCTTCGGCGGTTGTCAGGATTTTTGCACGAACCAGTTCCCGGGCGTGAGCCGCTGATGATGCGAGATCATAGGGTACAAGGCGGAAATAGCTGCTTTCCGATCTCGATAGTGCTGTCAGTTCTGCAGATGGACTAGCTCTGAAACGTGCACCCCACAAGCGCGCGGATTGCTCAGACATAATATTGTTCCCTTATTCTTTGTTGTTTGAAGCTTATGGTTGTGATTTCAGCGCGACAAACGAAATGATTTCGCGTAACCATTCCAAAATGGAATACCCCTCCAAGGGCAAATTGAAATGGTTACTGGCCGCAATTACCCATCCACGCGCGCGTTGCAGGTGATCGTCACGATTGCCGAGCGAGGAAGCACGACGGCTTGCGCACAGGCGTTGAATATGACCCAGAGCGCCGTCAGCAAACAGCTTCAATCACTTGAGCAACTCGCAGGAACTGTTCTCTTCACGCGTACGCCCTATGGCCTTTCAGCTACAGAAGCCGGCCGCATCTATGTAAACGAGGCTCGGGTTGCCTTGGGTGCCTTGGAAAATGCAACTCTGCGTATTGCTGCCTTGGGCTCATCACCCAATGCAATCAAACTTCACATTCTACCAATCATGGGCGACCGCTGGGTAATTCCCCGCTTTGCCGGGTTCGCAGATGCGCATCCCGAAATCGACGTGGAACTTTCCACCTTTGCAACGGCTGACTTGATTAACCAGGCAGATGCAGCTTTCCGGTTTGGGGAAGGCGATTGGCATGGGCAGAACAATTATTACCTTTTCGGGCGACAGGTAGCTCTTGTTGGAGCACCGCACTTTCTTGCCAAAAATGGCGGTATCCAAAGGCCGGGTGACATCCGTTCCTTTCCACTTCTTGATCACAAACATACGCCATTACGCTGGAGCGAGTTCGCAGCCGCTCACAAAATCACTGATTTCACCCCGGAACGCATTACGCATTTCGGTTATTACGCTCTCGTTATTCGTGCTGCCATAGCGGGACAGGGACTAGCCTTGGTACCGCGTGGCCTGATTGCCGATGAGCTTGCTTCCGGGAAACTTATCAACCCACTTGGCTATGGTTTCGTAAGCAATCATGCCTATTGGCTAACCTGCCCTGATGACCGTCCCCAGCGTCCCGCAATGCGGCTTTTTCTGGAATGGCTGTTGGAAGAAGTAGGATCAATGCCTCCGGAAATGCGGTAACTAGCTGATTTTCTCTCGTGCCCGTGGTCGTTTTTCATTGAGTTCGTTGGAGAATATCGCGGATGGTAACGGTGCCATGTTGCGGATGATATCGGCACCTTTCTCTCCCACCATGATCGTAGGTGCATTTGTATTGGCTGAGGGAACGCGCGGCATCACGGAACTGTCACACACCCGTAAGCCCTCAATGCCATGCACTTTCAATTCAAGATCGACAACAGCCATGTAATCCGTACCCATCTTGCAGGTACCGACCGGGTGATGGTCTGTCTTTGCATTGGCGCAGCCATACTCAAACAATTCTTCATCCGAATTGTATTTTGGTCCGGGCAAACGCTCGGCTAGAACATATGGTTTAAGTGCTGCCTGGTGCATGATCTCGCGAGCCAGCTTCAATCCTTCGATCGACATCTTGCGGTCATGCGGATCACT
The DNA here is from genome assembly GCF_040009165.1 of Phyllobacterium sp. SB3. Lineage (NCBI taxonomy): Bacteria > Pseudomonadati > Pseudomonadota > Alphaproteobacteria > Hyphomicrobiales > Phyllobacteriaceae > Phyllobacterium > Phyllobacterium sp. SB3. Next base: position 915,873 of record NZ_JBDYKI010000001.1, on the reverse strand, counting down.
CCAATAATTTGGATCGATCAGCGGAGCCGCCGTGGGGTCTCCGGAACGCAGGCGCACAGTGCCGCGGGAGCGCGGATGCAAATATGCAGAATTCAGCGTTACACCGGCATTCTTCAGGCGTTCCACGCCAGCCTCAATCCCTGAGCCAAGCCCCAGATGAAACTGGATGTCAGGTGACCGCGCTTCCGCATCGGCATACCAGAAGCCGCCTGTCTCAAACAGGCTGGAGGCAACGGGACCTGAACGGAACATCACATATTGCAGCCCCGCCCAGAGGGTACGATGCAGCTTGGCAACCCCGTCATAGGTATGATCGCCCGTGCATTCGCTGATAACAAAAAGATCCAGATGATCCTGCAGATTTTCACCGACACCCGGCAGATTGTGTACGACCGGAATACCAGCGCTTTTCAGGTGATCGGCAGGGCCGATACCCGATTGCAGTAGAAGCTTTGGCGATCCAATTGCGCCCGAACTAACCAGAACCTCGCGGTCTGCACGTATGATCTCACGAGTATTGCCGGTGATGATCTCCACCCCCACGGCGCGGGTGCCTTCAATGACAATCCTTGATACCTGAGCGCCCATACGCACTGTCAAATTCTTGCGCTTTTTTATGGGAGAGAGATAGGCCATCGATGCGGAAGAGCGACGCCGATTGCGCTGCGTTAGTTGGTAAAAACCCACACCTGCCTGCTGCTTGCCGTTGAAATCGTGATTGTAGGGGATACCCAATTCCTGACCGGCGCGAATATAGGCATCACAGATCGGCAATGCGGCGACCGGCATTGAAACGCCGAGCGGACCACCATAGGAGTGATAATCGTCAGCAAAACGTTGATTGTCTTCAGCCCTTTTGAAGTACGGGAGGATGTCGCGATAACTCCAGCCCGTGCAACCATCCTCATTCGCCCATAAGTCGTAGTCGGTTGCATTGCCGCGTGCGTAAAGCTGGGCATTGATGCTGGAGCCGCCGCCTATAACCTTTGCCTGCGTATAGCGAAGAACGCGGTTGTTCATGTGCTTTTGCGGTACGGTTTCCCAACCCCAGCTGGCAACCCCCTTGGTCATTTTGGCAAAGCCCGCAGGCATATGGAACAACGGATTCCAATCACCTCCACCGGCCTCCAGCAGCAAGACTGAAACATCGCTGTCTTCGCTCAACCTGTTGGCAAGCACGCAGCCAGCCGGTCCAGCGCCAGTGATAATGTAATCAAAGCTTTTCATTTCAGAGCCTGCTTATGGAAAGGGCACCATCCGCGTTGATGATGGAACCTGTGGCAAAATTGAAATCTCCGCTGGCAAGTGCGGCAGCGATGCGACCAAGGTCATCCGGCTCGCCCCAGCGCTTCATCGGAACCAAGCCATCCGAAATCAGACGGTCGTATTTTTCGGTAACGCTGGCGGTCATGTCAGAACGGATAATACCGGGGCGAACATCGAAAACACTGATGTCATGATCAGCCAGCCTCAATGCCAACCCTTGTGTGAAGGCAGCAAGCGCTGCTTTCGTCATGCAGTAATCAAGGCGTTCCGGCGATGTCATTGCCGCCGAAACCGATGTAATATTGATGATCGAGCGTGGATGGCCGACGGCCTTGTCTGAGATCATTTCCCGAACTATCGCTTGGGAAAAGAACACGGTCCCGCGGAGATTGACGTCAAAAATCGTGTCGTAATTGGCAGCATCCAGATCGAGAAAGTCTCCTCGCACCTTCGAGCCAATTCCTGCATTGTTCACGAGGCAATCGATCTGGCCAAACTCATCGATAATTGTTTGTACTGTTGCCTGGTGCGCCGACAGATCGGCAATATCTGCTTGAATAAATTGAGCCTTTGCGCCGAGATTCTGCAATATTTCTATGGCAGATTCACTTGCTTCATCCGCGGCAATATCCGTGATCACGAGGTCAAATCCTTTGGATGCCAATGCCTTGGCGATTCCAAAGCCGATACCCCGGCGCGCACCGGTAACAATCGCAAGCGGACGCCTCATCAGCTCAGCTCCTTTGCAGTAATATGATCTGCAACGCGCAGGGCCTGAGCAGCAATTGTCAGCGCAGGATTAACGGCAGCAGATGTCGGCAGGAACGCGGCATCAACCACAAAGAGATTGGAATGGTCATGGGAGCGGCAATATATATCAAGCGGCGCGGTTGAAGGATCAGCGCCCATACGCACGGTACCGCACTGATGCGATGGGGTCTTCCGGTCAAATGCTTTGGAAACAACCAAAGGGAAACCTGCCGCACGAAGTACAGCCTTGATTTGTGCAACCAGTTTTTGATGAGCATGCCAATTGCTTCTTATCCACTGGAGGATGATTTTATCGCCATCAATCTGGACTCGGCTTTCAGGCTTCGGCACATCTTCACTCATGGCAAGGAAATCCACGGTGTGGGCGCAAAATCTGTTCAGGAGCCACTCGGGCACAAGTTTCATATCAGATTTCAGGACAGGCGCGCTGATCCGGCCGAGCAACTGGACGTTGCCTAACGGCGCTCCACCCTTTCCGTCGGAAAGATAGAAATCATTGAAGCCCAGCGTCTTCTGATAGACGGAATCGTTTTTAAAGCGAGGGTCAAAGCCAATAACCGCCGACAGGTTGTGGTTCATAAAATTTCGGCCGACCTGATCGGAACGATTGGCCAACCCCGCCGGATTTGCATTATTCGCAGAGCGCAAAAGGAGAACCGCAGATTGCACCGCTCCGGCTGAAAGGATTACCAATTTAGGCTTGATAACAAAGCGCTGTCCGCCTGTTTCGTAGTGCACGGCAGTGATCGTTTTGCCGTCTAATGCTGTTTCCAGATTGGTCACGCGTGAGTTTGTCTGGATTGTTACATTGTCGTGTTTCAGCGCTGCAGCAAGTGCAGTGGTCTCTGCATCCATTTTGCCATTGAAACTGTTAGGGTGTGCATCCCAAGGTGTTTTGCCATGTGACAGCCATGTATCGATATCAACGCCAAGCGGCAGCGAGAAAGGATGAACGCCTGCGGTTTTGAGGCGCTGGCGTAATAAGCTGATTGGAGCCTCATCCGGCACGGGTGGAAATTTATAATGGGTTGAATGCTGCGGTTCGGTTGGATCCTCGCCCAGAGCACCACGGACCTGAAACAGTTCCTCCGCCTTACCGTACCACCGTTCCAATTCTTGATACCGGAATGGCCAAGCTGGCGAGACGCCTTCCAAATGCTGCATCTCTTCAAAATCTTCGGCACGGTAACGTGTAAGCACTGCACCGTAGAATTTCGAGTTCCCGCCTACATTGTAGTAATTCCCGGGATTGAAGGCTTTCCCAGTTTCGTCATACCAGCTCTCCTTGGGGCGGAAGAAACCTCTTTGAAAGATCGCTCTTGGATCACGATTTTCCGGACGATCCGGGAGATGATCTCCCGCCTCAAGAATGAGAATGTCAGCTCCCGACGCCGCGAGGCCAGCGGCCATAGTCGAACCACCAACACCCGAGCCGATGATGACAATATCTGCAGTTGTACGTGGTTGCGGTTGACGTGTCATTTGTTCGGAATCGTTCGGCGCTTTTTAAGCGCCGATACGCAATTGCGATTGCGGATCAAAGAACACTGCTTTGTCCAGATTGAACGCGAGCTTTGTCTTCTGGCCCGGCAGAATATGAGCATCTGCACGCAGCCGTGCGACCACTTCTTTGCCGCCAAGCTTTGTAACAGCGAAAGTATCCGAGCCAGCCGGCTCAACCACTTCGATCAAGCACTCGCCCTCAGCCAGAGACGCCGCATTTCTGTCGGCGCCATCCGGATCGGTAAGGGCTTCCGGACGAATACCAAAGACAACGTCCTTGCCGGAATAACCTGCCAGCGCAGCATTGGTCTTCTTGATTGGCAGCCGCAAGGGGGCTGCATCGGGCCGTTCGAGAGTCACATGCAGATCAGAAGCTGCTCCATCGATCTTTGCCTTGAGAAGATTCATGGCCGGTGAACCCATGAAATCCGCAACGAACAGATTTGTCGGATTGTTGTAGATTTCTGCAGGCGTGCCAAATTGCTGCAGGACACCGTCCTTCAACACCGCAATCTTGCTGGCAAGGGTCATGGCCTCGATCTGGTCGTGCGTCACATAAACAATCGTTGTCTTCATCCGTTGATGCAGGCGCTTGATTTCCGTACGCATGTCGACACGCAGCTTGGCATCGAGATTGGACAATGGTTCGTCGAATAGAAACACCTGCGGGTTGCGCACAAGCGCCCGGCCCATGGCAACGCGCTGACGCTGACCGCCTGAAAGCTGACTTGGCTTGCGGTCCAGAAGATGGCCGATCTGCAGCATGTCAGCAACCTGTTTGATAGCTTTGTCACGCTCGGGTTTCGGTACGCCACGAATTTCCATACCGAAGGCGATATTTCCTCCCACGGTCATATTCGGATACAGCGCATAGGACTGGAACACCATGGCGATATCACGCTTCGATGGATGCAGCCCACTTATCGACTTTCCCCTTATAGAAATATCGCCTGAGGTAATCGGTTCGAGTCCCGCAATAGTGTTTAGCAGGGTAGATTTACCGCAACCGGACGGACCAACGAGGACGAGAAAACCGCCCTCATCGATTTCGATATTGATATCCTTCAGGATCGGCACGTTACCGTATGACTTGTGCAGGTCTTTGATTTGGAGAAATGACATTGATTTATCCCTTCACGGCGCCGGACATGAGGCCGCGGACGAAATAACGCCCGGAGACGATGTAGACGATGAGAGTTGGCAGCGCTGCGAGTATGGCGCCGGCGAAATGCACATTGTATTCTTTCACACCCGTCGACGAGTTGACGAGATTGTTCAGAGCAACGGTCATGGGCGTGCTGTTAAATCCGGAGAACGATGCACCAAAAAGGAAGTCGTTCCAGATGTTGGTGAATTGCCAGATGACTGAAACAACGATGATCGGACCCGACGAAGGCAACAGGATGCGGCGGAATATCTGAAAGAAGCTTGCGCCGTCTATTTGAGCTGCGCGTACCAGTTCAGTTGGAAATGCTTCGTAGTAATTGCGGAAATACAGGGTCGTGAAACCCAGTCCGTAAATGACGTGAACCAGGACCAACCCCTGAATCGTACCCGCCATGTTCAATATTCCCAGAACGCGGGCCATAGGGATGAGCACGATCTGAAATGGTATGAAACAGCCAAGGAGCAGCATGCCGAACATTACATTCGAACCACGGAATTTCCACTTTGTCAGAACGTAGCCATTCAATGCGCCGAGGATTGTAGAGATAGCCACGGCAGGAACGACCATGATTATCGAATTGATGAAATAAGGACGAAGGCCGGTGGGCTGAACGCCAATCTGGGCAGTCGACCAGGCAGAGAGCCAAGGTTCGATTGTCCATTCGCGTGGAGGCGATAACATTCCGCCCTGCCGGATTTCATCCAGCGTTTTAAGCGAATTCACGACCATTACGTAGAGGGGCAACAGGTAATAAAACGCAAACACCAAAAGCGCGGTGTAAATCAGTACACGCGTCAGCTTTCCACTGCTGATTGCATTGTCGGGGCTTGGAGCACTCATTTGTTGCCTCCCCTGATTTCTGAATAGAGGTAAGGAACAATGATCGAGAAGATCATGATCAGCATAATGATCGCTGAAGACGCCCCGATGCCCATCGAGTTACGGGTGAATGTGTAGGAATACATGAAGGTTGCGGGCAATTCTGTTGCCTGACCCGGACCACCGCCTGTCAGCGCGATCACCAGATCGTATGCCTTGATGGCAAGATGCGCGAGCACCACGACGGCAGAAAGGAATACCGGGCGCATGAGCGGAATGATAATACGGCGGTAGATCATGCCGGTCGAGGCTCCATCGATCTGGGCGGCCTTGATGATTTCATTATCCACGCCGCGCAAACCGGCAAGAAACATTGCCATGACGAAGCCGGAGGACTGCCAAACGGCGGCAATAACAACCGTGTAGATCGCCATCTTTGAATCTTTGATCCAATTGAACGAGAAACTCGCCCAGCCCCATTGATGGATGGTATTTTCAAGGCCGATACCGGGGTCCAGAAACCACTTCCAAGCCACGCCGGTCACGATGAACGACAGTGCCATGGGATAGAGATAGATCGGGCGGAGAAAACCTTCGATACGGATTTTTTGATCAAGCAGAATAGCAAGCCCAAGTCCGATGACCGTGCAAATAATGATGTAGAGCGAAGCAAAAATGCCAAGATTGGTGATTGCACGCCACCAATGTGGCAATGCCCAGAGCTTACGATAGTTCTCAAAGCCGACAAAACCATATGTGGGCAGCATTTTACTATCCGTAAAGGACAACACGCCCGTGTAGGCAATGAACCCATAAACGAAAATCAATACGATCAGGAAGCTCGGTCCCAATACCAGCTTTGGTATAAGGTCCTGTATGCGGCTGCGGGTATCCATAGCCTCACCCCTTCAAATAAGCATTATTATCATTGCCGCGCACTTGCGGAAAACTGTTCGGGGCGATATCGCCCCGAACAGAGATGCTGCGTTTACTTGGCAGCATCAACGGCTGAAACAAGTTCCTTGACGGCATCTTCCGACGACAGATCGCCATTGAACTGACGTGTCACCACGTCATAGATCGCATTCTTCACAGCTGCTGGATTGGCATGGCCGTGAGCCATCGAACCATAAAGCGTGCCTGCCGTGTTGGCTTCAGCCAGATCTTTGATCGCCTTCTTGCCGCAATCATCGAATGCTGTGTCCGGAACGTCAGTACGTGCGGGAGCTGAGCCCTTGACGACGTTGAAGGCCGACTGGAAGACAGGGTCTTCGATTGCAGAAGCCATAACCAGCTGAGGCTTGGCCTTTTCATCGCTGACCTTGAACATGGCAAACTGGTCAGAGTTGAACGTGACAGAACCCTGTGTACCTGGGAAGCGCATGCAAACGAAATCCTTGCCTGGCTCTTTCTTGGCTTTGACAAACTCGCCCTTTGCCCAGTCACCCATGAACTGCAGGCCAGCCTTGTTTTCGATAACCATTGCGGAAGCAAGGTTCCAGTCACGACCGGAGAAATTGTCATCCACATAGCTGCGAAGCTTGGTCATGCGGTCGAAGGCTTCCTTCATCTTGTCACCGCCAAGAGCAGCCGGATCGAGATCAATGAAAGCTGCCTTGTAGAAGTCATTACCAAGCGACAGGACAACAGCATCGAAAATCGTCGCATCCTGCCAAGGCTGACCACCGTGGGCGATCGGTGTGATGCCCTGTTCTTTGAACTTGTCGAGAAGAGCGATCAGTTCGTCCCAGTTCGCAGGTTCCTTGCCACCGGCCTTGTCGAGAGCGGCCTTGTTGATCCAGATCCAGTTGGTCGAGTGCACATTGACCGGAGCTGCGATCCAGTGGCCATCATACTTCGAGAACTTCTGCAGAGCGGTCGGGATTACATCATCCCATTTTTCTTTCGAAGCAACTTCATCAAGATTGCCAAGTGCGCCCTGTTTCGCCCAATCGATAATATCGAAGCCGAGCATCTGTACGGCTGTCGGAGCATTGCCTGCAGTAACGCGAGCACGAAGAACGGTCATGGCTTCTGTACCGCCACCGCCGGAAACGGGCATGTCAGACCAACTGATGCCTTTGCTTTCCAGATCCTTCTTCAGCACTTCAAGTGCCGTTGCTTCACCGCCGGATGTCCACCAGTGCAAAACCTCGACATTTTCAGCAGCGCGAGCTGCCGTTGCAACGCCCATCAGCATGGCTGTGGCGGCTACAGTATTCATCAACTTTTTCATTTAGTCCTCCCGTGAGAAAAAAGAGATAAAAATCCAACAAAACCGACTGAAGTTTCCCTAAGTCCGGAGCATTCATACAGCATGCAGAATGGCTCTTACAATCGATTTAATTGGTTGACCATACTACTTTCCTACTACCGATGTGCATGTTTAAAGTCTTGGTTTCCGTGTAATCCTCAACGGCATGCCTTCCAAGTTCCCGGCCAAGACCGGATTGTTTATAGCCACCGAACGGCAGTTCCGATGCGCCGTCCATGAATGTATTCATCCAGATCGTTCCTGCACGCACCTTGCGCCCTACACTCAGGCAGGTGTCGAAGTCACGGCTCCAAACTCCAGCGGACAAGCCATAATCAATTGAATTGGCAATTTTTACCGCATCTTCCAGTGTTTCGAAAGTCAGAACCGATAGCACCGGACCGAAAACCTCCTCACGCGCTACGGCCATTTCAGGCTTAACTGATGAAAGAATTGTGGGCGACATAAACTGCCCCATGCCGAGGTTCAACAACTCCCCACCATAACTTACTGAGGCTCCTGACGACGCGGCATTGCGGACATAATCATTGATTTTTGCCAGATGTTCCGGAGTGATAATCGCCCCTACCTTCGTCTGCGGATCAAGCGGATCTCCCACTTTCACTTTGGCTGATAATGCCGCCACCCGTGCTATAACGTCATCGGCTATATCCCGGTGAACAATCAAACGTGAACCGGCATTGCAGCATTCGCCCGCGTTGAAATACGCCCCAAAAACTGCGGCATCGATGAAATCATCGAGATTTGCATCCGGAAATACGATCTGGGGGTTTTTGCCGCCCAGCTCGAGTGATACCTTTTTCAAGGTCTGTGCGGCATTGGCCATGGTCAGCTTGCCAACCCCGGTCGAACCGGTGAAGGATACCATGTCCACATGGGGGTGCGTTGTCATGGGAGCACCAACTTCCGGACCAGTGCCGACGATGATATTGACCACTCCGGAAGGCACGCCTGCTTCCATCAGAATTTCGCCGAGAAGAAGCGTTGAGCCCGATGTCAGCTCCGAAGGCTTAACCACAGCTGTACAACCAGCAGCGAGAGCAAATGGCAATTTCTGACTGACGATGAGGAAAGGGAAGTTCCACGGAGTGATAATGGAAATGACACCGATGGCTTCCCGCAACACGACACCGAGTGTTCCTTCTCCAAGGGTATTATAGCTCTCCCCATGAAGATCCCGCCCAAGGGCGGCGGCATAACGCCAGATATCCACGGCGCCGCCAAGTTCGGCTTTTGCCTGACTGATTGGCTTGCCGGATTCGATACAGTCAAGATAAGCGAGTTCATCGGAGCGAGCAGCGATGAGATCCGCCGCTCTGAGCAGGATATTTGAACGTTCTGCACCAGTCATATGCGGCCATGGGCCAGTGTCGAACGCTACACGTGCGGCAGCAATTGCACGCTCCGCATCGGCTTTCGTGCCAGCCTGATAGCGCGACACCACAACACCATGTCCAGGGCTCTTGCGCTCGATAACATCGCCCGCAGCGCCATTGGTCCATCTGCCATCAATCAGCATCTGGAACTCGCGCACTTTAAAATTTTCCAGTGCCTGTGGGCGGACCAGAACTGTCATTATCATTCTCCCTTGAACGCGGGTTCGCGCTTTTCGGCAAATGCCGAAACGCCTTCTTTCAAGTCCGCTGTTTTCGCTACGAGGATCGAGCCCAAGGCTTCCACCGCTGTTCCATTGTCTTCGCCATTGGCAGAAGCAATCATGAGTTTTGCCACTTCGATAGCCGAAGGACCTCGCTTGGCTATGCGTTCGGCATAAGCTTGGGCCGCGTTAAGTGCAGTTCCAGTTTCAACCACATGATCTACAAGCCCGAGAGCAAGCCCTTCATTCGCACTGAATATTTCTCCACCGAGAGCCATTCGGCGTACCGCCTGCGCGCCGAAACGCAAGGTTAAACGTTGCGTGCCGGACCAACCGGGGATCATCCCCAGACCCGTTTCAGGCAGGCCGAGCTTGATGTGCGATTCTGCAATTCGAATATCCGCAACCGCGGCAAGCTCCAGTCCACCACCCAGCGCATGTCCATTGAGCGCTGCGATAAGTGGTACGCGCAACGTTGCGAGACGCTCGAAAACACGATGGCCAAACCGCACCCACGCATGTCCGAATTCGTTCGGCGTCATCGCGGCCCAAGCTTTGATATCACCTCCTGCAGAGAAAGCCTTTCCTGCCCCGGTGAGGATTGCAGCACGTACCTGCCCATCAGCCTCGACGGTATCGCAAGCAGTGCTCAGTTCCTTCAACATGCCAATGTCCAAAGCGTTCAGCTTTTCAGGCCGTGTAATGGTTATGGTAGCGACGTGGCCGTTAATCGAAACGTGGATGCGGGGCTCAGCCATGGAGTGTCCTCTGCTTCTTTTGCGGCAGCTTCAGGCCAAATGGTTCTGGCGAAAACAGATGCGCATCCATCAGCTTGAGGTTCCGCGCGACAACGAGCGGGAATTCGGATTGATCGAGAATATGCGCTTGCAGATCGATACCCGGAGCGATTTCCGTCAGCACCAAACCTTCGGGGCGCAAGACCATGACGCAGCGCTCGGTTACGTAGGTAATGTCCTGCCCCTGCTCCACGGCGCGGCGGCCGGAGAAGGTGACATGCTCGACCTCGTTGACGAGCTTTTTCAGCTTGCCTTCTTTCTCGATAATCAACTTGCCGTTTTCAATGTGCACCTTCGCACCGGCATTGAACATGCCGGAGAAAACAATCTTGCGGGCACGAGCCGTGATATCGACAAAGCCGCCAGCGCCTGCCGTTACATGCGGACGAAAGCTGAGCTTTGAGACATTGACTGAGCCCGACTTGTCGATCTCAAGGAACGACAGCAGCGAAGCGTCGAAACCCGCACCTTGAAAATAAGTGAACTGGTGAGGCGATGGGACAAATGCCTCAGCATTGGAGGCACAGCCAAAGGCAAAATCCAACAATGGTATTCCGCCGACCGGACCCTGCTCGATGACCCAGGTAACAGCGCCGTGCAGGCCCTCTTCGAGCAGAATCCGCGGCACATTTGCCGAGATACCAAAGCCGAGATTAACAGCACTACCCGCCTCAAGCTCGCTTGCAACGCGGCGCGCAATGACCTTTTGGATATTGAAATCGGCCAAAGCAAAGTCTTCCAGCGGATGGAAAATTTCGCCGGATATGGCCGGATCATAAACAGTCTGCGTCGTCTGCTTCTGGTCTGGATCGACAACAATATAGTCGACCAGAATGCCCGGAACGCGAACATCATGCGGTTTCAGCGATCCGCTTTTCGTTATGCGTTTGACTTGGGCAATGACAATGCCGCCATTGTTGCGCACAGCGAGCGCCTGATCAAAACCACCAAGATAAGCGCCTTCATGCTCATAGGTGAGATTGCCGCGCTCATCGGCGGTAGTCGCGCGAATGATAGCGACTTGGGGAATGATCGGCTTGAAAAACAGCCATTCTTCGCCGTCAAAATTGATCTTGCTGACCACTGGTTCTTTCGAAGCTGCCGCATTCATGGCGCAGCCCTGACGGTCGGGATCGACAAAGGTATCCAAGCCAACCTTTGTCAGCACGCCGGGACGCTTGGCTGCTGCCTCGCGGTGCATGTCGAACAGAATACCGGACGGGACATTATATGCCGCGACTTCATCATTGCCGATCATTTGCCAGATCAAAGGCGGTTCGGCAGTAGACGGGCCCGATGGATAAGAGCCGCCAATGATTTTCTTTAGGAGGCCTTTCTTGGCAATATAATCGACCCCCTTGATACCGCTCATATCGCCCGCTGCGATAGGGTGCAGCGTGGTGAGATCACGTGGCTGGCCGGTAGCATCGAACCGTGCGCCAATCGCCTTCAGCATCAGGTCCGGACAGCCAAGACCGCTGGACGAAGACACCGTGATGATGGCTTCATCAGGGATGAGATCAGCGGCTTGTTCTGGGGTTATGTGCTTGTTCATGCTTGGTTTTATTCTTCTCAAAGGCCAGGATCAATCGGTTGTGCAGTTCCGGTTTCCGCGGCCTTCGCCACAGCCAGACCAGCTGCGAGAGACCAAAGCCCATCCTCACCGCTTGCGGCAGGCTTCCCATCTCCAGCGATCGCGGAATGGAATTTGGCGATACCCGTTTCGTATAAATTCCTGTGATCGAGCTTCAGCTCTGTTTCGCCATCGGCATTGCGCAGGTTCACCACACCGACCGGCCTTTGCGACATCACATTGCGGCCAACAAGAGAACCTTCAGTGCCATGCACTTCGAAGCCCGTCTCGGAATATTTGGTTGTAAAACCATCGTGGAACATGGCGATAAGGCCGGACTTAAAGCGTATGACCCCCATGACCGCATCAGCCAGACCGGCTTTAGCCAAACCGCTTTGTTGAGTAGAAGCAATGGCTTCGACCGGATCGTCGTTCAATACATAACGCAACGTATCCGTGTCATGCACAGTGATGTCGAGGATGACACCGCCACCCGCATCCGGGCGATCAAGACGCCAGCCCTGCAAATGCGGTGGCAGATAAACAGCGTGAAATACTTTCGCCGCCAATGGCTTGCCAATCTTGCCGGCAGCGACCGCATCGCGCATCGCTGTGTGAGTGGCGGCATTACGCAAATGATGGTTGGTGGCGAAAACAACATTGGCGGCCTTGCAGGCATCGACCATGACTTTTGCATCGGCCAAGCTTGTCGCCAGAGGCTTCTCGCAAAGGATGTGCTTACCAGCCTTTGCCGAAGCCAGAACCTGATCCTTGTGCAGCTCGTTTGTTGTCGAAATGTAAACAGCATCAATGGGTTGACCATTCAGCAGCGCATCCAAAGTATTGACTGAATGGGGAATGCCGTGATCCGCAGCGTACTTCGCTCCCCGCTCCACATTGGTACTCATGACCGAAACGATCTCGCCGCCACTAGCCCGGATCGCACCGATCACCCACTCGTGTGCAATGGTACTTGCCCCGATCAATCCCCAACGTATCATGCCATTTCCTCCGATTGTTTTACTGATGCGCCGCAGCTCTGGCGCACGACCAGTCTCACCGATGTTATGATCGACTCCTGATCGCGTTGCCCTGAATTGATCTGCTTGAGCAAAAGTTGTGCCGCACGCTGACCCATCCCCTGCGGGTCAACAGACACTGTTGTCAGGGCAGGAACTGCGGTCTTCGCCTCGATAACATCATCGAAGCCTATGATTGCAAATGATTTTCCTGGCTCAAGGCCGTTGGCGCGCAGACCATCGCACACACCGAATGCCACCGCATCATTGAGGCACAAGGCGGCGGTTGGACGGCCAGTGAGCACCATTAAACGTTCTAAAGCAATCACTCCTCCGGCGCGGGAGGGAGCGGAATGAATGATGAATCTTTCGTCGACCGGAATGCCCACATCCGCAAGCGCATTGCGGTAGCCGCGCAGGCGCTCGCCAAAAACGGCGGTGTCCTGGAAACCACCCATGAAAGCAATACGACGATGACCCAGACCAACCAGATGCCTGACAGCCGCCTTGGCACCCGCATAATTGTCGGACAACAGCGTCGAAACCTTAACCCCGGGGAGATTGCGGACAACAACGACAACGGGGATACCACTTTCAACCAACGCCTTGATATCATTAGGTTCTGTACCGCGAGCCGGTGACAGGATCAGTCCTGCAATTCCATTCTCCCGCATAGAAGCAATGACTTCGCGCTGACGATCAACGCTCTCGCCGCTATGGGCAAGGAACTGAACATAACCCGCGGATTGAACGACCATATCCATGCCCACAGCCAGTTCTGCGAAGAAACTATTGGTCAGGTCATTGACCACTATACCGACAATTTTCGACTTGGACTGGCGCAGGCTGGCAGCGCCACGGTTATAAATATAGCCCAATTCAACGATATGAGCATTGACCTTTTCGCGGGTACTTTCACTGACCAGCGGGCTCTTTTGAAGAACCAGCGACACAGTCGATTTCGACACGCCAGCGGCGCGCGCAATATCCACGATGCTTGTTCTGGTCCGGCTCAAAAGCGACTTCCTCCACCAAGCTCGCCATATAATTGGAACGTTCCAATTACGTCAAGAGGTTAATTTACACAACCGTATGCACCTAAAATGCATCCATGGGTTACGAATTTGCTGCCATTTCCGCCTGTTTTGCTGGCAAACTTCGTTATTTCAACGCAATACCGCGCCATTCTCCTACAGTTTGGCTGTAATCCAGATTTATTTCTTGTTTTTTGGATCGTTCCAAAATATGTGTTCTTTTGTTCGATGGGAGCGATGAGATGACTGACACCTTAAAGTTGCCGGATCAAAGTGGCGCAATCTCCGATTACAAATTAATCGGCACTCCGATACCTCGCCCATCTGGTCCGCCAACTTTCAACCGGATCGCTTATGCAGCGGCGCATGTCGTGTCCAATCCGCTTCGCGATACAGCCCCATGGGGTTCGCCAGCCATCGATTGGGACGCAACCATGGCGTTCCGTCACCACCTCTGGTCGCTCGGATTCAAGATCGCCGAAGCAATGGATACAGCCCAACGCGGCATGGGTGTGGACTGGGCTGATGCCCGCGAATTGATCCGCCGCTCGCTGGCAGAGTCTCGCAGTGTACCGGGTGCAGATCTGGCCTGCGGAGCAGGCACCGACCAACTGGCACCCGAAAATGCCACGACGCTTCAGGATGTGATCGACGCTTATGAAACGCAGATCGATTTTGTCGAAGCCGAAGGCGGCCGCGCAGTGATGATGGCGAGCCGGGCTCTGGCCCGTGTTGCCCGCTCCGGCGAGGATTATCGTGCGGTCTATGGAAATATTCTCAGCCAGACACGCGAGAAGGTTGTTTTGCATTGGCTGGGCGACATGTTCGATCCACAGCTTGCCGGATACTGGGGCTCATCCTCGTTCGACAAGGCGCTGGAGACTGTGCTCGCGATCATTAATGACAACAGAGACAAGGTCGAGGGCATCAAGATTTCGCTCCTCGATAATGTCCGGGAAATCGAACTGCGCAAGCGCCTGCCGGAAGGCGTTCTGTGTTTCACCGGCGATGATTTCAACTACGCGGAACTGATCGAAGGCGATGGTGAACATTATAGCCACGCCCTGCTCGGCATATTCGATGCGGTGGCGCCTTCCGCTTCAAAGGCTCTTGTGCATCTTGCCAAGGGTGACACGCAAACATTCCGTTCCGTCATTGAGCCGACTGTGCCGCTATCCCGAAAGATATTCGAAGCCCCGACACAATATTACAAAGCCGGCGTTGTATTTCTTGCCTGGCTTAACGGGCACCAATCTCATTTCATCATGCCGGCCGGAATGCAGTCGTCACGCGGTATCATTCACTATGCGGATATTTTCCGGCTCGCCGATCAGGCGAATGTACTCGACAAGCCTGACCTCGCCCTCAACCGGATGAAAACCCTGCTGCAGGTTTACGGTCTATAGCAGGAATATCAAATTCCGGCGGGGTTTAACACATTGACGTTTGTAATGTTATTTACTAACACGCACTGAATTCCCCGTTGGAGATGGCTTTTGTCGTTCAGGCAAAAGTTGATCGATATTCCAGTCTGTACATCAAAAGGAGGATGACAAGAGACTTGGCAGAGTGCGCGATGTTGGGCACCAGCTTCTACGCTTTCATTATTCTGATTTTAGAACCTCATTTATTTTTGCATTTTTCCGGAGTCCATTATGAAGATCGTCCTCTCGAATGCTTCAAACCTGTTGCACTCATCCGACAGGCAAGTCCCTTACGCTACCTCACAGAAATCCAACCAACTCAAGCTTTGGAAAGCTGCAAAACTGGCTTCCATTGCAGGGTTCGCCTGCTTCGGTCTCAGCCCTATCGCCATGGCGCAACAGGCGGTGGTCTCGCCAATGGTCGGGGTGTCTGGAACGACGGGGGAACCCGGGGAACACAGCCACGATGAGAATATGGAATATGGCGGAACCGGCGAAAATGGCGGCGTGGGCGGTGCGGGGTTAATCATCCAGCCATCTACCGGCCAGACTTATAGTGGCATTGTTATTGGAGGAGATGGAGGCACCGGAGGAAACGGCGGCAACAAGTACGATTATCACGACCACAACGGACCTGTCGACGTTAACGCGCACAAGCATGGAGGGGGCGGCTACGGTGGGATCGGGGGGATGGGCGGAACCGGCATTCTCGGAGATAGTGACACCTTTGTTTTCAGCGGAACTGCAACAGGCGGCGCAGGTGGAAAAGGCGGCGCAGGCGGTGAGGGTCTGATAGTTGAGGACGAGCATCATGATGAAGAGCATGAGGGCGACGAACCCGCCGATCATGAGCCTATTCCACCAGCCAGCGGTTCCGCAGCCCCAGTTGTAAAGCAATATACTTCTGCTGAGGAGCATAATGGCGGAACTGGCGGACGGGGAGGATTGGGTGGCGACGGTATAATCGTTAAAAACCTTGAGAATGAAGGGACAATCATTGGCGGTCAGGGTGGTGCGGGCGGTGATGCAGGCCACGGCGACAGCGGTATAGGCATTCACGGCCACGGTGGTGATGGCGGCACCGGGGCCGATGTTGTTCAACTAACCAATAAGGGCACCATAAACGGTGGAGCTGGCGGTAGCGGTGAAGGTCATCCGGAAAATGGTTACGGCGGCAAGGGTGGTACAGGTGTCATTGGTCGCAATGGTAGCGTAATCGTAAACAACGGGGATATTTCGGGTGGCATGACCGGAAAAAGCGGCCGGAATGGGACTTCAGGAGATGGTGGTATCGGCTTGGTGGCACTCTCCGGCACCAATATCACCAATAATGGCACTATTATGGGCGGATATGGCGGTGCCGTCGGCGGACGAGGGGCCGCAGGTGTTTCATTTGCCGGAACCCTAATCAATAATGGAACCATCGGCGGTGGCGATGGCGGTTCAATTCGAGGTAAGTTCAAACTGTCATCGGGGGTCGAGATTACGCCTACAGACAGCGTTGGTGTCCATGTCGGAGATGGTTCAGGCAGCATTCTCACGAATAACGGCACTATTACCGGTGGTCTTGGCAAAGGAAATGAACGGGGCACGGCCGTTCAGTTTTCTGAAAAAGCAGTGAACGGTGCGCTCGTTCTGCATGCCAAATCAAATATCATCGGCAACGTAATAGCGAACAAATCCATCGTCCTGAAGCTTGGTGGTACAGAAGCAGCAACCTTTAATGTCGCCCAGATAGGGGATAATGCACAGTACCGCGGGTTTGGCTTTTTTGACAAGATTGATCCCGGCACGTGGACCTTACAAGGCTCCACAACCGCAGTCACGCCTTGGGTCGTGTCGGGGGGCATTCTCGCTGTCTCGTCCGATGAAAGTTTCGGTGACCTAGGCGGTATTGTTATCCTCAACGGCGGCAAATTACTGACTACAGTCGCAATAGAAACATCCCGACTGTTTTCTGCAACTACCGCAGTCGGGAGAATTCAGAACGATGCCGCGCTGACCCTGAAAGGTGGCTTTGTTGGGCAGGGATCTTTGATAAAATCAGGTCAGGGACGGCTCACAATTGCAGGTGCGGGCACCTATCCGGGTGAAACCACTGTCGAGGAGGGAGAACTGGCGATCGCAAAGTCCGGTTCATTGGTCTCACCAATTACTGTCAATTCATTAGCCCGACTGATCGTCGATGGCAGTGCAGCTGCGGCCACACTCAATTCCGGTTCTCATATTTCCGGGTCTGGAACTCTGGTCAGTCTGCATGCCAAAAGCGGCAGCATTGTCTCGCCGGGCAATTCGGTAGGAACTCTCCGAGTAAGCAAGGACGTAACGTTTGAACAGGGCAGCACTTTCAATGTGGAGATCAAATCGAACCTTGGAAGTGCCGATAGACTGGCAATTTCTGGTCAGGCAATGCTGCTTGGCGGCGTGGTGAATGTGCGGTTGGAGAACGATACAGCGCTTTTGACAGAGGATGTTACGAAAAGCCTGTTCCTGAAAACTTTCGATATTTTGACAACGGGCAAAGGCGTGACCGGTCAGTTTGATGGTGTCTGGCCGCGTTACAACTACATCACTGCCAATCTTGATTATACCGACAAGAACACGGTGGTCCTTGGTTTCGATTTCACGACTGGCGTGAAGACTGCGGAGATTGTGAAGCTTGAAACGCAATTGGCTGCAGTTCAAGCCGAAAAGAAATTATTGATAGATGCCGAGGCCAAACGCATTGCCAATGCGGCTGAGGCAGCACACCTAGCCGAGGAAACCGAGAAGCAGAGGCTCGCTGACCAGAAGGCTGAGGAAGATCGTATCGCGGCAGTTAAAGCGGCAGATGACCTAAAACTAGCCGAGGAAGCCGAACAGAAAAAACTGGCTGATCTGGCCGCTGCCGAGGCCAAGAAACTCGCCGACCAAAAGGCCGAAGAAGAGCGCATCGTGGCAGCCAAAGCGGCAGATGACCTAAAACTAGCCGAGGAAGCCGAACAGAAAAAACTGGCTGATCTGGCCGCTGCCGAGGCCAAGAAACTCGCCGACCAAAAGGCCGAAGAAGATCATATCGCGGCAGTTAAAGCGGCGGATGACCTAAAACTAGCCGAGGAAGCCGAGCAGAAAAAACTGGCTGATCTGGCTGCTGCCGAGGCCAAGAAACTCGCCGACCAAAAGACCGAAGAAGATCATATCGCGGCAATTAAAGCGGCGGATGACCTAAAACTAGCCGAGGAAGCCGAACAGAAAAAACTGGCTGATCTGGCTGCTGCTGAAGCCAAGAAAATCGCCGACCAAAAGGCCGAAGAAGAGCGCATCGCCGCAGCTAAAGCGGCGGATGACCTAAAACTAGCCGAGGAAGCCGAACAGAAAAAACTGGCTGACCTGGCTGCTGCCGAGGCCAAGAAAATCGCTGACCAGAAGGCCGAAGAAGATCGTATCGCGGCGGAGAACAAGCGGCTTGCTGATCTGGTGGCTACTGAAGCCACGTTACAAGGGGACCTCCATAAAGCGAGAATGAAAACATTACTGTTAGCGGAGTATTTGCCAGTTGGTGTTCAGAGCCGCAATCAAACGAGCGTGTGGAGAGGTATTCAATCGCTAGGGCTAGCAAACGAGGATTTGCTGAATCAGGTAGCGGGCTCCAGCAGCGACAATCCCCTCGACTTCGATACCCTCTCCGGTGAAGTTCATGCCAGCTTGTCGGGTGTTCTGGCGGCCGATAGCCACTTCATCTCCGATGCGGCAACGTCGCGGGTTCGCAATGCCTTTGGCGGTGTAACCGGCAAGGCGCAGGCAGTGACCACGCCACTGGCCTATGGTCCGGAGAGCAAGGCAAAGCACAGCGATGCCTTTGCCCCCGTCGAACCTGCCGCTGCCACCACGGCATTCTGGGGTGAAGCCTATGGCTCATGGGCACATGCGGACGGGGATGGCAATGCTTCCGGCTACAGCCGCAATACCGGCGGCCTTGTCACCGGCTTTGACGGCATTGTTGCCGATGATTGGCGCTTTGGCCTGCTTGCCGGATATGGCAGCACCTCGCTGCAGACAGGATATGGCAAGGCATCGGTCGACAGCTATCAGGTCGGTGTCTATGGCGGCACGAAGCTCGATGCACTCGGCCTGCGCCTTGGCGTCAATCTCGGTCAGCATGAGATCGACACGAAAAGAACAGCACGCTTCGGTAGTCTCAACAACGAGCATGAGGCTTCCTATGATGCACAGACGGTGCAGGTGTTCGGTGAACTCGGTTATGAGATCAACACGGCCTATGCAGCCCTCGAACCCTTTGCCGCAGCGCGGCATGTGCACGTCAAGACGAACAGCTTCAATGAGGATGGCGCTTTCAGTAATTTGAGCGGAGAAGGTTCCAGCACCGACCTGACGATCACGACGCTTGGCCTTCGTGCCGCGCATCAGTTCACCTTGAGCGAAAGCATGACACTGACGGCGCGCGGCATGCTTGGCTGGACCCATGGCTTTGGCGATATGACGCCTGAGGCAAGCCTTGCCCTGAACAGCAGCGCAGGCTTTACGGTTGAGGGTGCCGGCATTGCAAAAGATGCAGCGATCATCGAGGCGGGCTTTGATATCGGCATCGGCAGGGCAACCAGCATCGGCCTCAGCTATACCGGGCAGTTCTCCAGCCAGTCACACGACAACGCCATCAAGGCCGATCTCAGCGTCAGGTTTTGAAACAAGACCTGGTATCAAAGAAAAAGGCGGCGCCGAAGCGCCGCCCCTCCCCTCAATCTCTTGAGACTTACTTGTTCCAGCTCTTGACCAGCTCATCATAATTGATGGTCTGCGGCTTTTCCTTTTCGTTCTCGATCTTCAACTGTGGTGCAAGGTGGCCATTCTTGACCGCATCGGCATTCCAGTAAGCAAGATCATGTTCTTCTGCCATTTTCGGTCCGATGTCGCCCTGAATACCAGCGCGTTCCAGACGTTCCATGACCTTTTCCTGTTCGGCGCAAAGTGAGTCCATTGCTTCCTGTGCAGTCTTGGCACCGGACGATGCATCACCGATTGCCTGCCACCAAAGCTGAGCCAGCTTTGGATAATCAGGAACGTTGGTGCCGGTTGGCGACCACTGAACGCGAGCAGGCGAACGATAGAATTCGATCAGACCACCGAGTTCCGGAGCGCGCTTGGTGAAGCTTTCATGCTGGATCGAGCTTTCGCGGATCAATGTCAGGCCCACATGGCTCTTCTTCACGTCAACGGTCTTCGATGTGACGAACTGGGCATAGAGCCAAGCCGCCTTGGCGCGATCATCCGGTGTCGACTTGAGCAAGGTCCAGGAACCCACATCCTGATAACCAAGCTTCATGCCGTCCTTCCAGTAAACGCCATGCGGCGAAGGTGCCATGCGCCACTTCGGCGTGCCATCCTCATTCATGACCGGCAGGCCCTTTTTGACCATATCGGCAGTGAAGGCCGTGTACCAGAAAATCTGCTGGGCAACATTGCCCTGTGCAGGAACCGGGCCGGATTCCGAGAAGGTCATGCCCTGTGCTTCCGGCGGAGCATATGCCTTCATCCAGTCGAGATATTTCTGGATGGAGTAGACCGAAGCAGGGCCGTTTGTATCACCGCCGCGAGCGACGCAAGAGCCGACCGGCTGTGACTTCTCGTTGACCTTGATGCCCCATTCATCGACCGGCAAACCATTTGGCAGGCCCTTGTCGCCATTGCCGGCCATGGAAAGCCAAGCGTCCGTGAAGCGCCATCCAAGTGATGGATCTTTCTTGCCGTAGTCCATGTGGCCATAGACTTTCTTGCCATCGATTTCACGGCCGGTGAAGAATTCGGCAATGTCCTCATAGGCTGACCAGTTGACCGGCACACCGAGGTCGTAACCATACTTCTCCTTGAAGTCGGCCTTGTTCTTTTCGTCGTTGAACCAGTCATAGCGGAACCAGTAGAGATTCGCGAACTGCTGGTCAGGCAGCTGATAGAGCTTGCCGTCTGGAGCAGTCGTGAACTTGGTGCCGATGAAATCATCAAGGTCGAGATCGGGATTGGTGACATCCTTGCCCTCATTGGCCATCCAGTCGGTCAGGCTGCGGGCCTGCTGGTAGCGCCAGTGGGTGCCTATGAGATCGCTATCGTTGACATAAGCGTCATAGACATTTTCGCCGGACTGCATCTGTGTCTGCAGCTTTTCAACGACGTCACCTTCACCGATAAGGTCATGGGTGATCTTGATGCCGGTGATATCCGTGAAAGCCTTGGCCAATGTCTTGGATTCATACTCGTGGGTGGTGATCGTTTCTGAAACCACCTTGATATCCATGCCGGCAAAAGGCTTTGCAGCATCGATGAACCACTGCATTTCCTTTTCCTGACCCGCACGGTCAAGGGATGACATATCGCCAATTTCCTTGTCGAGGAAAGCCTTGGCCTCATCCATGCCCGCATAGGCACTTCCGGCCCCCAGTAGCAGCGCAAGCGCTGTTGTTGTTGTCAGTATTCGCGTTCGCATTTTAGTCCTCCCAGAGTTGCGATTTGCATGTTTTGAATGACTGGCGGGTGCCGGGCATTCAATTCCTATCACCGGATTACTTTTCGGTCCGATGCTTTAGACAAAGCGGAATACGCCGATGGCGTAGACCACAGAGATTGCAAGTGCCCACCAGACATTCGGGCCAACAAGGCCAAGCCATGCAAGGTGGATGAAAGCGCTGCCAAGCAGCGATACGAAAAGCCTGTCGCCGCGCGTTGTTTCAAAGCGAAGAATGCCGATGCGCGGATTGCCACCCGGCGAGGCATATTCCCAGACGGCCATCAGCGATATGAGCGCGAAGATCGTCAGGAAGAACAGCGCCGTCGGAAATGTCCACGCCATCCACCCGCCACCGGCGAGTGGGCCGAACCAATCCCGCGCACCACTTTTGAGCGGTACAGCCGTCACAAGCAGGCCGGCAAGAACCGCATAGGCGGCAAGTACAGCCAAGAGAGCTATCGGCCAGCGCCGTGTGTTTTCCATCATACCCTCCCCAGGGCAAAGCCCTTGGCGATATAGTTGCGGACGAAATAGATGACGATCGCACCGGGGATGATGGTCAGCACGCCCGCCGCGGCAAGCACACCCCAATCCATGCCTGAGGCGGAAACCGTGCGCGTCATGATTGCCGCGATCGGCTTTGCTGCCGTGGTCGTCAGCGTACGGGCGATGAGCAGTTCCACCCATGAGAACATGAAACAGAAGAAGGCAGCAACACCGATGCCGCTGGCGATGAGCGGAATGAATATCTTCACGAAGAAGCGCGGAAACGAGTATCCGTCAATATAGGCGGTTTCGTCGATCTCTTTCGGAACACCGGACATGAAGCCTTCGAGAATCCAAACGGCCAGCGGCACGTTGAACAGGCAATGCGCAAGGGCAACGGCGATGTGCGTATCGATCAGACCGAAAGCCGAATAGAGCTGGAAGAATGGCAGTGCGAAAACAGCAGGTGGTGCCATGCGGTTTGTCAACAGCCAGAAGAAGAGATGCTTGTCGCCAAGGAAGCGGTAGCGCGAGAACGCATAGGCAGCAGGCAATGCAGCAAGCACGGAAATTACCGTGTTCATCACCACATAGATGATCGAGTTGATGTAGCCCTTGTACCACGACGGGTCGGTAAAAATGACCGCATAATTGTTCAGCGTCGGGCTTTGTGGCCAAAGCGAAAAGGCACCGAGGATTTCCTGATTGGTCTTGAAGCTCATATTGATGAGCCAGTAGATCGGTAGCATCAGGAAGACGATATAAAGCGTCGGGATCAGCCACCAGAACTTCGACTCATCGCCGCGCTTGCGCATGCGGCGGGCAAGCGCCTTGTCTATCCGGGCCTGTTCAGGGCTTACATCGCGTGTGCTGCGGGCAACGGATTCTGACATCTCAGCGCTCCGCATCATAGTTGGTCATGACGGTGTAGAACACCCATGACATCAGGAGAATGATAAGGAAGTAGATGATCGACATGGCCGCGGCCGGTCCAAGGTCGAACTGACCGACCGCCATCTTGACCAGATCAATGGACAGGAAAGTTGTCGAATTGCCCGGGCCGCCGCCGGTGACGACGAATGGTTCGGTATAGATCATGAAACTGTCCATGAAACGCAGCAGGACGGCGATCAGAAGCACGCGATTCATCTTTGGCAGCTGGATATAACGGAACACAGCCCAACGCGAAGCGCCATCGATCTTCGCCGCCTGATAGAAGGCATCCGGTATCGAAACAAGCCCGGCATAGCAGAGCAATACCACAAGGCTGGTCCAGTGCCAGACATCCATGATGATGACAGTGAACCATGCGTGCATCGGATTCTGCACATAGTTGTAATTGATGCCAAGACGCTCAAGCGTATGGCCGAGCAGACCGATATCGACGCGTCCGAACACCTGCCAGATCGTACCAACAACATTCCACGGAATGAGCAGCGGCAGCGCCATCAGCACGAGGCAGACGGGGACGCCCCAACCCTTGCGCGGCATGTTAAGCGCGATAATAATTCCGAGCGGTATTTCGATGACAAGAATGATGAACGAGAAGAACAGGTTCCGGCCCAGCGCCGAATGAAACCGCTCGGAGGTAAGCATTTCCGTAAACCATTCAGTACCCGCCCAGAAGAACTGGTTGTTGCCGAACGTGTCCTGCACTGAATAGTTGACCACGGTCATTAGCGGGATAACTGCCGAGAAAGCCACGAGAAGCAGCACAGGCAGAACCATGAACCAGGCTTTGTTGTTCCAGGTTTTTTCCATGATCAGTTTCCTCCCACGCGCCAGCTGTCGGCATAGATATTTATGCCCTTCGGGTCGAAGGTGATGTGCGGATCGGCAGGGATATCTTCACCCTCGCCGACGATGACTGCGATGTCCTGATTTTCGAGACGGGTGCGGACAATCTTGTGCCGCCCGATATCCTCGACCTTGGCAATCTTCACCGGCATGCCGGAGCGGCCGATACGGACATATTCCGGACGAATGCCCAGCTCGATCTTTTTGGCATCGGCTGGCGTAACAGGTGTAGGAAGTTGTATCTGGTGCGCACCAATTTGCGCCGTGCCGCCAGCCAGCTTTACCGGCATGACATTCATGCCGGGTGAGCCGATGAAATAGCCAACGAATGTATGCTTCGGCCGTTCGAACAATTCTTCCGGTGTACCGATCTGCACGATCTCGCCGTCATACATGACGACCACTTTCTGGGCGAAGGTCAGGGCTTCCGTCTGGTCATGCGTGACATAAACCATTGTATAACCGAAACGCTGGTGCAACTGCTTCAGCTGCGAGCGCAGCACCCATTTCATATGCGGGTCGATAACCGTCAGCGGTTCATCGAAAAGAATGGCGTTTACATCAGAGCGGACAAGCCCCCGACCGAGCGAAATCTTTTGCTTCTGATCGGCGGTCAGCCCCCGGGCTTTCTTGTTCGCCCAGCTTGCAAGGTCGATCATCTCCAGCGTTTCGCGCACCTTGACGTCGATCTCGGATTCTGCAACGCCGCGATTGCGCAGCGGGAAAGCGAGATTGTCGTAGACGGTCATGGTGTCGTAGATGACCGGGAACTGGAACACCTGCGCAATGTTGCGCTCTTGCGTTGAAAGGTTGGTCACGTCCTGCCCGTTGAACAGCAATTGTCCATGCGACGGGTGGATAAGCCCAGAAATGATGTTCAACAATGTTGTCTTGCCGCAGCCAGATGGGCCGAGCAGCGCATAGGCGCCGCCATCCTCCCAACTGTGATGAACTTCACGCAACGCATAATCCTTATCCGACTTCGGATTGGGGCCGTAAGCATGGCGGATATGGTTCAGATCAATACGTGCCATGTTAGAGCCCTTTCTGACCATATTGGACGTATTCTGTTTCTCGGCTGGCTAGACAGTCCACGCGGAAGGTGGCGAGGTCGATGTGGTTCATCGGACGAAGCCGCCTGACAAAGTGGATGGCCGCCAGTCGGAAACCCGAAGGGACGGGTCCTGTTGCGCCAATTCCAGCGCAAAGCCACTCGCCCGCACGCAGAGTGCGGGTCTTCCTGTCTTTGCTTGATCTTGTCACAACATGCCTCCGTCAGAATAGGTCAATGTGGTCAAAAAGGGCTCTGCCGCCAGTTTCTGGGCGCGGCGAACAGAACTGCCGTTGCCGTCAAAAATCATCAGGTTGCGCGGATCGATGAAGATATCGATTTCCTCATCGGGAGTGTGAATGTGGATACCGTGTGCGAGCATGATCCAGCGCGCATCGGCAAAGGACAGATGCACAAAGCTTTCCGAGCCAGTGATTTCAGTTGCGGTAACGCGCGCCTTCAACCCGATTTCTTCAGCATTGCTGCGAACGGTATTGATGTGATGCGGCTGGAAGCCGATTGTATAAGTGCCGTCGGCAATATCCGTCAGATTCGAAGGGATTGGCAGAGTAACGCCGCCTTCCAGCTGGAAAGCCTTGCCGAATTTGGCAAGCGCGATTGTGTTCAGCGGCGGATCGGCAAAAGTCTGCGCGGTAACAAGGTCATCCGGCTTGCGGAACACATCGATTGTAGAGCCGAACTGTGTAACACGTCCCTCTGAAAGCGTTGCTGTGCTGCCGCCAAGCAGCAATGCCTCATGCGGCTCGGTGGTCGCATAAACAAAGATCGTGCCGGACTCGGCGAATATCCGTGGCAATTCCTGACGCAATTCCTCGCGCAGCTTGTAATCGAGATTGGCCAGCGGCTCATCGAGCAGCACGAGCTTGGCGTTCTTGACGATAGCACGGGCAAGAGCGGTGCGCTGCTGCTGGCCTCCGGAAAGGCTTAGCGGTGTTCGGTCCAGATATGGCGTCAGCTTGAGGATTTCAGCGGCTTTGCGCACTTCCCGATCAATGGTCGCCTTGTCAGCGCCTGCGACACGCATGGGCGAGGCTATATTCTCATACACCGTGAAGGCGGGATAGTTGATGAACTGCTGATACACCATGGCGACGGAGCGCTTTTGAACCGGAACGCCGGTTACATCCTGCCCATCGAACCAGACGGAGCCGGAGGTCGGCACGTCAAGGCCAGCCATGATACGCATAAGGCTGGTCTTGCCGGACAGGGTGGGCCCGAGCAGAACGTTCAGCGTTGCATGTTCCAAAGTCAGCGATATATCGCTGAGGTGCGGCTTGCCGCCCACCATCTTGGATACATTCCGCAGTTCCAGCATTACTTCTCCTCCCAGAGCCGACACGCGCTTCAACACGCATCAACGGTATATTTATTCTGCAGCAATGGCGCGCCGTCTGTCGACTGCGCCTTCCATGAAATGATCGAGAGCACCAGCTTCATCGGCACTCAGATGCAGGCCCTTCTTGGTCCTGCGCCACAGCACATCCTGCGCGGTCAGTGCCCATTCCTGCTCTATCTGATAGCGTACTTCAGCCTCGTATAAATCCGATCCAAAATGCTTACCCAGATCGCCGAGAGACTTTGCATTGCCAAGCAAAATACGGGCCTTCGTGCCATAGAGACGGAAAAGCCGATGCGCATGCGCCGCCTCAAGGAATGGATAGTCTGCCCTCAGTTTCTGCAATTCGCTATCAAAAGCCGTCACGGCAAAATTGCCGCCGGGCAAAGTACCCGTTGCAGTCCATGGCTTGCCACGCTTGCCAAGCTGATCTTCGATCTTTTCAAGCATATGTTCCGACAGGCGGCGGTATGTGGTGATCTTGCCTCCGAAGATATTCAGGATCGGCGCGCGGCCTTCCGGTGCATCGGTTTTCAACACGTAATCGCGCGTTGCTTCCTGCGCTTTTGATGCTCCATCATCGTAAAGCGGACGCACGCCGGAATAGGTCCAGACAACATCCTCGCGCTTGACCGGCTCAACAAAATATTCACTGGCAGCGGCACACAGATAATCTATCTCCGTATCGCTGATTTTCACCTCGGCAGGATTGCCGTGATAATCCTGATCGGTTGTACCAATCAGCGTGAAATCCTGCTCATAGGGAATAGCGAAGATGATGCGTCCGTCAGTGTTCTGGAAGAAATAGGCACGCGGATCGTCGAACTTCTTTTTCACGACGATATGACTGCCCTGCACCAGACGTACATTATGCGCGTTGTTGCTGCCGACAACGCCGGTCAATACTTCATCCACCCACGGACCGGCAGCATTGACCACAAGCTTCGCCTGCACCTCTTCCTTTGCACCGGTCAGGCTATCCTGCAATGTCAGGGTCCAATGATCACTATCGCGAACAGCGCTGACGACCTTGGTACGTGTGCGGATAGTTGCGCCGCGATCTGCAGCGTCACGAGCATTGAGCGCAACGAAGCGCGCATCATTGACCCAGCAATCGGAGTATTCAAATGCTTTTGTGTAAAGCGATTTCAGCGGCTTTGCGGCTGGATCGCGGGTCATGTCCAGCGTGCGTGTAACAGGCAGCTTCTTGCGCCCGCCAATATGATCGTAGAGGAAAAGACCGAGCCGCAGCAGCCATGCAGGACGCAAGCCCTTGTGGTGCGGCAGCACAAAACGCATCGGCCAGATGATATGCGGCGCACAGGCCCAGAGAACCTCACGCTCCATCAAGGACTCGCGCACAAGGCGGAATTCGTAATGCTCGAGATAGCGCAGGCCGCCATGGATAAGCTTGGTTGAACCGGAGGACGTACCGCTGGCAAGATCATTCATCTCGGCCAGAAAAACCGAATAGCCACGACCCACAGCGTCACGCGCAATGCCGCAGCCATTGATGCCGCCGCCTATGACGAAGATATCGTAAATCTGGCCAGTCAAATCTTTTCCCACCCTCATTTCGCACCGCACCATTCTTTCGCAAATGCGAAAGGAAAATGTTGAAATTGCGAAAGCAATACGAAACTAAAATGAACTATAGCGCGCAACCGACCAACGCACAAGGGGCGGTTTCAACCAGACGTTTCAATCAATCGAACATCTGCTTCGCTACAAATCCGGCGTATCGCCTCGCTTTCGCAGCGGTCGGTGATGAAGGTATTGACCTGTGACAGATGCCCTATACGCACCGGCGCGGTTCGCTCAAACTTTGTCGAGTCCGAAACGAGGATTACGTGCCGGGCATTCGCCATGATCGCCTGCGCAACCTTGACCTCGCGAAAATCGAAATCAAGCAAGGCGCCATCGCTATCGATTGCCGACGTGCCGATCACCGCAAAATCGACCTTGAACTGGCGAATGAAGTCTACGGCGGCTTCGCCGACAATACCGCCATCGGAGCCGCGTACAACACCACCGGCGATCACGACCTCGATATCGGGATAAATACGTAACCTATTGGCAACATTAATATTATTAGTGATAATCATGAGACCTTTACGATCCAGAAGGGCCTGACCCACCGCCTCGGTTGTCGTGCCGATATTGACAAAGAGCGATGCATTGTCGGGTATCAGCTCTGCCGCCGCCTTGCCGATGGCTTCCTTTTCGCTCGCAGCGATTAATCGCCGGGCCTCATACTCAAGGTTCTGGACACCAGAGGGGAATAAAGCGCCGCCATGTATGCGGGTGAGCAGGCGCTGATCACACAGATCATTGAGGTCTTTTCTGATGGTCTGCGGCGTTACATTGAAGTGCATAGCCAGATCATCGACCAGCACACGACCATGCTCCTTGGCCATCTCCAGAATTTCGGCATGTCTGGGAGCAAGAAACATGGGGTAACGCTTTCATTTTCGTTTTGGTGGTTTCTATACGAAAACGAAAACGCAAATATGTCAATTGGGGCTAAAGCGAAACCGGCTAAGTTTTGCAAGTCTTAATACTGCATCGGGCCGTTCTGCGTGGTTCGCCCTTCGACAAGCTCAGGAGCAATGCAGCATACGGATACAGCTAAGCCGTAGCACCTTCAATAATATCGAATCCGGTATTGATGATTGTTTTCTCTGCCGGACGTTCGCGGCTTTCAAGGAGCTTTTCCGCAGCTGTCTTACCAATAAGGAAACGCTTGGACAGGATCGTCGATAGAGGCAATGGCATTGCCTGTCCGATATCCAAACCATTGAACCCGAATATGCCAAGCCGCTCTTTGATGACGATCCCCGCGTGAATGCAGTGAAATATGCCACCCATGGCCATATCGTCATTCGGGAAGATGACAACATCGATATCCGGATGAGCCACAAGCAGTTTTTCCAGAAGCTCGCGCCCGGCTATTGTCGAACCACCGCCGGGCGAGCGCATCTCCGCAACCAGTGAAAGCCCGCCATCCTGTAACGCAGAGCACAATCCTTCATAGCGGGCTTTGGCGCGATCATCATGGACAAGCATATGCCCGGCATAACCGAATTTGCGATAACCCCGCTTGATGAGATGCCGCCCGGTTTCATAACCAGCCTGCCGGTGCGACATGCCCACAGCGATATCGACGGGATCGCCATCGATATCCATCAGTTCGGCGACACGAAACCGCCCCTGCTCCAGATGTTTTCGTGCGATGGGCGTGTGATGCAGGCCTGCGAGAATGACGGCTGCAGGCTGCCACGCCAGAAACGACAGAAGAATACGCTCTTCAATCAGGGGATCATAGTCGGTAACGCCGATAACCGGCTGAAACGCTGTTTCGGTAATCGCAGTATGTATCCCGCGCAAAACATCGGGAAAGACAATGTTCGAAAGTGACGGCAGGAGCACGGTCATCAGTGTCGAGGCAGCAGAAGCGAGACTTCCCGCAGCGCGATTGGGGATGTAACCGAGCTGGGCAACCGCGGCCTGAACGCGGGTTCGCGTGGCGTCAGCAATTGGCCCCTGGTTGCGAACGACGCGCGAAACGGTGATTTCGCTCATACCCGCCAGCCGCGCCACATCGGCCAAGGTCGGAGTACCGGCGGTTCGATTGGCGTTTCGTTTGCGGGCCATGGTGTCCCATCCAAGGCATTTCGGAAGAATAATGACAGCGCTACCATAAAACACTTGATGAACGCTAGTCAGTGTGCATAACTTTATGACAGCGCTAACATTAGAGCTGTTCGCATCAATTCTGTTGTCATGATTCCGGACGGAAAACCGGCACCTACTTTTTCTGGAATTGTTTTGGGCCCGGGAGGGGCTTGCAGGGAGGAATACCGCATATGCATGTTTTGGTGATCGGTTCAGCCGGAATGGTTGGCCGCAAGCTTTTGGACAAGATCGCTGCCAATCCGGGCGCGCTCGGATTGGATATCGACAAACTGACGCTGGTTGATGTTTTCGAACCTGTTGCACCCCCTGCCTTTGCCGGTATTTCCAGCACCATCGCAGCGGACCTATCTGACCCCGGGGTCGCAGAAAAGCTGATAGCCACCCGCCCCGATATGATCTTTCACCTTGCCGCAATCGTTTCCGGTGAAGCGGAGGCCGACTTTGAAAAAGGCTATAAGGTCAATCTTGACGGCACGCGCTCGCTGTTCGAAGCCATCAGGATCGAGGGCCATCGCGAGCCTTACAGGCCGCGGGTCATCTTCGCCTCTTCCATAGCCGTTTTCGGCACACCCTTTCCGGACAAGATCGGCGACGAGTTTTTCACGACACCGCTCACAAGCTATGGCACGCAAAAGGCGATCTCCGAGCTTTTGCTCTCCGACTACAGCCGCAGGGGGTTTTTCGACGGTATCGGCATTCGCCTGCCAACCATCTGCATTCGTCCGGGTAAACCAAACAAGGCCGCCTCGGGTTTCTTCTCAAACATTCTGCGCGAACCGCTTTCGGGGCAGGAAGCCATTCTTCCCGTCGATGAAAACGTACGGCACTGGTTTACAAGCCCGCGCTCGGCAGTCGGCTTTTTCATTCATGCCGCAACACTCGATCTCGAAAAAGTCGGACCAAGGCGCAATCTTTCCATGCCGGGGCTTTCAGCACTTGTCGGAGAAGAGATTGCCGCCCTGCAACGCGTGGCAGGAGACAAGGCTGTAAAACTCATCCGGCGCGAGCCCGATGCTGTGATCCAGAAGATCGTTGCCGGTTGGGCAACGGATTTTGATACGTCACGCGCCGCCAAGCTTGGTTTCAAGGCGGAGACAGCCTTTGACGACATCATCAAGGCGCATATTGACGATGAACTGGGCGGAAAGATTCCAGCATGAGCGTGATCGATTCAGGTAAAGGCAAAATCGCGCTGGTGACAGGCGGCGGAACAGGCGTCGGCAAGGCGATCACCACCGCATTGCTGGGCGTTGGCTATACGGTTGTCATTTCAGGCAGGCGCAAGGATGTGCTTGAAGATGCGGCCAAGACTTTAGCCGCAGGCACAGGTGGTACAGTCAAACCAATCACCGCAGATGTAAGCGATCCGAACTCCGTCGCGGCACTTTTCGAGGCGATCAAAAGCGAGTTTGGACGACTTGATCTTCTGGTCAACAATGCAGGTATCAATGTTCCGAACATCGCCATGGAAGAACTGACGTTCGAACACTGGAATGCAATCGTTGGTGCTAACCTGACAGGGGTATTCCTCTGCACGCAGCAGGCGATGAAGCTGATGAAGGCGCAGTCACCCCGTGGCGGACGTATCATCAACAATGGTTCAATCTCGGCACAGACCCCTCGCCCCAATACGGCGCCCTATACGGCAACAAAGCATGCGGTGACCGGCATGACAAAATCGACGGCGCTGGATGGCAGGCCTTTCGATATTGCCTGCGGGCAGATCGATATCGGCAATGCTACGACTGAAATGACATCAAAAATGGCGGGCGGCGTCATGCAGGCCAATGGCGAGATTGCCAGCGAGCCGACAATACCGGCGCACCATATCGGTGATGCGGTGGTCTATATGGCAAGCCTGCCGCTGGACGCGAATGTACTGACAATGACGATCATGGCGACTAAAATGCCACTGGTGGGTCGCGGATAAATCATAGGGCAGCACTTTGGGAGAAGTGGTGCCTGACATAATTTCTGGAGGAGAGCGCATGGCATCGGTTGAATTCGCCGACGTACGAAAATCATTCGGTACGCATCCCGTCATCAAGGGTGTCGACATCAAGATTGAAGATGGCGAGTTCGTCATCCTTGTCGGGCCTTCCGGCTGCGGCAAGTCTACCTTGCTGCGCATGCTGGCGGGGCTGGAGAATATCTCGGCAGGCGAAATCAAGATCGGCGGCCAAGTCGTGAACGGTCTCGCGCCCAAGGAACGCGACATTGCCATGGTGTTCCAGAATTATGCGCTTTATCCGCATATGACCGTGGCCGACAACATGGCCTTCTCGCTGACGTTGAAACGCGCCTCGAAAGCCGAAATCGAAAAGCGGGTGAAGCCTGCAGCGGAAATACTCGGACTGACACCGCTTCTTGATCGCTTTCCACGCCAGCTTTCCGGTGGTCAGCGCCAACGTGTTGCCATGGGCCGAGCCATTGTCCGCGACCCGCAGGTCTTCCTTTTTGACGAGCCTTTGTCCAATCTTGATGCCAAGCTGCGTGTCGCCATGCGCGCCGAGATCAAGGAACTGCATCAGCGGCTGAAGACCACAACGGTTTATGTCACGCACGACCAGATCGAAGCCATGACCATGGCCGACAAGATTGTCGTCATGCATGACGGTCTGGTCGAGCAGATCGGTGCACCGCTCGAACTCTATGATCAGCCCGCCAACCTGTTTGTTGCCAGCTTCATTGGCTCACCTGCCATGAACATGCTCAAGGGTAAACTTGATCCGAACAGCACACTCAAATTCAAGACTGACAATGGCGTGGATCTTCCCGTTGCCAAGGCGCCGGAAAGCGCCAAGGGACGTGCGCTGATCTATGGTCTGCGGCCAGAACACATGACCATTGCCGATGGCGGTATTCCTGCGGAGGTGGTGGTGATCGAGCCAACCGGCTCGGAAACGCAAATGATCATGCGGGTTGGCGGCGATCTCGTTACCGGCGTTTTCCACCAGCGTATCAGCGCCAAGCCGGGTGAGACCGTGGGTCTGTCGATCCATGCTGAAGCAACATATCTCTTCGATGCTGAAACCGGCAAACGACTGGTCTGAAGTTCATAAGCGGTGCCTGCCGGTCGGGAGCAGGTCTTCGTCATAAAGCCCCGGCACTCATGGCCTGAAATGTGGGAGCATTTCAAAAGCCTTTTACAACCAAGGAGGAGCAAGAATGACCATCAATAGAAGACATCTTCTCGGCGCATCAGCCGGACTAGTCGCCGCCGCAGGGCTGAACCGTTTTGGCCTGACACCAGCCTTTGCGCAAGGCTCTGCGCCTGCCTACAAGCCGGAAGAAGGCGCAACGCTGCGCCTCCTTCGCTGGGTTCCATTCGTTCCGGCTGAAGAAGCCGCCTGGCTGGCCAATACCAAAAAATTCACTGATGCCACTGGCGTTACTGTGCGTGTAGACAAGGAAAGCTGGGAGGACGTTCGCCCGAAAGCTGCCGTCGCTGCCAATGTTGGTTCCGGTCCCGATATGGTCATGAGCTGGTTTGACGATCCACAGCAATACCCCGACAAGCTGATCGACGTGACCGAGCTTGGCGAATATCTCGGCGGTGCTCATGGCGGTTGGTATGCCGGTCTTGAAGGCTATGCCAAGCGTGACGGCAAGTTCATTGCCCTTCCACTTTGCGCCATCGGCAATGCGGTTATCTATCGCGACAGCCACATGAAAGCCGCTGGTTTCCAGGAGTTTCCGAAGGACACGGCAGGCTTTCTTGAACTGTGCAAGGCGTTGCAGGCCAAGGGCACTCCGGCAGGCTTCCCGCACGGCAAGGCAGTGGGCGACGGCAACAACTATGCGCATTGGCTGCTTTGGAGCCATGGCGGCATGATGGTCGATGAGAGCGGCAAGGTTGTCATCAACAGCCCTGAAACTTTGGCTTCCGTCAAATATGCACAGGAGCTTTACAAGACATTCATTCCCGGCACTGAAAGCTGGCAGGACGTCAACAATAATCGCGCCTTCCTTGCCCGTCAGATATCACTGACTGCAAATGGTGTCTCGGCCTACTATACAGCCAAAGCTGATCCATCCATGGCCGATATTGCCGAGGACATGCGCTCGACAAACCTGCCTATCGGTCCCGCCGGTCAGTCCATCGAACTACATCAGACTTCGACTATTTCGATCTTCAAACACACGAAATATCCGGAAGCTGCAAAAGCCTATCTGCAATTCATGTATCAGGCCGAAAACATGAATTCGTGGATTGAAGGTGCCAGCGCCTATTGCTGCCAGCCGCTCAAGGAATTTGCGGCCAATCCGGTTTGGAAATCCAATCCGATCCATGAAGCCTATGCACGCGCTTCCGAAACGCTTCGTCCGAATGGCTTTGCAGGGCCTTTGGGAACAGCGTCTGCAGGCGTCATGGCCGATTATGTTCTGGTCGATATGTATGTCACAGCCGTCACCGGCCAGATGACCGCAGAGGATGCCATCGCACAGGCGGAGAAGCGCGCCAACCGCTACTACGCCACTTAAGGAACACAAGCCTTCCGCCGCGCAAATGTGGCGGAAGGCTGACCGTTGTTACGCAATTCCGGACGGAAAACCGGCTACCACTTTTCCTGGAATTGCTTTCGAAGCCGACGCAACCGGAGATATCCGATGACAATGACGCCGACTGCAAAACGAAACTCTGGCTTTGGTGCAATGGCCCGCAGCAACACTGCGGTCGGCCTGTTCTTCATGCTGCCTGCAGCAGTATTCCTCATATGCTTTCTCACATATCCGCTCGGGCTGGGTGTCTGGCTCGGCTTCACCGATGCGAAGATCGGCCGCGATGGCATATTCATCGGGCTTGAGAATTATCAGGCTCTCGCCAATGACAGCGTGTTCTGGATGGCTGTTTACAATACGGTCCTCTACACCTTTATCGCCTCCGTTCTGAAGTTCGGTTTAGGGCTCTGGCTGGCGATGATCCTCAACGAACACCTGCCTTTCAAATCATTCTTTCGCGCCATTATCCTCCTGCCCTGGGTAGTCCCGACAGTGTTGTCCGCCCTTGCCTTCTGGTGGATTTACGATGCGCAGTTCTCGATTGTTTCATGGTCGCTGATGCAGCTTGGCTGGATCGACGGACCAATCAATTTCCTCGGCGATCCAAACAATGCACGCGCCTCGGTTATTGCCGCCAATGTCTGGCGCGGCATTCCTTTTGTGGCAATCTCACTGCTTGCAGGCTTGCAGACAATCCCGCAATCGCTGCATGAAGCCGCGTCGCTTGATGGCGCTACGGGTTGGCAGCGTTTCCGCTTCATCACCCTGCCCATGCTGACGCCGATCATCGCCGTTGTCATGACCTTCTCGGTACTTTTCACCTTTACCGATTTCCAGCTTATCTACGTGCTGACAAAAGGCGGGCCGGTTAACGCCACGCATCTGATGGCAACATTATCGTTCCAGCGCGGCATTCCCGGCGGGCAGCTTGGCGAAGGCGCCGCCATTGCCGTTGCCATGATCCCATTCCTCCTCGCTTCGATCCTGTTCTCATTCTTCGGCCTTCAGCGCCGCAAATGGCAACAGGGCGGACAAGATTGAGCGGAGGGAGAACGATCATGAGCATTTCCGAACAAACGACAGTCCAGCCGCTCAACGACGAAGCGCAGGGCATGAGCTATCTCAACCGGTTGCCACGGCGCATCGTCGTGCTCTACCTGCCGCTGCTTGTCTTCATCATCGTGCTGCTGTTTCCATTCTACTGGATGGCGATCACTGCGGTGAAACCAAACAACCAGCTGACCGACTACAACAATTTCAGCCCTTTCTGGGTGGTGAAGCCAACGTTTGACCACATCAAATATCTGCTGTTCGAAACCTCCTATCCCGGCTGGCTGTGGAACACGATCGTGGTTTCCGTCTGTGCGACTGTGCTGTCTCTAGGCGCATCGGTCTTTGCTGCCTACGCCATTGAACGCGTCCGCTTCTCCGGATCACGTCCGGTCGGCCTCCTGATCTTCCTCGCCTATCTGGTGCCGCCTTCAATCCTGTTCATTCCGCTGGCAGTGATCGTATTCAAGTTCGGTATCTACGATACCAAGCTTGCACTGATCTTCACCTATCCGACCTTCCTCATTCCATTCTGCACATGGCTGCTGATGGGTTATTTCCGCTCGATTCCTTTTGAGCTTGAGGAAAGCGCCTTGGTGGATGGTGCCTCCCGCTGGCAGATTCTGGTCAGGGTCATATTGCCGCTGGCAGTGCCCGGTCTGATCTCTGCAGGTATTTTTGCCTTCACTTTATCGTGGAATGAGTTCATCTATGCGCTGACCTTCATCCAATCCTCTGAGAACAAGACTGTCCCGGTTGGTGTGCTGACAGAGCTGGTTCGAGGCGATGTTTTCGAGTGGGGTTCGTTGATGGCGGGCGCACTGTTCGGGTCGCTGCCCGTTGTCATTCTCTACTCGTTCTTTGTCGATTATTACGTTTCTTCCATGACCGGCGCGGTCAAGGAATAATTGGAGCCTTCTCAAAAATGACCACCAACAAAGCCCCGAAAAAACTTCGCTCGCAGGAATGGTTCGACAATCCTGACAATCCGGGGATGACAGCGCTCTATCTGGAGCGCTATCTGAATTACGGCCTGACGCGTGGCGAGCTGCAATCCGGCAAGCCGATCATCGGCATCGCCCAGACCGGCTCTGACATTTCGCCCTGCAACCGTCACCACATCGAACTCGCCAAACGCGTACGCGATGGCATTATTGCTGCGGGCGGCATTCCTTTTGAGTTTCCCGTCCATCCGATACAGGAAACCGGCAAGCGTCCGGGGGCCGCACTTGATCGCAACCTTGCCTATCTAGGCCTCGTCGAAGTGCTTTTCGGTTATCCGCTCGATGGTGTTGTGCTGACAATCGGCTGCGACAAGACTACCCCGGCCATGCTGATGGGTGCTGCCACAGTCAATATTCCCGCCATCGCCTTGTCTGTCGGACCCATGCTGAATGGCTGGCATCGCGGTGAGCGTACAGGCTCCGGCACGATCGTCTGGAAGTCCCGCGAGAAGCTCTCTTCCGGCGAAATCAACTATGATGAATTCATGGACATCGTTGCTTCATCCGCTCCATCGGTTGGTTATTGCAACACCATGGGCACCGCGACAACCATGAACTCGCTGGCGGAAGCGCTTGGCATGGAATTGCCGGGTGGTGCGGCCATTCCCGCGCCATATCGCGAACGCGGACAGATCGCCTATGATACCGGCAAACGCATCGTCGATATGGTGCGTGAAGATTTGAAGCCTTCCGATGTCATGACGCGCGCAGCTTTTGAAAATGCCATCGTCATCAATTCTGCCATTGGCGGCTCAACCAATGCTCCAATCCATCTCAATGCCATTGCGCGCCATCTGAACATTCCCCTCGACAATGATGACTGGCAGGAAATCGGCCACGATGTACCTTTGCTGGTCAATCTGCAGCCAGCCGGTGAGTATCTCGGCGAAGATTATCATCGCGCGGGCGGCGTCCCTGCCGTCGTTGCCGAACTTATGAAAGCCGGAAAACTGCCGCATCCATCGGCTGTAACCGTCAATGGCCAGAGTATCGGCACGAATTGCGAACATGCCGAAAACCTCAATACGGATGTGATCAAAACCTACGATGCGCCATTGAAGAAGAAGGCAGGTTTTATCAATCTCAAGGGCAATCTGTTTGATAGCGCCATCATGAAGACCAGCGTGATCTCTGACGAGTTCCGCGAGCGCTATCTTTCCAACCCCGATGATCTGGAAGCCTTTGAAGGTATTGCAGAAGTATTCGATGGACCTGAGGATTATCATCACAGGATCGATGATCCCGCGCTTGGCCTCAATGAAAACAGCATCCTCATCATGCGCGGTACGGGACCAATCGGCTATCCGGGCGCAGCGGAAGTCGTCAACATGCAGCCTCCGGCCTATCTGCTGAAACAGGGCATTCACGCGCTGCCTTGCCTCGGCGATGGCCGCCAGTCCGGTACATCGGGTTCGCCTTCCATCCTCAATGCTTCACCGGAAGCTGCGGTCAATGGCGGACTTGCTCTGGTGCGATCCGGCGATCATCTGCGTATCGACCTCAATAAGGGCACCGCAAACATTCTGATCGACGATGAGGAATTGCAGAAGCGCAAGGACGATCTGATCGCTGCCGGTGGCTACAAATATCCTGCCAGCCAGACACCTTGGCAGGAAATCCAGCGCGGCATGGTTGGGCAGCTTGACGAAGGCATGGTGCTGAAACCTGCCGTCGGCTACCAGCGTATTGCTCAGACAAAGGGCCTGCCGCGCGACAATCACTAGGGTCAGGACCTATTAATATGATCGCAATGGCGCCTACAATGGCAAGAAGATGCGAGGAGAAGCGTGAAGGGCGGGGCCTTCCCCCGGCCAAGCGGTTCGACACTGCAGCTTGCGGCCATTTTGGCGTCCGTAGGATATGGTCTTTTCGCCCGCCCAGTTTGTCGCAAAGTCTCGACAATGAACCACATTGCCTTCGCCTTTGCTCCTCCTGGCCAAACGAAAAGCCTCATACCATTGCGACCAGATTAACAGGTCCTGACCCTAAGCATTTCCAGCAAAGTGCGTAGCGGTTTTGCGTTCGGACAATGCGTCAAACAATAGAGCGGGAGGAAGCATGGCGAATTCCATACGACGCTATGAAGGGCGGCACGCGGTCATAACCGGCGGTGCCTCCGGCATAGGTTTCAGGACAGCAGAGCGGATCGTGTCGGAAGGCGGCACGGTCAGCCTGTGGGATGTGGATGCAGCAAAGATCGACGAGGCGAAGGCAGCGCTCGGCGCTTCTTCGCATGGCGTGCGGCTTGACGTGTCGGACCCGGATCAGGTCGATAAAGCCACGCAGGAAACTGTTTCGGCATTTGGCAAGATCGATGTGTTGATTTGCTCGGCGGGCATAACTGGCCCCAATGCCAAGGTTGCCGATTATCCTATAGACCAGTGGAAGAAGGTCGTCGATATTAATCTGCACGGCTTGTTCTACTGCAATCGTTTCGTCGTGCCAGTCATGCAGAAGAATGGTTATGGCCGGATCGTCAATGTCGCCTCCATTGCAGGCAAAGAGGGTAATCCCAATGCGTCGGCCTACAGCGCTTCAAAGGCAGCTGTGATCGGTCTGACCAAATCGCTTGGCAAGGAGCTTGTTGGCGATGGAATAACCGTTAACGCCATAACACCAGCGACAGTTGATACGCCGATCCTCCAGCAATTGAAGCCGGAGTTTATCGATTACATGCTTTCGAAGATCCCGATGCAGCGTTTTGGTAAAGTCGAGGAGCTTGCATCGCTGATTACGTGGATTGCCAGTGAAGAATGTTCATTCACGACCGGCGCAGTATTCGACATTTCCGGTGGCCGTGCTACATACTAAGCCACTACTCACCAGTGAAGAGAAGGTTGACCAATGAAACTCTTGCGTTATGGCCCGCTCGGCCAGGAAAAGCCAGGTCTTGTCGATAAGGATGGCAAAGTCCGGAATCTTTCAGGGCATGTGAAAGATATTGCCGGAGAAGCGATTTCGCCGGAAGGTTTGAAAAAGCTGGCTGCCATTGACCCTGCTTCGCTGCCAATAGTCGAGGTTGAGCGTTATGGTGCCTGCGTTTCCGGAACAGGTAAGTTCATCTGCATCGGCCTGAACTATTCCGATCACGCGGCCGAGACTGGCGCGACAGTGCCGCCGGAGCCGATCATCTTCATGAAGGCAACATCTGCCATCGTTGGCCCGAACGATGATGTCGAAATTCCCCGCACCTCGCTCAAGACCGACTGGGAAGTCGAGCTTGGCGTTGTCATCGGCAAGCATGCCAAATATGTCAGCGAAGACGAAGCGATGGATCACGTGGCAGGCTATTGCCTGATCAATGATGTTTCCGAGCGCGCATTCCAGGCGGAACGTCAGGGCCAATGGACGAAGGGCAAAAGCTGCGACACATTTGGCCCAACCGGCCCATGGCTTGTTACCAAGGACGAGGTCAAGGACCCGCAGGACCTGAAGATGTGGCTGGAAGTCAACGGTCACCGCTATCAGGATGGCACATCCGCAACGATGGTCTATGGCGTGAAGTATCTTGTCTCTTACCTGTCGCAGTTCATGAGCCTGCATCCGGGTGACATCATTTCGACGGGCACACCTCCCGGCGTTGGCCTTGGCCAGAAGCCGAATGTGTTCCTCAAGGAAGGCGACATCATCACCCTTGGTATCGAGGGGCTTGGCGAACAGCGCCAGTTGGTTGTGCAGGCCTGAACTTCCTGATGGTATAAATCATTATAGCAATTAAGGTGCCGGTACGGTTGTGCCGGCACTTTTTTAGCGACCTCGTTTCGCAAGGAACATCCGTACAAATGGTTAAGTTGCCACTCGCAACTTTTGCATGATGCGATGCCGTTGGCTTCGGCCTGATGCGGCAAAGGGAGATACAAAATGTCCTCAGCTACCAAAGCTGCCCACCCCCCACAAAAAGCTCCGGCGGGAGCCAGCAAGGTCCGGTACATCATTCTCGCGATGTGCTTTCTCGGCCTGACGATGAATTATCTCGACCGCGCCAATATGAGCGTGGCACTTCCCTATATCGATGCTGAACTCGGCCTCAACCTGACCAATGCCGAAAAGGGTCTCATCTTCGGTGCGTTCTTCTGGGCCTATGACGGCATGATGCTGATCGCAGGCTGGTTCACCGACAAGGTTGGCGCACGGCGGTCCTTCTCGCTGGCGGCCGTATGGTGGTCCGTATTCACGGCGTTGACACCGCTCGCCACCAGCTTCTGGGGTTTCTTCGGTATGCGGTTCGCATTGGGTGCGGGTGAGGCACCAGCCTATCCCAGCGCAACCAAGGCTGCCTCGCGCTGGTTCCCCAAAAGCGAGCGCGCCTTTGCCACCGCGGTCGTCGATTCCGGCTCGCGCGTCGGCACTGTTCTCGCATTGCCCATCGTCACCGGCATTATCGCGCTGGCCACATGGCACTACTCGTTCATTATCCTCGGTGCACTTGGTCTCGTCTGGGCATTCTTCTGGTACATGATGTATCGCGACCCGGCTGATCATCCCGGTGCAAACGATCTTGAGCGTCAATACATCACCGACAATGGTGGACGCACGGAAGACAATGACGATGCGGAGGCGGTAAAAATCCGCTGGCGCGACCTTTTCCGTTATCGCACCATCTGGGGCATGATGATCGGCTTCTTCTGTCTGAACTTCGTCATCTATTTCTTCCTGACATGGTTTCCGGATTATCTGAAGAATGCGCGCGGCCTCAATCTCGCGGAACTCGGCACCTTCGGCATGATCCCCGGCCTTACCGCCGTTGCTGCGGCATGGGCAGCAGGTATCTGGGCTGACAAGGCAATCCGCAACGGCGCCGATGTGACGACGATCCGCAAGATCATCATGGTTGGCGGTCTGCTTGGTGGTGCCGCCATTCTCCCGGCAGCACTCGTGACATCGCTTTATATGGCGCTGATCTTCCTTGCGATTTCGTACAGCAGCCTGGCGGTTGCAGCGACTGCAATCTGGTCACTGCCAGCAGACGTTGCGCCAAGCTCACATCACGTAGCTTCAATCGGCGGCATCCAGAACTTTGCGTCGAACATTGCGGGGATTATCAGCCCGTTCCTGTTCGGTTATCTGCTTGATCTGTTCAGTGGGAATTACATTCCGTCTTTCGCTCTGGCTGCCGGTGTCGCTGTCATCGGCGCATTCAATTACGCTTTCGTGGTTGGCCGTGCAGAACCGCTGCCGGTATTGCCAGCACGGGCTTAAAACAAAAAGGGCGGTGCAATGCGCCGCCCTTATCCTGTGAACATACGTTTTTCAACGCATTA
This sequence comes from Phyllobacterium sp. SB3, assembly GCF_040009165.1. NCBI lineage: Bacteria > Pseudomonadati > Pseudomonadota > Alphaproteobacteria > Hyphomicrobiales > Phyllobacteriaceae > Phyllobacterium > Phyllobacterium sp. SB3. The sequence goes on along the minus strand of NZ_JBDYKI010000001.1, from coordinate 873,926 downwards.
TCCGGACGCAAAACCGCGTCGCACTCTGCTGGAAATGCTTTTAGTAGTCTTTCTCGAAGAACAGACCCGCGCCGGAATCGCCATCGCTGCCAACGGCACCCTTGGCTTTCAGATTGGGCGTAATGTCGAGATTGATCGTGCCCTTGGTGTTACCACCCGCACCTGCCTCGACCCCCAGATAGATATTATCCCTGATATAGCGGCCTGCCCGCACGCCGGCATTGCCTTCGCTGTCGGTGACGACATCAAGGTCATCAAGGCCCGTGCTCTTGCGCAGGCTATCAATAAGCGATGAGTTCGAACCACCCGCCAGTTCCGCAGCGGCTGTTGCCAGACGGGCTATCTGCAGCGGCGTCAGTTCACTTATCGAGCGATTGAAGATCAGCCGCGCCATGACTTCATCCTGCGGAAGCTCCGGCTGCGAGGAGAACACTATCTGCAAGTCGGATACACGGCCCTTTACCGTCACATTGACGGTGATATCGCTGCTCTGTGTACTGGCAACAAAGTTGATCTCAGGATCAAGGTCGCCAACCAGCGTTACCTGACCTTCCGTAAAGGTAATGCGTTGGCCAAGAATGCCAAGACGACCGCGGATAAGATCAAAACCGCCAACAGGCTGGATATCCGTTGCAGGGCCGGTCAGCCGTACTGAACCGCCAATTTCCGCATCAAGGCCGCGACCACGCACAAAGATCTTGTTCGGCGCGGTAACATTGATGTCCAGCCGGACAACACTCGGACGCGCTGTCGGTGTTGCGACTTCGCGCTGATCAGCCTTGGCGCGCTTCAATGTCTGCTGGACCTTTTTCGAAGGGTCCTTGTGCTTCACATCGATGACAGCCGAGGAGCCACCAAAACTTTCCGGAACGGTAATTTCGGCACGATCAATATTGATGTTGCCGGCGATGACAGGATCACGGGTAAGCGGACCATTGATCCCGAGCGCGCCCGTGACCGTCGCTACAACGAGATTGCCGTCCGCATAACGAGCCTTGTCGAGCTTGATATCGATATTGGCCGGGAAGTTTGCTGCCGCGTCTGTCGATATCGTGCCGGTCGCACTGACTGTTCCGCCCGTCGAAAGCCCCGCCGTAAGGGTGCGGATGGTAACCGTGGTGCCTTCCATGCTGCCGAGCAAGGTGATGCGCTGGAGGCGCAAATTGGCTTCCGGATCGATGACCTCAGCACCATTGGCCGAGAACATGCCGCGTATCTGCGGCTGCGCAAACGTACCTGTTACATTTGCCGTCACATCGATATTGCCCTTGGCCTGCGTTCCGCGATCAGCAAGGAAGCGGTTGGCCAGTGATAGCGGAATGTTGCCGGTCACATTGATGCCGAGACCATTGCCAGAGATGGGAACTTCACCACTGGCAGAAACGGTAAAGCCTTGCGGCCCATCAACCTTCGCAGACGAAAGCGAAAGCCGCTCATTGGCAAAGCTACCCGCAGCGGTGAGCTGCAGAGGTGCAAGTCCGGCTTCCTGCAACGGGTTGGCGGAAATGCTAGAACCCTTGAGATCGAATTCCGCATTCGGCTTCTGCAAAGTACCGGTGACACGGCCACGGCCGGAAATGACGCCCGCAAGGTTTTGATCCTTGACGATGCCATTGAGCGTTGCCAGTGGCAGGCTCTTCAGATCGAGATCGACAGCGAGCTGGCCCCGCGCCAAGGGCACGGAACCACGCGCCGAAGCATCAAGCCCATTTGCTCCAGTCAGATGCGCATCAACATTTAACTGATCAGTCGTAGAGGTGCCCTTGGCGTCAAGATTAAGCGCTTCAAGACCTGCCTTTTTGAGAGCCGCCGCAGTCACGCCGCGTGCCTGCATATCGAAATTGACATCGGGCTTTTCGCGCGTCCCGCCGATTTTCGCCGTACCGTTTATTTCACCGCCGACGCCAAGGTCAGGCTTGATCGTATTGGCGATATCAAGCGGAAGCTTCTCGATTGCGACGGCAAGATTGAGTGTCTGCGCGACTTCGCCACTAACAGTTACCTTGCCCTTGCCGATATCAAGGATGATATCGCCAAAAGATACATCACTTCCTGCAACATTGATTGCAGCTGGTTGGACCAGGCGCGCTGCGAGCTTGTCGCGTGTCAGTTCGGCCTTGGCCAACGACAGAAGATAACCTTTTTCTGTCGGCTCAAGCGCACCACCTACGGAGGTCTTTGCACCATTCTTCAAGGCAGCATTCAGATTGAAATTGGTGCTCTTGCCACTCTGGTCGGCCTGCGCATCGAGGCTTGTGATATCGACACCGCCAGCCGACACATTGGCTGCTGTAATGGAACCATTGGCCGCAGGAACGTTGAAAATATCCTGCGCCACGAGCGCAATATCGGCTTTGCCTACAACAACGTCATTGGCCTTGAGACTATCAATATTCCCTTTGATGTCGAGATTCTGTTTGTCGTCCTCGTGAGAAAGCGCGATCGTTGCATCCGCCTTGCCTGTTGCCTCAACGAGGAAGAGTGCCGCAGCGGTCGATACATCAGCTGAACTCAGAGTCAGATTGCCTTGCAGCAAACCCTTTTTGTCCTGTGTGACATCACCACGCAGACGTGTACCGCCTGCAATGAATTGCAGGTTGCTTAGGCGTTTCTCATCCTTGCGCAAGGCTATTTCCGTCGCAAGATCAGCGCGGATACCATCAAGGAATGCGAGGCCGGATAGCTTGCCATCAACATTATCCTCGACCAATGTTCCATTGAACGAGATGTCGCCTTCGGTCAGCTTGCGGCCCGATAATGTGCCCTGCGGCACGCCGGCATTGAAGGCAAGCGCAATAATCTTGTCCTGACCGCGAGCGCTGCCTTTGACTTTGAGCGCACCACCGGCTTTTTCAGAAAGCAGAGCCAGATCGGTAAGGTCGAGACCGAAATCGAAATTCGCTGCGCCACTGGCAAATGTGCCATTGGCCGTGACCAGTGTTTGTGGATTTTCAACTTTGAAGTTCTTGGCACTCAAACCGTTTTCGCCGCGTGCAAGACCACCAGTAATACGCGTTTCCCCTGCCAGAACCTTGTCTGCCGCATCAATACCGAGCTTCATACCAGTGGCACTGCCGTCAAGCATCAAATCGAAACCGCCAGTCAGAGCCTCGACAAGTCCGTTGGCTTTCAAATCCAGCGAACCGGCCATGTCTCGGCCTGCAAGCGCAGAGAATGGTGAAATGCTTGAAGCTTTCACCAGAATATCGCCGCGATAAGCAAATTCGTTGATAGTCCCGGCAAGAGAAGCACTGAGGCCGTTTGCTGCGATCAAAGCCTGTGTGAGGTTGACTGGCGTACCGGCCTTCCAGTCACCATTGATTTTGAGCTGGACCAACTCGCCGAGGGCTTCGGCGATATCCGCACGCTTGGCGGTGATGCCTGAAACGTCGCCGTTCACGTCATAGGTCAACGAACGGGCTGCCGGGTTGTCGATATTCTGGGCCAAACCCTTTGCGACCAGACTAACCGATTTGGCGGCGAACATTTCCGTGGTCAGATTTGCAACTTCCAACGTGCTCGACCATGCATCATTGGCGTTGGTGCCGAATCCGACGGCAAAAGTTGCCTTGTCGACGGTTGTCTGCCCGCCAGCTACAGGCAGAATAACCTTCTTGCCTGTTGGATCGGCAATCGTTGCATCAACCTTCAACTGGCGCAGAAAGCCGTCATTGGTTGTTTCGCCTGTCGCATCGACAACCAGCGCATTGCTTTTGATGCTGAGGCGATCAAGTGAAAAACCACCCGCATCGCGCACGACACCATTGACCACCAATGCGGTATCATTGCCGAAGAAGTCGCGGAAGACAGGTGGTATCAATGCTGCAACTTCACCATCCAACGTGGTCTTGAAACCCAGCCCATCTGCCTGACGGTCGATCTTGGTATTGCCTGTAAGAACGCGCTTGCCAGCAGCATCAAGGGTCAACTGCAGTGCCAGATCGCTCAACGGGCCGGAGCCCTTCAATGCCATTACGACCGGCGGACGACCTTCAATATTGAGGAGGTTCGCCATGATGCCATTTGCCGGTTCGTTCAACGAAAGATCGAGGTCCAGTTGCTGGCTTTCATTGGCGTAAGCTGCCTTTATGCTGAAATCACCGCCCGGACCATCGAGACGTTTTATCTGCAAATTGGAGTCGAGAGAGCCACCATCAAGCGTGAGGTTACCCGCAGCGGAAATTTCTGATTTCAGGCCAAAAACAGTATCGCCGAAGGCAACACGGCCGATCTTCAATTCTTGAAGAATGACTGCAAGCGGCAATTCCGGCAGGCTGAAGCCCTTTGCTTCGGGCGAAGGCAGGCTTTCATCCGGCAATGGCTTGCGCATGACATCTATGCTGTCAGCGGCCAGTGTATTGATATCCAGGCGTCCCCTAAGCAAGGCAAGACGGCTCCAGACGATCTTGGCATTGGTGACTTTCAGCCAGATACCTTCACGGTCGGCGACAGTGATGCTGCCAATATTCGCTTCGGAGGAAAGCACGCCCTGAATATCGGAAATCACGATTTGGCGATTGGGTGTCGACAGCTGGTTTTCGACGAAGCTCAAGAAATATGATTTCTCTGCCTCGGGGCTGGCAGGCGCAGGTGACTGCGCCACGGATGGGCCGACAAGAAGAAGCAGAAATAGGGTTACTAGAATCCTGATCAAAACGCCTGTCCTATGCCAACGTAGAATGCAAAACTGGGATCGTCGTTCGTCCGATCCAGAGGAACGGCAACATCAAGCCGGATCGGACCAAGGCCGGTATTATACCTTATACCGGCACCTACACCGAGCCGCATATCCTGAGCAAAATCCGGGAAAGATTCTTCGCCCACATAACCGGCATCGACAAAGGCAACAGCGCCGATCGTGTCTGTAAAGCGCACGCGCGCTTCCACCGAACTTTCGATAAGCGACCGCCCGCCTATAACATAATCATCGCCATCGCGCCTTACGTTCACGCCGATATTGCGATAGGCATAACCACGAACAGAGCCGCCGCCACCTGCGAAAAACAATTGATCCGGCGGCAGTTCGCCAATATCGGCACCCACGATTGATCCAAGTTTCAGACGCCCGGCAAGAACAAAGCGGTTATCCTCGCCAAAACCATAATAGGTGCGCCCTTCCGCCGTGAATTTCGTAGCGAAGTTGCCATATTCGATTTCATAAAATGGCGATAGCAGTCCTTCGAGGAAGTAGCCGCGTGCCGGGTCGACCTTGCTGTCACGACTATCGTAGGTAAGACCGCCCAGCACACCGACGGTGAGGAAATCACGGCTGCCGAAGAAATCGTCTTCAAACTTCGACTTCGAGACATTGGCCGTCAATTTGCCGGAAAGTTCGTCTGAGAATATGTGGGTGAGCCCAGCCTCCGCGGTGATGGAGGTCTGCGTGTAGGCATCGAGAACCTTGCGCTCGCCAATCAACGAGGAAATGAAATCCGTGTCCGGCGTCCAGACGCCGGGCTTGGTGAAACTAACGCCCAGCATGTAGTTATAATCCTGCGGATCGTAGGACTGCCCGCCAATACCACCGATCTTGGCATCGAAACGCAAACGCTCCGCACGACCGAAAAGATTCCGGTGTTGCCAGTAGGTTTCAAAACCGGCACCATCCAGAGTCGAATAACTGCCACCGACGCCAAAGCGGCGCAGCTTCTGCTCCTGCACAGCCACCGTAATCGGCAAAAGGCCCTCGCTTGTGATGGCGTCTGCCTCTTCGATGCGGGCTGAGCGGAACACCTCAAGTCGTGACAACCGCTTCTTGGCGCGCTCTATCTCGTCGGGATCATATTCGCGTCCGGGTTCCAGCCCTGTGATGAAGGCCACAAACTCCGGGTCCATACGTTCAGTGCCGGTAACCTGTGTCTGACCGAAGGAAGCACGCTGCCCCGGATCGACATCAATGCTTGCATCCACTTTATTGTTATCGTGGTCGGCAGTGACTTCACGCGAAACAATCTTTGCCTTTGGGTGTCCCTGCTCGCGCCATGCGTCAACGGCAAGTCGCTCCGCTTTCACGATTGCCGTGGAACGGGCAATTTCGCCAACTGCGAACCCCTGCTTTTCGGGCAGGTCAACAATGTCTTTCTTATCAACAGGCGGTGGGGCAACATTCTTGATCCGCGCATTGGCGAAGAGGAATTGCGGCCCCGGATCTACGGATATCGCGACAGTGGCAGGGTCCGGCAGAACTGTATCCGGAGGAAGATCGCTTGCCTCACGCCCATCCACCTTGATGCTTATGTTGCCGCCATAACGGCCATCGGCATAGAGTGCCCCCAGAATACGGCGATAATCGCCTCTGGCTTTTGCGAGAAGCCCGGCAGCACCCGAGGCGGGCTTTTCCTTGTCGGCGACAAGGCTGGATGCGCCTTCGACGAGCTTTTTAGTTTCCTCATTTTCTTCGTTTGCGATTTCGACAGTGTATTTCTGAGGATCGGCGATGACAGAATCAGCGTCGTCTTCCTTCTTTTCACCCCAGAGATGAATGCCGAAAATATCGAACGCGTGCGCAGGCGATACGAGGGCTGAGCAAGCCAGCAAAGCGGCAGCAAACAAACTGGCCTGTGGGCGCTTGAAGTCCATCAACCAGTATAATCCCTAACTCAAACAAAATGACACAAACCAACAGGAATGATTACGCCATACCCTGTGATCGTTAAAATTCGCCTCTCTAGCTTAAGAAAACGATAACATGGTGACTCATACAGGCCAACCCGCAAAGACCACTCACAGCCCGTTGCAGCCTGGAGTTGTGGCCATATCGCCACAAAACGGGGAGATGCAGTACTGTTAGGCAGTACGTCACTTTTTATTGGGTATTGTATTATTTGGTTTGTATATTCTGAACGTATATATTATATATCCAACAAAGGATATACTCATGCCTCTTTATATAAAAGACGATCGAATAGATCAGTTGGCGCGTCGGTATCAGGCGGCCATTAAAGCGCCCTCTAAAACTGAAGCGGTCAGATTGGCACTGCAACACGCACTCGAAGCCAACCTTGGACAGCCAACGCTTGCCGAGATTGCAGCAGCGTTCTGCCGGGATTTGAAACTACGCGCCAAACCCGAAAAGGGTCTGTCGCCCGACAAGGCCTTCCGCGATAGTCTTTACGACTGAAAGGCATTTGATGTTCATAGATGCTTCGGCAATGGTGGCAATGATGACAGACGAAGATGATGCACGCCTGCTTGCTGCTCGCATGCAATCATCCACCAACCGCATAACGTCACCTGCCGCCATATGGGAAACCGCGATCAACATTGCGCGCATTCTTGGAATCGAGCTTGATGATGCCGCGCGTACGGTACAGTCCTTTCTCGATGCGATGGAGATAACACTGCTGCCGATTCCGCCTGAAGCTGCCTATGCAGCGATTGATGCGTTTGACCGCTTTGGCAAACGCCACCATCCTGCTGAACTCAATTTTGGCGATTGTTTTGCTTATGCGTGCGCCCGGCACTATGCTGTTCCACTGCTTTATAAAGGCAATGATTTCTCAAAAACCGATATAGAAGCCGCGTAGCCAGAAACCTGTGATTGCGCTGTCTGTGCAACCCAAATAGGTTATGCAAGACCAATCAGTCCCCGGAGCATATCAATGAAACCCGTATTCCTGCAGCTGCAATGCTTTCCCGGCAAAACATATGAAGTGGCGGCTGCCCTGTTCGAGCGCGAAATAGTCTCGGAACTCTATTCAACCAGCGGCAACTTTGACCTGCTGGCAAAGATTTATATTCCCGAAGATCAGGATGTCGGCAAGTTCATTAATGACAATGTTCTCAACATTCAGGGCATCGCGCGCTCGCTCACAACCATGACCTTCACGGCATTTTGACATCCCGAGAGCGATTTTAACGTGACAACCGAGACATTACGTCTCGTTTCATGCGATAATGATGTCCCCTATGTAATGAGTGCAATAAAAGAGCTCCATTCGGGTAACAAAATTCCATTCTTTGCTTGAGACGCGGTTCTTCTATAGACTGGTTCTTTCGCAATTCACTATCAGGATAGTTTGAAAATGCCGCCCTATCGTTCACGTACAACCACACATGGCCGCAACATGGCCGGTGCCCGCGGCCTTTGGCGCGCAACCGGCATGAAGGACGATGACTTCGGCAAGCCGATTATTGCGGTGGTGAATTCGTTCACGCAGTTTGTGCCGGGGCACGTGCACCTGAAAGATCTCGGCCAGCTTGTGGCGCGCGAAATCGAAAGCGCTGGCGGTGTCGCCAAGGAATTCAACACGATTGCCGTCGATGATGGCATCGCCATGGGACATGACGGCATGCTTTATTCGCTGCCATCGCGCGAGATCATTGCCGACAGCGTTGAGTATATGGTCAACGCACATTGCGCAGATGCCATGGTCTGCATTTCAAATTGCGACAAGATCACGCCCGGTATGCTTATGGCAGCTCTGCGCTTGAACATCCCTGTCGTTTTCGTTTCCGGCGGCCCTATGGAAGCCGGCAAGGTTATCTGGGACGATAAGGAAAAGAAGCTCGATCTAGTCGATGCCATGGTTGCCGCTGCTGACGACCGCATTTCCGATGCGGAAGTAACGGCTATCGAGCGTTCCGCCTGTCCAACCTGCGGTTCCTGCTCCGGCATGTTTACCGCCAATTCGATGAACTGCCTGACCGAGGCACTGGGTCTGTCCCTGCCGGGCAATGGTTCAACACTGGCAACCCACGCGGATCGCCGCCGTCTGTTCGTTGAGGCAGGTCACCTGATCGTCGATCTGGCCCGCCGCTACTACGAGCAGGACGACAATACCGCGCTGCCGCGTTCCATTGCGTCCTTTGCCGCTTTCGAAAATGCCATGACGCTCGATATTGCCATGGGCGGGTCGACCAATACGGTTCTGCATCTGCTTGCGGCCGCACATGAGGGCGAAGTCGATTTCACCATGAGTGATATTGACGGGCTGTCGCGTCGTGTGCCGGTGCTCTGCAAAGTGGCTCCTGCGGTTGCCAATGTGCATATGGAAGACGTGCACCATGCGGGCGGTGTCATGGGCATTCTTGGCGAACTTGATCGTGCCGGTCTGCTCGACACCTCCGTCTATTCCGTTCACGCGGCAAATCTTGGCGCAGCGCTGGATCGCTGGGATGTTATGCGCAGCAAGAACCAGTCTGTACATGATTTCTTCAAGGCGGCGCCGGGTGGCGTTCCAACTCAGGTTGCATTCAGTCAGGACCGCCGGTTTGCGGATGTTGATCTGGACCGCGAAAAAGGCGTTATCCGCAATGCGGAACATGCCTATTCCAAGGATGGTGGCTTGGCCGTGCTTTACGGCAATCTTGCCGAGGATGGCTGTATCGTCAAAACCGCAGGTGTTGACGAGTCGATCCTGAAATTCTCGGGTCCTGCCCGTATTTTTGAGAGTCAGGACACAGCGGTGCTGGGCATTCTGAATGGCGGGGTCAAGCCGGGTGACATTGTGCTGATCCGCTATGAAGGTCCACGTGGCGGCCCCGGCATGCAGGAAATGCTTTATCCGACCAGCTATCTGAAATCGAAGGGCTTGGGCAAGGCCTGTGCTTTGATCACTGATGGACGTTTCTCCGGCGGTTCGTCCGGCCTTTCCATCGGTCACGTTTCTCCGGAAGCAGCTGAGGGCGGTCTGATCGGTCTGGTGCAGGAAGGCGATGTTATCGATATCGACATTCCAAACCGCAAAATTCATTTGGCTGTAGACGATGCGGTTATTGCCGATCGTCGTGCACATATGGAAGCTAAGGGCACAGCCGCCTGGAAGCCGGAAGAAAAGCGCAAGCGCAAGATCACGACGGCATTGCGTGCCTATGGTGCGATGGCAACCAGCGCCGCACGCGGCGCTGTAAGGCAAATCCCTGATCATTGGGAGTGATGTAGCACTGCCGCCTCTTGCCCTCCCCCTTGTGGGGAGGGTGGCTGCAAAGCAGCCGGGAGGGGTACGCTAACAATCATATTAGAAATAATCCCCTCCCCGTCGCTACGCTCCGTCCCTCCCCACAAGGGGGAGGGTAAGGCGTCCGGCCTTACTTCGCGGCGTCAGTGACCTTGGTTGTCCAGGCACCTTCCGGCTTCTTGGTGATCACCGGATCTGAGCCTCCACCAAGCAGGGTCTCGACTGTGCGGTCGGCAGCTGCCGTATCAAGCACACCGTCTGAACCTTCCGTCAGCTTGTTGATTTCGGCAACCATGCGCTTCTGGTGCTTTTCGGTCTGTGCACCGCTTGCGTCATTGTCGAGGACAATCGTTGCGGCTTCATCAGGATTGGCGCGCGCATATTCCCAGCCCTTCATTGACGCTTTGACGAAGCGGGCCAGCTTTTCGACCATCGCCGGATCATCAAGGCTCTTCTGCAAGACGTAAAGACCGTCTTCCAGCGTTGCCACTTTCTCGTCTTCATACTTGAAAGTGACAAGCTGATCTTCCGGTATACCTGCATCAATGACCTGCCAATATTCATTATAGGTCATGGTGGAAATGCAATCGGCCTGCTTCTGGATCAGCGGATCGACATTGAAGCCCTGCTTGAGAACTGTAACGCCTTCCGGGCCACCATCTGTCTTGAGACCGAGATGGTTCATCCATGACAGGAAGGGATATTCATTGCCGCCAAACCAGACGCCAAGTGTTTTGCCCTTGAAATCCTCCGGCTTGGTAATGCCGGTTTCCTTGCGGCAGGTCAGCATCATGCCGGAGCGTTTGAAGGGTTGCGCGATATTGACGAGCGGCAGACCTTTTTCGCGCGTGGCAAGTGCGGACGGCATCCAGTCAACCACGACATCGGCACCACCACCAGCGATGACCTGTGGAGGCGCAACGTCAGGGCCACCCGGCTTGATCTCGACATCGAGATTGGCTTCTTCATAGAAGCCCTTATCCTTCGCCACGTAGTAGCCTGCGAACTGCCCCTGCGTGACCCATTTAAGCTGAAGGGTCAGTTTGTCCGCCGCCAGCGCCGAACCGGCCATCAGCGTGCTAATGGCAAGCCCTAGTGAGAGTGCAATTGTCTTTTTCATTTTTAGTTCTCCTCTGTTCTTGTTTTTTAAGTTCTGTAGGAAGGATGCCAGAAGGTGACCGCCCGTTCGAGCAAGGTGATCAACCCGTAGGATAGTGAACCAGCCAAGGCAGCAACGAATATCTCGGCCCACACCATATCGACATTCATGCGTCCGACTTCAGCCGATATACGAAAGCCCATGCCCACAATCGGAGAGCCGAAGAACTCCGCAACAATCGCGCCGATCAGCGCCAGCGTCGAGTTGATTTTCAGCGCGTTGAAAATAAACGGCATGGCAGCGGGAAGACGGAGTTTCAGTAGTGTCTGGCCATAGCTGGAGCCGTAAGTGCGCATCAGATCACGCTCCATGGCACCCGATGCGGCAAGCCCGGCAACCGTATTCACCAGCATTGGAAAGAACGTCATGATGACGACGACAGCAGCCTTTGACTGCCAGTAGGAACCGAACCACATGACCATGATTGGAGCAATACCGACGACTGGCAGGGCTGCAACGAGATTGCCTATCGGTAGCAGTCCCTTACGCAGGAACGGTACGCGATCAACGATAATCGCAGCAAGAAAGCCCGAGCCGCAACCCATGACGTAGCCGGCAATTGCGGCTTTCAAATAGGTTTGCTGGAAATCCGCCCAGAGCGTAGGTACAGACGCAGCAATACGAGAAGCAATCATGGAAGGTGGTGGCAGGAGGATAGCCGGAACACCGAAACCGCGCACAACAACCTCCCAAAGGATGAGCAGCCAAGCGCCAAACAGGACAGGCAGCGCAAGGTTGATCAGACGCTGCATATCCGGCGAAGCAGCACGCCACTCCGCAAGGCGCTGAACTGTCAGCCACGCGAGCAGCCACGCGGCGATAACCATGCACCAGTAGCCGAGTGCGGCACCTGCTGCTCCCATCGAGCCAAGCAGCGATATAAGACAGTAAGCCGTAACGTGTACAAGAACGAGCAAAGCAATCGTCGATGATGCGGAGGCTGATGCAAACACCGCGACAGCGGAGGCGGCAAATAGGATTACCGGAGCGGCATAGGACAGTGTGCTTTGCACATCAGCGCCCGTCGATAGCACCAGCGAGGCTGCGGACAGGACGAAGGCACCGATGGCCAAGGGTGAGCGCGATATCCTCATGGCCGCACTCCCATGCGCCGGTTGACCAGCGTTGAGATAACACCGATCAAGCTTACAAGGATGGCCGCCATCAGCGCCGCTGCGATCAAGGCCGCCCAGATTTGCACCGTCTGGCCGTAATAGGAGCCGGCGAGCAGACGCGCGCCGATACCTGCCACTGCGCCGGTTGGCAACTCGCCAACGATAGCGCCGACGAGGCTGATTGCGACTGCGATCTTCATTGAAGTAAAAAGATAAGGCATCGAGGCAGGCCAGCGCAGCTTCCAGAAAACCTGTGTCTTGGAAGCGTTGTAAGTGCGCATGAGATCAAGGTGCATAATCTCTGGCGAACGCAGGCCTTTGACCATGCCGACAGCAACCGGAAAGAAAGACAAATAGGTCGAGATCATTGCCTTGGGCAAAAGCCCGGTAATATTTACCGCGTTGAGCACCACGATAATCATCGGGGCAATAGCAAGGATCGGCACGGTTTGCGAAGTGATGATCCAAGGCATCAGGCTCTTGTCGAGCGTTCGCGAATGCACAATGGCAATCGCCAGAAGAATGCCGAGCAAAGTACCAAATGCAAAGCCAAGCAACGTAGACGACAGGGTGACCCCGCCATGATAAATAAGGCTGCGTTTCGAGGTTGGCGCAATATCGAAGACTGTCTTGCGGATTTCAGCGGCGACCTGATGCGGAGCGGGCAGAACCGGCCTTTCCTGCGCCATTGTATTGGCGATCAATTGACTGGTGGAGATGGTGGTATTGGCACGCGCTGCCTGATCACGCTCGAAAGGTGCATTGAGGAATATTGCGAACCCATACCAGAGCACGATAATGACCAAGAGGATTGTTCCGACCGGGATTACCCTGTCGTGGAGCATGGCTGAAAAGCCTTTACGCTCCTTCATCATAAATGCGCCTCATCATAAGAGTGACCGTGGCGAAGGCCCTCGCGAACCCTATGTGCAATCTCAAGAAACTTTGGCGTTTCGCGGATATCGAGCGTGCGTTCGGAACCGAGATTGCAGTCTATGATCTCGTGAATGCGCCCAGGACGCGGACTCATGACGACGATCTTGGTTGATAGAAAAACCGCCTCGGGGATTGAGTGTGTCACAAAGATTACGGTCTTCTGCGTCTTGGCCCAAAGCTTCAGCAATTGTTCGTTCAGATGATCGCGGACGATCTCGTCCAACGCGCCGAAAGGCTCATCCATCAACAGCATGTCAGGATCGAATGACAGCGCGCGGGCAATGGATGCACGCTGCTGCATGCCGCCGGACAATTGCCAAGGAAACTTTTTATCGAACCCGGCAAGATTGACCAGCTCAAGATTCTTGGCGATGCGCGCCTTGCGCTCTTCCTTGGCAATTCCCATCACTTCCAGCGGCAGGGAAATATTGCCGCCAATGGTACGCCAAGGATAAAGCGCCGCCGCCTGAAACACATAGCCATAAGCGCGCTTTTCACGCGCTTGTGATGGCGTCATGCCATTAACCGATATGCTGCCCGATGTGGGCTGCTCCAGATCGGCGATTACCCGCAACAGAGTGGTCTTGCCGCAACCGGAAGGGCCGATGAAGGAAACGAACTCGCCGCTGTTCACTGCAAGGTTGATATTTGACAAGGCGTTGACCGGCCCGTCATTGGTCTGGAAGACCAGCGACAGATCCTTGACGTCAATTACATTTTTTGGCGCCGCATCAGCCATTATCTTTGCCTTGGGTGGAAGCGCGACGACTGTCATCAGACGCCTGCCGGAATGTTCTTCGGATCGCGCTCCACTCTACGCGGTGCGGTCAATTCCTTCCAAGTGGAAAGTGCTCGGCTGGCAGACGGATTGGCTTCGCGTTCTACAAAGCGGCCACTCCCAGTTGGCGCAAGCACCTCACCATCTCTATAGGCGATCTCGCCACGCGAAAGCGTGATGCGCGGTAAGCCTGTGACCTCAATGCCTTCAAAGACATTATAGTCGATAGCAGACTTTTGCGATTTTGCAGAAATGACTTTGGTTGCGTTGGGGTCCCAGATGACGATATCCGCATCGGAACCCGGCAATATCGCACCCTTGCGCGGGTAGATATTGAGGATTTGGGCAATGTTGGTAGACGTCGCGGCCACAAATTCGTTCGGGGTCAGGCGGCCTGTCCGTACTCCCTTGGTCCAGAGTACGGGCATGCGATCTTCAAGCCCACCCGTGCCATTCGGTATTTTGGTGAAATCACCAATGCCGAAACGCTTTTGCTCCGTGGTAAAGGCACAGTGATCTGTTGCAACAACTTGCAGGCTTCCCGATGCGAGGCCCGCCCACAAACCATTCTGGTTGATCTTGTCACGGAAGGGCGGAGACATGACGCGGCGGGCGGCATAATCCCAATCCTCGTTCTTGTATTCGCTTTCATCCAGAACAAGGTGCTGAATCAGCGGCTCGCCGTAAACACGCATGCCCTTGGCGCGGGCGCGGCGTATGGCTTCGTGTGACTGCTCGCAGGAGACATGCACGATATAGAGCGGTACACCGGCCTGATCGGCGATCATGATGGCGCGATTGGCCGCCTCGCCTTCGATTTCCGGTGGTCGTGAATAGCCGTGGGCTTCAGGGCCGGTATTGCCCTCTGCCAGAAGTTTCTGCTGGAGATGAGCAACCACATCGCCATTTTCCGCATGAACCAGCGGCATGGCGCCAATCTCGGCGCAGCGCAGGAAGGATGCGAACATTTCGTCGTCGTCCACCATCAATGCACCCTTATAGGCCATGAAATGCTTGAACGTGTTGATGCCGCGCTCGACGACCTTTGGCATTTCGTCGAAGACCTGCTTGTTCCAGCCGGTGATTGCCATATGGAAGGAGTAATCGGTGCGTGCTTTGCCCGCCTTCTGGAACCAGTCCTGCAGGGCTGCGAGCAGCCCATCTTCGCCCGGAAGAACAAAATCGACGACCATGGTGGTCCCGCCCGCTAAAGCTGCGGCTGTACCAGTGTCGAAATCATCGCTGGAATGCGTGCCCATGAAAGGCATTTCAAGATGTGTGTGGGGGTCGATACCGCCGGGCATCAGGAAACAGCCCGTTGCATCTATCACTTCGTCGCCGATAAGATCATTGCCGATAGCAGCGATCTTATCGCCGTCAATCAGCACATCCGCTTTGTAGGTGCGGTCGGCGGCAATAATAGTGCCGCCCTTGATCAGTTTCGTAGCCATGTGTTCGTTCCCCTTTTTGGTCTTTTGCCGAACATGTTGCCATATGTGGGTGCTAGATCAGGCTTGAATCTCCGCCGTCTCCAGAACCGCATGCAACAGGACGTCAGTACCGGCAGCAGCCCATTCTTTCGAAATCTCTTCATCCTCATTGTGGCTCAGGCCATCGACGCAAGGACACATCACCATCGCCGTCGGAGCAACGCGATTGATCCAGCAGGCATCATGGCCCGCCCCGGAAACAATATTGCGGTGACTGTAACCAAGCCGCTCAGCCGCATTGCGCACGGCCGTGACACAACCATCGTCAAATGTGACGGGATCGAAATGGCCCGCCTCTTCAATTTCAATGCCCAGACCAAGTTCTTTGGCGATTTCCGGTGCTTTCGCTTCAATTTCAATCTTCATGGCGGTGAGCGTTGCCAGATCCGGCGAGCGGATATCAACGGTGAAAACCACCTTACCCGGGATGACATTGCGCGAATTCGGATAAACATCGACGTGGCCGATTGCGCCGACAGCGCTTGGCTGATGTGCCATGGCAACCGTGTGAACAAGTTCGGTAATGCGTGCCATGCCAAGCCCGGCGTTCTTGCGCATCGGCATGGGCGTCGAGCCCGTATGGCTCTCCTTGCCTGTCAATGTGACTTGCAACCACCACAGACCCTGTCCGTGAGTTACAACACCGATATCCTTGCCTTCAGCTTCAAGAATTGGTCCCTGCTCGATATGCAGCTCAAACAGCGCATGTATCTTGCGGGCACCAACCTTTTCATTGCCCTTCCAGCCAATACGCTCCAGCTCGTCACCGAACTTCTTGCCCTTGGCATCTTCACGATCATAGGCCCATTGCTCGTCGTGAATACCGGCAAATACGCCGGAAGCCAGCATGGCCGGAGCAAAGCGCGTGCCTTCCTCATTCGTCCAGTTGACGACGACAATTGGGTGCTTGGTCTTGATATTAAGATCGTTGAGTGTGCGGATCAGCTCCAGCCCACCAAGAACACCGAGCACGCCATCATACTTGCCGCCGGTCGGCTGCGTATCGAGATGGCTCCCGACATAGACTGGTAAGGCGTCGGGGTCTGTTCCCTCGCGGGTGAAGAACATATTGCCCATGGTATCCACTCCCATGGTCGCTCCGGCTTTCTCGCACCAGGACTGGAACAGGCGGCGACCTTCACCGTCCTCATCGGTCAAGGTCTGGCGGTTATTGCCGCCGCGCAGACCCGGGCCGATCTTGGCCATTTCCGTGAGGCTGTCCCAGAGCCGGTCGCTATTGATCCGAAGATTTCCTGTCAGCGACATTTGCCTGTTCCCTATGTGAGGTTCTTCAACACGTCAGCGAGTGTATCGAACAGGTGCTCGATCTGCCCCTTGCTGATGGTCAAAGGCGGTGACAGCGCGATAATATCGCCGGTTGTGCGGATCAGCACACCCTTTTCATAGGCGTTGAGGAACGCCTGGAACGCACGCTTGGTCGGTGCGCCTTCAATGGGTTGCAACTCGATAGCGCCGATCAGGCCGAGATTGCGAATGTCGATAACATTCGGCAGCCCCTTGAGCCCATGCAGCGCATCTGCCCAATAATCGGAAAGCTCCGATGCGCGGGTCAGAAGACCCTCTTCCTCATAGGTATCGAGAGTTGCCAATGCGGCGGCGCAGGCAACAGGATGACCGGAATAGGTATAGCCGTGGAACAGCTCGATCAGGTTTTCAGGACCATTCATGAAGGCCTGATAAATGTCGGATGAAGCAAACACAGCGCCCATTGGAATGACACCGCTGGTAATGCCCTTCGCGGTTGTGACGAGATCAGGCACGACGCCGAAATAGTCAATCGCAAAGGGAGTGCCGAGGCGGCCAAACCCGGTGATGACCTCATCGAAGATCAGGAGAATATCGTTCTTGGTGCAGATCTCGCGCAGGCGCTTCAAATAGCCCTTTGGCGGGATGAGAACGCCGGTAGAACCAGCAACCGGCTCAACGATAACAGCCGCGATATTCGATGCATCGTGCAGAGCAATAACTCTTTCCAGATCATCGGCAAACTCGACGCCGTATTCCGGCTCTCCGCGCGTATAGGCATTGCGCGCCAGATCGTGGGTATGGCGAATATGGTCGATGCCACCCAGCGCATTGCCGAAAGTCTTGCGATTGCCGGAAATGCCGCCAACGGAAATACCGCCAAAGCCAACGCCGTGATAACCGCGCTCACGGCCGATCAGCTTCACCTTGGTACCATTGCCCTTGGCGCGATGGTAAGCCAGCGCAATTTTCAGCGCAGTGTCGACCGATTCAGACCCGGAATTGGTGAAGAATACATGATCGAGCGGTGATGGCAGCATAGCTGCGAGACGGGCAGCGAGCTCAAATGCCTTGGGGTGGCCCATCTGGAATGCCGGCGCATAATCCAGCTCTGCGACCTGCTTTTGAACTGCTTCTACAATCTTCGGGCGGCCATGACCGGCATTGCAGCACCAGAGGCCAGCAGTGCCATCAAGAATTTCGCGGCCATCATGAGACTTGTAGTGCATGTCTTTAGCACTGACGAGGAGGCGGGGATTTTGCTTGAACTGCCTGTTTGCCGTGAAAGGCATCCAGAACGCGTCGAGATTGTTTGTCCCCAGTGCCGCTTTAGACATGTGACGAAGCCTCCTGATTGCGGATATTACCGCTTGTTTTGTGTTCCCGAATGATTGAACCTTTGGGTGGATTCAAAAACCAATTGCCAAAAACTTGACTAGTTGGTCAAAATGCAGGCTAGAAGAGCATAGTTAGGTGGTCAAGCGCTTTATAGGCATTTCAACCCGTTGCGAGTGATAGCGGAATTGCCATTTTGTCGCGGGTGGGTGGAGTAATCGGTAGATGGCGAAAGCTGCAAAGCAAAAGACCAGTAGCGGACCGGAAAAAACGACCCGTATTCAGGAAATCAACCGCCGCCTGATCCTTGATGCGGCGCTTGATGTTTTCTCAACCTATGGTTTTCGCGGCACGACTATCGATCAGATCGCCGATAAGGCAGGGATGTCAAAACCGAACCTGCTTTATTATTTCCCCCGCAAACAGAACATCTATGTGACACTGCTCGAAGAAACATTGACCGAGTGGCTTGCACCTTTGGCGGATATCGATCCCGAAGGCGATCCGATTGAACAGCTTCGTAAGTACATAACGCTCAAGATTAAAATGTCTGAAAGCCACCCGGAAGCTTCACGCCTCTTTGCCAATGAAGTGCTGCATGGCGCACCGGCGATCAGCGATTTTCTGGCCAAGCACCTGAAGCCACTGGTGGATGAGAAAGCTGTCGTTATCCGCCGCTGGGTGGGTGAAGGAAAGCTTGCGCCCGTCGATCCCTATCATCTGATTTTCATGATCTGGGCAACCACCCAGCACTATGCGGATTTCGATGTTCAGGTTCGCGCCATCATGGGCAGCCAGGTTGGCCGTCCGGGCTTTCGCGAGCAGACGGCACAGGCTGTGCTTAGCATCATTCTCAACGGGATACGGCCGCGTAGTTGAGTACAAATTACCGTAAACTTGGCTGCGTTACTTGTTGTGCGTGGTTCGACGGGGCTCACCATGAGGAGAATTGTAGGTTGCAAAGCCAGCCTGCATTGCTACAGAACTAGACTCTCTTGCCAATTACAACTCCCTCATGGTGAGCCCCGTCGAACCACGCACAAACGGTATGCCAACCGGAGGTCGAGTTAATCTCTTACTCTGCCGCGACCTTCGCCATTGGATTATTCGGGTGCGTTGTCCAGTTGGCATAGTCGGGTCGAACCGGTGTTTTGGTGCGCGGGTCAACACCCGAGATCATCGGCACCATATCGATGCAATTTTCGACCGGGCAAACATTGACGCACAGATTGCACCCCACGCATTCCTCATCGATCACTTCGAAATGCCGAACTCCATCGACCATCGAAGTGATGGCCTGATGCGATGTGTCTTCGCAGGCAATATGGCAACGGCCACATTTGATGCAGAGATCCTGATCGATCTGCGCCTTGGTGATGTAGTTGAGGTTGAGATACTGCCAGTCCGTAACATTCGGCACAGCCATGCCACGAAAATCTTCGATGGAACTGAAACCGCGTGAGTCCATCCAGTCAGACAGACCGGAAATCATTTCCTGTACGACCTTGAACCCATAGGTCATCGCAGCGGTGCAAACCTGCACATTGCCACAACCGAGCGCGATGAATTCTGCCGCATCGCGCCACGTGGTGATACCGCCGATACCCGATATGGGCAGGCCGCGCGTTTCTGCATCGCGGGCAATTTCCGCAACCATGTTCAATGCGATGGGTTTCACCGCCGGGCCGCAATAGCCACCATGCGAGCCACGCCCGTCAATGGAAGGATTGGGCGCGAAAGTATCAAGATCAACCGAAACGATGGAATTGATGGTGTTGATCAGCGATACGGCATCGGTGCCACCAGACTTGGCAGCGCGAGCAGGTTTGCGAACATCGGTGATGTTCGGCGTCAGCTTGGTGATGACCGGCATGCGCGTATATTGCTTGCACCAGCGCACCACCATTTCGATATATTCCGGCACCTGACCGACAGCAGCGCCCATGCCACGCTCGGACATGCCATGTGGACAGCCGAAGTTCAGCTCGATGCCATCGCATCCTGTCTCTTCCACGCGTGGCAGGATCGCCTTCCAGGCCTCTTCCTCGCAGGGCACCATGATCGATGCGATCAGCGCACGATCCGGCCACTTCTTCTTGACCTCGGTCATCTCGCGCAGATTGACCTCAAGAGGGCGATCCGTGATCAACTCAATATTGTTCAAGCCAAGTAAGCGGCGGTCCGGGCCATAGATTGCACCGTAACGCGGGCCATTGACGTTGACGACGGGAGGCCCCTCTTCGCCAAGGGTTTTCCAGACAACACCACCCCAGCCAGCGGCGAATGCTCTTTCGACATTGTAGGCTTTGTCGGTAGGCGGCGCGGAGGCCAGCCAGAATGGATTTGGGGATTTGATACCAAGGAAATTCGATGAAAGATCAGCCATGATGGTTTCCTTTAGCCACTAACGTGGCCTGGATTGGCAGGACGTTGCGCAGGGGCGGTTGTAGGTTCGGCATTGCTGGCAATGACTGCCTCTGCAAAACCGCTGACCTTTTCCGGCTGCATTGAAAGAACGCGGTGGATGGATTCGGCGGCAAGCTTGCCATCCTGAACGCCTGCCACGGTCAAATCCTGACCACCTGCAATACAATCGCCGCCTGCCCAGATTCCCGGGATCGAAGTGCGGCGTTCCTCGTCAACACTGATACGGCCGCGCGATAGCGCCATTCCCGCATCTGCAAGTATCTTTTCCGCAGGCATCTGGCCGATGGCCTTGAATACCTGATCGCTGGCCAATGTGACGCTCTCACCGGATGTCTCCAGCTTGCCATCATTCATCACCGTATAATCGAGAGTAATACCGCACACCTCGCCTCGCTCGTTGCGTGTCAAAGCGCGGGGTTGCAACCAATGGCGGATGATGACGCCGTTCTTCAAAGCGAGTTCCTGTTCGAACTCACTGGCATTCATGCTTTCTGGTCCACGACGGTAAGCGATGATGACATTTTCCGCGCCGAGCAGTTTTGTCTGAACGGCAACGTCAACAGCAGTCATGCCGCCACCAATGACGACAACATCGCGACCAACCGCTATTTCCGAAAGATCATTGCTCTGGCGCAGAACCGAGATGTAATCCACGGCATCGATGCAACCAGCGGCATCTTCGCCATCAAGTCCCAATTCATTGACACCAGGCAAGCCCAAACCGAGGAACACCGCATCAAACCCGGCTCGCAATGCATCAAGGCTGATGTCGCGTCCAAGCGCTTTGTCATTCTGGATTGTAATCCCACCGATCTCCAGAATGAACTGGAGTTCCTTCTGGGCGAAATCATCGACGCTCTTATAAGCAGCAATACCATATTCATTGAGGCCCCCGGCCTTGGGGCGAGCCTCGAAAATCGTGACATCGTGACCATGCATGGCCAGACGATGGGCGGCAGAGAGACCCGCAGGACCGGCACCAACAACAGCAACTGATTTGCCGGTAGGTGCAGCGCGCTTGAAGGGATGCTGGCCATTCTCCATGAGATGGTCGGTAGCATAGCGCTGCAACAGGCCGATTTTTACCGGCTTTCCTTCAGCTGCTTCCCGCACGCAGGCTTGCTCGCAAAGCGTCTCTGTCGGACATACCCGGGCGCACATGCCGCCAAGAATGTTCTCGCTCAAAATTGTCTTGGCGGAGCCGGTTGGATTGTCTGCCGCGATCTCGCGAATGAAAAGCGGAATATCGATGCCCGTCGGGCAAGCGTTCATGCACGGTGCATCGTAGCAGAAGTAGCAACGGTCAGATTCAACGAAAGCCTCATGCCGCGAAAGCGGTGGATGCAGATCGGAAAACACTTCGCTGTAATTGCCGTTGGCGAGCCGCCCGGCCCTGACGTCACGGATTCCTGAATCCATCGATCCCATGAAATGGCATCTCCCATATCTGTGGCAGTGTCCGGTTCCCGTGGATCACCGCCATTTGCAGGATGAGCCGGTACGTCCGGCTCCGTTATGGAAAGAATGGCATATTTTTACAAAAGGTCAAATTTTTTATCAAATGGTCAATAATCATATTCCTATGAAGAACTGTCTCCGTACACTCCCATCGTGCGTGGTTCGACAAGCTCACCATGAGGAAGCTAATGGGTTGTAAGGAGATCGACTCCGCGAGCCAACGATTCTACTTGCAAGCAACCACCTTCCTCATGGTGAGCTTGTCGAACCACGCACAAACTATTTTGTAATCAGAGTACGGAACTAAGGTTTACTCCGCCGGAAGCTGTGCCCGCGTATTGACCTGCAAAAGTTCACGCTGGAGTCTCGCCTCCTCTTCGGCCTTTGGCTTGGAGAAACCTGCCAGAAGCAAATACGCGACCGGCGTAAGGAACAAGGTCGAAGCTGTTGCCAAACCAAGTCCGCCGACAATGACCCATCCAAGCGCAATGCGGGCCTCGGCGCCTGCGCCACTGGCAAGGACCAGCGGAACACCGCCAAGAATTGCGCAGAGCATTGTCATTACAACCGGGCGTAGCCGGATAGTTGCTGCTTCCTCGATTGCCTGGCGAACATTGCGACCCTGATCGCGCAGATGATTGGCAAACTCGACAATAAGAATACCGTTTTTCGCCATGATCCCCACAAGCAACACCAACCCGATCTGACTGTAAACGTTCATGCTCGTGCCAGTCATCACCATCGCAAAGACGGCGCAAGCCAACCCCAGCGGGACAGTCGCCATCACAATGACAGCACTGATGAAGCTCTCGAACTGCGCAGCAAGCACAAGGAGGATGATCAATATGGCAAAGCCGAAAGTAATGATCATGCTTGAAGAATTTTCACCAAGCGTAGCGGCTTCGGCAAGCGGAATGAGACGATAGCCGGGTGGAAGCAATGGCTCGGCAACCGCCTGTGCTTCCGCATAGGCATCACCAAGTGCGAATTCCGGCGACAGGCTTGCGGTAATGGCTACCGACCGCATCTGCTGCTCGCGGGTCAATGCAGGTGGCACCGCAACTTCCGTTAGACGTGCAATCGTCGACATCGGCACAAAACGCCCATCTTGCGTGCGCAAGAACACGTTTTCCAAATCGGTCGGATCGTTGATCGGATTGGTGGTCGAGACGAGTTTCACATCGAAGCTGCGATCTTCGATATAAACAGACCCGATCTTGTAGCCGTCGAGCACCGACTGCAAAGCTTCTGCCAGACCGGTAATATCGATGCCAAGGTCCGATGCACGTTCACGGTCAATCGTAACGGCAAGCTGCGGTTGTGTCGGCTCGTTGGTCAGGCGTGGACGATCAAAACGGCGATCCTTTTCCAGTTCGCTAACAATCTTGGCAGCTGTTTTGCCCAACTCGGCATAGCTGGTCCCAACTACCGCAAACTGCAAACCATTGCCTGCGCCGCGAATGCCTAGCGAATTAGGTTGCGATGCGAAAACCTGAATGCCGGGGACAGAACGGACACGTTTCGATACGTCGGAGATGATCTCCTGCTGCGTTCTTGTGCGTTCTTTCCAATTGGCAAGGCTAAGGACCATGAAACCCCGATTGGTATTGCCGTTCTGGCCTGCGATGGAAAACGTGTTCTGGATTTCGCCGGAGTCACGTAGTGGCTGGATCAACGTTTCGATCTGGCGCATCTCATCATTCAGATATTCAAGGCTGACACCTTGAGGAGCGGTGATGCGCAAAAATGCAGCGGCGCGATCTTCGGTCGGGGTCAATTCCTGCTTGAGCAGCGAGAATGCGCCAAATGCGGCTCCGGCAAAAAGAAGGGAAACAACAACGACGATCCATGGGCCGGCAAGGCAGGCATGCAGCAAGGTTTTGTACCAGCCGCCGAGAAGATTACCCGCACGGCCGACAATGCCGGGAGCATGAGCAACTTCATGATGGCTGGCCTCACTTGCGCTCAGGAGCCGCGAGGCCAGCATCGGGCACAGAGTAAGGGCTACGACTGCGGAAAGAAGCACACAGATCGCCAGAACAAAGCCAAACTCGCGGAACAACCCGCCCGTTTGGCCGGGAAGGAACGATAGCGGCACAAAAACGGCAGCCAAGGTAACAGTGGTTGCGATGACTGCGAAGAACACTTCCTGCGTACCGAGCACCGCAGCGGCACGCGGGCCCATGCCCTGATTACGACGGCGGACAATGTTCTCAAGCACGACAATGGCGTCGTCCACCACCAGACCCGTTGCCAGCACCAAAGCAAGCAGCGTCAGAATATTGATGGAAAAGCCCGCCAGATAAATCGCCGAAATTGTGCCGATCAATGCAACCGGCATGCTGACCGCTGGAATCAGCGTCGCCCGGATATCCCAAAGGAACAAATAGATGATCGCGATGATGATAATGACCGAGGCACCCAACGCTATTTCCACTTCATGGACAGCGCCATTGATGAAGTCGGCATCATCACTCGTAACGCGAATATCTACGCCTTCCGGCAATGTCTGCTGAAGCTGCGCGACTGCCGCACGGACACCCGTTGAAATATCAAGCGTGTTCGACTGCGCCTGACGGATAATGCCAAGGCCGATACCCGTCTTGCCATTGGCCCGGAGACTGGAGGTGCCGATATCCGGACCGAGCGTCACCGTTGCGACATCACGGATCTTCGTCCGACCCTTGATGATAATGTTTTCAAATTCCTCTGGCGTTGTAACAGGCGCCGTTGCGCGCACAACAATGCTCTGGTCATTGCTGTTGAGCTGTCCTGCCGGTGTATCAAACGCCATCGTGGTGAGCGCATTACGGATATCGGCGACGTTCATGCCAAGGCTTGCGAGTTTGCCCTGATCGATATCAATGCGGAAAATCTTGTTGCGATCGCCGTTGACCTGCACGTCGGCAACGCCGGGAACAGATGCAAGCACATCTTCGATCTGATCCTCGACAAGCACGGTCATGTCTTCGACGGCCATGGTATCGGACGTAACGGCAAGCCGCATCACCGCATCGGAGTTGGCATCCGCCTTGACGATCCGCGGAGGATCAGCCTGCTCGGGCAGCGTGTTGGTAATGCGGCTTATAGCGTCGCGCATATCGGCCGCAGCGACGTTCAGGTCAACGCCATCATTGAACTCGACGGTCACGCGGCTGCTGCCAAAAGATGAACTGGACGAGATGGATTTGACACCTGAAACGCGGGAAACAGCGCCTTCGATTGCGGATGTCAATTCGCGGTCAACCGTTTCGGCGGCTGCCGATTCAAAATCCGTAGAGACGGTAACCACGGGACGGTCAACGTCCGGCAGTTCGCGCACGTCGACACCGTAATAAGCCGCCAAACCGCCCACAACGATAAGGGCATTGAGCACCAGTGCCATGACAGGACGGCGGATGAAAAGTGCGGTAAAACTCGTATCTGAATTATTGCTCTGCGTTGTCACGGATACGCCCTCAGCCAGCTTCGCCGGCAGAGGCAAGAGGCCCTGCATCCGTATTCTGCTTGGGTGCAGGTTGCCCTTTTATCTGAACCAGGCCGCCTTCACGGACCGATTGGACACCTTCTGCAACTATCTCATCGCCTGGTTTTATCTCTGCATCAACCAGAACATTAGACGCATTTCGTTGAACGATCCGAACTGGCACGCGGCTCGCCTTGTCATCAGCTATTTTCCAGACAAAGGCGCCATCCGTCCCCCATTGGATAGCCAGCGGGTCAACCGCAGCATAGGTATCGCCCGGAAATGCAATGGATATCTCGAAAGCCATGCCCTCTCGTAGCGTGTCCTTTGGATTGGTGATCCGTGCCTGAACGTGCAAGGTACGGCTGGCAGGATCAACCCTGCTATCAATGGCACTTACAGAACCGTTAAAGGTTTCTCCGGGGCGGGCAATCGAGCTTGCTGAAACAGGCGCACCAACGGTAATCAAGGGCGCAAAGCGCTCCGGCACCCAAAAATCTACGAGCACCTCAGATCGATCATCAATTGTTGCAACCTGCGTGGAAAGCGTAATGTAATTGCCTGCATTAACCGGCAGGATACCGACGATCCCGCTGATTGGGGCTTTTATATCGCGGCGATCAAGCGCGAGTTCGGCCTCACGCAAATTAAGCGCAGCATTCTCTACGGCAAGTTCGGCATCCGACACCTGCACAGCCGAAACCGTATTGGTTGTGCTCAGATTCTCCGCACGCTTCAGCTTGTTTTGCGCATCCTTGAGAGCAGTGCGGGCTCTTTCTGCAATGATCATTTCGGCTTCTGCATCGAGCTTGGCGATGACATCGCCAGCCATCACCCTGGAGCCGGACTGGACAAGCACTTCGGTCATTCTACCAGCGGCAAAGGGCGTAACGGATACCGAACTCTTTGCCTTACCCGTACCAATTGCTGAAAGCCGGTCGTTGATTTTGGCGTCCGTGGCGGCTTTCACAACCACAAGAGGCATTCCCTGTCCGCCATTGCGGCTGCCGGAACCCGCAGCGGGCTCTGTAGTTGATGTGGAGGTTGGATCAACACCGGCCTTTTTCAAAAGTTCATTGGAGCCGGGAAAAAAGTATAGCCAGCCGGCCCCGGCACCTACCAGAACCACGACGGCGATCAAAATTTGTTTCCAGACCTTCATCCAACACTCCAAGGCCGGTTCCGTTCAGGGGAGCCAGCAAAAATCATTATAGCCGCACCTGCGCTCCGCAGCGAACAACTTATCTACTGGAGAGAATAAAGCGCTTTGATGTCCCCGTTAATGACAATTCGGAGATATTACAAAGATTTAATAGAACGGTATCATTCAACTTGGCCGCATTTTATCCGTCACACTTCTTGATGACGCTGTTCTGCCGTGCAACATGGCTAGTGGAGTGAATTTGACATTTGTATCTCACCGGTCGATGGCTCTTAAAGCAAATGTCAAATTCGTAAACTCCACTAGAACCATAAACTTAACAGTGGTCTTCCTGATTCTAACATTCGCTACGAGCGTGATCGAAACGGGGCGCGAATGTTAGAATCAGACCACTGGCGACATATTCGCAAGGATAGCATTCGATGGCGACCAAGACCGATATAGCCCGGCGCGTTTTCAACCATACATGGAAACTGGACCCCATCGTCCGGAGTCTGCTTGATACCGACTTTTACAAACTCCTGATGCTGCAGATGATTTGGGGTGTCTATCCCAAGGTCGATGCTACATTCACTCTCATCAATCGCACTACGACAGTCCGGCTGGGCGATCAGATAGACGAACAGGAGTTGCGGGAACAGCTCGATCACGCCCGGGAAGTTCGCTTCACGAAAAAGGAAATGATCTGGCTCGGCGGTAATACGTTCTATGGCAAGCGCCAGATATTCGAGCCGGACTTTCTCAGCTGGCTCTCGAACTTCCAGTTACCGGAATACGAGCTGATCAAGCGCGATGGCCAGTACGAACTCAACTTTCACGGCCCGTGGATGTACACCACGATGTGGGAGATTCCAGCGCTCACCATCATCAACGAACTGCGCTCGCGCGCCGCAATGAAGCGGATGGGGCGGTTTGAACTCGATGTGCTTTATGCCCGCGCCAAAGCGAAGATGTGGACGAAAGTCGAGCGCTTACAAGCTTTGCCGGACATACGGATTTCCGATTTTGGTACACGCCGCCGTCACTCGTTCCTGTGGCAACGCTGGTGCGTGGAAGCTTTGAAAGAAGGTATCGGCGCTTCATTCACCGGCACCAGTAATGTGCTGATGGCGATGGATAATGATCTGGAAGCGCTAGGCACCAACGCGCACGAATTGCCCATGGTTCTGGCAGCTCTGAGCAAAACCCGTGAGGAACTGCTGGCCTCGCCTTATAAGGTGCTTCAGGACTGGAACCGCTATTATGGCGGCAATCTTCTCATCGTCTTACCGGATGCCTTCGGAACAGCGGCATTCCTGCGCGATGCACCTGACTGGGTGGCGGACTGGACCGGTTTCAGGCCCGATAGCGCACCGCCCATAGAAGGCGGCGAGAAAATCCTTGCCTGGTGGAAATCAAAAGGCAAAGACCCACGCGAAAAGCTATTGGTGTTTTCGGATGGCCTCGACGTCGACACGATCGAAGAAACCTACAGGCATTTTGACGGGAAGGTTCGCATGAGCTTCGGTTGGGGCACCAACCTGACCAATGACTTTGAGGACTGCGCCCCGCGCTTCAACGACCAGTTGAATGCAATTTCGCTGGTCTGCAAGGTCAGCTACGCCAATGGGCGTCCCGCAGTGAAGCTCTCGGACAATCCCAAGAAGGCCACGGGTGATCCCACCGAGATAAAGCGCTATCTTGAGATTTTTGGAGCGGAAGATCGCGTGGAGCAGACTGTTAAAGTCTGACCCACGCTGTTTCCAATCTGCGCAATTACTGAAGCATCACGGTGCGCAACTCGTGTTCCTGAGCGCCGACAAGAACATTGTCGCGTTCATCGGAAAGCACGATAGGATCGCCGTTAGCTGCAAAGAGCGCCCAAAGCTCGACACCCGGCGTCATCGGCGGAAGAGCTGGAAAGCTGGTAGCGAGATCATCGGTCTTGACCTTGCGCAGGTACGCAACCTGACCGGAGCCAAGACGGGAAAATTCAAGTTCTGTCAGAGGATTCGTTTGCATTATAGCCTCCTTATTTAGACAGTCTCTCGTGAGCCCTGTCCCGTTAGAGCCGTGATTAGTCTTCCACCGCGATATTAATGCGTTTGACCAATCGTTCGGGTTCCGGCCGATCAAGATCGATCGACAAAAGCCCATTCTTCAAAGTGGCGTTACTGACCCGCATTCCATCGGCAAGAACAAAAATGCGCTGAAACTGGCGGGCAGCGATGCCTCGATGTAAATATTCCCGCGCTTCTTCCTCAACCTGACGGCCGCGAATGATCAGCTGATTATCTTCCGTGGTGACTTCAAGATCGTCGCTGGAAAAGCCCGCCACGGCGAGAATAATTCGCAACTGCTCACGATCATTATTGCAACGGATACGCTCGATATTATATGGCGGGTAGCCGTCGCCGGATTTGGCGATACGCTCCAGCGTCTTTTCCATCGAGTCGAATCCAAGCAGCAATGGGCTTGAAAATGGTGTCATTCGTGTCATCTAAGCAGTCCTTTAGTAAAGCGACCTAAAGCAAAACCCGTAATTCAACAGCATTTCACTCCTGTACTCAGATATGGTCTATCGACCTCGAGACTTCAAGGGAGTGCAGTATATAGAGCAAGAGAAAGCGACAAATGGCACGTAAGATCATAATCGATACCGATCCCGGGCAAGACGATGCCTTGGCGATCCTTTTGGCATTTGCCAGCCCGGAACTGGAAGTACTCGGTATTACGGCGGTGGCCGGGAATGTGCCGCTTGCCCTGACCGAGGTGAATGCCCGTAAAATTTCCGAACTGGCGGGGCGTTCGGATGTGCGGGTTTTTGCTGGCGCCGACCGTCCGCTTATGCGCCCTTTGATCACCGCCGAGCATGTTCACGGGAAAACCGGCCTTGACGGCCCGGACCTGCCTGAACCATCCATGCCTTTGCAGGATCAGCATGCGGTCGATTTCATTATCGATACTTTGCGTAATGAGGCGTCAGGAACAGTTACGCTTTGTGTGCTTGGGCCACTGACTAATATCGCCCTTGTGCTGCTGCGCGCGCCCGACCTAGCCCCGCATATTAAAGAGATCGTCCTTATGGGTGGCGGCTTCTTTGAAGGCGGCAATATTACGCCAACCGCCGAGTTCAACATTTATGTCGATCCGCAGGCCGCGCAAATCGTGTTGCAATCCGGCGTTCCAACAGTGATTTTGCCGCTCGACGTTACGCATCAGGCGCTGACGACCGCCAAGCGCATTGATCGCTTCCGCGCCATGGGAACCAAGTCAGGTGATGCTTCAGTGGCGCTTCTCGAGTTTTTTGAGCGTTTCGATGAAGAGAAATATGGCAGCGATGGTGGACCTCTGCACGATCCGAATGTCATCGCCTATCTGCTGAAGCCGGAGCTTTATACGGGTCGACAGTGTAATGTGGAGGTTGATGCTTCCAACGAGTTGACGCTTGGCATGACAGTGGTTGACTGGTGGGGTGTTACCGACCGCCCGAAGAACGCGTTCTATATTCGTGGTGTGGATTCTGACGGCTTCTTCGAACTTTTGACGACACGAATTGCGACGTTGCCCTAAGCCGCGACGCTATCCTTCTGAGTGCCTGGAGCAAGTGTAATCTCCAGGCCGTTCAATTCTTCGGTCATGATCAACTGACATGACAAACGGGAATTCTCCTCGACGTGAAATGTCACGTCGAGCTGATCAATTTCCTCATCCAGCGGGGCAAAAAGTTTCTCTGTCCACTCCTGCTCGACATAGCAATGGCACGTGCCGCAAGCGGCAGCGCCGCCGCACTCTGCCTTGATGTCGAGGCCCCAATCACGAATGACTTCCATGACGCGGAAGCCTTCCAAAGCTTCCAGCGTATGGCGTTCGCCCTTTTGATCGGTGACGTGGATGAAAAGAGAATCAGACACTCAAGCCGCTTTCAGTTTCTTTTGGAGGGATGATGAGGAGGTCGTATACTGAAAAATAATGCGTTCGCCAGGGGCAACTATGCGTTTTGCTGCTTGGGACATCAAAGCTGCCTCATGGAAACCGGAAAGAATGAGCTTCAGTTTACCCGGATAAGTATTGATGTCACCAATCGCGAAAATTCCCGGTTCAGATGTCTCGAACTTTTCAGTATCAACCGCAATCAGGTTCTGATCGAGGTTCAGCCCCCAATCGGCGATTGGACCTAACTTCATCGTAAGGCCAAAGAATGGCAGCAAACGGCTGGCTTCCAGAGCTTCCTCGCCTTCTTCGCCGCCTTTGAGCAAAACCTTCGATATCTGACCGTCAGCACCTTCAAGGCTGCCGAGTTGCCCCATGCGGAATTTCACGCGGCCTTCTTTTTCAAGCGCCCACATCTTGTTGACACTATCAGGAGCAGCGCGGAATTCGGGGCGACGATGAACCAGCGTCACCGACTTTGCAACAGGCTCAAGATTCAGCGTCCAATCAAGTGCGGAATCACCCCCGCCAACGATGACGACATCATGATCGCGGAAAGCCTCAATCTTGCGGACAGCATAATGGACGCTGACACCTTCATAATGTTCGATTTCCGGCACAGGCGGGCGCTTCGGCTGGAATGAGCCGCCACCCGCAGCTATGACGATGACCTTGGTAATAAAGACTTCATCCGCATCGGTTTCTACACGGAACCGGCCATCTTCCAGACGAGTGAGCGCGCTCACCATTGTCGAAAAATGGAACTGCGGATCGAACGGTGCAATCTGCTTCAAAAGATTATCGGTCAAGGCCTGGCCGGTAACTTCCGGCAAGCCCGGAATATCGTAAATCGGCTTTTCCGGATAAAGCTCGGCACATTGGCCGCCCGGACGATCAAGAATATCAATGACATGGGCGCGCAGGTCCAGCAGGCCAAGCTCGAATACCGCAAAAAGGCCGACCGGGCCGGCGCCGACGATAACTACATCTGTTTCAATAATTTCGGACATATAATTCTTTCCAACAAACCCAATTGAACTTTGATTTTTTCAGACGCCGGGGACGCGACGCCAGCTATAGGCACCCGGGACGGTGTGCGATCCCCTGCCAGGCTGATAATAGCCGGGGGCATCATGCAGATTATGCTCCGCAAGACGCGTCAGGGTTACAGCATGCGTCACCTTCATCGTATCGAAGCCGGTACGCAGCATATAGGCAACCTGATCGATGAGAACATCGCCCACAGCACGCAACTCACCTTTGAACTGGTGCTGGTTCTTTAAAATATCCGCCTTTGAATAGGATCGTCCATCGTTGAAGGCCGGAAACTGCAATGCAATAAGTGGTATCGTATCAAGCAATGGCAACAATGGCTCAATGCTTTCACCCGGCGCAACAGAAACCCCAATCTTGCGGTTTGTCTCTGACCGGACGCTTTCGTCAAGGCCGAGCCAGACAGCCAGCGGCAGAATTAACGCCGGGGCATCGCCGGTTTCTTCCAGTGTTTCCGCTATAATATAGGGGTCTTCGCGAAATCCTTCGCGGCCCCAAAGCTCGCCAGCTGCGTTTTCAGAAATGTCACTCATAGATTCGAATCCGTCAGGGAAATATTGCTCAATTGATCGGTAAGGCCCGTCAGGTGGATACCGCATTCTGTCTTGTCACTGCCAGCCCAACGCCCGGAGCGCGCATCTTCGCCTTCCTTCACCGGCTGGGTGCAAGGCATGCAACCGATTGAACGATAGCCTTCTGCAACCAAGGGATGTGGAGGCAAATGATTTGCGACCATATAATTTTGAAGATCCGCTGACGTCCATTGCGCCAGAGGATTGATGCGGATGCGCTCACCCACGGACTCAAAGACCGGCAAGGCGTTGCGCGTCGACGCCTGAAACTGTTTGCGACCAGTCATCCAAGCCCGGTAAGGGGCAACGGCACGAGCCATCGGCTCCACCTTGCGGATGTAGCAGCAACGATCCTTGTTGGTCATCGACATGGCACCATAAGGATCTTCATCCTTGAGGCTTTGTTGCAGAGGATGAATGTCATGAACGTCCGTCATGCCAAGTTCGCCGACCAGTTCATCGCGGTAGCGAAGGGTTGCCGGAAAGTGCTTCCCTGTTTCCAAAAATAGAACCGGAGTCGCGCGGTCTACCTGAGCAATAAGATGCAGCAGCACAGAGGATTCGGCGCCGAATGATGAAACGACAGCAATTTCTTCATTGAACAAATGATCTACAGCCAGCTCGATAATATCGGCCGGTTCAAGATTCCCGTAGCGGGCCTGAAGCGCACGCGCTTCATCCGCTACGGTACGTTCATTCATTTCAAGCAGCATTTGCAGTCTCGTTATAAAGCGCATCCTTGAATGGTGCCGCGCCTAGACGACGGTACGTTGCAAGGAAATTCTCTTCCTTGTCCGTCCTTACCAGCAGATAGCGGTCAACAATGGTTTCAACCGCATCCACGATCTCTTCGGATGAGAACCCGCGACCAGTAATATCGCCAATGGTGCAAATCTCATCACCCGAGCCGCCAAGCGAAATCTGGTAGAGTTCTTCGCCCTTCTTCTCGACGCCGAGAATGCCGATATGGCCGACATGGTGATGCCCGCAGGCGTTGATGCAGCCGGAAATCTTGATCTTGAGTTCGCCAATATCTGCCTGACGTTCCGGTTGACCGAAACGTTCGGAAATACGCTGTGCTACCGGAATGGAACGGGCATTAGCCAGCGCGCAATAATCAAGGCCGGGGCAAGCGATGATATCGGTGATCAGTCCGGCGTTGGCGGTCGCCAAGCCATCGGTCAACAGCAGATCGTAGACTATGCGCAAATCGGCAATGGCAACATGCGGCAAGACCAGATTCTGTTCATGGCTGACGCGGATTTCATCGCTGGAGAATTTCTCCGCAATGTCGGCGACCAAATCCATCTGAGCATCAGTTGCATCCCCGGGGATGCCGCCAATCGGCTTCAGGGAAATGGTCACGACACCATAGTCCGGATTCTTATGCGGCGTTACATTCTGGTCTACCCAGCGCGCAAAAGAATGGTCAGCCTTGCGCGCCGCGGCAAGCTGTGACCAGCCTTCCGGACGGTGCGGGAGATTTGGCATGCGGAAATAATTGTCTATGGCGTCGACATCCTGCTGCGGCATCTTCAGGTCTGTATCCTTGATCGCCTGCCATTCAGCTTCAACCTGACGCGTAATTTCTTCCGTTCCGGTTTCATGCACGAGGATCTTGATGCGCGCTTTGTATTTATTATCACGACGGCCGTTCAGGTTGTAAACGCGCACGATAGCAGTCGTGTAAGTCAGCAAATCTTCAACGGGCAGGAAGTCACGGATTTTCTTGGCAACCATCGGCGTGCGGCCTTGTCCACCACCGATATAGACAGCAAAACCCAGTTCTCCAGCTTCATTCTTCTTCAGGTGAAGCCCGATATCATGCACTTGAATCGCTGCACGATCACGATCAGCACCAGTCACGGCGATCTTGAACTTGCGTGGCAGATAGGAGAATTCCGGATGCATGGACGACCACTGCCGCAGGATTTCCGCATAAGGGCGAGGATCGGCGGCCTCATCGGCAGCGGCACCAGCGAAATGATCGGCAGTAACATTGCGAATGCAATTGCCTGATGTCTGCAACGCATGCATTTCAACGGATGCCAGTTCATCCAGAACAGCAGGCATATCGCTCAAAGCAGGCCAGTTATACTGAATGTTCTGGCGGGTGGTGAAATGGCCGTAACCGCGATCATAACGGCGGGCAATATGCGCCAGCTTGTGCATCTGGCGGCCGGACAACGTGCCATAAGGGATCGCAACGCGCAGCATGTAGGCATGCAGCTGCAGATAGACACCGTTCATCAACCTCAGCGGGCGGAACTGCTCTTCGGTCAGTTCACCGGCAAGACGCCGTTCAACCTGATCCTTGAACTGCTCAACGCGGGCTGAAACAAACGCGTGATCAAACTCATCGTAACGATACATTCTATTCAGACCTTCAGATATTAGGCAGCGTTGGCGCTGGTTTTCTCGGCCTGTTTGCCGAGATCAAGACGAATTGTAGGACCAAGTTGGCGGATGCGCTCGCGCAGACGGACCGGATAAAGGTTTGTACCGCGTTCTTCAACATCAATGACATTAACATCGATAACCAGATTGGATTTGATCGCCGCTTTACCGGCCTCTTCAAGTGCTGCTACGGCCTCAGCATGACGGGCGACAAGCGCACCATCAATCTGGTCAAGCCAGTCGCCATTGGCACCAAGCCAAACTGCTTCGCCATCTGTCAGGCGGTTCGCTGTTAAAACTTTGACACTCATGATCGTCGTCCTTGCGATTCAGACAGCTTGTGCTGTCAGGTGGCGTTGCGCCACAGAATTTTCAAAAGTTGCATTGCTTGTGGCAAGCGGCTCAGCCAGATGGATTGCGGCGCCGGCAACTGCATCGCCAATGACGACCATCACCGGGCCCTCCAGATCAGCCCGCTCTTCAAGCGCCGGCAAATCCTTCAATGTGCCATGGAACATGCGGCGCTCGGAGCGCCCGGCATTTTCGATAACAGCGACACCCGTATCCGCGTGCAAACCGGCCTGTATCAGACGGCTGGCAACGGAAGCGGCCACGCTACGGCCCATGTAGACGGCGATTGTTGCGCCAGAGATGGCGAGACGTGCCCAATCCGGCAAAACGTCGCCAGCCATGTCATGACCTGTGGTGAACACGAGCGAAGAGGCGACTCCCCGCAATGTCAGTGGCAGTTGCATATCTGCCGCGGCAGCAAAGGCAGAGGTAATGCCCGGAACAATTTCGAAGGCTATTCCGGCATCGCGGAGCGCTGCCATTTCTTCACCAGCGCGACCATAAACCAGCGGATCGCCGGACTTCAACCGGACAACGCGCTTGCCTTCGCGGCCAAGGGACACGAGAAGATCATTGATCTCGCTTTGACTCTTGGAATGGCAACCTTTGCGCTTGCCAACCGATAGTCTTGTTGCATCGCGGCGGCCCATGGCGACAACAGCTTCGGGAACCAGTGCATCATAGACAATTACATCCGCTTCCATCAAAACGCGATGAGCGCGCAGTGTCAGCAAGTCCTCAGCACCGGGACCTGCACCGACCAGCCATACATAACCCTTCGGTGATGCCTGATTTTCCAGCAAGTCTGCGGCAGAACCATGCGCAGCAACAAGATCGTTGTTATAAACATTGCTGGCCACATCGCCGGAGAAGAACGACCGCCAGAATATCCGGCGGGGCAATCCTTTTTTCACCAGCCGTTCGACGGCAGGCCGATAGGCGTTGGCCAAGCGGGCAAGATCGCCCAAGCGTGGTGAAAAGGCAGAATCAATACGAGCCCGGATAAGCTGGGTCAGAACGGGGCCCGTGCCTTCCGAGCCGATTGCGATGGCAATGGGTGCGCGATTGACGATGGCAGGCGTATAGAAATCGCAAAGGTCAGGACGGTCGACCACGTTCACCGGAATGTTCTGGCGACGAGCCTCATCGGCTATCGCCATGTCCTGGTCTTCATCGCCTGTTGCGACGAAGACCAGTTTTGCGCGGGTCAAATGCTTGGGAGCAAATTCTTCTGCAATATGGTCGTATTCGCCTTTGCGCAGGAACGCTGCTAATTCTGGCTCGGGTTCAGCGGCGACAACCCGGATGGTTGCATTGGTCTGCTCAAGCAGGCGGGCCTTGTTCAGAGCCTCTTCCCCATTCCCAATAACCACAAGCACCTCATTCCGCACACGGAAAAAGGCAGGAAACACAGATAGCTGGTTGGAACGAATGGTCATGAATCGAAGGTATCCCAATGGCTGAGGGAATTATCCGATATCAATGACAGGATTATAAGAAACAGAAGTGCGCCGTTTATCGTGCGTGAGCATAGAATTTCTGAAAAACCGGAGACAACCGGATTCTATTTCCATGTAACGCGCAATTACAGTCCCCATCGACCCGCCGGAGGGTTTCGATAAGGCACAGGTCAGCACTCCGCAAAGCAGCATTCTATACACGACTATTTTTATAGGGTTAAAACGTAATTGCAAGTTGTTTTTTATTTTTTAAAGAATGTCGGGACCCGACACCTTCGTTCGTCATTTGTGAGTAAGCTACCAAATGGAGAGGATGCTATCCCGATGCGTATGATTTTCGTAAACCTGCCAATCAAGAATCTTGCTGCTTCAAAGGCCTTTTTTGGCGCCTTGGGTTTCAGTTTCAACCCGGACTTTTCTGACGATAAAACCACCTGCATGATCATTGAAGAGAATATCTTTGCCATGCTGATGGAAGAAGACCGCTTCAAGGACTTTATCAATAACGGGATTAGCGACGCGACAAAATCCCAAGAAGTCCTTATCGCCCTATCGGCAGCCAGCAAAGAAGAAGTCGACGAAACACTCGCAAAAGCTCTCGCCGCTGGTGGCAAGGAATGGAAGCCGATACAAAATTATGAGGGCTTCATGTATGGCTGTAGTTTCCAGGATATAGATGGGCACGTCTGGGAATTGGTGCATATGATTCCGCAGGGATAACGGGCCTCAAACGGTAAAAACAGCCGGAACATGAACAGGCCATCGCCAAGGCAAGATCGCAACCAGATCGAAACGAAGCGACAGGCGGTCATGATCCGGTTGCCGGGCCAGCCATTGATCGGCAGCAGATTCAATGCGTTGCATAGTGAGCTGATTGACCGAATCCATCGCCTGTTGGAGCGTAGCCCGCGCTTTAACCTCAATAATGAGAACAACATCGCCACGGCGTGCAATCAGGTCGATTTCCCCAAGTTTCGTGCGATAGCGACGCCCTACGATCCGATAGCCTTTCAGCATCAGGGCCATGGCAGCAAAGCGCTCAGCAGAATGACCGCGGCGGTAGGCCTTGTGGCGCTTGCCCCGTTCGCTCATCGATTCCCTTATTTCATCGCCAACAGGCGTTGATACAGCTCGCCCTTTGGCCGCCCCGTCATGCGGGATGCCTCTCCCGCTGCCTTGGACGGCGACATTTCGAGACTGAGTGCACGCAGCAACGCATCAATATCGTCATCGCTTCGCGCAACATGCTCATCTTCTTTTGGTGGCCCGATAACCAGCACAACTTCGCCGCGAATACGGTCTTCGCCATCAAACTCTGCGGCCAGATCCTTCAAAGGCAAAGTTGTCACGGTTTCATAAGTCTTGGTAAGCTCGCGGCACAGCGAGCCTTGGCGCTCCGGCCCAAACACTTCCACCATATCGGACAGTGTGGTCGAGGTACGGTTGGGTGATTCAAAGAACACCAATGCCGCATCCAAATTCTTCAACTGCTCGAGTTTTGCCTTGCGCTGTCCCTGTTTTGAGGAAAGAAACCCAGCGAAATAAAACGCATCCTTGAAAAGGCCCGAAGCTGTCAACGCCGCCAGAACCGAGGATGCACCGGGAATTGGTACGACACGAATGCCGGCAGCCTTGGCTTCGGGAACAAGGCGTCCACCCGGATCGGATACCAGAGGCGTGCCCGCATCTGACACCAGCGCGACGCTTTTTCCGGCAAGGAGAGCTTCGATAAGCTTGGGCCCTGCCATCTCTGCATTATGCTCATGATAGGCATAAGGGCGGCGCGAAATGCCGTAACGATCAAGGAGAACACGACTGACGCGCGTGTCTTCGCATGCAATGACATCTGCAGCAGCCAAAGTCTCGATACCGCGAAGCGTCATGTCCCCAAGATTGCCGATGGGCGTCGCCACAATATAGAGCGCCGGTTCCAAAGGCCGGGCACGATAGGATGCGCTGCCGATCTGATAACTCCGGTCCTTATCGGCAGATTGAGTGTTTTCCGCTTCGGTCACTGCATATCCTCAAGCTGCCAGATCGGCGATAACCGCATTGAGCACAATCGCTCCTTCCGGCGTGGTCCTGATGCGGCTGTTGCCGATATATTCGATAAGCCCCTGCTCGGCCAAGGAAATCACCCGGCTTTCCTTGACGCTATGGCCGGTGAGCCGCTCATAACGGGAAAGATCGATACCTTCCACCAGCCGCAGCCCCATGAGCAGGAATTCATCGCCCTCTTGCTCGCCGGTCAAAAACTCTTCTTCAACAACGCCATGCCCATTGGCCTCAACCTTCTGCACCCAGGTCTCAGGGTGACGCTCGGTAATGGTCACAGAACGCGCGCCATTCTCAATGAAGCGTCCATGAGCACCGGGGCCGATACCGACATATTCGCCATAGCGCCAATAGACGAGATTGTGCTGTGATTCAGCACCCGGCACGGAATGATTGGAAATCTCATAGGCAGGCAAGCCATGCTTGGCAGTAACATCCTGCGTTTCGGCATAAAGCGCCGCTGCATGATCACCATCCGGAGTAACCAGCTTGCCTGCCTTCCAAAGGTTGTAGAACGGCGTACCCTCCTCAATTGTCAGCTGATAGAGCGACAGGTGATCGGCCGCATAGGAAATGGCCTTTGCCAGTTCCTCCCGCCACGCCTCGATTGTCTGGTCCGGCCTTGCATAGATCAGATCGAAGGACAGGCGGGGGAAAATCTCGCGTGCAAGTTTGATCGCAACCAAAGCTTCATCGACATTGTGCATGCGGCCAAGGCGGCGCAAATCCGGATCATTGAGTGCCTGAACGCCAAGTGATACGCGATTGACCCCAGCAGCACGATAGCCACGAAAGCGATCCGCTTCGACGCTGGTTGGATTGGCCTCCAGCGTAATCTCGATATCGTCCGGCACATGCCAGTTGCGGGCAATCTCGTTCAAAACGGAAGCGACAGTTTCGGGCTGCATCAATGATGGTGTGCCGCCGCCCAGAAAGATACTGGACACTTTGCGTGCGCCTGTTCGCTCCCGCATGGTTGCCATTTCACGGGCAAAAGCCGCAGCAAAGCGCGGCTGGTCTACCGCTTGATGCCGGACATGCGAGTTGAAGTCGCAATAGGGGCATTTCGCCATGCAGAAAGGCCAGTGGACATAGATCCCGAAGCCGGATTCGGATCTATGGTCGCTATGGTTCATGCAGCGTCCAGACAGTCTTTGGCAAACAACTGGAAAGCGCGGGCGCGATGGGACAAGGCCAATGCATCGCCGGGCTTCCAGCCATGCTTTTGTTCCGCCGTCATTTCACCGAAGGTGGTTTCATAACCTTCCGGTTTGAACACGGGATCGAAGCCAAAACCAGCTGTACCGCGCGGCGGCCAGACAATTTCTCCTTCCACTTCGCCGCGATAATAATTGGCTTCTCCATCCGGCCAAGCAAGGCAAATAACGGAAACAAACCGCCCGCCGCGCTCTTCGGGTTTAACAACGCCTTCTTCCTGAAGCGCGGTTTCAACCTTCTGCATACCGTATGCAAAGTCACGCTTGCCATCCGGCAATTCCGCCCAGTTGGCTGTATAAACACCCGGATTACCGCCCAACGCGTCTACACACAGGCCAGAATCATCAGAGAGAGCTACAAGGCCGGTGGCCTTTGCAGCAGCAAAAGCCTTGATGTACGCATTTTCTTCAAAAGTGGTGCCAGTCTCGTCCGGTTCGGGCAGTCCCAGCTCGGCGGCAGACACAACCTCAAAGCCAAAAGGGCCAAGCAGATCAATCATTTCATTGATCTTGCCTTGATTGTGGCTGGCAACCAGTAGTTTGCCTTTTTCCAGTGTTCTCATTTCAAATTCCATAGTTGTGGTTCAGCGAACTCCACGGAGTTACCCGAGGGAT
The DNA here is from genome assembly GCF_040009165.1 of Phyllobacterium sp. SB3. Classification (NCBI taxonomy): domain Bacteria; kingdom Pseudomonadati; phylum Pseudomonadota; class Alphaproteobacteria; order Hyphomicrobiales; family Phyllobacteriaceae; genus Phyllobacterium; species Phyllobacterium sp. SB3. The sequence goes on along the minus strand of NZ_JBDYKI010000001.1, from coordinate 833,803 downwards.
CGCGGAAATAGAGCGAATGTGCTCCGCCTGGCCAATCGAATTCGCTTTCGATTTCTATACCATGCTTTGTCAGATGGGATTTCCATGTCGCAATTTCATCCCGGGAAGCACGGAAACAAACATGACCCGGGCCTTTTGCACCATGTTTTGGAATGGGGAGGCCACCAACAGGCCGGTCTTTCAGCTTCTCCGCATTGAAGACGATAAGCACACCGGCACCGCAGGTAAAGAATGCTGATTCCTCGCCTGCCCGCAATATGCATTCCAGACCAAGCAGGCCGCCGTAAAACTGCGCCGCCACCTCGACATCATCTACATAAAGCGCTGTTTCCAATATGCCCGATGGCTGCATGGTCTCGCCCCTTAGCTGACTGCCATTTTCTGCAAGGAAACCAGCCGTGTGATGCCATTGCGCGCCAGATCCATAAGGGCGAGCAGTTCTTCCTGTGAGAACGGCTCGCCTTCAGCCGTACCCTGAACTTCGACAATGCCACCCTTGCCGGTCATGACGAAATTGGCATCGGTTTGCGCCGTGGAATCTTCGAGATAATCAAGATCGATAACAGGCGTACCATTGGAAATACCGCAAGAGATTGCAGCGACGTGATCTTTCAGAACCTTTTCCACTTTCAGCATCTGGCGTGTTTCCATCCAGCGCAGGCATTCGTGCAGAGCCACCCAACCGCCGGTGATTGCTGCGGTACGTGTACCGCCATCGGCCTGAATGACATCGCAATCGACAGTGATCTGCACTTCGCCCAGTGCCTGCAAATCAACGACTGCCCGCAATGAACGTGCGATCAGGCGTTGAATTTCAAGGGTACGCCCACCTTGCTTGCCGGATGAAGCTTCGCGGCGCATGCGATCGCCGGTTGAGCGAGGCAACATGCCATATTCCGCAGTTACCCAACCCTTGCCCGTGTTGCGCATCCAGCCCGGCACTTTTTCCTCAAGGCTGGCAGTGCACAGCACATGGGTATCGCCGAACTTGACCAGGCACGAGCCCTCAGCATGTTTGGAAACGCCGCGCTCAAAGTAAATGGCGCGCATTTCGTCGGGGGCTCGTTTGGAGTGACGCATGGATAGACCTCTTGTTGAAAAGCTTTCGGCCTTTTAACCGCGATGAGGTGATGAAGCAAAGGCTTTGATGATTCCGGCAAGAATGCTTATATCAGTGTTATAACCAACCGATAGATGAGGCACGATGAACAAGGCAGTCGCCCCGGAAGCACTTCAATCGCTTGATCAGAGGTCACGCGATATTTTCCGGCGTATCGTCGAGAGCTATCTGGGCGATGGCGAGCCGGTGGGTTCCCGCAACCTGTCGCGTATATTGCCGGTGGCCCTGTCACCGGCCACTATCCGCAATGTCATGAGCGATCTTGAGCATCTGGGCCTTGTCTATGCTCCGCATATTTCGGCCGGGCGCTTGCCAACCCAGCTTGGCCTGCGCTTTTTCGTCGATGCATTCATGGAAGTTGGTGATCTTTCTTCGTCAGAGCGCAATTCAATCGAAGCGCAGGTCCGTGCCGGTGATGCGCAATCCGCAGAAAATGTGCTGACGCAAGCAAGCCAGATTCTTTCCGGCATGTCACGTGGAGCTGGTCTTGTGCTTGCGACCAAGGTTGAAGGTGCACTGAAACATATCGAGTTCGTGCGGCTGGAGCCTACGAAAGCTCTTGCGGTTCTCGTTACGCAAAACGGTGACGTGGAAAACCGGGTCATCGACCTTCCAATTGGCGTAACACCTTCGCAATTGATCGAAGCATCCAATTTTCTCAATGCGCATATTCAGGGACGCACCATTACCGAGGCGAGGCAGGAAATTGCACGTCTCAAAGATGAGACGCAGCAGGCCCTCGATAGTCTCTCGCAGCATATGGTCAAGCAGGGCTTGGCAGTGTGGGGCGGCGATGGGGCAGGACAACCTGCACGTTTGATCGTTCGGGGCCGGGGCAATCTTTTGGAGTCAATTCACGCGGAAGCCGATCTGGAGCGTTTACGCCATCTCTTTGATGATCTGGAAACAAAAGAGGGTACGCTGCAACTGCTTGATCTGGCGGAAGCCGGGCCGGGTGTGCGTATTTTCATTGGATCGGAAAACAAGCTGTTTTCGCTTTCTGGGTCTTCTCTCGTGATCGCACCCTATCGAGATTCCGAACAGCGGATTATCGGCGCGCTTGGTGTCATCGGCCCGACACGGCTCAACTATGCCCGTATCGTACCAATGGTGGATTATACGGCACAACTTGTCTCAAGACTCTTGCGATAGAGCGGTTTGCACTTGATTTTCGAGCACTAAACCTCGATATCCAGCGCAACTTACGAATATAGGACGGACTGGATAGATGACTGACGACAAGAACAATCACGACACACCTGATCTCGATCAGCGCGATCTGAAGAATCCGCGCGATCGCGATGCGCTGAAACGCGCTGCCGATGATTTTCTGAAATCACGCAAGGCTGAAGAATACGCCCTGGCGAATGAAGATGAAGTCGAGGCAAATGCCCAAAATTGGGCTGAACTGGACAAGCTGCGCGCTGAAAATGGCGACTTGAAAGATCAGTTGCTGCGTCTTGCTGCCGATATGGAAAACCTTCGCAAGCGTACCGCGCGCGATGTGCATGATGCGCGCAGCTATTCGGTTGCGAATTTCGCACGCGATATGCTTTCGGTTTCCGACAATCTCAAGCGGGCGCTCGAAGCCATTCCAGCCGATGTGCTTGCGCAAGGCGATGCCGGGTTTAAAGCACTGGCCGAGGGTGTCGACATTACCGAGCGTTCGCTGATTTCGGCTCTGGAGCGTCATGGCGTCAAGAAGATCGAGCCGCAGGGCCAGAAGTTCGACCCGAATTTCCATCAGGCCATGTTTGAAATTCCGAATGCAGATGTTCCACACAACACGGTGTTGCAGGTAGCACAATCCGGCTATGTCATTGGTGATCGCATGCTTCGCCCCGCTCTGGTCGGCGTTTCCAAGGGCGGTCCCAAGCAGGCATCGGCTGAAGGTCAGCCCGAGCCGGGACCGATAAACCCGCAAGCGGAAAAAGACGCCTGATCTGAGGGCACACCAAATTAGAGCCACGTTTCCAAAGGGAGCGTGGCTCTTTTCATTTTAGCGGTAGCGTGCTGTATCTTCAGCCTAATTACAGCGTAAGGACACTGCCAATGACCATGATTCAGCTATTCAATTATGCGGGCGTGTTCGTTTTTGCAGCCACGGGGGCGCTAGCGGCATCGCGGCGGCAACTCGATATCATCGCCTTTGTGTTTCTGGCTGCCGTTACAGGTATCGGTGGAGGTACCCTGCGCGATCTGATTTTGGGCGTTCCGGTGTTCTGGGTGCAGGACCCAGGCAATCTGCTTGTCTGTACCGCAGCCGCCTTTATCGTCTACTTTTCAGCCAATCTGCTGGAATCGCGTTATCGCCTGTTGCTTTGGCTCGATGCATTGGGGCTTGCTGCCTATAGCGTTCTTGGCGCCGCCAAAGGCCTGGCAGTAGGTTTCGATTCAACAATCGCGGTTGTAACAGGGATTCTGACTGCAACCTTTGGTGGTATTTTGCGCGATATTGTTTCGGGAGAGCCATCAGTCCTGATGCGTCGCGAGATTTATGTCACGGCGGCATTGGCTGGCTCAAGCGCATACATACTCCTGTACAAGCTCTCCGTGGCACCCGAGATCGCCGCGCCGGTGGCTGCGCTCGCTGCGTTTTCTGTACGCGGCGGAGCGCTTTATTTCGGATGGATACTGCCCAACTATCACAAGCCGGGCCGCACTGATGAGGAACTCAAGCGCGATGGCTATATCCGTTCAGAGTAATCCGGCGCGCTCAGCTGCGATTTTGAGATTCTGCTGAGGACGCGGGCCGATCTGCTGAATTACCAGACCTGCTGTCAACGAACCGAGCTTCGCGCAATCAACCAACGGACGCCCGCTGGTATAACCGAACAAGAAGCCAGCAGCGTAAAGATCGCCTGCTCCGGTCGTATCCACCAGCTCTTTAATTTCGATTGCCGGAACCGAAACAGTTTCATCCCCTGACACAACGACCGAGCCTTTTTCGGAGCGGGTGATCGCTGCAAGTTTGCAGTCCTTGCGGATCAATTCGAGACCTTCTTCGAAGTCATCGGTCTGATACAAGGATTTCAATTCTGCTTCATTGGCAAATACGATGTCCACAGTGCCGGAACGCATGAGATCGAGGAATTCTTCGCGATATCTGTCGACGCAGAAAGGATCTGACAAGGTCATGGATACTTCGCGACCATATTCATGTGCGATTTTTGCCGAAAGGCGGATGGCTTCCTTGGCACGGGGCGGGTCCCAGAGGTAGCCCTCGAAGTAAGTCACTTTTGCTTCAGATACCTTTGAACTTTCCACATCTTCCGGTCCAAGTTCGATGCAAGCACCGAGGTAGGTATTCATCGAACGTTCGCCATCCGGCGTCACAAAAATCATTGATCGGGCGGTGGGCGGTGGGGCCTGCAAGACTCTCGTATCGAATGCCACGCCCTGCGAGCGGATATCATGGATAAAGACATGGCCGAGCTGATCGTCGGCAACCTTGCCGAAATAAGCGGCGCGACCACCGAGGCTGGCGACGCCAGCGGCTGTATTGCCAGCGCTTCCGCCCGATGCCTCGATAGCTGGTCCCATGCGCTCATAGAGAAATTCTGCACGATCGGCATCAATAAGGTTCATTGCATTCTTGATGATGCCGTTCTTCACGATGAAATCGTCATCGGTGCGGGCAATGATATCGACAATGGCATTGCCGATGCAAAGCACGTCATAGCTGGACATGAATTCTCCGGATTGCGAGGCCGCCTTGGCAGCGATTACACCTGTAAGCGAATATTCCGGAGCACTTCGTAGCGCGTCAGCAAAAGCTTTACTACCCCTTGTTTGGCATATGTTGCCTTGTCATCAACTGTTACCGACCCTATCTCGGATGCAGAGGTTCAACTGGAGTACGGAACGCCAATGATAGTCGAAAGCGCCCGCGCTGCAGCAAGTCATTTATTCAGACCGGAGTTTCGCGCTGTCCTGTGGAAATCGATCGGCCTGACAATTCTGCTTCTGGCAGGCGTCTGGTTTGGACTTCGGGAAATCTTCGAAGCTTTGGCTTGGCCTTTTGTCGACCAGATGATCCCCGAACTCCCCGCATGGACCGGATGGATCGGCTTTATTGCCGGAATTCTTGCAAGTTTGGGGCTGGCTTTGGGGCTGGCCCTTCTCATCGCTCCGGTGACTGCCATCGTCGCCGGGCTATTTCTCGATGACGTTGCTGAAGTCGTGGAGAAGGAAGATTATCCTCTAGATCCGAAAGGGCGTCCCCTTCCAGCATTTCGCTCCTTCATTCTTTCAGCAAAGTTCCTCGGTGTCGTTATTGTTGGCAACATTATTGCACTGCTTTTGCTGTTGATACCCGGCATCAACATTATCGCGTTTTTCGTGGTGAATGGTTATCTGCTTGGCCGCGAGTTCTTTGAGTTTGCGGCGATGCGGTTCCGCCCCGAAATGGAGGCAAAAGCCTTGCGCTCCAAGCACTCAACGACCGTATTTCTGGCTGGCCTGTTGATCGCAGCCTTCATGGCAATCCCGATATTGAACCTGCTGACACCGCTGTTTGCCGCAGCAATGATGGTCCACCTGCACAAGGCTGTTGCGCAGTCCGAGCCACCTGCTGCCGTACATTAGCAATATTCGTCAGAAGACCTGTGGCGGAAGCGGCACCAATAGCGCGGGTATTTCCGAAGTCTTTTCGGCAGCCTTGCAGATATCGGCGATAACACATGCCGGGCACTCGGGTTTGCGCGCTTTGCAGGTATACCGGCCATGCAGGATCAACCAGTGATGCGCATGATAAAGATATTCCGCCGGAATAATTTTCATCAATTTGTCTTCCACCTGCTCCGGCGTTTTACCGGGCGCAAGACCGAGACGATTGCCGATGCGAAAAATATGCGTATCAACAGCCATCGTAGCTTGCCCGAAAGCCATCGAAAGTACGACATTTGCGGTCTTACGGCCAACGCCGGGAAGCTTGACCAACTCGTCCCTGCTGTCAGGGACGACACTATTGTATTCATTGATCAGTGTTTGCGACAGGGTGATTACGTTCTTGGCCTTATTGCGCCAAAGACCGATTGTCCTGATGTAATCGCCGACTTTTTCTTCACCGAGTGCGAGCATCTTCTCGGGCGTATCGGCAATTTTGAAGAGAGCCCGCGTTGCCTTGTTCACACCGACATCTGTTGCCTGTGCAGACAGAACAACCGCTACAAGCAGTGTGAACGGATTGACGTGCTCAAGCTCGCCTTTTGGCTCGGGCCGCTGGACCGAAAAACGCCGGAAAATTTCATGGATTTCCGCTGCTGTATAGCTCGTACCGGCCACACGGCGCACCTTCGAGGAAACATTGTTGCTCACGTGAATCTGATCAACTTTACGCTTGGGATTTTCCATTTGCCTTCTATACTCAAACCCCATGAACCAAACAATCGACCCAATTGACGCTGGCGGCATCAACGAAGAAGAGATTTTCCGCGCTCTTCTCGTGCCGCATCGCTCGCTTGGAAAGACAGGCTTTCTCGTCCTTATGGGCGCGCTCGGTATAAGCAGTTTTGTAACAGGAATCTTCTTCCTGATGCTCGGAGCATGGCCGGTGTTCGGATTTTTCGGGCTTGATGTCCTGCTCGTCTATATTGCCTTTCGTTTGAACTACCGATCCGGGCGAGCACATGAGGAAGTCAGCGTTTCCCGTATTGCTTTGCAGGTCCGCCAAGTAGCTGCATCAGGCCGAACCAATCTGCACGAATTCAATCCATTCTGGACACGATTTCATGTGGCGCGCCATTCAGAAATTGGCATCACATCGATGCAGGTAGAGAGTCGCGGCAAAGCGCTGACTATCGGCTCATTCCTCAATCCGGATGATCGCGAAAGCTTCGCTTCCGCCTTTCAGAATGCCTTGGCGACGGCAAAAAGCCGGTAGTTGCGCCGCGTGCAAGAATCGGGTGGCGACAAAGGCCTATCGATGGTCATATAACCTCAACAACGAGGTGCAGAACCATGAAACCACACGCCATACTTCAGAAAGATATTACGCCAAGCGGCGATGATTATGCAATTGTCAGCCATATCATAGAGCGCATCAGCAAGGACTATCGCGACCAGCCTTCGCTAGAGACATTGGCTCGCGACACCGGCCTTTCGCCAACAGGCCTTCAAAAGCTGTTTACGCGGTGGGCGGGACTATCCCCCAAGGGCTTTTTGCAGGCAGTGACAATTGACCATGCGCGTCGCCTGCTCGACGATGGCATGCCTTTGCTTGAGGCAGCCTATGAAACCGGGCTTTCCGGTCCCGGCCGCCTGCATGATCTGTTTGTAACACATGAGGGCATGTCTCCCGGTGATTACAAAACGCGTGGTGCAGGGCTGACCATCCGTTACGGGTTTCTCATTTCACCATTTGGTCAGGCCTTGATCATGGTGACGGATCGCGGATTGGCCGGACTGGCATTTGCTGATCCCGGCAAGGAGCGCGAAGCTCTTGCCGATATGTCGTCACGTTGGCCCAACGCAACCTATGTAGAGGACCTCGCTGCAACTGCACCTTATGCGGCTCGCGTCTTCAATCCGGCAGAATGGCGCGCCGACAAGCCTTTGAAGGTTGTCACCATAGGGACAGACTTCCAGCTGCGTGTCTGGGAAGCGCTTCTCAAGATTCCGATGGGCAAGTGCGTTGCTTATTCCGACATCGCTGCCGACATTGGATCGCCCAAGGCATCACGTGCCGTTGGTGCTGCGGTGGGCGCCAACCCAGTTTCCTTTGTCGTACCCTGCCACCGGGCCGTCGGCAAATCCGGCGCATTGACCGGGTATCACTGGGGCCTCACCCGCAAGCGTGCGATCCTGGGCTGGGAAGCCGGACAACTTGGTACCGGAGATGAAATCAGCCAAGCCGGTTGACAGAGCGTCTAAGCAAAGCCCGACATTGTTTCGGGCTTTTGCATAATAAAACCCATGCCCCTTGACCTTCCAGTTACTGGAAAGATTATGTTTGATGCACTATCTGGTTTATAACCGAAAGCTGCATCATGAAACACGACCAAAACCACCACCATAATCACTCCTGCTGCGGAGGATCGCAATCCTCGGCCGATGCGATTACACGCGATCCGGTTTGCGGAATGCTGGTGGAACCCGATGCGGGCAAACTGACGGCCACACATGATGGGCGGTTGTTTCATTTCTGCTCGGCAGGCTGCCATTCAAAGTTCGCAAAGGACCCCGAAGCTTATCTGGAGGCAACAGATCCGGTCTGTGGCATGAAAGTCGACCGCGCCAGTGCCAAGCATTTTTTACGGCATGAAGGCGAGAAGTATTATTTCTGTTCGGCCAGTTGCATGGCGAAGTTTGAAAAATCTCCGCAAGACTATCTGGGTGACCGTCCCGCTCCGAAGGCTATGCCCGCAGGGACACAATATACCTGCCCGATGCATCCGGAAATCGTGAAGGATGGACCGGGTTCCTGCCCGCTTTGCGGCATGGCTCTGGAACCCATGGGCATTCCTACAGGTGATGAAGGGCCCAATCCCGAGCTTGTCGATTTCACCAGACGCTTCTGGATCAGCGCCCTTTGTTCGGTTCCACTTTTGCTCATAACGATGGGGCCGATGCTTGGCCTGCCATTACGCACGTGGATCGGAGAACAGCTTGCCGTCTGGCTGGAGTTTGCCTTGGCAACGCCGGTGGTCTTGTGGGCGGCAGTACCCTTTTTCGAGCGTGCTTGGGCATCCTTCGTCAATCGCAGTCCGAATATGTGGACCTTGATCGCAATTGGAGTTGGTGCAGCCTATACTTTCAGTGTCGTTGCGACCTTGCTGCCAGATATCTTCCCACATTCATTCCGGATGCATGGCGGTTCCGTACCCGTCTATTTTGAAGCAGCTGCGGTAATCGTCACGCTTGTCTTTCTTGGCCAGATTCTTGAGTTGAAGGCACGGGAACGTACCGGCTCGGCTATTCGTGCTCTGCTTGATCTCGCGCCCAAGACTGCACGCCGTATAGCAGCAGATGGCACAGAGACAGATGTTCCACTTGATGAAATCGTCGTGGGTGATCGCCTGCGTGTCCGTCCGGGTGAAAGCGTACCCGTTGATGGTGTCGTGATTGAAGGCCGCTCGTCAATCGACGAATCCATGCTGACTGGCGAACCGCTTCCAGTTGAGAAGACTCTTGAAGACAGCGTGACTGGTGGCACTCTCAACCGGAATGGTACTTTGCTGATTACTGCAGAAAAAGTAGGCGCGGATACTGTGCTGTCCCAGATTGTCGGCATGGTGGCGTCAGCCCAACGCTCACGCGCACCCATCCAGGGCATGGCAGATCGTGTCGCAAGTTACTTTGTTCCAGCCGTGGTTATTGTTGCCGTCATCGCATTTGCCGCCTGGGCACTCATCGGTCCTGAACCCAGCATGATTTATGGCCTTGTCGCAGCGGTCTCGGTGCTCATCATTGCCTGCCCCTGCGCATTGGGACTGGCAACGCCAATGTCGATCATGACCGCAACGGGACGCGGAGCCCATGCGGGCGTACTCATAAAAGACGCTGAAGCACTTGAGCGCTTTGCCAATGTCGACACGCTGATTGTCGATAAAACTGGCACGCTGACGGAGGGCAAGCCGAAACTGACCGACATCATAACAGTAAACGGCATTTTCGAGAATGAATTGCTCGCCTTTGCGGCAAGCCTTGAAAAAGGCTCGGAGCATCCCCTGGCCGAGGCTATAATTGAAGGTGCAAAAATACGCGATCTCGCTGTTCGCGACGCGGGCGACTTCAATGCGGTCACGGGTAAGGGCATATCGGGCAAGGTCGGCGCCAACGCTATTGCGCTTGGCAACCTTGCCATGATGCAGGATATCGGCGTCGAAATCTCTGCCCTCATACCACAGGCAGATGATTTAAGGGCTGCTGGCAAAAGTGCGCTGTTTGTGGCAGTCGATGGCAAGGCAGCAGGTATTTTGGCAGTGGCCGATCCGGTAAAATCAACAGCAGCCGAGGCGATCCGCAAACTGCACGGAGCGGGACTTCGCATCATCATGGCAACAGGCGATAATCAGGTAACAGCTCAAGCTGTAGCCAAGGCGCTTGGGATTGATGAGGTACGTGCCGATATGCTGCCGGAAAGCAAAAAGCAATTGGTGGACGAATTGCATGCCAAGGGTGCCAAAGTTGCCATGGCTGGCGACGGTGTGAATGATTCGCCTGCATTGGCTGCAGCCGATGTTGGGATTGCAATGGGTACGGGTGCTGATGTCGCAATGCAAAGCGCAGGAATCACCTTGGTCAAAGGAGACCTGAACGGCATCGTTCGCGCGCGTACGCTTGCCACTGCCACCATTCGCAACATCAAGCAAAACCTGTTTTTTGCCTTCGTCTATAATGTGCTTGGCGTGCCGGTTGCCGCTGGTGTGCTCTATCCGATTTTCGGCCTGCTGCTGTCGCCTATGCTTGCGGCTGCCGCGATGAGTCTTTCCTCCGTCTCGGTCATCGCCAATGCGCTGCGCCTGCGAACGATAAAACTGTGAGATCACCATGAATATTGGCAATGCTTCCGAACGGTCCGGCCTTCCTGCAAAAACCATCCGCTATTACGAGGATATCGGCCTATTGAAACCTGACCGCGCCGACAATGGTTATCGCGATTACTCGGTATCAGACGTACACAAGTTGCGCTTTCTGCAACGTTCGCGGGGGCTGGGGTTTTCCGTCGAAGAATGCCGTCAGTTGCTTGCGCTTTATGAAGACAAGCACCGCGCCAGCGCAGACGTTAAATCTATGGCGCAATCCAAACTTCAGGAGATTGACCGCAAGATTACCGAACTCCGTGAATTGCAGCACACGCTGAATCATCTGGTCGCTCACTGTCATGGCGATCAGCGGCCCGACTGTCCGATACTCGAGAATATATCGGGAAGCAGCTAGAGCGTCGATACAACGTCAGCGGAGATACGCAGTTCGCGCATTGGCTTCACAAGCGTTGTTGTTGCCGAATAGATGGGGTGGGCCTTATAGGCTGCGAGGGAGTCCGCATCCTCGAATTCTCCATAGACGACAACATCGATCTCGCCTGAGATCGGGTCGACTTTGGTGTTCTTCATAACCTCAAACACAGTTGAGTGGGGGATGTCGCCAAGCTGTTTCAGTCCGGTGACGATTGCTTCAACGTCATCTTTGTTGCGTGCGCTGAAGAATACAATATGGCGGATCATAGCTGCTTCCTGATGCAATGGATTGCGCCGGACTTTTCATATCCCACCCCCATCAGTCAATAGGTGCGCTGTCGCAGTTTGACTCAGAAGGTTGTTTCTACTTGCGACGTCTGAGATTTATGACTGCCGCCGTCGATTGGCAGCATATGATATTCGCCATTCGCAAGGTGGATATCAAACTGCGCCCGCGCAACGCGCGAAGCAACCATCTCTGCAAATACATCATCAAGACGCGGTAGAAGCTCAACTTTACGCCCCCCAGTTTCAAGCAATCGCACAAGCCCGTCATCTTCAGCGCGTTTCATGAGCCGGCGGATGTGGGTTCTCGAAACACCGTAGAGATGGCCGATTTCATCAAAGGGAAAGCTGACTGCATGCACGTCTCCACCCCGTCCGGAGTTTTTGATTGTCATCAACTTGCATAACAACATAACGCCGCTATCAGTAATCGAAAACAATTGGGAGTTTCGATTGAACAGGGTATTTATGTTCATCAGAGAATGCAGACTCGATGCGAAATATCTGCGCATGAAATCTTCTGCGCCGTTGATTCGCTCAACGTAATGTTTGTCAGGATATAATTTATCAGCTGCCGCGAATGTGACGCCCACCATCTTGCTGGTGCCCATAATCATTCTATCGGTTGGCCGTATGAGATGATTCCTACGATCACTTTCATCCGCGACCCGGGTTATCAAGCCCAGATTCTCCAGAACGTCGATCGTTGCAGCGGTTGTATTCTTGCTGCATAGTCCGAGCACTGTCGTAATGTGCTGAAGTGTCGAGATCATAGCGCCGTGATGATCACCGGCAGCGTTGAAGTGCAAAGCAAGGATAGCCATATAGATTACGCGTTTGGCTACGTTGGCCATGACCTTGTTGGCCATATAACGGCCCTCAAAAATCTTGACGCTACCCTCGGCAAACACGATAGCTGCCTGATCAAGATTGGGGTTTTGCCGGATTTCCGCAACTCTTTCGAGGAGCCAGCGCGAGCGAGCTTCGTGACTTATGCAGGGCAGCGTTTCAAATGGATTATAGTTCATGCTGGCATCCAATTCACTGCAGCAGTTCGCTAACAGCATCCGGAAATTGATCGTCAACGCATTTTACGCCGCCCCAACAGGTGGCTCACGAGATCGGATATTGTTCCAGATAATACGGCAAACCCATAGCTTGACCGGAAGAGGTGATATATTGAGCTGACAAATAAGAAATACATGAAAAAGGTCCGGGGATGTAGTCCCCGGACCGTTACAATTTGGTAATGTTAGAAGTTGCGCTGGAAGCGGATGATGCCTTCGAAAGCATCATCTTCATTGCCTGCGAAGTTCCCCAGATCTTTGCGCTCGCCACCGAACGAGGTGTAGCTGATTTCCGGGGTAATAACGAAGCCTGGAACGAGTTCGTAGGCAACGTTCATGGCTGCAGCAAATGTACCGTCATCCTCGTAAGCAGCCTGTGCATTGAAGGTTGCCTTCTCGGAGACCTTGGCAGCCAGACCACCCCAGACGGCATAATCGCCATGCCATGTTCCGAAGTAGTTGTTTTCGTAGTCGTCGCCGTCAGATTTGTAACCGCCCATTACCCATGCGGATACAGTGTCTGTGAAGTTTACATCCAAACGGATTTTTCCGGCCCATTCTTCAGATACAGAGTCGTAACCGGCAACACCGGAAATCTTACCCCATGCCTGTTCGAACTTGGCACCAGCAACAACATGCGGCATGTAGTCATCAATACGATAGTCTACAGTGCCATACCCCTGATCGTTGGTCTTGCCCTGTTCAGCACCGATCATTGCCGAGAAGCCGTTGCCGCCTGCCCAAGTGTAGCTGATCTGGTTTGTAACATAGTTGCCTTCGAGGACCACGTCATCATTGATGATATCGCCAAGATAGCCGGTCCATGAAATAAACTGCGAGTCTGTTGCACCGACCCGGAAACCACCGAGTTCGATGAAACCGTTATTCAATTCAACCGAGTCGGCATTGTTACCGTCGTCGAAATTGAAGCGCAGTTCAGCGTAGGAACGCAATGTGCCGAGTTCTGTTTCATTGCGGGCATCCACACGCAAACTGAAACGCGTACGCTTGAAGTATGTGTCGTCGCGATCATTACCGGTATAAGCGTCATCGCCCGCATGGGCATCGTAGCGCATATAACCGTCAAGTTTCAGGCATGTCTCAGTACCTGGAATGTAGAAGAAGCCAGCACCATATGTATCGCAGACGCGAACATATTCTACAGGCTCCGGTTCAGCAACGACAACGGCATCTGCCGCACGCGCACCAGACGCTGCTATCAAAACGGCTGCCGAGCCGAGAAGAAGACTTTTTATATTCATGTCGATCTCCAGTTACGGAATATTAGGTTAACAACAAACATCGTTCGACGAACGGTCTATCTATGTCGTACTTTGCATTAGTTTTGGTCAAAGGACATAACTGGGCGCATTTCTCTGCCTGCCATACTGTTGCCATTATGTGACATGGCTAAATGACAAAACGAATACTGTCATCAACTTGCTTTTGTATTTCAAATTTCAGATAAAAACTTATGCTCACAAGAACACCCAATTATGTCCTTTGACTCCCGTTGGAATCGGATGCAGCTTGATATTGCTTATTCGACCAATGTAGAAGGACTGCATTGGGCAAGGGCATTGGGCTTTTTGATCTCCAGTCAAAGCTCCAGGACTCTGTCTTTCAAGGCAGAGTCCTTTTGGTTTTGCAGGGGTTTTCACGACCCGGAGCCTGGCTAAAACCGGGGATTAAAACTGTACCTGTCACCCACACATTGGCTGCATTGCGATGACGCCATCACTATTGAAACAATTACATGAATATCTGTCACCGGCGGGACTGATATCTTCGGGCACGATTGGGTGCCGGACACTCAAGACAGGGACAGCGAAGATCACTCTTCACCCATCCTGTCAGCAACAAAGTTGCTCGATTGACATGATCGGCTCCGCAGGCCGACCATAGTTGATAGTCGACGAACAATAGATAACCCGTCAACGCAGTGTAAGTTCTGCCGACAATCCTCCCCCATCGCGATTACGCAATTTGAGCGCAGCACCTATACCCGCTGCCAGTTGGTGAGCTATGGCGAGGCCAAGTCCAGTTCCTCCGGTTCCTCTGTTTCGGGATTGCTCCAGCCGAAAAAATGGCTGAAGTACCGCCTCAAGTTGATCTTCGGGTATTCCGGGGCCACGATCAAGAATCCTTACCACAATCGACTTTCCCGGACCCTGTAGCAAGTCCACTTCAGCGCTTCCACCAAACTTGAGTGCATTGTCGATCAGATTGGTGAAGATACGGCGCAGGGCATGTGGCCGGGTCAATATTGCGCTCTCAGCACTGCCAGCTAGGGATACGGATTTCCCCGTATCCTGATAATCATAAACAAGGCTTTCCATGAAGGATTCAATGTCAACTCTCGTCGACTTTTCTGTATTGCCGTGGGCGCTGCGGGCATAAGCTATGCCCTCATGAACGAGGCGTTCGATCTCTGCCAGGTCCTGTATGAGCTTATCTTTCTCGGTCGAGCCCTCCGAAAATTCGGCGCGCAGTTTCATACGCGTGATCGGTGTTTGCAGATCGTGGGAAATTGAGGCGAGTATCTGCACTCTTTCCTCAAGATAATGCGCAATACGGTCGCGCATCGCATTAAACGCCACGGCAGCATAAGCGACTTCGCTCGGCCCTTCTTCACTCAACCGAGGAGCCTTCTTGTTGGGATCAAGCGCATCTGCAGCATTGGCAAGGTCAACCAGCGGTCGTATCGCCAGTCGAACAGCAAACCAGCTGCAAAGAATGATCAGCAGTAATTGGGCAAACAGGACATAGGGAAGCCAGTCCGCAACGGGCATGATTGAAGGGTTCACTTCAATCGTCAGTGGCGTTCCATCACTCAGATTCAGTTTAGCCTGAACACGCTTGGTGCCCGGAATGGAATCGACCGTCACAGGAAATTTCGGTCCAACGGCCTTGCGGATCGTAGAAGCTACATCGGCACCGGTATTTGTGAGTTCCGGAATACCCGCTGCCCCCGGACCCAGGATATAACGTGCGTTCCCTTTGTCGAGCTGCGGCGCCCACTGCACACGTTCCTTGGCTGAAATCCGGTCAAGAATAGTCACTGACGTTGCAACGTCCTGCTCGAAATTGGTGAGCATCATGGCCTTTGCCGTCATGTAGCGCTCCAGAAACAGGACACCAAAAGACATGCAATGCGCGATGGTCAGAGCGGCCAGAAAGATCAGAAATAGCCGAGATCCCAAAGTGCGTGGCCACGGACGAAATGATGCAATAGCGGCAGTAGCTGCACTCATTGCCGGACCTCGATTATCTCGACGGGCATGGAAAATACATAACCTTCACTGCGAACCGTTTTGATGTAGGACGATCCGCGGGCATCATCTGCAAGCCGCTGCCTGAGACGGCTGACAAGGAGATCGATTGACCGGTCGAACAATTCGGCTTCGCGGCCTTGTGTCAGGTTTAATAACTGATCCCGATTGAGGACACGTTGCGGATGATCGACAAACACCCTTAGCAAACGATATTCCGCGCCGCTCAATGCCACTGTTGTTCCGTTGCGGTCCAGCAAATGACGCCCGGACGTATTCAATTGCCAATCTCCGAAGGAAACCACCTGACCGACTTCTGTGATCTGGAGGTTTGGTGGCAGCATGCGTGTACGACGAAGAACCGCCTTGATCCGGGCGAGTAGTTCGCGGGCAGCGAAAGGCTTTGTAAGATAATCGTCAGCGCCCATCTCAAGACCAATGATGCGGTCCGTTTCATCATTGCGGGCAGTCAGCATCAGCACAGGCGTGGATTTGTGCTTTCCTGCCCGCAATTCACGGCACAGGACAAGGCCATCGTCGCCCGGCATCATCACATCGAGAATGATCAGGTCGACGGAATTAGCTTCAAGAAACTTCCGCATGTGCCTGCCGTCCGCCGCCGTGGTGACACGGAGTCCATTCTTCTTGAGATAGCTGGAAACCAGTTCACGGATTTCACGATCGTCATCGACAATAAGGATGTGGTCAACATGATCCATCGAACGGGGCCTTCTGTAGAGTTCAGGGAGCTTCAAACTTTTTCGATAAGTGGTCGAGCAGGCTGAGGAGCAGTGGGCGCGTTTTCAAAGAACGCGGGAATATCTTTCAACGCGGTTGTGATCTGCGCTATTCGAGGCCATTGCCCAAGATCAATCCCCAGCCGCTGCTCCGTATTAATGGCCTGCGGATATAGGAACAGGTCTGCAATTGATGGTCTGTCTCCTGCAGTAAATCTGGATTGTTTGCGGCCAGAAAGTAACAGTTCAACTGCATTCATGCCTTCAATTATCCAGTGCTGGTTCCATGCGAATACATCGTCGTCGGTGAAACCCGGGATACTCAAGAGGCGCGCCCTTATTCTTGGCGGCAGAAGGGCGTGTATTTCCGCAGCAATCATAAGTGCTACAGAGCGGGAGAATGCACGATCCTCAGCATTATCCGGCAAAAGCGCAGGGTGCGGATGAAGCTCGTCAAGATATTCGATGATTGCCAGCGACTGAGTAATCAGAGTGCCGTGACTGGTCAAAAGCGCGGGTACAAGTCCCTGCGGATTGACGCTCAAATAGTCGGACTGCCGGTTTTCGGCGTCGGGTCCAAGAATGCCCACCGGGATCTTTTCGAAAGAAAGACCTTTTAGAGCCAGCGCGATGCGAACCCGGGAAGAGGCTGATGAAATTTCGTTCTCGTAGAGTTTCATAACGGTTCTCTGATCTGACTTAGTGAAGTCGGGTAACTGACGACCCCGCGAAAAACGCCGTTAGCGCGGAAGGTTCGGTGGATGTGCTGTCGTAAGCGCAAGGCACAGCGAATATGGCGAACCCAATGAGAAAGATGGCTGAAAGCTTCATAGCGACTACCTTTTATATAATGCACAATTGATTATTACGATAATGATATGCTCGTGAATTTCAAAATGCAAGCTTGATAATCATTCGCGTAATAATTAATTCTGATATTTGATTGGAGAGGACGAATGACCGACCAGAACCCGCCGCGCACAAGGACTGCGAAACTCGCTGACTTCATGTGCTTTACGATCTATTCGACCAACCTGGCCTATTCACGGGTCTATAAGCCTGTGCTGGAAGCCTTGGGGCTCACCTATCCGCAGTACATAACGATCATTGCTCTCTGGGAAGAAGACAACCAGACTGTCAAAAGCCTGAGCGAGAAACTTTTTCTTGAGCCAAGCACTATGACGCCCATGCTGAAGAGACTGGAAGCAATGGGCTATCTTCATCGCACCCGCGACACAGTGGATGAGCGTAATGTTCGTATCTCGCTGACGGATTCAGGGCGCCAGCTTCGTGAACGAGGTTTCGGTTTTGGCGAGATAACCATGAAGGCTTCCGGTTTGACGCCGGAAGAGTTTCCCATACTGCAGAAGGCTATTGCTAATCTTCGCAACAACCTTCTCAAAGCCAGTCGGGAAGAACCTCAAGGAGCAATGCCGGTCAAAGGGCTTGTTCCTTAAAGACGTCACGATTCTATCTATTGCAGCGTTATGATAACATCGATGTTGCCGCGCGTTGCCTTGGAATACGGGCAGGTCTGGTGAGCCGCATCCACAAGCGCTTGAGCTGTATCGCGATCAAGGCCCGGGAGGCTGACATCGAGGCGAGCCTGCAGGAAATAAGCTCCTTCGGTTACACCAAGGTCGACTTCCGTATCAACAGACAAGTCGGTCGGTAAAGCGACCTTCATCTTGGCAGCGGCCAATCCCATTGCGCCGATGAAACAGGCCGACCAGCCGGCTGCAAACAACTGTTCCGGATTGGTGCCACCTCCAGCTGTTCCAGGTGACGAAAGCTTGATATCCAGACGACCGTCAGAACTGCGGGATGCACCATCCCGGCCACCTGTAGTGATTGTCTTTCCAGTATAAAGTACGCGATCTATCTTGCTCATGATTTTGGTCCTTCGGTTTCTATATCTTTGCTCGTTGAGCTGGCACAATAAGGCGCTTCGGACATGTCTCGCATGTGTCTGCAACAGTCCGAATTGTAACGAAATGTAGGTGGCCTGCGGGCGTTAAACCCGCAGGTATTGCTAACCGTTCGAAGCTTGCTGTCCCGCTGCTTCGGCAAGCAGATCCTGAATGACCTTTTCAGACTGTTCGTAGTCCCCCTCACCGAAGTGGTGATAGCGAATCTGCCCTTTGGCATCGATGAAATAGTGAGCCGGCCAATAGCCGTTCTCGAACGCCCGCCAGATCTTGAAATCATTGTCAATTGCAACAGGGTATCCAATCCGGAAATCCTTGACGGCTTTTTTAACGTTGTCGATTTTCTTTTCGAAGGCATATTCGGGCGCATGTACGCCAATGACCACCAAACCCTGATCCTTGTACTTCTCCGCCCAGGCGCGAACGTAGGGAACGGTGTGGATGCAGTTGATACAGGAGTAGGTCCAGAAATCGACGAGGACGACCTTGCCTTTGAGTTGTTCCGTCGTAAGTGGCGGTGAGTTCAGCCACTGAACCGCTCCATCGAGTGAGGGGAACAGGCCTTCAACCGGCAGATCGCTCTTCTTGGCCGCTTTATCGATCGTATTCTCCGCGACTATCGGGCCATTGCCTTTAGCAGCCACAGCACTTTTTTCTGGAGCATTGACGCTATCCAGAACAACCTGTTCCAGTGTCGACGTGCTGGCATAGGACAGGCGCGCGAGAAATCCGGTATCAAGGCCAAGAGCAATTGCTGCGACGCCTGCAAGGACAGTAACGCCAAGCACCCGACGAATTCTTTCGCCCGCACCCAACGATTTTTTCATGGCAGTGAGAACACGGCCACCAATCAATAGAGCGAGGGCCAGCGAGGTGGCAGCACCTGCCGAATAAGAAAGAAGCAGCAGCGTCGTGTCAACGCTTGCGCCCTGCAATGCCGCACCAGTCAGGACGAGCCCAAGAATCGGTCCAGCGCATGGTGCCCAGAGCAACCCTGTCGCTATACCCAGCAATAGTGAGCCGCCTACAGATGACATCGCGCCTCGGCCATTGGCAGTTTGTGTGAGCCGATTGCCCAGTGATACCACCGGCCGCATCAGCTTTTCCGAAATGCCCGGTGAGACCAATGCAATACCGAATGTTGCAAGCAAAACAATTGCAGCATAGCGGCCATATTCGTTGACATGGATTGCCCAGCCGCCACCGACTGCCGCCAGAGTTGCTACCCCTGCAAATGTCACAGCCATACCACCAAGCATGGGCAGCGTGCTTTTCATAAAGGGATGCCCGGCGCGGGCAAAGACGAAGGGCAGCACAGGAAGGATGCAAGGACTGAGGATAGTCAGCACGCCTCCGAGATACGTGATTGCAAGAATGATCATGGTTTTATCCTTTGCAGTGAGATTTTTTCTGGCCTCAGCCAGTCACTGCATTAGGAATCATGCGTGTATCCGGGGTGTGTTCAGTTCGCGCCTAAATGTATCAGTCTGTAAGTGTACGGGCGAGAAACAGAAAAGCGCCAGCTGCTTTCGCAACCAGCGCTCTCGTTAAGTAAGTTACTTTCTGAGTTATTTAGAAGCGCCCTTGGCGGCCTCTTCAATGATCTTGGCCACGGCCTCCGGCTTTGATGCATACACCACATGACTTGCATCCAGCTCATAGACTTTGCTATCGGCTCGCTTTGCCATTTCCCGTTCAAGATCAGGATTGATGGAGCGATCAGCCTTGGCAATAATCGATATGCTCGACTTTGTCTTCCAGGCAGGTTCTCCCGCTTTTGTGGTGAAAGCTTTTTGTGATGCGAAAACCTGCGATCGTCCGATAAACTCGGCATCAGCGAGCGGCAGGTCTGCAGCAAAGGCCTCCGGCACAGCGGCAGGATCAAGATAGAGAAACCCATCTGGCGTTGCTTTGATGGTATCTTTCTTTGCATTCTCGACGGGCTTGCGTGTCGCAAGGTCAATCAAGCTTTCACCTTTATCGGGCTGAAACGCAGCAACGTAGACGAGACCGGCAACGTTGGCGGCATTTCCCGCATCGGTGATAACCATGCCACCGTAGCTATGGCCAACAAGTATGCTTTGGCCATCCTGCAGATCGAGCACACGTTTCGTTGCGGCAACATCTTCGGAGAGAGAAGTCAGCGGTTGTTGTACCAACGTGACCTTGTAGCCATCTTTTGTCAGAATGTCCGAAACTGTACGCCAGCCCGAACCATCGGCAAAAGCGCCATGCACTATAACCACATTTTTGATTTCAGCTGCAAAGGCCATGGAGAAGGCGCTTGAGGCAGCAAAGGCAAGACTGGCAACGGTTGGAAACAGAGAAGATTTGGCCATCAGAGGCTCCTGTTATTAAATTGCTCAACATATATTATGATGATAAATATCAAATAGGAGCGACTGCTTTATGAGTCCAGTGAGTCCGGCAGTAATCTGCGACTAGAATTGTCCGCTAATGTATCGCTGCCAGTCGCCCGATACATTGCGATACAAAGCAACCGAATGACCGGTTCCTGTTCGGTGGTATTACATGCATGTCACAAAGGACGACCGGACTGATCGGCGACTGTATACACATGTATCCGAACGGACGAATAAAACACTTCCATGCAAATAGCCCCAACCTCGACATACTGGAGATACATGCGGGGCATCCTTATATAATCGTATCAAAACACTTTCAGAAAAATGAGGACGACAGCCATGGGCAATATACTGGAGGGTCATGCGCGTACTTATAGCGACTTTACCAGCATCCTGAGCGATGCAGCCTATGAACCGCTCCCCGATGATTGGGTGATCGGCATGACGGATGTGGTCGACTCGACGTCGGCCATTCGCAGAGGCGCTTATCAGGATGTCAATTATACCGGTGCCGCCGTGGTTGCAGCAATTGGCAACAGTTGGGGCACCTACGACTTTCCGTTCACCTTCGGAGGTGACGGTGCATCTTTCGCCCTACCGGCCAATGGCATTGAACAAGCCAAAACTGCACTTCGGCAAGTCATCACCATGGCGAAATCCAGATTTGACCTGACTCTTCGCGCCGGACTTCTCCCGGTAAGTGAAATCCGTGCCAATGGCCGCGATGTAAAGATTGCCCGCTATGCAGTATCGGAAAATACAACCTACTCAATGTTTGCCGGCGGCGGATTGAGATGGGCAGAGCGCGAGCTGAAAAAAGGCAAATATGCTGTCGAACCGATTGGGAATAATTCCGAAGCGGACTTGACCGGGCTTTCCTGTGAATGGCGACCCTTTGCCAGCCGTCACGGGCTGATACTGTCCTTGCTTGTAGAACCGCGCGATAACAAAGGCACAGCTGGTTTCTCGGCATTGGCACAAAGGGTTCTAGCAGTACTTGACTCAGGCGCGCGACATGGACATCCATTACCGGATACATCCCCAACACCAAAAGGTGCGAAGAACGCACTCGATCAACAGACATGGTCCGAGATCGTCATGAATTCCGATTTCCGAAAGTATGATGATGTCTTGCGTCTTACTCTCGACTGTTCGGAGGAACAGGCGGATACTATCGAAGATATTCTGAAAGCTGCAGCAGCCGACGGCTCCATCACCTATGGCATGCATCGCCAGTCTCACGCTCTCATGACGTGCTTGGTGCCCACCGGAAACCCGAACTCGCATCTGCATTTTCTTGATGGATCGGATGGCGGTTATGCGAGGGCTGCTGAGAATATGAATACCGTCAAACGCAGATAGCCAATTCCAGCATGATATGTTCTTTTGGCAGCGGTGATTGTAACACAATGTATCCCTACCCCGCTTTTTCTACATTTGCTTTCAATTCAGGTTGATGAAGACACATCGCTGATACATGGAATTGGTCTCTTCAGCCTCAACATGATGACTGGAGAGAAGAAATGTCAGAAGAAATCAACCATCATCGCCGTGGCTTTCTAGGCATCGCAGCAACGGCGCTCGCCGCGGCACAGTTTGGAACATTGAGGCCCGCAATTGCCAAGTCAGGCACATCGAAGGCCAGCGAACTTCCAGAGATCAAGCCAGGCACCAACACTTCATTCGGCACGCTGAAGCAGATCAATGCAGGTGTCTTGAATGTTGGCTACGCCGATCTTGGCCCTGCCGATGGTCCCGCCGTTCTGCTCTTGCATGGCTGGCCCTACGACATACACAGCTTCGTCGACGTTGCGCCCTTGCTCGCATCTGCCGGTTATCGTGTTATCGTGCCGCATCTCCGAGGGCATGGCACGACCAGTTTCCTTTCCGCTAATACGTTTCGCAATGCCCAGCAATCCGTCGTCGCGCTGGACATCATTGCGCTTATGGATGCGCTTGGCATCAACAAAGCCATCCTAGCCGGGTATGACTGGGGTGCACGCACCGCCAATATCATTGCCACGCTTTGGCCCGAGCGCTGTAAAGCCATGGTTTCGGTCAATGGCTACCTGATCAATAATCTGGAACGGAACAAGATGCCCCTGCCGCCAAAGGTCGAGCATGGCTGGTGGTATCAATATTACTTCGCCACAGATCGCGGCAAAGCCGGCTACGATGCAAACAGGCGCGAATTCACAGACCTTATCTGGCGCGCGAATTCGCCGGAATGGCATTTCGATGCAGCGACATTCGACAGGACGGTCGCGTCATTCGACAATCCGGACTACGTTGCCATCGTCATTCATAATTACCGCTGGCGCCTGAGCCTTGTTCCGGGCGATCCACAATGTGACGATCTGGAAAAGAAGCTTGCGGAAGGCCCGGTCATTGCAGCACCGACAATCACTTTGGATGGAGATTCAGACGGCGTGGCGCCAGCGTCCGACGGTACATCCTATGCCAAAATGTTCACCGCGAAACGCACCCACAGGATCATCAAGGGCGCGGGCCACAACCTGCCGCAAGAAGATCCCCAAGCATTTGCCGAAGCGGTTGTCGAAGTCGACACCTATTGATACAGGAATCACCGACAACGAGTTGGACTGCCACAGGAAGCTTCCGAAGCTTTCACGGCCACTGCAGCAGACCTCGTCGGCCCTTAATTTGAGCAGTTAGCCCATTGTCGAATTAAATGCTCCACCATCAAGCAAAAGATTTTGACCAACAATGAAACCTGAAAATTGACTGCAAAGAAACGCCGCTGCCGCGCCGAATTCTTCAGCGGTTCCATACCGTCCCGTTGGATTTCCTGCATATGCCTCTGCACGGGCGGCTTCCAAAGAAATGTTCTTCGTCGCGGCCGTACGCTCGATGAAGCCCTTTGTCCGGTCCGTGTCGTGTGAGCCGGGCAACAGATTATTGATAATGACCCCATGACGGGCGACCTGTCTGGCAGTTCCCGCAACGAAGCCGGTAAGACCGCTGCGAGCTGCATTGGACAAGCCGAGCTGTGCAATCGGAGCCTTTACGGAACCGGACGTGATGTTGACGACGCGACCCCATTTGCGTTCGATCATTCCAGGCAAGATGGCGTTCATCAACAGGATGGGTGTCAGCATGTTGTTATTGACGGCCTTCAGCCATTCTTCTTCGCCCCAGTCCGACCAGACACCGGGAGGCGGGCCACCTGCATTGTTAATCAGGATATCGGCGTCAGGCTCTGCACGAAGCAAAGCCAGACGCCCAGCCTCTGTCGTAACATCTTCCGCAACGATCTGGACGTGAACCCCATACTTATCTGCGATCTCGTCTGCCGTAGTGCGCAATGTCGACTCAGTGCGTGCATTCAGTGTGAGATTAACTCCGGCTTCCGCCAGCTTCTCCGCAACGCCCCGGCCAAGCCCCTTCGAACTCGCGCAGACAATCGCGCGTTTTCCCTTGATACCCAGATCCATCGTGCTCTCATCCTTTGTTGTTGGTCATTCGCTTATCGACAATTCCAGCACACTTTGACAAGCTCCCGGCACACAAATCAGAATCGGAAACCATCATGACCACATTTGGAGCGACCATTCTCTGGAACAGAGATGTGGACGCAGTTTTCACCGACAATAAATATAGCCGGGCCCATATCTGGCAGTTCGACGGTGGCGCTGAAGTTCCTGCATCCTCGTCGCCGCATATCGTAAAGCTGCCCTATTCCGCAGCGGAAAATGTTGATCCGGAAGAAGCTTTTGTTGCCTCTCTTTCCAGCTGCCACATGTTGTTCTTCCTGGCCGGTGCAGCAAAGGCCGGTCTCGTGGTGGATGAATATCGCGACGAAGCCGAGGGAGAATTGGCGAAGAATGAAAAGGGTAAACTATTTATCAGCCGGGTAACATTAAGACCCCGTGTTACCTATGCAGGTAAATCGCCCGACAGTGCTTTAGAGGCAAGCCTGCATCACGAAGCACACGAGCAATGTTTCATTGCAAACTCCGTCATCACCCAGGTCGATGTCGAGCCATCCTGACCCTTACACCTTGGGAGCAACCGAATGCGCGAACTTAAAATCAGTGATGCCATCAATACAACCTGCCCTTGGTCAGGCGATCCGATCAAAGAAGACAGCCTGACGCTTTATAACGGAGCCGTTGTGGGGTTCTGCAATCCGGGCTGCCGTGACAAGTTTGAAAAAGCGATCAATCACTTCGAGGCCGAACTTGTCCATCGCAGGCACGAAGGTGTCTGAATTGACTTACTCGAAGCTCAGGCGCCGTCGCCTGAGCCAGCCACCACAGCCTCTGCCGGTTGCTTGATCCGGCCCTGCCGTTTCAATTGCTGTTCCCGGAAGAAAATGAACAGGCCCGAAGCGATGATAAAGCCTGAACCGATCAACATTGACATGCGTGGTACATCGCCAAATACCATCCAGCCGAACAGGATCGCCCAGAACAGCAATGTATATTGCAAGGGCGCTACGGTTGCCGCATCAGCAAGCTTCAATGCACGGTTGACCAGCACGTGCGCAAGCATTGCGACAATGCCAAGCAGCCCAAGCAATAACAGGTCACGCATCGTTACCGGTGTCCATTCGAAACCGATCCAAACAAGACCAGCAAGCCCTGCTCCGATAATCTGCCAGAAAACCAGCGTTGTATCCGGTGTGCCGCGCAAAGTGCGACCAAGCAAGAGCATGAAGGCAAAGGCTACGCTGCCGAATATCGAGATGACCGCTTGCGGCGTGAGCGCTTGGGACGACGGCTCAAGTGCGATTACCACACCGATGAAGCCGACAATGATTGCGCTCCAGCGCCGCCAGCCAACAGGCTCTTTCAAGATAAAGGGAGAGATGGCGGCCACATAGATTGGCGCAGCTAGCCAATAGGTCATCACATCTGCCAGCGGCAGATAGATCACTGCGAAGTAAAAGGCGAAAACTTCAGCTGTTGAGAGAATGACCCGCGCGGTCTGCACCCACGGGCGATCAACCTGAACGATCTTCTTTGGTCCCGTGAACCAGATGAATGGCGCCAGAACGACCAAGGCGGCAATGCTGCGGATAAATACAACCTGCCCGACGGAATAGGTTGAAACCAGCCATTTTCCCATCACGTCATTGAGCGAGAACATCAGCATACCGAGCAGCATGAGCAACACGCCAGTGCGTGCTGCTGACGATTCCGGGATGCTCGTTGAAGGTGCCTGGCTGGAGGACATGGGCCGTTTCCTGATAGAAGTCTTTTGCCCATGCTTTGAGCCATTTTCTGCTTTCAATCCAGCAGAAAAGTCTTTGATGACAAATAGTCCCTGCCCAAATTGCTTACTGCTTTGCGCATTTCCTAGTCTGGAATGATTCTTGATTTGCCGGTACTATCCGCCTCGGCCTGGCTCGGGGGAGACTAACCATGCCAAAGGTTTCAGAACTATTCTTCAAATCCGCCACGATTTTTTCATAATCGGGATCGTGATGGGACTTCATATGGGGATTTCGGGTGATCATAGTCCCTTTCCCGCACATGCCCACCTCAATCTGCTGGGCTGGGTTAGCAGTGCCATTTTTGCAATCTACTATGCGCTTAATCCCGCGAAGGCCGAGGGAAAACTGGCGATGTGGCAGTTCACTGTCTACACACTGGGGATCATCGTGATGATTCCGGCGCTTTACTTCATGGCACTCGGAAACACAGCCTTGGAGCCAATTGTCGGTATTGGTTCGTTCATTATCTTTGCCGGAGTGCTGCTTTTCGCAGCCGTTGTGTTTTCAAGCAAGTACTAAAGCCAGTTGCCGTGCGCTCGCGCGTAATGGCTCCGCGCTCTGGCTTGCCTTGGCCATTGCCATCGCGCCGGAATAGCTGGCGACAACAAGCGTCGCCAAATCATTCGCATCCGATGTATTCAGCGTCTGCCTGTCAGCCTTGAGCCGCAGAACCAATGCCTCTCGCCATCGGTCGAAGACAGTATTCACAGCTTCACGAAAATCCGAATCCGCAAGGGATAGTTCCAGCGCCAAATTGTTGAGCGGACAGCCCGAAACTGCCTGATTATGCTCCAATGTACCGGCGACATTGTCGAGAAAAGTCGCTACGCCCTGGGCTATTGATGCGGCCGTTGCCACAGGCCTGATTGCAGTTTTCTCCACTTCGACCGCAACCCGCTCAGCTATGACAGCCAGGCCAAGTGCTTTCTTGGTCGCAAAATGGTGGTGCAGTGCGCCGCCGGTAGTTGCGGCTGCCTTTACAACATCATGGATACTCGTCGCATTATATCCCCGTTGCTGAAAAAGAATGGCAGCAACATCAAGAAGCCGCGCCCGCATCGCTTGCGGATTATTGGTCCGTTTCGGTTTTTCCAGATCTTTCGTCATCAGCTATTTTCCGTATCCACCAGCGAACTCTTTTGCAGGAAGATCGTCTCCGCTTGAGAGTTTCACTCTTGTGATAATAGCCAATTGACAAAACAGGACAACCGGTTTTATTAAAAACAGGACAATCATCCTGTTTATGGAGTCTAAAATGACGGACGCTTCTGCACACCCCCAAATATCCCGTTACAGCCCGATCATTGAACTGCGGCGCTATCGCCTGCATCCGAACAAGCGCGATGAGTTGATAGATATTTTCGACACGCATTTTCTTGAAGGCCAGGAACGATGCGGGATGAAAATCATCGGCCAGTTTCGCGACATGGACGACCCTGACGCGTTTGTGTGGTTCCGCGGCTTCGATAATATGCAAGCGCGAGATCAGGCACTGACAGGATTTTACGATGGACCAGTCTGGTGTGAAAATCGACAGGCAGCCAACGCCACCATGATCGATTCAGATGATGTTTTGCTGCTGCACCCTGCCAGCCGCAACCTTGATTTTGTATTGCCGGTAATCCGCCATGCTAAACAGAAGATCAGTGCTGATACTATATTTCAGATTAACACTTACAACCTGAAGGCGCCTGCTGAGGATGGCTTTCTCGATTTCTACGAAGGCGTGATCGCGCCTATTCTTGATAGCGCTGGTGATAACCGTATCGCGCTTCTCGCCTCTGACCACAGTGAAAACAGTTTTACCCGCTTGCCGGTGCGATTGGGAGAGAATGTTTTGATAAGCGTTTCACGCTTTAAATCTGCTGCCGCGCAAACAGATTTCGTCCGTGGGCTTGCGAGCAGTGAAGCTTTTGCCAGCATACAGGATAAGCTCTCCACCTGGCTTGTCGCACCAACAGTCATTGCACGACTGGAGCCAACCAGCAGGTCATTGTTGAGATAAATTGGAAAAGTTTTGGTGGAGCCAAGCGGGATCGAACCGCTGACCTCTTGCATGCCATGCAAGGTGTCTTACTTTCGTTCTCTTTCCGTTTCATTCCTGCTGTTTCCATTAAAGCTTTATTTTCAATGATTCTCATGTATGGTCATTCCGAGAGATTTCAGTTGTTTCCTTTTTAGGGGTGCCCTCGGGGTGCCCAGTATGCGAAAGTACCCTTATGTCGGATGACAAGCGTTCGAAATCCGTGCGGATAATGAAACGCACTGTTGATGCCATCAAACCGGATGGCACTGACTTCTATGTATTCGATAGTGAGTTGATCGGGTTTGGTGTCCGCGTTCGCAAGACAGGGGGCATGTCGTACATTGCCCGGTATCGCGCTGGCTCGGGACGTTCAGCGCCAGTGCGCCGGGTTACTATTGCCCCGATAGGGAAAATTACTCCTGATCAGGCTCGCGAGATGGCGAAGGACATTTTGGCATCGGTGGTTAAGGGTGAAGATCCTGCCAAGAAGAAATCCGACCAGAAGAACGCAATTACATTTGAGGAGTTGGTGAAGCATTTTCTTGCCAACGTGGAAGCAAAGAAGAAGCCAAACACTCATTACCTGTATAGCCACCTCCTGAACACATATGCCGTGCCCGAGTGGGGTAAGCGCAAAGCGGAGGCTGTGTCTCCTCAAGACGTAGCTGTACTGCACTTGGGATTGAAGGCAAAACCAACGACGGCCAATCGCGTGCGAAACGTCCTTGCCACTATGTATACGTGGGCGATGAAGGGCAATGTGATTGGCAAGATGGAGAACCCTGCGGCAGGCATAGAGAAATACCGGGAGACAAGCCGGGAACGTTATCTAAGTGGTGACGAGATGCTCCGACTAGGAGATGCCATTGAGGAGGCGGAGACTGTGGGCGTTCCATGGGATCCAGACCCGGCAAAGAAAGTAAAGCATGCGCCAAAACCGGAGAACAGGCGAACGATAATTGAACCTGCTGCTGCGGCAGCAATTCGACTCTTCATTTTGACTGGAGCGCGTCTTCGCGAAATCCTGCACCTTACATGGGACATGGTTGATATAGAGCGCAGCTTGCTGTTGCTCCCAGACAGTAAGACCGGGAAAAAATCTATCGTCCTGAATGCACCTGCCAAGATTGTGTTGGCAAATTTACCGCGTGTTGATCGTTATGTCATTCCGGGCAAGCCGCGTCGTTCAAAAGATGGAAAAGAGATGGAGAGCCGTCCCCGTTCGGATCTGAACCGTCCGTGGCGTTTGGTACGCAAGCGCGCTGGTCTCGCTGCAGACGTGGACAACCCTCATTTCCGCGTCCGTATCCATGATCTGCGCCACACACATGCCTCAGTGGGCGTAGGTGCCAGCTATGGCTTACCCATAGTTGGAAAGCTACTTGGGCATACCCAAGCCAGGACAACCGAGCGGTATGCACACCTTGAGACCGATCCTTTGATAGCTGCGTCCGAAGTCATTGGTGGACGTATCGCCGATGCAATGGGCTTACGGAAAGATTTGAAAGACAACGTGGTCCCCATCAAAAAGGGAAAAGGTTAGTTTCTTATCTTCTTATCGCTATGCCGATTAGGATAAGGACAGAATAAGATCAGAGTAAGAAGTCCATGAAGCTAACTACATGAATTGTTTAGTTTTATAGGATTTTCTTATCTTCTTACCGCAATTTGACTAGCTGGGATAGGACGGCCATCCGACAAGCCGAGGTAGCACCATCGGTTTCCCAGCGCCCTCGGTGCTTTTCGCAGGTGCGCGAATGAATCTTGAATTCGATGAAAGCATGAAGTTCTGGGTGACCACTGAACGTTGGCCGCAAGACAGCAGCGAGTACGTTTTCTTGGCACGCGCAGTTCATCAGATTGGCCGGCATCGGTTTCCGGGGGAATGGTTGGGGAGCGAAGTCACTGCGAGCAATCTACTTGGCAATCCTCAATCACAGAAGCCCCTTCCACCTTCCCCCGGCGCTGCAACAGATGGTCAAAAAATACGAGCGTATCTCATCTTGAATCGGAACAATCCAGACCGAGGACCGCTGCCACTAACATCCAAACTTTCATTCAGCGATGCGGAATGGGAACTCGCGTTGAAGACTGCTGCTGAAATCGACCGGAAGCAAAAGACAGCGATCAGCCGCTTCTCTCAGACGGTTGATATCGTGATCAAAGCTTTAGTCGATGGCCAACTGATATCTGTCCTGCGGCCTGGGGGCGGTGGGGCGTTTAGCTCACCTTTAGACAAGAGCTTCTGGAACTCTGAGAATCTTCGCCAACGTTTCCAGGCATGTATGATGAACCGATCAGATCCGTTTGGACACGGATTCGCAGGCAAGGGATACGAATACATCTTTATAGAGAAGGAGAGCCTTGATTCGTTTGCACGCACACCACCCCCTGTTTCCCGTCGTTTTGATCACCTGCGTAAAACGGAGGAACCAAAGGATCTCATTCGAAAAGACATCCTGAAGCAATTGGAGAGGGGCGACATAACGGTGCAGGTCGCTAAACAGCAGGCTGAGTATCGCGAAGCGGTTCTGGAAATAATTCCCGATAAATCAGATTTCGATCCGATGAAAAAACGTGTCTGGTCACTTCCCATGGTTGTCGCGTGGATTATCTGGCGGGACGTAGAGAAGGTTCGGGAGCACTTTGACGATTATAGACTTCAACGTCACGATAATTGGACATTTAAAAGCACCGTGCTCTCGGGAGCGGTTTTGCAATCACAAGGAAAATCCTCCCTTCCATTGATTGAAAAATCCTACAAGAACAGGCCGGGATCTGACAATTTATTTGAGCGGGCGGTGGACGAACTGCTAACGAAGCTAATCCAAGGCGAGCTTGTCGCCATGGCATTGGAGAACGGAGAACCGGCTCAGATCACCTCGGCTCAATGGTCTCACCTTCATCTGGCCGGCAGCAGCGCTGGCGGTGACATCCTCCATAGCCCCGGAAAGTCTGCAAAATTTACAGACATGACAATTCTCCGAACAACCGTGCTGGATCAATGGCCCCTCAACAAAACCGCCGCTGAAAAACCATGCTGGAAAGACCAACTGTCTCCAGCGCAAAAATCTATTAGCGATGCTGTAGATCAGCTTTGGGGAAATGATAAGCCTTTCCCACCAAGCGTGGGAGAAAGAAATGTCGCAATTGTTAAATGGCTGCGCGACAATAACCGCA
Source organism: Phyllobacterium sp. SB3 (assembly GCF_040009165.1). Classification (NCBI taxonomy): domain Bacteria; kingdom Pseudomonadati; phylum Pseudomonadota; class Alphaproteobacteria; order Hyphomicrobiales; family Phyllobacteriaceae; genus Phyllobacterium; species Phyllobacterium sp. SB3. The sequence continues at coordinate 802,681 of NZ_JBDYKI010000001.1, read as the reverse complement.
CCCTTCGGAGCGACAAGACAATAACCCGATACTTCGATGAGCGTAAGAGACATTCTTCTGACTAAGCCAATGATATTATTACTTCTTCATCGGACAAATTAGACAAATTTTCTTGTCCACGCTTGTCGCTACAAAAGCATCTCGTCGTTCGTCATCCTTCCTCTATGCCCACTGATTTTCAGGGGCATTCATTGAGGAGTACCAGATGTCAACGACAGAAACGCACCCACGACAGATGCTGCGCACGGACGCTGCGGCACGTCATACAGGGCTTTCATCTTCCACGCTTACAAAGCTCCGTTTGACCGGCAACGGCCCCAGGTTCATCAAGCTTGGCCGCTCCGTCGTCTATGATCCTGCCGATATTGAAGCATGGATCGCCCAAAACCGCCGTTCTTCCACTTCGGTAAATCAGTGAGGATGTGGTTATGACGACACAAAGCAAAACCGCCGCTCCGATGGGCTCAATCATCGGAAACGGCGGAGAAGGTAGTTTCAAAAGTATTGCGCCTCGAAATTATCTCATCCACTCCGAATCCGCAACCGACTTTGCTGTCAAAGTTATCACCCGACGCTTTCGGCTGTCATCTGTTCACGCTCGCGTTGTGTGTGAGCTTGCTTGTATCGGCGGGAGGGCAGAATAATGGAAAAGCACCGTATGCTTGTCCGGGTTTTGCCCGATGGCGCTATCCTGCCCCTGGTTGGTCGTGAGTGCTGGTGTCTTGGCCAACTGCTTGAGGCAGGATCACGTGGCTGCACGCCGATCGAGCGTCCAGCGCCCCGGTGGTCAGATTACGTTTTCAAACTTCGTCGCCATGGTCTCGTCATTGAAACCATTCACGAGCTACATGAGGGCCCCTATTCCGGAACGCATGGCCGTTACGTTCTGCACTCGCAGATTGAAATCGTCAAAGAAACGGGGAAATCATCATGGTGACCCCCTTCGAAAAAAGAGCGGCGCGTGTGGAACGCGCTGCAATCTGGCTTGCCACTACGCCGCGCGATTTCACAACGCCAGCCGTGGTGCTGCTGCGAGACCGCTTTGACTTAACAGCGCTTGAAGCTTGCGAGGCCATCGCTGAAGCTCGTTTGATCAGTGCGAGGTCCTTATGAGTGTTCACCATTTCGCAAAGCAGTTAGGTGGCCAGATTTCTGGCCCTAACAGCGTCCTTTGCCCAGGCCCCGGCCATTCTCCCCATGATCGTTCATTAGCGGTGACGTTCTCAGAGAGTGACTTTTCCGTACATTCATTCGCAGGCGACGACTGGAGGGCCTGCAAGGATCACGTTCGACTATTACTTGGCGGGTCTATTTCAACCGTTGCCGCGCACCCTCGTTCAGGAAGAACCGACAAGGACGAAGATCTACGGACAAAAGGAGCTCTCGAAATCTGGAACCGCTCGATGTCCGCGAAAGGCTCACCCGTCACACTCTATCTTCAACGTCGGGGTATTTCGTACTCCGGGCCCGATATCCGTTGGCTTGAAAGCTGTCCGTTCGGTCGCGAGAGGGTTGGCTGCATGGTTGCCTTGGTAAGAGATATTATGACCAACGAGCCCAAGGCGATCCATCGCACTGCCATCGATCGGGAAGGGAACAAGCGGTCTAATCTCGGGGCTAACGGGCGTTTGACCCTCGGGCCCATCAGTGGAGGAGCCATAAAGCTGAGCGACAACAGCGAAGTAGGCGTTGCACTGGGCGTCGGTGAAGGCATCGAAACAACATTGTCGATCCGCAACTTGCCAAGTCTTAAATCCCTGCCCGTTTGGTCCCTTTTATCGGCGAGCCAAGTTGCCAATTTTCCCGTGTTACCCGGATTGGAAACGGTCTGGTTTGCGATGGATAACGACCTGGCAGGCTGTAGCAGTGTTGAGCGAGCCGCGTCACGTCTGACCGAAGCAAATGTCGAGGCGCTCATTATTCGACCGATTGCTGCGGGGGCTGATCTCAACGACATCTGGAAAGGGGCTCATAATGCTTAATACAGAGCTGGGGCCCACAGGACTTCCTGTTGTGAAGGGCGTTCATATTGAACCGTTCAATGCAGCCAATCAGCAGCGGCAGAAAAAGCCGAGTGCTTCTTTCAACCTCACAAACACGAGCACAATCATGGAAACCAAATTCAGACCCATTCAGTGGGTGGTATCTGATTATCTGACAGAAGGCTTCTCGGTCCTCGCAGGCCGCCAAAAGCTTGGGAAGACATGGCTGGCTATCGACTGGGCGATTGCCGTCGCTACCGGAGGATACGCAATGGGTTCGGTTCGGTGCGAACAGGGCGATGTTCTTTACATCGATCTGGAAAACGGGCAGCGCCGTATTCAAAGGCGTATAGACGCTCTTTTCCCAGACCCCCGCTCCAGACCAGACCTATCCCAACTCAATTGGGTAACGGAAGCACCCATGCTGGATGCTGGTTTCATCGATGCTTTGGAAAATTGGAGGTCGTCGGTCACTGCACCACGGTTCGTGATCATTGATGTTCTCCAGCGCATCAAACCAGCGGGGAATCCCGGACGGAACAGCTATGAGAACGATTACTCCATTTTCGCAGGCTTACAAAAATGGGCCACACAAAAAGGCATCTGCGTCTTGGCTTTGCACCACACCCGCAAAGGCGGCGCTGATGATCCTCTGGAAGCCCTGAGCGGATCGAATGGGTTGTCAGCGTGCGCAGATGCAACCCTTGTACTCGATCGTGACGAGAACGGCATTACGCTTTATGTGCGAGGCCGCGATATTGAGGAGAAAGAAAGTGCCTTGAAGTTTAATTCTGGCATCTGGAATCTTGTGGGAGATGCTTCAGCTTTCAAACGTACAAATGAGAGAGAAAGCATTTTGGCAGCCCTGCTTGACGCCGATGAGCCAATGTCTCCGAAGGACATTTCCATCGCGACAGCCATGTCACGAAACAATATTGATCAACTTCTTCATAAGATGTCCAAGGCTGGAGAATTACAGAAGCACGGACGTGGCCGTTACGTTCATCCTGGAAGGGCGGATCTGATTAAGGGAGGTTCAGATGCACGGTAAACCAATCAATCTCTCGATCGGAGAGGAGATGATCAGTGTTACTCAGGCTGCGGTGGCACTTGGCAAAAGTCCCGACACCATCCGACGTTATGCAATAAAATATGGCATAGGGCGGCAGTTGGACAAAAACGGAGCATGGAGCGTGTCTCTTGCTGCATTGAAGATGGTTTATGCAAAAGACCCGGAAGCATTAACGCTTTACCGAAATGGCGATAGAGACGCTCCGCGGGTGCGAATGTACTTCCAAACAGACGGTTCATAACTGAATTTGCAGAGCTTTGCGGCATTTGCGTTAAGTTACTGTTTTCGCATTTATTTACAGCGTGTTTCCTATGGCGATTTGGTGTCTCATCCAACCGGAGAAGAGACCGAGGGCTATCTTTTGCGATCCAATGTTGCCATGCCAATGAACATAAACTTCGCCGTCTTAAATGACGAAAAGCGAAGAATCCGGGAGGCCGCGTCACGGACGGGTATACCGATGGCAGAATTTGTTCGAAACGCTGCCCTCAATCAAGCGTCAAAGGCCAGCAAAATACCAGATCCAATTGGGGTTATCGCTGGATTAGGCCGAAGTTCCTTGCCATGGCGCATTCCCACCGTTGCCGCACAACCATGCAGGTCTACCAAAGAAATCAGGTCGATGGTGTTCCGCCAAGGGCGCAGTCTGAAAATAGCGTTTGGGAGCCTTGATTGCCCGGAAATCAATCAAGGGATCGCCTATTTCGTGGCATCCCATATTCCAGGCTGTACGCGAGGATTTGAGAGCTACACAACAATGGGCGTCATTAAGGACGACCAGTTGATTGCAGGCGTTGTCTATAGCAATTTCTTTCCGGAAACTGGTGTCATTGAACTCTCGGCAGCATCTACCAGCCGTCTTTGGCTGACCCGCCCGGTCCTCAATGCAATGTTCGGATATCCTTTCGATCAGCTTGGCTGCCAGATTTGCGTTCTTCGCGTCTCCGAACGCAACGAGCGGATGATCCGGATACTGCACAGATTTGGATTCGGTTCTGTGCGCATCCCACGCCTGAGGGGCAGCGATGAAGCAGAAATCATATTCACTCTGACAGATGACGCTTGGCGATCCAGCAGATTCAATCCCGCTAACAGAAAAGTGCAAGCGGCTCGTACCGCTTCACGAAGGTAGGTGTATTATCGGAAAATCAGCGCCCAAGGCTCCGGATCCAGCAAAAACAGCGGCAGCCCAAACAGGTACCAACGTAGCTACTGCCGTTGCCAATGCCGCGCTCGGTAATGTAAATCAAATCACCCCAGACGGTACGCTGACCTACAATCAGTCGGGAACGAAGTCGATCTATGATCCGACCTCGAAAGTAAATTACGATGTACCGATTTACACCGCCACACAAACGCTTTCGCCCGCTCAACAGGCAATCAAGGCGCAGGAAGATGCAGCGCAGCTCAACCTCGGAAAGCTTGCAAACAACCAATCAGCCCGGTTGGATGGGCTGCTCGGCACACCGTTCAGCCTGAATGGTCTGCCCGCAGGCGGCAATGCGGCGAATATCAAGGCTCCTCAGTATCAGCAGTTCGCCAATGGACCACAACTTCAGACCTCGCTCGGCAATGCTGGCGATATCACCAAGTCATATGGGACTGATTACGCGGCCAACGGCCAGCAGATTCAGGATACCCTGATGCAGCGGCTTCAGCCGATGATTTCGCAAGATGATGCGGCTATGGAGCAAAAGCTTGCCAACCAAGGCATATTGCGCGGTTCGGCAGCATTCGATGCAGCAATGGATGAACGTGCAAGGGCAACCAATGACGCCCGGATGACAACTGTCCTGGCTGGCGGACAGGAGCAGTCACGCCTTGCAAACCTCGCCCGCGATCAGGCCTTGTTTCAGAATACGGCTCAGCAGCAGGGCTTTGATCAGAACCTGTCCAGTGCGACGTTCGGCAATACCGGCAAGCAGCAGATGTTCACCAACCAGAACACTGTCACCGGCCAGAACAACCAGCTTCAGGACCAGAAAACCAATGCGCAGCTTGCACAGTTCAATGCAGCCAATCAGCAGCGCCAGCAGGCTTTGAGCGAGAAGTTTGCAGAACGTAACCAGCCGATAAACGAGGTCTCAAGTCTTTTGTCCGGATCTCAGGTGACAAATCCCCAGTGGGCAAGTTCCAATATGCCTACGCTGCCCACCGTCGATTACGCTGGCCTCGTTCAGCAAAAATATCAGAACGACATGGGTGCATATCAGCAAAGCAACGGGCTTTTGAACAATATAGGCTCGGGTATTGGCAGTATTCTAGGCCTCGGTAGCGGGTCGATAGGTGGGAAGCTGTTCGGGCTCTCTGATGAACGGGCTAAGAAGGATGTCAAAAAAGTAGGGAAAACAGCCGGAAAGAACGGCCATGACCTTTACGCTTACAGATACATCGATGAGCCCCAGGACGCGCCGATACGAATAGGTTTGCTTGCCCAAAAAGTGGAAAAGAAACAGCCCGGCGCTGTGAAGAAAACCCGCTCCGGGCTTCTCGCAGTCGACTACGGCAAAGCACTGGGGGGCAAATAAATGGTTGCGGCTCCATCTTTCATTTTTGGCGAAGGTCAAAAATACAAAACACCTGAAGAGCTAGAGCGTGCTCGTCAGACTGTGATGCAGATATACAATGGGATCGGGAAGGCTCAGGGACCGGGAGGGTGGTTTGATTCTCTTGCAAAGGGCATAGCTGCCCGTTCCATGAACAACAAAATCGACCGCGACCAAAACGAATTCAATGCGAACCGGGCAACAGCCGATAGCAATTTTTTCACTGGAGCACCTGCATTCCCTGCCAGTGTTGCTGCTGGCGGGTCGTCAACGGCTCCGGCTGCGACCGGCGTTTCCAGTGGTGCACAAGTCGCGCCCGAAATAAAGGATGGCATCGTTCAAACAGCAGCCTCCCTTGGTATCGATCCGGTTGATCTGGGAACTGCTATCTCATACGAAACTGCTGGAACATTTGACCCAACCAAAGCAGGCCCACGCACTCAGTGGGGGCAGCACAAAGGGTTAATTCAATTCGGGGAACCGCAGGCCAAGAAATTCGGTGTTGACTGGAACAACCCTGTTGGTTCTCAGCTCGGTGAAAACGGTGCCGTTGCAAACTATCTCCGGAATGCTGGCGTGAAGCCGGGCATGAAGATGTTGGATATTTATTCAGCAATTAATGCCGGTGGTGTCGGCAAGTACAATGCATCCGATGCGAATAATGGCGGCGCGCCCGGAACCGTCCGCGACAAGGTTGAAAAGCAGATGGCCGGGCATCGTGCCAAAGCTATGGCGCTGCTTGGTTTCGACGGTCCCAAGCCCGTACAGGTTGCTTCGCTTGATCCTTCTGCCGGAATGGCCGAGGCGATGCAGCCGACACGTGAACAGGTCGTTCAGCAGCAGAGACAACTGGCTGCCCGAAACGGCTTTGTAGACGGACAGCCTGTAGCGCAGCCTCAACAGCAGCCTATGGGATTGGCGGCAGCAAATCCGAACAACTATCCGGAAGCCGGAAATATCGCTCCGGTTGACTGGACCGATCAGCCCAATCTGTCTGCCGGTGCAGGAATGAGTTTTCAGGGCGGTCAGCAGCCGCAAGGCCAAGAAACCGCAGCGCTACAGCCTCAACAGCCCCAGATGGCTCCACAGCAAGCACCAGCCTTACGTCCGCAAGCTGATCCGAATGATACGCTCGTTGCCGGTGCAGATCAGACCATGCAGCCTTCAGCACAGGAATTGGGCGGCAACGGTGGCTTCCCGCCCGCTCCATCCATGGGGCAGCAGCAGTCACCGCAAGCGCAGCTTGAATATTATGCTCGCGCTATGAGTAATCCGTTCATATCGCCGGAAATAAAGAGGGTCGCTGCCACACAGTATCAGCAAATCATGCAGCAACAGCAACAAGCCAGCGATCCTGCAGTGCAGTTGGATATGCAGTACAAGCAGGCGCAGATTGATGCGCTTTCAAACAAGCAGAATGGGGCCGGTGACTTCAAGGTTGTTGGCGATCAACTGGTCCGGATCAGCCCCAAGGGTGAAATCAGCGATGTTACTCCGCAGCAGACAGGCGCTGCGACGACAGGAGAGTTCCGGTTCGGTGGCAAGTCTGTCGAGGCTCAAGCACTTAATGGCCTTATGGATGCCGGGACATTGACACCTGCACAGGCACAGCAGCTCGGGGCGGGCAAGACAATCACTGATCCTTCGACTGGCGCTATAATGTTTATGACACCTCAAGGCATATTCAGCCAGCCAGCAACGGGAGGCGCACCAACTGCATTGTCTTCAGGCAGCAATGCGGCCCCTCAGGGCGCTGTTACCCCTGCTGGTGGTCAACCGGGAATGATCCCGCTGACAGCAGGCAAAGAAAAGCCATTAACCGAAGGGGAACGCAAGAACCGCTCTCTTTATTCAGTGATTAAGCCGGAATTGGTAACCGTCGAGACCAACTTCGATGCCTTGGCAGATCCAAAAAACCAAGTTCTCTCTAGGCTGCCGTTCAGCGAGTACGCCACTACGCCCGAGTATCAGAAGGCTGCAAACTCTCTCCAGACCATCATTTCGTCGTACCTCTATAGTGTATCGGGTGCGACGGCCACGCCAGATGAGGTTCGCAAGCAAACCGATATCCTTCTCCCGCGCCCCGGTGAGGCAGCCGAGTCCATCGCTAATAAAAAGCTGCGCATTCGGAACATGGTTGAAGCTGTTGCCAAGACGGGTGGCATGGAGCCGGAAATTCAACAGGATACGGGCGGCGGCTGGCAAGATCTAGGCGGCGGTGTCCGGGTAAGGGTCAAATAATGGCAATATTCGAGTTCCAAGGGCCAGATGGTCGCACATTTGAAATCGATGCTCCGGATCAGTCCACCGCGTTGAGCGCTTATCAGCGGGTTTCCGGCGGGCAGCCTCAACCTGAGCGGAAAGCATCAGGACAGGCGGAATACAATGATGGGACAGTAGGGCCGACTCTTGCACGTGGTGGAGCAGCCTTGCCCCCTGAAACCAGTGGGATGCGTAGTTTTGCGCAAGGATTGGCTGACACAGCCTCGTTTGGCTTCTCAGACGAGATAGCAGCGGGGCTGGGTAGTATCGGCGGCATGCTTCCCGGAGGACATGGCAAATCATATAGCGAACTTCTGCCGGAAATAAGAGGACAGCAGGACGCTGATGCCGAAGAGCATCCTTATGCGCATGTCGCAGGACAATTGACTGGTGGCGTAGGCAGTGGCGTTGCCTTGGCCAGAGGCGGACTGTCTCTCGCTGCCAACGCCGCAAACGCTGGACATGGCCTCGCTCGAGTTGCCGGTATGTCCGCCCTTGATGGTGGAATGCTCGGGTTTGGCCAAGGTTTCGGTAGTGGCAGAGAGGGATTTCAGAACAGATTTGAGAACGGCTTACTCTCTGGCGGAATAGGCGTTGGCTTGGGTGGTACTCTTCCATTCGCGTTGGCCGGTGGGGGAGTGGCGGCCCGTAAAGCTTTTGCCCCTCTTACTGCAAGAACCAATCCTGAAAAATATACTGATCTCGCTTTGAATACGGCAGTACGCCGCGCCGGAACAACTCCGCAAGAATTATCAAACTCTCTTCGGGCCGCTCAGGATGACGGACAGAACATGTTCAACTTGGCGGATGCGTTAGGGCAGCCTGGTCAACGTTTTATGTCCACAGTCGCCAGAACACCAAATGATGCCCGGCATGAGGTGGTTCGGGATCTTCTTCTCCGGCAGACAGGGCAAGGCCCACGACTTTCCAATGCTTTATCTGAAGGTTTCGGCGCGCCCGATACAGCGGCTCAGCGAGCAGCAAGCCTTACCGGGGCGAGGGATGCGGCCGGCAACATAAACTATAACGCTGCGCGACAAGGAGCTGGCGCGGTAAACCTGACGCCAGCCATAAGCTCTATCGATGAAACTATTCGACCAGGCGTGCAGCAGTTTGTAAATCCAGCGGACGATATTGCGGGAGATAGCATAGAGCGGTCCTTGAATAGCTTCCGCTCAAGGATGACTGATGGGAATTCCACTCTCACTGATTTCAGTCGGACGCTGTCCATAAAGAGGGACCTTACGGACGCTATTGAAAGTGCGAGAAGGTCAGGACAGGGAAATAGAGCTCGTGTCCTTGGCATGTTGAACCGGGAAATTGATCAGGCGCTTGAAGAGGCATCCCCGGCTTATCGGACGGCCAATGACACGTTCAGGGACCAGAGCCGCGCCATAGGTGCCATAGATACGGGGACGAATGCTGCTTCAGGCCGGATGCGCGCCACTGATAATATCCAAGGCTTCAATCGTATGTCTCCGGATCAGCAATCAGCCTTCCGCGCCGGTTATGCCGATCCATGGATTTCAAAAGTAGAAGCAGCATCTCAATCGCCCACTACCAACAAGGCCAGGATGCTTGGATCTGAAAAAACCAATCAGGAATTTCCCGCCTTCGCTGCTCCCGGGCAAGCTGATCAGCTCTCTCGTCGCATTGGCAGGGAGGATACCATGTTTCAAACGCTGACGGCCGCAACTGGCGGATCAAAGACAGCCGACAACCTCGCTGATATGGCTGACATGTCTCAGTTTGATCCATCAGTTATGCAGGGTCTATTGACGGGTGGATGGAAACAGGGGCTCACAACCGCTGTCATGAGGGGACTGAATGAGGTCAGGGGCCTGCCGCCTGGCGTCGTAGAGCGTGTTGGCCGGTCGCTCATGACAACCAGTCCGGAAGAAGCTTTGACGGTTCTTAACAGGGCTGCGCAGCGCGGTCAGATAACAGCCCGCCAACAGGCGAGGGTGACCACCATAATCAACAACGCGAGTGCTGGTTTAACGGGGAGGCTTGGTTCGCCATGAATCGGGAACCTTGTTTCCTGTTACCTCAATTGCCCATGCGGCAAGTACACATCCGGTTCCAAGAGCTAGAGCGATCTGCCCCCAATTGAACCAAGCGAGGCCGTGAATGTATAAGTTACCAAGCCAGAAGAATGCCAACATCGGCCATACAAATTTCCATGGTGCGGGAAATTTCCGGTTGATCTTTGGTTCGTCGTCTTGGTGCTCAATCTCATTCATGCAGAAACCATACCGTGTTTTCAACTCCAGTAGAAGGGGCCAGATATGACCGACCGACCTGAGGATTATCCGCCGCTCCTCGCTTGCCAGGAGGCGCTTGAACTCGCAAACATGCGTCGTCAGTCCTTGCTGGGGCAGACTGTAACGAATGACGAATTTTATTCGCATCTCATCAAGATTTTGGGAGCTCCGGCCTTAGGCGGATTGGATGCCATGGCCCTGATCGTGGTGGCCAAGCACCTCGTTACTACGATGCATACGCTTCCCGACGAGGAAGCGAAAACATCCGCTTTGAATTTGGTAGCGGCCTATCTTGCCAATGCTGTCACTGCCCTCGAGTATACGACTGGGTATTGCGGAGAATCCTTTACCGGGGATCTGCAACTGTTTCATTGAGGCGAGTAAACGCATGACTGGAAAACCAAAAGGGGTGTTTGTTAAGGGGCAGTCCGGAAATCCGGCCGGCCAAAAGGTGCTCGCAGCAAACTAGGTGAACAGTTTATCGAGGATTTTCTTGCCTCATGGGAGGAACATAGCGCTGATGTTATCAATCGCGTTATCGAGGAGAAACCGGAACAATATCTGAAAGTAGTCGCCAGCATTATGCCGAAGGACCTGAATGTTAATGTGAACGGCATGGAGGGGCTTACGGATGTTCAGCTACTCAACCGGATCAGAAACCTTGATGCGCAGATCCAGCCACTGTTGAAGGCTGCCGAGGAGGCAGATAACGAACCCGAAGGCAACAAGCTTCATTGAGCGCTTATGATCTGGATAAACACCCCTGTTTTTGAAAGTGCTGACCAGCTGCGACAGATCAGGCATCGAGCAGGATGGTCACAAAAGCTATTGGCTGAAAAAGCCGGGGTTCACGTGCAAACCGTAAAATACCATGAGGCACGAAGCGGTCAGATCAATGGCTCTGCGCCTATACAGTTCCGGGAAGCTTTTGCCAGAGATGGGGTACCGCTACCGGATTTGCCGCGTAAGTCTGTCTCACGGACCATCCTGCGGCCCTTAATTGTGCCTGTCAGGCACATTAAAGAGATCACTATCGGAAAATCTGACACTGAACTAATTCACGAAATTGGGAAAAAGTCCGGAGCAAAGGCAAAAGCCCCGCTTCTGCGCTGTGAGGCTATAACCCGTCAGGGCAATCCCTGTAAGGCTAAGGCTATCCAAGGGCGTAATAGATGCAAGAACCACGGAGGGCTGTCTACAGGCCCCAAGACGCCCGAGGGAAGGGATAGGATACGCAACGCCCAGATCAAACGCTGGGAGCGCTGGAGAGGCCAGAAAAACGCAGGTGTGTCGCCTTGGTGAAGATATGAGCAGTTTTGCTCACATCTACTCCGACAGCATGAACCGCGACCAGACGGGTATCTGTTGAATGAGCGGTATAGATTGTGGATCAATACGCGTGGGCGTGCGCGTGCATCATGGGGTCTTAGTGGGCCTATCGGTTTAACCTGTGTTTTACTCAGGTTATGAGTGCAGCCTGACTTGCAACCAAGTGCGCGCATATGTGCGTCATGGGGTATTACAAGGGTATCAATAGAGCTGACACCCCTATTCGGAAATCAGAATCCGATACGGTGAGGCTTTTCTTCGACGTTAGGCGTTGCACCAAGCCCCGACATCACGGTGGATCACGGCTTTTTTCAGCTTTGTCTAGTCGGTTTAGAATATCTCGGAAGGGTGCATCGTTGGCGGGCGTTTTGTATGCACTGGCCATCGCCGTGCGAAAGTCCCGCTGACGTAGCTGACGTCTAAAGTTTTCGTCTTTGCCCATTTTCATTTCGTCGTCATCCGCCAAAACACAAAACTCCGCTTTGGCGTACAAGCAAGTAATCTTGCATTGGTTCCAACTTGATTTTTCATCTCGAAATGAACGCTTCAATTTTCTGCGCTGTTGACTATAGAAGAGGTGAGCAGATCAGGCGCTTTTCGTGGAGTTTAGGTGAAATGCCCTTTAGCAGGCGGGACGAACAATACACGTCAGAAGAATGGAATTGTATGCAGCAAGCGCATATGATCGCATCAACAATGCTTGGGCGTGATATTAAAACACACGAGCATTCGGATAGAGCGGCTCGCATGGTGATACTATTGTTTGGTCAAGGCCTCCGTGACCCTCAAGAAATAGCGTTACAGGTAGTTAATCGTGAATTGGAATTAGCTTCCGAGTAAGGACGGAATTTAACACAGGATTTCGTTGGCGGACTTCCTGTCATCCTTCTGAAAGTTATAGTTGCTTGATAGAAGCTTGATGAAATGTTCGGTGCGCTTTCTCACTGATCACGATCAAGAGGCCCACGTGATAAAGATTTTGAAAGTCACTCGCCGCGCAGCACGGCAAGTCTCATCAAGATAAACATCTAACGCCGTCTCTCCCCATTACTTCCTGTTTTTGAATCATCCGTCTTAAATTAAGAATCGAGAATATGGATTATAGAATCGTTGGTGCAAACACCCACGGCAGGCTATGGATATGGCCAGGTTAAAGGTTTGCAGGGAAAGGAACCTGATTTGGATCTGGAAAACTGTAGGTTCTGTTCTCGACCGGCCAAACTGTCCAAGTCACATTGCATTCCTGATTATTATTTCCGGAAAACCAAATCCAAAGGTCACTCCATGTTCGTCACAGCTACGGACAAGGCGCGGGTAATTAAAACCGTCGATAGTGGAGCTAGCCCCCTGCTCTGCTCTCAATGTGAAAGCGATTTCAACAGGCTTTACGACAAGCCTTTGCGGAAACTTACCGGAACAATCTATCGCTCTGGCGGTATGTTAATTCTGGTTGATGCTTCACGGTTAACTGCTGCGATTGTATCTGTCTTGTGGCGAGCCAGTGTATCAACATCGAACCTCTATAAACCGTATGCGGTTTCAGGAACGGTAGTGGTGCGTTCTAACCGTTGTCATACCTGTGCGATTGTGCCAATTTGAGACTTTCCCGGGAAGCAAAAAGGGAACGCCTCATATGGTTGCGAAGTCGATGCGCTGCCTGCTGTTCGGATTAATTACCTTCGTACCTGGTCCGTCCTTTGCAGAATACTTGGAAATCAACAAAGACCTTCTTAATGATTCTGACAGCACGATCTACGCCATTGGCAAATGTGATTTTAGTGAGGATGAAGCCGTACACATCACTATGACAGCCTCGTTGCAAGCCCCGCTGGATGGGAATAGCACGGACAATATTGCTGCTACTGTGAAGGGTAATCCAATCGCTTTCCCGTTAGCTGTCCCACCACACGTTCAATACAAATTCTCGGCCCAATGGCATAACGGTTCATCGGGGAACATCAGGGACTATTGTCTCGTGCAAACCTATCCAGTTCAGTAACCCAAGCGCGCTGGATTGGAGCATGTCGTCTATCGTTGGTGCAGGTGGGTGGCAGTGACTGGCCCGGGAAGTGAAATGGGATTTACCTGAAACGACATCCGGCGGTTAAGCTGGCCTGTCAGACTGGACGCGCCGCATATCAATTTCGAGATATTGCCGAGTGTGTCACTGACACCGTTTCGACCGCCCATTATCGAGAGTGCCGAATAGCCTGATCCATAGACTGGCACCCAATAAGTCAGCGCCTTAAATAATAGAGGCCCGGTTTTCGCTTTCGAGGGGAAAGAGAAGGGACGCCGGACCTCATACTGCTGCAACTTGGTAGGGAACAGCAGTCCGGCCATCTAAGATGCGCGTTAAGTTGAAGTCAATGCACCGTACGACCAGAAAACGTCCAGCCCAGATAGATTACAACTGCGGCCACAATCATAAAAGCGATGAGGTAAGGCACTACCGGTGTTAAGTATGGTCGATAGTCTGGGATATGGTCTTGCTCGAACTGCATAGTCACCCCTCCCTATAAGCGAGACCCAGCTTCATCTTTGTGGGGACTTAGCCGGGCCTCATGCTGGCGATTTGGTAAAAACCAGCCCAAGGAGATCAACACACTACCACCAAACGATCAAGCCCCGGTGTCTCCTATGCGTTGATAGATCGTTTGGAGCGTGCAGAGCGGGAACGGCGTCAAGCGTTACTGCCTTAAGGCATACGGCAGCGATAATTGTACGCCCTTTCGTGAATACGGTTGATTTCTGTCTTAACTGCACGCTAGTACGTTTGTGATAACGTGATATGGCGAAACCTTCGCTAAATGAGAATGGATCATAAGTGGAATGTGGAAACCAGTTAGCGATGATCATTCGATCGAGAGTATGTCAGCTGTAATTTCGTTCGTCGAGCCTGTCAGTTCTCTAGTTTATAGAAAGATGATTCGAGAATTCGAGCGCACAACCTTTGATCAAGGATTGAACAATCGTCAGCCGATGCAAGCCTTCGAATTCAAGATGGATGGGGGCGTGCCGTCTCCGGTCCAGCAGGTGTTGGTAAATGGAATGATATTTCAGAAACATTCGTTGGTGCGGGATGTTACTGGGGCCGTTGTCAATAGGTTGGTGGAGCAGTTACAGTTTCAGCCTCAAGTTATACATTATACAGCGTGGAAATATGTCAGTTGGACTCAGGCACTTGCAACTATAAATAAGATAATATTGCCTGCTTTGAAAATTGCACTAGATTCAGTAGCTTTAGGCGTCGTTCGCTTAGAGTATATCGATAGATTTATTTACGAAGGCGCAAGCGGAGATATAACTGCCAAGGGCGTGATAAGAGAAGATTCAGACTTAATCTCCGCCCACATATTCAAAGCTAGCGATCTATGGCATTCTCACACTGGAAAATTCGAAACATTAGAACCAAGTATTAAACGATTGTTTCAAGTTAACGTTGATGCACAAGAATTACTCGGGCCGGCTGAAACCAAAAGATCAATTAGCGTAATGACTGCGGTAGAGGATCGTTTTGAACAAACCGGGCTAGTTGTTGAAGATGATGTGGAAGAAGTCTTGTCTTCCCGCTTGTCATCTTTACATGAGAGTGTCATAGATCTGTTTAAAGGCGTGGTGGATTCGACCATGACAAAAAAGGTGGGGATGGTATGAGTTTCGTAGATCGGCGGTATTTATCGACAACAACCATCGTCGCCATACCCTTCATTTTTGCAGCGGGAGTAATTCTAGCACCGCAAATTGGCTCTACAAGCACGAACCAAAGCAAATTTGCCGTTCTACATCGTACGGGAAAGCCTGCAAAAATTGTTGATGCCATCGAATTTAACAGCTCGCTTGTGTACCAGAGGTCCATCGAACGACTGAATACACTAAAATATTTAGATGATGATTTTGATGGTGAAGGTGCAGCTTCTCCGACAGCAGAGGCGATTGATGCTGCAATCTCGTTTGTAAAATTGCTTCCATTTTATGCGCCGGAACCTTCGGTGGGAGTAGACCGCGATGGGAATGCAATCGTGGAATTCCATGAAGAGAATGAAACGGGCCAAGTGCTCTTTGGAAGTGGTGGCTACTTTGAAGCGTTCTACTCAAAGGCTGGCGGAAAAACTGTGAGCTTCGAAGGCCAGTTAGGTGATGCTCAATCCAACTCAAAATTCATAGCTGCGTTCGGATTCCCGCTCGAAGCGTGAGTACCACCGGCTGCGAACACTGTCGAGATTTACTGAACGGTCTAGCTGAGGACAAATTACAGGCTAGCCGAGTAGACGCAACTCATCCACACTGTGCTTGTGAAAAGATTTCTGTCGGCATAGGCAGTCCTGGCCCCATACTTTCTGATGAATACATTTACAGGTTGGTAATTAGTCCTGGGGATGTGGATGAAATTACCGGCAAACTACTTTTGTCATCGCTTAAAGATGCAGCGGAAAACGGATTAAGTGTGTTTCGTGAATGCGCAAGTGATGATGATATTGAAGCGCTAGTGAGAGAAAGATTGATGCGCAAGGCTGATCGAAAGCCCAAGATAGTCCAAGCGCTCACTAGAGTTAAAGTTTCAGATATACATCAGATGGAGAACGCGCGGTCGGGGCGCCTTTTTTGTGTCTATGATGAAACTGTGCCCCGTAAGGACGCGAGCCTTCAGCCTGTCCCAACACACGGAACTATTCTGCAGCGAATACCCCCGCCGAAAACCGACAATAGGAAGGGCCTCATAAAAGAAGACCAGTTAGAACTTTTGAAATCTATGCAGGCTCAATTAATCCAATTAGAAGATTTCAGAGGCGGTTTGATTGGTGGTCTAAACGAGCGCTCTATTAACGGTGATTTTATCTCAGACTAACGCCGCTCTGTCCTCGGATGGGGCGGCACTTTTTTGCATTTCCGGGGTGGTTCTGGAAAAGGCAAAAGAGTCCGGCGAAGAGTTGCCTTGCTGAGTGTCACTGGTCCTGTTGGCTATTGAAGTGATCTATCAGCAATCTGCCTGCCTTCATACCGTGCGGTGCGGCGGCCCCCGTGTTAAAATGGCGTATTTCTGCCATTCGATTAAGGAGGACCGGTCATGGAGAAAGTCGCAACTATAGGATTAGACATTGCCAAGAATGTTTTTCAAGTTCACGGCGCGGATAAGGAAGGCGCACCGTTGTTCGATCTCAAGCTTCGCCGCGCGGAGATGTTGGGCTTTTTCAAGCGGCTGCCACAATGTATGGTCGCCCTGGAAGCTTGTGGAACTGCACATTACTGGGCGCGCTGCATCTCGGAACTGGGCCATGAGGTGCGCCTGGTACACACAACGTACGTGAAACCCTTCGTTAAACGCGGAAAGAGCGACGCCTTGGATGCGCAGGCAATCGCCGAGGCGGCAACACGAAAGACCATGTGGTTTGTTCCGATTAAGTCGGTTGACCAACAGGCGGCCACTATGGTTTTCCGCGCCCGGAATCTTTTCGTTCGTCAAAGAGCGCAGGCTACGAATGCGCTACGCGCCCAACTAGCGGAGCTTGGATTTACTGCGAATACGGGACTTGCGAGCTTTAAATCGCTAGCAAGGGCTGTTCGTGGCGTAGATGGGATAGACCTTCCAACGATAGCCAGAGATGCCCTTGAGGAAATCGTTTTGCAAATCGAACGCTTGTCAGAACGCATAAAAAAACTCGACCAAGAGATCGATGCGCGGGCAAAGAGCGACGAGGATATGCGACGCTTGATGACGATACCGGGTGTGGGAGCCCGAATCGCTGCGGCAGTGAAGGCAATCGCTCCAGACCCCTCTGGATTCAAATCCGCGCGTCACTTCGCAGCTTGGATTGGTCTGACGCCGAAGTCACATTCAAGCGGCGGCAAGGTGCTTCTGGGGCATATCTCGAAGATGGGCAACCGTGAACTTCGCTCGTTGCTATATTTCGCGGGTGCAACGGTTCTCAGCACCGTCAAAGATGAGAGTGGGATGGTGCGCTGGTCAAAGAGGTTGAAAGCTAGACGCCCGTTCAAGGTAGCTGCTGTGGCGGTGGCAAACAAGCTCGCCCGAATAATCTGGGCATTACTGGTCAAAGGTGGGGTGTACGTTCGGATTAGAACAGCGTCGATCTCGGGAGCGGCGGCGAGCGAGGCGTAGTCACTGGATGAGTTGCTGCCGCCTGCGTATAGGCGGGATAAGAACAATTGTGGTGGCCTCTTGAAACGTAAAAGATGGGCAAAGAAAACCGGCACTGCGTTCGTGCTTCCAAGCACGCAAAAGATAGTGGGATTTGCCCTGCGGAGCATGATTAGGCCAGCGGCCAACCACCGCTAAGGCCGCTGTCAATACAGCACCGTTTCGCTGAGGCACATAGCAATAACCCATCTCGCCTGGCGGGTCGCTCTGTGTAACCAGAGCGGCCCGTCATTAAATCAGCCCAAGTGTCCCATGCGTATGCCGGGGCTTTTTGCGTTTTTGGGTTTTCACCGGGTGTCACCCATCCGGGTTGTCGACCTTACAGCCGATACCATGGCATCCTTGATAGTTGCCTTGAGTGTCAAAATTCGGATTGCCGTCTTTATCGTACTGGGGCCGGTCATCGATGATGCTAGACCCGGCAGTGGATTCGAAATCTTTCGCTCGCCGCCGGTCTCTTCGATCCTGTCGTTCCAGGTCATCCATTGTGCGCTGCTGGTCGTCGGCTCGTTTCTGGTCTTGATCCATCATGCAGTCAGCAAAACGGTTTGTTCCCTGTCGATAGCCGTATGAAGCGCACTTATCCTGATTCGTTGCTTGCTGGTCCTCAGAGCTGACGCAACCGGCAACAGCCAGCGGCACAAGCGCGATCAGAACATATCTCATGTTGAAACTGGTCATTCGTCCCCTCCAGAATATTCGTCCCGATTCCGCACATCAAACATTCTCATGCACAACGTTGTCAATCTATCCGCTTGTCTCTGTCCTCCGGGAACGAGGGGCGCTTTTTTGCGTTTGGAAGGGGCTTGTTAATTTCTGCGACCAGATTTGTGGTGATAGCCAGAAGGTCTGTCAGGTGCCTCCTCGAATGCTAATTCACGAACGTGTTTCGCACCCGTTTCGAACGCATGAAATATGGAACCCAAACTGCAGCGATGATGTAATTCCGGATAGTATCTTTCGGCTCGTCGTCCAACATTGAAGGATCTTGGAAAACATCCGCATAGTGATGCAAAATTCCAAACTCTATTGTCCCAATGACCACCATGAATATGAAATAGAGGATTGCCCACTTCGGGGCTCTGGCATCCTTGGAAAATATAAGCTTCAAGGTGAATGCAATAATCGCGACTCCCGCCACACCAAAGGCAACCGATAACGCCAAAGATGCTACAAACCAAGGATATGCGGCAAGTAGGTTCTGCCAATCATCCAACGTTAGTCCCGCAACGCCCTGCCAGGTAGTGATGCCAGCCGCTAAGGCAGTCCCTGCCATCCCCAGAATAGGGAGTATCATCCAACCACCAATCCCTTTTGGTCCATCGCTAATAGAGTTTTCAACCGCTGTCATTCTATACCTTCTATTAAATCGCCCATGAGTCAGTGAACGAATCCTGCCTCAAATCTCTTCCGTTAATTCGGCTTTGGGTTTTCGGATCAATGCGCAACCTTCGGATCGTCAAGATACCTTCCAAGTGAACGCAGATGTGCCACGATCTGGTGCCTGAGAAAGTCCCGTTCGCCATACTTTTCCTTTATTCGCCTCAACTCGGATGCCGCTTTTTCGTAGTCTTCGTCCGGAATATCAGCATCGCCAATTACATACATGTCGTCGCCAATCGCGCAGATATCGCAGCCAGCGTTTATTACATCGTAAACGAAATCAGGGATTTCGCTCTCTGACATCAGTTTGATTGGTTGTTCGCTCATATCTTTCCTTCGCTCTGATGCTTAGAAATTGGTGGAATTGTACAGACGATTTCCGCATTAAAACGGCGCGAACTTAATTCTTTGGACCGGAAGCCCAAGGATATAGAGAGGCGATCGGAGCGAAGATGAAAGGGCAAGTGAATCCAAAGGGCATCTTCTGCCCGCTCACTATCCCCATTTATCAAGCTGGCCGAGCCGGCTCCTTTGGAGGCCAGGATTCTTCCAAGTTTCAAAGAGTTTGTAAGTCGTGACATATCCAGCTTCGAAACGTCAGGATCTCCGGGATCCCAAACTGGTCCGTTTCTCGGCATTGTCTTCTCGTCAACTATTTTTCCGCCGACAGGTTGTGTCAAAAGCACATGGTCGACTTCCCATCTCACATGGGAATTGTTTTGGGTTATGAAACGGACAATAAGCCAATCAGGCAGTGGGCCACAGTACGTATATGTTGGCTCTACCGTCGGGTAGTCCATTTGGGACTCATGAACACCCTTTTTCCAACTCAGGAAAAAGCCGACGGCAGTGATTATCAAACCGCCTAAGGCAATGGCTATCTCCGGCCACCCCATTCATTCCCCCTGACGCGCTCCTTAACCCTTACCCTCTGGCCTAAGGTTCCTTCGATCACTCTTAGCCCTCAATTTGGCGTTGTCCCATGTTCGCCTCCGCTGTGCGTTCGGAAAGAAAAGGTGAATTTGGCGGAACTGTCAACTTAACGGAGCAATCACGCCAACCTGTGGATGCTTGTGGAAAGCGAGGATTGTCACACAGTTTGACTCGCAAACGCGAGACGTGTGCGCTGGGTTTATAAAATGACACGTCTCAGTAATTTTGCCAGTGGCGCAGCAACTGCCGAACGAAATCGTCAAAGAATGAGGAGGAATGGCTTCACTATGAATGGCCACAAATTATGGAGTGATGACGAGCGTGAGTTTATTACCAAGCTTTTCCCTGACATCGATGCAATCTGTAAACAGTTGCCACATCGAACACGAGTAGCCGTCTTGGATCAGTGCCGTAAAATGAACTTCAGAAGGCATATTCATTTCTGGACCGCCGCTGAGATATCAAAATTGAGAAGAATGTATCCTGCTGCATCCAAGGAAGATATTTGCAGCATATTTTCTCATTCCACTTGGATCAATATTCGCCAAGTCGCTCGCTATCATGGCATGAGGCGCGACAGGAAACCATATAAGAAAACTGGAATCGTTCCGCTGGATCAAGTCCGAGACAAATGTTTCGACATTCGATGGACGATGGTTGACTTGGACCAGGCAAGCCGCACAAAGAGCTATTTTCAGAAATCAAATTGGATCGGCAAAAGGCTAAATTATAAAGCTCTTGGAAAAGCAGTTCGGGCTCTTGATGGAAGGTTGAGAGTAGAGTGGCCAGATTAATTGCGTTGGGAGCGGCCTACCTGCCCCTTCGGAACCGAATACTTTCAATCTTCGGCAACTTCTGCATTTTGTACGCAGAGATTTCTAACCACGCAGGTCCTTCAGGTTTCGTTAACTTTTGACACGCTGCCTTTCCCGGCCCCCGGCAAAGAAAATCGCACCCCTGCACCCTTCCCGTTCTCGTCCAGAAATTCAATTCCCGCTTCTTCGAAAGTCATGCGCAAAAGCTTTTGATTTGATGAGCGCATTTCGCGCCCTCTTTCGAAGGCTCGGATCGAAGCGGCAGCAATGTGAACGCGCTGCGCCAAGTCATCCTGCGTCCAGTTTAAGAGCGCTCTTGCAGCACGACTTTGTTCAGGGGCAATCATAACATTCCTTTTTAGTACGTTTGCTATTGATTTCGTATTTTAGGTAAGATATGTAAAAAGAACGTTAACACTGAAAAACAAGCGTTACAAGGTTAGGAAGCGTTCATGTTCAACAAATCAGGCATCATGAAAGCCGCATGGGAGAAGCAAAATGATCTGCAAGCAGGATAAGACACCGAAGCGCCCAGTACCCTATGATTTTGGGATTCCAGATCCAGTTGTCCGCAGAATTTACCTGAAGCAGGAACTGGACAAGCTCGACATAGATGAAACACCTCACGCTAAGGCAAAGCGTCTGGCATTGGAGCTTTTTGGAGCTTTGGACGGTATTCCAGAAATCACCAGTCTATACATGGATAAATCAGCTCCAAAGGGCCAGCGATTACTCTGGATGTCCCATTTGCCAGAATTGGAATGCCCCTCCCATCTTGACTCGGAAGGTAACAAGCAATGATCACTCGCCGCCTCTTTCTAAAAGCAGTTCCTCCAGTTGCGTTGGCTGTTAACATTCCTGCTGTTGCATCGGCAAAAACACTTGAAATCACACAGCAGCAGCGCCTTGATGCAGCAATCGAAGAACTGAAAGCCGCCTCCGAGGTTATTTGGCCGAATGCCAATGATTGGCGCATCATCATTGGGGCATCTCCCGGCGCTCCGCTTCTGGTCAATGCGCTGACTCCCACTCATCGAGAAATGCAGTCCGGCCCACTGATTTGGAAGGCACAATCATGATTATCCCACACCATAATGTGCTCCCGCCGGTAAAGCGATCCCTGCGCAAAAGATTGGAAAGCGTCGTAGAAACCCTTGTTTCGCTACTGGATGAAATAGACGGCGACTCCGATTTTGAGGATGACGACCGGGAACTTGATCAAGCTGAGGATGGCGTAGCCGATAGAGATGCTTTGCATTTCATTGAGCAGTCGCTTCATCCAGAACGGTTCGTGTGCGTCGAACATGAATAACAACGGTCACAGACCATAAGTTATCAAAGAGGTACGGTATGACGGAAGGAAATCATGATAATTTTAAGGTCCGCGAAGCTGCTGCTTGGTATGCAATCAACCCGATAGATAATCGTCAGCCCGCAATTCCGTTGTTGCGGGAGCGTTTTGGTTTGACCGCATTAGAAGCATGTGACGCGGTCAAAGAGGCGCATATCATTCGAGCGAGGTCCCTGTAATGGCAGCCCGGTTCAGTTCTGATTGCCGCTGCATCGACGGTCGCTTATGGCGTCACGATCCCATGCCGGATGATCCATACCTCGAAACGGATATTGGCGTGTGCGAGGAATGCGGAGGGTGGGGCGGTGGCTTGAATTGCAGCAATGATTTTAGCGGGAGAAAGCATCTGCCGGATACGGTAAAATCTCTCCTTACCGAAGAGAACTCCTAACGCGCGGAATGTCCATGGTTTACCGTTGATATTACAGGGGATTTACAGGGTGTGGGGCTCTTTTGAACGGCACGATTAAAACCGAGATGCATACAAGTATTCTCTGCAGAGTTTCAAGCAGCAAGGGGTGCCGTCAAGAGAAAGGCAGTAAGAAGATAAGATATTTCTAATTATATCGAAAAATCAAAGACTTGACTTAAAAGAACTTCTTATCCCAATCTTATTCTTTCTTACCGAAAGGTCGCCGTCGATAAGAAGATAAGATAAAAATGCATGTTAGGCCTCTACCGCTAGCGCCTGTTGGCGGCTCATGACTGCCGGTTACGCATCTTCTTGTCTTTCTACCATTCCCTCGAGTGCCAATATTTCAACAGCCAACTCCATGGCTTCTGCATCGGCCTTGGTAAATGCAGTCTCCGGGTCTTGGCCAAACTCTAAACTCATCTCCTCTATCAGTTGCATCATGAGAAACACGTGAAGCCCAAAGGCTCTCCTAGACGCGTCTTTATCGAGCAATGGGAACTGTCTAGTCGCTTTAGTGCCGTTTGGAGCATCGGTTAAGTCTGCTTCTTCCCAGTGAGTTGCCATGCTCATGACTGAATGATGGGATAGATGAGTTGCTATGGACAACGAGCCATACATCCGAGCAAGCGATTCTCCGAGACTCGTCACATTCGGTGAGCCTTTGGACTTCCTTCTACCACTTCGTACGGCCTTGAGTTGCGCTATGGTCTCCATCTCTTGACGAAGCAAGGCGTGAGCCTGAAGGTAGCGCCCTTCTGCAATAGCATCTTCGCAGATTGAAACGCCGATTATGAACGATGCAAACAGCGCTGTCCGCTGATCTTTATCCGAATCCATCGGTAGGATTTTTCCGTTCGCCCGGAGCAATGCAGAACCCAAAACTCCAGCAACCAACATATGCGCATCCAAAATTTTACCGTATGCAGCGTGGCTCTGCTCACGTACTGCATCCCCTTGAATCTTTTGAACTGCGTATAGGGTCGCTGCCGCATCAATCAGACGTTCTTGATGAGATTTCAGAGCAGCATCGAAAGAGTTGTGATCTAGCATTTTACGCTCCATCTCGCTCAGACATAACCGAGACGTTCGGCCTACGTGGATATGCTGTTAACTAAATTTAATTTCGAACGAGCCGTCAGTTCGCATTTCAATATGTTTTGGCAGCGGAATTGGTGCTTCTGTGAGCAATTCGTAAGCATAAATGACGGTGAAAATTCCCTTGAATGTGGTCCCGTCGATAAATCCTTCTGCCTCAATAAAACACTCTGCCTTAACTCTGATCGGTAAAACTCCACCCGGCGACAAAGGTGTGGTAGGCAAATGTGTACCTTCTGGAAAATCAACGATAAGCAAATTCTGCAATAGCGTCGGGTTCTCTGAATCCACAGAAAGAAATTCGTCAGAAGTGCTGAAGCGAAGAGGATAAAACCCAAACGCGGTAAAAATTTCATCCATTGCAGCAAATGCTGATTTAAGCTCAATTTCCGCTACAATTAAGCCATCGTCCGTTCGAAAAACCTTATTTCCTTTTACTGTGTTGACGAGACCATCCATATTGAACTGCTGTGGAAGACTACTGAGGGTTTTTTCGTATGTGACATGGCCACCAACGATTTGTACCGATGATGGAACGCCCGGTGCCAACGGTTTGCCCTTATCTATCTCGACGCTTGCCCGTTTTTTCATAGCTGCTGGCCCAAGTAACTCACGCAGCGCGGGCAATAAGTCGTCTGTGTCGTCTTTTGCCCATGTCCAGAGTGGCGTCTCAGGATTTCCGGCCCTGTATAGGCGGAACTCTCGTCCGTTCGTTAAAATGTAGAACTCAGCCGCAATACTTGGATGGGTTGCATAGGTGTGGGCTTGCTCGCTATCCCCCAGAGACAATTGAACTGTCGGCTTTTTGGCTTCGATAACCCACCGGGCGTAGGATACTACTTCGCAAACAAAGTCCGGCTTTCCAATCAATGCAGGATCCCGTTTGGGATTCTTGTGGCCCAGAAACGAGTGAGGGTACCGGATAGTAACTTGGCTTCGAAGGTTTGCTTCAGGATGCCCTTGAAAATATCCGAGCGCTCTACAAAACGGACGAATAATTTCGCCCTCAACATCAGCTTCGGTCATTGTTTCAATATTATGGGGCGCAAAAATACTCACAGAATACCCTCCGAATCGCACAGCTTATAGTCTAATGGGATTTGAAGTTCTGACCACGGTGACGAAGTATGGTTACACAGGAATTGGATTAAGGCGTTGGTAGCGCTTAGCCCTTGACGTAGGACGTATTGTGAGAATGAAACATTCGGCGTAGAATCACTTTGGAGATGCGCTTCGTTTTTCCAAATTTGAGGAAGCCACCATGTTATTACCCGGATATGACGTTGCTAAAGCCGCTCAAGCGGTTGTTTTTTTTGCGACGAAAGCCGGCGGCGCAATTAACGTCCTGAAGCTTGCTAAGTTACTCTATCTTTCTGAGCGGGAGTTCTTAACCCGCTATGATGAGCCAATGTTTTACGACAGGCTTGCTGCATTACCGGACGGGCCAGTCACATCTGTAACACTGAATTTGATCAATGGCCATCTGGAAGACCCTGTTTGGCAAAAGTTCGTTGCTGCCCGTGCGGGGTATGACATAGCTCCGGCCCAAGGGGTAAGTAGCGCTGAACTGACCGACTTAAGCAAAGCCGATTTGGAAGTCCTGGACGCGATATGGGCTAAGTTTGGGTCTTTTGATAAGTACAAGTTGCGCGACTGGACTCACAAGCCGGAAAATGTGCCTGAATGGAAAGATCCGAATGGCTCGTCGAATGATATTAGTTATCAGTCCGTTTTTGAGCACCTGCACAAAGATGATCCTTCCCTGCTGATCGAACACATTAAAGAGCGTAGAGCGCTGTCAGCAGAACTAGCAAAGTCGGCATGACTTTCTCTCCGTATCCGTCTGGCACGCTGTTGATCCCATCTGGGCCGAGCAAGCATCTTTTCGTAGTTATGACCAATTTGTGTCATAACGGCCAACATCTTCTTTTCTCAGTGACAAGCATCAAGCCAGGGGTGAAATACGATAACGCATGCGAGTTCTCAGGTGGAGAGCATGAATTTATCAACAAGCCGAGCTATGTTTATTATCGAATGTCCGAGATTCGTCGGGCCGACCGAATTACCGAATCCGTGAACAACAATTATTATCATGTAAAAGCAGATCTCTCGGCCCAAGAGTTCGAAAGAGTGTGCAAGGGCGTGGAAGTTTCCCCATTCATAAAACCATGGGCCATTGAATATTTTCGCACAAACAGGCCATGACAGAACTGGTTGGTTTTCAGGCAGACAACAATTCAATCAATTCTGGTATCAATGATTGGTACCACCCGTAACCAATGTTGGTCGCGGACAAGTCCTTGCTTTGCAAGCGGCCTGCGTAAATTCCAATGATGTCGTACGAAGCAAATTCTTCTACAGCCCCAATGTCCCGATTATCAACCGTGACCGCGATTGCCTTTCTAATGATCGGAGAGCCAGACATTGCAGATGTGGTGGCTGCATCCACCAAGAAGATAGGTCTGTTATCCACGCCAATCGAAGTATCGCTTGCAATAGAACCTCGTTTCCAAACAGGAAGATTCAGCCCAGCATAATTGGTGAGTGGGTAGCCAAGAATGAAACAATCATCACCTGCACGCGTCACAATTCTTTGTCCGATATGTTCGTTAATGAATCCGGAAGTTGTCGAGGCCCCTTTAAATCCAGTTGCTTTAGGATTTTTGCGAACGACTACATCAGAGGCAACCTCGAGGGCGTAAACATCCACGATGGCCCCCCGGAGCACTGGAGGGTTTGATAAAAGCTCTTGAGCTACGTCCGTAATGGTCACGACATGTTTTTCGCGGGTAAACACAACTTTGCCATCCTCGATACCATATCCAAATCCATAGTAACTGAATTTCGTTGGCACAAATCCGCTTGATGACATGGGGTCATTTGTAAAGGGGTTTCGACCGGACAAGACATGCCAGTTCGTGATCAAGAATGATCGAGAGCCGTGCAGCCAGAAGAAACCACTGGCGGTTGAGACAATCGAATCTTCGCCATCATTGCTTAAAAGCTCAATTGGCGTGCAGCAAAATGACATCCCTAAAAAACCAGCTCCTGCAAAATTACGTGACGCAGCAACCATGCTTTGCTCGTCAACGTTGCCATAAGTTAATACGCCGCTGTTCATCACGAGGCTCCAAGCATCCATCGCGAGACTCGCGACTCGTGGACACAATTAGATATTTCTACAGTTGAGGCGAGTCGATTTCCATGCGGGAGTGCCCCAGGGGTGCCCCCAGAGAAATCAAAGATTTTCGCCGCATAGGGCTAAGCGATAACCTATTGAATCATTAGTGAGAATTTGGTGGAGCCAAGCGGGATCGAACCGCTGACCTCTTGCATGCCATGCAAGCGCTCTCCCAGCTGAGCTATGGCCCCATTCCAACCAGCCGTTCAGGCGGCACCGGAGAACCGGCTTGTATTCCGCAAGGTCTGGTAACCTTGCTTACGCTATCCGAAGATGGCGGGTTCTTAGCTTCCGCTAACGCGAAGATCAAGCCCCGTTCGCCGCTTATTTCTCGGCGAACGGAACTTATTTTTTGAAATCAATTCTCGTCGTCGTCGCCGATGCCGCCGCCGAGGATGTCCGTAACGTCGTCATCCTCGTCTTCCTCATCGGTGGCAAGGAATGTATCGTCATCGTCTGAATCGTCGACTTCGACATCATCGCCAAGATCCGGAACATCGCTGTCATTGTCGCCATCGGCTTCTTCGAGAGCTACAAATTCAGGCTTCTCCAGCGCTACGTCCAACTCTTCAGTCTCGACCTCTTCTTCTTCCTCGCGGACAGAAGCTGTCGTTTCGAAATAGCTGAGCGGATAGGTTTTGCCTGTGAATGGCGAAACGATCGGATCGCGGTTCAGGTCGTAAAATTTCTGCCCGGTTTCCGGGTCAACACGCTTGGTGCCAAGTTTTGGGTTCGCCACGTTATGCCTCGTCTTGCTGCGCTTGCCTGCATTCGGCTGACAATTATTGCGCCATGTGCCTACAGAGACCCATGTGCACGCAATAACACTTTGTATTGGCGCATAATCCTTGTCCAAAATCGAACTGATTTTGGGGATATACGCTGGTTTCTCGAGGACACGGCTTTTCCGGCCGCCCCTCATAAAAAAATTCGTGGTCCCATAAACGCAATTCGCCGCGTTTGTCAAAGTGAAAAAGCACAAGGCGAGGATTGAATTTGCAAGATGACCGCGTAGCCAAGCTGTGTTAGGAGGTGCTCGGCCTCTCAAGTCCATCCCGCCCATCATATTTTATCGCGATTGATCCACATCATGTCCCACTCTTCGCTGCCCAAGCCCGCAACATCCCGCCGCTCAAATGCCCTTACCGGCGATATCCGTATTCCCGGCGATAAATCGATTTCGCACCGCTCGTTCATGTTCGGCGGGCTGGCCTCCGGCGAAACGCGTATTACAGGCCTTCTTGAAGGCGAGGATGTCATCAATACGGGCCGCGCCATGCAGGCCATGGGCGCAAAGATTGCCAAAGAAGGCGATGTATGGATCATCCATGGGACCGGTAATGGCTGCCTGCTGCAACCTGAAGCACCATTGGATTTCGGCAATGCAGGTACTGGAGCGCGCCTCACAATGGGGCTTGTCGGCACCTATGCCATGGAAACCACCTTTATCGGCGATGCATCGCTGTCGAAGCGCCCGATGGGCCGCGTGCTTAACCCGCTGCGTGAGATGGGTGTTCAGGTTTCGGCTGCCGAGGGTGACCGTATGCCGCTAATCCTGCGGGGCCCGAAAGTGGCTGCTCCTATCACCTACCGCGTTCCAATGGCTTCGGCCCAAGTGAAATCTGCTGTCCTGCTCGCAGGCCTCAATACACCTGGCATAACTACCGTGATCGAACCTGTCATGACACGGGACCATACGGAAAAAATGCTGCAGGGCTTTGGTGCAAACCTTTCGGTGGAAACTGATAAGGATAATGTGCGCCATATCCGCATCGAAGGCCAAGGTAAGCTGACAGGCCAGACAATTGATGTTCCCGGCGATCCCTCATCGACCGCTTTCCCGCTGGTTGCTGCCCTGCTGGTTCCCGGCTCAGATGTGACGATCCGCAATGTGCTGATGAACCCTACCCGCACCGGGCTTATTCTCACGCTGCAGGAAATGGGTGCAAGCATCGAAATCATGAATGCACGGCTGGCTGGCGGAGAGGATGTTGCTGACCTACGGGTAACGCATTCCGAACTCAAGGGCGTCAATGTACCGGCGGACCGCGCTCCTTCGATGATTGATGAGTATCCTGTTCTGGCCGTCGCTGCGAGTTTCGCCACGGGCGAGACCGTAATGAACGGGCTGGAAGAACTGCGCGTAAAAGAGTCGGATCGGCTTTCCGCCGTGGCCAATGGTCTGAAAGCAAATGGCGTTGACTGCACCGAAGGTGCCGAAACGTTGAGCGTGCGCGGACGTCCCGATGGTAAGGCTATCGGCGGTGGCACGGTGGAAACCCATCTGGACCATCGCATTGCAATGAGCTTCCTCGTCATGGGCCTCGCTTCAGAGAAACCTGTCACCGTTGATGATTCGACCATGATTGCCACAAGTTTCCCAGAATTCATGGCAATGATGGCAGGCATGGGTGCGGAAATCACCGAACGTTCAACGCCAGCCTGATTCTTTGATGAGTGCATTTTTCTCGGCTGTTACAGTTTATGGGCTTTATGGAATGTCCAGTATCCCGTTCATCGTGTGGGCCGGGAGAAGCGCTTATGCGGGCACGCACGCCAGTAAGGCAAAGCGGCCTTGGCCGGGTATAAGCAGCACGATCTTTCGTATCGTTCTTCCTTTACTGCTCATCTTCCTCTATGCGTGGAACGTCTCCAGCGCGGCAAGTGCGAGTAAGTGGATGCCTTACCAGTTTTTGTTGCTGCCACCGGCACTTGGATCGATAGCCGGTTACGGTATAGGGTTCTTAATAAGCAAGAGGACAAAGAACTGATGTACTTCCTGCTGGCATCGATTGCCATTACGGCCATCCCCTATGCTATCGAGCGCATCGGCCTAAAGGTCCGTTTTGGCCTGTTCGCGCTTTTGTTCTGGCTATTTGTTTTCCAGTTTCTACTAATTCTGGCTATCGACACGTTCCTGCAAAATCTGGCGTCTTATCTGCCGGAGTGGCTGGAAACGATGATGACGACGCTTGGCGGCTTCGCCTTTGTGACCATTGGCATCACGCCGCTCATCACGCTTGTTCTTGCTGCGGCGTATCTGCTGTTTGCCGTCTGGCAGTGGCTCTTCGACAGGGACGACCCGGAGCTAGCACCAAAGAAACATTTTACGATCGCGATCGATGGCCCTGCCGCCTCGGGCAAGGGTACGCTTGCACGTCGTCTCGCAGAATATTACGGCTATCATCATCTTGATACAGGCCTCACCTATCGCGCTGTGGCAAAGGCATTGCTGGATCAGAATATGCCGCTGGACGATGAGTTTCTGGCTGAAAAAGCTGCACGCTCTGTCGACTTATCAAAGCTTGATCGCACTGTTCTGTCCGCTCATGATGTTGGGGAAGCTGCCTCGAAAGTAGCGATAATACCGGCAGTCCGCCGCACGCTTGTTTCAGCACAGCAAGGTTTTGCCTTGCTATCTCCTGGCGCTGTGCTTGATGGCCGTGATATTGGTACGGTCGTTTGCCCGGATGCACCGGTAAAGCTATATATTACAGCTTCGCCGGAAGCCCGTGCCCAGCGGCGCCATGATGAAATCAAGGCGAGTGGAGGCGATGCCGACTATCAGGATATTCTCGAAGATCTGACCCGCCGCGATGCCCGCGATATGGGCCGCACTGACTCTCCATTAAAACCGGCGGCGGACGCGCACTTGCTTGATACGACAGAAATGGATATAGAGACCGCGTTTCTTAATGCCAAAACACTGATCGATCAGGCCTTGGCGCGGGAAACCCGTAATACCAAGTAATACATTCGCAGTCGGCCCTCGCACCGGATTGCCCTCACAGGGCGGGTTGGCATGTGGATGATCCTTAACTCGAACCACCGGTGCCTGTGCCCACAAACCTTTCCCAAGGCGGAAAGCCGGGTGCTCCAGGAGTATATATGTCTCAAGCCAATCCATCGCGCGAAGATTTCGAAGCTCTTCTCGCCGAGTCTTTTGCTACCAATGACCTTGCAGAAGGTTATGTTGTAAAGGGCCGTGTTGTTGCCATCGAAAAAGACATGGCAATCATTGACGCAGGTCTTAAGGTTGAAGGCCGCGTTCCGCTGAAGGAATTCGGTGCGAAAGCCAAGGACGGATCGCTCAAGCCGGGCGATATCGTTGAAGTTTACGTCGAGCGCATTGAAAATGCACTGGGTGAAGCCGTTCTGTCGCGCGAAAAAGCACGCCGCGAAGAGAGCTGGGTTCGTCTGGAAGAGAAGTTCAACCGCGGCGAACGTGTCGATGGCGTGATCTTCAATCAGGTCAAGGGTGGTTTCACCGTCGATCTCGACGGCGCAGTAGCCTTCTTGCCACGTTCGCAGGTCGATATCCGTCCGATCCGCGATGTTACACCGCTGATGCACAACCCGCAGCCCTTCGAAATCCTCAAAATGGACAAGCGTCGCGGCAATATCGTTGTATCGCGCCGTACAGTTCTCGAAGAGAGCCGTGCAGAACAGCGTTCTGAAATCGTCCAGAACCTTGAAGAAGGTCAAGTCGTTGAAGGCGTCGTCAAGAATATCACCGATTATGGTGCATTCGTTGACCTCGGCGGTATCGACGGTCTTCTGCATGTGACTGACATGGCATGGCGCCGTGTGAACCATCCTTCGGAAATCCTGAGCATCGGCCAGACGGTCAAGGTTCAGATCATTCGTATCAACCAGGAAACACATCGTATTTCGCTCGGCATGAAGCAGCTCGAAAGCGATCCTTGGGATGGTATCGGTGCGAAGTACCCAATCGGCAAAAAGATCACCGGTACGGTTACCAACATCACCGACTACGGTGCATTCGTTGAGATCGAGCCAGGCATCGAAGGCCTTATCCACGTTTCGGAAATGTCCTGGACAAAGAAGAACGTGCATCCGGGCAAGCTGCTCTCGACCACACAGGAAGTCGAAGTCGTTGTTCTCGAAGTGGATCCGGTCAAGCGCCGCATCTCCCTCGGTCTCAAGCAGACGCTCGACAATCCTTGGACAACCTTCGCAGACAAGTTCCCTGTCGGCACAATCGTCGAAGGCGAAGTCAAGAACAAGACCGAATTCGGCCTGTTCATTGGCCTCGATGGCGATGTGGATGGCATGGTTCACCTCTCCGATCTCGACTGGAACCGTCCAGGCGAACAGGTTATCGAAGAGTACAACAAGGGTGACATGGTCAAGGCGCAGGTTCTCGACGTTGACGTTGAGAAGGAACGCATCTCGCTCGGCATCAAGCAGCTTACCGGCGATAAGGTCGGCGAAGCAGCAACTTCGGGTGAACTGCGCAAGAACGCCGTTGTAACCGTTGAAGTTACGGCAATCACCGATGGTGGCCTCGAAGTTCGTCTGGTCGATCACGACCTCGACACCTTCATCCGCCGCGCTGATCTGTCCCGTGACCGTGACGAACAGCGTCCAGAGCGCTTCACTGTTGGTCAGAAGGCTGACGCACGCGTCATCGCTTTCGACAAGAAGACCCGCAAGCTGCAGGTTTCGATCAAGGCGCTTGAAATCGCTGAAGAGAAGGAAGCTGTTGCCCAGTACGGTTCAACAGACTCCGGCGCTTCGCTCGGCGACATTCTCGGTGCAGCTCTGAAGAACCGCGAAAAGAACTAAATCTCTTTTCACAGTTTGAAGTAAATGAACCCGCCGGTTACACTGGCGGGTTTTTCTTTGCCGGACAGCGATTCCGACAGCACTTGCCGTGCAATCCTAGATGGTATCGAACTGAATGAGGATGAAAGCGGTCTGCAGTATTAATGCTGCGATCAAAAGCGCAAGCTGTGCTCTCTGATTGTTAAGATAAATGCCTGTAGCAAGAAGGCCCATCAGAACGAGGTTGCGAAAAGGATATTCCGCACCAAGCGACTGAAAGTGGACCATGCCCTTCATCACCGTGTCGATGAAGTCGAAAATGAAGATCGAGATCATGATGCCGAAGAACCAGCGCCTGCGGGACATGAAGTAATCTTCATATCCGGCATAACCCTCCATACTGTCGGGGAACAGCATGGCGCAGGCGAGAAAATGCAGGCTCGCAAAGAAAATAACGAAGAGATATGCCTCGAACTTCCACAAGACCAGCTGATGAAGATAAAACTCGAACCACCAGAAATGCACTACTGTTAGAAAAGTAAAAAGCACCCAACCCAAATGAACCGCATAGATATTTTTACGTTGCGGATGCTGGATGATACGGGCAATACCAGTAAGCAAGCGTGACACGCTGAGACCGAGAATGATGCCGATGATCACACGGACGTGTGTGAACACTTCAGGATTAGGAATTGCACCTTCCATCGAACTTTCTCCATATTACGCCGAGGACAGTCAATAGGCCCCGACCGGGGAGGGCCGAGGCAACGCAATTTTTACATATGAACTATGCGATTGACTGCGTGTCATAACAATATGAAACTGAAGGGTAGATATTTGTAAAGTCGTAAACTATTAAAACCTATTGGTTCATTTACGTGCACGTTCTAGATGGGAATAACAACATTGTAACAATCAGGAAATTTGAGAAAACATACGTTCTATTCGAGTAACTTGACACTGCTTTTTGCCTTACATATTCTCAACTTAGACGATTATTTATATACAACTGCAAGCTGTATTATTCGAAATTAATTCACACATTTATTGCGGGCTTAGTTGCAATTGCTTCGTTCAATTGCCTACGGCCTAAAAAGGAAATTAAGCGATGCCTAAAGACATCAAAACGATGGAAGATTTTTCCGAATTTGCAGGCCTGTCACGACCTACAGTGTCGAAATACTTCAACGACCCGTCATCTGTTCGAAAAACCACGCGCGATATCGTCGAGGCTGCTATTCGGAGCTCAGGCTACAAACCCAATATTTTTGCAACCAATCTCTATCGTCGACGAACCCATATTCTCGGCGTCATTGTGCCCAACTCCAATGACCCGTTCTACATGGCATTGACCCGCCGCATCCAGCATTTGGCAGGTCTGGCTGGTTATATGGTTTTCGTACAAAGTTCCGAGGGGCAGGCAGAGCTTGAAGAGCGCGCCATCGAAACCTTTAAATCCATGAATGTGGCCGGGGTAATTATAGGCCCGCTCGGCATTGAGTCTCATCACGAAAAGCTGGCCCAAGCTGCGCAAACCTTACCTCTGGTCTATATTGATTCGCCACTTGATGAGACATCTCCCTTCGTTGGTACAGATAACCGACAAAGTTTCCGTCTCATTGTGGAGTATCTCACTCGTTCTGGTGACGCTCCATGCTACTTCCCGATGCCACAAATTAACAGCAATGCACAGGATCGTAAGAACGCCTATATCGAGGCGATGGAAAATCTGGGCTTTGAACCGCTTTTCGTAGCGGTGGAAGACATGACGACATTGGGCTTGGAGAAATTCGCCTTTGATGCAACTGTCCGCATACTCCGGGACGGATCATTTCCTACCAAGACCGTACTTTGCGCGAATGACCGGATTGCCGCAGGTGTTTCCGCCGCCGCTTATCAGGCTGGATTGAAGATTGGACGGCGCCAGCATGATGATCTTCGATTGGCTGGCCATGATGATCAGCCTTTTGCTCGCTATATGTGTCCACCTCTAACAACAGTTGCGCAGAACCATGGGGAAATCGGCCGACTGGCAGTCGAGCTTATGTTTCAAAAGCTCGGTGAAAACCGTGATACTAAAACGTTGCTACCCACAAACGAGCGCATTCTGTTGAATGCAGAGATCATGCTGCGTATGTCGGCCTGAATGGTAGAAGCGCGGCAACGCGCCGCGAGATTCCTGCAACAACGACCCTTTGCGCCAGCCTTAAAACGGATTAAACAGCATAGAACAGCCATTATACGTTTTGACTACCAGGAGAATTCCAATGACGATCACCAAACCAAAGCTGGTTACTGTTTTTGGAGGCTCCGGCTTTGTGGGTCGTCACGTGGTTCGTGCACTGGCAAAAAGGGGATACCGGGTCAAGGTGGCAGTGCGGCGACCTGACCTTGCTTTTCACTTGCAACCATTAGGTGGTGTTGGCCAGATACAGGCAGTGCAGGCCAATCTGCGTTACCGTTGGTCTGTCGATCGTGCTGTCGCCGGTTCAGATCACGTGATCAATCTGGTTGGCATTCTTTATGAGGGCGGTAGTCAGCGCTTCAACACAGTGCATGATTTTGGTGCACGAGCCGTCGCTGAAGCTGCGCGTGCCGCAGGTGTACCACTCACCCATATGTCAGCGCTTGGCGCCGATCCACAATCGGAATCACAATCAGCCAGCAGCAAGGGACGCGCTGAACAGGCCGTTCTTAAAATCATGCCTGAAGCTTATATTATCCGCCCATCAGTCATTTTCGGACCAGAGGATGGCTTCTTCAACAAGTTTGCCGCAATGGCACGCATTTCACCATTCCTGCCACTGATTGGTGGTGGTCACACAAAGTTCCAGCCTGTCTATGTTGGTGACGTAGCAGAAGCCATTGCCCGTTCGGTCGACGGCACTTTGCAACCGGGCAAGGTTTACGAACTCGGCGGCGGGGAAGTGCTGACATTCCGCCAATGCATGGAAGAAATGCTGCGCGTGATTGGCCGCAAGCGTCTCTTCATGCCAATTCCTTTCTGGGTAGCATCCATTCAAGGTTCGATCCTCGGTTTGCTGCCAAAACCAATGATTACTTCCGATCAGGTTATTCAGCTCAGAAGTGATAATATCGTCTCTGAAGTTGCAAAAGCTGAAGGCCGCACATTGGAAGGCATCGGTATTCGCCCACAGACAATCGAAACAATTCTGCCGTCCTATCTCTGGCGTTTCCGCGTCCAAGGTCAGTACTCCAGTCAAAAGCCTGCCTGACTAATGAGCCACCGCCCGAATTAGATCGGCGGCCTTCTCTGCAATCATGATGACCGGCGAGTTGGTATTGCCCGATACAATTGAGGGCATTACCGAGGCGTCAACGACGCGCAACCTTTGCAACCCCCGCACTTTCAGATCTTTATCGACCACAGCCATACTATCGTTGCCCATTCGACATGTGCCTACCGGATGAAAAATCGTCGTAGCAATATCACCCGCACGATGGATCAGCTCATCATCGGTTTGATATTGCGTTCCGGGCAGCATTTCCTGCGGCTGGTACTTCATTGCGGCTTTGGTTGCCATCAGATCGCGTGCATGACGGATAGACCGGGCAGCAAGTAGTCTGTCACCCGCTGTTGAAAGGTAATTCGGTTTTATGTCCGGCGGCAGGCTGGAATCAACCTTGCTTATATGGACTGTGCCACGGCTCTCAGGCCGCAAATTGCAAACCGAGACGGTAACTGCAGGATATCGATGCAAGGGCTCGCCCAATCGATCTGTGCTCAGTGGCTGCACGTGATACTCCAAATCCGGTGTTAGCAGCGCCGGATCGCTTTTAGCGAAGATACCAAGCTGGCTCGGTGCCATGGACAAAGGCCCCGAGCGACGGAGAGCATATTCAATGCCCATCGCAGTACGCGAAAACAGGTTGTGATAAAGCTGGTTCAGTGTACGTGCACCTTCAATGCGAAATACAGTCCTTATCTGCAAATGGTCCTGAAGGTTTTCGCCAACACCGGGCAAATCATGCAATGGGTTAACCCCGACATCCTTTAAAAGAGCAAAATTTCCAACACCCGACAGCTCAAGGATTTTTGGAGAGTTGATAGCACCTGCCGAAAGAATGATTTCACCCGACGCTGTTGCCGCACAAAGCTTGCCCTGTATACGATACCGGACCCGCCTGGCTTGCTTGCCTTCGAACTCAAGCCGCTCCACTTCGGCTCCGGTAATCACCCGCAAGTTGCGACGCTTCATGGCAGGGCGAAGAAATGCCTTGGTGGTATTCCAGCGTAACCCTCCTCGCTGGTTTACCTCGAAATAGCCTGAACCTTCATTGTCGCCCGTGTTGAAATCTTCCGTCTTTCGAATGCCCAGCTCTTCCGCAGCATCGCGAAATGCATCAAGGATCGGCCATGATAGACGCTGGCGCTCGACACGCCATTCACCGCCAGCGCCGTGCAAGGCGGACTTTCCACGATAATTGTCTTCAGATTTGAGGAAATAGGGTAGCACGTCGTCCCAGCCCCAGCCGGTATTGCCCGCTTGACGCCAACCATCATAATCTGCCGCCTGCCCGCGCATATAGATCATACCGTTGATCGACGAACATCCGCCCAAAACTTTCCCACGAGGATAGGGCAGAGCACGGCCGTTCAATCCGGGCTCCGCTGCAGTCTTCATCATCCAGTCTGTTCGGGGATTGCCCATGCAGAACAGATAGCCGATAGGCACATGAATCCAGTGATACCGGTCCGTCCCTCCCGCTTCAAGCAAGAGCACGCGATGTTTAGGGTTGGCGGAAAGTCTGTTGGCCAGAACGCATCCTGCCGAACCTGCGCCGATGATGATGAAGTCGTAGATTCCCTCGTCTACGACGATCTCACCGCTTTGCATATTCACGCTGCCACCTCCGCGACCGCAGCGTCGCTTTCGGCCATGCGCCGCCAGATTGGCTCCATAGCTGCGGCAATTTCCAGATATAATTGGTAGCGGCGTTCATAATGTTTCGCGCGATTGGCGTCAGGTTTGTAATGGCGCTCGCTGGTGACCATTGCACCGGCACCGGCAGCAAAGTCCGCGAAAACCCCGACTCCAGTTCCAGCAGCGATTGCGGCTCCCAGCGCTCCTGTTTGGCTTGATCGCGCAATCGAGACCGGCAGGCCCAGCACATCAGCGAAAATCTGCGGCCAGATCAGGCTACGCGACCCACCACCCGAAAGCACCGCTTCATTGAAGCTGGCTCCTGCCGAACGCATTGTTTCGATGTGCTGGCGATGGCCGAAGGCTACACCTTCCAGCAGTGCACGAACCAGATGTCCCTGGGTATGCCAGCCTGCAACACCATAGAACCCGGCACGCGCATTTCCATCCTGTTGGGCGCCGTAAAGGAAGGGATGATAAATCGGATCATTCGCCACCGGTTCAACTGATGATGCCAGTTCACAGCAAACATCGAATGGCGATTGACCGCCCGGCTGCTCCCCATGGAAAAACTCGCGCACAAGCCATTCAAGATTGGCTGCGGAGGTGGCACTGGATTCGATTGCCATGTACCGGTCGCGATCGAATGTCGATGACATGAACACCGGACCGTCCAATCGCGGGCGATCAATGATCACCTGATTGATACTCCATGTACCTGCGATAATAGATGCTGCACCAGTGCGTGTGACACCAGAGCCGATGGCCGAAGCAATCACGTCAAAGAATCCGCCAACGACCGGTGTACCCTCGGCAAGCCCGGTTTCGGCGGCAGCCTTGGCAGTGACCGTACCGGCAATGTCGGCGCTCTCAATCAAAGGTGGCAGCATATACATGCAATCACCCAGCCCGAAGGCTTCAAGCAGGCTCTGGTCGTAGCGGCGTTCTGCAACATTCAGCAATCCGCAGCCGGTCATATCCGAGACCTCGCTGACGCGCGCGCCGGTCAATCGGTTGACGATGAAATCCTTGCAGAGAAACACTGTCCCTATCTTACCGAAGGTCTCTGGCCGATAGCGTTTAATCCAAGCCAGCAGGGTGGGCGTCTGGGAGGGCCAGGGACGCTGTAGTCCTATTGGATAGGTAAGGTCTCCCACGCCTTCAGCTTGCAACAATTCGACCAGCAATGCGGCACGGGTATCGAGTGATTGAATGGCAAGCAACGGCTCACCGGAATGATCGAGCGCATAAAGCCCATTGCCGTGCCCGGCACAGCCAATAGCTGCAATGTCTCCGGGTTTGATACCGGCTTTTTCGATGCAGGTCCGGATAACCACCTTGGCATTGTCCCAAAGTTCGCCAAGGCCGCGCTCTACATGGCCGGGAGCGGGCATCGTACTGTGCCCCTCCTGTGCTGCCGAAGCGATCTCGTTGCCCTGTCGGTCAAAGATCACCGCCTTGATGATCGTATTGCCGGCATCCAGCCCTAAAAGATATTCTCCCATCCGGAACCCCTCCTCAGGTTCTTATGCGTATGCTCAGCTCTGCTGATAAAGTGCGTAGGCATCCTCACCGCTGGCATCATCATGGATGATTGCCATTAGCCCCCGTACCACCGCTCCGGGATTTGCATGCTGATAGATATTGCGCCCATAAACCATACCCATTGCACCCTGCTGCATTAGGGCCGCGGACTTTATGAAGACGTTCTTCAGATCTTCCTTGCCACCACCGCGCACCAGAACCGGACAACGTGCGGCTTCTACGACACGGTGAAAATCTTCGGCATTCGTGGTCGGATCAGCTTTGACGATATCTGCACCCATTTCGCGGGAAAGCCGCGTCAGCGTTACAATCTTGTCTGCATCACCGTCGACCATATAGCCTCCCCGCTCGGTCACCGGCTGCATGACGAGCGGCTCGATCATCAGCGGCAGCCCATATTTGTCGCAATCGGCGCGTACACGGGAAATGTTCTGAACGCACTGCCGGAACAGGTCCGGTTCGTCGGGCAACATAAAGAGATTGACGACGACGCAGGCTGCATCCATCTCGATAGCACCGATCAGGGGCTCTGCTTCGTTCTGCAAAACCGCCCACATATCGCGATGACGTATTGGGTTATAGGGATTGCCCATATCTATACGCATGACCAGTGCAGGCTTGTCCTTACCATCCACATTCTGCAAAAGATCGGCCTGCCCGTAATTCATCTGTATGGCATCCGGAGCCGCGGCGACCAGCGTCTTCACCACCGACTCCATATCCTC
Organism: Phyllobacterium sp. SB3; assembly: GCF_040009165.1. Lineage (NCBI taxonomy): Bacteria > Pseudomonadati > Pseudomonadota > Alphaproteobacteria > Hyphomicrobiales > Phyllobacteriaceae > Phyllobacterium > Phyllobacterium sp. SB3. The sequence continues at coordinate 763,169 of NZ_JBDYKI010000001.1, read as the reverse complement.
AAGACCATTCAGGAAGGTAGGCTCATTGCACACGCCGTGATCGATCGCCACGTCGAGGCAGCGCCCTTTGCCGAAAAGACGGTTCATCCGAACCTTGCTGTTGTTTCTCATCATATTCTCCTTCTTCATTTCGTGCGTTCAGTACGGCGATATCAGCACCGTGCCGTTCTGTGAGCAGGCGCAAAAACACCGCCCGTGCATCATTGCGGCGTGCAGTAGGCCATTCTTTTTCAGTGGCAAGCAGATCGAGTACGGCTTCCGTCATTGTCAGGGAAAGCTCTCCACTAATCGCAAGGGTCGTACGCCGGAGCAGTATATCGTCCAGATTTTCGACAGCTTCGTTGCGGATCAGAAATAGTATTTCCCGTCTGGAGTAACCCGGATGCGGCATCGTCTCATCGTTATCGGCTGTAATAAACCGAGCGATTGTCTCGGCATCGGTCCCGTAACGCTGGAATAGTTGATTGATGCGATCATCTCCCAGTTCTGTCTTGGCAGCGACACGTGATATCCAATCAGTTGTGTTTGCCGGGAAAGCGCGACCGCCACCGATGGCGCGATCCGTCGTTAACAGCCGCCGCTGACGTCCAAGTCTTGTCAGAACCATATCGGCAGCAAGTTCCCCGAACGAGCGGAATGTCGTCCATTTGCCGCCAATCATGCAAAGGACAGGCGGCCCATCATTTTCCTGTTCGATAAAGGTGCAGAAGTGGTCACGCGGGATACGCCCGGTAAACTGATCCTTGCTTGCGGGCAGCGGCCGTACACCGGAGAACTGAAAGACAATCTCTTCAGACCGTATCTTGATCGCGGGCAGCACAAAAGCCAGTGATTGCAAAATGTAGTCACGCTCTTCCGGTGTACAGGCAACATTTTCCGGACTGTCAACGCGGATATCCGTAGAGCCGATCAGCACCTTGCCAAGATAAGGAAAGAGGATGCAGACGCGGCCATCTTCGTTCTCGTAATAGATCATATGCCCATCTAGCGCTGCCAGAAGTTCGGGATTATCGATGATGAGATGCGATCCCTTGGTACCGCCCATCAGTGGTGTAGGGAGCGTGCTCTGTGAAAATAAGGTGGCATTGGCCACATCGATCCAGCCGCCTGTCGCATTGATGATCAGGTTCGGTTTTACGGTTACTGACGTTCCATCGATATGGTCGCGAACGATGAACCTGCCAGCAGCATCCCGGCTGAGTTCGGCATAGTTGATTGCTCTGGCAAAGACATTGGCTGCCAACCCATCCTGCAGCAGTTCAATGCCTATCCGCTCAGGATGGCTGACCCAGGCATCATGATAGGTTGCTGAACTCTTGATTGCCGGATTGAGCGCAGGCCATTTGGCCAGACTGGCCCGCCGTCCACGAAAGCGATGCTTAGGCATCAGGGCACGCTTTCGTGTCAGAAAATCATAGATGGTCAAGCCGCTCTTGATAGCGATGGCGCCACGCCTGCTGGGCTTGCGGGTCAAGCCGAGAAAGCGGACAGCGCCATTGGCCAAGCCAGAAAATATACTGAATACCGGCACTGTGGTTGGCAATGGCGCTACCATATGCGGGGCATTGCGGAGCAGGCGATCACGCTCGACGAGTGACTCCTTCACCAGATTGAATTCACCGTTTTCGAGATAGCGCAAACCGCCGTGAACCATGCGTGAGAGAGCAGAGCTTGCGCCTGAACAATAGTCGTTCTTCTCGACAAGCAGAACGTTGATGCCCTGCAGCGCCAGTTCACGGAATACGCTGAGACCATTTATCCCGCCGCCGATGACACACACGTCCACCTTCGGGCTCCGGCGAAGCCCGTCAAACACTTCTTCACGCTTCATGATACAGCCCGTTACCTGTCCATATGTGCCAGTTTCACTGCGATGGCCGCGTCAATGGCCGCAAGGTCTTGTTCGTCGAGCCTTATTGTTCCGGCTTTGGCGTTTTCCAGTGCCTGCTCCGGATTGCGCGCGCCGCAAAGCGCAAAAGTCACACCGGGTTGCGCCAGCGTCCAGGCAATAACAGTCTGGGCGATACTCGCCGTATGCTTTTCAGCAATAGGCTGGATGGTCTCGGCAAACTGCTTTACCTTCAGCCGGTTATCCGTAGAAAAGCGGGGGTTATCCTTGCGCTGGTCATCGCCGGAAAAAGTACGCTCGGGATCGATTGTTCCGGCAAGAAGACCAAGCGCCAATGACGAATAACTGAGGGTCGATACACCTTCCCTGCGGGTCACCGGGAGCAAGTCAGCCTCGATCTCACGATCAATCATGCTGAACCGCTCCTGTATCGCATCCAGCGAGCCGGTTGCTACATAGGCATTCAGTTCGTCAAGGCTGAGATTACTTGCACCTATTGCGCGGATTTTGCCCGCTTTGCGCAAATCCTCCAATGCCCGCACGGTCTCTTCGATGGGAGTCGTCGGATCCTGCCAGTGAGTGATGTAGAGGTCGATATAGTCGGTTCCGAGCCGTTTCAGGCTTTCGTCGATCTCATGGAGAATCGCATCACGTCCGAGATATCGGTGGACCGGCTTCCCATCCTGATCAAAAAAATGTTTTCCCTTTTGTGTATGCCAGACCAGCCCGCATTTGGTGGCAATGATTGCCTTGTCGCGCCTGCCTTTTAACGCCTTGCCGACAATCTCCTCCGAACGACCCAGACCATAGGCTGGAGCTGTATCGATGAGACTGACACCAGCGTCGAGCGATGCCTGTATAGCAGAGATGGACTGATTTTCGTCCGTGCCGCCCCACATCCAGCCGCCGATTGCCCAAGTTCCGAGGCCCACTGCCGAAGCTTCAACACCGGATTTGCCGATTGCGCGTTTCAGTTGTCCCTCGCTCATGCCCAACTTCCTTCTGCCTCAGCTATTTCAAGAATACGCATTCCCGTTGCTTCGTCGGTTACCAGCGTATCCAGATGGTTGCCGCGCATGATGCTGAGAATTGGTTTTGCCTTATTTGGTCCGCTCGCCACACCGATCTTGGTGGGGATCGAAGCAAACTCGCTCAGCGTCAGCGAGACAAGGGAATCGTTGAGGCTGTAGCCGCAAACCTGACCCCGGTCGTCCAGCAGATGCGCTAGCAGTTCACAGCTTGCACCGGAGCGCTCAATGGCCACCCGGTCGGTGCTCGATGAAGGGTGCAAATCGTAATAGCTGGAATCATCGGTCAGGATGGAGCCGATACCAACCACCGCGACTTTTGCTTCTCTTGCGCGTTTGAAAACGTCTGCCACAGAACGCATGTTAATGAGCATGGAGCGCTCTGCCGCAGTGTCAGCAAAGAGCGGCGCATGTATCTGATATGCGCGTCCGCCGAGCTTGTCGGCCAGCAATGTCGAGACATGATTCACGTCGGTATAGTGCTTGCCCTGCACGCAGCCCGTCGCTGGAACAACCTCGATATTGAATGGTCGCGGCACCTGCAATCCGGCGACCACAGCGCTGACACCTTTGCCGCCGGTAATGCAGATCGTATCGCCATCGGTGATTTGCTCAAGCAACAGCCGAGCCGCAGCTTCACCAACTGCCTGTAGTGCCGTCTGCGGATTACCCGAGACAGTAGGCACGACAATCGCCCGGTTGATACCCCCAACCGCCAGAAGCCGCTCTTCCAGATCGATCAGCGGTTCGACCGGCGACTTGATCTTGATCTCGACCAGCCCAAGCTGGCGCCCACGCTTGATGAGGCGATTGACTGTAGGCTGCGATACACCGAGCTGATCGGCGATCTGTCCCTGTGTCAGCCCCTCCACGAAATGGAGAACCAATGCCTGATGCATTTGCCGGGCAATGACGATTTCCTCGCGTGGTACCGGAGATTGTTTCGTACTGAGTCTGACAACCGTCATGTCAGGAAGCCTTCCGCTTGTGCAGGAAATGATCGATGGACACTGCGCCGAGCAAAATGCAGCCCTTGATCATGTCCTGCCAGTAGACAGATACATTGAGTAGAACCAAAGAACTCGTCACCACCGAGAGCAAAGCAATGCCGAGGATCGCACCAAGGATCGTTCCGGAACCGCCGTTCAGCGAAGCGCCGCCAATAACTGCTGCTGCGATGATGTTCAACTCCATGCCAACACCGAATGTCGGGGTCGCTGCACCAAAGCGGGACATGTAGATTACCCCTGCAACACCGGCCAGTGTAGAGCAAAGGACAGTCACCCAGAACTTCACCTGATTGGTCTTGATGCCTGAATAGAGTGCAGCCTTTTCATTACTGCCTGTATAGAAAACCTTGCGGAGAGCCGTTGCACGACGCAACAGGAAATCAAAGAGAACGACGACGGCAACGAAGATGATGATAACATAGGGCACACCGTTAAAACTGCCCTGCCCGATTGCCTTGAATGCCGGAGGCAGCGTGAAAAGCGAGAGCGGTGTACCCTTGGTGATGATGAGGCAGAGGCCTCGTACAATGACCATACCGGCAAGTGACGTAATGAAATGGTTGAGGCCAACGACAGTTACAAAGAAGCCCATCACGCAGCCAATGAGACTGCTGGCGAGAATACCGATGAGAGAGGCACTCCAAGGGTCCAGCCCGGCGAGGAATAAAGAGCCCGAAAGCACCATGGCAAAACAAACTACTGAGCCAACCGCAAGATCAATACCGCCGACAATAAGCAAGATCGTCATGCCGACGACCACGATACCTTCGACGGAAAAACTCATGAGCATGGCACGGAAATTGCCGAGTGTCAGAAAGTGGGGCGAAGCAAAACTCATGGCAATGCAGAGCGCCAGAATGATAGCGATCAGCCCTGCCTCCCGCATCGAACCCAGCCGCTTCCAGGATGGCGACCGCGTCGGGCTTGCTCCTAGTGTATCAGCCACCATTTTCTTCTCTCCCATAGCATTTTCAGGCTGCATGATCTGTCGCCAGCCGTGTTTGTACGTTCGGGTTGACGCCGGAAGCCAGCCGTATAACCGCCTCTTCCGTCATCTCATCCGCACTGAGTTCCCCTGCGATTTTCCCCTCGCGGATAACCAGAACGCGATCACACAATCCCAGCAATTCCGGCAATTCCGACGAGATGACAATGATGCCGATACCGGATCGCGCCAGATCACGCAGCAGCAGATGGATTTCGGATTTCGCCCCCACATCGATACCGCGCGTCGGCTCATCCATCAGGATTACCTTCGGCTGCACTGCAAGCTGCTTGGCAATCGCAACCTTCTGCTGATTACCGCCACTGAGCGAGGATACAAGCGTATCGATGCTGCCCATGCGAATGTTAAGCCGTTGCGCGAAATCGCGGGCAAGTTGTGCTTCGCCTCGTGAATCGATTAGTCCCAGATGGCCCGTCAATGCTTCAAGGTTTAAGACCGAGATATTCTGAGCGATGGACAAATCAAGGAATACACCGGAGCCCTTGCGGTCCTCAGAAAGGTAGACAATCCCCGCCTCCACCGCATCAGCATAGGTTTTGATCGTTTGCACTTGTCCATGCAGCCGCACCTCGCCATCAGTCGTGGCCCGCAAACCGCAAATACCTTCAGCAATCTCTGTGCGACCAGAGCCAATCAAACCTCCAATGCCGAGTATTTCGCCCTTGTTCAACTCGATACTGATATCGCGGAAGCGGTCCCGGTCTCCAAGCCCCCGAACCGAAAGGATGATCTCTCCAGATGACTCGTCACTCTGTTTTTTCGGCGGGTAGAGCTGTGTAATTTCACGACCTACCATGCGACGGACAACATCGTCCGGCGTAACGTCCGCGACATTTTCGGTCGAGACATAGCGCCCGTCGCGCAGAACTGTCACGCGGTCGCAAAGTGAGAAAATTTCGGCCATGCGATGACTGATATAGATGATCGAAATGCCGTTGGCCTTCAGGTCGCGGATAATATCAAACAGAATACGGGTTTCCGCTTCGGTGAGTGCCGCTGTTGGCTCATCGAAAATCAAAACCCGGCAATCCAGTGTTAAAGCTTTGGCGATCTCCACAAGCTGTTGGCTTGAAATTGACAGATCGGCAACCTTGCGGCGCACATCAATCGGCGCCAGCCGATTCATCACTTTCTGCGCCTCGCGTTCCAGCTTGCGATAGTTCATCAGGAAAGATCGCTGGCGGCTGGTTGCTGCCATGAAGATGTTTTCCGCCACGCTCGCATCCGGGCAAAGCGCTATCTCCTGGTGCACAAGTCCAAGACCGAGCGACTGGGCAACCGAAGGCGATGCGATCTTGACCACTGCGCCTTCGACAAGAATTTCTCCTTCATCCGGTTGCAACACACCAGCAATGATATTCATCAATGTCGACTTGCCGGCTCCGTTTTCGCCGCAAATCGCATGGACTTCCCCGCGTTCGAGACTGAAACTCACATTCGTGAGCGCCTTCACTGCGCCGAAATGCTTTGTGACACTGCGGATGTTCAGAACCGGTTCCGGCATGACGACATTCCTTCCAAATGCTTCACAGGATGCTACCCAGACTTGGTAAGCCCGGATAGCAGGTCTGTAATGCTTACTCCTCGATACCCTTGGTACCGCGACGCTTCAGGTATTTGTCCCAGAAGAAATCATCGGCATTTTCTGCCGTGACAATCGACAGACCATTATCGACAAAGGGAATGCTCATCGGGTTGAAACCAGCCCGCTTTGCGTCGTTCATAGGATCAATCAGTTCAGGATGCTTGGCCAGCCAAAGCAACATGAAGCCCATATAGCCCTGCATGCCCTGATTGGGGTTGATGGAACCGAAGACTTCACCAGCCTTGATCATATCAAGGATATTCGCATTGACGTCCGCGCACATCACAAGAATCTTGCCCCCGCTTTCCTTGTTCGCCTGAGCAGCACCGATTGCCGAGTTGGCCTCCGGCATGAAAACTGCGCTTAGATTTGGATTGGCCTGAATGATACTCATCAAGCCCTGATAAGCTTTGGTTGGGTCCTGATTGGAAGCGGCGCGGCCAACCAGTTTCATGTCCGGCCATTTTTCCTTCATGCGATCGACAAAGGCGGTAACGCGCTTGTCGTGATTGTCCTGACCGGGATTTTCCAGCACTGCATATTCGCCCTTGCCGCCAAGCTTGTTGGCAATGGCATCTGCCGCATAGGTTCCTTCGCGAATATTGTCCGAGGTTATGAATGATATCCGCTTTGACAATGGCGAGTCCGCAGCGAATGTCACGACGGCAGTACCCTGATCAATGGCGCGGTTGATTGGCTCGATGAAAGGATCCGAATTCATCGGATGCACCAGAATGCCCGCCGGGTTCTGTGCCAGTGCCTGATCGAAGCTGGCGATCTGCTTGTTGACGTCATATTCCGGTGTACCGGTATAAGCGGTCTCGCAACCGAGCTGCTTGCCCGCCTGTTTGAACATTTCGTAGACGGGGAACCAGTATTCAACGCCCGACACCATCACGTTCATGACGTATTTCTCACCTGGCTTGCAGCGGAAAGGCGATTCCGTTTCAGCTTTGGCTGGCGATGCAAAAAGTGTCGTTGCAAGGACCGCCATCGCGGTCGTGCCTAAAAAAGTGCGCAAGTGTCCTCCTCGAGGCCGGAGCCCCTCCCATTTGTCCGCGGCGCTTCGATGCTGCCACTTTACTTTGCGAAAACCGGCGCTCCTCCTCGAATGCCGGCACACACAACTAAGCTCAAAGAAAAGACTCTGTCAATAAAATTCATATCGTGAATAATAATTCATGCCTTCTACAATTCGAAAGATTACCGGCCCGCGACATTGCTACTCTCAGTCCAGAATTGATGAGGTCAATAAATCTATTTTTTACAATTACTTGCCGATCAGAATAAGCGCGACGAGGCCTACAGTTCCTACGACAAGCCGCCACCAGGCAAAAAGGCCGTAGCCATGACGGGATACGTAATCGAGCAGATAGCGCACCACCAGAACAGCGGAAATAAAAGCGGCAATAAAGCCGACTCCTATCAGTGATAGGTCATCAAAAGTCAGCACATTACGATTCTTGAAGAGATCAAGTGCGAAAGCACCCGCCATGGTCGGCATAGCCAAAAAGAAGGAAAACTCAGCTGCTGATCGTTTATCAGCCCCCATCAGCAAAGCTCCAACAATTGTTGAGCCTGAACGCGATGTGCCGGGAATCATGGCGAAACACTGGAAAAGACCAATCTTGAAATAGAGCGGCAGCGGAAAGTCCATCGCATCATTATAGCGCGGCTTCAGATCGAGCCTGTCCACCCATAGAAGGATAAGTCCACCCAGTATCAGCATAATGCAAATCAGCATCGGCGATTCAAACAGCACCGCCTTTATTATCCCATGGGCAAGAACGCCGATTACAACGGCTGGTAGAAAAGCAATCAGCACTCCGGTGACGAACCGTTGGGTCTTCGGATCGCTCGGTAAGTCACGCGCTATTTTCAGGAGTCGCCCAAAATAGACAGTCAGGATAGCTAAGATCGCACCAAGCTGAATCAGCACTTCAAAGGTTTTTCCGTTGGATTCAAAACCGAGAAAATGCCCGGCAAGAAGCAGGTGACCAGTGGAAGACACGGGGATGAATTCTGTCAGGCCTTCCAGCAATCCCAGAAAAAGCGCTTCGACGATCGTCTGTGTTTCCATGTTTATGCTTACCGCTTCCTTAACCTTGCCGCAGCGCCTTGGGACTTATCCGACGCCCTACCGCATTTGAATATGCTACATAATTCCTGTCTTAACCGATTCTCGTTTAAGAAATTATGCAGTGATGGCGAGCTGTTGGTTAAATCGTGTTTACTTGTCTCATGCCACTGTTACGCCTATAGCATTGACCGATGCCTGCCTTACCCGCAATGCAATGCCGACTTGCTAAATGCCATTTCGAAAGATTTAAGAATAGCTACCATGTTGACGCTTTTTCATCATCCCATGTCCACCGGTTCGCGATATGCGCGATTGATCCTCAATGAATATGACATTGAGGTTCAGTTGATCGAGGAAAACAGCTGGGCCCGCCGTAAGGAGTTCCTATCTCTCAACCCGGCAGGCACACTTCCCGTATTGCTTGCAGAGGGCGACGTTCCCGTGGCAGGTGCATCGGTGATCGCGGAATATATCGACGAAACGCGTGGTGCTTTGAAACGCAGCCGCCGCCTGTTTCCCGAAGACTCGCTAAATCGCGCTGAAGTGCGGCGTCTCATCGACTGGTTCCTGAGCAAGTTTGAAAACGAAGTGACTCGTCACATGGCTCGCGAGCGCATTTTTAAGCTGCATATGACTGCCGAGCAGGGAGGAGGGGCGCCTGACAGTGCTGCAATCCGCGCGGCACGTGCAAATATTACCCAGCACATGAAGTATATCGACTGGTTGACGGCTACGCGTAATTGGCTTGCCGGTCCCGCTCCGACCTATGCAGATATGGCGGCCGCGGCCTCCATCTCAATCCTCGACTATCTCGGCGAAGTCAAATGGGCTGAGTACCGCGCGGCGCGCGACTGGTACACACGAATGAAATCCCGCCCATCTTTCCGCCCGCTTCTCGCGGACCGCGTGCGCGGTTTGCCCCCCGCATCTCATTACGGCGATCTGGATTTCTGATGCTGGGCGCGCATGCAGATACAGCATTGCGCAACACCTCGCAGTCAGAGCGGCTCAAGCAATTCATTGTCGAGGAATCTCGGGCTGCCGGCTTTGATGTGGTTGCGATAACCCGTCCGGATTCTATTCCACAGGCGGAAGAACGGTTACGTCAATATCTTGCGCTCGGCCGCCATGCCAGCATGGATTGGATGCAGGAAACAGAAGAGCGCCGCAGCAGCCCCAACGCGCTTTGGCCGGAGGTTCGCTCTATCATTGTGTTAGCCATGAATTATGGCCCGGATAGCGACCCGCTGACTATCCTCAATCACAAAGACAAAGCGGCAATTTCTGTCTATGCGCAGAACCGCGACTACCACGATATTGTCAAAGGTAAGCTCAAAGGCGTAGCTAGCCGTTTTGCATCCCGAGCTGCTGGGGAGGACCTCAAGGTCTTCGTTGACACCGCACCAGTCATGGAAAAGCCTTTGGCCGAGGCGGCGGGTCTTGGCTGGCAGGGCAAGCATACAAATCTGGTCAGCAAGTCACACGGTTCCTGGCTTTTTCTTGGCACCATTTTCACGACCGCCGATCTGCCATCGGATACCAAAGAGCGCGATCATTGCGGCTCGTGTCATGCCTGCCTTGATGCCTGTCCGACTTCAGCCTTTCCGGCGCCCTACCAGCTCGATGCGCGGCGCTGCATCTCCTACCTGACTATCGAGCACAAGGAACCGATTGCGCTTGAGTTTCGCAAAGCAATGGGTAACCGCATTTACGGCTGCGATGATTGCCTTGCTGTTTGCCCATGGAACAAGTTTGCCGAAACTGCCCGTGAAGCGAAGCTTCGTGCCCGCGACGACCTTCGATCACCTTCGCTTGACTATCTTCTGACACTGGACGACCCGGCATTTCGTGCACTCTTCTCCGGCTCACCAATCAAGCGCATAGGCCGGGATCGTTTCATGCGGAACGTGTTGAATGCCTGCGGCAATTCCGATGATCAGAGTCTCGTCACACCGGTGACGCAGCACCTGGATGATCCATCGCCACTTGTACGTGGCTCTGCTGTCTGGGCACTGAGTCAGCTTCTGGATCAAAAGAGCTTTTCTGACCTTCGCCTTCATCACGCAGCTAAAGAAAATGATGTCAGCGTCTTGACCGAATGGCGCAATGGCGCAAACAATCAGCCATGAAAGTTTTCCTGTTCGGCGCGGGCTATTCGGCTCGCGCTTTTGCCAGATTAATTGGTTCCAACGCCGACTTTATCGGCGGGACGACACGCGACAGTTCAAAACTTGCAGCCCTCGACAAGGAAGGCATTACGCCATTCCTGTTTCATGGCACCCATGCGTCGCAGGAAATAAGCGATACACTCGAAACAATCACCCACCTTGTCATTTCCACTTCGCCCGCCCAAACCGGCGATCCGGTGATCGGATTGTTCGGCGATACGATCCGCCGCGCCATGCCGAAACTGCAATGGATCGGATACCTGTCAACCGTTGGCGTTTATGGCAATCATGCTGGTGGGTGGGTGGATGAAACGACGCCTTGCAGCCCAGTCTCTGCCCGCTCAGTGGAACGTGTCGATGCGGAAAAAAGCTGGCAGGCATTGGCTGATGAACGCGGCATTCCCTTAGCAATCCTGCGACTTTCCGGAATTTACGGACCGGGCCGCAACGCTTTTGTGAATCTGACGAATGGATCGGCGCGCCGCCTCAATAAAACCGGACAGGTTTTCAACCGCATCCATGTGGATGACATTGCCGGTGCACTGCAATTTCTCAGCCTTAGCAATGAAGGCGGCATATTCAACATCACCGATGATGAACCAGCGCCACCGCAGGATGTTGTAGCCTATGCAGCTGAGTTGATGGGCGTTGAGCCGCCGGAAGAGTCCGATTTCGAGTCAGCGCAACTGACACCTATGGCGCGCTCATTCTACGGCGAAAACAAGCGTGTCTCGAACAAACGCATTAAGGCGCGCGGCTTTACCTTCCGCTATCCTGATTACGGCACCGCATTCGCCGCCATGTGGCGCGATGGCACCTGGCGGTAAAGTAAGTTACTTTGCCTTCGACAGGCCTTTAAGCACACGACGTGCAAACCATCCTGTTTCGATATAGGCGAGGATCCAAGTCAGAGCCAATGCGAGCAAAGATAGACCGGCTATGAGGATCATCCCAGACAACCCTGTCTCTCTCGAAAAATCATCCAGCATTATCTGATAACTATTCGCTTCGCCCGTCATGGCGAGCATATAGTAACTGAGCAGGGCCAAAGCACCGGTGACCAGAAGCCCGATAACAGACGTCATGTTTGCAAAGCTCACACGCTCACGGCCTGTGAACACGCGCTCGTGGGTTTTGACGAAGAGGGAAACGGGATATGACAAAGCAGCCATAACCACAACTATTCCCATTCCTGCCGGAACATCGAACTGAAATATCGAGGTAATGGCAACAACCAAGACCTGACAAAAAAGCAGGACGCCGCCAAACATGAGTACGTATTTCTTTAGATCAACCGGCGTTACCGCAGCGTCCGATACTGTCATTTAGCTCCCCCCGGAGGCAGGAACGTCATTCCGCCCTGCTCAATGCTGCAGCGTTGATACGACAATTGCACGCCCGTCCACAAGCCGGTTTTATTACGGCTTAACTTTGCTGAAAGCTCGTAATCACATTGATCCCTATGCCTTCAAACCGATCCATTGCCATCAGCGCGGCCGGAGCGTCATCAAGCGTGATTTCCTTGCCGATTAGCTGCTGTGGTTTCAGCTTTCCGGCTTCCAGCATATCCATCAATGAGTTGTAGCGAAACGCCTGCATGCCATGGCTGCCGTATATTTCAAGCTCATGCGCGATAACCTTGTCCATCGGTATGGGAGGATGCGCATGATCGCCGAGCATAAGCCCCACCTGCACATGACGACCACGGCGGCGCAGGTTTGCGACTGAATTGAAGCAGGTAGACGGATGACCAAGTGCATCGATCGAAACGTGCGCACCTCCACTGGTTATCTCCCTCACGGCCCCGATTACGTCCTGCGTCTCGCCCCCATTGACCGTCGCAACTGCACCAAGCTCGCGGGCAAAGGCCAGCTTTTCTTCGGTGAGATCAAGGGCAATGACATTTGCGCCCATGGCGGTAGCGATCATGATCGCAGAGAGGCCAACGCCCCCGCAACCGTGCACCGCTACCCATTCACCCGGCTTTACCTTTGCCTGATCTACGATGGCCCGGAAAGACGTAACAAATCGGCAGCCGAGGCTTGCAGCCGTTGCAAAATCGAGCGAATCAGGAAGGGCAACGAGGTTGGTGTCAGCAAAATCCAACGCGACATATTCCGCAAAGGAACCCCATGCCGTGAAGCCCGGCTGAAACTGGTTTTCGCACACTTGATGGTTACCTGAATTGCATTCAAAACAATGCCCGCAACCGCCAACAAATGGCACGGTTACCCGTTGGCCCACTTTCCACTGGGTGACATGCTTGCCGATCGACTCGATTGTTCCAGCCAACTCATGTCCCGGCACGTGCGGCAGCACGATATCCGCATCGTGTCCCATCCAGCCATGCCAATCGCTGCGGCAAAGACCCGTTGCTTCGACCTTGACCACAACGCCGGTTGCGGCCGGTTCCGGATCGCGAACATTCTGTACGCGTGGCGGCTGACCAAAGTGTTCGAAAATGACTGCTCTCATGATAATGGTCCGTGCGAATCAATGCGGGGTATTATTCCCATATTGCGGGTTTCATGCGAATCTGGCCATCATAAAGCCCGGATGATCAAAGCAATTTTGCTTCTCATCCTTTGGATAACGAGCATGATTTCGAAAACTCTGGCACGGCTGGCTCTTGGCTTTCTGATTACATTCGCAGGCCCGCTCAACGCAATTGCCGAAGATGGCCCCGCAAAACAGCTGTTCGGCTCTCAATCGCTACCTAGCCTCGGCGCGCCGCAGTCAACCGGTTTCTATGCCAAAGGCTGCCTTGCAGGTGGCGTTGCGCTGCCGGTCGACGGATCGGCATGGCAGGTCATGCGTCTGTCACGAAACCGTAACTGGGGTCATCCGCGCATGATCGCCCTGTTGGAGCGACTTGCACGCGATGCATCTGCCAAGGACGGTTGGCCGGGTCTGCTCGTCGGTGACATTTCGCAGCCACGCGGTGGACCGATGCTTACCGGACATGCATCGCATCAGGTAGGGCTGGACGCGGATATCTGGCTGACACCAATGCCAAAGCGCCGCTTTACCAATCAGGAGCGCGAGACAGTCGAAGCAAGGTCCATGCTCAAAGGCGATACGCTGTTCGTTGATCCTGATAAATGGAGCGCCAATCGCACCGCCCTTCTCAAACGCGCAGCAGGCTATCCCGAAGTAGAGCGGATTTTCGTCCATCCCGGTATCAAGAAAAAGCTATGCGACAGCGTGCAGGGAGACCGCAGCTGGCTGAACAAAGTGCGTCCTTACTGGGGCCACTACTATCATTTCCATGTGCGCATCAAATGTCAGCCCGGATCTCCGCAATGCAAGGCGCAGGAGCCTACGGGCACCGATGACGGATGCGGAAAACCTTTAGCCTGGTGGTTTACCGACGAACCTTGGAAGAAAGCACCGCCACCAAAAAAACCAGTGAAGCCGAAGGTGATGATGCTTTCCGATCTTCCCAAACTCTGCGCCCAGATCTTGCGAGCGCCCGGCCCGCAATCGGTCGAAGAGGTAACCCTTGGCGTTGGTGCAAAAGTTCGACAGCCTTCCGCTGATGCAGAAGGTGAAGATATTCCGGAGGATGTACCCGTACCAGGTCAAAAGCCCTAAGGTCTTTTTCTGCTCTGCCCTTTTCACAACGACATGAATTGTTTATAGGGTTTCAATCGATTTAGGGCGCCAACCCGAAACAGAGTTTTGATGACACAGCCTTTTCGCCTCGCGCTGATTGCCCATGACCAGAAGAAGGACGACATGGTTGCGTTTGCACGCAGTTATGAAAGCCTGCTTGTTCCATGCGATATCGTCGCCACCGGAACAACTGGCGGGCTGATTCAGGAGGCGTGCCCTTCACTGACGATATCGCGCGTGAAAAGTGGCCCGCTCGGCGGCGACCAGCAGATCGGTGCATTGATAGCAGAAGGCCGGATCGATGGGCTGATTTTCTTTGTCGACCCGCTGTCACCCTTGCCACATGATGTCGATGTAAAAGCACTTATGCGGCTTGCCAGCGTCTACGATATCCCGATGGCTCTAAACCGGGCGACTGCCGAGGTTCTGGTACAAAAGAGGGGTCTGCTTCGCGACGATGCAGCCGAAAATACATTGATGAGCCATTCGTCTGCCCGGACGGATAAAGGCTCTGGTGACAATTAAGACAGGAAAGCGATAATGGTAACACAGGCAGATACCGACCACATCATGAAGTTTCCGATCCTGGTCGGCGATATCGGCGGTACCAATGCGCGCTTCGCAATTCTTGTCGATGCCTATGCTGAGCCAAAAGAATTTCCGGTTCTGCAGACAGCGGATTACCCGACCATTGATGAGGCAATCCAGAACGCCATTCTCGACCACACTTCGATCCAGCCACGCTCTGCGGTTCTGGCCATTGCCGGACCCGTGGAAGGCGATGAGATCGACCTGACAAATTGCGCTTGGGTTGTCAAACCGCGCCAGATGATGGAAACACTTGGCCTTTCGGACATCACCGTTATCAACGATTTCGAAGCGCAGGCGCTAGCCGTTGTCTCGCTTGAGCCAAAACATCTGGAAAAGCTTGGCGGTGGTGCAGGCGATCCGCATGGCAGCCGTGCAGTACTTGGACCCGGCACCGGTCTTGGCGTGGCCGGAATGGTCCGTTCCCGAGCAAGCTGGGTCCCGGTTCCCGGTGAAGGCGGACATGTCGATATGGGTCCGCGTACCGAGCGCGATCTCGAACTCTTTCCGCACATTGAACATATTGATGGCCGCATCTCCGGCGAACAGTTGCTTTGCGGACGCGGCCTGCAGAACATTTATCGGGCAATTTGCAAAGTTGGCGGCACTGAAGCGACGCTCGAAACACCGGCCGACATCACTGCTGCCGGGCTTTCCGGCGAATCCGAGGAGGCCAAGGAAA
Source organism: Phyllobacterium sp. SB3 (assembly GCF_040009165.1). Lineage (NCBI taxonomy): Bacteria > Pseudomonadati > Pseudomonadota > Alphaproteobacteria > Hyphomicrobiales > Phyllobacteriaceae > Phyllobacterium > Phyllobacterium sp. SB3. The sequence goes on along the minus strand of NZ_JBDYKI010000001.1, from coordinate 747,558 downwards.
CGCTGGCGTTGTTTGTGACGTATCTCGGCCGTCTTGCCGGTGATTTCGCCCTGACATTCATGGCGCGCGGCGGTGTTTATCTTGCCGGTGGCATTGTACAGAAGATCGTGGAGCCACTGAAAAACCCGGCCTTCCGCGAAGCTTTTGAGGACAAAGCTCCCCATCAGCAAATACTACGCGAAACGCCAGTCTATATCATCACGCATCCTCTGGCAGCTTTGAGCGGCCTCTCTGCATTCGCCCGCACACCGGCCCGTTTTGGTGTTGCTACGGAGGGCCGTCGCTGGCGTCAGGGCTAAGCAACCCGACTAACTACTCTGGGGCATCAGGGCAACACTGTCCGCCGCATTGAGCCTCACGGGGCAAAACCGATAGGCAAGAAGGGGCAATAACGCTATAGGGACAGGATCACGTGGCAAAATTTCCTTTAAAAGGATGTTTGCCTGATATTTTAGTACCAGCGAGTTGCCGCCTCCCATGAATGGTGTACCCAAGAAGAAGAAAATCGATCCGACACAAGCGAGGCGCGTCGTCGGCCGGGTCCTTGGCGAAAATGTCCGTCAGCACCGTTCGTCCTATGCCATCGCCGTTGTTGCCATGTTGGCAGTGGCTCTCAGCACTGCTTTTGTCGCCTATATCTTCAAGGACGTGATCAACAAAATCTATTACGAGCGGCGCGAAGATCTAATTGTGCCGATAAGCCTTGGCATTCTTGCTGCTTTTGTCATTCGCGGCGTCGCCACCTACGTGCAGTCGGTCACGATGGCGAAAGTCGGCAACAGCATCGTCGCGCGTTATCAGCATCGAATTTTCGATCACCTGATGAAGCTTGGCCTCGACTTCTATCACGATACCCGTTCCGCCCAACTTGCTGCCCGCATCAACCAGAATATTGGCGGTGTTCGCGAACTCCTTGATATTGTCGTCACGACGATCGGCAAAGACATCCCTACGCTCATTGCCTTAGTGGGCACCATGATCCTGCTTGATCCGCTGCTGTCACTCTTCGCGCTGCTGATCGGCCCGCCTGTACTTATCACCGTGCGTTACCTTACCAAGCGTCTACGGGTTATCCATCGTGAATCAGTGACTCTTAATTCCCATCTTCTTGGGGCCATGCAGGAAGCCACGCAAGGCATCGCCATCGTTAAAGCTTTCACCATGGAAGATCAGCTGCGCGGCAAGATCAGCACACTGATTACGCGGGCCGAGGGACGTGCCAACAAGATTTCACGCGTGTCCGAGCGACTAACGCCGGTTACTGAGCTGATCGCCGGTACTGCTATTGCCTCTATGATCATGTATACGGGCTTCCGTGCGGTCTATGACGCGCAGCCGCCTGGTGCCATGTTCAGTTTTATTACGGCCGTCCTACTGGCTTATGATCCTGTACGCCGACTCGCCCGTGTACAGGTCGGCCTTGAGCGTTCGCTCGTCAATGCGCGAATGATCTACGAAATCCTCGATATTGAACCACGCCAGGCCGACAGCATCGGCGCGGTGCCGATTACGGTGCCGAGCGGCGAGGTACAGTTCGACAATGTCAGCTTCGGCTATGGTAATGGCATTCCGGTGCTGCACAATGTCAGTTTCACTGCAGAAGCGGGCAAGACAACTGCAATTGTCGGTGCATCGGGTGCGGGCAAATCAACGTTGATAGGCCTTGTTCAGCGTTTCTACGATATCGATGGCGGACGCATTCTCGTCGATGGTCAGGACATCGCCCATGTCAGCAAGCGATCCTTACGCCAATCCATAGCCTATGTCTCACAGCAGCCCTATCTGTTTGAAGGCACAATTGCCGATAATATCCGCTACGGGCGTCCGGATGCCACCGATGAAGAGGTGATCGAGGCAGCCAAACTTGCCAACGCGGATGAGTTCATCATCAAGCAGCCGCAGAGCTACGGCACTGAAGTCGGCGAAAACGGCATCACACTTTCCGGCGGTCAGCGGCAACGCCTGTCAATTGCACGCGCGATTGTCCGTAATGCGCCCATCCTGCTGCTCGATGAAGCGACATCAGCACTCGACAATGAGTCTGAAAAACGTGTGCAGCAGGCATTGGAACGCAGTATGCAGGGCCGCACCACAATCGTTATTGCGCACCGTTTATCGACTATCGTCAATGCGGATCATATTGTTGTTATGGAAGCTGGCCGTGTCGTGGAAGAAGGTGTCCACGACACCCTGCTCGCCCGGCAAAATGGTGTCTATGCCCGGTTCTACCAATTGCAGGGCAAAGACGGTTCTCCCATAATCGATACAGTCGAAGACCAACACTCCGAAATAGCAGGACAACCGGAATGAATGCAGAGAATCCGATGAAGCTTGCGGTCACCGGCGCTGGCGGGCGCATGGGGCAGACATTGATCCGCATCATCCATTCGACACCAGGCGCTATGCTTGCCGGGGCCGTCGAGCGGGCAGGATCACCGCATATCGGGCAGGATGCGGGTGAATTCGCCGGCGTTGGCCACCTTGGCATACCCATAACTGATGATGCCCTTTCCGTTTTTGCGGGTGTCGAAGGCGTTCTTGATTTCACAGCACCCGCTGCAACTATTGAATTTGCTGAACTCGCCGCACAGGCGCGTATCGTCCACGTGATAGGAACTACGGGTTGCTCGGATGAAGACAATGCCCAGATCAGGGCTGCCGGTCGCCATGCGGTTGTTGTCAAATCAGGCAATATGAGTCTCGGCGTCAACCTGCTCGGCGTTCTCGTCAAGCAGGCAGCAAAGGCGCTTGGCGACGATTTTGATATCGAGATTCTCGAAATGCATCACAAACACAAGGTCGATGCTCCTTCGGGCACTGCCCTGCTGCTTGGAGAAGCTGCCGCCGATGGACGTGAGATCGGTCTTGGCCAGCATAGCGTGCGCGTGCGCGACGGCCATACCGGCCCTCGCGAAACCGGAGCTATTGGCTTCGCGACTTTACGGGGCGGATCGGTTGTCGGTGATCATTCTGTCATCCTTGCAGGTGAAGGCGAACGCATTACGCTCTCCCACCACGCGGAAGACCGTACCATTTTCGCGCGCGGTGCAATCAAGGCGGCGCTTTGGGGCAAAGGCCGCAAACCTGGCCTGTATTCCATGCTCGATGTGCTTGGCCTCAGCAACTAATTTTTAGCTTTAGAAGGAGTCTCACAATGTCCGGAACCCTCGTCCTTGTCCGCCACGGCCAGAGCGAATGGAATTTGAAAAACCTTTTCACGGGTTGGCGCGATCCGGCATTGACTGAACTCGGCCACGAGGAAGCCAAGGATGCCGGCAAGCGCCTTAAAGCCAAGGGTCTCAAATTTGATATTGCCTATACATCCGTCTTGTCGCGTGCCCAGAATACGCTCCAGCACATCCTTGAAGAAGTCGGACAGACCGGCCTCGAAACCATTCGCGATCAGGCGTTGAACGAGCGCGACTACGGCGATCTCTCCGGCCTCAACAAGGATGATGCCCGTGCCAAATGGGGTGAGGATCAAGTGCATATCTGGCGCCGTTCCTATGATGTTCCCCCACCCGGAGGCGAAAGCCTTCGTGACACCGGGGCTCGCGTCTGGCCCTATTACCTACACGAAGTTCAGCCGCATGTACTGCGCGGCGAGACTGTTCTGGTAGCCGCACATGGTAATTCGTTGCGCGCCCTCATTATGGCATTGGATGGTCTGACAGGGGAAGAGATCGTGGCGCAGGAACTCGCGACCGGCGTACCAATCGTCTATAAGCTCAATGCTGACTCAACAGTTGCGTCCAAGGAAGTGCTTGCGGGATAACACCTGCAAAACCGCTGGCCATGGTTCAACAAGCTCACAGCTTTTGCAATCATATATTTCCCGAATATATGCATTGACAGACCCTTGAGCGCCCCTTAGATGAGACGCGCTGCCCAGATGGCGGAATTGGTAGACGCGCACGGTTCAGGTCCGTGTGCCGCAAGGCGTGGAGGTTCGAGTCCTCTTCTGGGCACCAATTCTCTTTCCACAAAGGTCTATGACCTGCTGGAAATACTCAAAAAGCCCGGTTTTCCCGGGCTTTTTTGTTGACCTGATTCCTGTTTACGCTCAAGCAATCCCAGTTTCCGGTGGAAATAAAGTGATACCTACGTACCTTCTGCAAATTAAAACACTGGACGACACCCGCCCCTCGTAATATCACCGTTCTCTATTTTGGTACTTAAGTCATTATCTTCTTAAGTACATGAATTTAATACGGAAAGGGCTTTCTTCTATGGAAAAAGACGTTAGCCTGAATACAATATCGGGCAAATTTAGAGCCCGTTTTGCGAATGACAAGCAGCGAAAGCAGGATACCGAACGATCTCAGGCTATTGTCCGTCTAATAATAATTCCATTCTTCTTTAGCTACATATTTTATGCAGCTGTATCACAAGACTTATCGACAGCGTTTCTTGTAATATATTCTTATTACTGGATATACTACGTCTTATCTTCAATTGTATTATTTATATGCATTGTTATCTGGCCGGGAAAATACTTGCTGCGCCGAATATTTTCTATATCCCACGACTACATTGCCATGACGTTTGCCATGTCCGTTGGTGCTCAACTGACACTCCCTGTTTACGCCATATTGCTTTGGGTGACCGTCGGGAACGGATTGCGGTTTGGGCCTCGCTACTTGGTTGCAGCCACAATCGCTGCCCTGCTCGCATTGGCAACGACGACATATTTCAACAGTTTTTGGCGAGAATACCCCTACGTCGTCGGCACCTTGATGATTACCGCGATCCTCGTACCTTCCTACATTTTTGTTCTATTGAATCGGGTTCACAAAGCGTACAATGACGCGCTCGAAGCAAATCTTGCGAAATCTCGCTTTCTGGCACAAGCAAGTCACGATCTACGTCAACCTATTCATGCCATCAGCCTTTTCATTGCCTGTTTGCGTGATGCTCGCCTCGGCGTGGATGAACAGCAGATGGTTGATAATATCGACAGGTCACTACAAAGCGTTTCGAGGCTGTTCCAATCCCTTCTGGATATCTCCACACTCGATAGCGGCAAGATCTCCGAACAGCGGGAAGACGTCGATATTGGAGAGATACTGCGCGATATCAAACAGCAAAATTCCGAGGCTGCTCAATGGGCAGGTGTTGAGCTCAAACTTGTGGGGACTAAAAAGTTTGCTAGGGTCGATCCAAGCCTCTTAACCACAATGATCCAGAATATTGTCTCAAATGCCTTGAAGTACGCACCGGGAGAGCCTGTTCTGATTGGGTGCCGGAAGCGGTCAGGCAAACTGTCCATAGAAATCCATGATCGCGGGCCCGGTATAGCGAATGAACATTTACCGCATCTTTTTGAAGAATTTTATCAAGTTCGTGAGCGTGGCGACAAAGACACCGAAGGTGTTGGGTTAGGTCTCTCGATCGTGCGCCGCCTCTCCAATATAATGGGTCTCGACGTTTCATTGCGGTCTGAAGAGGGTAAAGGGACAACCGTTATCGTTGATGGACTTGAAGTGGTGGCGCAGCCTGTCCGTACCGCTCAACCAGCAATTAACAAACCTGCGTCGATGCTCAATGGTCTACGTGTGCTTCTGGTTGAAGATGATATCAATGTTCTAATGGCGACCAGAATACTTCTGGAAAAATGGGGCTGCATTGTTCAGCAGGAAGAATTCCTGCCAGAGGGCAAAGATGTAACATGCGACCTCGTCATCACTGACTTTGATTTGGGCGCAAAAACCACCGGGTTGGACTGCATAAACTATGTCCGACGCGAGAATGGGCGAAACCTCCCGGCGATTATCGTGACAGGTCATGATGAAAACAGGGTGCGTGACGACGTCGGAGACCCTGAGATACCGATATTGTCCAAGCCGATACGGCCAGCAGAATTACGTTCAACTATTCTAGCGCTAAAGTTGAAACTGCAACGTCAAACTGTCAGCGCCAATCCGCGAAATCAGTAGTTGGTGCCAATACCGAAAGTCACAGCTTTGCCAGCCGCGGCAGCCCGCGAACCGACATTAAGCGTGCGCAGCAGAGCCGACACATGAATACTGACCGTGTAAGGCGATATCTCTAGAATACGGCCTATTTCCTTGTTCGTTTTTCCGTCAACGATTAACCGCAACACTTCCAGCTGACGTGGTGTCAGCGATGAAAGGCCGGTCGAGTTAGGCGGCCGCACTTTTCCGTCAATTGGATGGGGCCTTACGACAAATTCACCACCGCGGATATCGACAATAATCGCGCTAAGTTCATCAGGCGGAACCGTCTTGCCAATAAATCCGTCAGCGCCCTGCGCCATAACCATGTCAATCGCGACCGGATCATCCAGCATTGATACAACGATGATGGACGATCCCATGAATTCCTGGCGTAACTCGCCAATAGATTTGTCGGGAACCATGCCAGGAAAAAGCAAATCGAGGACGAAAGTGTCCGGCTTCTTTCCTTCGTGGGCCAGCTTGAGTACCTCATTCATGGTACCAGCGCAAAGCACCTCTGCCTCGGGAAAAGTTCGCTGGATTACCTGACGCAGACCTTCCCGAAAAATGGGGTGATCGTCTGCAATGATGATACGCTCTTTTTCCGTGTGTAAACTCATCTGATAGCTTGTATCGTTACAGTAAAGGCATGCCAAGGTGTCCCCTATAGCAAACCTTCACTAATGCTTCACAAGCCAGCACTTGTCTGTTTGCGACCGCAATGTTTAACCACGCAAGGTTGCCCCTCCGTCGACATAAATATCAGCCATTGTCACGTGCCCGGCCTTATCTGATAAAAGGAAGAGTACCGAATTGGCCACATCCTCCGGCGTCGCCAGTTTGCGAAGGGGAATACCTGTCTTATAGGCGATAAGCGAGCCTTCGATCACCCGCTCACCACCAGTTTCATCCTCCCACATGCCTGTCTGCATTGGCGTCAATGTTGAACCTGGAGCAACAATGTTGCAACGTATCCCATAAGGTGCAAGCTCAAGGCCCAGACATCGGGTGAACATCGTCGAAGCAGCTTTGGAAGCAGCATAGGCAGCCATGCTGTGGCGCGGAATTCCCGCAGCATTTGAACTCACCGTTACAATAGCTCCGCTCTTTCGCTCTATCATATGACGGGCAATAGCCCGCGATACATGGAATACGCCTGTCGTATTGACTGCAAATACCCTTGCCCATTCATCGTCGCTAGTTTCTGTAACCAGTGTCGTGGACAACACGCCAGCAACATTCACGCCAAAATCGAGCGCGCCCCAGCGTTCCACTGCTTGCTCTACTGCATGGTCGACTGCAACACTATCGCTCACATCAAGCATAACAGCTTGCAGATGGTCACTGCTCATCTCTGCCAGCGCATCGACATCAAGGTCCGTGGCGGTAACCCGCACTCCTTCCTCGAGCAGCAGTTTGACGAGGCTAAAACCAATTCCTCCGCCTGCGCCAGTTACGAAGGCAGACTTGCCTGTAAATCCATCACTGCGCATCTATGCTATACCTTTTCCGATGCAGCTATTTTATTCGATGCAATGCCCCACCAATGGGCCAGCGTCAGCGAGGTGGCTAGTTCGGCAAAGTTGAGATGAATATTGCGCTGCTGCCAGAGCAGAACGAGGTTCATCGCGCGCATAGAGTCGAGGCCGAGATCCATCAGATTATCATTGTCGCCGATCTCTTCCGGATCGACATAGATCATGTCGGCAATATCCTGGCGCATAAGGTCAATCGTAAATTTATCGGTCATGCTTTTATCCTTCAATGTGTATCAGCAAATCTGCAAGCAGCAACGGTATGCCACTGGTCTTTGCGAGATAGCTCAAAGCCATGTCATGATTTTCACGGGAGAAGTCCGCCACAGCATCGGCCACCATGAACGGGTGTATATCGCGCTGGAAAGCTTCGGCCGCAGTCAATAGGCAACCAATATGCGCATAAATCCCGCAGATAATGATCTGGTCGCGGCCGCGCACCCGCATGAGATGCTCAAGGTTGCTGAGCTGAAAGGCGCTATAACGGTGTTTTGCCAGAACCGTATCGCCCTGTTCCGGCTTGAGCGCTGCTGTAATATGCTGATGCTCCGGTGCATCTGTCATTCCCGGCCCCCACAGATCTGCTTGCAACCCGCGATCACGCCGATCTTGATTGCCGTTCTGGGCGGTATAATAGACAGGTATACCGGCTTTGCGGCAGGAACTTTTTAGCCGGTTAATATTTTCGATCACTGGAGCGATTGGCGAGGCATCCTGCTCGAACGCATTGATGAAATAGTTCTGCATATCGTGAATGAGCAAAGCAGCCCGATCCGGCTCGAATGCCCATTTAGCGCGTGCAACTGGTATTTCGCCGGCAATAGGCAGTTCATATGCCGGTATTTTCGGTAGACCCATTATCTTACTCCGCCGCCGATGTGCTCAAAAATTGTTCGCGCAATGTCTGGCGAAGGAACTTGCGGCTGGTTTTGCCAACTGCAGTTGTTTCGAATGCCTCGACGAATACGATCTGATCAGGAACTTTGAAATCGGCAAGGCCACGCGAGCGCACGAAAGCCTTGAGTGCCGCGCTCTTCGGCTTCTCACCCTTGGGTATGATGAAAGCGCAACTCCTCTCGCCCAGATAAGGGTCAGGAATGGAGACTACTGCCACATCCAGCACCGAGGCATGGGCAAGCAGATGATCTTCGATTTCTTCCGCTGAAATTTTCTCGCCGGAGCGATTGATGTGATCTCCGGCTCGACCGCGTACCGTCAGATAGCCATCCGGTGTTCGCGAGACGATATCGCCTGTGCGGTAATACCCGTCTTCTGTAAAGGAGCGGGCATTGGCTGCGTCATCATTATGATAGGCATTGATGGTATAGGGTCCGCGTGTCAGCAGCATGCCCGGCTCGCCATCTGCCACCGGATTGCCCATATCGTCAACGATCAGTACCTCATCGTGCAGGCTGATCGGACGGCCTTGCGTATTGATGACAACCTCATCTGTATCATCCAGCCGTGTATAATTGACCAGACCTTCAGCCATGCCGAACACCTGCTGTAGCGAACAGCCAAGGCTCAACTTTACACGGGCGGCTGCTTCCGGGATGAATTTCGCACCTCCAACCTGCAGGATTTGCAGGCTTGAAATGTCGTGCCCCGTCGTTGCCGCCGCCTGCATCCACAAAAGCGCCAGGGGCGGCACAACGCCAGTAATGGTCACTCGCTCCTGCTCGATCAGGGCGAAGGCCGTTGCAGGCGTCGGTGATGGACACATGACAACCGTACTACCGGCATAGAGTGCCCCGAAGACACCCGGGGAACTCATCGGGAAATTATGCGCAACCGGTAGCGCAGCCATATAAACGCTCGCCTCATCCAAGGCACATATCTCCGCGCTGGCTCTGAAGCTGTAGATGTAATCGTCATGCGTACGGGGGATCAACTTTGAAAGACCAGTACTGCCACCGGATATCTGCAGGAAAGCTACACTGGAGGATTTCACTGCCAGGGGGAGTCTTGCCACGTCGCTGGGCGCGCTGCGAAACTCCTTCAGATCATCTACGACGATAACCCGCCGCAGCCCGGGACACTGCACCTGAACCTCGCCCGCAAGAGCGCGGTAATCGAAGCCCTCATGTGTTGCAGTAACTATATAGGCACCCGCCTCAGATTTATTGACGAAATGGGACATCTCCGTCAGGCGATGCGCGGGAAGGGTAAAGACGGGTATCAAGCCAGCACGGAAAAGCCCGAAAACCACGGAAAGAAATTCGGGAATATTGGGCAATTGTACAACAACGCGCGTGCCTGGCTCCAACCCCATGGCAAGGAAGGTTGCTGCATGGTGCTTTGCTCGGCTTACCAGTTCAGCGTAGCTCCAGCGCTCCTGCCCCCCGACAACTGCGATATTGTCTGGCGATTTCGCCGCCCTCTGCTCGAGGAACCCGAACATGGTTTCTCCGCGCCAGTAGCCTGCCGCCCGGTAGTGCGCAGCCCGCTCTGCGGGCCATTCCTGCTTCAGTTCAAGCATGGTCATTCTTCCTCTAAATCCCGAACCGGTCGCCATCGATGCCGAAAGCGTCCAGCATGGCGCGGAACTTGGCCGCTGTTTCAGCCACTTCACCTTGCGGTGTCGAACCTGGAACAACCCCTGCTCCCGCGTAAAGCCGGGCATTCGGACCTTCCACTTCCGCACAGCGAATGGAGACGTACCAGCGCCCGTCACCCGCAGAATCACACCAGCCAACCGCACCCGCATAAAAGCCACGGTTGTAGGCTTCCAATTCACTGATCTTCGAGTGTGCCGCAGCGCGAGGGACGCCGCAAACCGCCGGTGTCGGATGCAATAGCGAAACAAAGTGCTCCGAGGGAATGGAGCCATCCTTCAGACGGCCAACGATCCTTGTGCCCAGATGCCACATGCTGGCCGTAGCGCGCAGTGCCATTCCTTCCGGCGCGGAAAGTTCCACACAATAGGGTGCCAGAAGGTCCATAATGGACTCGACAACCATGGCGTGTTCGCGCCGGTCTTTATCCGAATTCCACAGGGAATCGGCGGAACGGCGATCTTCTGCCTTGTTTTTGTGTCGCTTGGCCGATCCGGCTAGTGGATGAGATGCAATATGCGTGCCGCGCTTTTCAACAAGCAGTTCAGGTGTTGCACCAACAAGCATTGCTCCGCCTTTTTCCGGCTGACGCAAAGGCGTTGCAAAAACAGTGATGCTTTCGTCAAGTGCAAGACGGCTCATCAGGTCTGCAATGGAAAAATCGCGGCTGGCAAAGACTTTCAGGCTGCGCGAAAGCACGATCTTCTGCAATGCACCATTCGATAAGGCCATGGCCTCCAATCCGGCAGCAACGCTACTGCCGAATATGTCCGCCGAAGGGTCGGCGCTGACAGAAATAATCCTGTTTGGTTCGGCACTGCCTGCACTTGCTCCAAATCCCGGGACATGGCCAAGATTGTGCTCTCCTTGCACGCGCAGAACACGCTCGGGCTGGAACAGAAATGCTGAATGATCGGGATCGAATGGAAGGGCGCCGACAAGGATATCGGGGCCATCCGTACGCTTACCAAAGAAGTTTGCGGTGCGTTCGCTCAAGGTTGACAACGGCCCCTCAGCCAAAACAGCTTTTTGGCCAAGAGAAAAGAACGTCTCTCCGGATGTCTTGAGGATGTAGAAGGGCTTTTTTGAATTTGAGCTTTGGGGATATGTTCCCTCATCGAGCCGAGCCAGCGAGATTGGCATTTTCATACTCCATTCCTACGATTTTGGCTGGTTGATCCCGATGCTGTGGCAATAATATGACTAGACTTGTCATATTATGATATGTAGCAGATACGGAACCAGAACAATCAGCCTGAACTTTTGCCGATGACGATAATTTCAGTTGAAGATCTGGCGTTAGAATGTTTATCCAAACATCACGACAGCCTCCCTTTTCCCACTAAGGCGGAACTTTGAAATGACGGGTGCCCATATATTCAGGACTGTTTCCCCATGACCGCGCCATTTCATCTCGAAAGCCGTCTTACCGGCTCGAATCTCACGCTTGGCTATGGCAAGCGCATGGTTTGCAAAGAACTCGACATCGCTATTCCCAGCGGTGGATTTACTGCAATTATCGGCCCTAATGGCTGCGGAAAATCCACGCTGCTGCGGGCCTTGAGCCGTCTGCTCACACCTTCCGGCGGTCAGGTTCTGCTTGATGGTAAGGATGTTCAGAACACGCCAGCCCGCGAAATTGCCAAGCGTCTTGGCTTGTTGCCGCAGAGCGCAATCGCGCCCGCCGGAATTACTGTGTCCGACCTTGTCTCTCGCGGACGTTACCCTCATCAGACCCTGCTGCGTCAATGGAGCCGAGCAGACGCCGAAGCTGTCGAAAAAGCTATGCAGGCGACTGCCATCAGCGATCTTGCCGAACGGAGTGTTGACGAGCTTTCCGGCGGCCAACGCCAGCGCGTCTGGGTGGCGATGGCTCTTGCCCAAGATACGCCGTTGCTGCTCCTGGACGAGCCGACAACGTTTCTCGATATCACCCACCAGATTGACCTGATGGACCTGTTTCAGGATCTCAACCGCAATAGCGGTCGCACGCTTGTAGCCGTGCTGCATGACCTTAATCAGGCCTGCCGCTATGCCACGCATCTGATTGCCATGCGCGAAGGACGTATCATTGCCAAAGGCGCCCCCAGCGAGATCGTAACCGCAGAACTCGTGGCAAGCGTCTTTGACCTCTCTGCCATGATCATCGAAGACCCGGTTAGCGGAACACCATTGGTTATTCCGCGGCAGCGGGCGGGCAAATCCGTCGAGTAGGTTCAGGACCAACATCCGCATCATCCGAGCGACCGCACGTCAGCCAGTAATTTCGCCAGCTGCGGCCCCAGTTCCACCAGCGTTTCAGGGCTGAGAATATCCTCATGAGCGCAATCGACTTCATGAATGTCCAGCGCATTGATATGGCCTGACCACGAACCGCGTACATCCCAATCAACGGGCAATGTGTTCTTCGCAACGAACAGCACGGCTTTGCCATCGAAATAAGGTGTTCGTCCCTGTGCCAGCAGCTTTACCGCGTCGGCGTAGTTGGCGACGATATCGCTAAACATTGCGGCCTTTTCTGCCTGCATTGCTTCGTCGACAATCTCGTCTTCAGTCGCGGCAACGAATTGTTCGCGCTCGCGATCTGCTTCGGCACCCGCCTCATTCTCCGTATTGCCGCTCCAATCCTGACCTTCCGGCGGATAGGTATCAAACAGCCCGAGGAAGGCCACTTCTTCGCCAAGCTCGCGTAGACGTGCTGCCACCCCTTGCGCCAATGTTCCACCAAGCGAATAACCAATGAGATGGTAAGGTCCACGCGGCTGCAATTTACGGATAGTTTCAAGATGCCGTTCGCATGCTTCAGCCAGCGTTGCGCTATTGGCAATAACGCCGTCAGCACGCGGCGACTGCAATCCGATCACGGGAAGCGTCACTGGGAGATATCGCGCAAAACCATTATACTGCCAGGCAAAGCCGGATGCCGGATGGAAGCAGAAAAGCGGATTTCCCTGTCCAGCGCGAAGCTGCAGAACTTTCCCGAAACCGGCGCCGCTTTTGTCGCCGGGTTCAGCCGAAAGCAATGCCGCAAGTTTGGCGACACTTGGCGCCATCATTACTTGCCCTACCGACAGCGGTATGCACAAACTGGCACGCAGTTTCGAAGCAAGCCGCATGGCCAAAAGCGAATGGCCACCAAGACTGAAGAAGTCATCTTCTGCGCTAACTGATGGCAGTTCGAGAATGGCGGCAAATTCCACGGCAATCCGGCTTTCCAGTCCGGGACGAGGAGAGCGTCCACTTTGTGTTACGCCGGTCGGCACAGGCAAAGCTTTGCGATCCAGCTTGCCATTCGGACTGAGCGGAAGAACATCAAGCTCGACGATCAATGTCGGTATCATGTGAGCAGGCAACCGCTCGGCCAGAGCCAGTTTCAATCGTGCCATATCCAAGTCTGCCTCAGGCACCACATAGGCTACCAGCTGCCGTGCATCGCCGCCATTTCCAGCAGCGCCGAGCACACAGGGGTTGACTACGGCGTTGATGATGCCGGGTTGGGTTTTCAAAACCGCTTCGATTTCGCCAAGCTCGATACGTTGACCGCGTATCTTCAACTGGTCATCGCTGCGGCCAAGATAATCAACCTCGCCATTCTCCATCCATTTCGCAATATCACCTGTGCGATACATGCGCTGACCATTGGCAAAGGGATCGGCAACAAAGCGGGTCGATGTCAGCTCTGCGCGGTCCAGATAATAATCCGCAAGCTGAACGCCACAAAGATAAAGATCGCCCGGAACGCCAACCGGAGCAGGCCGTAAGGCATGATCCAAAATGCGCAATTGAGTGTTCCATACAGGTCTCCCGATTGGAACATTTGACGATGCGGCACACTGTTCACTCGCAGGCTTGTAAGTGACATCCACTGCCGCTTCGGTTGGCCCGTAGAGATTATGCAACTCAGCAGAAAACAAGGCCTGATGCCGGTCGGCGAGACTGCGGGAAAGAGCTTCACCACTGCAGAACACGTGGCGCAGACTTTGCCCCAGTGGCGCTCTGGCATTCGCATCTTCCTCGCACCATTCAAGGAATGCAGCGAGCATTGAAGGCACGAAATGCATTACCGTTATATTTTCGCGCTTGATGATTTTCGACAACTCATCGGGGTCTCGATGAGCTTCCGGCGGGGCCATATAAAGCGCTGCGCCCTCAATTAATGGCCAGAAAAATTCCCAGACCGAGACATCGAAGCTCGCGGGTGTCTTTTGCAGCACCACATCGCCGCGGTCGATCTGGTACTCGTGCTGCATCCATGCAAGACGGTTCACGATGGCGCAATGCGAGACGAGCACACCTTTCGGCCTTCCGGTCGATCCCGATGTGTAGATCAGATAAGCGGGATCATGCAGTGCAAGTATTGGAGACGCGAACGCCAGCGCATCGCCTTCCGGTAGACCATCAAGCAGCATGATTTCGCTGAGGCCCCTGAACCGCCCTTCCAGCGCCGATGCTGTGATGATGAGCGCAGGTTTGGCATCTTCGATCATCATGTGCAGACGCTCGTCCGGATAGCCGCTATCCAGAGGCAGGTAAGCTGCTCCAGCTTCGATAACAGCATGGATGGCTATCGTCAAAAGCACTGAGCGTGGCAGAGCAATAGCGACGATCGCGCCCGGACCAACGCCTGCCACCTGCATCATTGCAGCAAGCTGTCGAACCCTTGCTCGCAGTTCGGCATAAGTTAGCGTGTGATTTTCGTCGACGAGAGCAATGGTGTCAGGAGTTGCTTTTGCTTGTGCATCCAACAGGTCACGCAAGCTCGTATCGGGGAACGGCGCCCCTGTCGAATTGATTTGCTCGATCAATTTACGTTCGCTCGGCACCAGCGGATTGAACTCCGACCAAGATTGATCACCCTGATATGCGACGTGTTCAAGCAGCATCCTGATGCGCGCCATCAATTGATCCGGATCGCGCAAAAGGTCACGGTACTCGACGAGAAGACGCAGTTTTTCTTCGCGTAACACCATCAATGTCAGCGGATAATGCGTATAGCCACGATTACTCAGGCCCGAGAGCCGAACACCGGCATAATCGCGCGAAGCGAGTGCGTTCGTCTGCGGATAATTTTCACTGACAAGCAGCGTATCGAACAAAGTCGAGCCGCCTGCGATCTGCTGGATTTCGGCGAGTCCAAGCCCGTCATGTTCAAGCATGCCGCCTTGCACTGCTTGCGATACCGCCAATTGCTGGAGTAGCGGCAGGGAGGGATCGAGGCGGATACGCACCGGAACAGTGTTGCTGAACAGCCCAATGTGTTCATCGATGCCGTCGACCGGACTGAAACGACCTGAAACCGGCGTGCCAAACAGCACATCACTTCTTCCCGTCAACAGTGACAGCGCTGCCCCCCAAATACCCTGCATGAGCGTGTTGAGCGTCAGGCCATTTTCACGGCAGCGTGCCAGCAAAGCCTTTTCCAACACATCCGGAACGATGAATTCCATTTCGTGCACATCGGATGCGGCAATTGCCGTTCCAAACAGCAAGGTGGGCCGAGCACCTGCAAGCATTTCGATCCATGCTTGCCGTGCGGGCTTCAGATCTCGGGCTCCGAGTGCATTGATCACATCGCTATAAGCAACACGGGTTTTTTCAAGAGTATCAGGCCCATCGCCATAGGCGACGAGTAATTCGCGTAGCAGGATCGGTGTCGACCAACCATCAATGACAAGATGATGCACGTTGATGAAAAGCGTGTGGGCTTCCTCACCGCGTTGAACAAGGCTAGCGTGGAAAAGTCGGCCTGCCGCCGCAAAGAACTCTCGCTCCAATTCCAGATGCTCTATTTGTCTCAGTGCCGCCGATTTGTCTGCTTCAGCGCTGATGTCGTATTCATCCAGCGGCCAGCTTCCCGGTATCAGCGGCAGTACATGGCATGATCCGCAACGCAACCCTGTTTCAAACCGTGCAGCAAGTTGCGGGAAGCGTTTCAGCAGCCCGTCAAGAGCCTCCCGCAGCAAAGCCTTGTCCAGAGGGCCCGTAAAATCAATGCGCGTGATCGAGTTATATTTGCTTGCGGCCTCGTGCAGTTGCGTGTGGAACAACAGTCCCTCTTGCAACGGCAGCAGAGGTAGTACCGCAGACAATGGTCCATGCCGCTCGCGCAGGTCCTGCAGTTCGTCATCACTCAGTCCCGGTGTGTCAGCGGCAACAAGCGTATCGGCGGCATTTTCCGGATGCTCCCACGCGTTGTCTGCCAATGCGGAAATATTGGCAGCGATTGAATCGTGCAAAGCCTGGATTGTATCCGGCTCAAAGATTCCATCAGCCCAAGTCCAGTTGATGGCAAGGCGCGGCCCGGCCTCTGTCTCATCTATGAAAGCATTGATTTCCATGCCATGCATGAGTTTCATTACCGGATCGACATCGACGGCAAAGGCATCGGCAAAGCGCCCGCCCACGGCTTGCGGCGTCCAGTGCCCATCCCGAGAAACGAAACGACCAAGGTAATTGAACAAAACCTGCGGCGGATTGTCGGCCTCAAGCTTTGCCAGATCAGGTCCGGTTTCCGCATCAAGATAACGCAAGATGCCATAGCCAAGCCCATGATCCGGTATCCGGCGCAGTGCCTGTTTCACTGCCCTCACAGAGCCCTGCAAACCGGCACTTCCCCCAAGGTCAAACAGCACGGGATATTCTGCAGTGAACCAGCCGACCGTCCGGCTCGGGTCAACGCGATCATCGATGATATGGCGACCATGGGATTCCAAAGCAAACCGCAAACGTTCAACCGCAAAGACCTGGGAGAAAGCTCGTGTAACCGCAGTAAGAATCGTTTCCTCGACCGTCATATGGTAGGCGGCTGGCAGATTATTCAGCATCAGCCGTGTGAGATCGCTATCAATCAAGGTCCGCTTGTGCAGAGACGAGCCATAAGTATCGCGAGCTGCATCAAGCTTGCGTGGCATGATGCTGGATTTCTCTGCCAACATTTCACGCCAGAGTTTCTGCTCGCTTTGACGTGCCGGGACCTGCTCTCCCAACATCTTCGACCAATCGCGGATCGATGCTTCCTCCCGAGCTATGAAAGGAACGGTCCCCGCCATTGCGGCGAGACAGGCGGTTTCAAGTTCGGTCAGCAAGATACGCCACGACACACCGTCAGTAGCGAGATGGTGGATAACCAGCATCAGCCAGCCATCCCTGTCCGTTGAAGGCCAGTGGACTGCCTGCAACAGGATACCGGATGCCGGGTCCAGCCTAGCGCTTGCGGTGGTAAAAGCTGCTTCTGCCTCATCCGAGATTTTACCGTCACCCGCCCCGGCAATCTCATGCAAAAGTGGTGCTGCGCTGAAGTCGAGCGGCAAAGGCGGTATTCTCAGACTGGTCTCTGTAGCTTGCGCCCGCAGTGCCGGATGCGCGCGATGCAGAGCTTCCAAAGCCTGCTCGATTGGCTTGCGCGTTAGCTGTGCGGGTACACGCAACAGGACGGCTTGGGCGAAACGCGTTTGCAGACCATGGTTTTCCGCATACCATTTTATGATCGGAAGGTCGCTGACCTCACCGTCAACATCCACCATGCGCAATTGCGGCTGTGTTTCGAGAGGCTGTAATGCCGCTTTCATTCGGCTGGCACGGCGCAATCCGAAAACATCGCGCGGTCGCAAGACAAAACCTGCTTTGCGCAACGCCGTACACAGCGCCATGGCGCTGATACTGTCGCCACCCAGTCCGAAGAAGTCATCGTCACTGCGTACAGTTTCAATGCCTGTGACAGCGGCAATGCTCTCGCAGATCAGCTTTTCCTGATCATCAGCATAGGTTACGGGTTCGCTAATCACACTACGTTGCTCAGGACGAGGCAAAGCCTTGCGCTCAACCTTTCCATTTACATTGAGCGGCCACGTTTCCAATCTCAAAAGACTGGACGGCACCATGTAGTCGGGGAGACTTTGAGCGAGGGCAGCAAGCACATCTTTTTCACTGGCAGCGCCGGTAAACCAGCCAAGCAATCTCAGACTCATCCCGAATGGTTCAGCCAAAACCAGAGCCGCAGTTACACTTGGCAAGGAGGTTATCGCATGTTCGATCTCACCCGGTTCGACGCGGAAGCCGCGAATCTTCACCTGATGATCGCTGCGACCCGCATAATCAACCTGACCATCCGAGCGCCAACGGGCGAGGTCACCCGTACGGTACATCAAGACGCCATCATCGAATGGATTGGCGACAAATCGCGAGGCCGTCAGCCCGGCGCGACCAAGATAACCAGCAGCAAGACCCGGGCCGGCGATATAGAGTTCTCCGGTCACGCCAATTGGAACAGGCTGCAAAAGTTTGTCCAAGATGTATATGGCCGAGTTGGCAACAGGGCGGCCAATAACCGGCGTCTCTGCCGCCATGACAGCGGCGCTTAGCGTGTCGACGCTGTACTCAGTCGGACCATAGAAATTATGGAAATGGATGTGTGGATGTCGACGCAGTTCCCGCCAGAGCGCAGAGGATACAGCCTCCCCGCCAACCTGAATCATCACAGGGTGATGTTCGCGATCCAGCAGTCCGCTATCAATCATCTGCTGCAACATCGAAGGTGACAGGTCGACGGTATCGATCTGCCGTTCCACGATGAGGTCAACCAGTGCCTGAGCATCACGCCGCTGCTCTTCGTCACACAGATGCAGCTCGTGGCCAAGTAGCATCCAGATCACCTGTTCCCAGGACGAATCAAAAGAGAGTGACATCGCATGACCGGCACGCACACGCCGCCCGCTGACCTTGCGCATGACCTCCCCGAACAGGTCTGCCTCGTGCGACAAAAGGAGGTTCAGCAAGCCCTTGTGCGGAACCATAACGCCTTTGGGCATGCCGGTGGAGCCGGAGGTATAGATGATATAGGCAAGGTCCTCGCTCCTCAGAGCGCGTATCCGATCAGTATCTTCAATCGGTCGGGATGATTGAACTGCCATCAACTCCATAATTGCCGGGTCATCAAGACAGAAGACATCCGCATCTGTCACCACCGCTGCCCGCAAACTTTTCCGCGTGAGTACCAGTGCTGGCGCTGCATCGGTACACATTAGGGAAAGGCGTTCGACAGGATAATCCGCATCAAGCGGCATCCACGCTGCTCCCGAAGCCATGATCCCCATCAGGGCTACGATTGCTTCGATACGCCTTGGCAGAACTGTGGCAACAACATCGCCGGGACCGATCCCTTGTGCAATCAGCAAGTGGCCGAGCCGCGCTGACGCAGCAGAGAGCGTGGCGAAATCCATGCGGCCTTCGCAATCGGCAACAGCCGTCTCATTGGCATTTGCCAGCGCACTTTGTTCGAAAACATCAAGGACCGTGTGCGCCTGACGCGAGCAGCGTACCTGCGGTCCACGTGACCAATGGACAATTGAGGCTTCCTCCGATGCACTTCGCAGCGAAATCGATGCGATCGGTTCGTCCACGTGGCCGATCAGGCGACAGAGGAAAGCCTCAAGCCGATCAGCATGCAGGCCAAGGTCCTCTGCAGAATAACGTTCGGGATTTGCAGACAGCTCTACAGTCAGCGCATCGCCTTCAAACCAGAGACCAAACTCGATATCTTCCACCGGTCCCGCTGCAAGCACGTGCGTGGTCGACTTTACGCCTGCCAGTGCGAGATCGCCATCATAGACCTTGAAGTTGATGGTCGGGCCGTAAAGCGCGCGCCCTGAACCAACCAACCCGAGATCGCGTTGTACCTGTTCAGCATCATAACGTTGATGTTTACGGACACTTCGAAGTTCACGCGACAGCTGCTGCGCCAGCGCACCGAAGCACTGGGTGTCGTCAAAGCGAAGCTTGACGGGAAGGACATTCACGACAGGTCCAGTTGCATTAATGGCTGCCGAACCCATCCGCCGCATGAACGGCATGCCGACGATGATTGTTTCACTCATCGTCATCCGGTGAATATAGGCTGCGACACCAGCCATCAACATTTCCGGTTGCACCACCCGGAAACGATGCCCCGGCTCGTCGAGCCCGGTCAATATATTCGCATCAAGTTTGAACCGGAGCCGCAACACGTCGATATTCGCTGTGCTTTCCTTTCCGGTATCTGCCGGAACAAAGCTCACGGGGACATCGTCCTCAGTCAGATAGCTGTTCCAGAAGCCTCGGTCCCGTTCATAGAGGTCGGAGTTTTTGTAATTCTGATATTCTTCGATCACTTCGCCGAAGGGAGTGAAAGGCCTATGGTCCGGCTTGCTTCCAGCAGCCAGTGTGGTTTGAATCTGGACGATACGCCGGGTAAGCGCTGCAAAACTATAACCGTCAAGGCAAAGATGATGATAGCGCTGATACCAGAACCAGCGATCAGCGCCGATTTTCAACAGCATATGTCGGTAAAGCAGGCCTTCGCTGCCGGGTGCCGGCGTTGTTTCAAGATCGGCGCGCATTAGTGCACAAGCCTTGCCAACAGGATCTGTTTCGCCGGTCAGATCAATGACATCAGGTGCAGCAATATCGTCAAATGAACGCTCGACAGCCCAGCTCTGAACCGGTCCATTTTCGCCATTTTCGAAACGTGCGTGGATCGTATCTACTTCGGCAAGTCCTATGCGGATGGCGCGGCTCAGCAGCTCCACATCAAGCACACCTTCCAGTTCGGCATAATGCGCAACAACAAAGGTTTGTGCCTCGGAATCGATCTGCCCTGCAAACCAGATGCCGGGCTGCGCCGCAGCCAGCGGTAGCTTGATCACGCGGGTGTGATCAAGCTTTTGAGAGCTGGCAGGGGCGTTTACCGGAGATGGAACAATCGGCATGATGTTTTCTCACAATCCAGTTTTTACGGTTTCGCCAGTCAGGTGCTTGGCAAAACAGTCCTGCGTGGTTCGACAGGCTCACCATGAGGAGGATGCCTGATCGCAGGGTAGCTAAACGGTTATCCTTGCAACTCACCTGTTCACTCATGGTGAGCTTGTCGAACCACGCATTGGTGCTGTTGCAGGCGCAGTTTTATTCTACAAAGTTTGGCCGTCCATCATGCTCGCCCCCGGTCGCAAAGCCGGACCCCAGCGCATTTCAACAAACTCAATGCACGTAGCGCGGCTGTCCGGCCCCGCTTCAATGCTCCATCCCGCTGGCACGCGCGCGAAGCTCGGCCAGAGGCTGTATTGACCTCGTGCGTTAAGCAAAACGAGGAACTTGCCATTCTCGTCGTCGAATGGATTTGTTTCTTCACTCATTGTTCGGCTCCTTGACTTTAGTTTTCAGGCAAATAGCCAGCGCAGTCCGTCGATCAGTCCATTGCGCCAGCAAAGACCATCATGGCCGCCTTCGAAGCGGCGATAAGAAACATCGTGCCCGGCATCCTTCAGCGCCGCACTCATGGCGTCGCTTGCGTCGATCATGTCTTCTTCGCGGTTGCCGACTTCCATGAAAACGCGCAATCCGCTGATGGTTTTTTGCGGTATCTGCTGCGATTTCAACTGTGTAGTGAGCCAGCCTGTTCGGGCGCCTTCGCGTAATTCCGCAACATTCTGCGAAGAGCGAAGTGCACCGAAATTCGGCCACCAGAATGACCCGGACTGACTGAGAACGAGACCGAAACGATCGGGCAGATGCAGCCCGGCATAGGTGGCAGCAAGACCTCCATAGCTCTGACCCGCCACAACACTATTTGCTGGATTTCCGGTAATCGGAGCAATTTCGGCCACAAGCGGCAACAGCTCGCTGCGCACCGCATTCCAGAATATTGGATTGCAAGTCAGGTCTTCGGCGCGCTGTTCCATGTCAATTGGGTCGATGAATATATAGACGGCGGCAGGCAAGCTGCCTTCGGCGGTTTCTTTTTCAAGCACACCTTGGATGGGCATCTGTTCTGCCCAGTTACCTCCATCAAGCAGCACCACCAGCGGATAACCATCTGCCGGAGGTGCGCTCTGGTTGTGGCTCCAACCTGAAACATAGACCCAAACCTTTCGGGTCTTATTTTGAATGGAGCTTGTCCACTCGATCCCGATCAGTTTCTGGAATGGTGCATGAGGTACTGTTCCGGAATCGATGGCGTGCCACAACGCATAATTGGGAGCCCCCGGCATGTGGAGTGGTGAGGTATACATCCGCAGCCCGGTCCTGTAGGGCCGCAACGGATTGAGTGGATCGGAAACCGCGTATGGAAGTACAGATCGCAACCAGTCTCGATGGTTTCCCCGACAGGTTTCCATGTCGCCTTGATGCCTTGGCGGCAGACGATCGGCAGTTACCGGAATGAACGAATAGCTCCCACGCCAGTCGAGTGGCAGTTCCACTTGCCAGAACCATATGTCGGTTCCGCTTATCCGTTCCAGGCTTTGCGGAGTGAGGCAATGATGATCGGTAACTGAGTTGACATCAGCAAAGACACGTTGGATCGGCGAGGTAAGCTCGCTGCCCTCTCCATCTCGCCAAAGAAAGGTGACACACGCCTGCCCCTCCCCGAACAGTTCGACCATTGGCACGCCGCGCTTTTCTAAGCGCATCCACCAGCCCACCTCACCGCGATCGGATGAGTTGAGCAATGAGGCAGTCTGCGGCGCATTCCGGTTGAGTGCAGGAGGTTGCATTACCTCTTCAATCTTTGCCCGGGATGAGTTTTCTCTTGCCATGATGCTAACTTGTGAACGTTTTCTGGAATGTCATGGCCGCCACCTACCAGGACTTCTTCAGGGTGGCGGTTACAGTACGCCCCTCGCCATAGAAGCAGGCAGTCGAATTGGAACAGGACGCGACGAACTCTTTATTTGCCAAATTTTTGCCGTTGACCTGAAGCTTGAGACCCTTCCATTCTGGATTCACAGCTTCAAAATCATAACTGAGCATGGCATCGAAAAGAGTCGCGGAATCTACCTCAAATGTATTGGTGTCATCACCCCAACTTTTACCCTGATACCGAACGCCACCTCCAACCGAGAGTCCGTTCAACGCACCGTGATCGAAGTCATACTTGACCCATAGCGCCGCCTGATGCGCAGGTTGGCGCGCAGGCGTCTTGCCAATCTCAAGCTCATTGATTGAATTTTTCACCTCTGAGTCGAGATAAGCGTAGCTGCCGATCAGCGTTAAATTCTCATAGATTTCTGCCTTGGCAGAGAGTTCCACACCGCGATTACGGATTTTGCCGATTTGTCGGTAAACTGCCTGTCCGTCGATCCAATCGCTTTTTACGACATCTTCTTGAGTAAGATCGAAATAGGCAGCCGTCAGTACAACATCTGTACCTTCAGGTGCATACTTTATGCCGACCTCGTATTGATCTGCTGTCGTCGGCTTGAACGCGCTCTGACCTTTGCCGGGAACATTCAAGGAAGGTTCAAACGATGTTGAATAGCTGGCGTAAGGCGCTAGGCCATTGTCGAAATTATAGA
The DNA here is from genome assembly GCF_040009165.1 of Phyllobacterium sp. SB3. Taxonomy (NCBI): domain Bacteria; kingdom Pseudomonadati; phylum Pseudomonadota; class Alphaproteobacteria; order Hyphomicrobiales; family Phyllobacteriaceae; genus Phyllobacterium; species Phyllobacterium sp. SB3. Next base: position 724,186 of record NZ_JBDYKI010000001.1, on the reverse strand, counting down.
CAGCGCCCACCCGCCATGTGAATGCATCGTCATCATAAGAATGGTCACCGGTGCCGAGCTTGTCGTCGATATCCGTGCTTGCCCAATCATAACGACCGCCAGCCATCAGGTTCAGCTTGCCAATCTCGATCTGATCCTGAACGTAAATACCTGCCTGCTTCGCCGTGGTGTCGTCGATTTGTGTAGGATTGAGAACAATCGAACCATAATCTATCGTGCCATAACGTGGATCGGTCAGATCGATATCCGGTACGGATGCCCCTCCCCAGTGGTAATCCCTTGAATAATACCGATAGTCGAAGCCGCCAAGCAAAGTATGTTCTGCGGCACCAGTACTGAATTTTGCCTCAATCTGATTATCGATTGTGAACTGGTTCGTCCGCGCCCCGCCGCCTCTGGCTGCGCGCGTAATTACCGTGCCTTCACCGGTATCCGGATCGGCAGGCCTGTAACCATACACCAGTGTATGATGCTCATAATCGACATATTGATACCGTGCATTCTGCCGTACGGTGAATGTATCATTCAATTCGCGCTCGAATTCATAGCCGATCCAAGCTTGATCACGCTCAAACTTCTCGAAATCGGGATCCGAAACAAAGAAATCACGCGGAATGTATCCGTAGCCGGGTATTGGTGTAACTGTTCCGACCGCATCGAGGAAGTTACGGAAACCGGCATGCGGCTCCCTCTGATAACCGCCAAGAATCGTCAGTGTCGTATGGTCATCGGGGGTCCATGTTACCGATGGGGCGATCGCAAAACCTTCCTGCTTGGTAAAGTCTTCTTGCAAATCTGTTGTGAGACCCGTACCGACGACACGGTAGGAAAGAGCATCAGATCCCGGAACCTGATCGCTAAAATCGAACGAGGCTCCATAATGGTTTCTTGATCCACCCGTGAATTCGATCTCGCGAATTGGCTCCCCGGTTGGCTTTTTGCTAACCATATTGATAATACCCCCCGGATTGGTCTGGCCGAATAGCACGGATGATGGGCCCGAGAGCAGTTCCACCCGCTCAAGCAGATAGGGGTATATTTTCGAATAGCTTCCGCTGACACTGTTATCGAACAATAATCCGTCAAGATAGCGGGGAACATAATAGAAACCGCGAACACCTATTTCATCCTGCAGATTTGATGCGCCGCGGTATTCCGTGTTCACGCCTGGGGTAAAGCGCAGCGATTCGGCTACAGATTGCACATCCATATCTTCCATCTGCTCTTTTGATATGACCGCAACGGACTGTGGTGTCTTGATCAATGGCGTGTCAGTCTTTGTTCCAGCCGTGCTCTGCTTCGCCACATAGCCTTTAACCGGCCCGTTGCCCTTTTCGCCCTTGATCGTAATTGTATCCAGAACAATCGGATTACCGCTCTCCTGTGCCTTTGCACCGCTTGTCATGGCACTCACCATGAGGAGCAAAAGGGCGGAGCTGGAAAAATAGCGGTTCTTCAACATGCGACTCATCAACAAAGGTCCTTGCAATCTTGGATGGGCTGAACTAGCACCCAATAAACTTGACTAAGAATGTCATGTATATGATGCTATACGCGCTGTCGACAGAACGCTTTTTGACGAAACGGCAAAAAACTTTGTTCAAACGGCAGCCCCGAAAAGCGAACCATTTGCAAACGGAAATTTCTGATATGGCCTCAATCATGCAGCACGCCGTGATGAATCTCAGTATCCCGCAGCCCCTGTTCGTCGGTACGATAGAGGGTGTCCCTGCATGCACATCCGACACCGAAACGCAGGACATTTCGGCGAAGTTTATTGTCATGGTGCTGTTGCAGGGCGCGCAGCATTTCATTGTCGATGACGTGCCCTTCCGCATTGACGCCGGATTTGGCGAAACCTGCGCGCCCTTTGTTTTTGTGTTGAATGTTGCGCGTGCATCCAAGCTGACCTTTATCAATGCCAGCAAGGTACCCTTGCGCAAGGTAATGATCTCCGCACCGCTATCCTGGATGAACTGGCTGATCAGCGCACAAAGTGACGGCGTTCCGGCACTCAAGGAGTTTCTATCGACCCACCTTGCGCATTTTCGCATTGATGCCAGCAGGCACATTCTTGGTCTTGCGGAGCAGTTGATGAATCCGCCAGTGGGCATGCAGGGTGAGATGCGCACACTGTTCCGCAGTTCGCGCGCCTTTGATCTTATGTCCCTGACATGTGTCGACCTTGCTGCACACAAGGTAGAGCGCCAGAGTCCGCATCTTTCCAGCGCACGTCAGAGTGAGCGCGTCTACAACTACATCCTTGCCAATCTTGGTGAAGAACTGACAATCGAGACCATTGCGCGTGAATGCGGCGGTAGCGTTTCGTCGATCCAGCGCCATTTCAAGGAACATTACGGCGTTACTGTTTTCGAGTTCATCCGCCGCAGCCGACTGGAACTTGCTTATGACGCGCTTGAACGCGAAGGGGCAACCATCGGTCAGGCTGCACATCTCGCCGGTTATAATACGCCGTCTAATTTCACAACGGCATTCAAGAAAACCTATGGCGTTTCGCCAAAATACAAGCGCAGGTAATGGGAATTATGGCCACACCTTTGTGGAAACGACGCACATTTCTTTTGGGTGCGGCCAGTGCTTTGCTGGCAAATCAGTCTGGCGTTATCGGACAGGCAGTGGCAGCTGACGATATTTGGCCGCGCAGTGTCGATACTCCCAAAGGCAAGCTGACGCTCGAGAGTAAGCCGCAGCGTATCGTTTCCACGAGTGTGACCCTCACTGGCACCTTATTGGCCATCAATGCGCCTCTGGCAGCAAGTTCCGCGACTAACAATATGGGTACGGTGGCGGATCACGCAGGATTCTTTACCCAGTGGGCAGAAATAGCGCATCAAAGAGGCGTTGTTCCTGTCTACCGCACCGAACCGGATGTCGAAGCTGTCATGGCGGCCGCGCCGGACCTTATCATCATGTCCGCAACAGGCGGAGACAGTGCGCTGCGCCTGTACGACCAGATCAGCCAGATCGCGCCGACACTCGTGGTCAACTATGATGACAAAAGCTGGCAGGAAGTCGCAATGCTGCTGGGCTCCGCAACAGGTCTTGAAGCCGAGGCCAAAGCAGTTATTGCCGAATTCGACAAACGCGTCGCCGATACGAAACTAAAACTGCGATTACCGCCGCAGCCGATCACAGCAGCCGTCTATTACGAAGATGATTCCGGTGCCAATGTCTGGACGCCAGCCTCGGCACAAGGGAAGCTGCTGCTCGCCCTCGGTTTCGAACTGGCCGCCATCCCGCCAGAGGTCAAGACCCTGACCACGATGGGGATACGCAGTGATATCATTCAGCTATCAGGCGAACAGTTCGCAGATGGCGTCAATGGCGAAACGCTTCTGCTCTTCGCGGCCGATGACAGCATCATTGATCAGGTTAATGCCAATATCTTTCTCAAGCACATTAAATCCGTTTCCAGCAAACGTGTCTATGCAATGGGACTGGATACATTCAGGCTCGATTATTACAGCGCCTCGCACATGCTGGAGCGGCTGACGCGACTTTTCGTATGATGCATTTATCCAATCACATTCCTTCCCACATGCCCGTATAAGGTTAGACAGAACGCTATGGCCGCCTCATTTATAGTCGATTTCAGCTTATTGAAACGCAATGCAAATTTCCGGGCGGTTTTTGCCGCACGCATGATGTCAGTTATCGCGCTTGGCATTCTCACCGTTGCGGTACCGGTTCAAATCCATCAATTGACAGGTTCTGCCCTACAGGTTGGCATTGTGATCGCTCTGGATGGCGTCGGGATGTTTGTCGGCCTCATGGCCGGCGGCGTACTTGCCGACCATCATGACAGGCGGCGTCTCATTCTTCTGGCGCGTGGTCTTTGTGGTGTCGGTTTTCTGGTACTCGCACTTAACGGCTTTCTCAGCAGCCCATCTCTGGTTGCGCTTTATCTTGTCTCGCTCTGGGATGGCTTTTTCGGTGCCATTGGAATGACTGCTTTGATGGCCGCTATTCCAACGCTTGTAGGCCGTGAAAATCTGCCCGCGGCCGGTGCACTTTCCATGATTACAGTCCGCTTCGGTGCCATTCTTGCACCGCTCATCGGCGGCCTGATCATCGCATCTGCCGATGTCAGCTGGAACTATCTCATTGCAGGCATCGGAACGCTTGGCACGCTGGTCCCGCTCTTCCGCCTGCCGTCATTGCTACCGGGTGAACGCGGCGATGAACATCCGCTTCGCGCCATGATGGATGGTTTTGCGTTCCTGCTGCAAAACAAGGTCGTCGGCGCAGTTATTGCGGTTGGAACCCTGCAATCGGCGCTCAGCGCCATCCGCGTCATGTTCCCCTCCATTGCCGACAGTTTCACCGCCGGACCCGTTGGCATCGGCCTCATGTACTCGGCTGTACCGCTCGGGGCAATGATTGGTGCCTTTACCAGCGGCTGGGTCGGGCGGTTTCCACTGCCGGGACAACTCCTGCTTGGCTGCGTCTGCGGCGCTTCCGCTTTGCTGGCAACTATTGGATTGGTCAGCCACCTTGTGCCAGCGCTTATCATCCTTGCCGTGTTCGGTTATCTCGGCTCTATCGCATCGCTGATGCAATATACTCTGGTGCAAACCAATACGCCGGATCACCTCCTTGGTCGTGTCAATAGCCTTTGGGCGGCGCAAGATGTCGTCGGTGATCCGGGCGGCTCCATCGTCATGGGCAGCCTGTCACGCGCATTCGCACCGATGGCATCGGTGTTCTGGTTTGGCACGGGTGTCTTTCTCATTGGCGCTGTCATGAGTTTCGGTTTCAGCAGTTTGCGCAATCTTTCGAAAGGCGTGGCTGAAGAAGATAGCGAACCACTCGATCAAACATTGGCTGCCGATAGCGCTACGCAATGAAAGCAGGTCGCCTGATATGGCTCGGCATCGGACTGATTGCTCTTGCGTTGCTTTTCGTCGTCAGTCTCGGTATCGGTGCCAAGCCCCTGCCATTGCAGGTGGTCATCGATAGCCTTCTTGGCCGCGTTGACGGGCCTGACAGCACAATCATCCTGCAATCGCGCCTGCCGCGTGCATTAATCGGGCTTTTTGGGGGTGCGGCGCTCGGAATTTCCGGCGCATTGATGCAGACGCTGACACGCAATCCATTAGCCGATCCGGGGATTGTAGGCATCAATGCTGGAGCGGGCCTTGCGGTGACGCTTGGCTTCGCTTTTGCCGGGATCAGCCAACCCCATGTCTTGTTTGCCTACAGTTTTGCCGGGGCCTTGGCGACAGCCATGCTTGTCCATTTGATCAGTATCAAGGGAGTGGCCAAACCCGATCCGGTGCGTTTCATTCTTGCAGGGCTGGCAGTTGGCGCAATGATGAGCGGAATATCGTCCGGAATAGCTCTTTTGCAGCCGGCCGTGTTCAATCGCATGCGCTTCTGGATGGCCGGTTCGCTCGACGTGGGCGATTTGACGCTCGTTCTTGCCGCCATACCGCTGATTTGCATCGGATGCATCGCCGCGCTTGTCCTCGCCCGTCCGCTCAATGCTTTGGAAATGGGTGACGACATGGCCGCGTCTCTCGGAACCAATCCCTTGAAGACCCAGACTGCAACACTCCTGACCGTAGCGCTTTTGTCCGGCACAGTGACCGCAGTTGCTGGCCCAATCGGTTTCGTCGGGTTGATGATTCCCTATATCGCGCGCTGGGCTGTAGGCCCCGATCTACGCTGGATGCTGCCGTTTTCGTTCCTCTATGCCCCAATTCTTCTCCTATGTTCCGACATCGCAGGACGCCTGATCGTAGCTGGAGAACTGCGTGTTTCCATAGTCACAGCCTTCATAGGTGCGCCTGTTCTTATCCTGTTGGCACGTGGAAACAGCACCGCACGGACAGCACTGCAGTGACGTCGTTGAACCGAACCATCCTTCTTGGCAACATAGACGGACGCATCAATCTGCGCTTGCAATTGCGGCACGTCATCGTTTCGGTTCTGCTTGCCGTCATGGCACTGATTCTCGCCGTTTTTGTACTTGGGCTTGGAACGTTACCTCTCTCTTTTGCCGACACCCTTTCCGCTCTAAGCGGTCGCGCCAATCCACGTACCGCCATGATCGTGCTGGACTGGCGCCTGCCGCGCATCACCATGGCGCTGATCCTTGGGGCGGCGCTAGGGATGAGCGGTGCGATATTTCAATCGCTCATCCGCAATCCGCTCGGCAGCCCGGATATCATCGGCTTTAACACCGGTGCCTATACGGGTGTTCTTATCACTATTGTCCTGTTTCACGGCGATCACGTGATGATTACGTTGGGCGCTCTTGGCGGTGGACTTTTAACGGCGGTGATCGTCTATCTGCTCAGTTGGCGGCAAGGCATTCAGGGCTTCCGGCTCATCATGATCGGTATCGCTGTCAGCGCGATGCTGACTGCATTCAATATGTGGCTGATGATAACCGGCAGTCTTGAAACAGTCATGAGCGCGGCCCTCTGGGGTGCCGGTTCATTGAATGGCATGACCTGGGCCCGCGCTATACCTTCTGCGATCGCTTGCACGCTTGGCATGTGCTTGTGTCTTGGTCTGGCACGCCGTGTGCGAATGATGGAGATGGGGGACGATATGGCCGGGGCTCTCGGCCTGTCTGTGGGTTCAACGCGTCTTTGGCTGATGATAGTGGGCGTAATGTTGGTTGCGGCTGCAACTGCTGCTACAGGCCCAGTGGTCTTCATCGCCCTTGCTGCCCCGCAGATTGCGCAGCGCCTTTGCCGGACGCGATCCATGACGCTTGCTGCTTCAGCCTGTACTGGCGCCGTACTTTTGCTTGGAGCCGATGCTGTTGCGCAGCACCTGTTCAGTCCATTCAGCCTGCCCGTCGGAATTGTCACCGTCAGCATAGGCGGGCTTTACATGCTCTGGCTGCTGGTCCGTGATGCGTCATAAAAAAAGCCCGCTCCAATCGGAGCGGGCCACGACATGAGCTTGGGAGGCTCTATGCTGCCTGACCGAGAGCGCCGTGCGGGTCGAGCACGAATTTCTGTGCTGCGCCCTTATCGAAGCTTTCATAGCCCTGTTCTGCTTCTTCCAGCGAGATGATCTTCGCATTGACGATATCGGCAATGGGCAGGCGGTCATAAAGGATAGCCTGCATAAGCTGGCGATTATATTTCAACACCGGGGTCTGGCCTGTGTGAAAGGATTGCGCCTTCGCCCAACCAAGGCCGAAACGCAGTGAGAGATTGCCATGCTTGGCGGCACTGTCCACCGCGCCCGGGTCTTCTGTCACATAAAGCCCCGGAATGCCGATGGAACCTGCCGCGCGCGTGATCTCCATCATCTGATTGAGTACCACCGCAGGCTGCTCGCCGCCACCATGTCCACGAGCCTCAAAGCCCACGGCATCAATGGCGCTGTCCACCTCGTTGCTGCCAGTCACCTGCGCAATCATATCACCGAGGCGATCACTGGCTGAAAGGTCTATTGGCTCAAAACCGACTTTGGCCGCATGAGCCAGTCGTTCCTTGTTGAAATCGCCAATCATGACGACCGCAGCGCCTAGAATGCGCGCCGAAGCGGCTGCGGCCAGACCAACTGGCCCTGCACCCGCGACATAAACCACCGAACCGACACCCACCCCGGCTTTCACAGCCCCATGGAAGCCTGTCGGCAGAATATCCGAAAGCATGGTGAGATCACGCATCTTTGCCATGGCACGGTCACGGTCAGGAATCTTCAGAAGGTTGAAATCCGCGTAAGGCACAGTGACATAGCGAGCCTGCCCGCCAATCCATCCACCCATATCGACATAGCCATAGGCACCACCCGCACGCGCCGGATTGACTGTAAGGCAGACACCCACCCGTGTCCTGCGATTTGCAAGTGCGGCAGCGGCCGCAGGCGACATTGAACGGAACCGAAACAATATCGCCGACGCACAGCATCTCGACGTCGCTTCCCTTTTCGATGATTTCGCCAGTGATCTCATGGCCAAGCACCAGGCCGGGCTCCGCCGTGGTGCGGCCACGAACCATATGCTGGTCGGAGCCGCAAATATTGGTCGATAGCACCTTGAGGATAACAGCATGGCCAATTGCGCGTCCGTCCGGCGCCTCCAGTCTTGGATCGGCAATGTCCTGCACCTCTACCCTGCCGGGGCCGACATAGACCACGCCTCTGTTCTTGCTCATTACGGTATCCTCCCTTGGATTGTACTTGCACGATGGACTTAAGTGGAAATCAGGACAGACCGTCCCGTCTGTGGTTCGAACTCAGATCCTGTCGTGACGTCTATAGCGCTCCTCGCCGTCACGACTTCGAATGTGTTGCGAAGATCGCGCGAACGCGACCTTCGCAGGCCCGACCTTTCTGGGTGGAAAACTTAAAGAGAGTAGCACTGCGTTTGATAGGCCAGGAGGGGCTTCGCAAGGCTATTATCCCTTTGATTGCCCACCGCAATCAGTCGAGTCATCTCAGCTCATGGCTGGTTTCCGGGCTTCGAAGCTGTCCTACTCGACTCTTCCGGCACCTTCCCGGCCTCAAGAGGCCAGTGGTGATCCGCCGGAAATTACGCTTCGCTACCGTTGCGGGGGCAGCGCTGGACTTAAGACCAGCTTCCCAATTATCAGCCCCGTCACCGAAGCAGCACCGTGAGTATGATGATTTAAGCATCAATTGACACAAAGAAGTGCGTGGATTGCGACCTTCCGACAGCACAGGCGCGACAGTGTGATATCTCCGAACACAACCGGTTTCCGGGTATGTGGGAGGCCTGATCACTTTCAGTCCAGAAAAAATCGAGGGTGGTGTCGGCAAGGTCGAGGCTCGTTCGTCCTAGTTGCATACTAACCAAACAGAGGAACTTCGGAATGCGAAAGATCATTGCAACAACCTTCCTTTCCCTTGACGGCATTATGCAAGCGCCGGGTGGCCCTCAGGAGGACACGGATGGCGGCTTTAAATATGGCGGCTGGACATTTCACTACTGGGACGAAGTGATGGGAGAGGTCATGAGCAAAGGCATGAGTACGCCTTTCGATCTTCTGCTCGGTCGTAGAACCTACGATATATTTGCAGATCACTGGCCTCGTGCTGAGAAGGGCGACCCGATTGCTGACAAGTTCAACGCAGCCACCAAATATGTTGCGACCTCTTCACCGAACACGGTGAACTGGGAGAATACCGTGACCTTAGGTGCAGATGTTCCCGGGGCAGTGCGCAAACTCAGCCAGTCCGATGGCCCGGATTTGCTCATTCAAGGCAGCAGCCAACTCATCCATGTCTTGCTTGCCAATAATCTCATCGATGAACTCAACCTGTGGGTTTTCCCGCTTGTACTTGGCAAGGGCAAAGCCTTCTTTAGCGGAGATGCGAAACCCGGCGCACTTACTCTCGTCAATTCAAGAGCCTCCACGACGGGCGTAGTGATGAATACCTATCACAAGGCTGGAGAAATCAAGACAGGTTCGTTCGCGCTGGAATAGCCAGCTTCTGGCGAAGGCTGGAATGCGAAACATCATGAAGGGAACGCTATCGCCTACGATGCGTTCTCTTCAACATGGCCGGGGAATTGATTGCTACTCGGAAGGAGAAAGCCATGTTGAAGAAGTTTATTATTATCGGTGCCGCATCTCTTATGGCACTCACCGCAGTGCCACAGAGTTTCGCTCAAACCATTCAGTTAGGCCCCAATGGCGTGCGTCTGGTCGAACCGGAACGTATGGATCGCCGTGATCGCAGAGAACGGGATCGCCGCGATGAGATCAGCGAGCGCCAAGCGGTGCGCATAGCGAAAAGTGAAGGCGTACGAACGGTCGATGATGTCAGAAAAACACGTTCCCGTTATGTAATCGAAGGCTTGGATCGGCGTGGTAATGACATAGAAGTCAGCATTGATCGCCGCAATGGAGATGTCATATCCGTTAATTGACACCTCACTGAAAGCGCATTGACAGACAAAGGGTCAACGGGCCCTTTGTCTGGGTGCCGCATGGCCTGCCCTATTTGGTTAACGATCATGCGGAGCTGAAACACCAATACGAAGTGAAGCTGCCCCCTGATGCGTATCAATGATTAATCCTTACGATTTAGCTCTTTGGCAAAGTTATTTGGGTTCAATATTGCTTGCATTGTAGCCGATCAAAATCTCCATTTCAAAAAGTCCTAACAATATCAATTTGTTGAGCAACCTGTCGTTGCAAACAATCAATCCAAAAACCATTCCAATAGTGGTTGGAGAAGCAATTTGGGAACCTTGGGATTGCATCATCCTATTGTGGGAATGCGAAAGCTCAAATTTTAACCATATATTAACAATGGCAGGACCGTGGCGCCATTGTGATTGACTCATGGTCCACTCCGACATTAACGTTTTGTTAACGATCGGTAGTCGGGTTTGGAGTAAAGAATGTTCGCAGCACTCAAAAAAATGAAATCCTTGGGCTTTGCCCTCGCGTTTTTCGCTGCTGCATTCTGCACAAATCCCGCATCTGCCGCTGAGCCTTTCATGCAAACTGGCGGCATGACATCGCAGCCTATCGGCCATTACGAGTTCTGCAAAAGACTTCCTGCGGAATGCAGCGTAAAAAGCCGCAATGTGATGCCCGAAACGATGAATCATGATTTTTGGCAGCTCATCGTCAGCGTTAACAGCAGTGACAATCAGAAAATCAAGCCGTTGACCGACATGGAAATCTACGGCGTGGAGGAATATTGGGCCTATCCGGATGCTGTCGGCGATTGCGAGGATTACGTCCTTTTGAAGCGTCGCGACCTGATGGAAGCCGGAATTTCACCAGCCAATCTGTTGATAACAGTCGTCCGTAAGCCCGACGGTGAAGGCCATGCTGTCCTGACTGTACGTACCGACCGGGGTGACTTTATCCTCGACAATCTTGTCGATGGCGTAAAGAACTGGTCGGAGACGGATTACACCTATCTCAAGCGCCAAGCTTCCAACAATACGGGCCGCTGGGTCAGCATCGAAGCACCAAGCAACATCCTTGTTGGCTCGGTTCAGTAGACCTGATCAACGACTGTGCCGGATCAAGAGGTCCGGCATTTTCTATTGTACTGCCTGATTCATGGTATCCGCACCCATCCGATATGAGATCGCTTCGGCGAGATGAATGCGTCCAACTGTTTCCTGCCCTTCGAGATCAGCCAGAGTTCGCGCTACTTTCAGCACTCGGTGGTACGCTCTTGCAGAAAACCGCATCTGCTCGCTCGCCTGGTGAAGCAGGACCACGCCTGCTTTATCCGGCTGAGCGATTTTCTCAATGATTGCGACAGAGCATTGAGCGTTGGTTGTCATTGCCGAAACACCGAGTTGCTCGAAACGCTGCTTCTGGATTACCCGGGCCTTGGCAACACGTTGTGCAACGGTTGCACTGCTTTCCGATGCAGAGGGCTTGATAAGGTCAGCGGCGCTCACGGAGGGCACGTCAATCCTGATATCGATACGGTCCAACAACGGACCTGAAATTCGCGCCTGATAGTCCTCGCGGCATCGCGGCCCCCTTGCGCAACGACGGCCGGGCTCGCCTGCCATCCCACACTTGCAAGGGTTCATAGCAGCGACAAGCTGAATTTGAGCTGGATAGGAAATACGATGATTGGCACGGGCAATCATACACTCGCCAGTCTCGAGCGGTTGGCGCAGAGAATCCAGAACTTGCGGGGTAAACTCAGGGAATTCATCAAGAAACAAAATACCGCGATGAGCGAGGGACACCTCTCCGGGCCTGGCACGCATCCCTCCACCGACCATAGCAGCCATTGACGCTGAATGATGTGGTGCCCGGAAAGGACGTCTGTCGGTCAGCTTGCCACCCATAAGCTCACCAGCGATAGAAGCGATCATCGAGACATCAAGCAGCTCGCGCGGCAGTAGCGGCGGCAGGATAGACGGAAGCCTTTGAGCCAGCATGGATTTGCCGGAGCCCGGAGGCCCCATCATAAGGCCATTGTATGCTATTAAATAAAGATGTAATTTACGATAATGACAGCTCCTCGTGCATACTCTTACATACGGATGTCCACTGACCTACAGATCAAGGGAGACAGTTGGCGGAGGCAGAGTCAACTATCGATTGAGTATGCCCAAAAACACGGTTTGATATTGGATGAGGAATTCCAGCTTAAGGACATTGGAATATCGGCCTACACCGGTGAAAATGTCCAAAGCGGTGAATTTGGTGCCTTTCTAAGGGCGGTCAAATCTGGCCAAATTCCCAAGGGCTCGTATCTGCTAGTTGAATCGTTGGATCGAATAAGCCGCCAGACACCCACTACTGCCGCCGTAGCGTTTCTCGACCTAATTAATAATGGAATCAATCTTGTTACGCTCTCAGACGGTCAGCTTTTCAAAGCTGGAGACACGGATTGGGTCCAACTTGTTGTCTCCATTGTTGGAATGGCCCGCGCTTACGAGGAATCCCGAACAAAAAGCGATCGAGTTGGTAAGGCGTGGTCAAATAAACGAAACAACGCAGAAACGAAAAAGTTGACTCGCATTTGCCCGGCATGGCTGAAACTCTCTGTGGATCGGAGATCATTCAACATACTGGAGGGACGAGATGTTGTTGTCAGGCGCATTTTTGAAGAGAGCTTATCCGGCGTAGGGACATTCTCTATAACCAAACGCTTGAATCGTGACGAGGTGCCTCCATTCGGGAAATCCGATGGGTGGGTTCAGTCTTATGTAGCGAAGATTCTAAAAAATCGTGCTGTCATTGGAGAATATCAGCCGCATAAGATGCTAAGCGGTAAGCGTGTTCCTGAGGGCGATCCAATAAAAGGATATTTTCCCGCAATCATTGAGCCCGAATTATTTTACGGCGTGCAATCAGCCCAGCGCGAGAGGGCAGCTTACCCAAGTGCGGGACGAAAAGGTGAGCAACTTAGCAATCTTTTCACTAACATCGCGAAGTGCAGGTATTGCGGAAGCCCGATGCATTTTGTCAATAAGGGTAAAGGACCCAAGGGGGGGACTTATCTCAAATGTTCGAAAGCAATTAAAGGCCTTGAATGCATCGAAACCGGCTGGCGGTATTCTGACTTTGAAAAGTCTTTTTTGTATTTTGTCAGCGAGATCGATCTTGAAACTATATTTGAGGCATCGTCTATAAACCAAGAACGAAAAGCGTTGGAATCAAAGTCAATCGAACTGAGCGGGCGTATACATGATGCTAAGTCGCGTCGGGATCGGATATTTGAAACCATAAAAGAGTCCACGATTTCGGTTAAGTTTTTGGGAGCGAAACTCGATGAGGTACAAGCGGAAATAGAAGTCCTCGAAGAGGAACTCTCCCGTTTAGCTGTTGAAACCACGTCGAAGAGCGATACCATTTCACCTGAGCTGCTTCGCGAACAAATAATGCATCTTCAAGAGGGAAAGTATGCCAATTATCTCGATAGGACAGCAGTAGCCAACAAACTTAAAACCGTAATACATTCACTTTACGTCGCCCCTCAAGGCAGGGCACCTTTAATCGCGACCGTTGAGGCGTTATTGGAAGAAAACCACGTTGAACTCGAATATCGTAAGCAACTTCTTGATCGGATGAATGGTGCGATTACTGAAAATAAATCCATGAGTAGGACGTTCTACGTTCAGTTCGCAGATGAATCTTCCAGAGCTGTAGTCGTGGATGAAATTGATCCAACGAAATTTGTTACCTACGTCGATAATATCCCTTCCCAAGTTACGCTTTTGCGTCGGGACAAGTTTGGAAAAATAACTGACCACAGTGGATGGTTTGCGCGTAATCAATCCGAGCCGTCTTGGTGGGAAAATATCAATTGGGACGCATAACCCGTCATTCTTCTCAATAAATAATCGATAATCGATTACAATTCTGTTGTGTAAAGACCCTCGCAATTACCGTCGATGTTTGAGTTGGCAACCACCTGCAAATCAGGTGGCTTTATTGTTATATGAAATTTTTAAAGAGACCACACATTGCCTAATAAACTCAAACACGCATACGGATTCTGGTTCGACCAGCTGCTAACGGATTTCATTTGCCAACATAAATGCGAAACTGAATCCGAAGAAGAATACGCCAGCCGAAATGGGTTTTTCATCACATTAAATTTTGACACCAACGCAGTTGCTTCGCGTAAGCGAAGCTTACACGATCAGAATGAAACAGCTCGTTCAATCGAGCTGTGGAACACCAATCATCTTTATAATTTGCTTTGTAACAAGTTGATTGGAAGGAACTTTCTAAAAGCAAAAAACCATAATCGGCTTCCAAAAATGATTGCTTGTGTAGACGTCAATGGAACACGGCACTGGCATTCAATGGGAGAGGTTCAAAACATCCATATTCACACGATTTGGATGCTACCAAGTGATCTGACAGAAAAGTTTAAAACAGCGTTGAATGAGATTGATCTAAGCAGGTTTGATTTCCGTCAAATCGATGTTCAACCAATTACTTCATTGAAAAATAATCGATCCGGACCATCAACACTGAGCAGTTACACAGGAAAGTTTCTAGGTTTCAATAATCACAATCTGGAAGTCAGCGAGGACATAATGATTTATCCAAGAGCGAGATAAAAAGTTGTGGCATTGGAAATGCTTCTAAGCGTCTCCGGTATGATCAGCACATGGGCTAATCGCTGCCATCAACTCATCATCGCTGGCCTCATCAAAGTCGCTTGGATCAATTGGGATAGGGTTCTCAAAAAAATAGAAACGTCTAAGTTTGATATGGCGAGCGAGCATTTGCTCTATATCATTTACCAGGGCGGTAACGACTTTTTCCAGATGTCCAACCGTTGCACTATCAATCGAATGCATCTGCCCGCCCTTATCCCGACCATTCCGATGTACAAAATCGTGACGAATTGGCATGGCCGCATCAAGTTCCCGGCGCAGTGTATTTGTCCGGAAAATGTCGACATCGAACGCTTTCTTGTAAAGTGTCTCAACATCGGTAAGACGGTGATATAAAAAATCGATTAATGCTTTTCCCACAAGCTCGTGGACGATACGAGGATGTCCCAAAATAGCGTGAAGTGGAACATTTTTGTCACCTAACAATGGGTATTTCGTTAAAAATCTTTTCAAGACTTCATCACTATAAGTCACCAGACTTACAATACGGTCACACAGATAAGCCTCTAGGATCGCGATATTGTGTGCGTATAACATTCTGAGCTGCACCTGCTCCAACTCGCCGGTCTCAAAATCAATATGCGCAAGTTGATGTAACCCCGCAGTCGACCGGAGAAAAAGGCGATAGGGATCATCGAGTGTGTCGTCAACAAGCCAGAACTCGTAATGGTCTTTGTCTTCAAAAAACACTGGTACTTCGAGCATCGCTTTAACGGTTTGGTCACCAACGCACTCAATTTCGTAGTAATTTAATTCATACGCGGTGATTTCAAACAACTGCTCTGCTTCACAGGTTTCACACACTGCTTCGCAGATAATCGTGTCGCTGGCGTCTCCGCGCGAATCCGCAGTCTCGTCAAAAGCAGGGAGTTCGCACTCCTGAAAGACCGGTTCACCACAGTCGAGGCAGCGATATGCTATGTAGGATACTCCGAACGCCATAGCTCTCCCGTATCTAAGTCAGTATGGTCTTCATGCGGTGTAGGTAAATCTTGCCCGTCTGTCATTAAAACAGCAACCAACACTATTTAATAGAGATTGTGTTAGAGCTCTTTTGCAATACCGGAATAGCCCAATACGCAACTAACTGCTTGAAGAATCTTCATAGTCGATATTTTCCAGAAAGCGCTTCGATGCTAGCGGATCGATTCTGTTCGCCTGAGCGAGAGCCCATTCGGACCACTTTTCGAATTCCTCAGTAGTTACTTCATTGGTCACCGTGTTCCGGACCGCCTCCACGTACCCACGAATGTCAGCTGCTTGCCGAAATGCTTCGGCTTCACCAAGCAATCTATCAACGCGGGCTTTTTCAGCAGCTATCCTGCGTTCTCTTGCAAGCCGTTCTTCTTCAACGTTGCGCTTGCGTTGTTCTTCAATCAACTGCGCTTTGCGCCCAACAAGCCAATTGTGATGATGCAGCTCACCAGCTCGATATTTGAGCTCTCCGGCCAAGGCGATGTTGACTGCAATCTGTTGGCAGTGGCTCTCGACCTTTTCATCGGACGTGTCTTCCCAAACCAAACGCACCTGCTCACCAGCGGCATACGCAGATATCTTCACAGTCAGCTTGTCAGAAGCGGGGCGATTGGCTTCAGATGTCGGGAAATACGAATTCCGGGATTTACCATTGCTATCAAAAGTTACGGAGACGCTCTCCCCTCCAATTTTAACGTCGAAACCTGCTGGGTTTTTGCCTCGCATTGAGACTGCAAACCCGGACCGCATCAGTGCGATCATCAGTGCATTGATAAGACGCAACCTACGACGTTCAAACGGCGATTGAAAATAAGGTGCATCCCAGCTTGATGGATATCTTTGACCGAGTTGTTTAAGGCGACGCTGCTCATCATCTTCCAGAAGCTTCTGTATCGATCTGTGGGCCTTGTCGAAGGTCTTAGGGATAGTGACTTTGCCAATCAGCTTTTCAACGCGGTCTTTCACGTCGTTGATTGGTTCTTCGAACTCTGGAGGAGGCGGAAGCTCAGCATTGATCAAATTATCTGGCGTATTGTAACGCTGCCAATAATTATTGGACCCTGTTTGGATAATCTCAGCCATTCCCAATTCCCGGGCCGGTAGTGGTGTTTTCGATACTTTCTTTCCCGCTTGAACCTTTGCCCAATATCCACGAAACGGAATCGGTATCCCACCACGTTTACACATTTTGGCAAAAGCCACGTCAGAAACGCCGTAACGTGCCGCAGCGGTTTTCATCGATTCTGACCAAACGAGATCGTAAAGCTGTTTTCGGGTGAATGATTTTCGCATCGCTGCAGTTACAGAAAAAAGTTTGAAAACCGTATGACCAAGCAACTGTTTTTTGTGATACCTAGATTGAATTGGGGGAGAATTGGGAGAAGGGCTAAAACCTTATCGTGTCCCCTCAATGATTTTTGACTTTTTTGCGACGAAGTTTGCCCTCGCTAAAATCGTCCGAGCCGGATCCATCAGATCGTTGTTTAGCCGATCACGCGGTGGAAAAATAACGGATCGATGCTCCTGATCCTACGAAGTTACACAAGAAAGTTTCTTAGCCTCAAAAACAAGTGACTAAAGTGACCAACGATTTACTGATTCCTTCCGACAGCGAGTAAGAAAAGCTAAAAAATGGAAAGGTAAATAAATGGCATTTAAAACGGCTTACGATGATCCATCTTTGCTAAAGGTCAAAATTACCCATTGCGGAGAAGAAGTCCTCGCATGTCTTTTTTGTCATACGGTGCGCCCGACTCCCAAAGTAGTAATATTTGAAATCATTTAGAAACAACTTATACCCCGATTTATCATATGATCGGGTTCTCCGTACGTATGAAAAATCTACTAGTTTCGAACGGGTTGTAGAGCTGGATCCTTGATGACGCGGGCGGCTTGCTTCCACGAATTCGAAAGTTGCAAATTTACCATCGGGGCTGCAAAAATACTGAACGCGCCAGTTTTGCCGATCGGGTCTGTTAATATGTATAGCCCCCGCTTTTCTCGCTACATCATCGGCTTGGCCAATTAGTGAGCCTTTGAAAAAATTAGTTTGGCTACGTGCCCAATAGAAATAATCCGGATCAGAAAACATGATCTGCGGAAGGGTTTTACCCTTATGCTTTCCAACTGTCAGCTCAGTCCACATCTGTGTTTCTCCCTTGGTGATTTCATCTAAACACACTCACGCACCGCCGAACACCACAGGTTTTATCGAGTTATTCCAACTATTGACATTCGATGGTGAAACGGGTATCTCATGAATTACACGTGAGGTAGGTGAGCGACATGAGATATAATCTGGCTTTTATGGGTGATGGCGGTGATGGAGCTATTCTTTCTGGAGCTGTTAACGGTAAAATCGCCTTCGCTCAGTTGGTCAAAGAGATAGATAATGAAGCCAATGCTCCCATACCCTTGTTTCTTGACTTCAAGCACGTTGACGTAGCAACAGCTAGTTACTTGCGAGAGTCTATTTTTGCATTGAAAAACTACATGCGCGCTGTTGGATCAAAATACTATCCGGTTGCTGCAAATCCAAACGACTCAGTCCATGATGAGTTACTCATGGTTGCCAATGCGAAGAATGACGCAATTCTTAGTTGTTTAATGAGCGACGATAACCTTATCTCTAATGTTACCGTAATTGGGTTGCTTGACGTTAAACAACAAAGAACATTTGAACTAGTTTGTGACTTAAGAAAAACTGATGCAAATCAGCTGATGGAACAATTCGGGGAATCCGAAGAGATTAAAGTGACGACAGCTTGGAACAATCGTTTAGCTGGCCTAGCAAATAAAGGACTAATCCGAGAATTCACAAAAGGACGATCAAAATACTATCGCCCTGTATTAGAAGTGAGTGACTGATGGGATCAGAATTTCTTAATAGGACTCGGCGAACCTTCAACAAGCATATTGATGCAAAGCGCGTGGAGCTTGCCACTCCTGATTTGTTTACTCGTAACCCTGAGGATCAACCGCGATGCTTGATCGCTTCAATAGCAAAAGAAACAAGCTTAACCGGAGGTGAGAAACTCATTATCGAATCTCTGGATGGCTCGCTAAAGTTACGACGGGGTAACTCAATCGTTGGGTCTTTGGACAGTCCGTCCAAAGATGTGATTGCCGCTGTGGAAAAATCTGGCGGGGTTGCGACCGGCGTTATACGTCGGGTTCACACCTTCTCAAGGAAGGCTGAAGTATCGCTGTGCTAAATCAAAGCCAAGATTTGCGTCGTAATGATACTATCATTCGCTCGCTAACCGACGAACCACAGTATAATACAAAGCTGCTCGGATGCTTCACTTGCCCCGACCACGGGTTGTGTGGCGGTCTATCTATAAAAGGATCACTATTCGACTGCCTCGGACTTTGCTGTGGAGACACTGAGCGCTGTACGAGAGTTTGTCCGAACAACATCGAAAGATATGTATCGCAAAAACGCGAGATTATGGGTTTTGGTCTTGATAATGTACCTAGAACGCCACTTTGTGACATAGATTTGCCAAATGGCGTCGCTCCCCTAATCTATCATGGAAGCTCACGCTCTTCTAATCTACCAAACCAATGGATTGCCCTCCGGTTATCTGACCTCGTTAATTTTCAAAAGAAAGAGGTTCGCTTCAATTCACGCGAACACCTTTGTAACTCCTATCGCATTGGCTTTGGATCAGAAATCATTCTTTCGGGCGTTGATCACGACCACCGGATTGAACCTTGGTGGGCGCTAGGAACGGAACGTTTTACCATTATTCAAAAATTGGTTCACTTGGGTATTCGTCTGGTATCATCACCGAATTTCAGCCTTTTATTAGACAATCCTCGAACGGACGACATGCATGCAATAAAGCGCATAGGACTGATTTTTTCGGAATTCCAACATGTGGGACTTTCCTGCGCGCTTCATCCTAACGGTAGAACAAACAAAGACTTCGAACGGTGGGGAAAGTTTATTTCCGAGCGCCCAGAGATCCAAGTTTTAGCCTACGAATTTATTACAGGGCCAGCGCGAAAGGAACGGATGCAGTTTCATTTGGATAGTCTCGCTCACTTAGCAACAAAGGCGGGTCGAACATTAGATATTGTAGTTCGGGGTGATCCAAGTGTGATCCCTTTCTTGCGCAGATTTTATAGAAGCGTAGTTTACATTGATACAACCGCTTTCATGAAGACGATTAAACGCCAGGTAGCTGAACGTACAAATAACCAAACGTTGGATTGGAAACCTAAAAAGACTCATCCTGAAGAGTCATTAGCTAACCATCTAGAATACAATATAAATGAACAAGTAGCTTTTCTGAAGGCTGCTTTCTACAATGAAGCAATTTAAAGTTTGGTTATACGAGGCGCATTATCGATACGCTTACATTCGATCTTCTAGATGACATCTGCTTTGCAATTGAAGGTGGAATGACAGTTACCGAGCTCCCCACATTTGTTGCTCACGATTTGGGACCGCTATTAGAACTTGTTCATATGGCGTCAAACGCCAACGCACGATCAGAAACGTCTAAATACCTTCTAGCTCCAAATCACTCTAACTTGCTCAAAAGTTTGAGAAAAATGAATTCTTGGTTTGGTTCATTTGACGGTCAAGGATTCGTTCCTGTCACGCAGCTTGTAGATGATAAGCTCGCGTGGACGGATTTCATTTTAAGATCGAAAAGAGCGGCGACTTCTGTCGGCTTCTCTAATGATTCTGCGGGTAAACTGATAGCGGCTATTGGCGAAATATATGGAAACATCGTTGATCATAGTGAACGAATTGAGACGGGTTATGTTGCATACAGTACAAGAGCAGGTAAGTTTGAGTTTGTTGTGGGAGACTCAGGAGTTGGTGTTCTGCGAAGCCTCCAGACGAACTCTCAATATGCTGACATTTCAGACTCTGGTTCAGCACTGGAATTGTCTTTGAAAGAAGGGGTATCGCGCTTTTTAGAGCCCGGGCATGGTTTCGGATTTAGGCCACTATTTGTCGGATTGGCTAACATAAGCAGAACCATTCGATTTCGATCCGGAGACTACGGCTGCACATTGAGCAGATCACCCGATGGCCATATCCACGCGACGACCACTCAACTGGCGAAGATATCGGGATTATTTTGCGCTGTGGAATGCGAGCTAGATTCGTGATCGGTATAAAGTGGCAATAATATCTATAGCTCATCAAATTTGTCACTGCCGTGGTTACGGCAAATGGTATTCAAACTAGTTGACCATTTCTTGTTTCCACCTGATGCCCTTCGCACTCAACAGGGAGAAAGCGAATGGCATTGGAAGGTTTGAAACTCACCGTATCGAAAGCGAAGCCAAAACTAGACGCCACTGCAAAGCGGCGCAAACGGCTGGTCACTCAGATCGAGAAGCAGATCAAATTTGTCGATCAGACTTCACAGGGAAAATCTCCTCGCGGTCGCTGGTGGTTTGAAGACGAAGACGGAAAACTGATCTTGTCGATCAAATACGGACGTACCGCTCTGGAACTTGCCAAGGGTAAGAATGCGATCATCTGCGAAGCGTTACCGGATTTGATTGCTGCGTTGGAAAAAGCTAAAGCTGCAGCCGTATCCGAGTCGTTCGATGATCAGTTGGCTACAGTATCGGAGCAGATCAAGAAACGGTTTCGGAAATAGTTAAATGGAGCTTCTAAAGTGTTTGTTGCAGCAGAATCCAGCAATCAGAAGGCCACGGGGCGTACGTGTGCCCTTTAAGGCTAGTGGCCGAGCTTCAACGGCGCTGCACGTCGGCGACATATTTTCTATTAACTTGCCATCTGTCTGACCATAGTAGCGTTCGTTGAACTCAAGCTTTTGATCTTGGCGCGTGAGCAAGGTTCAACGGCTAATTGTGATCTCCATCCCAAGACTTAATTTAAGCCGCTACTCCCTATCTTCGAATGAGCTTACGATTCTATCAATTCGATGGCCCAAATCCCTTCAAGTTTTCGGTGGCTTCGTGAACGGTAAGAGAAAGATCCTACTAAGTACTACGAAGGGTGGAGACTGTAGTGATACACAAAGCTTGCGTCTCGTTTGAAGATGACACCAACTATGATGACGGCTACAGTAGGGATATGAGAACATACGACATAACAAGAAATTAGGTACATGCACGCCGACGATTTTATAACCAAATGGAGAGCTTCTACACTCAAAGAAAGGTCTGCTTCCCAATCGCATTTCAACGATCTTTGTGACTTGCTCGGCGTTGAGCAGCCAATTAGTGCTGACCCAACGGGGGAGTGGTATTGTTTTGAACGGGGTGCTTCAAAAGCCGCAGGTGGAGAAGGGTGGGCAGATGTCTGGCGACGAGGAGCTTTTGGTTGGGAATACAAAGGCAAGCGTAAAGATCTAAGGGCTGCCTATAGCCAACTTCTACAATATTCTGTGGCGCTGGAAAATCCACCGCTCTTAATCGTATCTGACATGGATAGGATTATTATCCATACAAATTGGACGAACACCGTATCAGAGACACATGAGATTCTCATGGAGGATCTCCGAGACTACAATAAGCGTGAGTTCTTGCGGAATGCTTTTGTCGAACCTGAGCGTCTAAAACCTAAGAAGACGATCGATGCCTTGACAATGGAGGCGGCTGATAAATTTGCATCCCTTGCCATTCGTTTGCGTGAGCGGGGACATCAAGCACATAAAGTGGCACATTTCATTAACCGGCTTGTTTTCTGTATGTTCGCCGAGGATATAAGCCTATTGCCACGCAAATTATTTACGCAGATTCTTGACCGTGCGTTTGAGCGACCTTCAATTGGCTCAGATTTGCTGACGAGTCTTTTTGAGAAAATGAAAAGTGGCGGATTGTTCGGGATCGATCAGATCGCGTGGTTCAACGGTGGATTATTCGATGACGCTAACGTGGTTGATTTAAACAAGGAAGACATCGAGTTAGTAAGACGGGCGGCAGAGCTGGATTGGAGTGACATTGATCCATCGATCTTCGGTACTCTTTTTGAACGTGGGCTGGATCCCGCAAAAAGAGCTCAGCTTGGCGCGCATTATACAGATCGCGAAAAAATAATGATGATCGTACGGCCCACGATTATCGAGCCTTTGCTGTCAAAATGGGAAACTGTATTTACGGAAATTAAGGAGCTGTGCTCTGCTAGGGATAAGGCCACTTTAGACATCAAGGCCGTACTGGATGAGGCCAGTGCTCTTTATAAACTAGACGCGGATAAAGCCAAAAAGTCGGATAAAGGACGGCAAGTCCGAATTACGAAACTACGAAAGGCAGCGACCGAGAAATTCAATCGGGCTCATACATTACGTGATAAGTTTCTGCAAGAATTGCGGGAATTTCGTGTTCTGGATCCAGCATGTGGTTCAGGGAATTTCCTTTACATGGCGTTGCATGTGTTGAAGGATTTGGACCATCGTGTTCGCCTCGATTGCGAATCTTTCGGAATAGAGCGTGGTGTACCAGAAGTTTCCCCCGCGGCCGTTTTGGGCATTGAATTAAATCCTTACGCAGCTGAACTGGCGCGAGTAAGCGTCTGGATTGGTGAAATTCAATGGATGCGGAAAAATGGTTTTGAGGTGAACCGCGATCCTATTCTGAAGACGCTGTCGACCATCGAAAACAGGGACGCTCTTTTGAATGAAGACGGCTCTGCATCACAATGGCCACGAGCAAATGTCATTATAGGCAATCCGCCATTTTTAGGAAGCCGCAAGCTTCAGCCAGAGTTGGGTAGGGAATATGTCCGAGAGCTACGTGCGGTTTATGGCGGCTCGGTTCCAGATGGTGCTGATTTAGTGACGTTTTGGATCCACAAAGCAGGCGAAGCGCTGAAAGATTTCACCGATAGGGTAGGCCTTGTTACAACCAATTCAATCGCCGACGGCAAAAACAGAGAGGTACTTGCTAAGGCGGCTTCAAAAGGTAAAATTTTTGAGGCCTGGTCGGATGAGCCGTGGACGGTTGATGGTGCGTCAGTTCGCGTCTCCATGGTCTGTCTAGCCAGTTCTAGAGTGACATCCGAAATTCGACTGGACGGAAAGAACGTTGACACCATTTTCGCGGATCTAACAGCGAAGATCGGCGAGACTGGTGTAGATCTGACAAGGGCAGGGAAACTACTTGCTAATAAGGGAATAGCTTTTCAAGGTGTAGTGCCTCGTGGAAGCTTAAATCGCGCTGACGCAATGCGTTTGGGCTTGCCACCTGCTACCTATCTAGTCGATGCTGAACAGGCCACGGGACTTCTATCCGCAACAGGGAACCCGAACGGACGGCCAAACTCTGACGTGGTGGTGCCGTATTTAATCGGCGATGAAATCGTCAATAGGCCATATGGTCGGTCCATCGTTGATTTCAACAATCTCAACGAATACGAGGCATCCCTTTACGAAGCTCCGTTCAAATATATAAAACCGGTCCGAGAGCATCGTGCTCACATGAACCAGAAAGAGGCATTGGAGACATGGTGGAGGCATTGGAATACACGTCCAGCCATGCGTAAGGCCCTCGTAGGGAAACGCCGGTTTATCGCTACACCGAGAGTATCAAAGCATAGAATTTTCCGCTGGGTTTCGACCTCTATGTTAGCCGACAATATGGTTGTGGCTATAGCAAGAGACGACGATCTTGCGTTCGGTATACTACAAAGTAGATTACATGACCTTTGGTCGTTGCGGATGTGTAGCTATCTGGGAATGGGTAACGATCCGAGATACACGCCCAGTACGACCTTTGAAACTTTTCCCTTTCCCGACGGATTGACGCCAGATATCGAGCTAGGTATCGCGATGACAGACCCACGCGCAAAGGCAATAGCTAACGCCGCTCAGGAGTTAAATCGGACACGTGAACGATGGCTAAACCCACAAGAACTTGTAGGTGTTGAGATCGATCCAGATCAGGGAATGTCTGTCGTGCACGATGCTATCGACACCGTTGCCACTTCAGAAGTCAAGCGGCGTACGCTAACAAAGCTCTACAACGAGAAGCCGTCTTGGTTGATAACTCTCCATGAAAGGCTAGATGCTGCAGTTGCGGCAGCATATGGATGGCCGTCCAACGTCAGTGACGATGATATAATTGCCAAACTCTTCGCACTTAACCTGTCGCGAGGCAAAGATCGACAATGAAGGTAAAAGCTTTTCTTCAAAGCCCGAACTCTGAAGTAACTACGTCAGGGCAACTTTTAAGAGTGCACGGCTTGGTAGGATCATCGTCTATGCTGGGATGCTATGCCTATGCAACCCAATCAGGTGCTGCCGGGTTTGACATTGAATTCGGTGCTGGCTTCTGGAACAATGTGCCGACGCGGTGGCTATTCGGGTTGGACTATGGTCGGACGCACCCCAAAGCTCTTAAATTCATTAGCGAAAAACCAAACACCGAGGTTCGAATTTATGATGGGGCTTGGATTGTGGGCCAAGATGGGTTTGTTCCTCGTCTTGACTACCACATGAAGGCAGCCTTCCTGCTTAATAATCCAGAGAACAAATTTGGTATGGTTTCGGGATCGGGGAACTTTTCGGCCAGCGGTCTAAGTAAAAATGTGGAGTGCGGGGTTGCATTGTATGCGGCCGATCACGCCCAATATACTAGGATATTTCGCCAATCGCATCTTGCAGCGGAAACGCTTTGGAATGGGGCAACACCTTTAGCGGAGATCATAGATCTTTATGAGGCCGCGTGGGTGGAGAAGAAAGCACCCCAAGGGGATGACGGAGGCGAACCAGACTACGCAGAAGTAAAAACTTTCTGGATAGAGGCTGGATACGTTACTCGTAATCGTGGTGAGGACAGACCCGGAAACCAAATTGATATGCCTCGGGGAATGAATCGTTTTTTTGGATTTCACGCGCCTATTGATCAACCGTTAAACTCGATTATCGGTGAGATCATTTTCGTCACCCCCACCGGACAAGAAGTTGCTAAAAACCTTCGGATGGGGAACAACCACATGGAAAAAATTACTTTGCCGATTCCAGAAGAATACGGTTTTGATATGTACGATGGCAAGGTGTTGGTATTTCGAGCCGACGGCGCAAAGCACCATATACGGGCTTTGGAGGAAGCGGATTTTGACGCAGCCTTCGGACATAGTATTGCTGGCGCTAAAGTCATGGGAAGTGGGCGCCGCTACGGTTACGTAAATGAATAAATAAAAGTACTTTTGAGATGCGTTCTTCCAAAGTCGGGACGCGCAATTATGCTCATCGATCACTCGTTTTCCATGATGCCGACCGTGACAGAACTTGTTTTTCTTGTGAAGTGTATCTCCCTAACCGATCGGCCTATGCTGAGTTCGTCCAGCACTAGGATATATCTTCGACTCGGCAAAAACCCGACTGAGTTAAAAGTCTGTGTTATATATTGATGGCTGTTGCCCTCAATCTTATTAGCCGTGAGTAGAGAAAGAGTTCGAAACGCGATCATTTGCGAGATGTTGACCGATGTGATTGCCGCGCTTGAGAAAGCAAAAGCCGCAACAGTCACCGGATCCTTCGATAAACAATTGGCGGTAGTATCAGAGCAAATAAAGATGCGATTTGCAGAATAGCTTACCGCACTAGTGTCTCAGACAACGTGTATTGCCTGCTGCACCATCTTCGCTTGGATTAATCTGAACTATACTTAGTTTGGTTCGCGCGCTTTTTAGAACTAGCATTTTTCGGTGCTGTGTTACTTATCAAGCCTTCACTTCGGATTTTATCCAAAATTGAAGGCCATAAAACGTTTACGAGCGCTGCGAAATCGCCGACCTTTTGCTCAGGTCGCATTGCCGTGGTCTGCTGCCCACTGGACACCTCATTCTGTTCTGATAACGGAACCGTTAGATTGACGCCGGGGAAAAGCGCAATCGAAAGTTGTCGCTGCTGTTTGATTTTCAAATGTACCAGAGGATCGCTTAACTGCTTGTCCACCAGATGAACGGCTTCATCAATGGAAAAATCACAACTAGGAGGCTCGTTTAGGTGGAGTGGGCGCAACAACTCCCTGCTCACGAGCCTACCTAGACCACTAAAACTAGAGGTCCAAGTTATTTGTTCACCAATTCCACCTATTACGTAGGCCCAAGCCAAAACTGCGGGAAAATCTCGAGATACATGCTCGGCCAAACCGATACTTGGCGCTCCACCAGCTGCGATCGTTGCAATATAACCTGCCACAAATGCCAACACATTTGACCTTTCGGTGCCTAGGTTTGAGAAACGAAGTTCGTTAATAACCTGATCAAATGCATTTACCCTTGCTTCGGGATGGAGCTCGTTAAGCTGAACTATAAGTTCACGTTCTGGCCAGCGCGATAAATTTTCAGCCAATACTAAATTTTCACTGGACGGGTCATTTAACCGTGATTCCAACAGCCCCAATATGGCTTTGCTCAGGCTGCGATCAGAGGCCGCATATGCGTTAGGAACTCCAATCAGACTACCCCATATTGGCTCAAGGTCCTTTGCCAGTTTAACTGTTGCTCGTGGAACATTGCGCGCAACACTGTTAGCCAACTCATATTTTTCAATAGTCTGTTCAACACGTACCCTCGGCCATAGTGCATGCGTTCGCGCGACCGCAAAACTGGCGGTGGCAAAACATGCCGCGACACGAATCTTGTCAATTGGTCGTTGAGCTAAAAGAGCTGATTCGGCAATTGCTAACCCACTCCAGGCGGCTTCAAGTCCACCCAATGATGCCGGTTGATGTAAATCATCGATTGAGTCAAACAATTGCTCGGAAATGATATGACACCACGTTGAGAGAGGAGCGAGTTCTTCCCGGAGAGAAGCGAATCGCCCGAAAAGCCGCCGTTGCGCAGGTTCTGGTACTACAAGCACTACTGGCTTGATGTGCTCGTGCTCATCAAGACCTAATTCGATTAAAACTCCGATTTGCCCGTCGCCTTTGTTCCTAAGTTGAATGCTGGGCCAAGGCACATAATTGCCAGTTAGTTGTCCTGTGACAAGCTCATTAAGTTCCCGGTCTGACGCCCAGACAAAGTAAAAATCTTTATTCATCAAGACCAAATGTCCCCCGCGGGCTTAGAGTGCGATCTTGCTAGAGTTTGAGGAAGGGAGTTTGTGTGATAGATGTCCAAGCTCGACTTCGCACGTGTCACCACCGTATAGTACCGCTCGTCGGTTCGAAATCCAGTTAGGTCATCCACAAATAACCAATGCAGTGCTCTGAACTCCAACCCTTTGCACGCTTGCTCTGTCATAATCAAAATAGGTCGGTCGAGGTCAAGAGCTGTCGAATGGTTTCGATCATCTTCATCACCGGTGCGAGCTCTCACTATCTGGGCGCGACCAGATAATTCGGAACTTGCTTCTATCGCATCATAGAGTAAAATTCTATCATCCTTACGCGGAACAATTACGCCTAGCCTATCGCCTTGACTTAAGAAATCGCCGTAAGCTCTGAGCTGGTTGGTGAGATTACTAATTGTCGCAGCAATGAGAGGTTCGCGGTCTAGGAAGGCATGAACATCAATCCGCCCGGGCTTTGGCCCTGTGTAGTGCTCGGTTTTCGATAAGGTTTGTCCCGCCACATTATTGAGAATTCGATCAGCCATCGCACATATCTCGGGAGCTAATCTATAGTGAAATGGGAGGGTTTCCTCAACAGGAGTAGGCACAATGGCCCGAACTGCTTCTAAACCACTTACGCTATGATAGATGCGCTGACGGTCATCCCCCACAAAAAACAACCTATCTGCCCTATCTTGAATCAAAGCCACTTCTTCCGGCAAAAGATCTTGCGCCTCATCGATAAAAAGAGCGTCATATCGAGGCAAATAACTGTTTCTAACAATTTCCAAAGCTCCAGCTGCTAACTCTCTTTTTCTGGCTGACGGATCAGTGACCGTAGGGAGATCGATTTTTTGCTTATAATAGATTTCTCTGATCCAAGATTCGTAAGTGGTTATTAAAGCAGGAGGAAATATTTCATCTCCATTGGCATTAAAACAGCCAGTCCGCAAAAATTCTGTCAAAGATCTTGTAAAAGTCAAAACAAGAATATTAGGGATACTCTGTGTTCTGAAAAACTGGGCGCGCCGCAGTAGAACATTCGTCTTTCCTGAGCCGGGAGGGCCAAGTATAAGATATTTTCCTTCAATTTCTAAATCTTCAATCAACCTGCGTTGATGCTCGTCCAATTGATCTTTACGGGCCCACCAGAGTGACATTATTCGTTTTCCTTAGAGCTATTCATAATATTGGTGGCAAGCTCGGATATAGCACCGACCGCACGAGTAAAAATTACTTCTTTGGTAGACTCGTCAATAGGGATATTTGGTAATTCTATCGTTGCAGCATGATCTCCAGATGAATTGTGAGCAATGAGTGTCCCAACCATACCGATCTGCGTATTGCCCATAACAGAATGTACCGACAACTCGTAGGATAGGGCTATGTGATCATAGCTATGCTCTCCATCGATAGGCAATGTCCACTCGAAGCAGACTTCCCAGCGGTTATCATTAAGGCGTGGAGCAGCGGAATGGATTGCCTTAATTCCTTTTTCGACTTGGTATGCCCGAAGCTGCTCTTCCAAATCCTTGGCGTAGCCTGACAGAAGTTGACGGATATTAGCCGGGCCAATCTCAGGTTTTTGTTTTAATTTTGGAGCGAGCCCAATTGCTTCGATCCCTAATTTACTGCGGCTATTCTTGTTTGCAAGAAAGTCTTCCAGCTGAAGACTAGAGCGACGTTGCCAATCCTTGTCTAACGATCGTTGCCCAAGTAGTAGAAGTCCGGCATCAATGTCTTCTGCAGCGAGCTCTGGAGTTTTGGTTGCGACCACCCAAGCGAACCGGTAGCGGTTTTCAGCCGACTTTCGATAGTCTTCCTCAAACATGGGCTTTCGCATAACTAGATCATGTATTAGTCCGCCCAGTTGATATACATCTACCGCATGCCAGAGCTCTTCACCCGGATCAATTAACCTAAACAAATATTCCGGCGGAGTGTAACGCGACGTAGCAACAACGGGTAGCTTATCTCCATGGTCCGTTCCGAGACCAACGGGATCGTAGATGTCACGCGCCACAGAGACATCCAGCAAAGTGGCATGCGTGAAATCCGAAGTCACGAAGACATTGGCGGATTTGATGTCTCTATGACACAGTCCGATGCTTCTTAAGTATATGCAGGCTTGGGCAACCTGATCAACTATGGACGATATCTTGTTTCTAGGAACAAGATCCAAGCATTGTGCGAGCTCAGAACCAAGCGCCTTGTTCATTAGTAGAAACAGTCTGTCCTCAAAAGCTCCCCCCTCGTAAACTTGGATAAGGTACGGGCATGCATGAATCCCAATCGAGTCAACTTGTTTCTGGATACGTTTTTCACTTTCGGAGCGGCGGGCTCCCTCGGAAAACTCCTTATCGAGTAACTTGAGTGCGAGCGGTCCTTTGGGAGAGTTGACTGTAAATACTGGAGCGGTACCTCCACGTCCTGCGGTATCAACTAAACTCCAACCTGAACCTTTTGAACGGCACCACCGTTCAGCAATAGCTTGGTTTAACTTTTCATCGTTTTGCTCCGCAATCATTGGAACCGCCTTTCTTTATTCCCTCTCGAGTTATAGATTGCAATGTGTACTGTGCAAGCTACTTCCGAACGGCAATTCAATGTATAAAGTTAACAATCTCCGTATCTGCGTAGTATTCTCACAAACTTCTTTGTCGGCGCGGAATCCCTGCGCAGTTGAACTTTTTTCGTTGCCCCCCAATTTATTCGACGTGACCCGTCAAACATAAACCAGCGTTTATGTTTGAAGAGGATCGATGCAATACGTTGCTTATTACCGGGTTTCGACCAAAAAGCAGTCCAAATCTGGATTGGGTCTGGAAGCTCAAAAACAGATGGTCGAAGCATTTGCTGAAGCAAATGGTCAGCTGATCGCCGACTTTGTTGAAGTTGAATCTGGCAGGAATGATCAACGTGTTGAGTTGATCAGGGCGATGGCGTTTGCCAAGAAGTCAGGCGCTTCATTGCTGATAGCCAAACTCGACCGTTTTTCGAGACGCGTCAGTTTCATTGCGACAATGATGGAAAAAGGCGTTCCACTGGTTATCGCGGAAATGCCGAATGCAACGGATTTTCAGCTTCACATTTTCGCAGCACTGGCACAGGAAGAACGCAGACTGATTTCCGAGAGAACCAAGGCAGCACTCGCTCAAGCCAAAAGGCAAGGAAAACAGCTTGGTCTGAATGGATCAGTTTTGGCTGAAAAGAACAAGGCTGACGCTGAAGCGTTCGCGTCGTCACTTGTCAGCCACTTGGACGAAGACTGGAAAAACCAGTCCCTTAGTCAATTGGCAAGAACTTTGAATGCGAAAGGGATTAAAACCAGAAATGGCGGCAGGTTCTTTCCTCAGACAGTGAAGAACTATCTAGGGTCCTGAGCCCGATATCATACCCTTTTTTAATCTAGACCATGATTGCTTGATTTGTTAGCCGCGAAACTGTTATTTGGGCATTTTGCACAGGTGAGCAATGGCCAAGAAGAAAAACAAAAAGCTTTCGACTTACGTTACGACGAGTCTGGGGCTGTTCTATCTAAATATTGAAGATGGTTCCCCTGAACCTGAGATCATGGGACCGTTCAAGACTTTGGCTGAGGCCGAAGAAGAGCAGACCCGCCAGTCAAAGCTTCGTAAATCCAAATAGAACAGCTATCCTGACACGTGGTGTGTTTCAGTTTGTGGCAATTGAGAAAGCCCGACAGGCTTCCGCACGGCTCTGAAAAATTACGACAAAACTCTTGAAACGCAGTTTTCCCAGAATTATAATTCCGGGTATCCAAACAACCCAAATGCTACCCCGCGATATGTATCGTGGGCGCAGTTTGTTATTCTTCAGGGAGTGGCAAAACATGGAAGGACTGACTCAAAAAACCTCTGTTAATCGCGTAGCTCCACCGGAGCTGCTTATCAAGATCAAGGCTCAGGCGGTTCGAGACTACTCACCGCCTGAAACAATCTCCGAGATCTTACGCAAGGCAAAAGGTGGTTGCATGCGCCGCCGCGTACGATCTTCAGGGAAAGCCTAATCAAACCCAATCGATTTCTTGGTGAACCATTCTGGAGGAATTGATGAACATATATTTCGAAAGCCCAATCTTCGTAAAAGATGGATCGCGAATTGTTCGCGAAATCGCAACGCTTGATGATGCGATTGAATTTCTGGACAACTGGCCGGAAGCCCATCGCGATCTTATTCATGAAACTGCATGGCGTACATGCTGTGAAGTCTTCGACGGCCATAAGCCGCTGAGCGTGGCTCATTCGGCATTTGAAGGCTTCGCCCGCAAGGCAAAGATACTTGAAGATCCTGCGTCGGTCATGCCTTGGATTGTCAACGGAAAAGCAGGAGGTGGATTGATGACGGCTTGATACAATCTCAACACAGCCGGTATCTCAAAACGATAAGGTTGTCTTCCGGATAAAGTCTGGTTCCAAACTCAACAATGATTGGATGAGTTTTCCTTGAATGATGCCAATGGATAGGAATTAGCCTGCGGCACGCGTAAACGCGTCTTTTCTCCTTTTTTGGTAATCAGGCCCTTTCAAGATAAAACAAAAGGAGGATAAGAGAATGATTTTTATGGTTTTGTATATAAAGTGGTGTGTTATCCTGCATCGCATAGATGCTTGGGTTTAATATATCCAATATATTCTTATAATATAAAACAAACCAAAATCCGTAAAAGTTATATATGGGTGTGGGGAGGCAAACATTTACGGATTATACTTGTCTACGTAATAGACGCGTCGTTATTATTTAAAACAATTCACTCATCCTGTAAACATTAAACTTGGTGAGGCCCGTTCCTCGATAGGTGGGATAAATATTGAAATCTGTGGTTGGGACCTTGGTAGGTGACCACTGAGGTTTATCTGATTTCAATATTTATGCTGGCTTTCGAGGGATGAAGAAGGGTTTTCACGAGTTATCCATTGGCCCTTAGATAAAGTGAATCTCATAAAAAACCGGATCAGAAATCCGGTACGGATTTCTCTTCAGTTTACTGAAGTGGGTTAAATCCTTGTTGACGCGATTTTCTTATTCAGGTTCCATCAGGATATCGATATCCAACTGCGGATAGTGGTTTTGCTTTAACATCTGGATAGCCTGCATGGCCTTTTCTGTACGGAACGATTGGTTGGGTTTGAACTCTGCCCGCTTGCCATTATCCAGATCAGAATCTTTGCACTCGATCCCGCAATCCGCCAACGCACTCATAAAGCTTGCATGGGAGATTTTTCCCTGAATTTCAATCTCACGATCAAACCCTGCCAGTGAATGCTTGAACGCACGGCACAAATCTCTTCTTAGCCTTTTCATATCTCCCGCTTGTCTGCTCACGTACTTTGCCCGCTGGCGATCAGGCGTGGAGTTGGTTTGGAGATACGTATTGAAATTATCAAAATCGGATTTTGTCTTCAGGCAACTGTGAGACTTGGAATCATATTTTTCCCATGCATTTCTTGCCTTTTTGAATTCCTCTGCATCTTCCAGTGGAGCGGTTTCATAAGACAGGTGGGTATAGGTTTTCCCGTTAAAAACGACCGATTTATCACTTGGTTGGATTGGTCTGCGTTTCCAATCGAACTCCATTGAAACGCGTTTCGACACGTCCTTGAAAACGAAGTCTGTTTCAAATCTTACCATGTCTTTGATACCAATACCGGACGTGTATTCCAGCTTTTGTTCAGGATAGCGATTGAAGAATAATTCTACGACATGATTGTTTTGCTGATCATCATCGAAAAGAATGTTGGTTTTCAGCCCTCCTTTTTGAAGAACGATCGCATCTTTACCAAAACCTTTTTTCAGTGTCGCCGATCCACGTGTTCGCCATCCCAACGGCTGCCTGATCTGATGCTTTATTTCCAGTGACGTATCGTTGCCGACCAGCTTTTGTCTGGCCGCACCAAATGATTTGACCAATGCCCCTGTCGAAGCCTTATCTATTTGAGCTTGTGAAGCGGTGGTGAGCAAGCCATCCGTAGTCGCGCTGAACACTTTTACGGAAGGGGGAAATCTATTGAGGATTTCCCCAAGTACGGCCCTTGTATACGATGTGATGAAGGCGGCGAAGAACGGCTGTGTCAATTCACTGGCAGGTAACTCGACCATATCATCGCTTTTGAGATCATATACCCTTTTCTCTTTCAGCCCTTGCGCTGTCTTACCATACGTACTGTTTCCAACTTCCTTCCAGAACAGATTGTCGAACGTGCCTTTACCGAACGCATTGCGCCTTTCGATGCAATCGCGATTAAAATCTGCAAATACCGGGTTTTTCTTATCTGTGTCCACGACGACCGCTGTTTTGACCGTCAGTGTTGCCCCAAGCTTCCTTGCAAGATAAATCTCAGGCGCAGCACAATAAGATTCTCCTTTTCTTGGAAATATAATTCCATGCGCGGTTCTGACTGGTAGTGTGGGAAACCGAGCTGACGCCGGAAATTCAAATTCCACCCACGCATAGCCAAGATCATCCAGCTTGAAATCATCAATACTGTAGACCTCTCGCACACTTTCCCAGTCTGGCGTGCCTATCAGGGACATTGCCGTTGGATAGGCTGAACTCAAATCGATGTCTTTCCACTCGCCCTCATCAGCTATGCCGAAATGATATTGCTCATTGCGTCCGCCGTGAAAACACTCTGTAATAAAAGCCTGCTTAAAATGTACCTTTGGCAGGAATGGTGTTTCTGTATCTGATATAAAGTAGCCCAGTTTCTTCTTGTATTGTTTGGTGTCCACCTTCTCTTTTCCAACGATCTGATAAGGATCAAGCCCCTTTTCTTCCCAGCCTTGCCACACCAGTTTGCGACCGAAGCTTGTCAGTGTGACCGGCATTTTGAACTCACCAAATAATTGATGGTTCTGCCTGATAATCCGTTCTGCATAAGCAACACAGATTTCCGCGTCTCGAATTGCATAGTCGCGGAACTCTGGCCAATTCGTCCGGCGATACTCTTTCATATTCTCTTTGATATGAAGCTCCGTGGCGGCATCATCCGCCAGAGAGAACTTTTCAAAACCCAAGATGTCACCGATGGCCGCCAAGGATTTTGCGTTCGCTGGAGCTAGCAGGATTGTGTCACGCATTCTGACATTCAGCGTGCCGAGATCGTTGTTTTGATTATCGCAGATCGTTAGCTTCTGGGACGCGTCAATGGAAACAAATGTGCTGCGAACATTGGACAGTAAATTTCTTGCATGATCGGCAAACCCCTCAAAAGCTGGCAAATCTGCCCGAGTGAAATGGCCTATCAGGTAAACATCCTTGGGAAGAACGATGTCAGGATTCTTCCCGACAAGATCGCCAAGGCTCGCTGCGATGAAGTCGTCAAGAAACCATCGTTTATCTTCATCCGGAATGATAATTCCTGAAACTGAAATTGGCGGATCGGCTGGTTGACTGTTTGCATCGATAAGCTTGACGCAATACTGGTAGGAAAGAACCTCGTTTCGCGCTTTGCGATCCTTGATCTGCTCAGCCGTCACATTGAATGACTGGTACTCAGTATCGAAACCAATCAACAAATGTCGTGTGGTCGATTGACCTTTTCTCCTTCTCCCTGCTGGTGAAAAGTTATGCGGGTTGATTGATACCGTAATTGGGTGACTGCCCTGTTCAGGCGTAGCTGTATTAAACTCATAGGTGTTGAGTGTCGTCATTTTTGGTCCGCCCCGTTCGCGCTGAGAATGAACGGTCCAAGGCTTTCATTCCAGTAGATCGCAATGAGTTATCCGCATAATTTTATGGTGTAATTGATCCATGGAATGCGAATGGATCGAACGTTGAAATTGGCCGACTATGCGAGCTGCCTCGCAGATTGTTTCGGCGTAAACCTGACGCGGATTTCTGACCAATATGTCGCTGCAAGCAACGCACCGATTGTGAGCGTTGATGCCGTGGGTTCAATTGGCAGCAGCTGCGTAACTATACCAGTGATAGTTATGTATGAAGCCGCAGGCTGGGACCTCCAAATCGCAATAAGCCTATCGTTGTTACGACCGCCGCAACGAGAAGCAGGATGTCTGCTTAGGTAATCTCGGTTGGAGCTTTGGCATCTGCCACGGTGCTAAAGAATTCAACCAATCCACTGGTCAATGCTAAAACCAAGTTTGCAATCACTAGTACGCGGAACTTCATGGTTGTCATTTCTGCGATCATGCTCACCTAGCGTTGGAATGTGGTTGTTATTGACTGCTGGAGAGCGCAGACCACATTTCTGTGGAAGCACTCTTAGCCAATGTTAGCCCCTCTTGGACAAGCGCTTGGTCGTTGTTGACCGTCTCGTTTAACTTGGTAACGAGACGATTGAATTCTTCACTATCGCTGTCACTCTCAAAGAGCAAAACACCATCTGCGCTAAGCGAATACTGGCCCTGGCGGTCAAGAAGAAACTGCGACGTTGAAGCGGCTGTATTCATAAGCTCGCTAAAACCTGCAACCCGACGAGAAAAAATGCTCCGATTGTTTGTGTGCCTTCGCTCAATGCCCCCAAGATATCCCTTACGCATTTGGCTGGACAGCTGAGCCAGCAGGAGATCAAATTTATGCCGTTCGATACTGAAAATTTCTTCCGCTTTTGGTCCAAAATCGGCCAGAAGTGTAATTTTCGCATTTGCCGCCGCATTGGCTGCTCGCAGTGAGCCGATGTCCATTACTTTTTCTGGTAAAAACGGTCCGTCGAGTGCGGGATCATCTAGTGAGTTTAAAAGCTTTTCGAACGAGGCTGCACTTTCTGTTGAGATCGCCTGCATTCCACGAGCTGTTGCAGCGTAACGAGTATTGGAGCGTTGAATTGTCTCCATTAGTTTGTCTGGACCCACTGCCGCAGCTTCAGTTTGGAATTTCCTCACATCATAAGTGTCAACGATTATTGATCGATTTGACATAATCAACATAACCAGGGTTAAGGCCAGTGTTATATCGCCTCTAAATTTGCTCTTTGTAAAATGCGCAATCGCTCCGGCAAAACATGCAACGATTGCAAAAAATGCTGTCGTTTGGGCAATGATGTACCCGATGCCAATCGGTGATCTGCTAATATAAAAATGTATCGTAAACATCACTGCGATCAGCATCGCGAGAGCGATCTTGCTTTTTCCCGTCATTTTGGCCCCAAAGTATTCTATGCCCATATTCTTTTGGTCACTATAACATCGCTGCTTTTCTGCATAGTGGATTCTCGAGCATTGCTGGCCCGCTTGGAGGCAGCTTCCCAGTCGAATCGTGGCACATTCTGTCTATCGCAAATCGAGACTGGACATATCGGTTCTGATAAATGAGCCTTGGCATAATACATAAATCCAAGAAGAGGATCGATCCCCTTCAGCAAACACGATAGTCACATTCTGTCAAACTCCACATCTTTAAAACAGAACGCCAAAGCTACTCTTTCGTTATCTAGAACAATCTCAAAATTGCGATTGCTAATTACAGCGATCGCGCTTGTTAAAGCTGAGCGATTAAGTAGTAAAAATGCATTGTTTTCCTTCAAGAAAAAGATAGGAGAGATGTTGATATTTGAATTTATAAGGAAATTTCTCGCAGTCCAATTTTCACACTTGTTGAGCACTTGGTGAAAGAGGCTATATTCGCTTTCCGCAACATCTTTTATTCTAGTTGAGACCCCTGCAAGTATATTGCTCCCGTCTCTGCTTCTCTGTGTGAAGCGAATATCCACGTCAGTATCGGGACTGCTTAGAATAACGTTGTCATAAGAATTAACGTGCGGAAATACATCCGTAGATTCCTCGGAATGGCAACTCATATCGAACGAGTAGTAATCGATGCCATATATACTTTTATATGAAATACACTCTTCAACCCACAATTCGATCATAACTCTGCTCTTGTTCTATTTATAAAGGAAATGAAGTACAGTCCAGTCCTTCGTCCGAAGGACTAATTCCAATGTGTATTTCTTAGCTTGGCCAGTTTTATCGTATTTTTCAAGCTCAAGGATAAATTTCACCGCGCCAGCAACGCCTTGGGGATCAGCCATTCTTTTGCCGTAGCGAGCTGCCAGATAAAGGACATGCGTAGGCACGTATCTACCTTTTTCTGCCATATGTACTGCTGTGGTGCCCGTGAACTTAAAGATCTCCCGCTTAGTCAATTGGCGAAACGAAATGCGCAACCCAACCAAAGCTGATCGACTTATAAGAGCAGCCGCAATGCCTAAACTGGCTGAGCGCCCTATTTGCCTTCCCGCAACAACAGCAGCTTCTTTTCCTCCTTGTAGAATCCACTTAATTTCTGTGATTCCAACAAAAAGCAAAAGTATGTCTTCGACAATGTAAACATTCTCTAAGGGAAGTTCTTCCATCCCCACGAACTTGCCTTCAAGGTCGTATATTTTCTTAAGACCAGTCCATTCTTCCACCCACCCAATCACTGCATTTGATTCTTCATCAAATACTGGCTTCCAATTTGCTGGAATTCCAGGTAAGCGCACGGCAAATATTTCATCAGAATCATGATGAATAACATCCGCATCAAGCTCGATACCTATTTCAGTGCCATTATAACCCATATCTGTGCTTTATTTCTTTCAGTTTAAATCGATGCGTTTAGCATTCAACTTTATAGAAACCCCGTTCACTTCAATTTGCCCGTCCTTATTCAAAATAATTTTTGATTTCCCGCATCTCAGTTCAATGGATTGTCCGGCACTAACAATCACGTGCTGATTGCCTGACATCAATATGCTCTTTCCTGAGGCCAAGGATTTTGAGCCATTCGATATCTCCGTACTGTTTCCTTGGACTCGTATCGACGATTTGCCAGAAATGTTGACGTGGAAATCTCCTGGCCCCTTATAATTATCGTCAAGAACCTGATAAGATTCGCGAAGTTTTACAAATTGATCAAAGATGCGTAAATTAGCGTCGGGCAAACTTGTTGACAGACCCGACTTTCCGACTGAAAGACGCATGTCACCTTCAATCTGTATGGTCTTATTTAACCTTGTTTGGCTGAGTTCATTCTTAAATACAATGTTTGTCTTGTTTCCATCCGTACGCTCTACGTGATCATTTCTGACATAAGAAAGCCTATCATGCCCTACAATTTTTGATTCATCGTGTTCAATTTCGACATCCATATCTCTTTCAGCGTGGACATAAATTTGTTCACGCCCGTTTTCGTCCTCAAATGTCAGTTCGTTAAAGCCTTTCCCCTTATGCGTGTTGGTCTTGAACACACTCTTTGTCTTGTTTGCGGGAAGCTTATACGGAACCTTTGTGCTTGGATTTGGCACGATGCCGGTCACGACGGGACGGTCGGGATCGCCTTCAAGATAGGTGACCATCACTTCCATGCCGATACGTGGGATGACTTGTGCACCGAAGCCACCACCGGCCCACGACTGCATGACGCGTATCCAGCAAGTATCGGAGCCATCCTTCTTGGCGCGATTGCGTTGCCACGGAAACCACACCTTGATCCGGCCGTATTCATCCGGGTGAATTTCCTCGCCGGGTGGTCCGGCGACTATGGCGACCTGCGAGCCGTCAACCCTCGGCTGCGGCGTTGTCCGGTGCGGCGTTGCGGGAAGTCTTGAGGGAAGCGCAATAAAGCTGTTGGAGTAGTCGAGAGAGCCATCTTCCGCAGTCTCGTAAGAGTGATCGACAATCCGGTGCACAATGGCGGTGACCACATATTCCTCAAACACGTGCTCGGCATGAGCAACTTCATAGGGCTTGAACTTGCGGCCCGCTGCAAGGGTCCTGACCGTGGATGATCCCTCGATCTTCTCGTGGTCGGCCTCAACCGCCTGCATGCGAAGCTTTGAAGCCGCTTCGTTGGAAGATTGATCCATGGCTTTCGCCGGGTAATGGAACAGTTCGTACTCTGCGTTTTTCGGTAGCGACACGAGCGAGGGAGTGACCGCACCCTGTGGCCCCTTCGGCATCTCAAAGTTCCAGTCACCACCAGCCCGTTTTCCTGGTGTGAATTGATAGTCTCTTGCAAACGCGCTGATGTGGTTCCTGTCCGTGGAGCCTGCTGCAAACCTAACATCGGTTTCCGGTCCCTCAGTATACCCAAAAGGATGACTGGCGATATGAAGCGTATGCTCACCATCCTCATGTTCAAACCAGTAGAAGAGACCATCCGCCTCAAGGCGGCGGGTGAGGTAGGCGAGGTCCGTCTCATTCCATTGGACCGAGTAATGAATTGGTGCCGGTGGACTGACGACGCCGCCGGTGACCGCTGCCTTGATGCCGTGTTCCGACAAGAGAGTTTCAGCGATCTGCAGCGCCGTCATATCCATGAATATCCGGCAATCCGAACGCTGCGACAGCAGCCACAATTGCGGCCGGATGGTCAGCTGATAAGAGCGCAGTCCACGCGAAACCGGTGGCCCTTCGCGAAAGCCTGTGATCAGTCCGTTCCAGGGACGGCGCTCGCCATAGGCAACTTCCAGCGAGACATCGGCAAGCGTTCCGACAAGTTCTTCCGGCTT
This sequence comes from Phyllobacterium sp. SB3, assembly GCF_040009165.1. Lineage (NCBI taxonomy): Bacteria > Pseudomonadati > Pseudomonadota > Alphaproteobacteria > Hyphomicrobiales > Phyllobacteriaceae > Phyllobacterium > Phyllobacterium sp. SB3. Next base: position 684,152 of record NZ_JBDYKI010000001.1, on the reverse strand, counting down.
GAGGTCGGTGCGCTTGGATTTGACACTGACATGGATTTCGAACAGGCCATTGATTTCCTCGCGGACATCCATCTTCTCGGCGAGAAAAACATCAAGCCCAAGCACCGTGGAAATGCGAAGAATGCGATCTGCCTGAATCAAACCAGCGTCGAAGAATTCGTATTCCATTCGCACCTCAAGTGTATTGCAACCCAACTCTAATGCTCACGTTGTTTTAGGGCGCTCGGAGAGATGCGTCGAGAGCTAATTCTTTTTGATTAGAATAAAAGCGAAATAAAGCTCACTTTTCAGCTCACGAAACAAAGCAACACTGAATATATGATTTGCGTTCGATACAAATGTTAGGTTTGATCTTGATGAGCACTCGCAAGAGCGTACTAGCTCGTCGTGCACTCAGGGGAAAAAGATTGCCCGTGACCGCTCCCGCGTTGGGTCTTTTTTATTAGCGTACTTATTTTCATCTTTCCGAAGGCTCGAAAGTGATCAGAAGCATTCGGTCGTTGTCCGAAATTCTCTTTGGCTTGATGCTTAGTGGATGCAGACAATTTCAATTCCCGATAATTTCCAAGCGTATATCTTGCTTGAAGACGTTCCGTATTTCCCTGAACCTAATTGCTGGATTCAAAAGGGAAGTATCGTTTTCACCTGCGTGAAACCAGACTACGGGATTGCTGCTGGCGATAGCCGTATGTTGGGAGAGCCGTGTTTGGCTGTTACGCTTGATCCAACCGGCGATTATCCGTTCTGGACTGTTCCGGTAAGATTACTAACGCCCGCTGTGAGAGCGAATTAGCTTTTCCCACGTGGTTATTCTGGAACAGGGTCAACCAGTATTTCAATGACGCATGCTTTATCAGTCAGATATCGGAAGAAGCGGGAGACCACGACCCAAAGTTTTTCATCGTTGCTGTCAAAATCAAAGAAACTAAGGAAGTCGCCGATATCGGGTAGTATTGCATTCGGGTTTGGTTCCAGTTCTTGAAGAAGCTGTGAGAGTTCGGGCTTGTTATCGATAGGGAGTGACTTGAATTCGATTGAGTACTTCATTGATATTCCCCTTGTAGTTGTCCTCCCATTTTCGCTAACGATCACCTCGGCAAAAGGTTCACAACAGCATTTTCCTTTTCATTTCAATCGTCAGTAATAGCAAATTGGGCTACGCCCTCCGGGACGACTGTAGGCACTCCTGCCGCCACAACGACTACCGTTACGTGCATAGTCGTAGGGACAGTCACAGGTGCCGGAATAAGGCTGGCGAACGGGTTGTCCTGATCGATTTTGAGATGGAACTCGCACTACCGCCGATGGAGGCGAAGGCGCTCGCGGTCGCTCACTATTCACCGGTTTTGGAGCAGTTTCCGAAATATATCGGCCATAAACCCAGCCTGTGTGGTTGCGATACGATATGCTGAACCAGCCGGATCGGTGATTGACAACCTGAACGATCTGGCTTGCATCTATGGTGGTTATGACTTGAGAGGCCGTGTTGGGCTCAGCTCTCATGTTAATGCGGGTTGTAACGTAAAGATGTTTGCCGATGTACGGATGCTTCTCAACAATCGGAGGCGGTGTAACTGGTCGCTGGGATACCGACGGCTTTTGTATAAAACCCAGTCCCTCGACCGGTTGGTCGGATGATTGTGACACTTGGGGAGGCGGTGTGGATATTGGCGGCGGTTTATCTTCACCAAACAATTTTACGACAAGCACGATTAATGCTGCGCCGATAATCCAATTTCTCACTTTCACCAATTTTGATCCCCACCCCTATGGAATCAAAGCAAAACCATCGTCAAGAGTCGAGGCTGGTGATTGGGCGTCAAGCTTGGATGCTATTACGGAAATTTTCTGATTAGTTCCCTTGTTCCTTCGTCACGACTTTCGAAACGTCCGTTCACGCATGAGTATGCTTCACCGCTTTCTCCAACCCCGAAGCTAACACCGGATTCCATCGGATCATCAAACGTGACATAGATTTCTGTCGGCTTGGCATTTTTCTTTATATATTTCAGTGCGTACACATAACATTGGGCATCACGGTCGTTCAGTCCCCTCTGGATATACACTTCCGTGGCTCGATCCAGTTTATCAAGCCTGACCGTTTCCACATTAGCCGCAGTTAAAATCACACCTACGGCGATAAGAGCTATAAAAGCACGCTTCATTTAGTCACCTACTCTGTATGAATGCGAACGTTGCGGCTCTGCTTTAACTGTTCGGTTGCCTTACGAATTTTCTCGCGGGTATCTCTCGGTGACAGAATTTTCTGAATATTCCAATTTCCCGACACATCTGACGTATTGACCTTGACTGATCCAATCTGAAGCATGCGATCAATCACGCCCTGATCAAGCTTGGTATCCTTGATTCGGTACAGCTCAATGTCATCGATCTTTTTGGCGATGATACCTTTCTCAACCATCAGCCGATGGTTGGTCAGCGTATACCGTGTCGTCAATCGAACGATGACCAGATATGCTACGACAAACAGGAAAAGTCCTCCCGTCGCTATCGTGAGAATGATCCAAAAGGGATTGAGAAACACATCCCGCAACACTGGTCTATCGACCCAAATCGTCTGTTCTTCCATTTGCTCTCCGTCTTAGGTGGTATCAATGACTAATAAAATCCTCCATATGGTATAACCATATCATTTTCAACGCGAATTGGTATGGATAGATATTTTATCGCGGGTAGACTCGTCTCATCAGTTAATGATGACCCCGAAGCAAAAGGCCTTACAGTCCGCAGAGTTATTTAAGGAGCGTCTTAAGGCGGCTCGTGTAATGCGTGGGCTCACCCAAGGCGAATTAGCCACGAAAGCAGAGCTATCTTCTGTGACCATCAGCAAACTCGAAACCGGAACGAACCGACCTGCTTTCGAAATAATCGTAGCGCTGTCTCATGCCCTCGAAATCCCTCCAAATTTTTTGCTTGGATGGGATGGCAGTTTTTCTGATGAGGTTAAACCGTCTCAACAACAAGCTATACAGCGCCTCGTCCTTGCGGCAGGAAGGCTTGAAGATGATTGGTTAAACCAACTTATTGCGTTAGCTGAAAAAGCTGGCTCTAACTTAAAATAAAGCCCGCGTACAATTTAATTAATAGCGTACAATATGAGGAGATTATGTCCACCTGCAGCGGCGACCTCCAATGCGCGCCGTGCGCTTTCCTGCCCACGTATCTCGGCCAGATCAGGTAGCCCCGTTGCCCCGGCCTGCATCGCCGGTTCCGGGCGGGAAAGCACCTGTGTGCCGCGAAAATGGTTGGCGAGTGCAATGAGGCTCCGTGGCGCCAGAATATCAATATCCGAACCAGCCCATGCAGCTTCCGGACCACATGGTGCTGGACATATGAGGCCTCTTTCCTGTCTGTTAGCCGCAATGGCTGCAGGCAAGACGCCCGCGACATGGGTTATTGTCCCATCAAGTGAAAGTTCGCCAAGCACCACATAAGATTGTAGCGCATCGGCCGGAATAGCACCGAGACCAGCCATAAGGCCCACGGCAATCGGCAAATCATAATGACTGCCTTCCTTCGGAAGGTCTGCTGGAGCAAGATTTATTGTGACTTTCTTGACGGGCATTGACAGACCGGAAGCGTGTAGCGCTGCTTGCACACGTTCACGACTTTCCGCCACTGCCTTATCCGGAAGGCCGACGATATGCATACCCATCTTCCCCGGTGCGATCATGACCTGTACATCGACAGGCTGGGCTTCAATGCCTTGAAAAGCGACCGTCCGGACACGGGTAACCATGCAATGTTCCTTGAAAATACAGTAATCTAAAATGAAAAAGTGCCAATGTTTTCACATCAGCACGTTTCATCCCGCATGACAAGAACATTGAGTGAACGCAGGATTTACCGGCGCTTGGCTTCCACTGCATCCCAGAACAGCGCCGCAATATCGGCACCACCGAATTTTTTGACTTCCCGCACACCTGTTGGAGACGTGACATTGATTTCGGTCATATAGTCGCCGATTACGTCAATACCGACAAGAATAAACCCGCGCTCGCGCAAAGACGGGCCTATTCGAGCGCAGATTTCCCGCTCACGCTCTGTCAGTTCTGTCTTTTCGGCACGACCACCAACATGCATGTTGGAACGGGCATCCGTTTCAGATGGGACCCGGTTGATAGCTCCCACAGGCTCACCATCAATAAGGATGATGCGTTTATCGCCCGAGCGAACATCCTTGAGGTAACGTTGAGCGATGAATGGCTCGCGGAACATCTGGCCGAACATTTCCAGCAGTGACGTGAGATTGCGATCGCCATCGGCCAGATGAAACACGCCTGCGCCGCCGTTGCCATAAAGCGGCTTTAGGATGATATCGCCGAACTCCTTGCGGAATGCGGCAATTTCCTGCGGATCTTTGGTGATCAGCGTTTCCGGCATCAAGTCGGGGAACTCGGTAACAAAAATCTTTTCAGGACTGTTCCGCACCCAAGCCGGATCATTGACTACGAGCGTCTTCGGATGAATGCGCTCCAGCATATGGGTAGTTGTGATGTAGTTCATGTCAAAAGGCGGATCTTGCCGCAATAGCACGACATCCATCTCCGATAGATTACGGGATATTTGTTCGCCAAGCGTGAAATGATCACCTTCGACATCACGCACACTCAGTTCTTCTACACGTGCGGAGACAATGCCATCGCGCATGCTCAGCCGGTCAGGAGTATAGTGATAAAGGCTGTGTCCCCGCTTCTGTGCTTCAAGACAAAGCGCAAAGGACGTATCGCCGCCGATCCGGATAGAATTGATATGGTCCATCTGGACCGCGACTTTCAGTGCCATGGAACGCCCCCGGTTTTAACGCGAATGTTCACATGGCGATGTCACGTTCAACGATCAAGGTCAATGCCGAGATTGTTGGTCCTGTTTTATCAGAGGCGGGCCATGCAGATATTCGTGTGGCCTGCACTGACAAAACCGAGACGGTTTGCAGCACCCTTGGAAAGATCGATCACACGGCCTTTGATGAACGGGCCGCGATCATTGATGCGAACCACGATGGATTTGCCATTACGCTGGTTGGTAACCTTTACCTTGGAACCGAAAGGCAATGTACGATGAGCCGCAGTAAGTGCGGAGGGATTCATGCGTTCACCTGAAGCGGTTTTGGAGTGGAGAGCATACCAGGAAGCACCACCGCATGCGGCATTTGCGGAAGCCGCACCAAACATCAACAGAGCAATTGAGGTGACGAGTACCGTACGGATACTTGAAAAAGAAATCATAGAGAAAGTCGCACTTTAAACGGCCCGTGGCAGAAATGCCTATGAAGAAACACGCAGCTGAAAATGACCTTGGGCAAGTAGATCGTGGCGTAGATGAAGTGCCTCTTCTATTTTGTAGAAATGTGGCGCTGAGGTGTCTCGGTCGGAAAGAACATCTGAGATTAACCGAACAGAATTGCCAAGTTACTCAAAAAACTTGTCTTATTATGATTCAAAACGTGATCAGGGTTGCTTTATATAGAAAGGGATATGCCTTCTGCCATGGGGAAGTGTGGCGATATTGTGATGGTTTATGATAGAATTATTAAGCGTGAGGCGCCGCTCCCGGTAAATCGACATAAAAGGGTTAACAGGAATTAAGCCATTGGATGTAGAAAACCCCGGCTTGAAACAAACCGGGGTTTTGACACGATGCAAAATGTGATCGGTTTTATGCGAGTGCGCTCGCGTCGAGGGCGTGAATAATACCACGAAGCTCGGCAAGACCACGCAGGCGGCCAATTGCCGGGTATCCCGGTGTCACGTCCTTGTTCAAATCATCAAGCATGCGATGACCATGGTCCGAGCGGAAAATGATACTGTCCGGCTTGGCGCGTTTACTGTCTTCAGCAAGCAGCTCGCGCAGGACTGCAACCATGTCGACATCACCCTCCAGATGCGCTGCCTCATGAAAACTGCGGCCATCGCCTTCCCGGGTGGTTGCCCGCAAATGCGAAAAATGGATGCGCGATGCAAAGCGCCGGGCGATTTTCGGCAAATCATTATCGGCACGTACACCAAGGCTGCCGGTGCAAAAACACATGCCGTTCGCAGCGGAAGGGACTGCATCGAACAATGCCGCGTAGTCCGCTTCCGTTGAAGCAATGCGTGGCAGGCCAAATAGCGAGCGGGGCGGATCATCCGGATGCAGCGTCAGCTTGACGCCAAGATCGTCTGCAACTGGAGTAACGGCTTCAAGGAATTCAATCAGGTGCTGCCGCAGGCGCAGTGCATCAATACCGGAATAGGCTTCAAGTTTCTCGCGGAATGCAGGAATGGTCAGAGGCTCGGTTGTCGAGCCCGGAAGGGCGCTGGCTATGTTCCGGGTAAGATCGGATATCTCCTGCGCGCCCATAGCTTCATAAAGGTCGTTGGCGATTTCCCGATCAGCTGCGGAATAATCGTTTTCGGCACCGTTGCGCTGCAGGATGTGCAGATCGAACACTGCAAAGCTATTATGGTCGAACCGCATGGCGGTAGAACCCGTTGGTGTCACATAATCAAGGTCTGTGCGGCACCAGTCGACGACAGGCATGAAATTATAGCAAATGACTTTGATGTCATTGGCGCTAAGCGCTTCCATGCTGGCAATCCATGCCGCAATCTCTTGCTTTGCTGCTCCACCGAGACGCTTGACGGCATCGGGGATCGGAATGCTTTCCACTACAGACCAAGTGAGTGGTGTTCGGTCTGCTGGTGTCGACTCGATCAATGATTTACGGGTTTGAACCTGTTCTTTGGTCCAAGCTTCACCGATCGGCACCTCATGAAGGGCAGACACAATGTCTGTTGCTCCCGCCTGACGCACATTGTCGAGTGAAACCCCTGCTTTGGGCCCAAACCATCTCCATGCCTGACGCATTATTCCTCCGTCAAATTTTCGTATTCCAGCCGTGGATCAGACAAATGATCCCGGATGGCTTTTTCTCAAGGTTTCAATATCGGGAATGACGGCATTCAAATGCTGTTTCATTGCCGCACAGGCAGCGGGAACGTCATGGTTTTCAATCGCATTGCGAATGATTTTGTGTTCGGCAAGCACATGGCCCATCCGGCCCAGGCCCGGCAATGTCATACGGCGTGCTCTGTCGATCTGAACTTTCACGGGCTTCAGATAATGCCAGATGCCGGGATGCCCCGAAATTCCGGCAATGGCCTCGTGAAAAGCTTCATCTGCCTCGTGAAATGCACTCATATTCTGCCGGTCTGCAAAGAAATGCTGGCGGGCAAGGATTTCATCGAGCCATTCGATATCCTTGGGCGTAGCCACTGCGGCGGCACGCTCGACCGTGGCACCCTCAAGAGCTTGGCGAATAATGACAGCCTGCGGGATGAGAGCTACTGGAATACGGGCAACGAAGGTTCCGGATTGAGGAAATACGTCAACAAGGCCGTCTTCTACCAGGCGGATCAATGCTTCGCGAACGGGCGTGCGGCTAACGCCGAAACGCTCGGTCAAAACTTTCTCGTTGAGTGCGGTTCCGGGTGTCATCTCCATGGCAACAATAGCGGCGTGAAGCTCACGATAAATTGCCGTTGCGGTGGTCATGCGCCCGACCGGAGCACCACGCGGGCTAGGCCGTGCGCCTTTAGTTGCGCGGTCAGACTTGGATTCTGCGACCGACGACGCGAGTTCTGCAGTCTTGCCCCCGAAATTATCTGCTGTCATTTCAGCGCTCCATTTCCATCTCTCACAGACCCTCTGTCTCACTGAATGATGGAATTCCGTATAAATTCATAGTCCGATGCCACTATTATCCGACGATATAAAACGCAATCACCGGCTGTTGACATACTAATATATTATTATTTAGTCTTCGCCAAGATCATCGTTCGCCCTAATTGAGCGGCGGCAAGGGACATTTCCATGGCACTTCACCCAGACCGGCTATTCCCCATCGAATCCGATGCGCGCTCGATTGCAAGGCGCCTTTTCGGTGCAGTGGAGCGACTACCGATCATATCGCCGCACGGGCATACGGATCCATCCTGGTATGCCACGGACGAAGCCTTTCCCGACCCCGCCAGCCTCTTCGTGAAGCCGGATCATTATATTTTCCGTATGTTGTACTCGAAAGGCGTCAAGCTCGAAGACCTTGGCGTGCCAAGACAGGATGGCGGTCCGGTTGAAACCGATGGCCGGAAGATATGGCGGCTGTTTGCCAAGCATTTTTATCTGTTTCGCGCCACCCCATCGCGCCTCTGGTTTGAGCACGCTCTGGAAACTGTATTCGGCATCGTCGAGCGCCTTACCGAAAAAAATGCTGATGCACTTTATGACAGGATCGCAGAACGCCTCAACGACCCCTCAATGCGCCCACGCGCACTTTACAAGCAGTTTGGCATCGAGGCTATCTCTACTACGGATGCGGCAACGGATAACTTGGCGGCTCACGACACAATATTAAAATCTGGCTGGGATGGTCGCGTTGTGCCTGCCTATCGCCCGGATGCTGTCGTCGACGCATCGCGCACTGATTTCCGGACTAATGTTGAGGCTTTTGTCGCTCTCGCAGGCACAAAACTTGATTATCAAGGCTATCTGGAGGCGCATCGCATAAGGCGGGCCTATTTCAAGCAGCGCGGCGCTACGTCCACAGATCACGGCCATCCAAATGCCCGTACCGCCAATCTTTCAACGTCCGAAGCTTCTGCACTTTTCGAGCGCGTTCTCAAAGGTGCTTCGACTGCCGATGCTGATCTTTTCCGTGCGCAGATGCTGACCGAAATGGCACGCATGAGCATTGAAGATGGTTTGGTCATGCAGATTCATCCCGGCTCATTTCGAAACCACAACGCTGCTGTGTTTGAGCGGTTTGGGATGGATAAGGGCGCAGATATTCCACGGTCCACGAGCTATGTGGAAGAATTGAAGCCGTTGCTTGACGCCTTCGGTAACGATTCCCGCCTTACGCTCATTCTGTTTACACTGGATGAGACGAGCTACAGCCGCGAACTTGCGCCCTTGGCGGGTCACTATCCTGCCCTGCGGCTCGGACCTGCATGGTGGTTCCATGACAGCCCTGAAGGCATGCGGCGGTTCCGCGAACTGACGACTGAAACCGCTGGCTTCTATAATACTGTTGGTTTCAACGACGATACGCGCGCCTACCTGTCCATTCCTGCCCGCCACGACATGGCGCGCCGTGTGGATTGCGCATTTCTGGCACGACTTGTTGCGGATCATCGACTGGATGAAGATGAGGCGCACGAGATAGCCCACGACTTGGCATACAGACTGGCGAAACAAGCCTATAAGCTTTGAACCGAAAGAATTCCGACGATGACTGAACAGGCACGCCTCTCCAATGCGACACTCTCATCTTTGCCAAGGGAGGTGACGCGTCCTGAATATGACCGGAGCCGGGCGAAAATTGGCATAGTGCATCTTGGTATCGGTGCCTTTCATCGGGCACATCAAGCTGTCTATACCGACAGTGTATTGGCAGGCGGGGACAATGACTGGGGAATCCTCGGTGTATCATTGCGCAGCGGCGATACGCGTGACGCCTTGGAGCCACAGGATGGTCTTTACACAGTTGCAACGCGCAGCGGGAATGGAGATAGCTTTCGGGTGATCGGAAGTATCAACCGGTTGCTGGTTGCTCCGGAAAATACGGAAGCTGTTCTTGACGCAATGGTTGATGCTGCAGCCAAAATTGTCTCTCTTACAGTGACCGAAAAAGGTTATTGTTATTCGCCAGCATCAGCGTCACTCGATGAAAGTCATCCGGACATTGTGCACGATCTTGCAAATCCGACTGCTCCTAAATCAGCTATTGGTTTCATCGTCGAAGCTCTTTCCCGGCGCCGGGCCAACGGGACGGAGCCGTTTACTCTGTTGTCCTGCGACAATCTCCCTGCTAACGGCCGGACGCTACAACGTGTCGTAACGCGTTTTGCCGAACTCCGCGATCCTTCACTGGCAGATTACATCAGAGAGAACATCGCGTTTCCGTCGACTATGGTTGACAGAATTGTTCCAGCGACTACCGACGCAGATCGTGCCCTGACAGTGGCTGCTACCAAACTCACCGATACGTGGCCGATCATGACCGAACCATTCTCGCAATGGGTTGTGGAAGATCATTTCCCTGCAGGACGACCAGCATGGGAGAAATTTGGCGTCACGTTCGTGGATGACGTGGACGCCTTTGAGTTGATGAAGCTGCGGCTTCTGAATGGCAGCCACTCGACATTGGCCTATCTTGGCTATCTCGCGGGGCATGAAACCGTTTCGGATGTGATGAAGGCTCCGGGGTTCAATGACCTTATCGAAGCGATGATGGATGAGGAAATTTCACCTACACTTCCGCCGCTACCCGGCTTTGATCTTGCTGCCTACAAGACAGAACTGCGTGAACGCTTCCGCAATCCGGCCCTGCGTCACCGCACTTGGCAGATTGCCATGGATGGTTCGCAGAAACTGCCGCAACGATTACTGAATACGATCCGCAAGTGCATTGAGAGCGGCTCGTCGTTTGATCGTCTGGCTCTCGGTGTCGCTGCCTGGATGCGCTATGTAACCGGTGTTAGTGAGACGGGCGCAGCTATCGATGTCCGTGACCCGCTTGCCGCTGAACTCAAGAGTCGGACCGCCAAAAAAAATAGCGCTGACGAAATTTTTAACGCACTTATCAGCATGGAGCAGGTTTTCGGCGATGATCTTCCTGCAAACAACGTATTTAGGCGAAGTGTCGAAGCTCAACTTGAGAAGATATTGAAGCATGGAGCAGCGGAGACCGTGGCTAAAACCACCTGAAGCCGAAAGTTCTTGCTATCTGCATCTGATAGATTAATATATCAAATACAATAAAGATCAGTTGTGGGAAGCTGGTTTATGCCCAGAACGGGCGACGAGAATCAAACAGGGAGGAAGTCATGATCCGCATTACACGCAGGCAAGCTATTGCCGGAATGGCGGCTGTTGCCACCTTGCCGGCAACGCGTCTTTTTGCACAATCGAAACTGGCATTGCCGAGTTCACCCATTACATTGAACGTCGCCGATGTCGCCGGCAATCTCGCGCTGACGCAAACGGCGATCGAAAACTATGCGAAGGCAAAGCCCGAACTCGTCTCTAAAATCACTTTCACAAAGGCACCAGCGCCGGAACTACCGGGTAAAATCAAAGCGCAGCAGGCCGCAAACAGGCTCGATATCGACCTTGTGCTGACGGGAACCGATGCTCTTTCAGCAGGTCTCGATCAGGATTTGTGGGTCAAGCTTCTGCCGGATCACTCAGCATCGTTGCCGGACCTTGCCGCGATCTATCTGGAGCCAGCGCATCGCATGCTGGCCTTAGGTAAAGACCATGGCGTTGTTGTCACCTACTACCCTTCAGGTCCGCTCCTCGAATACATGCCGGAGCGTGTGAAGAAAGTTCCGACGACGGCAGAAGAACTGCTCGCCTGGGCCAAGGAGAATCCGAACAAGTTCCTTTATGCACGTCCTGCAAATTCCGGCCCCGGCCGCACATTCCTGATGGGCCTTCCCTATCTGCTTGGCGACAGTGATCCGCGCGATCCGGTCAAGGGCTGGGACAAAACCTGGGCCTATCTCAAGGAGCTTCACAAGTATATCGAGTACTATCCAACCGGCACCGGTGCTTTGATGAAAGAGCTGGGTGAAGGTACGCGTGATATGACTGTTTCAACCACTGGCTGGGATATCAATCCGCGTGTCCTTGGCGTTGTTCCGAAGGAAGCTGCCGTTGCACCGCTGAAGGGTTTCCATTGGGTAGCCGATGCGCATTATATGTGCGTGCCTAAAGGCATTGCTGATGAAAAGCTCGCCGTTCTGCTTGACCTGATGAGCTTCCTGCTTACGCCGGAACAGCAGGCCTACACATACGATCAAGGTTATTTCTATCCGGGGCCAGCCGTGAAGGATGTTCCAATCACCATGGCACCTCAGGAAAGTCAGGACGCCATTGCTGAATTCGGGCGTGCCGAATATGCTGATTGGATAGCCAATAATCCGGTTGAAATTCCGCTTGAACCGTCATCGATGGTCGTGGCCTTCCGCCGCTGGGACGAAGAAGTCGCAGCCAAGAAGTCCTGATTCATAAACGAACATTAGGCCATCCGGGTGATCCGGATGGCCTTTAATCATGAGGTAATCGATGCTGCTTGCGTCATCCCCATTTAATGAGATCCGCCTCGACCGGATGAGCCGCGCCTTCGGTTCGCACAACGCACTCAAGGACGTATCGTTATCGATCCGCAAGGGTGAGTTCATCGCCCTGCTTGGCCCATCGGGCTGCGGAAAATCCACCGCGCTTAACTGTATTGCCGGATTGCTGTCGACTACGGGTGGTGGGATTTTCATCGACGACAAGCGCATAGATACACTGAAGCCCGAAGATCGCGGCTTCGGTATGGTTTTCCAAAACTATGCACTCTTTCCGCATATGACGGTCAGACAGAACATTGGCTTCGGTTTGAAGATGCGTCGGGTGCCCAAAGTGGAAGCCGAAAAGCGTGTCGAAGAGGCTCTGAATCTCGTCCGCCTGCAAGGTCAGGGGCACAAATTGCCGGGCCAGCTTTCCGGTGGTCAGCAGCAGCGCGTGGCTATCGCTCGCGCCATTGTTATTGAGCCGCCGCTGGTTCTCATGGATGAACCTCTTTCAAACCTCGATGCGAAGTTGCGGCTTGAAATGCGCGCCGAAATCCGCCGCATTCACAACCAGCTTGGCGCTACGACGATCTATGTTACGCACGATCAGGACGAGGCATTGTCCTTGGCGGACCGTGTTGTCGTGCTGCGTGACGGTGAAATCCGTCAGGTTGGTGTGCCAAGTGATCTTTACGAGCGCCCCGATCATCTGGACGTGGCTGAGTTCATGGGCTACCGCAACCGTCTGACCGGCAAAGTTACCGCTGTTGATGGCGATAAGACGAGCATTGCGGTCGGCGCTTCAACACTCTCCGGAATAGCTCGCGACAAGCTGAAGGTTGGCGATACCGCTGTTGTCGCTGCCCGTGCCGATGACGTTATTGCCGGAACGAAATCCACTACGACCGTGGAAGCCGTGGTTGAAACTATCGAATATCGCGGTCGCGAATTCGTTGGAACGGCGCGCACTGCCGAAGGGCTTGAGCTGGTGTTTCATGCCCCGCAAACAGCGGCACTCGGCAGCGCTATATGGCTTTCGGTCGATCCAGCGCGCGCGCTGGCTTTTGCGGCGTGACTGCCATGACAAGCGTAACCTCAACGCCATTCGACAACCGAATGTCACTGCGTCAACGCCTCGCCTTGCGCGGGATTGACGGCGTAACATTGCTTGTCCTGCCAGCCGTGATTTTCCTGCTGGCTGTGTTCATTTATCCCTTTATTTACGGTCTTATCCTCTCTTTCGAGCCAAAAGAGGGAGGCATGTTTGCCAACTACCAGAAGTTTTTCTCGGACCCATTTCTGTATGACACGATCCTTACGACACTCTGGCTTGCAGTCCCCGTTACGCTGATCAGTATTGCGATAGCCCTGCCGGTGGCCTTCCGGGTGCGCCTGATGACCCATCAGCGCCTGCTGACGACCATTCTGGTTCTACCCGTCACGCTGGGTACGGTGCTTGTCGCTGAAGGCCTGTTGAATTATCTCGGTCCGCAAGGCTGGTTCAGCCGCACCTTGATGCTGATCGGCCTGATAGACAGTCCTGTAAAGCTGACCAATAATTACTGGGGTGTCTTTTCCTCTTTGATCATCACAGGCTTTCCGTTCACCTTCCTGCTGACCCTGTCCTATGTTTCTGGTATCGATCCGGCATTGGAGCAGGCTGCAGCAACACACGGGGCTAAAAGCTGGCAGCGTTTCCGCTATGTCATGTGGCCATTGCTGGTTCCGGGTCTCACCATCGCGTTTTGCCTGTCCTTCGTTCAGGCCTTTGCGGTTTTCCCTTCCGCTGTCTTGCTCGGCGCTCCGGCAGGGCCTACCCGCGTCATATCGATAGCGGCCTATCAGGCGGCTTTCGAGCAATATGATTATTCAATGGCATCGGCTATCGCGATGATCATGGCCGCGGTTCAGCTCTTTATTGTCGTGGCGCTGCTCTCAATTCGAAACTTGTTCTATCGCGGCTCGACCGCTGGCGGAAAGGGCTGACGATGATCCGTGATACGACCATTGGAGCAAAGCTCTGGATCACTGCCGTATGGGCAGTGGTCGCCTTCTTCATCATCAATCTTCTGGCGATGATTGCGACAGTCATCATATCGTCTTTTGGCACCCGCTGGCTTGGCACATGGCTGCCTGCCGGCTGGACTACAAAATGGTATTTCACTGCATGGTCTGAATTTCAGCTCAGCGACGTGCTGATCGTCACCTTCCAGATCGTCTTTACCGTGGTAGCTCTATCCGGTCTGCTCGGTGTAACTGCAGCCTATGCTTTGGCCAGGCGAAACTTCCCCGGCAAAAAACTGATCATGCTCCTGTTCCTGCTGCCCTTGCTCGTGCCGCCGATTACCTTCGGTATTCCGCTGGCAACGGTGCTTTATCAAGCTGGCGTAGGCGGCACATTCTGGGGTGTTGTTCTTGCCAATCTGGTGCCAACGGTTCCGTTCGTCATCCTTGTGATGATCCCGTTCATCGAGCAGATCGATCCGAAGGTTGAAGCTGCCGCGCGAGTGTTCGGCGCTGGTACTTTCCAACTGTTCCGGCATGTGCTGTTGCCGATGCTCCTACCCGGCATTCTTGCGGCCCTGCTGCTGGTGCTGGTACGCACAGTTGCAATGTTTGAGCTGACCTTCCTGACCGCCGGACCAACCAGCCAGACGCTTGTTGTTGCTCTGTATTATTCGGTCTTTGCATCTGGTGTGCGTGCCGTTCAATCGATCGATGCCATGGCAGTCGTCTACATGGTCACAACACTGATATGGCTGCTAATCGCGCTGCGCTTCGTCAATCCGACGCAGATCGTGGCCCGGGCCAAGACACAACAAACCACAGCCTGATTTTTGCAGCATGAAAAAACCCGCCGGATTGCTCCGGCGGGTTTTCTATTACAAGTCTGCTTCAGACGGGCTGGGTATTGGACGGGTCAGCCCGAATAATATCGGCAATCAATTTTTGTGTTGCCAAAGCTTCTTCTCCGGTCACCACGGGGTCCCGCTTTTCAGCAACGGCAGAGAGGAAATCTGCGATCAGCGCCCGATGGGCGTCGTGCGGAAAATCCATGATATTGGCGCCGCTACCGGATTTGCCTTCCGCTTCAACGACTTCCTCACGATCATCAAGCCAAGAAAGCTTTAGCGCACCGCCCGCGAGATGCGCAGAACCCAGTGATCCGGTGATTTCCAGCGTCTCGGGAAAACCCGGAAACGCTGCCGTGGTAGCAAGCAAAGATGCAGGCGCGCCATTGTCCAATGTCATCAAGGCGGTCACATGATCCTCCGCTTCCATACGGTGCAGAGATGTGGTCCGCACCTGTGAAGCAACTACATTCTTCACGGGAAGAAGCGAGCGGAAAAGATCCAGTGCATGGATCGCCTGCGACAGCATCACACCCCCGCCATCGCGAGCGAAAGTGCCTCGCCCACCCTCATCATAATAGCTCTGTGGACGCCACCAAGGTACGCGTAACGATGCCGCTTCGATCTTGCCGAGGCTATTGTCTTCAAGCGCCTTGCGCAGTCTGACGCTGGCGGTTCTAAACCGGTGTTGCAGTACGACGCCGAATGTCAGGCCGCTTGCACGCCCGGATGAAACAATCTGCTCTGCCCGTTGCAGGGTAATGTCCAGCGGCTTTTCCAGAAGCACGTGCTTTCGCGCCGCAAAGCTCTTCTCGGCTATCTCGAGATGTGCGTTGGCTGGTGTCAGAACCAGCACAATGTCGACAGCTGGATCGGCGATTGCTGCATCAATGTTGTTCGTAACGGGAAATGGAAAGGCCTGCGCAAACTCTTCCGTACGCCCCTTTGTCCGGCTTGCACCCCAAATTACATCAACCTTGTCGCTCAAATCGACGAGACTTCTTGCATGAGGGAGCGCGGCAGGGCCAAGTCCGATGATCGCAAGCCCAGGCTTTTTCATTGCATGCTCTCTCTTAATGCGGGCCGTCTGGTCAGAATAGCTGCGCGTTCCTGCACATCAAGCGCAAGCCTGCTGACTGTAAAAGCGTGGCTTTGCTTCATTGTGGTTTCGGTGCGATCACACACATCGGCAAGAAACGATTTGAAATAAGTGATAGGTTCGTTGCTCGCATCGATATGTTTGGTGCCTTTCCCGTTGACCAGGAACACATGATCAGTGCCGCCGCGTCCGGCAATATCAACATATTTGCGCAGCTCGATCGTACCCTCCGTACCAAGGATAATCAGCCTGCCATCGCCCCACGTGGAAAGCCCGTCAGCGGTAAACCAATCAACACGGACATAGCCGGTTGCGTGGTCGCTACGGAGCAGCACCTCTCCAAAATCCTGAAATGCCGGAATATCGTCGTCCCCGAAATGACCGATTGCACTCGAAACAATTTCCGCATCATCCGATCCGGTATAGGTCAAAAACTGATCGATCTGGTGTGAGGCAATATCGACCAGAATGCCGCCATAAAATGAGGGATCGAAAAACCAGTCAGGACGGATAGAGCGATTCAGCCGATGAGGTCCCAGACCAACAGTCTGGATGACGCGACCTATCGATCCATCAGCAATCAGTCTTTGCGCGACGCCCGTTGCCGGGACGACAAAACGTTCTGAAAAACAGATGGAGAATATGCGTCCGGTTTCAGCCACAACCTTTTCGACCTCGACCAACTGATCAGAATCGGTGATGCCGGGTTTGTCGGTCATCACATCCTTACCCGCTTGCATTGCTGCAATGGCGATTGCGGCCCGCTCATTTGGTACTGCGGCGGTTATGATGATGTCGACAGTGGGATCATCCAGGAATATTCGTCCATCGGGTACGGATTTCAGGCTTGGAAAACGCTCCCGAATTCCTTCAAGAATTTTCCCATCTGATGTTTGGGAAACGAAGCCGGCGCACTCAGCGCCGGCTCCGATGAGACCACCAATCATGTGGTAGATATGACGATGATCGATGCCAATGACGGCAAACCGCATGACTATACCCGCTACTTGTTCATCTTGTTGGCACCGACTTCTCGGTCCCATTTTTCAAAAGCAGCAACAAGCAATTGCGGCTTCAAAGGAGCTTCTACCGGATATTTCGCAATCAAAGCCTCATAGGTCGGGCGACCGAACTCAGCGATTACATCCTGACTCTCCTGCGGGGCCAAAGTGAGCGGAACGTCCTTTACCGCAGGGCCGGGATAGAAATAGCCCTTATCATAGGTATAGGCCTGCTGCGCAGGTTCCAGCATGTAGGACATGAGCTTCAGCAATACCGCTACCTTATCATCACCCACACCACGCGGGATGCACATAAACTGTGTATCCGGCACCCAGTGCGTGCCATCCAATGCGAATGTCTCCGCTTCCTTGGGAACCACACCAAGAACGCGTGGATTGATATCCCAACCAAAGGTCGACACGACCATATCACGTGTTCCTTCGGCAAATTCCTTCATGGTCGCAGTGGTGCCCGGCGGATAGTAGTCGATACCCTCATCGAGTTCTTTCAGATAGGCCCAGGTCTTCTCCCAACCATTGATGGGATCGCTCGGATCCTTGTCGCCAAGAATGTAGGGCATCGCCATCAGGAAGGTCCATCCCGGCCCTGAATTTACGGGGCGGGCATAACAGAAACGTCCGGGATTTGCCTTGACCCAAGCCAGCAGTTCTTCAGCATTCTTCGGCACCGACTTGACGCGATCAGGTGCATATTCGAACAATGGTCCCGATGGCGAATAGACAACGGCCACACCTTCATTCTGGCCAAAGTTCTTCTGCATCATGAGAGCTTTCTCATGATAGATTTCATCAGCTTTCGGCAGCAGATCCGGATATTTCGTCCAGACATCAATCCACAGTCCCTGTGTGATGCCATCCGACATGGCGCCCGGTCCGGTCAGGACAAGATCGATATCAACCCGGTTAGCAGTTTGCTGCGCTTTAAGCTTGGCAGGCAACTCCGGTGACGGGGCGCGGGAAAAGATCACTTTCGATATAAGTGCCGGATTTTCCTTGGCAAATTTCTCGATTGCGGCCTGCGTCAGCTGCAGGTTTCCGGCCACATCAATGATGTTTAGCGCGACCGGTGATGACGGCAAAGCCAAAGATTGCGCGAAGGCAAACCGCGGCAGAACACTCGCCCCCGCAAGTCCAGCCAATCCTCCAATTGCTTGTCGGCGATTAATTCGGATCATTATTTTCCTCCCAGAAATGCCCGATTATTCTTGTTTCTCCAAAGCAAGAATAATCATATTAGTATATTACTTAGAGAAAAAGCAACCGTTACTTGTCCTTTGGTTGAAGCCACGCAAACGAAAGGGAGCCGAAGCTCCCTTTCGTTCTGTACAAGGCTCCGGCACTTACATGGTAGCGCCGATCTGCCACGGCACAAATTCCGCATCGCCGTAGCCCAGAGCTTCGGATTTGCTACGTTCGCCCGATGCGATTTTAAGGATATGTTCGAAAATTTCACGACCCTTGTCCTCGATAGAAACGCCATCGAGAACATCGCCGCAATTGATGTCCATATCTTCGATCATCTGCGTGTACATGGGGGTGTTTGTTGCGAGCTTGATGGAGGGTGTCGGCTTGCAACCATAGGCAGAACCACGACCAGTGGTGAATGCGAGAATGTTGGCACCGCCTGCTACCTGGCCTGTCGCGGAGACCGGATCGTAACCTGGGGTATCCATGAAAACCAGACCCCGCGCCGTGACAGGTTCGGCATATCCATAAACTGCTTCCAAAGGCGTTGTGCCGGATTTTGCCACAGCTCCAAGCGACTTTTCAAGAATGGTGGTCAGACCTCCCGCCTTGTTGCCGGGTGACGGATTATTGTTCATTTCCATACGGTTACGTGCTGTATAATCTTCCCACCAGGCGATAACAGATTGTAGCCGCTCAACGGCTTCAGGGTTCGATGCGCGCTCGATCAAAAGATGCTCGGCACCGTAAATCTCCGGGGTTTCAGAAAGAATGGCAGTGCCACCCTGCTGGACCAGAAGATCGACCGCTGCACCCAGAGCCGGGTTGGCGGTGATCCCCGAATAACCGTCCGATCCGCCACATTGCAGCGCCAGCATAAGCTCCGATGCGGGAATGGGTTCACGCTTCACATTTGCAGCTGTCGGCAGCATATCGCGCACAGCGGCAACGCCGGCTTCCATAGTCTTGCGGGTGCCGCCAACCTCCTGAATTGTAAGGCTTCGGAACGTATCGCTCTCGACAATATTGTAGGCTTCCTTCCAACGCCCAATCTGGAATCCTTCGCAACCAAGACCTACCATCAGCACAGCAGCGATATTCGGATTGGTCGCATAGCCCCACTGGGTGCGCTTCAAAACCTCGTAACCTTCACCTTTGACATCCAGTGCACAGCCACCACCGTGGACAAGTGGGATAATGCCATCAATCATTGGATATTCGTCGAGAATACCAGACTTCTGCACTGCTTCGGCTATGAAGCGCGCAACCGATGCGGAGCAGTTCACAGAAGTCAGAACGCCAATATAATTACGGGTGCCAGCGCGGCCATTGGCGCGGAGAAACCCTTTAAAAACAGCACGTTGACCAATGGGCAGGACACCATTGACCGACGTTGCATGAGCCGCATCCGGCTCGCGGGTGAAGTCGCTGTAATCGAGATTATGCTCATGCACCCACTGGCCGGGCTCAATTTGCACGGAGGCAGAACCAATAATCTGGCCGAATTTACGAACAGGCTCACCCACGGCAATCAAACGGGAAGCCAGCTTATGACCTCTTGGAACGCGGTCCGAAACGGTAACATTTTCAATGAGTTGCCCCGCCTGAAACGTATCGACAGCTACAACAACATTGTCGCTGGCATGCAGGCGTAAATGCCTTGGTGCAGTGAGGGTGTCCATGAAACTCTCCAATTGGTCAATTAATATATTAGTTCACGGCGCATAAGGTTGCAATGTGTCAAGATGACCAGAAAGACCAGTTGTCATCACTCAGCTACAACAACCGACCACAATCAAATTACACGCAAAGATAGCGAATTTGCTCGAAATTTTGGCGTTTTCTCTCGCAACTTTGATGAATTTTGCGAAACTGCATGATCATTTCCTCCAAAGCTGTTCGAAACACATGGCTCTTTATAGCTTGAAGTGGATCACTTCGAAGAACCGATAGCAGAGCCCCCTCCTCCCTGTTCTGATGGCTTGCAATACGACCGGAACCTTATTTTGAGATGTGCGTTTTTAGATGGGGTTTTAATCTCATTTTATTTATATTGCCCAACGGACTCGCCAGTAATTATCGGCCCATTGGCGAAGCAAATCAGGATGGCTGAAGGATGAACGATATTCTCAATGATATTGCCGCAGAACCAAACAAATTGCACAGCACCACATTTATCAAAATTCACAAGCAACCTTTGCTGGGTGCACTGTTACTTGAAACTGACAAAGGTCCGATTATACTGGCCGTCAATCGAACTGTAGCTGAAGAATTATTAAGCGAAATTGAACGCTTTCTGATGGCTAGCAATGAACAGTAATAGTATCATTTGATACATTGCATCTTCCAGATTTATTTGTATGCATGTGGTGTGCCTAGCTATTACACCTGTGCATGGAGACGGGAAATGAAATTCCTTCTGACCCTATGCTGAAGGTTAAGCCAGTTATATGGACAGACGAAGAACTCAGGCTCGTTCGTAAGTACTTTCCCGAGTACGCATTGCTTTCGGAGAAATTGCAGAACCGCTCGCCCGCAGCTATTCGGAGTGTTTCTCGCAGGCTTAGCCTGTCAGTTCGCAAGCACCAATGGTCTCAAGAGGACCTGGACCTCCTCGAACGAATGTTTCATACGAGTTCATGGCAAGAGCTTTTAGCGGCTTTCCCATTCGCGACCGAAAAGATGCTGCGAAGTATGGCGAGCAAACAAAGGCTTTTTCGCAGATCAAACCGAAAATAACTGTCGTTCGGACATCATTTATCCAGTCACGCCTAAAAATTTTTTGACCGGTCACTGGCCGAGGATAAGGCGTACCGATCGTTACTTGTGATCAGGTTTATTGAAAGAAAAGCGAAATTCCAAATATATTTTAATTCAACTTTTGAAATATATTGCGCATATATTTCAATTATACTTTGTCATAAAAATTTCAGTTGGAATATAGAAAATTTTGTAGTTCATATCCAAAATATACCCAAATTAATTCCGAGAGAATTTCTCCAAATCGAGGACTCCAATGGCGCTGAACCAATCCCTGCTCGACCTTTTGAATATTCATCCAGAAAATGGCCTGGACGAGATTATCATCGGTAACAATGGCGATGATACGATCTTGGGCGGCAGCGGCAACGAGTACATAGAAGGCGGCAGCGGAACTGATTTGCTGTTTGGAAACGAGGGCACCGATACGCTCGGCTATGCCGGTTCAAAAGAAGGCGTCATGGTGCGCCTTGGTGGCTTCGAGGGCTCCGGCGCACTTGGCGGATGGCACGGCGACGCGGAAGGCGACCGGCTTGCAGTTGGTTTCGAGAATGTTGTTGGTTCGGGTTTCAACGATGTCATCTCAGGCGATGCCGGAGACAATGTCATTGCCGGTCTCGACGGTGATGACGGACTTGGCGGTGGTGCTGGCAATGACACTCTGGTTGGCGGTGCCGGTAATGACTGGCTGGACGGCGGAACCGGCGATGACAGGCTACTTGGCGGCGAAGGCGAGGATTATGCCTATGGCGGCGACGGCAACGATATCCTTGACGGTGGCAATGGCGACGACCGGCTGAGCGGTGACGCGGGCGACGATCAATTGCTCGGCGGAGCTGGCAATGACTGGCTCGATGGCGGCACCGGCAATGATTATCTGAATGGCGGTGCGGGCAATGATTCCCTTCGCGGCGGCGAAGGGAATGACACCTTGATCGGCGGCGCTGGCAATGACGTCCTCAATGGCGGTGATGGCGACGATCGCATCAGCGGCGGGGACGGCAACGACTCAATTGATGGCGGCGATGGGACCAATTGGATTGACGCCGGTGCAGGTAATGATGAAATTCACACTGGCAACGGAGCCAACTGGATCTATGCTGGCGATGGCAATGACAAGGTGTTTGGCGGATCTGGCGACGACCGTATCAGCGGCGATGCCGGCGATGATCAGCTGAATGGTGGCGGTGGCACCGATTGGCTTGATGGCGGTTCGGGCAATGACACGCTGCTTGGCGGTGAAGGCAATGATTTTCTTCGCGGCGGATCGGGAAATGATTTCCTCAAAGGTGGTGACGGCGACGACCGGCTCAACGGCGGTGAAGGCAATGACATCCTCAATGGTGGCAGCGGCAATGATTGGCTGAGCGGTGGTGCGGGAGCCGATACGTTTCTCTTTGATACGCTTGGGCGCGGCGTTGATGGCTCGGCACATGAATACGCTGCGCGGATCACAGACTTCAATGCAGCCGATGGCGATAAAATCGACCTGAGCCGCCTTGATGCGGACACAGGCACGGCGGGCAACCAGCCATATCACTTCATCGGTGAGAGCGGCTTCTCCGGCACAGCCGGTGAACTGCGTATTGTTGTACCGGAACACGCAACCGATACACATTATCTGCAAATTGAAGCGGACAGTGATGGTGACGGAATCGCCGACCTGATCATAGCCGTCAACGATACGGAACATGATTGGTCGGCAAACGACTTTCACCTTTAGAAGCAAAGGGCCGCTGCGAAGCGGCCCTTTTCTTTTACTGGATCAATTGCGGCCCGGGCAGCGGCTTTGCCGTCGCCTTGCTGTAATCCGCATTTGGCCCGGATGGCGGCGTCAGTTCCGGCGCTGCACCCCATTCCGTAGTAAGCTTCGAAAGTGTGAAGCTTAGCTTGCCGCCATTGGCAATTTTATCGAGGGGTAGCCAAGTGCCTTTATATGCGGCATCTCCCAGCTTCATCTCGCTGATATACCGGGTATCGTCGAGCATTGCCTGCTTGTCGGTTTCAATACGAAGCTTCCTGCCATTGCCCAGCCATAGATTGATGCCGGAGAATTGCGGCGTCGATACTGCAAATCCGGCTTCTGACGGAATGACAGGATAGAGACCCAACGCAGCAAGAACATACCAGGTGGATGTCGCGCCCATATCATCATTGCCGGGCAGACCTCCGGGATTAGTGGTGAAGGTTTTGTTCATGATGATGGGGATGACATACTGGGCATGTTTCGGTGATCCTGCCCAATTATAGGCCCACGGGGTCTGGAATGCAGGCTCGTTGCCTATGTAAAGGGTGGCTCCCGACTCACCGCTGTTGAGTTGGCGACCGGTTGGCTCAATTCCTGTGAAATTCGAAAAGACAAAGAGCTTGTTCAACCTGTCGAGTGCTGCGCTCTTGCCACCGAGTTTTTCAATCAAAGCAGACCAATCATGGGCAAAGGCCCAGATATAATTCTCTTCCGTTGACTCGTGGAAGATATCACTCGCGTTACTCCAGTTAGAGTTCACGTCCTTTCCAATCAGCTTTTTCTGGGTATCGTGAAAAATGTTTGTCCAGTTCGAAGCGCGCGCTCCTTTATCCGCAGCACCCACGAGCAATTCATCGATCTCGGCTTTATCTGCCGTTGCTGTCGGCAATGCTTTCAGAAATGCGCCTATCGAGCGGTCTGATGTGACCATTTCAACGGTAGCTGACCCTGCCTTCCATGGATTGCTTGGGAAGGCTGTCGGAACATAGCCGAGTCGCTTGTATGTGGGCAAAACCGGCTGATCGCCATTCCGACCAACGCTCAATTTATCATTGCAGGCACTGTCATCCTTGAAAGCAGATTGCTTCATGAAGGTACGCATGGAATCGACGTCAAACTTTCTTGCGCCAAATACATAGGAACCCGCCACAACATTGGTGCCATGATCACCCTGCATGGGGATTGTATCATCGCTGCCGTCAACCCAGTGCGGAATTGCACCGCATTGTTTGGCATCGGCAACAAGAGATTGCATCATTTCGCTGGCTTCGTTTGGTGCGACAAGGGCAATCAGTTGCGCCTGCGAACGATATGTATCCCACATGGAGAAGCCGGAATAATGTGTATTGTAACCGGCATCCTGCCCATTCAGCTTGAACTTGTAGTTGGATACATTCTCTGTCGCTCTTACCGGAACCGTATTGGCAGCAGGGAAAGGAGTAGTCTGCTTCATACTACGATATTCACCATTTACGTCACTATAGACAGTTGGACCGCTATAAACGCGATAAAGTGCGGTGTAGAACTTTGTCAGATTGGTTTTGGCGACAGGCAATTGTGCGGCCGGAACTTTGGCGAGTTCCTCTGGTTTGGCCAGATCGAGCTGGATTGTATTCAGGCGCCTGTTCCACTCAGCTGAAGCCTGTGCCTTGAGCGCATCGAAGGAAAGATCCTTGTTCTCCGTCTCCAGATTCAATTTGGCATTTTCGACGCTGACTGAGGAAATTCCAATCTTGACACTTACAGACTTGTCCGTGTCTGTCACATCGAAATGCAATTGTGCAAAGCCGCCGACAATCTTGGACGATGCTGTCTTCAAGGGCTTGTCAAAGGTAGCGTAGAAATAAACCGGCTTACGCCAGGTGCCATCGCAAAAAGCAGCCACGACTGATCTGCCGGAAAGGGCGCCTTCGTCCTCATTGCCCGGCAAACCTTGAGCAGTGATACCAAAGAGTTCGTTGAGAACTCGCCGGACGAGGGCTTGAGTTTTGTAGGGTTGGCTTGTCCAATTATACATGAAAGGCGTGGCAAATGAAGGTTCATTGCCAACCCAGAGATAAGGCTTTTGCTCCCCGCCTGCGAGATGAGTCGTGAACGTATCCAGCCGGGCAAGGGCATCTACCTCGGAATTGGGCGCATTTGTCTTGTCTTTCACAAGCACGCGGAACAAGCCGCGAATATCATGCGGCACCATATAGGTATATTGTTCGGCGTTGCCTTCACGGTAAGCTTTTGCACCGTTGGGGTAAAGCGCAGGGGTATAAACCGGCCAAGTTCCATCAGCATTACGTGGCTGTAATTGTGGATATGGTTGTCCAGCTACCTTTTCCCATTCCGGATTGAAATGATTGCTCCAATTACCCGAGCGCTTCAAGAGATCGGCGGCATCACTCGTGCCGGCATTGATGACAAGCTGACTGGCCTCGCTATCCAGCGCGGTAAGGAAGCGGGAAATGGCAAAATCCGTGCTGGCATATTCCAGCGTATTTGATGCGGGCGTATTCTCGCCATAGGCCATCGGGCCTTCGCCAATGGCGAGATAACCACGATCTATGTAGTTTTGAAGAAAAGGCAGCGGTGTCACGCCCTTACAGCTCGTCTTCTTGTTAAGGGCCATGTCCAACATGATTTGCCGTGCCGCTGTCGTATCGAAGTTGTCGGCGCCAAAGGCGTAATTCTGCGCGACGATGATAGACGCGCCATCTCCCGGCATAACATTGCTGTTAGACGTAGCGTCAACCCACATGGGAAATACGCCGCCGCATTGCTTGGCGTCATTAACAAGAGATTGCGCCATGTCGCTTGCTTCTTTCGGAGCGAGCAAAGCCTGTAACGGTGTAAGCGAGCGATAAGAGTCCCAACTTGAAAATGTGGTATAATGGGTTCTGCCTTGCTCGACTTTTTCGACGGTTCCTTTTCCGTCAAAACTTACATATTGACCATTCACATCGTTGAAGACAGACGGTGCAAAAAAGGTATGATACAGGGCTGTATAGAATTTCGTCCTATCATCGCTACTGCCGCCTGTGATCTGAATGCCGTTAAGACGTTTATTCCAGGCATCATCGGCATTTTTGCGAACCTCATCGAAGCTCAATGACGCATTTTCCGCCAGCAGATTTTCCTTTGCATTGGCTGTGCTCACATAAGAGATGCCAGCCTTCATCCCGATGGTGGTTTTTGAGCCGACCGTCGGGACGAAAGTCAGAACAGTTCCAGAACTGTTGGATGTAAATGGCTGGTCGAACTCCGCATGAAAGTAAATGTTATAGAACGGGCCACCACAAAACCCACCCCCTCGGGTCGAAGCGGATATCGTACGCGATGCGGTATCTATCTTTGCATTGCTGAAATTAAATTTGAGGATAGCATTACTGCCATCCGGGAATGTGAAGCGCCCGGCACCGGTCCGTGTCGTCGCAGTCAATTCGGTTTCAATATTGTTATCAAACTGGACGCGGTAGTAACCCGGTTTTGCAGTTTCATTAGCGTGACTAAACTTGGCATTCTGGTCTGTGGCCTTCGCTACGGGCTGCACCATGAAGGGGGCCTGCGTTCCGCAACCCACGCCATTCAAATTTATCATCGGAAAGCCATGGATGACATCCGTCTCATAGTGATAGCCGCGCGGAGACCACGTCCCACTGATGGCATCTGTTTCCGGACCCCACGACACCATTCCGAAAGGAACTTTTGCGCCGGGATTTACAAAACCACCCAGCAGATCTTCAGTGGAACCCGGCACGTCGGATTTTGGAACTTGACCTGAGCCGATGAGCGGATTGACGTAACCGGTCAGTCCGGCAATGTCCTCTCGCACTTCCGGTTCGAGTGGCTTGAGGTCGGCTTCCAGCTTGGCAAGGCGATCTCCAAGCGCTTTGGTCGAAAGTTCACCACCCTTTGCCGAGGTTTCAAGCAGAGCAAGTTTCGCATCGACAGATTTGTGGGCTGCCTCAAACTCGCTCTTGCTGGCTGTGGCGGACGCGTCCAGCCGCTTCACATCAGCATCCAGTTTGTCGAAGCTCGTAAGCTCAACTTTCGACGCCAGTTCTTTTGCGAAGTCCTCGCTCAGTGATTGGAGCCGTACATCCAGCCCTTGAACCCTGGCAAGGTCTTCCTTTGAGAGGGTCGTTTCTTTCAGCGCGTCAATGCGGGTTCCAAGGGCCGTAAGCCGGTCTTGCAGTTCTTGCAGCGTCGTAATGTCGTTCTGCACGATCTGCATCTTGGATTTCAGATCGGCGACGTCGCTGCCCAGTATTTCGAGGTTCAAGTCCTTGAACCCTTTCAAATCGGTTTCCGCAGCCGAAATCCGTGCCTCAAGCTTTGCAACAACCTCTTGCCAGCCCGCTGTCGCGTCTTTTTGCGCAAGGCGTTTCTCAAGATCGGCGATCAATGCCCGTGTTTCTGCCGTGTCAGCATCTGTACCGCTTTTGAGTCCCGCAATAAGCCCCAGCAATTCCTCATCGGTCTTTTGCGAATCGCCAACTCTGGTGGTCTGCGTATCAAAGGTGCCTTGCGACACGTCTGCGACGGTATTTGTGTCAACCTTGCTGTCTGAATCGCCCTTGCAACCGGCGAGCATGGTCGTGCCAAGAAGCATCACCACAAATGTGCGTTTAAAAAACATGGTTCCTCCCAAATGCTTTTTTTGAAAATATTTTGAAATATGAAGCTAAGGCGCTTTAGACGCGTGTGCGGTTGCACTCGCAAATTAAACCGTGCTCCTCCCAAGCCGATCTAAAACGATTAGATACAGGTTTCTGATTATTTCGTCGGGTGTTAGGGTGTCAATTCACCTAAAGTCTAAGCCGTAAACCGCAATAACGGTGGATCGATTGCGCGAACGTTTCTACAAAACCGCTCATTCAGGAACAAGCATTGCTTGCTCTGTCCGGGAATAGCGGTAGTTTTACTTCAGATGAGCTATTCTCAGATGGAGCGACGATATGAACATAAAGCGTTTTATTGCGAGCACTGTATTTCTCGGAGTTATGTCGCTGCCGAACCTTGCACTGGCTGATAACTCATCGCTTTGGAAGTTCTACGACGAAACATTGAAATCTTCGAAGTATATTGATCTCACACATGCTTTCGAACCGCAGCAACCGGTATGGCCAGGCTTTGCAAATGCCAGGTTTAAGCCAGCCGTAGCCGGGCAGGACATTGAGGGTTATGTCAAAGCCGGTGAAGAATTCACTTATGAGAAACACGGCTTTGTTGCCAGCGCCTATGATTTGACGACAGATCAATACGGGACGCAGCTTGATCCACCATCGCACTGGAATCCGCTTGGCGCTTCTATCAGCGATTTGCCGGCAACCTATGCCGTGCGCCCACTGGTGGTTATTGATATCAGCGGCAAGGTGGCAACCGATGAGGGCTACCATCTACAGGTCAGCGATATTGAGGGCTGGGAAGCCAAACACGGCAGGATTCCGGAAGGCTCGGTCGTGTTCGTGCGCTCTGACTGGTACAAGAAATGGTCCGATCCAGCACGTTTCAACCAAAAGCCTTTTCCGGGTGTCAGTCTGGATGCTTTGAAGTTCCTGCATCTTGAACGGAAAATCCTCTTCCATGGACATGAACCGCTCGATACGGACACGACACCCAACCTTGAGGGTGAGCATTGGCTTTTGCACAATGATTTCGCGCAGGCGGAAGGCGTTGCCAATCTCGATAAGGTACCCGAGGCAGGCGCACTGCTTACAATCGGCTTTGCCAAGCCCCTCGGCGGATCGGGCGGCTATGCTCGATATATCGCCATTGCACCAGCGGACTGGAAAGAAGGCGTTTCAATCAATGATGCTCCGGGAGCGCCCTTGGCGAAGCAGACAGCACCGTTAAAGCGCGATGCGAATGGGGTATTCCGGCCAACGCCTTGAGAGGGGAAAGGGCATCGCAACAGCAAGTTTTAGGAAGATAGTGCCCAAATATATAACTCAGGTGTTGCGCCTGAGTTATATCATTCGACCACGGTTTCCTTATTCCAGGCGCATCGCACGACTCTGCTCATTACTTTCGCTCCCGTACAACGCAAGAGAGAGAACTCTCAAATTCTTTGCAGTTGTAACGCTCTTCCAGATAACCCAGTTTTACTTCTGACCCCAGCGACCGGGACTCCGACTCATCAGCGTCAGGTCCAAGGATGCTAAACACCTGAACAACCGGTACAAACATTTCTTCGCGCGTTTTCGGATGGTAGTCATACGTATTTCCAGCTTCGACAAGCACCGATCCCTGTTTTTCCGGGGGTACGCCACTCTCGAGGGATGGAAGGAAACGAAACTCGTAGCTTCCTCCAGCTGGGTAATCGAAGCGCACAATACTGACTTGCCCAAATGCCAGAACGGAAAGTCGCCTGTCATGTTCCAATATCGGCTTGCGGACGTCGAGCCGGGAGTCTTGTCGAGCGGGATTGGGTTGGGCGGGATGCGGCTTCCAGTTATCCAGAGGTACTTCGCGCGGCACAACGAAAACAGTTCCACCACGATTGAGCAGCGGCCCATCAAGATAAATGGTAACATCTGATTTAATAGGGTTGTCTTGTGCCTCTGCAATTTGGGTAATGGTAAGAAGCGTTAAGAAGACAAGGCTACCGATGAGGAAAGCAGCAGGGACCCTTGGTGTTTCTTTGCTCATTTGATCCGCCATCTAATTCAATCCTGCCTGTCTCCATACTCCTGAGAAAGCTGAGCGATAATCCAACACTATCCTTCGCAATCTCTGGTATCGCGTCAGTACGCGCTTGTGTGAAGCCGGATCTTCCGTCCCAAACCACGTTTGTGAGAAGTTGTTTGGTTACTCAGGAAGAAATCGCCCTAGAACGCATTTCTGATTTGCTCTTTGACGCTTCGCCAAGTTTGGCGGGGCAGTGGAACATTGTCTTCGACTTGTCGCAACCAGTTGCCGCTTGCATCCCTGCCAGTGTGAGCTCTATTCCAGTCAGCGCGGGACAACTCGCCATAACCGGCAATCTCCTGGGGACTGCCGTCACCGGTATAATCCACAGCAAGCTGAACATTTACCTTTTCCCCAAATATGTCTCCCTCGTTCAAATCTGCGACGATCATCGTTCGAGACATAGGCAAGGCACGGCCGCCGGGCAATTGCGTTGCAGCAGTTCCTATGCGGATATGGCTGGCAAGAAAAAGCACATTATTCGAGCTATCTATCAGGAAGCTTTCACAATTGGGAAAACCATCTCCCGAAATTGCGGAGGTTATATGTGCCGTTTTCATGCTACGGGCAAATCGAATGCTGAACTCATGAGTAACGTCCAGATCAGGAACAACTCCGCCCCAGCGCTTCCAAACTTTCAGACTGCCACCCTCGGTATTGGAGCCGCCATCAGATATCTCTCCACCCAAAATTCCATGCCCTATATCGGAATCGGCACCATAAAAGGCGAAATTCTTCCCAGCGTATGCGATCCGCCCGTTTACAGCCTGATCGCCATCTTTGCGGTAGGGCGTGATGTTGACGCTTTCATTATGCCGCGGCTTCTTGCGTTTTTGAGAATAGTCATTCTTCATGGGCGGCAAAATATCCATTTTTTTTGAAATCGGATTTTCCGGAGGTGTAGGAACACCCCAGTCCGTTAGTTCATTGCGCGCCAATATCTCAGCCGCCCGGCCTTCGCGACCCTCCAGAATTCTCGGGATGACTTCGTTTGAAGAAGGGTCTGAGTCACACTGCGCCAAGACAGATGCCGCTTGCAGGTCAATCGTAAGAATATGGTAGATTCTCGCTGTTACCAGCTTATCTGCGCTAAATCCGCGGCTGTCTCCATGAAAGCCCAGTCCACCCATACCAAAGTTGGTATCGGGGTGAAATGATCGTGTATACAAACTGAGTTTTGTCATTTTGAATTGACCACATATTTTTCTACAGCTTCTTTGCTCAAAGCGAGAACCCGTGATCCAAGAAACTTATTGATGGAAATTTCCTCCTTGTTGACGTCAGAAAATGTGACGTTAAAAAGCCGAACCCATTGCACATCATATTTATTCCCATGGACGAAAATGGTGGTGGTCAGCCAACTGATTTTTTGTCCCGTCTCCGGATCGAAAATTTCCCTGCTGCCATCAGAGGTAGCCTCGGTTTGCAACTCCCTCCCGTCCTGCAATCGCTTGCCCGGTTTTGGGAGAATATTGAATGTATAAGAGCCGTTCTCGGGATAGAAAAACTCTACAGCCGAGGCAGATGAGGAAACAACTGCTCCGAAATGCCGATCTCCGTCTTGAATCTGGGCGCGTTTAGGGTTGCTCTGGTCGCTATCCGCGGGATTGAAACCATCGGACAACTTTAGCCACTCAGCCTCCGCAATGGGTCGAGCTGCAACGATGATGCCCCCTCCTTCGCTGAGAATGGGTTCGTCAAGATAAATGGTAAGATGAGTTTGCACGGTCTTGTCCTGTGTAGCCCAATCGGAAATTGCAGTTATGGAAATGGCACCAATAAACAAGATGGCGACTGCCGCCATGATAAGGGGGTTGGTCAATCGCTTCATGTTCAATGTCTCTAGTTAAGGTCAATTCTCCCGGCATTCACTTTGACGGATTCACTTTCCTCTACAATGAGTTTGGTGCCACGAATCGTGACAACTCCTTCAGGAGTCATGTGTATCTCCGATTTTCCACATCTCAGAAGCACAGCCCCATGTGCATCGATCGTTTTTGTTCCACCGACAATCTCACTTGAATCCAGCCCGGCACTTTCGAAAATCGTACCGCCTGATGCAAGCGTATGTGTGAGGCCGACAGTAACCATATGTGCACCACCAACCGTGTGAGTGGAAGCTCCAATTGCATTCATACTGATAGAACCCATTGCATTGAGTGTGTAGTTGCCTTGGCCAGTCATAGTTACCATACTGTTGGCAAGAAAATAGGCGGCGTCCCTGACCCCAAATACATTGGCAGCCAACGGGCCGCGTATCATGTCGCCTGCAGGTCCACTACCGACATTGATCGTCATGTTCTGTCCGACATGCGTGGTATTGCTTCGCTGGACTTCAGTGAGTTGTGCACCGCCAACAGAAATAACCTTGTTCGCATCAACGCGTTCGGTTGCGTGGTTTTCCACCTTAACGGTCATGTCTTTCTGAGCATGCAGATATACCTCCTCCTGACCCTCTTTGTCTTCGAAGGTCAGTTCATTGAACTGCATGACATCTTTCGACTTGTGCGTATTGGTGCGGAAGACGCTCTTCGTCTTATTCTCCGGCAACTTGTAGGGAACCTTTGTGCTTGGATTGGGCACAATTCCGGTAATAACGGGGCGATCCGGGTCGCCCTCAAGATAGGTGACCATAACTTCCATTCCGATGCGCGGAATGACCTGCGCGCCAAATCCACCGCCAGCCCATGATTGCATCACCCTTATCCAACAGGTATCCGAACCGTCCTTCTTGGCGCGATCACGCTGCCAAGGGAACCATACTTTAATCCGTCCGTATTCGTCCGGGTGGATTTCCTCGCCGGGTGGTCCGGCAACAATAGCAACCTGAGAACCGTCGATCTTTGGGCGTATCGTCGTGCGGTGCGGCGTTGCCGGCAGACGCGAAGGAACCGCAATAAAGCTGTTGGAATAATCAAGTGCGCCGTCATCCGCCGTCTCATAAGAATGATCTACGATCCGGTGCACAACGCCTGTAACAACATATTCTTCAAACGGGCTATTAGCGTGGGCAACTTCATAGGGCTTGAATTTTCGGCCAGCCGCCAGAGTTCTAACCGTTGAATGTCCTTCGACTTTCTCATGGTCGGTCTCCACCGCCTGCATCCGCAGTTTTGAAGCCCGCTCATTGGCGGATTGATCCATAGCTTTTGCCGGGTAATGGAACAGCTCATATTCCGCATTCTTTGGCAAAGATACGAGCGAGGGCGTCATCGCCCCTTGCGGTCCCTTGGGCATTTCAAAGTTCCAGTCTCCACCGGCCCGTTTTCCCGGTGTGAACTGATAGTCTCTTGTGAATTCACTTATATGGTTTCTGTCCGTCGATCCCGCCGCATAACGCACATCGGTTTCAGGACCTTCCGTATAACCAAAGGGGTGGCTGGCCAGGTGGAGCGTATGCTGACCATCCTCGTGCTCAAACCAGTAGAATAAGCCGTCATGTTCGAGACGACGGATGAGATAGTCGAGGTCCGTCTCGTTCCATTGAACCGAATAGTGAATTGGAGCCGGTGGAGCGATGACGCCTGCGGTAACCGCAGCCTTGATCCCATGTTCGGACAAAAGCGTTTCAGCAATCTGCAACGTTGTCATATCCATGAAAATACGGCAGTCTGAACGCTGCGAGAGCAGCCACATTTGTGGACGAATCACAAGCCGGTAAGATCGCAACCCCCGGGAAACCGCAGGCCCTTCCCTGAAGCCGGTGATCAGTCCATTCCATGGCCTTCGCGCACCATAGGCTATCTCAAGTGAAACATCCGCAAGCGTGCCGACAAGTTCTTCCGGCTTGATATCGGTTTGCTTGGATTTAACATCGACTTGGATTTCAAAGAGGCCGTTGATTTCTTCGCGAATATTCATCTTCTCGGCCAGAAATACATCGAGGCCAAGAACGGTAGATATGCGAAGAATGCGATCTGCCTGAATCAAACCAGCATCAAAGAACTCAAATTCCATTCGTACCTCAATGTATAACGGTCTCGAACTTTCAAAGCTGCGCTTCTTCTAGTTTGCCAGAAGACTTACGTCGAGAGTTAATCTTCCACTCCGCCAGCTACGTAACAAGCACTTCCTGCAGGAAACTTTATGAAAACTTCCCACGAAACCTTTCGGTATTTCGAAGTTGAGCAAACTGCTTGGCCATTTTACGAGCGGTTCGAACAACTGCAAACAGCACAGTACCCTGTTGCAGGGCGTCAAGGCAGTAGCAAGATCAGACTATGGTAATAGAGAATGTCGCGCTGGCACGCTTCAGAAAAGCGTTTGATCGCTGGCGGAAATACCGGGGCTTAACCCACGGGCGTGGTCATACAACGTGAGATGATCTGTTCGGAACGGCAAAAGCCTTTGCCAAGGGGGGCCTTTTGCAAAGGCCGGAAAATACCAAGCTCTATTAGCTGATATCAGGCACGTCTGATGATCGGAGTTACGTTTGATTCGCGCTTGGCCTGTGCATGATCATTGACGAATTTGACGATCCTCGGTGCAATTTCAGCACGGAATCTCGATCCGTTGAAAACGCCATAATGGCCAACCTTTGGCTGAAGATAATGCATGCGCATATCATCAGGAATATTGACGCAAAGGGTCTGTGCAGCCTTTGTTTGGCCAACGCCGGAAATATCGTCGTTTTCGCCTTCGACGGTCAGCAGAGCCACATTGCGGATAGAGGACGGGTCAACCGGCAGGCCGCGATGGGTCATCTCGCCCTTCGGCAGTGCCTGTCGAACGAAGACTGTATCAACAGTCTGCAAATAGAATTCCGCTGTCAAATCCATCACAGCAAGATATTCATCGTAGAACTCGCGATGCTTGTCAGCAGAATCGCCATCCTCCTTGACCAGATGCACAAAGAACTCCTTGTGCGCAGTAATGTGCCGGTCGAGATTCATGCTCATAAACCCTGAAAGCTGCAAAAAGCCCGGATATACATCGCGCATAAACCCGGCATGCGGCCAAGGAACTGACATGATCACGTTTTCGCGGAACCAGTCTATGCCCTTTTCTTCAGCGAGCTTGTTCACTGCAGTCGGATTTTTGCGGGTGTCGATTGGTCCACCCATGAGAGTCATGCTGGATGGAGCAAAACGATCGCCATTCGTCTCCATGATCGCGACGGCCGCAAGCACCGGAACCGATGGCTGACAGACAGCGACCACATGGGTGTCCTCACCCAATGCATGAAGTATTTCAATGACATAGTCGATGTAGTCATCAAGATCAAAAGAGCCATCGCTCAACGGGACGCTACGGGCATCAACCCAGTCGGTTATGTAAACCTCGGCATCCGGAAGCAAGGCCTCGACGGTGCCACGCAGCAATGTCGCATAATGACCGGACATTGGAGCCACGATGAGAATCTTGGGATCGGGAGCGCGTTTCGCCGACAATGAACGCTTAAAGTGAATCAGATTGCAGAACGGCTTTGACCAGACGATCTTTTCGCGAATGTCCGTTTCAACACCATCCACTACTGTCGTCGGCAGGTTGAATTTTGGTTTCGCATAGGCGCGCGTCGTACGTTCGAACAGTTCGCAACCAGCAGTAATTGAACGCCCGAAAACTGTTTGGGATAATGGATTCAACGGGTTGTCATAGAACAACTTCGTAGCGTCGGCTAGAGCCCGATATGGCTGGAGCGCGGCATGGTTGAGTTCATAAAGCTGGTAAAACATTCCACCGTCCGATCAATCAACACAACTGCAACCCAAAGAACATCGCACTCACAGGTGAAAAAGTTCTTGATTGGTCAGTGACCCTATCCGGTTTTGGCAATATTGCAATGCAACAAACGGATAAGATCGGATAAAAATGTTCAGGACTCGCGAGCCATGCAAGCCGTTGAAATCGTTTGGGTAAATGATCAAGCGCCTTCGACAACCAGCATTTCAGCATCGGCCACGCTTTGCCGGATTGCCTTAGCCGCCTGATATTCAGGCGAATTATAACAATCGAGCGCAGCCTGAACCGAGGGGAATTCAATCACGACATTGCGACCACGGGCCTGACCTTCCAATGTGTGAAATGGACCACCCCGCGCCAGAAAATTAGCACCATATTTTTCAAAAGCCGGCTTGGCTGTCGATACGTAATCCTTATAGCGCTCCGCATCCCGAACGTCGACGCGAGCTATCCAATATCCCTTGGCCATTGATCTTTTTAACCTCCACAAATCCGCAATTAAGCTGGCGCAAACCCGCCAGCCATTTCATTCAGGATCGACTCAGCTGCCTTCCGGCGATCCTGAGCGGCAATAATTGGTCGCGCAACCACCAGATGTGTTGCGCCAGCGCGGAGTGCATCCGCAGGTGTCATCACCCGCTTCTGATCTCCGGCATCAGACCCTGTTGGCCTGATGCCCGGCGTCACGATACTCAATTTCGGGCCGACGATTTTCCTCACGCCGGATGCTTCCGCCGCGGAGCAGACAATTCCACCCATGCCCGCATCGGCGGCTTGCTTTGCCCGCTTGAGCACGAGAGCTTCGGGGCTACCCGCGTAACCGGCTTCAATCAGGTCCTGACCGTCCATCGAAGTCAGTACCGTTACGCCGAGAAGGCAAAGGTTTGATCCATGGGCGGCTTCAACTGCCGCCCTCATGGCCTTCGGGTAGGCATGGAGGGTGAGCATGGACACACCCATTTTGACAATGTTTTCGACGCCTTTGGCGACGGTGTTGTCGATATCGAGCAACTTCATGTCCAGGAAGACTTTCTTGCCCGACCGGACCAGATCAGAAGCAAAATCCAATCCTCCGGCAAAGACCAGCTGATAGCCGATTTTATAGAAAGCCACCGTATCGCCAAGTTCACTGACAACCTCATTGGCTGTCTCAACCGTTGGCACGTCAAGGCCGACGATCAGGCGCTCGCGCAAAGCCGCATCCGTCATGACAAATCACCTTTTCTGTTGATCGTATTCCAATCGCACAGAAACGGCCAATATGAAAGATGAAAGCTAGGGCAAGTTTTACTCTAATCCACGCGGCGATAAACCCACAGACGAGCGGGGGGCACATTGCGGATAATGAAGTCCAGATGTTCGACTTTATAGTTACCGCGGCCAGCAGGAACCGGCGACATCGGGCCATAGGTGATCTGGACCACCGGGCGGCCGTGGGGGATACGGCGCAAAAGATCTTCGATGATCTTTACCCGATCATTGACGGGAAAATTCAGCAGCGGGACTGCCGATATAACAGAGTCAAATTTTTGATCCCGCTTGTTGCCAAGTGTCGTATCCAGATCGAAAGCATCGCCCTCAATAATGTTTACGCCGGGAAAATCCTCACGCAGATGCTCGGCAAAATCCGCCGAGTACTCCACACTGTAAAGATTGGACGGCTCGACACCGCGTTTCAGGATGGCTTTGGTGATGACACCCGTGCCCGGCCCAAGCTCAAGTACCGGAAGGCCGGAATGTGGATTAACGACACTTGCCATTCGGCGGGCAGTAATGGAACTGGTCGGCAGAATTGACCCCACTGCCTTCGGTCCGTGCATCCAACCCTTGAAGAAGCGAATTTCCTCGCCGAACTTTTCGGCAAACTTCTTACCCAGTGGTCGTGACATGCCATTCCTCCGTCGCAGCTAGACAAGTTTATGACGCAACAGATGGCAGAAGCAAGGCCGCAGCTTGCGAATGCCTCAAGAAATTATTCGCTCAGACCTTCAAAAAAATCTTTCATCCGGGAGAAGAAGCCTGTCGACTGCGGGCTGTTGTCCTGTGACGAAACACGTTCGAACTCCTCAAGCAATTCGCGCTGCTTCTTGTTGAGGTTCTGAGGAGTTTCTATCGCAATCTGGATGTAGAGATCACCCATGGCTGGCTGGCGCAAAACCGGCATGCCTTTGCCCTTGAGACGGAACTGCTTGGCATTCTGCGTGCCGTCGGGAATTTTTACCCGCGTCTGCGTGCCATCCAGCGTCGCCACCTCGAACTGACCACCGAGTGCGGCGGTCGTCATTGAAATAGGTACCTTGCAATAAAGATCGGCACCATCGCGCTGGAAGAATTCATGCGGCTTCAATGAGAGGAAAATGTAGAGATCGCCCGAGGGACCACCGCGCAGACCCGCCTCACCTTCGCCCGTCAGGCGAATACGTGTGCCGTCTTCAATGCCAGCCGGAATATTGACCGAGAGCGAACGCTCTTCAGTGATACGCCCTTGACCACTGCATTTCGGGCAAGGGTCCTTGATGATCTGGCCACGGCCATGACAGGTCGGGCAGGTGCGTTCAATGGAGAAAAAGCCTTGCGCTGCACGCACGCGTCCGGAACCGCTACAGGTTCCACAGGTAACAGGCTGCGTGCCGGGCTTGGCACCACTGCCTGAACATTCGTCACAGGTAATCGATGTGGGCACATGGATTTGCGCCGTCTTGCCCGCGTAGGCCTCTTCCAGTGTGATTTCCATATTGTAGCGCAGGTCTGCACCGCGCTCACGTCCACCGGAACGGCGCTGGCGGCCGCCACCCATCATCTCACCGAAAATGTCTTCGAATATATCTGCGAAACCACCGGCTCCGCCGCCGCCAAAGCCGCCGCCTCCCATGCCGCCATTCTCGAAGGCAGCATGTCCGAAGCGGTCATAGGCCGCCCGCTTTTGAGGATCTTTCAACGTCTCGTAAGCTTCGCCGATTTCCTTGAATTTGTGCTCGGCATTGGCATCGCCCGGATTCTTGTCAGGGTGAAATTGCATTGCCAGTTTACGGAAAGCGCTCTTCAGCTCTTTCTCATCAGCGCTTTTGCCTACGCCGAGGGTTTCGTAATAGTCAGCCTTCATCCAAACACTCGTTCCATGGAAACTCAGGAACTTCCTCAGAAGCTCGTTTAAGAGCGGTATTTAGGTGTTCACGCCCGCAAATGCCATAGTTAACTTACATTGATTCCAATGAAATGGCGCTTATTTGCGGATTATTGCGTTTGTGTGGCAAGCATCTCACGGAATACGGATGCGTTCCCTTGTTGAAACCCGGACGGGAGAGGCCTCGAATCTTAACCAAACAAAGACAGGATAGATTTTTCGGGTTGCAGAATACCGTTTAGCCGAAACGGATATGTTCCCGGAGCGCCGAACTGGATCCACAATTATTACGGCTCCAGGGGCGATACCGTAATTGGAATAGGGTTTTGGACATTGGTGTTTGTGATGCCATCATTGTTGGCAGAACTGTTATTAGTGTTCCCCTCATTATTAGCTGAGTTGTTGTTGGTACTGCCCTGACTATTTGCGGAATTGGTATTAGAAACATTCACTTGCGGTGAGCTTGCATTTCTCTGGTTTCGTACGGCAATCGAGATTGGCAAGCTGCGGGCAAGGCCTGTTACGGCAGCTTCGGAGACTGTCTGCGTCATGCTGCGTTCGGATGATGCGGCCTGTGCGACAAGTTTTGCATCACCCTTTTTTCCGATATCGAAAGTTTTGAGATGTGTAATCGTAGGAGCGGTACCTTTTCCATTCGTGGCAACGGAAATGACGTCCTGATAAACAGCTCCATTAGACAAGGTATAAGGTTTGAGAACGGTTGTTTGCGGGGACGCGCATCCCGCCAGTAACAACGACATAGACAACATGGCGAGAGAGGCAAACTTCATCGTGGCGCCTTAAAAAAACAGTTAAGTTCTGAAAAATATATTTTGCATTCGCAAAATTTGTTTTTGATCCTGAAAATATTTATGTAGTGCCACTATTACAGCGAGTTGAAAGGTGTCAATTATCCTTAAGTCTAAGATTGACGTGCAGGCCGACTAAACAAAAAAGCCCGGCACAATGGCCGGGCTTTTCATTAAACGCAGAGCGTTGGGATCAGGCAGACTTCTTCTTGCCGTCTTCGTCGATTTCTTCGAAATCGGCATCGACAACATCGTCATCAGCCTTGGCTGTTGCGTCGGCTTCAGCGCCTTCGCCAGCTTCGGCAGCCTGTGAGGCTTCGTACATGGCCTGTCCAAGTTTCATCGAAACTTCGGCAAGCGTCTGTGTCTTGGCCTTGATGTCTTCCGCGTCATCGCCTTCAACAGCAGTC
This sequence comes from Phyllobacterium sp. SB3, assembly GCF_040009165.1. NCBI lineage: Bacteria > Pseudomonadati > Pseudomonadota > Alphaproteobacteria > Hyphomicrobiales > Phyllobacteriaceae > Phyllobacterium > Phyllobacterium sp. SB3. Next base: position 644,659 of record NZ_JBDYKI010000001.1, on the reverse strand, counting down.
TTCAACTCGGCAAGAGCAGTCTCGATGGAGCCCTTGTCTTCAGCCGAAACCTTGTCGCCATAATCCTTCAGCGACTTTTCAGTCGAGTGGATCAAAGCTTCAGCCTGGTTCTTGGACTCGACGGCCTCACGGCGCTTCTTGTCGCTCTCGGCATTGGCTTCGGCATCCTTAACCATCTTCTCGATATCAGCGTCGGAAAGACCGCCCGATGCCTGAATACGGATCTGATGTTCCTTGCCGGTGCCTTTGTCCTTGGCAGACACGTTGACGATACCGTTCGCATCAATGTCGAAACCGACTTCGATCTGCGGAATGCCACGTGGTGCCGGCGGAATGCCAACGAGATCGAACTGGCCAAGCGACTTGTTGTCGGCAGCCATTTCACGCTCGCCCTGGAAAACGCGGATCGTCACAGCGGACTGATTGTCCTCAGCCGTGGAGAAAGTCTGCGACTTCTTGGTCGGGATCGTGGTGTTACGTTCGATCAGACGTGTGAATACGCCGCCAAGTGTTTCAATGCCGAGTGACAATGGAGTTACGTCGAGCAGAAGAACGTCTTTAACATCGCCCTGCAGAACGCCAGCCTGAATGGCAGCACCCATAGCAACCACTTCGTCCGGGTTCACACCCTTGTGTGGCTCCTTGCCAAAGAAGGCTTTGACGATTTCCTGAATCTTCGGCATGCGGGTCATACCGCCGACGAGAACCACTTCATCGATTTCGCCAGCCTTGAGGCCTGCATCCTTGAGCGCGGCTTTGCATGGCTCAACCGTACGCTGGACCAGATCGTCAACGAGGCTTTCGAACTTCGAGCGCGACAGCTTCATGGTCAAGTGCTTTGGACCGGAAGCATCTGCCGTGATGAATGGCAGGTTGATTTCAGTCTGCTGCGACGAGGAAAGCTCGATCTTGGCCTTTTCGGCAGCTTCCTTGAGGCGCTGCAGAGCAAGCTTGTCGTTCTTCAGGTCGATGCCCTGTTCCTTCTTGAACTCAGCTGCGAAATATTCGACCAGACGCATATCGAAGTCTTCACCGCCAAGGAATGTATCGCCATTGGTGGACTTAACTTCAAAGACGCCATCGCCGATTTCAAGAACGGAAACGTCGAATGTACCACCGCCAAGATCGTAAACGGCAATGGTCTTGCCTTCCTTCTTGTCGAGGCCATAAGCCAAAGCAGCAGCAGTCGGCTCGTTGATGATGCGCAGGACTTCAAGACCGGCAATCTTGCCTGCATCCTTGGTAGCCTGACGCTGAGCGTCGTTAAAGTAAGCCGGAACAGTGATGACGGCCTTTTCAACCTTCTCGCCCAAATAGGCTTCGGCTGTTTCCTTCATCTTCTGCAGAATCATTGCAGAGATTTGCGAAGGCGAATACTTCTTCTTGTGAACTTCAACCCAGGCATCGCCATTGTCGCCCTTGACGATTTCATAAGGAACAAGCTTCTTGTCCTTGGCAACGGTCGGGTCTTCATAGCGGCGACCGATAAGGCGCTTGACCGCAAAAACAGTTCCTTCCGGATTTGTTACAGCCTGACGCTTGGCCGGCTGGCCAGCAAGGCGCTCATCGCTATCCGTAAAAGCGATGATCGAAGGCGTAGTACGTGCACCTTCTGCATTTTCGATGACCTTCGCGCTCTTGCCATCCATGACGGAAACGCAGGAATTGGTCGTACCCAGATCAATACCGATAACTTTAGCCATTACTCTTCTCCATTCAGCAGGCTGCCGGGACCTCTGCCGAGCATTCCATACGGGCAGCCCCTAGGTTTAACAAAATCAGGACTGCCGGGGCGGGCAGTTCCTTACAGTGTTGAGGGCTATATAAGAAGGGCTAAATTGCCATGCAAGTAAGAAGCAGTGCAATTTACACCCTTAATCGCCCAAAAAGACTCATAAAACGGCGTTTTTAGCCGGTTTCACGAGATTGCATATTCGCGATCTCAGACAGTTTCCCACTGACCCGTCTCGTCAGCCCGGTAAACAGCGTCGATGAGCTTCTGATTCAGTACCGAATCTTCCAGCGAAAACACACCAGCCTTCTCGCCTTGGGCCTCGCGTGCAAATGCCTCGACCTGCAGCCTATAGTGGTTCACTGCGCCGAAGTTGAACTCCTGTGCACCATCATGGGCGGCATTGTGCAAAGAGACTTTCGCGTGGTCATATTTGCCGGTGTTGAACGGCGCCAGCACTTCGATATAGCCCTTGTCACCGTGAAAAACGATGGACTGCCGGGCGGCAAGCTGGGTTGCCACATAGAAGTTCAGTTCAAACCCATCAAAGTCAGCCCGGATATTGGCATAGCGGTCTGTGCCAAAATCCGGATCGCGTTCGACTGTCGCGGCCACGCGAAGCGGTTCCTTTCCGGTGACAAAACGTGTTGCCACAGTCGGATAGACACCGATGTCCGGTAAGGCACCGCCGCCCAGCGATAGCTGATTGCGCATATTGCCCGCGTCTTTGTTGAAATAAGTGAAGGCCGCCTGCACCTGACGCAGGGTTCCAATGGCTCCGCTTTGCACCAGCTCACGCACTTTCAACCATTGCGGATGATAGGTGACCATGAAGGCTTCCGAAATCAAGACACCATGCGTGTCACGTGCCTTTTGCAAGGCGGCAATCTCGCTGGCATGAAGCGAAATCGGCTTTTCGCAAAGGACATGCTTGCCTGCTTCGGCAGCTTTTAATGACCATTCCACATGCTGCGAAGTTGGCAACGGGATGTAGACGCCATCAATCTCCTTGGAGGCGAGCATTTTCTCGTAGGAGCCGAATGCGTGGGGAGCACCAAAACGATCAGCCACAGCACGGGCCTTTGCAATATCCCGGCTGGCAATCCCCGAAAGCACCGAATTCTCCGCATCGCAGATTGCGGGAATAACCGCGGTAATACCAATTTTGGCGGTGGACAGAATACCCCAGCGAAACATGACGACTTCCTCTTCATAATGAGCGGACGCACCCTATTGCACTTCGCTCGTGGAAGGAAAGGCCGTTCAACCCGTATATTTGAAGAAATCGATGAAAGCGCGTAGTGCCGGACGCATTTGCCTTCGGCTCGGATAGTAGAGGTAAACGCCCGGGAATGGCGCGCACCAATCCTCCAGCACGCGGCGCAGCTTGCCATCCGCAATCGATTCGGGTGCCATATGCTCCAAAAGAAAAGCTATCCCCGCACCGCCAAGCACGGCCTCGACCACCAGCCCGTCATCGCCAAGAATAAGAGGCCCGTCAACATCAAGCACAATCTCTTCTGCGCCTTTCTCGAACTCCCAGCGATAGACCTGACCACTGGCAAAGCGACGGCGAATACAGCGGTGATCAAGCAAATCACGCGGATGCAACGGCACCGGGTATCTTTTGAAATAGTCGGGCGTGGCGACAACACTTGCGGAAATGGAATCGCTCATGCGAACCGCGATCATGTCCGATTCCAAACTTTCGCCAAGCCGCATACCCGCATCCATACCGGCGGCAACGATATCGTTGAACTGCTCCTCCACGCGCAGTTCCAGCGTAATTCCGGGATAGGTCTGGCTGAAGGCTGCCAATTTGGGTGCAAGTAACCAATGCGCAGCAAAGGGCGGTACACTGAGCCGCAGATTTCCTGCGATACGGTTATTGGCTTCCTTCACCGCATCTAGCGCCAGATCAATTTCGCCAAGTGCAGGGCGCAAGCGCTTCAGCAGCATTGCGCCCTCATCCGTGACAGCAACGCTGCGTGTGGTACGCGTAAGCAGCCGCACGCCTAATGATCGCTCCAGAGACGATACGGCATGACTTACCGCCGACGGCGCAATGCCAAGTTCCTTGGCGGCATTACGAAAACCCCCATACGTAGCAACAGTGGCAAAAATGGCTAATTGGGGAAGATGTGAGCGATCCATTGATCTATTATACAGAACAGCCTGTGAAAATTTAAGCAAATTATCGAACAGCGATTCACGATTTATGTTTGCTCCATCACACCAAAGCAATTCCGGGAAAGTCGGTTTCCATCAGGAATTGTCAAAAAGGAGATGAGTGATGGAAAAGCGCAAACTCGGAACGAACCTCGATGTATCGGCCGTTGGCCTCGGCTGCATGGGCATGACATTTGCCTATGGCGGACAGGACGAAGCAGATGCAATCCGCACACTTCACCGGGCAATCGATATCGGTGTCACGTTCTTCGACACGGCTGAAGTCTATGGCCCCTTCGACAATGAAATCCTTCTGGGTAAAGCATTCAAAGGTCGCCGTGACGAGGTGATCATCGCCACCAAATTTGGCTTCAAGATTTCCGACGAAGGCGAAGGCGCATCACGCATGATCGGAGTCGACAGCCGCCCGGAGCATTTGAAGGCTGTAGCTGAATCGTCGCTTGGCCGCTTGGGCATCGAACAGATCGACCTGTTCTACCAGCATCGCGTCGATCCCACCGTGCCGATCGAAGAAACAGTCGGGGCCATGGCCGAATTGGTCAAGCAAGGCAAGGTGAAGGCGCTCGGACTATCTGAAGCCAGTGCCGCCACCATCCGCCGCGCTCACAAGGTGCATCCGATTGCCGCAGTGCAAAGTGAATATTCATTGTGGAGCCGCGAACCGGAAGATGAAGTCTTTGCGGTCTGCCGCGAACTCGGAATTGGCTTTGTACCCTACAGCCCGCTTGGACGTGGCCTTTTGACCGGCACAATCAGCAAACCCGATGAACTTGGCGCGGACGACTGGCGAAAGACCCTGCCGCGCTTTCAGGCGGAAAACATGGATGCGAATGCTGTGCTGATTGCCACCTTGAAGGGGCTGGCCACCGACAAGGGTGTTACGCCTGCACAGCTTGCACTTGCCTGGGTGTTGCATCAGGGTGACTTCATTGTGCCAATTCCCGGTGCACGCAAGATCAAGCATCTCGAGGAAAATGCCGCTGCGGCAGGTATCAGGCTGACAGAAGCGGAACTTGCCCGCATCGGCGACGCTTTGACGCCGGATCAGGTTGCAGGAAGCCGCTATACGGAAGCTGCACTGGCCCTCGTCAACGGCTAAGTTCACTTCAAAGTTGAGGGTGCTGATTACTCAGCGCCCTCAGCTTTGTTTTAGAATACGGCCAACAGGTTCACTTTTTAACCTCTACCGGATCAAGCGGTACACTCTTGCCATCCGGGTCAACCAGCGCCTTCTTTATCGCGTTTAGAAACATCTCGGGATCGTCGATGACAACCCTGACGCTCCTGTGCTTCTTGAATGGATTCAGGCCGGAAAACTTTATTGTTGCTGTCCGTTCATCATAATGAATTTCCTGTAGTTCGCGGATACGCATATAGCTGAAGTCCTCACTTTAGGGCCGTACAGCAATATTCCCCCGAATTTTCTGTCATAATCAAGTCTTCCGGTAAAATCCGCGATATGGCCGATTAGGTGGCAGTCAGAAATACTCCGGACACGGCTGTGAGCATAAGCGCGCCTCCAGCTACTCCTGCCGCTTGCTCCCTGTTCAAAACCACGCGACCTGCCGCAAACTCCACAGCAAGAAGAAAGACGATAACTGCAAGGATCGGGTTCGTGGCAAGTCTGGGATAGATCACAGACATGGTTATATAAAACAGGCCTATGGCGGAAAGGCCGAACGTGGAAACAATCCCGCCCTGCCAGATCTTTGCACCTGTCTGGACTGCACCGAGCATGCTTCCGAGCACGGTAGTGATGGCAAGTACTGATAGAAAAAACTGCATCAAATCGCTCCTGATTCCCGGAGCGAACCTGCATTGGCAAACTGACAACAGGCTGAACAATCAACCGGCTGTATTATCCGCGATGGTGCGGGTTGCATCATCCGCACTACTCGCCTTGATCACTTCGTAGCAGTGCGGCTATTTCGGCATCATTTTCATAACTGGCAACGCGCCGGGCCAAACTGCTGCCCGGGCCATAAAGCCGGGCCTCGTTAAGTGCCCGCCAGCAATTTATCTGCCTTAGTCTTGCCAGAAACTGGCCGCAGTCCTATTCGCTGGCGCCGGTCCATCGGAACTTAGCGTCAGCGGCGTAACATACACGTAATTTCATTGTCCTATTTGTCCCAACATTAGCCAACCAACCCTGTACATTCATCGATGGTCGGGCCTTTAAAAGCTGGAATATCATGGAAAAATCCACCAAAAAATCCTTTCGGCGCTGGACTGTCGGAGTAATCCTCTTCGCCGTTCTTGCCTTCTTTATCCCCTATCTCGAATTCTTCTATCTGGCCTGCGGCATCTATGATCTGGCCCGCAACAAGAACCTGAAACTTCAGGTCGTAGAACAGTATTTCTTTGGCAATGGACTGTTTACCTGGTTGCTTTCGCCCTTGAATATCCTGCTCGATATCCTGTCTTTGCCCTACAAGAACAAGGGCGTTTACAAGCTGGAAGACCTGCCGCCAGCCTATCAGGCTGAAGTGAAGCGCCTGATCACCGCCGCGCAAAAAGAAAACATCGTCGGGCAATTGCAGCAGCGAGCCGAGCAACAGGGCCGCAGCATGTTCTTCTTCAAATGGTACGGCAAGGACCAATCAAGCTTTGCCAATGTTCCGTCCTTTTACGAGAACTATGATTATGTAAAGACGATCGGTGTTTCGGTGTTCAACAAGAAGAACTCGACATCAAAGCATTTTGGCCCGATCCGCGCGACGATTCGTGTGCTTTACAACATCAACGATATGAATGACCGCACGGCCTATATCTGGTGCGGCGATACCACCAGTTACTGGAAAGATGACAAGCTGTTTATTTTTGATGACACCCTGATGCATCAGTCCGTCAACCAGACCGACCAGACGCGCTATTGCCTGTTTGTCGATATATTGCGGCCTTCATACATACCGGGATTCTTCGCCGCCATCGTCTCGTTCATGGGCCTGATCCTGAAAGGCAGCAACTCGATATTCTACAAGAACTGGAAGGTTATTCAGAGGTAGGGATTGGCTCGCTCTCTTTGCCTCGTGCCTCTCCGACCGTCATCCTCGGGTCAAGCCCGAGGATGACGGAGAGGTAAAAGTGTAAACACAACCTCAATGAGGCTCAAACAGGCACCAGTTTACCCGCGCAATACGCCGCCGGTCTGCTTGCTCACGCTTTCGACAACGCGCTTGGTCAAAGCATCCAGATCCTCATCGTTCAAAGTGCGTTCCTGTGGCTGGATCGCTACTTCGATAGCAACGGACTTCTTATCCTCGCCCAGCGAAGCGCCCTCGAACAGATCAAAGACCTGCACCCCGACAATCAACTTCTTGTCGCTGCTTAGTGCGGCGCGAACGATGCTGCCCGCTTCGACCGATTTGTCGACAACGAATGCGAAGTCACGGCGCACAAGCTGCAAATCAGAAAGATTGAGTGCGGGCTTGGTACGGGTGGCTTTCTGCTTTGGCTCCGGGATGGCGTCAACGAAGATTTCGAAGCCGCAAAGGCTACCGCCGACATCAAGTGTTTCGAGAGTTTTCGGATGAAACTCACCAAAGGTGCCAAGAATAACCTTCGGTCCGAGCTTGATCGTGCCCGAACGGCCGGGATGATACCATGCCGGACCGCCTGCCTCGATCTGCAACTTGTCCACGGGCGCACCGCAGGCTTCCAGAACCGCAATCGCATCGGCCTTGGCGTCAAATACGCCGACCGGTGCAGCATTTCCGGACCAATGACGCCCAACACCTTCGAAATGTGCAGTGCCACGACGGACACCCGCGGCAACGCGGCGCTGATCTTCCGGCGTATTGCCCTCATAGGTACCCGAAACTTCGAACAGTGCAAGATCATTGAACCCGCGATCCGCATTGCGCTGCGCCGCTGAAAGCAAGCCCGGCAACAAGGACGGGCGCATGTCCGACATATCCGCAGCAATCGGATTACTCAGTTTGAGTTCCGGCTTTCCGCCACCAAAGGCTTTGGCCGCGCTTTCCGAAATGAACGACCAGGTAACCGCTTCCATCATGCCGCGCGATGCCAGTGCACGCTTGGCATTGCGCGTGCGAATCTGCAGCGTTGTCAGGATTTTGCTGTTGATCGCGTCGAGCCTAATCAGGGGCTGCGGCTCAATCATATCGACGCCGTGAATGCGCATGACTTCTTCAACCAGATCGGCCTTGCCATCAACGTCAGGCCGCCAGGACGGCACGGTCACGTCAACCAGTTCACCCTTGCCTAGCGGTTTGAAACCAAGGCGCGACAGGATATCGAGACTGGTTTCGGCGGAAACATCGATGCCGGTCAGCCTTTTGACTTCGGATGCCGGAAACTTGACCGTTTTAGGCGTATGGCCCTTGTAACCCACGACCGTGGTTTCTGATGGCGTGCCGCCGCAGAATTCAATAACCAGCTGTGCAGCAAGCTCCACACCCGGGATCATCTGTTCAGGATCAACACCGCGTTCGAAGCGATAGCGGGCATCGGTTATGAGGCCCAGGGTGCGGCCCGTGCGGGCAACGTTCATCGCATCCCAAAGCGCCGACTCAATGACGACATTGACCGTATTTTCATCGCAGCCGGAATGCTCACCGCCCATGACACCGGCGATGGATTCAACGCCATTCTCATCAGCGATGACGACGTTCTCCGGGCTCAGAGTGTAGTCTTTGCCGTTGAGACCGAGGATCGTCTCGCCGTCGTGCGCACGACGAACAACAAGTCCACCCTTGACCTTATCCGCATCGAACACATGCAGCGGACGGCCACGATCGAATGTCACGTAATTGGTGATGTCAACCAGCGCATTGATCGGGCGCAGGCCAATGGCGATCAGCCGCTGCTGCAACCATTTCGGGCTCGCACCATTCTTGACGCCCTTGACCGTACGCCACGCGAAGCCGGGGCAAAGATAATCCTCACCCTTCAATTCGAGCGCTACATCGACCTGTGGTGCACCGATGCCCTTTACAGGCTCGATTGCAGGCGTTTTGAGCGTGCCGAGACCGGCTGCCGCCAGATCACGCGCAATGCCATAGACACTCGTGCAATCAGGGCGGTTCGGTGTCAGGTTGATTTCGATGACAGGATCATCAAGGCCAGCATAGGCGGCAAAGCTCGTGCCGACGGGTGCATCTTCGGGCAAGTCGATAATGCCATTATGCTCGTCCGACATCTCCAGCTCACGCTCGGAGCACATCATGCCGTGGCTTTCCACACCCCGGATTTTGCCGACCGAAAGCGTAATATCAATCCCCGGCACATAAGCGCCCGGAGCAGCAAAAGCGCCGATCAGCCCTGCGCGCGCGTTGGGCGCGCCGCACACAACCTGAAGCGGCTTGCCATCCCCGGTATCGACGGTGAGCACTTGCAACTTGTCTGCATCCGGATGCCTTGAAGCGGTCAAAACTTTGGCAATGACAAACGGCTTCAGCGCTGCCTTGTCGTCGAGGGACTCGACCTCAAGACCAATCGTGGTCAGGGTTTCGACGATTTCATCAAGCGACGCCTTTGTCTCAAGATGATCTTTCAGCCAGGAGAGTGTGAATTTCATGATTTCACTCGTTTTCTGAATTTATTATGAGAGGATTCCAACCGAAGCCTTGATCCCCTTAGGAAGAGCCCAATCGCCTTTTAAGCGCTCAAGCCCCCGAACAAGGTTGGCATATCGAGCGGGCGGAAGCCGTAATGCGACAGCCAGCGAACATCGGCATCGAAAAAGGCGCGAAGATCGGGCATGCCATATTTGAGCATGGCAATACGATCAATGCCCATGCCCCATGCAAAGCCCTGATACTCATCCGGATCGAGTCCGCCATGGCGCAGCACATTCGGATGCACCATGCCGCAGCCTAGAATCTCCATCCAATCATTGCCTTCGCCGAACCTCACTTCCTTGCCGGAGCGGTCGCACTGGATATCGACTTCCAGCGATGGCTCGGTGAATGGGAAGTAGGATGGACGGAAACGCATCTTCAGGGATGGCACTTCGAAGAAGGTTTTGCAGAACTCTTCAAGCACCCATTTCATATTTGCGACATTGGCAGTCTTGTCGATAACCAGACCCTCGACCTGATGAAACATCGGCGAGTGTGTGGCATCGGAATCCATGCGGTATGTCTTGCCGGGAATGACGATACGGATCGGTGGCTTCTGCGCTTCCATGGTACGGATCTGTACAGGACTCGTATGGGTACGCAGCACACGACGATCGTTCTTCTCGTCAGGGTTGAAGAAGAACGTGTCATGCATCTCGCGCGCCGGATGACCTTCCGGAAAATTCAACGCTGTGAAATTGTAGTGGTCGGTCTCGATATCCGGACCTTCGGCAATGGCGAAACCCATATCGGCGAAGATCGCAGTGATCTCGTCAATGACCTGACTGATAGGATGGATACGGCCACGCTCTGCTGGCGAAGCGCGCAACGGCAAGGTCACATCCACTTTTTCCTTGGCGAGGCGCTCGGTGATCGCCGCATCTTTTAGCGTTGTCTTGCGTGCAGTCAGCGCTTCGGTAATGCGGTTTTTCAAACCGTTGATTGCCGGTCCCTGGCTTTGACGCTCTTCCGGCGACATCGAGCCAAGCGATTTCAGCTTTTCGGAGATCGAACCCTTTTTGCCCAGCGCCGCAACGCGAACGGCTTCTATAGCCGCTTCATCATTGGCAGCGTTGATCTGCGCAGCAAGAGTGCTTTCCAGTTGTGTAAGCTCGTCCATGGCTTTTGACCTGTTGTTCTACAGTGACGATAGTAGGTGGCGTATCTTCCCCGAGAAAGACAGAGCACCGTTAGAAAATCGAAAAACCCGCGCCAGCCGAGCCAGCGCGGGTTTCCCAAACTTAAATTTTCGAATGCTTTGGGAGCGGCGGCTGGCTTAGCGGACAGCGCCTTCAAAAGCGTTCGGTGTAGTGTCTTTGAGATATTCGAGCGCCTTCTTGGCAGAAGCCACGATTGCACCGAATGCTTCTGGCTCGTGGATCGCGAGATCCGACAGAACCTTGCGGTCAACTTCGATTCCCGACTTGGTCAGACCATCGATGAAGCGGCTGTATGTCAAACCATGCTCACGCACAGCAGCATTGATGCGCTGTGTCCAGAGCGCGCGGAATGTGCGCTTCTTGTTCTTGCGATCGCGATAGGCATATTGCTTCGAACGGTCGACAGCAGCCTTGGCGGTCTTGATTGTATTCTTGCGGCGACCGCGGAAACCCTCGGCCTGCTTCAGAACTTTTTTATGCTTGGCGTGGGACGTAACGCCCCGTTTTACACGTGCCATGATATGATCTCCTTACTTGAGGATGGATAACGTTGCCCGGATCAGAGACCGTTAGGCAGGAACTTCTTCACGATTTTCGCATCGGCATCGGCGAGAACCATGGTTCCGCGAGCGTCACGAATGAATTTGTTCGAACGTTTGATCATGCCATGGCGTTTGCCAGCGGCGGCGGCTTTGATTTTGCCAGTTCCGGTAATCTTGAACCGTTTCTTGGCAGCAGATTTGGTCTTCATCTTGGGCATTTTGCTACTCCTGATTTTGTGAGGCCATTCACTCTTGCGAGCTTCGAACCTCTGTTTTTGACTTCAGGCCGACCAAAGCCTGAAAGCATACAAAACCGCCACGGCATGCCCTGCCGGGCGGTTTGAACGGGTGCTTCTTACCAGAAGCTTGAAAAAGCGCAACTGTTGAATCGAATAAGCCAGCAAAACTATCAATAAAGCCGCAAAAGAACCGGCAAGATATCAATCGACTGCAGATATTCGACAAATTCCAGCAATGGATAGGAAACAAAGAACACCAGTCCGTCTGCCAGCGTCTTATAGAGCACAGACGGGCGAACACTCAACAGTTCGGTTTCCCTGTAAATCGAGAATTTTGGAAAGAAGCGCGGCACATCACGTTTGTAAGACAGATAGGTCTCACCGAATATGTTCTCCAGATATCCTTCTTCGGCGCGGATAACGAAGTGAAATGCCAGACAGCAGATAATGGCCAGCACCAGCCCAATGATCAGGCTACCTGTCATCATGCCGATACCGGCAGCGCCAAAGGCTGAAAACACGTAAAGCGGATTGCGGCTTATCGAATAGGGCCCAAGGCGCACGATCTCTGCGCTTTTCCGCCCGCCAATGTAGAGCGTGCACCACATGCGCCCGAGGATCGACAGGACGATGATACCGATACCGACATCCTCGATATATTCATGGTACCAGTCATTGGTCCATGCCGAACGGATGGTCATCAGGACAATCAGAATCAGCGCAATGATACCCGCGATGACCAGACGCCTGCGGCGCTGAAAACGCGCCATGTCTTTGGGAGATTTCAATGTCATTGAGCCGGTGCATCCGTTAGAGCCGGAGCTTCGCATGCCCCGAAACGGAAAAAGCCGCCCGAAGGCGGCTTTTCAAAGGCAATGAACCGGTTTTAGCGCGGCGCCAGAACCATCATCATCTGACGGCCTTCCAGCTTGGGCTCGGCTTCCACTTTGGAAATCTCAACCGTGTCTTCCTTGACCTTGTCGAGGAGGCGCATGCCAAGTTCCTGGTGGGCCATTTCACGGCCGCGGAACCGCAGCGTTACCTTGACCTTGTCGCCTTCTTCAAAGAACCGCTTAATTGCACGCATCTTCACGTCATAATCATGCGTGTCGATATTGGGGCGCATCTTGATTTCTTTGATTTCGACCGTCTTCTGCTTCTTGCGAGCTTCCGCAGCCTTCTTCTGGCCCTGGTACTTCAGCTTGCCCAGATCAACGATCTTGCAGACCGGCGGTTCGGCATTAGGTACGATCTCGACAAGGTCGAGACCCGCCTCGTCGGCCATGGCCAACGCTGCCTGAATCGTTACGATGCCGTGGTTTTCACCTTCGGCATCAATGAGCTGCACCTGGGGTACCCGGATATCACGGTTGGAACGTGGTCCATCTTTCTGGACCACCTGGGCTCTAAAGGGTCGACGAATGGCAGTAGTCTCCTTGAATTATTTCGGACCCGCAAATAGCACCACCGGGCCTTGGCCGCAATGCTTAAGCTGTACCGGCGGGCGTCAATATGACTATTTTTGGGGTAAATCGCTCAAATTAAACATAGGATTATTTCAGTTTTATGCAATGGAGAGGACTTTCTTGACGCGTTTTCGCATGCAAAAAGATGAAGATAGAAAGCGAGTCGCGACCCATGACACTCTCTACACCGGAATATCTTGAGCTTAACGGAATCAATATTGCCTTGCGACGACGTGCCGGAACCGCCCCCGGCGTGGTTTGGCTCGGCGGTTACCGTTCCGACATGCTGGGCAGCAAGGCAAATTTTCTGGATGAATGGGCAACCGCAACCGGACATGCCTTCCTGCGCCATGACTATTCCGGACATGGCGAGTCGGGGGGCGAGTTTCGCGATGGGACCATATCGCTCTGGCTCGAACAAAGTCTCGGCGTGTTTCGGCAGTTTTCAACGGGACCGCAGATTATTGTCGGCTCATCCATGGGCGGCTGGATTGCCCTGCGCTTGCTGGCGGAATTGCAGCGGCTTGGCGAAGGTGGCCGCGTTGCCGGTCTTGTGCTGATTGCACCGGCTCCCGACTTCACCTCCGAGCTGGTGGAACCGAACTTGACCAACAAACAGCGCAAGCAGATCGCCGATCAAGGCTACATGGAAGAACCGTCGGAATATTCTGACCAGCCCTACATCTACACCAAGGCTTTGCTTGAAGATGGAAAATCCAATCAGGTTCTCAAAGGTGTTATCCAGACTGATTGTCCGGTGCACATCCTTCAAGGCATGCAGGATGAGGATGTTCCGTACAAACATGCGATGAAACTCGTGGACCATCTTCCCGTCGATGATGTGACCATTACGCTGGTTCGCGATGGCGATCACAGACTATCGCGCCCGCAGGACCTTGAACTTTTGGGCCGAACCGTGTCTTCAATGGCAGATAGTATAAAGCCCATTCCCTCCGTCCAATAATCAGGCTCGCCATGCGCTTTTCCGTGATTGCCTCTGCTGTCGTTGCTGCCATCGTTGGATTTGGCGGGACGCTCGCGCTTATTATCGCGGCGGCGAATGCTCTTGGTGCAACTCAGGCTCAAACCGCAAGCTGGGTTACCGCGAGCTGTCTCGCCATGGTTGCCGCCACCGGCTATCTCAGCTGGCGCTACAAGATGCCCATCATCAGCGCCTGGTCAACGCCGGGTCTCGCGCTCATCGGCAGTTCCATCGGTTTTACGATGCCACAGGCTGTTGGTGCGTTTATCGTCACAGCCATTGCAATTATCCTCACCGGCCTGATCAAACCCATATCGACCTTCGTATCCAAAATACCTGCGTCGATTGCCTCTGGTATGCTTGCGGGAGTGCTCTTTGCTTTTTTGATTGGCGCAGCACGAACAGTTCCCATTGATCCCCTCTTCGTTTTGCCGCTTGTGCTGCTGTTCTTCGTCATCCGTCTTTTCAATCCGGCTATGGCAGTCCTTGCCGTTCTGTTCGGCGGCGTGATCTTTGCTTTCGCCACTGGCCGTGTAGCCAGCGTGCCCGCAATTGAACTATCGACGCTCAACCTGATCATGCCGGTTTTCGACATGCACGCGATGATCGGTCTCGCCTTGCCACTTTATCTCGTCACGATGGCATCGCAAAACCTGCCGGGCTTTGCAGTGCTGCGCGCAGCGGGGTATGAGCCACCTACAGCCTCGGCGTTGCAGGTGACGGGACTTGTATCGCTTTTCAGTGCGCCATTCGGTGCGATTACCAGCAATATGGCGGCAATTTCAGCTGCGATCTGCACGGGCCCGGACGCGCATCCCGATCCGGCGAAACGCTGGCTGACCGGACCGTTCTATGCGCTCAGCTACCTCGTATTTGCTATTTTCGGGGCATCTCTTGTGGCTCTCTTTGCCGTACTTCCCGCTCCCTTGATCGCGCTTGTTGCGGGCCTCGCACTGATAGGCGCCTTCGTCAACGCACTGGCACTTTCGCTGAAAATCGAGGAAGAACGCCTTGCTGCAATCGTCACTTTTGCAGTCACAGCATCGGGTATTACGATCGCCGGAATTGGTGCCGCCTTCTGGGCTTTGGTAGCCGGACTTCTGGTTGCCGGGTTGGAGCACGCAAAGAAACGGTCCTGATTTCAATCCCTTGCAGTAATTGGAATCACGTTTTCTTGAAAAGCCGCAATGTTTTTCCCATGTCGTTCTTAATCGACCAATTAGGGTCGGGGCTTCTTAAGAAGGAAGGGCTCAATATGAACAATGCTGCTTTGATCCGGCCGGGCTGGACTCCCGCGACCATCGCTCTGATGATCATCGGTTTCATGCTTTTCTGGCCACTTGGTTTTGCCATGCTTGCCTACATCATCTGGGGTGATCGCCTCGAAGGGTTCAAGCGCGACGTGAACCGCAAAACGGACAGTTTCTGCGGTGCATTCCGCCGTAACAAGCGTTCGGCACATTTCGGCCGCGCTCCATTTGGCACGGGTAATGCCGCTTTTGACGAATGGCGCGATAAAGAACTTGAGCGTCTCAACGAAGAGCGCCGCAAGCTCGAAGAAATGCGTGCGGAATTCGAAGATTATGCAAACGAGCTACGCCGTGCCAAAGACCGTGAGGAGTTTGATCGCTTCATGGCCGAACGTAATGCAGTCGCGAAAAAACCATCGGGCACAGTGCCGGATGTGAAAGACGATCAGGAATAATTATTGCCTGATTTCGCTTCGCAGGGCGGCGCCGGTGAAACTCCGGTGCCGCTTTTGTTTTGTTCTACGAATCAATTACTATCGAGACCATGATCCTATCGCTCTTTCGGGCCTCGCCTCCCAAGCCAGTCAAGAAATCGGCCACTTTGCGGGCCGAGCGGAGCTATGAGGTAGCGGGCCGAATCCTGCCGTTACGTGTCATGGAGAATGCGCGGGCAACGCGGCTGACGCTGCGCATTGATGCAGGCGGCAAAGGCCTGCGAATGACCGTGCCTCCCGGTGTCCCCTCACGTGAAATCGACAAGTTCCTTGTACGGCATGAAGGCTGGATCGAAACGCGTATCGCCAAGATGCCGGATCAGCCGAAGGTTCGCCCGGGTGTGAAAATCCCGGTGCGCGGCGTGCCGCATCTGATTGTCCATGAGCCCGCTGCGCGCGGAACCGTGCGGCAGGAGAATGGTGCTGAGGGTCCGCGCCTGATCGTGTATGGCGACCGGCCCCATCTTGCACGGCGTGTTGGCGATTTTCTCAAGCGCGAAGCCAGACGCGACCTTGAAATTCTCGTAGCCCGGCATACGGCGACGGTCGGGCGGCGTGCCAAAGTCATTCGCATCAAGGATACCAAGAGCCGCTGGGGTTCATGCACCTCAGATGGCACGCTGGCATTTTCCTGGCGCATCATGATGGCTCCGCCCCCGATCATCGATTATCTTGTTGCGCATGAAGTGGCGCATCTGAAGGAAATGAACCACGGCCCCAAATTCTGGAAATTGTGCGGCGAGCTGTGCCCGGATACTGAACGTTGCAAGGCTTGGCTGAAGCGCAATGGTAGCTCGCTGCAGGCAATCGACTTCACCTGATGTCTGCCGCTGTTTCCCCTGCCGTACTTGCAGCAAGCCGCATACTTTGGAATTTCCATCTTGTCTATGACAAGCTTTCACGAGCAGACCTGATCGTCGGGCTCGGCAGTTATGATCTGCGTGTGGCCGACCATTGTGTTGATCTGCTGAACCAAGGCCTCGCTAGTCAAATTCTGTTTACCGGCAAATCCGGGAACTGGACGGGCGGGCTTTACAAGACATCGGAGGCGGAAGCCTTTGCCGAACGTGCCATGGAACTTGGTGTTTCTGCACAAGCCATATTGATCGAACCAGAGGCCACCAATATCGGCGAGAACATTCGCTATGCACACAACATGGCGGGAAATGCAGTGAAGCGCATTATCATCGTTACCAAGCCTCAGACGCAGCGCCGGGCATTTGCGACGGTTCGAGCGCAATGGCCTGATGTAGAGGCAATGGTGACAGCCCCGCCAACACCGTTTGATGAGCAACCTATCCCAGCCTATCCGATGGAAAACTTCATCAATGAAATGGTCGGCGACGTGAAGCGGGTGATAGATTATCCGGCCAAGGGTTATCAGATTCCGCAACATATCCCGGCACATGTCGCAGATGCGTTCGATTTTCTTGTGAAAGCCGGTTACGACAACCATCTTTAATTGAGTTGGTTACATTAGTTTTGTGCGTGGTTCGCCCTTCGACAGGCTCAGGATGAGCTCACCATGAGGGAGGTGGGGTGATTGCAGGGAGCAAAAATCTGCAACGCAGGCGATTGGCTTGCAACTCCACGTTCCTCATGGTGAGCTTGTCGAACCACGCACTATATCTGATGCAACCAAAATCCTCGACTTTGACGCATTTTCATGCGAGTTGCGCCCTATGAGCCTTGATATCAAAATATGCGGGTTGAAAACCGACGATGCAGTTGCCGCGGCACTGGATGGCGGTGCGACGCATATTGGCTTCATTTTCTTTGCAAAAAGCCCGCGAAATATCGATCCGGTAGAGGCTGGACGGCTTCGCAAAGCAGCCATAGGCAAAGCAAAGGCTGTTGCCGTTACGGTCGATGCAGATAACGCAACGCTTGACGCCATCGTTGAAGCGCTGGAGCCTGATTTCCTGCAACTGCATGGCCACGAAAGTGTCGAGCGGGTGGCCGAGGTCAAGGCGTGCTTCAGACTGCCGGTCATCAAGGCTTTTGCCATACGCGAGCAAAGCGATCTCGATCAGGTTGAGCCCTATATCGGCGTTGCCGATTTCTTTCTCTTCGACGCAAAGCCACCAAAAGGCTCCGAGCTTCCGGGCGGAAATGGCATCGCGTTTGACTGGCAGGTGTTGAGCACGCTTGACGGCAAGGTTCCTTACATGCTTTCGGGCGGACTAAACGCGGGTAATATCGGCGAGGCGCTGCAAGCGACCAATGCGCGCGGTATCGATATTTCATCGGGTGTGGAGTCCGCTCCGGGCGTCAAAGATGTTAGCCTGATCAAAGAGTTTTTTCAGGCGGTACGCGCCGCACAGAGCGTGAATGCGGTATGACAGGGAGTATAGTGGTGGACAAGGCGGTTGAACCCAATTCATTCAAGACAGGCCCCGATGAAGAGGGCATGTTTGGCATTTTCGGTGGACGGTTCGTCGCCGAAACCTTGATGCCGCTCATCCTTGAACTACAGCAGGCCTATGATGATGCGAAGAACGATCCTTCATTCAAGGCAGAACTTCAGGAACTCTCAACCCATTATGCCGGACGGCCCTCCAAGCTCTATTATGCTGAAGGGCTGACCAAGCATGTACGCCAGCTTGCCAGGGATCAGGGCCTTGATGGCGGCGCGAAGATTTACTTCAAACGCGAAGATTTGAACCACACGGGCAGCCACAAGATCAACAATTGCCTCGGCCAGATCCTGCTTGCCAAGCGCATGGGCAAAACCCGTATCATCGCTGAGACGGGCGCTGGCCAGCACGGCGTTGCATCCGCCACCGTTTCCGCGCGGTTTGGTCTGCCTTGCGTTGTTTATATGGGCGCGACCGACGTTGAACGGCAGAAGCCGAATGTGTTTCGCATGAAACTGCTCGGTGCCGAGGTAAAGCCAGTCTCTTCAGGACATGGCACGCTGAAGGATGCAATGAACGAAGCCCTGCGCGATTGGGTTTCCAATGTTGATGACACCTATTACCTGATCGGTACTGCCGCTGGCCCGCATCCCTATCCTGAACTCGTGCGTGACTTCCAATCGGTCATCGGCACAGAAGCCCGCGAGCAAATTCTGGAGCGCGAAGGTCGTCTCCCCGACACCATTATTGCTGCCGTTGGCGGTGGTTCCAATGCAATTGGATTGTTTCATCCATTCCTGGATGACAAGAGCGTCGAAATCATTGGCATTGAAGCCGGTGGTCGTGGACTTGAGGGCGAAGAACATTGCGCTTCAATGAGCGCTGGAAGCCCGGGTGTACTGCACGGCAACCGCACCTATCTTCTGCAAAATGCCGATGGCCAGATTCTTGACGGCCACTCGGTTTCGGCAGGGCTGGACTATCCCGGCGTAGGTCCTGAACATTCATGGCTGCGCGATACGGGCCGGGTTTCCTATGTGCCGATTCTAGATGATGAAGCTCTGGAAGCCTTCACGCTGACAACGCGTACGGAAGGTATTATTCCCGCGCTTGAATCAGCGCATGCAATTGCTCATGCGGTAAAGATCGCGCCAAAAATGGCGCAGGACAAGATCATGATCGTCAATCTATCGGGCCGCGGCGATAAGGACGTGCATACGGTCGGTCAATTGCTTGGGATGGATATTTGACAATGGCGACACGTATCGATGCAAAATTTGCCGCTTTGAAAGCTGAGGGTCGCCCGGCACTGGTTACTTACTTCATGGGCGGTGACCCTGATTTTGAAACCTCGTTGAAGATCATGCAGGCCCTGCCGCGTTCCGGCTCCGACATTATCGAGCTTGGCGTGCCTTTCTCAGATCCAATGGCTGATGGCCCGGCCATTCAAGCTGCTGGTCTGCGCGCGCTCAAGAAGGGCATGTCGCTGACAAAGACGCTCGAGATGGCGGCGTGTTTCCGCGAAACCGACAACACCACGCCGATCGTCATGATGGGTTATTACAATCCCATTTACATTTACGGTGTGGACCGTTTTCTGAAAGATGCTGTGGCATCGGGCATTGATGGTCTAATCATCGTTGACCTTCCACCTGAGATGGATGAGGAACTGTGCATTCCTGCAATCAAGGCCGGTATCAACTTCATCCGCCTAGCAACACCAACGACCGATGAAAAGCGTCTGCCAAAGGTTCTGCAGAACACATCGGGCTTTGTTTATTATGTCTCGATGAACGGGATCACCGGATCGGCGCTACCGGATACCACAAAGATTGCCGCTGCCGTTCACCGCATCAAGCAGCATACGGATTTGCCTGTCGTGGTTGGTTTTGGCGTGAAGACTGCGGAGCAGGCCAAGGTCATGGGCGCATCTGCCGATGGGGTGGTTGTAGGCACTGCAATCGTCAATGCCGTAGCCAATACGATCAATCCGGATGGCTCATTGGTGACCGATCCAGCAGAGGCTGTGGCGACGATGGTGCAGGGCCTATCGAGCGGCGTACGTGCGGTGCGACTTGCAGCGGCGGAATAGAAGCCTTAAATCAACCTTCCGATAGATAAAAAACAGGACCGATCATGAACTGGATCACGAATTACGTCCGGCCGAAGATCAATTCGATGCTTGGACGTCGTGAAATGCCGGAAAACCTCTGGATCAAAGATCCCGAGTCCGGCGAAATGGTGTTTCATACGGATCTGGAAAAGAACCAGTGGGTCGTCCCTTCGTCCGGGCATCATATGCGCATTCCAGCCAAGGATCGGTTGAAGTTTTTCTTCGACAATGGCGTTTACGAAACCTTGGAACAGCCCAAGGTCGCGACTGATCCGCTGAAATTCCGCGACGAGAAGCGCTATGTTGATCGTTTGAAGGAGCATCGCTCCAAGACCGGTCAGGAAGACACGATCATCAATGCTCTTGGCACGATTGAAGGTCTCCCAGTCGTCGTGACGATCCACGATTTCAACTTTATCGGTGGTTCGCTGGGAATGGCGGCCGGTGAAGCCATTATCAAAGGCTTCGAAACCGCTATCGCTCAAAAGAAACCTTTGGTGCTTTTCGCTGCTTCCGGCGGCGCACGCATGCAGGAAGGTATTCTTTCGCTCATGCAATTGCCACGCACCACTGTTGCCGTGGAAATGCTGAAAGAAGCCGGTCTGCCTTATATCGTTGTTCTCACCAATCCGACGACGGGCGGCGTCACGGCATCCTACGCCATGCTTGGCGACATTCACATTGCAGAGCCGGGCGCATTGATCGGCTTTGCCGGACAGCGCGTTATCGAACAGACCGTTCGCGAGAAACTGCCTGAAGGCTTCCAGCGTGCGGAATATCTCAAGAGCCACGGCATGGTTGACATGGTTGTTCCGCGCACCGAGCTGAAAACCACTATTGCGCGACTTTTGAAGATGTTGGTGGGCGAGCCTGCAACCGAAAAGGCTGTCGAACCCCAAGTGGAAGAGTCCGCGGTGCCAGCGGTGGTTGAAGCTCAATCCTGATAGGATCGTGCTGCTGCTCGGAGTTTATTCGGGCAGCGCTGCCAACAATCAAACCAGAACCGCTTCAGGAACCGCATTTTGACGTTATCCCGTGCCGAACAGGAAATAGAGCGACTTCTCAGCCTGCATCCCAAGGGTTTTGATCTCTCCTTGGGTCGGATCACCCGGCTTCTGGATACGCTCGGCAATCCGCATTTGAAGTTGCCACCAGTCATTCACGTTGCTGGTACAAACGGCAAGGGTTCCGCCACAGCCTTTTCCCGCGCATTGCTGGAAGCTGCTGGCTATACGGTTCACGTTCACACGTCGCCACATCTTGTCCACTGGCACGAGCGCTATCGCTTGGGGCGCCCCGGCGGTGGCAAGCTGGTTGATGACGATGTGCTGTTTGATGCGGTCCGGCGAGTAGCCGACGCCAATGGGGGGCAGCAGATCACTGTTTTCGAAATCCTGACTGCCGTGACTTTCGTGCTGTTTGCCGAGTATCCTGCTGATGCGGTCATTCTCGAGGTCGGGCTTGGCGGCCGCTTTGATGCAACCAATGTCATTCCGGAACCAGCCGTCAGCGTTATCATGCCGATCTCCCTGGATCATCAATCCTATCTGGGCGACCGGGTTGAACTCATCGCCGCCGAGAAGGCCGGGATTATCAAGGCTGGCTGCCCTGTCATCATCGGCGCACAAGAGCACGAGGCCGCTCGTACAGTACTGATCGAGACAGCCGAGCGCCGCGATTGCCCATACAGCGTTTATGGGCAGGATTTTCTCAGTTTCGAAGAACGGGGCCGGATGGTCTATCAGGACAATACGGGCTTGTTGGACTTGCCGTTACCGAGCCTACCCGGACGTCATCAACTGGCAAATGCAGCAGCGGCCATTCAAGCGGTTAGAACCGCAGGCTTCACTATCCCTGACCATGCTGTTGAAACGGCTATGGGTACTGTCGAATGGCCTGCACGGATGCAGCGCCTGTCTAAGGGCAAGCTGGTTGAAATGGCAGTGCCCGGCTCTGAAATCTGGCTGGATGGCGGCCATAATCCTGGAGCTGGAATGGTGATAGCAGAGGCTATCGCAACCCTTGAGGATCGCAGCCAGCGACCGCTTTTTCTAATCACCGGAATGATCAATACCAAGGACCCGGTTGGTTATTTTCAGGCTTTTACGGGGATGGCACGACATGTTTATACCGTGCCGATCAGTTCTACGGATGCCGGCATCCCGCATGAAGAACTTGCACTGTCAGCGCAGGAAGCCGGACTTTCAGCCGAGCCCGTCCATTCCGTCGAAAATGCCTTGAAGATATTGCGCGACAGCTGGGATAAGACCGAGCCCTCACCACGAATATTGATTGGTGGCTCGCTCTATCTGGCAGGCGATGTCCTGTCACAGAATGAAACACCACCACAATAATTCCGGATACAAAAAAGCCCACTGAAGAGCGGGCTTTTAATGCAGAGATGCCGGATTGATCAGGCAGCAGAATTCTTGATCCAATCGGAAAGCTTGCTCTTGGGAGCAGCGCCAACCAGATTGGCCGCAAGTTCGCCATCCTTGAACAAAAGCAAGGTTGGAATTGAACGGACGCCGAACTGGGCAGCCAATTCAGGATTCTCGTCAATGTTTACCTTGGCAATCGTGACCTTGCCGTCCATTTCGGCAGCGATCTCTTCAAGCGCTGGAGCAATCATCTTGCACGGACCGCACCATTCTGCCCAAAAATCCACAACGACGGGCTGGCTGGCCTGAATTACGTCGGACTGGAAATTGCTGGTGTCGATTTTGACGGTGGTAGCCATGAAGCTTTTCCTTAACCTGTGAATGTGTTGCCAATCATGTGGTGAGTCTGCTCGAGGTAGTCAAGCGGAGTCCTGTCACGATTCAGTGCAATCTCACACCTGAGTGCTTTCAACCCTGCGTTTGTTGCCGAAACGGATTAGCCCAATCAATACTCGGATGTATCAGTTTTGAGGGCGAAGCAGCAGCACTGTTCCAGCCAGTGCACCGGGGAGATGGCCTCCCCGGCTGAGGCATACGGCCATATGCCCTCAAAATTTGGAGCAATAGATATGTGGTATCTGCCATTATCTATTACCTTTGAAGTGCGAAAACCCGGACCAGCTGGACACTGACAATCCGGGTTCAATTGATAGCTTAAGGTAAACGTGGGGTAGGCAAAGCTTACCCCACACTCCAAGACGAATATAGCACTTATCGCAGAAATTCCAAGTTCCTCGTTCGGTTCAACCCAACCGCTCCAGCGCGCTTTGCATTACCTCTGCCGGGATGTTGATCAGATGTGGACCTTCCGTGAAAAGCAGTGCCGCTTCCACCGCTTTGCCGGGATAAAGCGGCTCAAGCAGTTTCCGGTATAGGGCGAGCTGAGCGACATAGGCATCGGGAACTTTGGAAAGATCGCGCGGGGGTGGCCGGTTCGTCTTGTAATCGACAATGACGACCCTGTTTTCACTGACAGCAAGCCTGTCGATGACGCCGGAAACAGCGTGATCTTTTCCACGAATATGCAGCGTTCCCATGATAGCTACTTCAGCCAGTGATCCTGATGCAAATACAGTCGCAAAACCGGGGGAATCCAAAACGGCAAAGACCGGTTCCAGCGCATTCCGGGTTTCTGCCGGCTCCCAATCGAAAGCGGCGCGGCTCATATAACGCTGCGCTGCCTGCATACGCTGCTCATCCGGAATATCCGGCAAAGTCTGCAACAAGGCATGGATGACTGTGCCCCGGCGTATGGTAAAGGATGGATTTTTGCCTTCCGTAGCAAGAACCGGCGAGCCGGTTACCAGTGGGGCTTCGTCGTCTGGTTCAATCAGAACCGAGACACCTGAGGGCGCGAGCGGCCTTGGCAGGCCTGCTTCGCGCGGCATTGGTATACGGTAGGTCGGCGGAAACGGCAGTACTCTGGGTTCAAGCGCGAGCTCTGGTTCTGGAATTGAAGGAGCACTTCGCGGCGTTACCCGGTAACGCTTGGCAACCACGGAATCTACCACATGCTGCACTGGTTCACTCAAATCGGCCAACGCCGCTTCGACCAAGCCATGCCAAGTGTCCGGTGCCTGCCGCGCGCCGCGATAACCACAAACGATCAGCCTGTCTTCAGCGCGGGTCATGCCGACATAAAGCAGCCGGCGATATTCCTCTTCTGATCTCACCTTCAGGCTATCGACGAGGCGGGTCGTAAAGGCAGTTGAATAGGATTTTCCGGGCACGAACAGGAAGCCTTTGCCGTGCCAGCCGCTATCCTCTTTCATATCAAATGAAAGCAGATTGGGTGTGCGCCCACCCGAAGAGGCCGAGCTGCCGGAATCCACGAGAAACACCACTGCCGCCTCAAGACCCTTTGCTGCGTGCACGGTCATGATGCGTACTTCGTTGCGGCTTTGATCCAGTTCGCGTTTGATTTCTGGCGTTACTGCTTCCAGTGTTTCAAGGAAGGCCTGCAGGCCCGGCAAGCCGGTCTTTTCGGTGGCAATCGCATAGTTCTGAAATTCGTCGATAACATCGCCCGCCTCGTGCCCAAGCCGCGCAAGAAGCTCCCTGCGCGCGCCGCCGCGACCAAGAATATCCCCATAAAACTCAAAAACAGGAACCGTGTCAGCGCGATTGCGCCATTCCTGAAGGCGTGCCGCGACGGGAGCCAGCAGCAGATCATCCTTTGCTTGAGCTATCAGCCTTTCAAAAAGGGTTTCATTGGCAGCCCGCTCATAGCCCAGAGTAAAGAGCTGATCATCATCCCATTTGAACAAAGGGCTTTTGAGCAGTGCCGCCAGTGAAAGATCGTCCGACGGCAGAAGCATGAAGCGGCCAAGCGCCATGAGATCCTTGATGGCAATGTGATCGGTCAGTTTCAGCCGATCCGCGCCCGCCACAGGCACATGACGTTTTTTCAACTCACGTGAAAGAGCGGGCATAAACTGATCGCGCTTGCGGACCAGCACCATGATGTCACGCGCTTCCAGACGGCGGTTCTGGCCCTCGATGACTTCACCGTTCCTCAGCCAATGTTCGATGGTACGTGCAATATGCTCGGCCAGCCGTACCGGAGGAGCAGGAAGGCTATCGACAGGCGTGCGCCAATCATCCTCTTCCGGTGCTGTTTCCGGTGTCAGCATATCCCAAATCTGCACTTCGCCCGGCTCATGGTCGCGGATCGGTGTATGGATGGTAGGGCCATGATCCGTACCAAAACCACGATGAGCCTCGGGGCGTTTGAACACCTTGTCGACCGCGGACAGTACATCCGGCGAGGACCGGAACGAGAAGTTGAGATTAACCCGCTCGAAGCTCAGCTTGGCTTCATCGGTTTTTCGCTTTGTCGCCCTGCCATGCTTCGCAAAGTCTTCCGGAATTGCTCCCTGAAACGAATAAATCGATTGCTTCTCATCACCAACCGCAAACAGCGTACGGCGCACCTCGCGCGCAGTCTTGCCTGTGAAGAATTCTTCGCTGAGCAGGCGGATAACATTCCATTGGTTCGGGCTGGTATCCTGTGCTTCATCGACCAGAATATGGTCGATTCCCTTGTCCAGCTTGTATTGCACCCAAGGCCCGGCATCCTGCCGCGCCAACAATGCCACGGTTCGAACAATGAGATCATCGAAGTCGAGCAAGCCACGGCCCTTTTTCATGTGCTCATAGCGGCCGATCAGATCATCGACGACGACCAAAGCGGACAGGGTCAATCGAATAAGACGCAGCTGTTTGAGCCGATCCAAACCTTCGAACACACGCTGAGCCGCCTTATCATAAAGCTCTGCGAAATCTGGGAACCGCTCCGCCACCCCCTTTGTACCGACATAGGAGCCGCTTTTGGGCTCACCCGTCGCCTTTAGGAACGCGGCCCTCAATGCTTCTTCGCGCTGATCCTTACCCGGCTCAAACTTCGCTTCCAGCAGGATCATCGCAAATTCCTGTGCACGCGTTGCGCTCTTCGGTATATCAAGAATTGAACGCAGCATTTGTTGGTCGAACTCTTCGACCGGCCAAATTGCAGAAAGGATGTTGTCCTCGGTCTCCTCGCCGCTGAAGCCGAAATGTGAATAGAATGCTGGTCTGCGCAGATCGTCGTGACCAACTTCACGGATGAAGCGGGTCAGATCATTGCGTTTGTTCACGGCCTCGTCGAGCAGTTCCTGCAGACCGAATTCACCAGCCGCCTCCAGCACATCGGCAAAGGCCGCAGCCAACTCGACATTATGATCGAGGCGCGCCGATTGCAGCACCTGACGCCGCGCCTCGCCAATAAGCGCAACCTGCATCATGTCGTCCATCAGTTCAAAATGGCCGGCAATATTTGCCTCCAGCGGGAACTGATGCAGGATCGCCTCGCAAAATGCGTGGATTGTCTGGATTTTCAGGCCACCCGGCGTTTCCAGTGCACGCGCAAACAATCTGCGCGCCTGTGCTAAACGCTCAGGGCCGGGAGTAGTGTCATCAATTTGCTCGATGATCTTGGCAAGCGCCGCCGCATCCATGGTTGCCCAATCGGAAAGGCGGGCAAATACGCGGTTCTGCATGACTGCCGCAGCGGCTTTCGTATAGGTCAGGCAAAGGATTTTTGACGGATCGGTTCCGTCAAGCAGCAAGCGGATAACCCGGTCTGTAAGAACGTAGGTCTTGCCTGAACCGGCATTGGCCGACACCCAGACGGAGTCTCGCGGATTGGCCGCCTTACTCTGGCTGCGGGTTGTTTCCTGAGGTATGGTGCGCGGCTTTCTCATTCGCCTTCGCCTCCGTCCTCGGCCCCACCTGCCGACCACTCAAGTACGCGTGCCAAGTGATCATAATCACCCGTGAGATCGCTTTCCCTGAATGGCAACGCACGCGACAGATAACCTTTGTGCGGATCGTGATAGGCCGTCAGCAGTTCGTTCAAACGTAGCCACGATAGTTCACCGAGTTCCGGCGCAGTCTTCTCACTGCCGTTCGCAGCGGAGCCAACCCTCAAGATTGATTCAGGATCGACCCTGCCGTTTGGCCGCAAGCGGACATAGAGAAGATCGGCGGCTTCACGCGCACCGACTTCGTGAAAAGCGCCTCGAGCCAGCAAAGCCGCCTCAAGCGCAAGTTGCGGCGACAGGAGGACATGCGCCTGACGCTTGGACGGCGTTGACCCGGTCTTGTAGTCGATGATCTCGACTGTACCATCACGGCGTAAATCCACCCGGTCTGCCCGCCCTGAAAGGGTAACGCCAGTCGCCTCAACGGCAATTTTCTTCGACGCTATTTCGGGATGGCGCTCGGCGATAAGGTGGTCGCGTTGCCGCTCCCAGTTCAAGTATTCCGGTACCAGCGATTGGAAGCGGGGCCACCAAACAGCATCGATTTCTTCCGGCAATGCTATATCATCAAAGTACTGCCTGCCGATTTCCAGCAAAAGCTTGGACGCGTCCGCACGCATAGGATCAATGCGCTTCTCTGTGAAATGCGCCAAGATGTTGTGAAACAGCGAGCCGCGCTCTGCCACATCTGGGTCACGGATCAACGGCTCAATGGGCCGCAATCGCAATATGCGCTTGGCAAAAATGGCATAAGGATCTCGACGGAGTGTCTCGATTTCCGTCACCGAGAAATGCTTCGGGCGGGCTGACAATGGCGGCTTGGGCTCCGGCCGTCTTACAAAATCCTCATCCGGCGCATGGTCGATTTCGCGGGCCCAACCAAGATATTTTGCACCCCGCTTGCGCATTTCTTCCGTAGCAAGATTGCCAAGGACTGTTT
The DNA here is from genome assembly GCF_040009165.1 of Phyllobacterium sp. SB3. Lineage (NCBI taxonomy): Bacteria > Pseudomonadati > Pseudomonadota > Alphaproteobacteria > Hyphomicrobiales > Phyllobacteriaceae > Phyllobacterium > Phyllobacterium sp. SB3. The sequence goes on along the minus strand of NZ_JBDYKI010000001.1, from coordinate 616,870 downwards.
CAAGCCGTTGCAACCAGCGCGAAGCAACTGTAGGCGCATTGGCCGAGCGTTGCGCGCGGGTGAGAATGACCTGATCCATCCCCAGCGCCATCTGAAAATCATGAGCCGCAAGGCCGGTGCGGCGTTCAGGGGGATCGAGATTTATGATGGATTTCATTGGTCGCGACATGAATGGGTCATTGCGCGTTTTACCGGGCCAAGAGCCTTCATTAAGGCCACCGATTATCATTGTATCTACTGTTTGAAGGCGCGCTTCGAGCGCACCCCAGATGAACAGACGCGGGTGCGCTCCGCTCTTTGGTTTTACAACCTCTCCCGCAATCAGAGCTTCGATCATTGCGGGGAACTCCGCGACCGGAAAATCCAACCCTGAATCTGCCGAGACAAGGTTACGAAGAAAAGCGGCAAACTGCTCTCCGGCAGCACCAGTGTAAAGCGCGGCAATATCGCCCTTTTCATCCCGTGCGAGATTTTCAAGACTGGCGACAACAGCCTCAATGATTTGTGGAAGCTGTATCTGTTCCGCTAATTCAGCAAAGCCAACCAACGGTTCCACTGATTGGCTGAGTGCTTTGCAAACAATGCGAGCAGACTCGATTCTGGCGGCATTGATCTGACGAAGCCAGACAGGCTCGAAAGGCGTATTGCCGCTTTCCGCAAGGCGTTTTTCGAAATGCTGTTCGAAATCGGACAGGGTAGCCCGCCCGGTACCTCCGCGAAGCGCAATCAGTTCAATCGTTTCTGCTGCCTGACGCACCACAACGCGGTCCAGTCCAAGCCGCGTGAGTGGATGTTTGAGCAAAGCCAGAAGAGCAACCGGATCGCCAGGGTTGAAAACGATGTCCAATACCAAACGCATCAGCGCCGCAGGTTGCGTTTCCCGCATGGCATGTCCGCCAGAGTCATCCGCTGCAATATTGAAACGGGCAAGTTCCGTCGATACACGCCGAGCCAAATCACGGTCGGCTGTAATTAGAGCTGCAGTCTTTCCGGGTTGCTCAATGGCATCGCGCAAAGCAATCGCGATGCTCAGCGCTTCCTCGCGTTCATTGGAAGCCTCAATCAGAGCGATGGAAGCTACCGCCGCAGAAAACTTACCACTGTTGCGGTTGATATCCGCCCATGCCTCACTGGTGTCCGCAGGCCGCATAGCCTCGGCCAAAAGGTTTTCCCGCTGACGCTTTTCGGGCGTGATCTTGCCCAGCACAGCCACGTCTTGACGCAGTACACCGAGTTCACCAAGCAATTTGCGTAGCCCATATTGCGGGTGACCAAAGATAGAAGGGTTGTCGGCAGTATTTGCCAGTACATTCCAACTGACCGAATCCATATCGCGATCAAGCCCGGGAAGAACCAGGGCGCCCTTGGGCAGCGAAGCAATGGCGGCCAGCAGTTTGGCTGTAGCAGGAATGGAACCTGTAGAGCCGGCAGCGATAACAGGACCTTGCGGCGCCTTGCGCAGAAGCCTCTCAGCCTCGAGTTCAATCAGACGATTACGGTGAGCAGCAGGATTTGAACGTCGACGCTCGGCCAGAATCTCCGGCCAGAGACTGGTAACGATGTTGAGGAAGTCGAGCGTGACCTGCCACCAATTCGGCAGTTCTTCCGAAATAATGTTGGAAAGTGTCGACCATCCAGTCGACTCCGTCTCCACCTGATCCATAAGCCCGGCCAGATCGCGCGCCAGCCAGATTGCATCGGCTGTGGTAGCCGGGATCGCGATTTCTTCATTTCCGAACAGGGCACGTACATGTTCTGGCAGGCGCTCCCGCCATGGCCGAACCAACCGGGCCAAGAGCAACAGCCTTTCCGCGCCCCCGATTGGCGGGAGAAGATCAAAGAATGCATCCGATCCCATGTCGAACATGGCGGCATCTTCATCGACATCGCCCAATGGACGAATGACCGGAAGAATAGCGGATTTGACCGGACTCTTTTCGACTAGAAGCGAGCGCAGTGTGCGCGCCGCGCGCCGGGTCGGTACATAAATGGTCGCCTGCGCCAACGCCATCGGATCATTGGGATTGGCCGGATAACCCGGTATCAGCGTTCCTGATTGCAGTGCATCGACTAGAGCCGGAAGAAACGGCGTACCCGGCGCTATGGAAAAAATCTTCGGATTCTGGCGCTCAGCCATGAATCCCCTGCTTGGCAATAGCGGCATTCGCCTCGGCTATCGCACCAGGCGTTCCTACTGTGAGCCACAAACCATCCATTGACTTGCCAAAGAGCCGGTCTGAGGCAATCGCTTCATCGAAATATCTGTTCAAGGAGATTTTTCCGGAAGGTGCATTGGCAAAAATGCGTGGGTGAATGATCGCTGCTCCCGCATAAATGTAAGGTGACGTTTCGCCGGGCTTCAAGCGTCGCAACTGTCCTGTGCCGCTCATGCTGAAATCACCGCCACCCTCACGGCCGACGGCTTGATCCATATGTGCGATCATCAGAAGAATATCCATGCTCGCATCATCCCACCCTTCGGCCAGCAGGACAAGGTTGGGCTTGTCACCATCCGTCCAAAAGGTGTCTGCATTCAGCACATAGAACGGTTCTGTGCCGATCTGCGGCAATGCCTTGATGATGCCACCTGCGGAGTCGAGCAATTGCTCCCTCTCATCGGAGATGACTATGGCCGGCGATGCGCGTCCTGCAAGATGTTTCTCCAGCTGGTCGGGTAGATAATGCACGTTTACAATAGCGCGCTTTACGCCCGCGACAGCCAACGCATCAAGCCCCCAATCAATTAATGATTTGCCGGCTACACTTACCAAGGGCTTTGGTATTGTATCGGTAACAGGCGCCATGCGCTTGCCTAAGCCAGCAGCAAGAACCATCGCGGTATCGGGTGTCATGCTTCAATCCTATGGGCGAGTATTCCATTCTTTTCGCACCAATCCTTGACGGGCGCCAGAGCTGGATGATCGATGACCCGCTCAAGATACGCACGGATGCGAGGAAGGTGTTTCAGATAGAAGGGCTTGCCGTCGCGCTCATGAAGGCGAACGAATATTCCGAGAATCTTGGCATTTCGCTGCGCCGCCATAATGGCAAAGGATTTTCTAAAGCTTACTTCGTCAAAATAAGCACTTCCCTTGCAGCGCTCATCAATATAGGCGGCCAGCAGTGCATCCTGCATCTCCGGCGGGACAGTGACTCTGGCATCCATGACAAGTGACGCGACATCATAGGCGGCAGGACCTATCATCGCATCCTGAAAGTCAATCAGCCCGACACGGTCTGTTCCATCTTTTCCTGCCTGCCAAAGGATATTGGGTGAGTGAACGTCACGCAGAAGCAAGCTTTTTTCCACATCACTTAGCTGACTAAATACTTTACTCCAAGCGGATATGAATTGCTGCTTCACTTCAGGATTCAGTGGTGCGCCGTTCATCCTTGGCACATACCAATCCGAGAGCAGTTCCACTTCGATCATCATTGCATCACTGTCGAAGTCGTGGATGTGATGCGCGACATCAGCAGTCACTGATGCGTCATGCGGCCACGAAAGCTGGTGCAGCCTGGCAAGTAACCGCACCGCTGCTTCATAACGTTCCACGATAGGCAACCCATCCCCGTCAAGAATACCTTCGTTGCCAAGATTCTCGATAATGAGAAAACCATTCTGCAAATCCTCCGCATGGATTTGCGGAACCTTAAAGCCTTTGGATGCCAAGAGCCGGTCCACGGCGGCGAATGCATTCACGGACTGGGAAAGATGCGCAATCTGCATATAGGTTTTACCATCACGCAGGATTGGACCACCCGGATTATAGGGCGAGTTCATTAGAATGAGAGGTGTTCCACTGCCCGTTGAGACGGTTTCATAGCCCCGCGCCGATGCGTCACCGAGCAGATAACGGCGCTCGGCGTACGGCAAGTCCGACTTTGCCAAGAATGAGCGGACAGCCAATGAGCGTTCAAGTCGCGCCAGAACTTCTGTCTTTCCCTCGATGATCGCTTTGCGACCACCCCCATCATCAAGGAGTGTGATGCTCAAACCGACCGTTGGCAAAAAACCATCGGAACGTTCAGGCCATTCTACGAGCACAATCCCCTCTTGCAGCGCCTCATCGAGACCAAGCTCATCGATCTCATCCGCAGTTGAGAGGCGGTAGAGATCCACATGATTTACAGGCAGGCGGAGTTCCGGATAGGACTGCACGATCGTGAAAGTCGGGCTTGGCACGTCAAAATTGCCATCATCCGCAATGGTGCGGATCAAGCCACGAGCCAATGTCGATTTGCCTGCGCCAAGATCGCCGCTCAGCGTGACTAAATCACCTTTACGCAAGCATAGGCCAACATCCTGACCCAAGCGTGCCGTATCTTCAGCAGTAGCTAATTTTACAACAAACGAGTTCATGCAGATCATTCAGCGGCAAGGCTGAAGGAGCGTGCCTCCAGCGGGAAGCGGCAAGTGACCAGCGTACCCTTACCGGCAGAACTGTTTATATCAACTGTTCCGCCGTGCAGTTCAACAAAGCCCTTGACGATGGAAAGGCCAAGCCCCGCACCCCGTTTGCGACCGCCGTTTGGATAAGGCTGGAAGCGCTTGAAGATACTGTCGAGCACATAATCCGGCATTCCAGGGCCATTATCCATGACGCTGAAAACCATTTCTGTCTGCTCGCGCCAGCACTTCAGAGTGATCGTGCTGCCCTCCGGAGCGTAATTTGCAGCATTGCTGAGGAGGTTGGACAAAACCTGCTTGATGCGGGCGGCATCAGCACGGAACGAACCAGTCCCCGCCTCAATGCGGGTGTCGAGGAGGATATTGTGCTCCTTGAGCCGGTCCGCGACTTTCTCCGAGGCCACGGTAACAGCGTCCGTGACCGAGACATCGCTGATATCAAGCTCCATGATCCCCGCATCCACTGTTGCAAGATCAAGAATGTCATTCACGATGGTCAAGAGTACAGACGAGGACGTGCCGATATGATCGAGGTAATCCCGCTGACGATCGTTCAGTGGTCCGGTCATCGGTGTTTGAAGAAGTTCCGTAAAGCCCATGATATTTGTTAAAGGCGAACGCAATTCGTAAGAGACGTGCTGGACAAAATCATTCTTGAGTTCGTCGGTACGCTCAAGGGCTTCGTTCTTTTCTTTCAGCGCTCTCTCAACCTGAACAGAATCCGTCACATCCACAAAAGTCAGCATTGTCTGGCCGTTTGGCAATGGCGCCGTTGCATAAGACAATATTTTACCGGTGGTAAGTTCTATGTGGCCAGTCAACGAGAGGCGCTCATCATCAAAGCCCGTGACCGTCGTTACAAAGGATTCCCAATTGTCCACATCCGAGACAGGCTCGCAGACTTTCCTGATTGCCGAAATATGCGTTCCTTCCGCAACCTGCTCACTCTTGAGCGACCAGAGAGATGCGAATGCGGGATTGGCGAGACGTACTTTTCCGTCTGAACCAAACACCGCTACCCCTTCTGCGAGATAATCGAGCGTCTGACCCTGAACTTTAATCAGCGTATTATAACGGCTCTCGAGTTCGAGCTTCTCGGTGAGGTTTTCGAAGACCCATGTAACCCCACCTTTCGGCTGCGGGTTGACGATAACCCGCAATGTACGGCCATCGGTCAAATGCCAGACATATTCCTGCGACTCGATGGAATGATAGGCCGTAAGAACCTGCTCTTTCCAGCGCCGCCAGTCCGGCTGTTCCGGTAGTATGCCGTCACTGCGGAAACGATCAAGCAGCATGGCGTTGTCGGGATTGCTTTCGAGGAATGGTGTTTCCAGCCCCCAGAGCTTGGCGAATGCCTGATTGAAGAATTGCAGTTTACGATTGGCGTCAAACATAGCCACTGCGGAGTTCAACTGATCCAACGTGTCAGAATGATTGAGAACAGTCCGCTTGAACTCTTCACGGATCAATTCTATCTCACTGATATCAATCGCCAAACCTGCCGAGCCGGTGCTCGCGGTAATATCCGTCACATCGAACATATGTCTATCACCGCCAACGACAGTCGATAGCTGATCATGAAATTTGTGGTTTAGCGTCTTGTCACGCTCGATCCGCTCGCGCGCCTGGGCACCGAAAAGCTCACGGCCTTCATGTACCGCGCTATTGGGATCACGTTCATCGACTGCTCTGGCATAGGCCAGATTGACCCAGTTCAACTTGCCTTCGCTACTACGGCTCCATGCAGGCACGTTGATAGCATCCAAGAGGCCGCGCAGTGTCGCGACGGCTTCGCTCAGATGATAATTTTCGGTTTTAAGAAGTGCCTGCGCGGCGCGAACTTCGCCGGGATTGATGAAGCGTACAATGGCGTAGCCGCCTGATGTGCGGCCCTGCACCTCCAAAGGTGCACCTTTCGATGTTTCGATAGCGATATCGAAAGGCCGGGCTTTCTCCCGCAACGCGGATACTGATCTGTCGAGCAGAGTGACCGACTCCACCCGCAACCAGCGGCCAAATGCCAGAAACAAAGCGCGACTTTCAGGAACACCGATCTCTGGCGGCAGATTGCCGATGAGCGCAGGCGTTGCAGAATTGCCTTCCCAGACAATAACGCGTTGATCCTTGAGGTTGAGCAAGGCTTCGTTACGCTGAACTGTAACGTTGAGATCCGCCACCTTGTCGCGCAAATGACGGTTTTCATGAGCAATGCGGCTTCGCTCGCGGATCAACCAGCCGGCGGAGAGCAATGCGGCGCCCATGGCGCCAAGGAACATTGCGAATTGCACGACTTCAAACGTACCAACCTTCATCCCGAAAGGTGTATCAATCAGGCCAAGCACGTCTTCAGCACGAGCGGATAAGGAAGATGTCAAGAGGATCGGCAGCGCGGAAACTGCGCTCAGCGCCCGGGTTTGCAGCCTGTTTAGCACCGGTCGTTTGTGTGCTGCATCTTCACTGCGAACATCACTTCTCATTCTCATATCAACCGTCGCAGCCCCATCCAGACGAATGCCGGTAGCTCTTTTCCATCTGGCTGGTCACCATTTGGCCCATCAAGAGCAACGTCATCCCGAATCACTACAATAAACCTTGAGGGAATCGACGGGAAGAACTATGCGTAAAAAAGAAAGCCGGAGAATTTCTCAATTCTCCGGCTTCTATATATTGTGGGTATATTCTAACTATATCAATATCTGTAGTGGTCAGACTTGAATGGACCCTTTGGAGTCACGCCGATATAGGCAGCCTGTTCTTCCGAAAGAACTGACAATTTTGCTCCGAGCTTATCAAGATGCAAGCGCGCAACCTTTTCGTCGAGGTGCTTAGGCAGAACGTAGACTTCATTCTTGTACTGCTCGCCGCGGCTATAAAGTTCGATCTGCGCCAGAACCTGGTTGGTGAATGAAGCGGACATGACGAAGCTTGGATGACCGGTTGCGTTGCCGAGATTGAGCAGGCGGCCTTCCGAAAGAAGCAGCAAACGCTTGCCATCCGGGAACGAAATCATGTCGACCTGTGGCTTGATGTTGTTCCACTTGAGATTACGCAGGGCCGAAACCTGAATCTCGTTGTCAAAGTGGCCGATATTGCCAACGATGACCATGTCCTTCATCCGGCGCATGTCATCAATGGTGATAACATCCTTGTTGCCGGTTGTGGTGATGATGATATCTGCGGTCGGTGCTGCGTCTTCGAGCGTAACGACTTCGAAACCATCCATCGCTGCCTGCAGCGCGCAGATTGGATCGACTTCCGTTACCTTGACGCGAGCACCGGCGCCGAGCAGCGACTGCGCCGAACCCTTGCCAACATCGCCATAACCGCAGACCACGGCAACCTTACCGGCCATCATGACATCCGTTGCGCGGCGAATGCCGTCAACCAGCGATTCCTTGCAGCCATATTTGTTGTCGAACTTCGACTTGGTGACGCTGTCGTTGACGTTAATGGCAGGGAACGGCAGCAGGCCCTTCTTCTGCAACTGATAGAGACGATTTACACCAGTCGTGGTTTCTTCAGTTACACCCTTGATCGCATCGCGCTGCTTGGTGAAGAAGCCCGGGGTTTCCTTCATGCGCTTCTTGATTTGCGCGAAAAGGATTTCCTCTTCTTCGCTTTCGGGCTTCGACAGAACGTCTTCACCAGCCTCAGCGCGCGCGCCGATCAGGATATACATGGTGGCGTCGCCGCCATCGTCGAGGATCATGTTGGATGGCTGACCATCCGGCCACTGGAAAATCTGGTCCGTATAGGTCCAATATTCTTCGAGCGACTCGCCCTTGACCGCAAAAACTGGCGTGCCGGTTGCAGCAATGGCTGCTGCGGCGTGATCCTGTGTCGAGAAAATATTGCACGACGCCCAGCGAACTTTTGCACCAAGTTCCTGCAAAGTCTCGATAAGAACCGCAGTCTGAATTGTCATGTGCAGCGAGCCGGTGATACGCGCGCCTTTGAGCGGCTGCGACTTGCCGAACTCTTCGCGGCTGGCCATGAGGCCCGGCATTTCGGTTTCAGCAATGTCCATTTCCTTGCGGCCCCATGCGGCCAGCTCAAGGTCTTTGACTACATAATCCTGCTTATCGGCCATCTTTTTCAGCTCCGTCTTTGTTTATTCTGATCGGCAAGGCCCAAGTTTTCAGGCCGCCGGAGATGCGCTTGACTAGCAGATATGCCATCCGCGCACAATGGGACATAAAGAAATCCTTATGCGTGCATATCCAGCGCGGTGAACGTCGTCCGTTTCTGTTTGATCATTAACCGCTTTATCTGAAACGAAGGTTCTCGCGGGAAAGCTGATCGACAGAGGTACAACCCATGAGCTTCATGCCTCTCTCAACTTCTATTCTCAACAGATCAACGGCACGTTCCACGCCTTCCTGACCTGCCGCGGCAAGCGGAAACAAATAATATCTGCCGACACCGACAGCTTTTGCCCCAAGCGAAAGTGCCTTTAGGATATGCGTTCCACGTTGAACGCCGCCGTCCAAGATTACGTCGATCTTATCGCCAACTGCATCGACAATTTCGGCAAGCTGGTCAAAAGCCGCCCGTGAGCCATCAAGCTGACGGCCACCGTGATTTGAAAGAATAATGCCCGTACAACCTATATCAACGGCCCTCTTTGCATCGGCCACAGACATGATGCCTTTGAGGCAAAACTGTCCGGACCAGAGCTTGACCATTTCTTCGACGTCATCCCAATCCAGCGAGGGATCGAGCATCTCTGTGAAATATTTACTGAGGGACATGGCACCGCCTTCCATCTGAACATGCCCTTCGAGTTGTGGCAGTCTGAACTTTTCATGAGTAAGATAATTCAGTGCCCACATTGGCTTGATGGCGAATTGCAGCATTCCGGCCAGATTGAGTTTGAATGGAATCGAGAACCCTGTGCGCCGGTCACGCTCGCGGTTGCCGCCGGTAATGCTGTCGACCGTCAGCATCATGACCTCGACACCTGCTCCTTTGGCACGCTCCATCATGGCACGGTTCAGTCCGCGATCCTTGTGGAAGTAGAACTGGTAGACCTGAGGACCGCTGTGTTGCTTGCGCAATTGTTCGAGATCAACGGTTCCCAGCGAGGAAACACCGAACATGGTGCCGTATTTGGATGCGACATTGGCAACGGCATGTTCACCGCGATGATGGAATAGGCGCTGCAGCGCTGTGGGCGACAGATAAAACGGCAGCGTCAGTTTTTGCCCCATGATGGTTACTGACATATCCACTGCTTCAACGCCGCGGAGGACGCTTGGCAAAAGATCGCAACTGTCAAAGCTTGCAGAATTACGTCGCAGCGTTACCTCGTCATCAGCCCCGCCATCAATGTAATCGAAGATAGGACCCGGCAACCGTTGCTTGGCCAAGGCCCGGAAATCATGGAAATTATAGCAATCGCGCAGACGCATCAAAACCTCGTATAGCGCTTGGGAATGGGAAGAGTAACGTCAATGACCGGGTGATCAGGCTTCTTCGCCAAACTTGTCCGCAATCAACGCGCCAAGCGCTTTCATAACATCGGAAGCCTGACGTCCGGACGCGCTGACTTTGATACAGCAGCCGGGCGAGGCAGCAAGCATCATCAGGCCCATGATAGATGTGCCGCCCACGGTCATGCCGTCTTTTTCCACACGCACATGTGCATCATAGCCATCGACAAGCTGAACAAACTTTGCAGAAGCCCGCGCATGCAAACCGCGCCGGTTAACGATTTCGAACAACTCGACGAGCGCGTTTTCCGGGTTAAATGTGCCAGTGGTTTCAGCAGTCAGGCGCATTCATTACCTCTATTTGGCTGTCAGCACCTGGCTGGCAACATTGATGTATTTTCGTCCAGCGTCCTGGCTTTCCTTCAAGGAAGCGGCCATGTCATTGGTAACCCGAACACTGGAAAGTTTGATCAGCATTGGCAGGTTAACGCCAGCGATGACTTCTACGCGTCCGGCTTCCATAACCGAAATTGCAAGGTTGGATGGTGTGCCGCCGAACATATCGGTGAGGATAATGACGCCCGAACCATTGTCGGCGCGTGCAACAGCATCAACAATGTCTCGCCGGCGTTGCTCCATATCATCATCTGCACCGATCGAGACGGTCTCCAGATATTCCTGCTGCCCGACCACATGCTCAACCGCATGATGAAACTCTTCGGCCAGTCTTCCGTGCGTCACAAGCACGAGTCCGATCATTCTGAAACTGCTCCTGTCGCGCCCGCCCGTTCAAGAATAGGCTTTTTTCTGCGCTCTAAAATGCCCCTTTTGGCAGGTGTCGCATTCTGGCAGGACGAATCGCGAAGGCAAGCAGAAAATGTCATACACATGGCAGTCAGTCATTTTATCGCAGGATAACTGTTTAACCCGCTGAATCAGCCAGATTATTTTTTCCATAGTGGTTTAAATAACCACGCTTCAACCGAACGGCATGCGGATTCGACCTCACCTGCCGGCAGTATCAACTGCTCAATTGCGACGCCCTGAAGCTCTGCTTCGGCATTTTCATACATTCTGATGGCATGTGCTGGCTCAATCAGATGTACCACGAGATGAATCACTGCGCGCGACTCAAACGCTATCTCATGCAGTCCCGACCCCCGAATCTCCATTCCGCCTCGAAGGGTTTCAGGGGTGGTACAGATCAAGCGCCCGGACGTCGCATGCAGCAGGCATTGATCGTCGCTCACCAAAGCAGCGTACCGCCCTTCAAAAGAAGCACGATCAAGAAGTGCATTGGCCAACGATGACTTGCCCGAGCCCGAAGCTCCCGTGATGAGGACACCGCGGTCGCCGACCACAATCGCAGTCGCATGGACTAGTTCACCTACAGCTCCACTCATGCCTCAACCGGCAGGACAGCGATGAACCGCGCGCCGAGATAATTGTCCGGATTTGCGGGATCAATAATGTTTTCAGCATTCAGCGTACCGCCATGCGCTTCGATAATCTGACGACTGATTGAAAGGCCCAGACCCGAGTTCTGGCCAAATGCTTCGCCTGCCGGACGATCCGTGTAGAAACGCTCAAAAATACGATCAATCTGTTCGACACGGATGCCGGGGCCGTTGTCTTCTACAAGAATGCGAATCCTGTCGCCCAGATGTTGAAGCGTGACAGTAATCACTCCGTCATCAACAGGGACAAACGAGCGTGCGTTCTCGATCAAGTTGGATACGACCTGACCAATCCGCAAATCATGCCCTACAACAAAGAAGCCCTTCCGGTTATTCGGGAGCTTGTCCACCACATACTCAATGCGAGTGTCCTTCTTGTTGCGTCGCACTTCGCGAGCAGCAACCACCAGATTGCCTAGAAGGAACTTGAGATCTACATGTTCGGAATCTTCTCTCGCCAGTTCAGCATCCAATCTTGAAGCGTCAGAGATATCAGTGATCAGTCGATCGAGGCGACGTACATCGTGCTGAATGACATCCAGGAGCCGTTTGCGGGAATCGTCATTCTTGGCAAGCGGCAATGTTTCTACAGCGCTACGCAGCGACGTCAGGGGATTTTTCAACTCGTGACTAACATCCGCAGCAAAGCTTTCGATTGATTCAATCCGCGCATAGAGTGCATTGGTCATATCGCGGATGGATGTCGAAAGATGCCCGATTTCATCCTGACGTTCGGAGAAGTCTGGTATTTCTTCACGGTTCTTGACGCCATGGCGAACGCGGTCCGCCGCGGCTGCGAGCCTGCGCAGCGGATTGGCTATTGTCGAAGCCAGAAACAGGGAGAGAATAGCCATGACCAGAGCAGCGACAGTGAACACGCGGATGATCGCATACCGTTCGCCCTGAACGATCTTGTCTATGTCGCCGCCTTCCGTCGATAGAAGCAACACACCGAGCACAGCGCGGAAACGTTGAATCGGCACGGCAACCGAGACGATCTGTTCACCCTTCTCAGTCATTCGCACAACTGTTGCAGGTTGTCCTGTCAGTGCTTTGACGATTTCAGGATAAGACGAGCCGTTACCGCCGGGCAATTCCTGATAGATCGGTAGATCGCTGCGACGTAGAAGCCGTGTCATGCGATTGGTCAGGCGCTCAAAAAAACTTGGTTCTTCGCCGTCAATGGGCGGAAGATCGTAGCGAAGGACCTGTCCGCGTGAATAGAGGTGGCGCGAATCAAGCAAAAGATTCGAATCGCGATCATAGATGCGGGCGCGAGTACGCGTCGGTGAGATCAACCGACGCAGCACAGGCGCGACACGCTCCGGATTGATCGGAAAATCGAGATTATCAAGAACGTCGGGTGAAGGCGTGATGCTCTGTCCGGCTTGAAGTTCCAACAGCTTTTCCGGATCAATGGCGATGGAGTTTGTATCGACCGTGGCCGATGAAGCGATTGCACCAGCGATAATTTCGCCCTGTGTCATCAAGCTCTCGACGCGAGCGTCGATCAACCCGTCACGAAACTGATTGAGATACATGATGCCGGAGAGAAGAACAGCCAGACCGGCAAGGTTGAGAAAGAGAATACGCCGCGTCAGGCTTGAGAAAAGATAATTGCCGAAGACGCGGTTAAGCGGTTTGAACAGCCGACGCAGCGCGAGCGAACGCTTCCGGCGCATAACAGCGCTCTTGCGCGTAATATTGCCGCCTCGCAGTTCGGCTACCATCTCTGCCTCAAAACATCCGGAACAGGTTGCCTCTTCGCATTCATAACGCGTCGAGACAACCATATTTATAGCCGATCACGCGGCTTTGAAAGCAGGTTCGTCTGCGATCAGGTCTCGCGGAAGCGATAGCCAACGCCGTAAAGCGTTTCAATCATATCGAAGTCGTCGTCAACAACCTTGAACTTCTTGCGCAGGCGCTTGATGTGACTGTCGATTGTGCGGTCATCAACATAGACCTGCTCATCGTAAGCAGCATCCATCAGGGCATCACGGCTTTTTACGACGCCCGGACGCTGCGCCAGGGAGTGCAGAATGAGAAACTCGGTGACCGTCAACGTTACCGGCTCGCCCATCCATGTGCAGGTATGACGCTCCTGATCCATGACAAGCTGGCCGCGCTCAAGCGACTTGGCCTGCACACTGCCCGGTTTGGCTGCGCTTTCGCGCGCAGCAACCCGGCGCAGAACCGCCTTGACCCGCTCAACCAGAAGGCGCTGCGAAAACGGTTTGGTGATGAAATCATCCGCACCCATTTTAAGGCCGAACAATTCGTCGATCTCGTCGTCCTTCGAAGTCAGGAAAATCACTGGAAGATCTGATTTCTGACGTAGGCGGCGTAGAAGCTCCATGCCATCCATGCGCGGCATCTTGATATCGAAAATGGCAAGGTTAGGCGGACGGGCAGTCAGGCCATCCAGCGCCGAAGCTCCATCTGTATAGGTCTCTACGCGATAACCTTCCGACTCCAGTGCGATGGATACGGATGTCAGAATGTTGCGGTCGTCGTCGACGAGCGCAATAGTCTGCATTGCGGGTACTTCCCTCATGCCCTGCCTTCCTATGTGCTTCAAACCTGTGCGCTTGTGCCGGACAAATTAGGTACAAAATGTGGCACAGATCGCAAACCTTGTCATCCAATCACTTTTAAAGGTGTTTTTTATATCTGACGAACATTCCTCCAGCCCCTCCAAATTAAACCGATTTAAAAAAAATTAAAATCTTTAAATCGATTAAACATTTGAAACTATTTGATATTTCTGCTTTTGACCAATTCTAGTCGCATTCGGCATTGAACATGTGGAATGCGGTTAACCAAAAGTTTGACCTATGCACCCTACTTAAACAATGGCGGACAGATGACTAGAGAGATCGGCATCCATAACGCGGCAATCGCGCTCGGCAACTTAGGATTAGAGGGCGTTTCGGCGGCCTACTACAATCTTGGAACAGCAGAACTCTATGAGGAAACATTGCGCCGTGGCGAAGCTGAATTGACAGCTCAAGGTGCACTTGTTGCCCGTACGGGCCAACACACGGGCCGCTCGCCCAAGGACAAGTTCGTTGTTCGCGATACATCCACCGAAGGCAATATCTGGTGGGACAATAACGCAGCAATGTCACCTGCAGCTTTTGAGTTGCTCTATGCGGATTTCATGGAGCAGGCAAAGGGCAAGGACCTGTTTGTCCAGGATTTGATTGGCGGTGCCGATGAAGATTATAAACTCAACACGCGCGTCATTACAGAATTCGCGTGGCATTCCCTGTTCATCCGCAATCTTCTCATCCGTCCTGAACGCGAAGATTTGGCTGATTTCGTTCCGCAGATGACGATTATCGATCTACCGTCCTTCCGAGCAGACCCTGCACGCCACGGGACAAGGACCGAAACTGTTATTGCTGTAGATCTCAATCGCCTGATCGTTCTGATTGGCGGTTCAGCTTATGCAGGCGAAATGAAGAAGTCTGTCTTCACGGCGCTCAACTACATTCTGCCGGCAAAAGGCGTCATGCCAATGCACTGCTCAGCCAATGAGGGCCTTAATGGCGATACCGCCGTATTCTTCGGACTTTCCGGCACAGGCAAAACCACACTTTCGGCCGATCCGACACGTACTTTGATCGGCGATGACGAGCATGGCTGGGGCGAACACGGCGTTTTCAACTTCGAAGGCGGTTGCTACGCCAAAACCATCCGTCTTTCCGCGGAAGCTGAGCCGGAAATCTTCGCAACCACACAACGTTTCGGCACAGTGCTGGAAAATGTTGTGTTGGACGAGAAACGTCAGCCCGACTTCAATGATGGTTCGCTGACCGAAAATACACGCTGTGCCTATCCACTCGACTTTATTCCGAACGCGTCGAAGACGGGCAAGGCAAGTCATCCGAAAAACATCATCATGCTCACGGCCGACGCTTTTGGCGTTATGCCGCCCATTGCGAAGCTGACACCTGCCCAGGCAATGTATCATTTCCTGTCCGGCTATACTGCAAAGGTTGCTGGCACAGAACGTGGCGTAACCGAACCTGAAGCAACATTCTCAACCTGCTTCGGCGCTCCATTCATGCCACGGCACCCGTCGGAATACGGAAATCTCCTGCGCCAGCTAATTGCCGACCATAATGTTGATTGCTGGCTGGTAAATACCGGCTGGACAGGCGGTGCCTATGGCGTTGGCAAGCGTATGCCTATCAAGGCAACGCGGGCTCTATTGTCTGCCGCACTTGATGGATCGTTGAAGAATGCCGAATTCCGCACGGATCCGAATTTCGGTTTTGCGGTCCCGGTTTCAGTAAACGGCGTTGACGGTTCCATCCTCGATCCACGCTCAACATGGGCAGACAAGGCAGGCTATGACGCCCAGGCCAAGAAGCTTGTCGACATGTTCATCCGCAACTTCGACAAATTCGAAAGTCACGTTGATAGCGATATCAAAGCCGCCGCTCCGCATACGCCAGTTGCAGCGGAATAAAATTCCACTTTGAAACTAAAAAGCCCCGTCCAGCATGGGGCTTTTTTTTATGGCGATTGGCTGGTTGGCAATGGTTCTTTCAGAAAATTAAAGTTTAGGCTACCAATCAGCCATGGAAGAAAGTCGCAGCAAAATCCGAATCAATAATCGAATCTGGATCGATGAGAGCGATCTGGAGGAGAGCTTTATTCGCTCTGCGGGTCCCGGCGGACAGAATGTAAATAAAGTTTCCACCGCCGTTCAGTTGCGATTTTATGCTGTGCGGGCAGGATTGCCTGATGAGGTTCTGGCGCGGCTCGTCACGCTTGCGGGACAAAGAGCGACCAAGGATGGCGAAGTCCTGATTGAGGCAAATCGCTTTCGCACACAAGAACGCAACAGGCAGGATGCCCGCGAACGTATGGTGGCGCTGATCGCGAAAGCTGCAGAGCCGCCTCCGCCGCCACGCAGAAAAACCCGCCCCACGAAAGGCTCAATCGAACGTCGATTGAAAGAAAAATCAGGCCGTTCCGGAGTGAAAAAACTGCGCGGCAAAGTTCAGGGCGACTAGCCGGGATCAAATGGCCTCAACAAGCGTTATCGTGTGAGTTCAATTCATTCTTTCCAAAGCGGGCGTGAAATGTCACAACAATGCCTGTCGATTTGAACAATCAACAAGGAGCCAGTCATGGGACTATTTGATTTCGTTAAATCCGTAGGCAAGAAAATTGGTATTGGCGATGAAGAGCCGAATGCCGACGATCTAAAAAAGGAGCTGGACTCCCACAAACTAGGCACCGAAAACGTTGAGGTGGTCGTTGAAGGGGACAAGGCAGTACTCAAAGGCAATGTCACCAATCAGGAAATTCTTGAGAAAGCCATCATCGCGGTAGGTAATTCGCTCGGCGTTTCCAAAGTGGATACGGGCGGTTTACAGGTCGATCAGACGACAACGGGTTCTGTTGCCAAAGCTCCGGTCTTCTACACGGTGAAAAAGGGTGACAATCTCTGGAAAATCGCCGAATCCCAGTATGGCAAAGGCAAGGGCGCAAAAAACACACTCATTTTTGAAGCCAACAAGCCGATGCTGAGCCACCCGGACAAGATCTATCCTGGTCAGGTTCTGCGTATTCCTGAACTCAGCTAAATAAAACTTCACCAATCCCAAACCCGGTGCATGACGCCGGGTTTGTTTTTTGAGGTTGCAGGTGAATGCTACTGCTCGCACCGGGTATTCGCTATTTTCCGGATTATTTCAGCCAGCAGCAACAGGCATCACTGCTGGAAGAAATCCGTGCGGTGGTGACTGCAGCACCCCTTTACGTTCCGGCAATGCCACGGACTGGTAAGGAAATGAGCGTGCAAATGACCAATTGCGGGACCCTTGGCTGGGTTACCGATAAAGAACGCGGTTATCGCTATCAGGCCACACATCCGGTCACAGATCAGCCATGGCCGGAGATTCCGCAACAACTGCTGGAGCTTTGGCAGAGCGTGGGTGACTATCCGCAATCCCCCGAGGCTTGCCTGATCAAC
This sequence comes from Phyllobacterium sp. SB3, assembly GCF_040009165.1. NCBI lineage: Bacteria > Pseudomonadati > Pseudomonadota > Alphaproteobacteria > Hyphomicrobiales > Phyllobacteriaceae > Phyllobacterium > Phyllobacterium sp. SB3. Next base: position 599,572 of record NZ_JBDYKI010000001.1, on the reverse strand, counting down.
TTCTATTCCGAAACGGCAAAAATGGGCCTTCATCAGGATCGCGACGAGCAAAACCTCGAAGCACCGGTCGTTTCCGTATCGCTGGGAGACACGTGTCTTTTCCGATTCGGCGGCACCAACCGTAACGACCGGACGCAATCCATCAAGCTTGCGAGCGGCGATGTCGTCGTGCTGGGCGGCGAAGGACGACTGGCATTTCACGGGGTCGACCATATTTATCCTGGCACTTCGACTTTACTGAAAAGCACTGGCCGGATCAATCTTACGCTAAGGCGCGTTACAGCTTCCTGAGCGCCACTTCTTCAACGAGATGATTGTTGCCTTTGCGCAAGATCAGGTCAGCGCGCGGCCTCGTCGGCAAAATGTTCTCACGCAAGTTCTTCAGATTGATATTCGCCCAGAGGCTTTCGCCGATTGCTCTGGCGGAATCATCAGAAATTGTCGAATAGCGATGAAAGAATGAGCTTGGGTCTTTAAAGGCAGTTTCACGCAGACGCATGAAGCGATCAATGTACCATTTGTGAATTTGCTCTTCGTCTGCATCGATATAGATCGAGAAATCGAAGAAATCCGAAACGAAGGGCACCATTTTACCATCTTCAGGCAGGTCGCGCACCTGCAGCACATTGATACCCTCGAAGATCAAAATATCCGGCGCATCGACAGTCTGGAATTGCCCCTGCACTACATCGTATGTCAAATGGGAGTAAAGCGGGGCATTGACGTTGCGCTGTCCTGCCTTGATCTGCGAGAGGAAGCGCAGTACCATTCCGACATCATAGCTTTCCGGAAACCCCTTGCGCTCCATCAGGCCTTTGGAACGCAGCACGTCATTGGGATAAAGGAAACCGTCTGTCGTGACGAGATCGACTTTTGGGCTTGAGGGCCAGCGTGCCAGCAGCTCTTTCAACACGCGAGCAGTGGTTGATTTACCGACCGCAACCGAACCAGCAACACCGATGATGAAGGGTGTCTTGAATGCATCGCCCGTATTGAGAAACTGACGGCGCTGGTAAAACAAGAGCTGGCTTGCTTCGACATGAGCCGAAAGCAGGCGGGAGAGCGACAGATAAATCCGGCTTACCTCGTCGAGATCGATCGGATCGTTAAGCGAACGCAGCCGCTTGATCTCTTCATAAGTCAGCGTGATCGGCGTATCGGCACGAAACTCCGCCCAACGCTCCGCGCTGAAAAAGCGGTACGGAGAAAACTCGCTGGGTGCCAATTGATCCACGACGTCACCTTCCGCCAGTCTGATCGCCTGCCTCTCACCTGCCGGGGCTTTGAACATGATCAGCCCTGCCCCCGCGAAGCTTTTTCCTCTAGTCCGGTCTGGCTTGTCCGGTGCTGCAATTCTGCCAAGACCTCATCAAGCTTGATACCGGAAATTCCGAGAACAACGAGGAGATGATAGAGCAAATCCGCGCTCTCGGAAACAATGCCTTCCCTGTCGCCCGACACAGCCGCGATAACTGTTTCCACCGCTTCTTCGCCAAGCTTCTGGCTGGCTTTGCCAATGCCCTTGGCATAGAGACTGGCTGTATAGGATTTTATATCCGTCGAGCCAGCGCGGATGGCAACAATGCGTTCCAGATCTGCCAAAGTGAATGCAGTCATCAAAACTCTCCAATCAACGCACAGGGTCGAGCCGCATCGGGATACCAGCCGCAGCCATATGCGCCTTCGCTTGCGCGATTGTATAAGTCCCGAAATGGAAAATGGATGCTGCAAGGACCGCCGATGCATGGCCTTCCCGGATGCCTTCAACCATGTGATCAAGGTTGCCGACGCCGCCTGATGCGATAACCGGCACACGAACCGCGTCAGAGATTGCCCGTGTCACGGGTATATCATAGCCAATTTTCGAGCCATCGCGGTCCATGGAGGTCAAAAGGATTTCTCCTGCGCCAAGATCCACAACTTTTCTGGCGAACTCAACCGCATCAATGCCTGTCGCCTGACGTCCGCCATGGGTGAAGATTTCCCAGCGATCAACCTCGTTTGCCCCTGAAACTTTCTTCGCATCTATTGCGACGACAATGCATTGATTGCCGAATTTGTCGGCCGCCTCTGCGATAAAATCAGGATTAACCACAGCGGCTGTGTTGATAGACACCTTGTCAGCGCCTGCCAGCAGCAGCTTACGAATGTCCGCAACTGTCCGCACACCACCGCCTACAGTCAGCGGCATGAAGCACTGCTCGGCAGTGCGGGCGATAACGTCGAATATCGTCTCACGATTATCCGAAGATGCCGTAATATCGAGGAAGCAAAGTTCGTCCGCTCCCGCCGCGTCATAGGCTTTGGCTGCCTCGACAGGATCACCAGCGTCAACGAGATCGACAAAATTGACGCCTTTGACGACCCGTCCGTCCTTCACGTCCAGACAGGGGATTACGCGTGCTTTGAGGGTCATGCTGCGCGCTCCCTTGCCTGCCGGAGGACATCCAGCGCCTCTTCAGGGTCAATGCGTCCATCGTAGAGCGCCCGGCCTGTGATCGCGCCCTCCAGCTTACGCGCATCAGGCATGGTCATGCGGACAATATCCGCGATTGATGCGAGCCCGCCTGAGGCAATGACAGGGATTGAAACCGCCTCTGCCAGTTGCAGTGTCGACTCCCAATTGATGCCCGCCAGAATACCGTCGCGGTCGATATCCGTATAGATGATCGCCGCAACACCAGCACCCTCAAACTTCTTTGCAAGCTCTATTACGCCCAACGTTGATGCTTCGGCCCAGCCTTCCACGGCGACCTTGCCGCCTTTGGCATCGATACCGACGGCTACCTTGCCCGGAAACCGCTTGCAGGCCTCAATGACCAGCTCCGGATCTCGTACAGCAATGGTGCCCAGAATGACGCGCGACAGGCCCTTGGCAAGCCAGGCTTCAATGTGATCCAGCGTCCGGATACCACCGCCAAGCTGAACGGGGTTTTTTGTTGCTTTAAGGATCGCTTCCACGGCTGCGCCATTGACCGACTCACCGGCAAAAGCACCATTGAGATCCACAACGTGAAGCCACTCGAACCCCTGATCCTCAAAAGCCTTGGCTTGAGCACCGGGGTCAGTGTTGTAGACGGTTGCCTGTTCCATGTCGCCAAGCTTGAGCCGGACGCATGTGCCGTCTTTCAGATCAATCGCCGGAAAAAGTATCATGGGTTCCACCTCAAAAAATTACCGATGAGAGCAAGGCCAAGGGCTTGGCTCTTTTCCGGATGGAACTGTGTTCCGGCCATATTGTCATTGGCGACGGCTGCAGTGATCGCACCGCCATATTCGGTAACCGCAAGAACGTCGTTTTCTATTTCCGTATCCAGAAAATAGGAATGAACGAAATAGGCATGCAGTCCTTCCGGCCCGGTTTTGATACCATCAAACAACGGATGAGGTCGGGTCAAGCGAATGGTATTCCAGCCAATCTGCGGAATTTTCAACGCCGGATCAGAGGGTACCATCTCGCGAACATCGCCTTTGATCCAGTCAAACCCGGTTGAAATGGTTTTTTCCAGCCCTCGGGACGACATCAACTGCATGCCAACGCAAATGCCAAGGAACGGGCGTGCTTTTTTGACCGCGACTTCGTTGATAGCATCAACCATGCCTTCGACGGCATGAAGACCGCGACGACAATCCGCATAGGCACCAACGCCGGGCAAGACAATACGGTCTGCAGAACGCACACGCTCTGCATCAGCAGTCAGGTCAATGGTGGCATTGATCCCGTTTTCATATGCTGCACGTTCAAAGGCTTTTGTGGCCGAGCGCAGATTACCCGAACCATAATCAATAATGGCAACGCGCATGTTCAGTTTTCTCCGCGATGGCTGACGAGGCCAACCATGCCGCCAACTACAGGTTTGAAGCCGCGAGCTTGAGCGGGCATATCAACTCTGGCCGTCGGTTCGCTTGGTTGCTCGGCAACAAAGTCATCACCGTAGAAATAAGCAATCTCGGCATCACCCGCATTTGCTGCATCCACAACAGCGCGCTGCTCGAAACCCTTGCGCTCAAGCTTGGCATGGCGCCAGCGACTCGCCTCAAGTCCCACGAGCAGCGAAAGCAACGCAGTAATGATGGCCGCCATGTCTGCATGGCCGGTGTAAGAGCCAATCAGCGAGACGGCGATGGTGGCCGCGAGTACCAATCCAGCCTCAAGCCACAGTCTCTGCAATAGCAGCCACGGTACAGGGAAAATGAACGCCAGCCAGATAAAACCATCGCGGATGAAGACCGCGCGATCTTCATCAGGTAGGCCGTTACGTAACTGCGGCGTCAGCACAATAAAGCTGGCCATAACTCAGCCTTTCAAACTGCCCTTCGTTGAAGGAATAGCATCCTTCTGGCGAGGATCGGTTTCAATTGCGTGCCGTAACGTACGGGCCACGGCCTTGAAGCAAGTCTCGGCAATATGGTGGTTGTTCTCACCGTAAAGATTCGCGATATGCAGGGTAATCCCGGCATTTTGCGCCAAGGCATGGAAAAACTCCCGAACCAGTTCGGTATCAAACGTGCCGATTTTAGGTGCCGAGAATTTTACATGCCAGATAAGATAAGGACGCCCTGATACATCCAGCGCAGCGCGTGTCAGTGTCTCGTCCATGGCGAGGTCGAGCGAAGCATAGCGGTTTATGCCCCGGCGCTCCCCCAAAGCCTTTGCAATAGCCTGTCCAATGGCAATACCCGTATCTTCGACGGTGTGGTGATCATCGATATGCAGATCGCCATTGGCCTTTATATCCATGTCTATCAGCGAATGACGCGAAAGCTGCTCCAGCATATGGTCAAAGAAACCGACGCCTGTTGCAATATTGAATGCACCGGTTCCATCCAGATTCACCGAAACGGCAATGCTGGTTTCCTTGGTTGTCCGCTCTACCTTCGCTTCACGCGTGCTGACGCTGCTCATGCCTCTATCCCGCTGGAGAAATATCTTTAATTGTGGCCTTCTAAAACACGAATGCCGAATCTCCAAATGCTTTGATGGCTTAGGGTTATAGAGTCATTTGCATTTCTGCTGCGGCATCATACATAAGTGGAACAGAAGGGGTTCGATATGCTGCCAAATGGGGCATGAGCCGGACCCGCTTTAAGGAGCGTGAGCCATGCAAGAACACAACCCCTCCACCATGTACGGGACTACCATTGTGACCGTCCGCAAAGGCGGCAAGGTGGTCATAGCCGGTGATGGACAAGTCAGCCTCGGCAACACCGTCATGAAAGGCAATGCCCGCAAGGTTCGCCGTATCGGAAAAGGCAATGTCATTGCCGGTTTCGCTGGTGCAACCGCAGACGCCTTCACATTGCTTGAACGACTTGAATCCAAGCTCGAACAATATCCTGATCAATTGATGCGGGCCTGCGTCGAACTCGCAAAAGATTGGCGTACGGACCGCTATCTGCGCCGCCTCGAAGCCATGCTATTGGTCGCCGACAAATCTGTGACGCTGGCACTTACCGGCAATGGTGACGTGCTTGAACCTGAATATGGTGTAATGGCTATCGGTTCCGGCGGAAATTTCGCTTTGGCAGCAGCCAAGGCACTTTTGGATACAGATAAGGATGCTGAAGAAATTGCACGCACTGCGATGCAGATTGCGGCCGATATCTGCATCTATACCAACACGAACGTAACGCTTGAGAGCCTCGATGCAGCCTGAAGCTGAAGCTGGGACCAAGTTCCGTTACCGTTTCATTCCGGTTGAGCCACGCCATCTGAACATGATTTCGGAATGGCTGGCAGAGCCGCATGTGGCGCAGTGGTGGAATGATGACCCGGAAAGGGAAATAGCCGAGATCGCCAACCATATGGATAGTATTTCGGTTGAACCCTTCATTATCATGCTTGGCGATGAACCGATCGGCTATCTGCAAACTTACGATCCACACCTTGAGGATGACCACCCCTACCAGGACCAGCCCGGCGGCACGCTTGGAATGGACCTTTTCATCGGTGAGCCGAATCTGACCGGAAAAGGTCATGGAGCGCGACTGATTGATGAATTCGTATCGTTGCTCTTCGAAGAAGGCGTTCCACGCGTAATCATTGATCCTGATCCGGCCAACAGGCAGGCAATCCGGGCTTACGAAAAAGCGGGCTTTATCGCTTTCGACACGAGAACATCAATCTATGGTCCCGCCCTGATGCTGGCACGGGATAACTTTGAAATTTGGCCCAACGACGGGCAGGAAGAAACGAGAATCCAATGACAACATTTTCTCCAAGAGAGATCGTCTCTGAGCTTGATCGCTATATTATTGGCCAGAACGACGCAAAACGTGCCGTTGCTATTGCGTTACGTAACCGTTGGCGCCGCCAGCAGCTGGCAGGCCAGATGCGCGAAGAAGTCATGCCGAAGAATATCCTGATGATCGGACCGACCGGCGTTGGTAAGACGGAAATTTCCCGCCGGCTGGCCAAGTTGGCAGGCGCCCCTTTCATCAAGGTCGAAGCAACCAAGTTCACTGAAGTTGGCTATGTCGGACGCGATGTTGAGCAGATTATCCGCGATCTGGTTGAAGTCGCTATTGGCCTTGTGCGTGAAAAGAAGCGTGAGGACGTGAAGGCCAAGGCCCATGTCAATGCGGAAGAACGTGTGCTTGACGCTCTGGTAGGCAAGACTGCCAGCCCTGCAACCCGCGACAGCTTCCGCAAGAAATTGCGTGACGGTTTGATCGACGACAAGGAAATTGAGGTCGAGATTTCGGACACGGGCTCGCCGAGCTTCGAGCTTCCGGGCATGCCGGGTGCCAATATTGGCGTGCTCAATCTTAGCGACATGCTTGGTAAAGCCATGGGCGGCCGTACCAAGACTGTTAAAACCACCGTGAAGGAATCCTACGGTGTTCTGATCAATGACGAGTCAGACAAACTGCTCGATCAGGACCAGATCACCCAAGAAGCACTACGTTCCGCTGAAAATGACGGCATCGTCTTCCTCGACGAGATCGACAAGATTGCAGCGCGCGATGGCGGAATGGGTGCAGGTGTGTCCCGCGAAGGCGTGCAGCGCGACCTGCTCCCATTGGTGGAAGGAACGACGGTCGCGACCAAGTATGGCCCGATCAAAACCGATCACATCCTGTTCATTGCATCAGGTGCATTCCATGTATCCAAGCCTTCCGATCTTCTACCGGAATTGCAGGGGCGCCTGCCTATTCGTGTAGAGCTAAGCGCTCTTACCCGGGATGATATGCGCCGCATTCTCACTGAACCGGAAGCAAGTCTGCTCAAGCAATATATCGCGCTCATGGCAACTGAAGAGGTCAAGCTGGATATTACGGACGATGCGATTGATGCACTGGCAGATATTGCCGTTGACCTTAACTCGACGATAGAAAACATCGGCGCACGACGTCTACAGACAGTTATGGAACGTGTGCTCGACGAGATTTCATTCAGTGCGCCTGACAAATCCGGGGCCGAATATACTGTCGATGCAAAATATGTCCGGGATACAATTGGCGACATGGCCAAGAATGCTGATCTCTCCCGGTTTATTCTCTAGAGAAAACCTCTTCCGGATCATGTGAACTGAGAAATCGCGATGGGAACCGTCGCGATTTCTTGTTTAAGAGTAAGTTCCAGCCGGAGATACCATTTGAAATATGAGATGGCAGGTTGAGTTGCCTAGTTCCCACACAGTCAAGGGACTCGACGCCTTGAACTGAGGTTTTTCTGGCTTTCATCGAAACAAGCCGCTATTGCGGGGCCTCTGACTGGATTTCTGGATCGATGATGAAACGAACCCTGTGCCTCATAGCAACCAGCTGTTTTGTGCTGTTTTCTGCTGTTTCCCAATCTGCATTCGCTGTAACCCTCGTGCCCGTGGGTAACCGCAATGTTAGCCAGCCTGGTGTTCCAGCTGCGTCCGCCAAGCGGACACGCGAGATGAATACGACCTATGAAGCAAAGTACCAGAAAATTTATGGCCTGCTAAAGAGCGACTCGAAGCTGCGGTCAAAAATTGCCAGCGTTTCCAGAACCTACGGGATTGATCCGGTTCATGTTGCTGGCGCGCTCATCGGCGAGCACACCTACAACGTCGATGCCTATGATCGACTGCAGACCTATTACGTCAAGGCCGTTTCCTATTTGAAACAGGGTCTCAGCTTTGACTACAAGGGAGAAAGTATTGGCGATTTCGTCAAGCGTCCTCAGTTTGCCGAGTGCAACAAGTTCAAGGATAGTCTTCGCCTTTGGTCGTGCCGGGAAAATGTCTGGGATAACAACTTTCGCGGAAATACGATCGGCGGGACGAGCTATCCTAATAATCGTCTGAGCGCTGTTTTCTTCCAGCCCTTTTATGCGGGTCAAAGCTTTGGTCTAGGGCAACTCAGTCCTCTCGTCGCTTTGCAGATGACGGATATGGTCAACCGTTACTCGGGCTTGCCAAAGCTTGATGCCGATCATGCTACCGAAGTCTACAAGACCATTATGGATCCTGATCTGACGCTGCCATACATGGCCGCAACACTGAAACATTCAATCGATGTTTATCGGCGGGTTGCCGATCTCGACATTTCCAAGAATCCTGGCCTAACAGCTACGCTATACAATACGGGCGGTGCCGATGCTCGTGCACGCGCGCTTGCCAACATCAACGCGCAGCGCTCTGCAAATGGCGAATCCCTGCAAATGCCTGAAGAAAACTACTATGGCTGGCTTGTTAACGAGAAGGTCGATCAGCTCAAGGCTTTGTTCTAGTCTCGCTTTAGCGTCGGCGCTTGTCCGGCAATGATTTCAGCCTGGTGATGAACATATCTGTTGTTTCCGGGTCTATATCCCCAATACGCATGGAAAGCAGGTTCGCAAGCTCTGTTACAGAGGGCGAAAGGCCGCCCGTATCAATAGTCACGCGCGGTTGCGAGATCAGCGCCAACCTTTGCAGTTCTTCTGCCTCATCCCAGATAATATTGAAGTACTGGATGATACGCTGGAGTTTGTCCCATGTTGGCTGGCCACGCCGCCCATGCTCCAGTGCGGAAAGATAGGCTGCCGAAACACCGATCGCCTTGGCCATGTCCTTTTGCGAGACGTTCCTTTCCTGCCGCAACTCCCGCAGTTTTTTCCCGAAAGGTGTCATGGGGCCTCACGACGTATGCGAACATAGATTGCGCCTGTGCCGCCATGATTGCGAGCTGCATCCTCATAGCCATTGACCAGAATGCGGAAAGCGGGTGTGGCAAACCACGAGGGCACCGCCTGACGGAGTACACCATCGCTACCAAACGAAGCGCCTTTGCCGGTAATGACTAGTACATGCCGCAATTTTCTCAGATGGGCCCGCTGCAAGAAACCCAGCAGCAGACCATAGGCTTCGCTTTGCGTCAGCCCATGAAGATCGATCCGGCCTTCGATAACAACGCGTCCCTTGGCGATTTTCTTATGGGTCGGTTTGTCGATTGGATGAAGAAGGTGCGGACGTGGAGCTGGTTTTGCCGGGAATGCCGGTGCCTGCTGCCTTGGTCTTTCTGGAGCGGAGGGTTGCTGCAACTCGCTCTCGGATTTTTCATCCAAAAGAAATTGAGGTTTGTCCTTACCCTTTAAAGGGCGGGTCGTCTTCGCAACGGTCTCCCAAAGTATCCGGTCTTCGAGCGTTGCAAACTCCGGTGATGATTTTTTCTTCATCACATCGATCCCAGCAGGCTTCGCGGTACCAGTGCATAGAAATCTGCATTGTGACGAATACCTCCGGCTATCTCGCCAGCAGCATCACCTGAACCCGCAAACAAATCACCCCTCGCCGGGCCAACAATTGCCGACCCAGTGTCCTGAGCGATCATCAAACGGGAAAAGCTATTTCCACCAAAGGCAGTCAGTTGCGGCGCATGAATGTAAAAAGGGGTTCCAAACGTATGGAGAAGGCGGTCGACAGCCATCGACCGCCCCCCCATAAGCGGCACCTTTGCCGCTGCGATGGGGCCGAGGCTTTCGTCATCTACAGCTGCTTCACGAAAGAAGATGTATGACTGGTTATTCCACATCAATGACTGGGCTTGTTCCGGATGTTCGGCAAGCCACTTGCGTATGGACTGCATGGATATGTTTTCAGGAGCAATCTCACCCCGGTCAAGCAGTATTTTGCCTATTCCGGTGAAGCGATGGCCAGTCTTTGCGGCATAGGTGATACGGCGTAGACTTCCATCAACCATTTTCAGCCGTGCTGCTCCCTGCACGTGAATGAAGAATGCATCCACAAGACTTTTCACAAAGGCGATTTCCAGTCCCTGCCCATCAAGTGCGCCGCTCTCAATGGCTTGGCGATCATAGTATTCTGAAAGTCCTGCCGATGTCTGACGGGCAAAGGCAAAATAGGGATCAAGCCCTGCAGGGCGATTGCTATCATCTATATCGATCAGATCATTAGGTCGTTTCAGGAAGGGAATCCTGAATTCATCCGTTCGCACCGGAGAGGCGATGACTTCCGGCTCGTAAAATCCGGTGACGAAACCACTGGATGAGTTGTCCTGCATTATCCGGGCGGGACGAAACCATTTCTCAAAAAATTGCCGCGCCTGAATATCTGTTTGGACAATTGTTTCACGTGAATCAGCGAAAATTGGTTCCAAGGCTTCAAATGAAATGCCAAGCGACCCGGATTTATAAGGTTTTTCCAGAACCCGATTTGCCGAACGCCTGAATGCAGTGAGGGCTTGCAGTTGATTGTCATCCTCCCAACCGGGGCAATCTTCAAACTCCACCGGTTGCAGCAGGGGCGATAACATGTTTTCTGATCTCAGATATGGTCAGTCTTCAGCTTCAGTAGCAACAAGCTTCCAGTTCGGATCTTTTGATCGGGTGTCGCGGGCAAACGTCCAGACATCCTTCACCTCGACAACAGCTTCCTTATCGCCATCGATAACAGCATCATCCTTGTCGAGGGTCGCCGAAATCAGCTCACTTATAATGCGAACGGTCACATGAGATTCGGTGCCCTTCATCTCGGCACCGATGATCTCTGCCTTATTGATCCCTACGAAAGAAGACTGAACTTTCTCACCACGCGACTCACGATCTGCGATAGCTGAAACAAAGCCGTCAAAAACTTCGCGCGAAAGCAAGGATTTCAGCGTCTTTCGATCGCCATCGGCGAATGACATGACAATCATCTCATAAGCCATCTTGGAGCCATCAAGGAATTTCACTGGTTCGAATATTGGGTCAGCGGCCTGAATGGCACGTAGACCATCATTCAATGGCGTGCCCGGCTTCGCAAGACTGTCGATCTTCTCGAAGTCATTCTCTTTGACTTCGCCGCGTCTTGGCAGAGAAACAACATTGTCGCCAGACTTTGCCTTGTCATCAACCTCACCCTGTCGCGAATAAGGATTGAACGGCGGGCGCTCGCTTCCGGTACGGCGTCCAAGGACTTTGCGTAACTGCAGGAAGATCACCACAGCTGCTACGAAGAAAAAGATTGTTCCAAAGTCCAGGTATTCCATGTTGCCTGCCATTCATCCAGATGTTCGTTTCCGCTTTCGATCTTTCGTCGAAATATCAAAAATATATAGATTGCCAATTGCAATCATACAAATACTCTTCACGCTTACCTATATAGGCATGAAATTGACACCGGCCATGCATAATAGCCGGATATGTCCTTTGAAAGGTAAAATAGTTTGCGATCTCTTATTCCTCTGTTCCTGTTGGCTCTGCCTTTTCTGGAAATAGCCGGTTTCATCATCGTCGGAAACGAGATTGGTGTTCTGGCAACGCTTGGCCTGATCATTTTGGCTATTTTTGTCGGTGTATTCCTTCTGCGCCTGCAAGGATTTGGTTTGATCCAGAAAATACGTGAGGAAACAGCAGCCGGACGCTCACCGAAACGCGAGCTTGTTCACGGTGTGATGCTGTTCTTTGCGGCTTTGCTGCTGATCATACCCGGTTTCATTACGGACATTCTGGGCCTGCTCCTCTTTATCCCAGCGGTACGTGACCTTGGCTGGCGTTGCATCAGCGACAGGGTGGTCGTTGTGAATTCAAGCGGTAAACGCCCAGCCGGTGCACGGCAAACCCGCATCAAGGAGAATGTCATTGATCTCGATCCGGAAGACTATTCAAGCAAACCAGACCCAAAGTCGCCATGGAAGCCTGATTAGTGAGAGTCAGCATATGGAACGATAGGATTAGACCCGACAGCTTGCCTCGCCAAACAACACATGCTAGCCAGCCATCATTGATTTTCTAGACCGCTGCGGCGGATGCAACAGTAAAAGGTTTCCAGATAATGGCTGATGAGAACGCAGAAAACGGCAATGGCAACGGTACTGTCCAGCCACAGACCCTGAATATTCTGGCGCAGTATGTGAAGGATCTTTCCTTCGAAAGCCCAGGTTCACCCCTGTCGCTGCGTCCGCGTGACAAGGCCCCGGGTATCAGCATCAACGTCAACGTTAATGCCAATCCTATTGCCGAGAACGATTTTGATGTTGTTCTCACGCTTTCCGCCAAAGCTGCTGAAGGCAAAGAGGTTCTGTTCAACGCGGAACTCGTCTATGGTGGTGTTTTTCGTCTCGAAGGCTTCCCGCAGGAGCATCTCCTGCCGCTGCTTTTCATCGAATGCCCCCGCCTGCTGTTTCCCTTCGCACGCCAGATCATCGCTGAAGCAACGCGCAATGGTGGCTTCCCTCCATTGATGATCGACCCGATCGATTTCGCACAGATGTTCCAGCAGCGCATGGCTGAGGAACAAGCCAAGGCGAAAGTCAGCTAAAATCTGATACTGATTAAATGAAACCCGGGCTGGTCCCGGGTTTTTTTATTGCGCTTCTATCCGTTCATTCCAGATGGCTTTTTCGCCAAGCTTGGCCACAAGTGCAGCATGCGCATGTTTTTCATCTTCACTTAGCCGAGGCGGCAACGCTACTTTGCGCTGCATAATAACAATTGTAGTTGTTTCGCCCGCATCGCTCCGATTGTTCGTTTGGTCTGCAACCGTGAGTCCGAGCGCAGTCTGTTTCCCGCCAATGAGCTCTATGTAGACTTCGGCAAGCAATTGCGAATCAAGTAGCGCGCCGTGCATGGTGCGATGGCTATTGTCGATGCCATAACGCCGGCATAAAGCATCGAGTGAGTTTGGGCCCATAGGATGTTTGCGCCGAGCCAGCGCCAGCGTATCGACAACCCGGTCATTATGGATAGGTGGATGACCAAGCCTATTCAGCTCAGCATTTATGAAACCCATATCGAACGTCGCATTGTGTGCGATGAGCTTTGCGCCGTCGGTGAAATCCAGAAAGTCCTGAAGAATTCCGGCAAAAAGCGGCTTGTCCAACAATTGGTCATTGCTGATTCCGTGCACCGCCAATGCTTCAGGATTAACAGCTCTGCCTTCGGGATTTATGAAAACGTGAAATGTGCGGCCGGTCGGAAACCGGTTGATCATTTCCACACCACCAATCTCGATGATGCGATCATCCAGCCGGTCGAGACCTGTCGTTTCCGTATCAAATATAATTTCACGCATGGAATCACCTTTGTCTCAAACTCCACGACTTCGCCTGCTCTTGCAAGGTTATGCCGTTGCTGAGTGTCTAATCTGCCGACATATCCACCAGTGAGTGGATAAGCTCAAGAACGTCGGCACGCGCTGCTTCCAATCCATGGCTTGTATCAAGAACAAAGTCTGCGCGTTTTCGTTTTTCTCCATCCGGAATTTGTCGGGCAAGGATAGCGTCGAGTTTTTCCACCGTCATGTCCGGGCGGGCAAGAACTCTTTCCCGCTGTACTTCTTCGGGTGCAGTCACAACCAGAACTTTATCAACCCGATTTTCGGCTGCTGTTTCGAAAAGCAATGGGATATCGAGTAGGATCAGTTCGGCACCGTTTTCCTTTGCTTCTCTGCGAAAACGATTCTCTTCGTTTCGCACAAGCGGATGAACGATCTTTTCCAGTTTCTGCAATGCTTTCGGCTTGCCCATAACGGCTGCGGATAATTTGCTACGGTCTACCTCGCCACTGTTTGTCGTACCAGGAAAAGCCTGTTCAATAAGTGGTGCAGCTGCACTCTTGTAAAGGCGGTGAACTGTGTCATCGGCAGAATAAACGGGAATCCCGGCGTCAAGAAACATTTGGGCCGTCGTCGATTTGCCCATGCCAATAGATCCTGTCAGCCCCAGTACGATCATTTTTGCTGCCCGCCATTCATATCAGCGAGAACCAAGTCGCGTAGTTCTGAGGTCACTTCCGGGCGAACGCCAAACCAATGTTCAAAACCTGGTACAGCCTGATGTAAAAGCATACCAAGACCATCTACAGTTTTCAGCCCAGCCAAACGCGCAGCTTTCAGCAGTGGGGTTTCAAGTGGGACATAGACAATGTCGGTAACCAGCGCATTAGGCTTCACCCCCGAAAAGTCGATGGACAAGCTTTCCTTACCCTCCATCCCAAGCGACGTTGTGTTCACGATAAGTGACGTATCCTGAAGCAATTCCGGTGTGGCTGCCCACTCGTGAGCAGTGATGCCCGATCCGAAATGGCCAGCCAGTTCTTTGGCCCTTGTCAGTGTGCGGTTCACAATGCGGACATCGGTAAATCCGCGCTGCTTCAGAGCATAAAGAATCGCACGGCTCGCGCCTCCAGCCCCAAGCACAAGTGCAGATTTCTGCTTGTCCCAATCCGAAGCGCTTGCATCAAGGTTTGCGACAAAACCATAGGCATCAGTATTACCCCCGCGAAGCTGTCCCTCCTCAAACCACAGGGTATTGACAGCACCAATCTCCTCGGCTGCGGAATCACGCTTCTGACAAAGGGAGAATGCCACTTCCTTATGAGGAATTGTAACATTGCCACCGACATAGCCATTCTGCTGCAGGGTGCTCACAAAGTCACTGAAATCTTCCGGTACAACTTCAATGGCGCCATAGGAGCCTTCCAGTTCATACTTCTTCAGCCAATGGCCATGGATCAATGGTGATCGTGAATGCTTGATCGGGTATCCGGTTACGAAGGCCTTATGCATCGATCGCGCCTTCCTTGCGAAGCTCAGCCAGCAGTGGAAGTAACGGAAGCCCTACAATGGTGAAGTAATCTCCATCGACTTTCTTAAACAGTTGCACGCCCTCACCTTCGAACTGATATGCGCCAACACTTTGCAGAGCGATAGGACCAACGCGTGACAAATGGCGACCGACAAATTCCGGAGTAAGCTCCCGCAGTGTCATTCGTGCGACCGACACATGTCTCCAAAGAGTCTGGCCATCCCTGCAAAGCACAACAGCACTGTTGAGATGGTGTGTCTCGCCGGAAAGTTTCAGCAATTGGCGGCGGGCAGCTTCCATGTCCTCAGGCTTGTGCAAAACTTCATCACCGAGTGACAATGTCTGGTCCGAACCTATTACAAGCGCTGATGGATTGTGCTCGCTGACGTCGAGCGCTTTTGCCTCGGCCAGAACCAGAGCAACCTCTTCCGGGGTAGCGCCACTATTATAGAGAGGAGCTTCGACGGCTCGTTCATCTATGTCTGCCGATTGTGCCGTGAATTCTACACCGGCATTCTTCAGGAGCACGGCACGGAACGGGCTTTTCGAAGCGAGAATGATTTTCATGATTTTCTCTTTGTTGCGATCTGGCGCTATCGACTTTGTGCTCGCAGGGCAAGCACAGCGGCAGCCGTTTCTTCTATCGAACGCCTTGATACATCAATCATCGGCCAATTGTGTCTGTGGCAGATTTGGCGGGCATAGGTCAATTCCTCGATAATGTTCGCCCTGTCGAGATAATGATCTGCATCAAACCCTTGCGTAGCGCCAAGCACTCGGTGTTGTCTGACCTGTGAAATACGTTCTGCAGAAGCAACCAACCCCACGATCAAGGGTTTTTGCGAATTTATGAGCACATCCGATATAGGCACCCCGACAACAATCGGCACATTGACCGTTTTGATGCCCCGGTTGGCTAGATAGATGCTTGTTGGCGTTTTGGAGGTACGGGAGATACCAATCAGAATAACGTCTGCCTCTTCTATGTCTGGCGGCAACTGACCGTCATCATGTTCCATCGTAAAGTTGAGGGCATCTATCCGCTGAAAATATTCAGCATTCAGGACGTGCTGGGCGCCTACCCTGCGTCCAGCAGGAGCGCCAAGGTAAGACTGAAACAGCGTCAGCACCGGTTCGAGTACGGAAACACAAGGTACGCCTAGTTCCGCGCAGCTATCGTCAATCATTGCGGCGAGCCGTTGATCTACAATTGTATAAAGAACAATTCCCGGCTCCGCATCGATACCCTCAAGCACCTTGCGTATCTGCTTTTCAGTCCGGATTAGGGGATAAACGTGCTCAATTGCCCGCGCATGGGCATATTGGGCCGAAGCCGCCCGTCCGGCAGCAATGAGAGTCTCTCCGGTCGCATCAGAAATCATGTGAAGATGAAAGTAGTTTACTGGTTTCGTCACAGAAATTTCCACGTCCTGTTGATGAATGGGGACAATTTGGACAATCCCAACCAAGAGATGGCAGCCATGTGAATTGTTGGCAAGTCATCCACAGCGAGCTCATCTGTGCGCAACGTTACCGTCTGTATCTGCATACTGTGAATTGTTGCGACTTTTCGTCTGTTGTTCTTTACATTTCCACATGAAAATCCACAATCTAAATTAGGATAAATATTTGATATAATTATATTTTTTTAGTTTTCCCAGAAGTTCTGTAATCTGGCACAATAGTTTTCCCTGACGTTGGCTATAATTGTTTGCTGTGGGAAAATTCTGACAATGTGATAATTCCCGCTACTAACAGACTCTAAGAATCAGAAAATCAAAATAGATCTGAATTTCTTTTTTAAGAGAGGCCATGAAGAGGGATCACCTAATGACCGATCGCAAAGTGATGAAAGTTCTAAAAGGTGAAACTGTTTTTCCACCACCAATCTGGATGATGCGGCAAGCCGGTCGGTATCTTCCTGAATATAGGGAAGTCAGGAAGAACGCAGGAACTTTCCTGGATCTTTGCTACTCGCCAGACCTTGCTGTCGAAGTAACCTTGCAGCCAATTCGACGTTTTGGCTTTGATGCAGCAATCCTGTTCTCTGATATTCTCGTTGTACCCCATGCTCTCGGGCGTGATCTCCGTTTTGAGGAAGGTCGCGGTCCATTGATGACACCAATAGACAAGGACGGAATATTTTGGCTGGAATCGGCGGGTGCTGCAGACAGGCTGGAGCCGGTCTATGAGACGGTTCGTCTGTTGAGACAGCAGCTACCAGCTGAAACTACCTTGTTGGGCTTCTGTGGGGCTCCTTGGACGGTAGCGACCTATATGATTGCGGGCCATGGAACGCCTGATCAGGCTCCGGCCCGTCTGTTCGCATACCGCGAACCTGAGGCTTTCAGGAAACTACTCGACGAGCTTTCGGATGTTTCAGCCGAGTACCTGATCAGACAGATCAATGCTGGCGCAGATGCAGTTCAGATTTTTGATAGCTGGTCTGGTGTGCTGGATGAAGCCTGCTTCGAGCAATTCTGTATTGAGCCTGTGGCAAAGATTGTAAAAAAGGTACGGGCTGTTCACCCCGATGTGCCGATTATCGGGTTCCCAAAAGGAGCAGGAGCGCTTTACACCAATTACCGGCAGCGAACGGGTGTTACTGCACTAGGGCTAGATTGGTCAGTACCACTTTCTATGGCTGCTTCTTTGCAGGATGAAGGTGCTGTTCAAGGTAATCTTGATCCTTTGCGGGTGGTTGCTGGTGGCAAGGCAATCGATGAAGGTGTTGACGCAATTATTGACGCACTTGGCCATGGACCTTTGATATTCAATCTGGGCCATGGCATTACGCCGGATGCGCCTGTTTCTAACGTGGAACAGATGATTAATCGTGTCCGTCTGGCATCCAGCTAAGGAGGGAGCCATGACCATTTCACCAGATGCAGATCGGAATATACCGGTTTTGCCGCGCTTGATTATGGCGGTAGTGGCTATTACAGCGATTGCGCTGGTGTTTCTTTATCCGGACCGGGCCTACCTTTGGGTCAAGGCTATCCATGTCATTGCTGTCATCTCGTGGATGGCCGGAATGCTCTATTTGCCGCGTCTTTTTGTCTATCATTGTGCTGCCGAACCGGGCTCTGTTCAGTCCGAAACCTTTAAAGTGATGGAGAATCGTCTTCTCAAAGCCATAATAAATCCCGCCATGGGGCTTACATGGCTCGCAGGGTTATGGCTTGCCTGGCAAAGTCAGGCCTATCTGGATGGCTGGTTCCACGTAAAGTTTCTGGCAGTTGTTCTTTTGTCAGGCGTACACGGATTTTTTTCCAAGGCTGTCAGGCTATTTTCACAAGATCGCAATGAAAAATCGGCTCGTTTCTGGCGATTGATGAATGAAGTACCTACATTATTGATGATCGTTATTGTCATCATGGTCATTATTAGGCCATTTTGATTCATCATAAAAACGACAGTCTTATATCAATAAGACTAATGAAACCTCTTGCCCTTGACTTGTCTATTAGCTAGATAGGGGCTCTTCCTACGGAAATACCGCCATAGCATCTCCGGCCATTTCACTATGGCACTGCATTCAGGCAACGTCATTTCCCTTCCCCATTTCAAACAACAAGAATTAGAGTTCCGCACACATGCAGGAAATGAAACT
The DNA here is from genome assembly GCF_040009165.1 of Phyllobacterium sp. SB3. Lineage (NCBI taxonomy): Bacteria > Pseudomonadati > Pseudomonadota > Alphaproteobacteria > Hyphomicrobiales > Phyllobacteriaceae > Phyllobacterium > Phyllobacterium sp. SB3. The sequence continues at coordinate 580,980 of NZ_JBDYKI010000001.1, read as the reverse complement.
ACAAGAACTTAAGAACAAAACCGCTGTAGACCTTTTGGCTTTCGCGGAAACGCTGGAAGTGGAAAACGCCAGTGTCATGCGCAAACAGGAATTAATGTTTGCAATCCTCAAAAAACTTGCTTCTCAGGAAGTCGAGATCATCGGTGAAGGGGTGGTCGAGATTTTGCAGGACGGTTTCGGCTTTATGCGTTCAGCCAATGCCAATTATCTTCCAGGCCCTGATGATATCTATATTTCGCCATCGCAGATTCGGCGCTTTTCGCTGAAAACTGGCGATACGGTTGAAGGTCCCATCCGCGGACCAAAGGAAGGTGAACGCTATTTCGCTCTTCTGAAAGTCAATACCGTCAATTTTGAAGACCCGGAAAAAATCCGTCATAAGATTCATTTCGATAATTTGACACCACTTTATCCAAATGAGCGCTTCAAGATGGAGCTGGAGAATCCGACAACCAAGGATCTTTCCGCTCGCGTTATCGATCTGGTGGCACCACTCGGCAAGGGCCAGCGCGGTCTCATCGTTGCACCGCCGCGTACAGGTAAAACAGTTCTTCTGCAGAACATCGCCCATTCAATCACTGCAAATCATCCTGAATGCTATCTGATCGTTCTTCTGATTGATGAACGTCCGGAAGAAGTGACCGACATGCAGCGTTCCGTAAAGGGTGAAGTTGTATCCTCGACGTTCGACGAGCCGGCATCACGTCACGTGCAGGTTGCGGAAATGGTTATCGAAAAGGCCAAGCGTCTTGTTGAGCACGGTCGCGATGTCGTTATTCTGCTTGATTCGATCACCCGCCTTGGCCGTGCGTACAATACGGTCGTTCCATCATCCGGTAAGGTTCTGACCGGTGGTGTGGATGCCAATGCATTGCAGCGTCCGAAACGTTTCTTCGGTGCAGCACGTAATATCGAAGAAGGTGGCTCGCTGACTATTATTGCGACAGCACTGATCGATACGGGCAGCCGTATGGATGAAGTTATCTTTGAAGAATTCAAGGGTACGGGCAACTCGGAAATCGTGCTTGACCGCAAGGTTGCCGATAAGCGTATCTTCCCGTCCATGGATATTCTCAAGTCCGGTACGCGCAAGGAAGACTTGCTGGTCCCGCGTCAGGATTTGCAGAAGATATTTGTTCTGCGCCGTATCCTGGCTCCGATGGGTACAACGGATGCTATCGAATTCCTTATCGACAAGTTGAAACAGACAAAGACCAACAGCGACTTCTTCGACAACATGAATACTTAAGGGACGGTGCGAAGCAGAGTGTCAAGCTCCGCTTCAGTCTCTATCGGTGGAAGACAAACGAACCCGCGGCATAAGAATGCTGCGGGTTTTTTAACGATGACTTCGCCACCACCCGGCACAAGTTCAATCTTTCGGTCGTTTCTATATTCCACCCACAGGTCAATCCGGCGCGGATCTGCATGAAGATTAGCTACACGCATTAGGGTATGATTACGATCGGGAGTCACGATGACGAGTTTGATCTGTTCCAGCAACAGGCTGGCACTATTGAGTATCCCGGCTTGACCATAACGCTGCGGCAATACGCGCCCCAAGGCATTTTCAGCGATACGATTGGCGCGCTGACGTAACTCTTCGTCGCCCGTAACCAATGCTAGTCGGCCCATTGCTTCGATTATCTGACTTGTCGCGCTTGGTATGGCTTCATCCTGATCGCCGCGAACGCGAATGATTGTATCCGTACTATCCTTTGCACTCAGGGAGTAATCCCCATCTTCTGTCTGATGCCAGCTATCCAGCATTGCCATCCAATGGGCAGCGTCCTCAACATAATCACTGTTTTGCGTTGCTTGATGGAGCGATAAGGAAGCGTTCATCATTGCCGCATAATCCGACGACAAGCCGGGAAACAAGTTTGATTCGCCGAGTGCAGAATGTGGAAGTCGACCGTCAACCATCGATTCGGATACGGAACGATATACATTAGCTGCCAGCTCAATCCATTTGCTATGGCCCAATGCGCGACCTGCCTCTGCCAACGCCCGAATCATCAACCCATTCCAGTCGGTAAGAGCCTTGTCGTCACGTCCGGGGCGAATACGGGATAATCGCTTGTCAAAGAGCTTTTTCCGTAAGGTAGTCAAATGTTTTTCGGAAGAATCGTCCATGAGAGCAATGGATTGCAGACGGTTAAGAATGTTCTTGCCTTCCCAATTGCCTTTCTCTGTGACGTCATACACGTCACGAAATTGCTCGAACTCTGTTGTTTCGGGAATATCGGTGCTTTGCCAAACATAAAAGCGACCCTCTTCCCCCTCGCTATCGGCGTCGAGACTAGAAGCAAACCGTCCATCCACCAGCATCTCGCGCTGTAACCAGCTGACGGTCTCTTCGATTCGTCTGCGGAATAGAGGGTTATTAGATTGGCTATACGCATATGTAGCATGCCGGATAAACTGTGCATTGTCGTACAGCATCTTTTCGAAATGCGGTACAAGCCACTCATCATCGACAGAGTATCGCGATAGGCCGCCTCCCAGATGGTCATATATCCCACCTTGAAGCATGGTTTGAAGACTTTTGAGAAATATGTCCCGATGTGACGCTTCACCATTGCGCAGCCAGGAAAGCCAGATTGTATCCATAAAGGGCGCACTTGGAAATTTAGGCGAGCCGGTTAGTCCGCCCTTAACCGGGTCCATGGCTCCATGAATGTTTGACGCGAACTGATCAAAAAGTGCCGGGTCAAGCTCTGTGCCCTCTGTCTTCGCGTCCAGTCGCGCGCTTATATGTTGGGTAAGAGCAATGACGTTCTGTTTAATACGCTGACGATCATTTCTCCACACGCCATCAATTGATCGCAAGACATCCAGAAACCCAGGCCTGCCATAATGCGAATATTTGGGAAAATAAGTTCCTCCCCAAAACGGTTTTCCTTCCGGGGTCAGAAACATTGTTAAAGGCCAACCGCCTTGTTCTCCCATAGCTCCAAGCGCCGCCATATAAATCTGGTCGATGTCCGGTCTTTCTTCTCGGTCAACTTTGATATTGATATAAAGTTCGTTCATCAACGCGGCGACTTCACCGTCCTCAAAACATTCGTGGGCCATGACATGGCACCAGTGGCATGCAGCATAACCAACCGACAACAAGATTGGCTTGCTGGTTGAGATCGCTTCGTCGAGCGCATCCCTGCCCCATGGCCGCCAATGGACCGGATTATCAGCATGCTGGCGCAGATATGGGCTGGATTCCTTGCCAAGTAGATTGGCCGCTTCAAACATGAGTTTACCTCGCTCTTTCCCAACCATCTTAGGACAGCTATTAAGGCCTGTGTAGCAGGAAGCGATTGAAATGAATCACGCCTTTGACGATACAATATTTGCACTATCAAGCGGTCGTTTGCCAGCCGGCGTCGCAGTAGTGAGGATTTCCGGAAACAAGACTCGATTCGTTATCGAAACGATTTGCGGACAACTTCCAGTGCCACGCATTGCCAAACTATGCAATTTTAGAGGCGGCGAAGGTGCTTTGATTGACCGTGGACTAGCTCTGTTTTTTCCAACGCCACATAGTTTTACGGGTGAAGATTGTGCCGAACTTCATCTTCATGGCGGCAAGGCGGTCGTAGATGCAATTATAACTGCACTTTATGCATTTGAAGGCTGCCGCATGGCAGAGGCCGGCGAATTCTCCCGTCGAGCTTACGCAAATGGAAAGTTTGATCTTACAGCGGCAGAGGGCTTGGCCGACCTAATCGCTGCGGAAACAGACAGCCAGAGACGGCTTGCCTTGCAGATATCTTCAGGAACCCAGGCAAAGCTCTACTCCGGCTGGCGTACAGATATTATTAGAGCCCGCGCTCTAATCGAGGCTGAACTGGATTTCGCCGATGAGTCGGATGTGCCCGGTTCGGTATCGGATCAGGTCTGGCAGCTTATGGAAGATTTGTCTGATCGAATAGGCAAGCATGTGCGCGACGGAAAACGAGGAGTCATTGTAAGGGATGGCTATAAAGTGGTGATTATTGGAGCTCCGAATGCGGGAAAATCCAGTTTGTTAAATACGCTTGCTGGAAGCGAGGTTGCCATAGTCTCTGATGAACCAGGCACAACACGAGACCTTATCGAGATAAAACTGGATCTCGGCGGAATTACTGTTCTCGTCACGGATACGGCTGGTATTCGTGACACTAAAGGGACTGTTGAGAAAATTGGCATCGAGAGGGCTCTTGATCGTGCTGAAACTGCGGACCTCGTGCTTAGCTTGCATGATCTTACCGCGCCTGTTCAAGTAGATCATGGCTCGGCTGTAAATATCCTACGAATAGGAACGAAGGCTGACCTTGCTGTAAGTACGGACAGTATGGGCTACGATCTGTTAATCTCAACTCGAACCAGTACTGGTATTGAAAACCTGATATCGCTCCTATCCAGAAAAGCAGCGGCTGCAGCGGGTAATTTGTCGGACCCCTTGCCCACGCGTCGACGACATATGGAGCTACTCCATGACGCGAATGCAGAACTGCGCCTCGCTATTGACGATGAAACGGCACCCTTGGAAGTTCGCGCTGAGTATCTGCGCCGTGCCTCGCATTATTTGGGCAGGATCACTGGTGACGTCGACGTGGAAGACATACTTGATGTTGTGTTTTCCCAGTTCTGCATCGGCAAATGATTCACGTGAAACATTTGATTGATGGCAATGAACCTCCAAGCTCTGTAGAGAAAACTAAGTAGACTGGCAGCGATAAATGTTTCACGTGAAACATCGATTATCGGGTTATACTTGACTCGTGAAGCAGTTTTGCCCATCAAGATGCGAAATCGAATCCAGAAAGTTTTATATCGTGCAGAGATCCTTTGACGTCATCATTATAGGTGGTGGTCACGCCGGTTGCGAGGCTGCTGCTGCTTCAGCACGCCTTGGTGCCAAGACTGCCTTGGTCACCCATCGGGCAGATACCATTGGCGTTATGTCCTGTAACCCCGCTATCGGCGGGTTGGGAAAAGGTCACCTTGTCAGAGAAATTGATGCAATGGACGGCCTTATGGGTCGAGTGGCTGACGCTGCTGGTATTCAGTTCAGATTGCTGAATCGTCGAAAGGGTCCAGCCGTGCGTGGACCACGCAGTCAGGCAGATAGGAAGCTTTACCGACTCGCTATGCAGCAGGCAATTGCTGAGCAAGAGAATCTTTTAGTCATCGAAGGCGGAGCCAACGATCTGATTATTCGCGATGGTCGTATTGCTGGCGTCCAGTTAATGGACGGTCGTGTACTGGATTGTGCTGCGGTTGTTTTAACCACAGGTACGTTCTTGCGTGGCCTTATCCATATAGGAGAAAAGCAAATTCCTGCGGGCCGTATGGGGGAGGCCCCTGCCCTTGGATTATCTGATACTTTGAGCCAACAAGGTTTTGCTCTCGGGCGCCTGAAGACGGGTACACCGCCTCGACTCGATGGTAGGTCTATCGATTGGCAAAGCCTTGAGAAGCAGAGTGCGGACGATAATCCTCTACCGTTCTCCCTCATGACGGATTCGATTGTTAATCCTCAAATTGACTGTGGCATAACGAGAACAACCCCTGCCACCCACGAAGTGATACGGACAAACATTCATCGATCAGCCATGTATTCTGGCTCTATCGAAGGTATAGGTCCGCGCTACTGCCCTTCTATTGAAGACAAGATTGTAAAGTTCGGCGATCGTGATGGTCATCAGATATTCCTTGAGCCAGAAGGACTGGATGACGACACCGTTTATCCCAATGGTATTTCAACTTCTCTGCCTGAAAGTGTGCAGCTGGACATTCTCAAGACAATACCTGGACTTGAACATGCAACAATGCTGCAACCCGGCTATGCGATCGAATATGACTTTATTGATCCGCGCGAGCTTGATCGCAGTTTGCAGACACGCCGGATTGGCGGACTTTTTCTGGCCGGGCAAATTAACGGCACAACTGGCTATGAAGAAGCCGCGGCTCAGGGTCTGTTGGCGGGTCTGAACGCTGGACGTCTGGCTGGTAGATATGATCCGATTATTATGCAGAGAACCGAGGCATATATAGGTGTGATGGTGGACGACCTTACTGCTCGGGGTGTCAGCGAACCATACCGCATGTTTACATCACGAGCCGAATTCAGGTTATCCTTGCGTGCGGACAATGCTGACGAACGGCTCACTCCATTGGCCGGACGTCTGGGACTTTTAGGACGAGCTCGTGAGATTCGATTTAGAGAGCGCACGGTAGCCTTGGACAAGGCTCGTGACTTGGCAAAAGCTTTGATGATTACACCCAATGCCGCAGCAAATGCCGGTTTACGATTGAATCAAGATGGTGTCCGCCGTTCAGCGTATGATTTAATGGCCTTCCCCGATATTGATCTTCAACGAGTTAAAGAAATCTGGCCAGAGTTAAACACGATCGCCCCTCGCGTTGGTGAGGCTCTTGAAATTGAAGCGCAGTACGCTGTTTATCTTGAACGGCAGAAAAGCGATGTGGCTGCAATGCAACGCGATGAAATGCTCACTATTCCATCGGGTATAGATTTTGATGCTACTGCCGGATTATCAAATGAATTGAAACAGAAGTTGAAACAACGGAAACCCCAATCTATTGCCGAAGCGCAGCGGATTGATGGAATGACGCCGGCAGCACTGGCTTTGATAATCACACAGATTAGGCGCTCATCAGCCCGGAATGCAGCGTGACCGCGAATCGCGAGAAAAGTCTCAGGCAAGTTCTTCCACATGTTTCACGTGAAACATTGGAAGATTTATTTGCATTTGAGGAACTTTTCAGAAAGTGGTCCAAAGCAATCAATCTGGCCTCTCCTTCCACGCTGGATCATCTCTGGGAGCGGCATGTCCTTGATAGCGCACAGCTCTATCGTTTGGCCCCACATGAAAAGCGTTGGTTGGACTTGGGCTCTGGTGGTGGGTTCCCGGGGGTGGTGCTTGCAATTCTCATGAAAGCATCAGTAGAATCGCGGATTCATCTTGTTGAAAGTAACTCAAAGAAGTCCGCCTTTCTAAGAACGGCGTTGGGATTGACGTCAGCGCCCGGTACAGTCCATGCCGCAAGAATCGACGCCGTTTGGGATAAGATACCCGTTCCAAATATCGTTACTGCGAGAGCATTGGCTTCATTGAAGGAGCTTTTTGGGCTTGCAGAACCTTGGCTAACGGCAGGTGCGACGGCTCTCTTTCAAAAAGGTAGGGATTATCGTCGGGAAATTGATGAAACTCGTGACGGTTGGGTATTTGATCTGGTAGAACATGAAAGTGCAGTTGATCGAGATTCGGTTATTTTGCAGATAAGCAATCTTAGAAGGCTCTGATACGCCCCGGCCTATTACCCGTTTGATCGGCAACGAACAGTTTAGTGTTCAGGAAAAGTCAATGAACAGCCAGACTCGTATTATAACCATAGCCAATCAGAAGGGCGGCGTGGGTAAAACAACGACCGCAATCAACCTCGCTACTGCGCTGGCCGCTATTGGCGAGAATGTGCTGATTGTCGACCTGGATCCGCAAGGGAATGCCAGTACCGGTCTTGGGGTAGATCGAAAGAGCCGCGCAATATCATCATACGATGTCCTGATGCAGACCGCGACAGTGGAAGAAGCGGCCGTTCCAACAGCTGTTCCAAGCCTATCCTTGATCCCATCAACGCTCGACCTTCTGGGTGTTGAGATGGAAATAGCCAATGCTGCAGATCGTGCAACGAGATTGCGCAAAGCTTTTCGCGGAAATGCGTCAACATCTGAGTTTACCTATATACTCATAGATTGCCCCCCATCGCTCAATCTTTTGACGATGAATGCCATGGCAACTGCCGATTCGGTGCTGGTGCCTTTGCAATGTGAGTTCTTCGCTTTGGAGGGGCTTAGCCAGTTGCTTGAGACCGTTAGCCAAGTGCGAACGTCATTGAATCCGGCACTGACAATCCAAGGTATTGTGCTGACCATGTATGATGGGCGCAACAATCTGGCGACTCAGGTCGTAGATGACGTTCGCTCATTTATGGGCGATAAGGTTTATCGAACCGTTATTCCACGGAACGTTCGCGTTTCCGAAGCGCCTTCTTATGGAATACCGGCTATCCTCTATGATTTGAAATGTGCCGGCAGCCAAGCGTATTTGCAATTGGCGTCTGAAGTTATCCAGAGAGAGCGACACTTACGCGCTGCCTAATCGATTCGTGAACGAAACATTTTTGAGAGCCTGCGACAATGAATGAAGATCTGTCAAAGAAACGCCTTGGACGAGGCTTGGCTGCACTTATAGGGGAAATGGATCGTGTCCCTGATGAGGCTGCTGCGCCAGTTGCAACATTGGACAGGCAAATACCGATCGAGTTCATTGCTCGTAATCCACGTAATCCACGCAGACTGTTTACAGAAGGCGATTTGGAGGATCTTACCAATTCCATTCGCGAGCATGGTATAGTCCAGCCGGTGGTTGTCCGTCTCGCCAAGGATTCAACTGATAGGTATGAACTTATAGCCGGTGAGCGCCGCTGGCGTGCAGCACAGCGTGCAGGTCTAACAAGTGTGCCGGTAATTATTCGCGAAGTCGATGATCGCGTTGCACTCGAGCTTGCAATTATCGAAAACGTCCAGCGCGCAGACCTCAATCCGCTCGAAGAAGGCATGGGATATCAACAACTTATCGATGATCATGACTATACCCAAGCTGACTTGGCGCAAGTTATTGGCAAGAGCCGCAGCCATGTCGCCAATACCCTTCGCCTATTGAAACTGCCGGAACCAGTCCGTGATTTGATCACCAATGGTTCTCTTTCTGCGGGACATGCCCGCACATTGATTACAGCCGACAATCCTGCTGCCCTGGCCGACAAAATTGTTCGTGATGGCCTCTCGGTTCGACAGGCGGAGGCGCTCGCGCAAGGTGAAGGCGGAAAGCAGCAGGCACCAAAGGTCAAGGCAACCGGAGATAAAGATGCTGATACGCAGGCGCTTGAAAAACTCCTCTCCGACGTTATGGGTATGCGCGTTACAGTGAATCACCTTAATAAAGGTGGTGATGTGCGCATCCATTATACGACTTTGGAACAGTTGGATGAGATCTGCCAGCGGCTGCAAAATCGCACAAAATGGGGTGGACTAGCCTGATACGGCTGGCCCGCTAGTCAGCGCCCGTTGCTTCGCCCGGCACGCGCAGCTTCTGCAACCAGAGCAATCATTGTCTGACGGATAATTGGCACCGATAGCGCTGCGTTGCGCCGGCTCTCCAGCACGGTCTTTTGCAGGCGCTCAATTGCTCTTGCGCAAGACGTCGTTGACCAGCGTTGAAGCGCTGTTTCCATCAGCTTTTTTCTGGCAAAAAATACCGGCGGCCGTGCCGAAGCAACCGTTGCAGCAGCATTCTTATTCTCAGTTTCCATGCCGTAACGGAGCGTTTGTAACGCTTGAAACTGCCGAATTGCTGAACTAAGGATCAAAAAGCTTGAGCTGCCCGTGTTAACGACACGATCAAACGCTGAAGTGAAATCAGTCAGATTGCCAACGATCATAGCGTCAACGATTGTCTCGTAGGATGCTGCGCTGACATCACCGATAATGTCTCGAACATCATCGATCGTTATACGTTCCTTGCCGTGAGCATAAAGGCAGATTTTCTCCAGCTCGGCACGGGTGGCCAGTCTATCGCCGCCAAGGCTCTCCTTGAGCAGGTTACGCGCATCCAATGCTATCTGGAGCTGGCTTTTGGTCAGCATGTCGTCAATAGTACTGTCAATTCCACGCGCATCGTCACTGTAGCAGGGCAGGGCCATAGCGCTGGCGCTTTGCTCAACGATGCCACGCAGTCCAGCTCCCTTTTTTAAATCACCGGCTTCGATTAGTATGAAGGTGCCAATGGGAGGGTTTTTGGTCAGATACGAAACTGCATCTGCCACACCCTTCTGGCCGGCCGCATTTCGCACCCAGATCAACCGCTCTCCACCAAACATTGATATTGTATTGGCTTCGTCAGACAGTCTTCCGGGCTCCGCCTGTACGACATCGGCGTCTAGCCGGATTACAGCAAAGGGGTCGTCCCTGGCCAGTCCGGTCATCGTTATGAAAAGATCGGCTCTTTCGCTGACCAAGCCTTTGTCCGGACCGTAAAGCAGCACTATAGGATAACTGCGATCCAAGCGCTTTAGAAAGGAATCTACTTCGTGAGCTTTTTTCTGTGCCATGATGAATGGTTTAGCTATTTGAACGAGCATTGCAATTGCGTGGTTCGCTGCCCGGTACAAATTCAAGAAAATTGCAGAAGAAATAACCGACGTGTTTTGCCATGCGCCGGATAATAAAATTTGAACCGGCAAGTTCAAGGTAAACATAAATGAAGAATAGCAAAAAGGCCCGGTAAAACCGGGCCTTTTGAACTTCGGACAACTGGAGCGGGAGAAGGGATTCGAACCCTCGACCCCAACCTTGGCAAGGTTGTGCTCTACCCCTGAGCTACTCCCGCATGCGCCAGTTAGTCTTGCGAAGCGGCTGCTATATGACCCAAGCGCAGACCAATTGCAACAGGGAAAATTGGACTTTCTTTCGATATCCGTAAAATTTGCAGATTGTATCGCAAACTTCCAGAGTTTTGCTTGAGAGGACGATCTCAAGCCTTTAGACAAGTTTGCGAGCGTGCATGGTGGACCAAGGAGGATGGAAATGTCCAAGTCGTTTGAAGAGTTGATGCAATTTATCAATGATCTTGGCATTGAAGTATCAACAGTTCGCCATGCAGCGGTTTTTACCGTTGCCGAAGCTCAAGCCTTGCGTGGAAAAATTACTGGCGCCCACACAAAGAATCTTTTCCTCAAGGACAAGAAAGACAATTTCTTTCTGCTCACAGTCGATGAAGAAGCGAACGTGGATCTGAAAACGATCCATACAAAAATCGGCGCATCAAGCCGGCTATCTTTCGGGAAACCGGAAAAGCTGCTTGAATATCTGGGTCTTACGCCGGGCTCTGTCAGCGTGCTTGGTCTCATTAACGACACTGGCCATAATGTGATGGTCGTACTTGATGAAAGTTTGTTCAAACACGAAGCTATCAATGCGCACCCGCTGACCAACGAAGCGACGACGTCGATACGCACGGATGATCTTTTGAAGTTCCTTGAGGCCACGGGGCATAGCCCGACGGTCTTGAAAATCGAGGCGTCGAACCCGAATTGAGTGTTCTAGACATGCCATGCAAATAGCGGCAATGGTTTATCCCAAGATGACGGAGAGTTTCATGAGCAGTACAGATAATCCGTTCAGTGGCGGGTATGGCAGTGGTTCCGCGACGACGACATTGACTTTCGGTTCCGGCGAGGCGCCATCTCCTGTAGGAGATGTCATCAAGGATACCACGACAGCTGCCTTCACAACGGACGTAATTGCCGAATCAAAGAAACAGCCTGTGCTCGTCGATTTTTGGGCACCCTGGTGTGGGCCTTGCAAACAGCTCACACCAATCCTCGAGAAGGCAGTCCAAGCTGCGGGCGGCCGTGTCAAACTCGTCAAGATGAATATTGATGATCATCCGGCCATTGCCGGGCAACTCGGGATTCAATCTATTCCTGCCGTTATAGCCTTTGCAGATGGCAAACCTGTCGATGGTTTCATGGGTGCCCTGCCGGAATCCAAGGTGAAGGAATTTATCGACAAGATAGCTTCGCCAGACGGCGGACGCGACGAGGCGATAAAAGATGCGCTCGCGGCGGCTGAGCAAAGGGTGGAGGCATCTGACTTCGAACAGGCTGCTCAGATTTATTCTGCAGTGCTGGGAGAGGTTCCGGATCATGTTGCAGGACTTGCAGGACTTGCAAATTGCCTGATTGAACTTGGGGATATTCAGGCTGCACAGGCGACGCTAGAGTCAGTCCCCCCTGCAGGCAAGGAAGATGCAGGAGTTCGCGCGGCGCAGGCAAAAATCACATTGGCCTTGCAGGTCGCCGAACTCGGCGATCCATCAGCACTGGAAGCTCGCCTGAAAGCCAATCCAGCCGATCATCAGGCGAGATATGATCTGGCCATGATCCTCAACGCCAAGGATCAACGTGACGAAGCGGCCGACCATCTTCTCGCCATCATGAAGGCAGATCGTACCTGGAATGATGATGGCGCGCGCAAACAGCTCCTGCAGCTGTTCGATGCGTGGGGAGCCGGAGATCCGGCTTCCATGAGTGCCCGTCGCAAACTGTCCTCTCTGCTGTTTTCCTGACAAGTGTAGTATACAGAGAAGCAGGTTAAAGGGCTTGGCCCGGAGCAAGTTATGCAAGCTGGAAATGTTCGTTATCGCACGCTGGACGATATTCCGGAAAGCGTGCCGATTTTTCCGCTTTCGGGAGCGCTGTTGCTCCCGGGGGGACAATTGCCGCTAAATATTTTCGAGTTGCGTTATTTGGCAATGATCGATGCGGCGCTGGCATCCAAACGGATTATAGGAATGATCCAGCCGCGCCTTGATCAGGAAGACGAAGAAGGTCTCGAACTAAGCGAAGTCGGTTGTCTTGGAAGAATAACATCGTTCGCCGAAACGGGCGACGGCCGATTGCTGGTTACACTTCAGGGGATTTGCCGTTTTCGGGTTATAAAGGAACTAGCGACCCGCACACCTTTCCGTCAATGCAAGATTGCTCCTTTGCGCGCTGATCTTGACGAAGCGGATGATAGCGAAGTTGACCGGGCAGCGCTATTGCGTGTCTTTCGTGCATATCTTGACGCAAACAGCCTTGAGGCTGATTGGGAGGGGATATCCCGCGCTGGTAACGAGACGCTTGTTAATGCCCTCGCGATGATGTCGCCATTCGGGTCAGCAGAAAAGCAGGCTTTGCTGGAAGCAGCAGATCTGAAAACCAGAGCAGAAACCCTGATTGCGATTACCGAAATCGCTCTTGCAAAAGATCAGGACGATTACGAATCCAGTCTGCAATAGGTCCCCGATGACAGAACCCAGGCGCGAAACACCAATTGATCGTAAGTTGCTGGAACTGCTGGTTTGCCCGCTTACCAAGGGGCCGCTCACTTACGATCAGGAAAAATCCGAATTGATTTCCCGAAAGGCACGGCTTGCTTATCCCGTACGCGATGGCATTCCCATCATGCTTCCCTCCGAGGCGCGCGCCATTGAGGATTGATCTCTCGCAACGCTGCTGACGACGCATTATATGAGGCCGTAAACCTTATTGGGAATTGTTATGGCCAGAAGTAACCAAACCGCAGACTGGACTAATCGTGTGTCGCCTTCGATCGCTGAAATCGAATCGTTGGCGATCGAAGCTTATGCTCATCTGCCGGAAACATTTCGCAGTTTGTGCGGTGAAATCACTATGCAGATTTCAGAGTTTCCTGATGATCAGATCATTGAAGATATGGGACTGGAATCACCTTTCGATCTGATGGGCCTTTTCGAGGGCAGTGGTATCGGTGAGCGATTTTCATTACAGACCGGCCAGCAAACTAACCGCATCACGATCTATCGGCGGGCAATCCTTGATTATTGGGCGGAATACGAGGAAAGCTTGGGCGATATTGTTACGCATGTTCTCATTCATGAAATAGGTCATCATTTTGGATTGTCTGATGAAGAGATGGAACGTATGGAAGCCAGCGTAGAATAGCCTGACGGGAGACTCTCTTGACCGCCGATTTCGCCACACCCTACGAGCTTTATGCCAGCCTCAAGACCGCGTGGAGCAAAGAAAGCGCGACTTCGTGGTCAGCTGAAAATCCCGCGAAAGGCCAATGCAGCGTAACCTCCCTGGTCACGCAAGACATATTCGGCGGTTCGATCCTCAAAACGAAAACCTATGGCGGTACACACTTCTATAATCTGATTGACGGCGTTCGTTGGGACATGACGGTCAGCCAGTTTGACCGGCCTATCCCATTCGAGGACAACCCGGCCACACGCGATGAAGCAATGGCCGACACGTCAGAATCACAATATCAGGCACTGAAACGCCGGCTGGGTATTTAGTGATCACTTAGTTTGGTTGTTCCAGGTACGTAATCGACCCCATCAACATCTTTGACCACAGCCTGACCGCATTGCATGATGCCGGTCACAGAATTGAATGCGTATGTTGGCGAACCATAAATATGCCAGCCTTTGTTAAGTGCGGCTGTCACCTTGTGACAAAAGCTTGCATCGTCGGGGCCAGTCAAAAATCTGTAAAGCTTCATATCTGAATTCCAATTCTCGCGCTTATCTAACGTGTATTAATTCTGAACGATTGTCCCGATCCTTGCCAGCAACTTTTGTGCTGTTTCGAGATGCATACGCTCAACCATCCGGCCATTTAGTGAAATCGCGCCTTTGCCGACATTTTCGGCAAGGGCGAAGGCCTGCACAATTGACCGGGCGTCGGCAACTGATTTGTCGTCAGGTGTAAATGCTTTGTTTGCTGGTTCAATTTGCGAGGGATGGATTAGCGTTTTGCCATCAAAACCCATCTTGAAGGATTCAACACATTCGTCGGTGAAGCCAGACAGGTCTTTGAAATCATTGTAGACGCCATCAATAACATCAAGACGGCCCGCCTTCGCGCAAAGCAGAATTTGCATCAGCCAAGGTGTAAAATACTGACGCCCTTTTTCCAAAACTGTGCCGGTTTCCTTTGCGATGTCATTGGTGCCCACTACGAAGCAATCGAGTCTCGCAGTCGATCGAAGACCAAGCTCGGCAATTTCATCGGCATTGATAATTCCGCGCGCTGTCTCGATCATTGCCCAGAGCCGCACGTTCTCGGACGCATCGGTTTCCTCCAAGACTTCTGCCACGCCTGTTACATCCTGTAGGTTCTCTACCTTGGGTAGCAAAATTGCATTGGGCTTGCAGGCGCGAGCGGCCAGAAGATCTTCGCTGCCCCAGTCGCTGGCGAGGTGATTGATGCGGATAATGCGCTCCGCTTTGTCCGGTGGGTTGGCGGCAAAGTAATCGCGCAAGGCCTCTCTCGCATCTTCCTTTGCTTCTGGTGCGACCGCATCCTCCAGATCAAAGATAATCACGTCGGCATTCAACGATGCTGCCTTGGCCAATGCTTTGGGATTGGATGCCGGAACGTAGAGTACGGATCGGCGAGGTCGGAAAAGTTTGCTCATCGCAACTTTTTGCCCTGAAGACGTTTGCAAGGCAAGGGGTCGCTCAGGGCGAGCATAAAGTGCCACAGGTGAAACGCTTTGATTCGTGGCAAAGCTGGTGTAAAGCCAAGAATAATCTCTTATCTACGGACGGACTGTACAGGCGGATACTATGGATAAATTTACCCAGCTCACGGGCGTGGCTGCTCCATTGCCCATCATCAATGTCGATACTGATATGATCATTCCGAAGGATTACCTGAAGACGATCAAGCGTACAGGCTTGGGTACCGGGCTATTCGCCGAGATGCGCTACAATGAAGATGGCAGCGAGAACCCGGACTTCGTTCTGAATAAGCCCGCTTATCGTAAAGCGCAGATTCTTGTTGCCGGCGATAATTTTGGTTGCGGTTCAAGCCGTGAGCATGCGCCATGGGCTCTCCTTGATTTCGGTATCCGCTGTGTGATTTCAACCAGCTTTGCCGATATTTTCTATAATAACTGCTTCAAGAACGGCATTTTGCCAATCCGCGTGAGTCAGGAAAACCTGGACAAGCTCATGGACGATGCGCAGCGTGGTTCCAATGCTACGGTTTCGATCGATCTTGAAGCTTTGACAATCAAAGGTCCGGACGGCGGGTCGATCAGCTTCGAGCTGGATGAGTTCCGCCGTTATTGTATGCTCAA
This sequence comes from Phyllobacterium sp. SB3, assembly GCF_040009165.1. Lineage (NCBI taxonomy): Bacteria > Pseudomonadati > Pseudomonadota > Alphaproteobacteria > Hyphomicrobiales > Phyllobacteriaceae > Phyllobacterium > Phyllobacterium sp. SB3. The sequence continues at coordinate 565,235 of NZ_JBDYKI010000001.1, read as the reverse complement.
TGGTTTGGACGATATCGGGCTGACAATGGAGAAAGCCTCGAAAATTGATAATTTCGAAGCTTCCAATGCTGAAAAGCGTCCTTGGGCCTGATGTTCTTGCCTACATTAAAACAGCCCGGCTTCGCCGGGCTTTTTTATATCTTGAAGGATGGGCACGGATTTGGGCATTTAAGATAATTTCCCAAAACGCTTTTCATCTTTGCTCAAGTTGCGCTAAGTACGCGCCATCTCGACTAGAGCTAATCACATAAAGAGGTTTTCCAGCATGGCACCGAAAAAGCTTTTCCTTCTTCCTGGCGATGGCATCGGCCCTGAGGCAATGGCCGAAGTCCGCAAAATCATTGCTTATATGAATGCCGAGCTGAAAAGCAGCTTTGAGCTGGATGAAGGTCTGGTTGGTGGTTGTGCTTATGATGCGCATGGAAAAGCCATTTCAGAAGCTGATATGGAAAAGGCGTTGGCTTCCGACGCAGTTCTTTTCGGTGCGGTTGGCGGTCCGAAGTGGGACAGTGTTCCCTATGATGTGCGTCCTGAAGCCGGATTGCTTCGCCTACGCAAGGATATGGAGCTTTTTGCCAATCTGCGTCCGGCTATCTGCTATCCGGCGCTTGCCGACTCTTCCTCATTGAAAAAAGAGATCGTTGAGGGTTTGGATATTCTCATCGTGCGCGAGTTGACCGGCGGCGTGTACTTCGGGGAACCGAAAGAAATTCGCGATCTTGGCAATGGCCAAAAGCGCGGTGTCGACACTCAGGTTTATGACACCTACGAGATCGAGCGTATTTCCGGCGTAGCTTTTGAATTGGCGCGGACCCGTGGCAACAAGGTCACGTCGATGGAAAAGCGCAATGTCATGAAGTCCGGTGTCTTGTGGAACGAGGTTGTCACCGCGATACACAAGGCGAAATATTCAGATGTGAAGCTCGACCATATGCTGGCAGATGCCGGTGGCATGCAACTTGTGCGTTGGCCTAAGCAGTTCGACGTTATTGTTACGGATAATCTGTTCGGCGATATGCTTTCTGACATTGCGGCTATGCTGACAGGCTCGCTGGGCATGCTGCCTTCGGCTTCGCTCGGTGCACCGGATGGCAAGACGGAAAGCCGCAAGGCGCTTTATGAGCCTGTGCATGGCTCTGCACCGGATATTGCCGGAACGGGTGCTGCCAATCCGATCGCGATGATCGCGTCATTCGCCATGTGCTTACGCTATTCGTTTAATATGGTGGCTGAGGCTGACAGGCTGGAGGCTGCAATTGCCGGGGTACTTGATGAGGGCATCCGCACAGCCGACATCATGTCAGATGGCATGACCAAGGTCGGAACTGTCGAGATGGGCGATGCAATTCTCGCCAAGTTCAAGTCGCTATCTGCCTGATCGGACATCGGGACAAGAAAAAGCCCGGCGCGAGCAAGTCGCGCCGGGCTTTTTTGTATTATCTTATTTGATTTCGTCGAGATCCGTATCCTTGGTATCGCGAACAAAGAGCAGTCCGATGACAAGCGTCATCGCGGCAATGACAATGGGATACCAAAGGCCGTAGTAAATATCGCCCCTGGCTGCGCTCATTGCAAAGACTGTTGCCGGCAACAGACCACCGAACCAGCCATTGCCGATATGATAAGGCAAGGACATGCCGGTGTAGCGAATACGGGTCGGGAACATTTCCACCAGAATTGCTGCAATTGGCCCGTAAACCATCGTCACATAGATAACGAGAACGAACAGAATACCGATAACCATTGGCCAATTGACGGCCGCAGGATCGGCCACCATCTTGAATGCACCGGCATTCGGAACGGTATAGACGGTAACCTCCGTGGCACCGGCCGCCTCTTCTGCTGTAACCAGCTTGTCTTTGACAGCTTGATCCACCGGTACGACAGTCTTTTCACCGGCGCGGATAGCAGCTGCGTCCAATGCCAGTTTAGGATTGCCTGCAACCAAGGCATCAAGCTTGCTGTCTGCAACCTTTGCAGGGTCGCGAACGAGCGGGTAACCACCGTCCTGAAGCGCAGTGTTTACGCCTTTTTTGAATGCATTGTCCTTTGCCGCAGCATCGGCACCAGCGGTGGTTGCGTTATATGATTCAACAGTTTCTTCGCCGATTTTAACTGTTGCCGCAGTTCCGGACGGGGCCGTTGCTACGATGTCATAGGGGATTGAATTCTTGGCGAGAAAGTCGGTTGCAATATCGCAGGACGTCAGTGGTTTTCTCGTGCCAACTGGGTTGAACTGGAAATTGCAATCTCCCGGCGCAGCAGTCACGGTTGCCCGCACATCCTGCTGTGCGGAAGCGAGTGCCGGATTGGCGGCCCAAGTTAGCGCTTTGAACAACGGAAAGTAGGTAAGGATGGCGAGTGCCAAACCGGCCATAATGATCGGCTTGCGGCCGATTTTGTCGGACAACCAACCAAACAGGACGAAAAAGCCAGTGCCCAGCAAAAGCGCAATGGCAATCATGATGTTAACAGATTGGCCATCGACCTTCAGGACGTTCTGCAGGAAGAACAGTGCGTAGAACTGACCTGAATACCAGACAACTGCCTGACCTGCGGTAAGACCGAAGAGCGCGAGCAGGGCGATCTTGGCATTCTTCCATTGTCCAAAAGCTTCTGAAAGCGGTGCCTTCGAGCCCTTGCCTTCTTCTTTCATCTTTTTGAAAGCAGGTGATTCACTGAGTGACAAGCGAATCCAGACTGAAACGCCCAAAAGAACGAATGACAGAATGAAAGGAATGCGCCAGCCCCAGGCGGAGAAGGCTTCCTTTGTCATCGAATTCTGAATGATCAGGATGACGATAAGTGAAAGGAAAAGACCCAGCGTTGCGGTAGTCTGAATCCATGAGGTGTAAAAGCCGCGACGATTGCTCGGTGCGTGTTCGGCAACATAGGTTGCAGCACCGCCATATTCACCGCCAAGTGCAAGGCCTTGCAGCATGCGCAATACGATCAGAATGATCGGAGCAGCAATGCCCCAGCTGGCGGAGCCAGGCAGAATACCGACCAGGAAGGTCGAGAAGCCCATAATCAGGATTGTGACAAGGAAGGTATATTTGCGGCCGACAAGATCGCCGATGCGTCCGAACACCAGCGCGCCGAAGGGGCGAACCAGAAAGCCGGCGGCAAAAGCAAGCAAAGCAAAGATATTACGTGTTGCTTCAGGATACTCGCTGAAAAATGCTGCGCCAATAAAGACAGCCAAAGAACCATAAAGGTAAAAGTCGTACCACTCGAAAACAGTGCCGAGAGAAGAAGCGAAGATCACCTTCTTTTCTTCCCGCGTCATCCCCCGGCTGGTAGCGCCGGCCACAGTAGTGGATGCCATTTCTATTCCTCCCAGAAAACAGCAATTAAGCCTCAAGTTCAAAGAGACATGATCAGACTAAACCTTGTTTCATGCCCCCACTCCGACACTTGCGCGCGTTCTTTTTGCTCAGCCTGTTGCTATTGCAGATCACGCGCTGGCGAATGTCCTTGCGAATTTCTTTCCCCCCAAGGTCAGACAACCCAATGCACCAATGAATTGTTGACTAAATATTGAAGAAAGCAAAGCCCGTAACTTGTACCAAATGTCTAAAATTGTGCGTAACACGACATATTCTTGCCCGTTAAAGATGTAATTGACTCTTTTCGGAAACCGCGTACAAGCACAACCGGATAAGGAGAGCCCCGCGTGCACAGCGAATCATCATCGCTATTTCCAATGAACGGTTCCGGTATTTTCGCCGGCTGCGTTGGCGCGCCTGCTGTTCTGACCAAAATTTCGGCCAAAAAACTCTCGAAAACGACCACCAAAACGGTCTGATTTCCCTTGGCCTGCTCGCCCCCTCCCGGGCCCGGCCCGGGGGATGAAACCTGCGGTGGCCAGCGGGTTAGAAGCAGCGGAGAGGGACAGGAGAATATACAATGAGTTTCAAGGTTGCGATTGTTGGTGCCACAGGCAATGTGGGCCGGGAAATGTTGACAATACTGGAAGAGCGTGGCTTTCCGGTAAGTGAAGTTGTTGCGCTCGCCTCGCGTCGTTCGCAAGGAACCGAGGTTTCCTATGGCGACAGAACGTTGAAGGTTAAAGCGCTCGATACCTATGACTTTTCGGATACTGATATTTGCCTGATGTCTGCAGGTGGTAATATTTCAAAGGAATGGTCGCCGAAGATTGGTGCGCAGGGTTGTGTCGTCATCGATAACTCTTCCGCATGGCGCTACGATTCCAACGTGCCGTTGATCGTTCCGGAAGTAAATCCAGACGCAATTACCGGCTTCAGTAAGAAGAACATTATTGCAAATCCGAACTGCTCGACGGCGCAATTGGTCGTTGCTCTGAAGCCTTTGCATGACAAGGCTCGTATCAAGCGCCTTGTCATTGCGACGTATCAGTCCGTTTCGGGAGCGGGCAAAGATGGCATGGATGAGCTTTTCCAGCAGTCGCGTGCAGTCTTTGTTGCTGATCCGGTGGAAGCCAAGAAGTTCACCAAGCGGATTGCCTTCAACGTTATTCCGCATATCGATGTGTTCATGGAAGATGGTTACACCAAGGAAGAGTGGAAGATGGTCGCCGAGACCAAGAAGATGCTCGATCCCAAGATCAAGCTGACGGCGACTTGCGTACGCGTTCCTGTTTTCATTGGTCACTCGGAAGCGGTGAATATCGAGTTTGAAAGCCCGTTGAGTGCTGAAGAGGCGCGTGAGATTCTTAGCGATGCGCCAGGCTGCCTGGTTATTGATCGTCATGAAGATGGTGGCTACATCACCCCTTATGAGGCAGCCGGTGAAGATGCGACCTATATCTCGCGTATCCGTGAAGATATCACAGTCGAAAACGGCCTGTCGCTTTGGATCGTTTCGGATAATCTACGCAAGGGTGCAGCGCTGAATACTGTCCAGATCGCTGAACTTCTGGTTGCGCGTGGACTCATTCAACCAAAGAAGATCGCAGCCTGATCCATCAGGCCGGTGAAAGCTCTAAAGGCGCTGGAGACGGCGCCTTTTATTTTGCCTGATCAATGCTCGCAACGAGATTATCTCGTAACCCGATGAGTTCTTTTCGCATGCCGCGTGCTTCATCCATGGTGCAGCCAAATGCCTGTCCCATTGCCAGAGGGACGGCTTCTGCTCTCTCCCGCATGGCGCGGCCTTCATCCGTCAAGCTGATCAGGACTTGACGCTCGTCTGTCTTGTCGCGCCTACGTGATATAAGGCCTGCTGTCTCCAGCCGTTTCAAAAGCGGGGTCAGCGTACCGGAATCGAGACTGAGCTTGTCTCCGATCGCCGTTACGGTTTGGTTCTCTTCTTCCCACAGCACCACCATGACCAGATACTGCGGATAGGTCAGCTTCAACGCCGCCAAGCGTGGTTGATAGGCGCGTGTAACCGCGTTTGCAGTGGAGTAAATGGCGAAGCACAGAAAATTTTCCAATTTCAGTTGTGACTCAGGCGCCTTCTTTTTTTCGCTCATTTGCCTTCCTTCTCAATAAGTTGGCTCAGGATACCCAAGCGCTTTCAATTGTGCATCATTTAATTTTTTAACATTGATGCAAAATATCTATTGCACACAATCTAATTGTATGCAATTTAATATGCATTGAACAATCACAACCCGAAAGGAAATGAAAATGAGCATCCTCTATACAACTAAAGCGACAGCAACTGGCGGACGCGATGGCAGTGCCAAGAGTGAAGACGGTCGTCTGGAAGTTACGCTCTCCACGCCAAAGGAACTTGGCGGCAACGGTGCGCAGGGCACCAACCCTGAACAGCTATTCGGCGCGGGATATTCCGCGTGCTTTCTCGGCGCACTGAAATTCGTGGCCTCGCAGAAGAAGATCAAGCTTTCTGAGGAAGCCGCAGTAACAGCCACGGTCGGTATTGGCCCTCGTGATGATGGCAAGGGATTTGGCCTGGACGTTGCTTTAGCCGTGACATTGCCTGGCATTGAAGCTGGACAGGCACGCGAGCTTGTCGATGCAGCCCACATCGTCTGCCCTTACTCGGAAGCAACACGCAGCAATCTAGACGTACGTATTTCGATTAATTGACGCCTGCGCCGTCACCATAGAGTTATCAAGGAGCGCTAGCATCATGAGCAATGACCCAAAGAATGTGACGTCACGCCGTGCTGTACTGGCCGCGGGCATTGCCTTGGCGGCGGCAGCAAGCCTCCCGGCACTTCCCAGTTCAGCGGCAAACAAACCGACAAAGCAAAAATCCAACCAACCCGTGAAAGGACATAGTACAATGACCACGATCACAACCAAGGATGGAACAGAAATTTACTACAAGGATTGGGGCAAGGGACAGCCTGTCGTCTTCAGCCACGGTTGGCCACTTTCTTCGGATGCCTGGGAAGACCAGATGTTTTACCTCGCATCAAATGGCTACCGCGTGATTGCCCATGACCGGCGTGGCCACGGCCGCTCGAGCCAGCCTTGGAACGGCAATGATATGGATACTTATGCCGATGATCTGGCGGAACTGTTTGAAAAGCTGGATTTGAAGGATGCCATCATGGTTGGTCATTCGACCGGTGGCGGTGAAGTAGCCCGCTATATCGGTCGCCATGGTACAAAGCGTGTTGCCAAGGCCGTGCTGGTTGGTGCCGTCCCACCGCTCATGCTGAAAACTGATGCAAACCCTGAAGGTCTGCCTATTGATGTTTTCAATGGCATTCGTGATGGCGTCATTGCCGACCGTTCCCAGTTCTTCAAGGACCTGTCGTTGCCATTTTATGGTTACAACCGTACCGGTGCGAAGGAGTCTGAAGGTGTAAGAAACGCTTTCTGGCTGCAGGGCATGATGGCCGGAATGCCAGCCTCATACTTCTGCATCAAGGCGTTTTCGGAAACGGATTTCACCGAAGATCTGAAGAAGATCGATGTCCCGACCCTCTTTATCCATGGCGATGACGATCAGATTGTGCCTATTGATGCTGCTGCTCGTAAGGCAGTGAAGCTGGTAAAGAATGCCACGCTGAACGTCTATGCCGGTGCGCCGCACGGTTTGGCCACGACGCACAAGGACAAGCTGAACGCTGATCTTCTGGCTTTCGCCAAGTCCTGATTGGCTCTATCTCAAAGCCCACGCTTTTCGATCATCGCATCGGGCGTGGGCATTTTACCCCGGAAAGCTTTGTAAAGCTCTTCGGGGTCTTTGCTGCCACCAGCCGAATAGATGTACCTTTTCAGCTTTGCCGCAAGCTCTGTATTGAATGTATCGCCAGTCTCTTCAAATGCCTTGAATGCATCGGCATCGAGCACTTCCGACCACAGATAAGAATAGTATCCCGCAGAATATCCATCACCCGAGAAAACGTGCTTAAAGTGCGGTGTGCGGTGGCGCATGATGATTGCATCGGGCATGTCCAGTTGCTGCAAAGTCTCTGCCTCGAACTGGATTGGGTTCTCCGGCGGGGTGCCATCTGCATGAAATGCCATGTCGACCAATGCCGATGAGGTAAACTCGACGGTGTTGAACCCTGCATTAAACGTATCTGCGGCAAGCACCTTGTCGAGCAAAGCTTTTGGCATTGCTTCGCCCGTGCGGTAGTGGATCGCGTACTTTTGAAGGATCGATGGTACAGTCAACCAGTGCTCGTAGAGCTGAGATGGCAGTTCGACGAAATCCCGGGACACTGATGTGCCTGAAACCGCTGGCCAAGTGACGTCTGACAGCAAGCCATGCAAAGCATGGCCAAATTCATGAAAGAGGGTACGTGCACCGTCGAGGGAAAGTAGTGCAGGCTCACCTTTCAGTGGCTTGGCAAAGTTCATCACATTATAGATGATCGGCTTCTGCACGCCGCCCAGCTTGTGCTGTGACTGTAACGCACTCATCCATGCGCCGGAATGTTTCGACTGACGGTTGAAATAATCGCCAAGGAAGACACCGCATTCAGTTCCATCGGGATTGAACACTTCCCAGACACGCACATCCGGATGCCAGGTTGTGATGCCGGATTTTTCCTTGAAGGTAATGCCGAACAGGCGTGTTGCCACATCGAAACAGGCCTCGATGATTTTCTCCAGCTGCAGATATGGCTTCAGCTCCGCAGCATCGAAGGCAAAGCGTTCGCTACGCAGCTTTTCCGCATAGAAACGCCAGTCCCAAGGCGCGACCTTGTGGTTGCGGCCTTCCTTGGAAATCAGTTGCTGCAGGTCATTTTCTTCTTCTCCCGCGCGCGTCTTTGCTTTTTGCCAGACTGGCTCCAGCAGGTCCATAACGGCTTTAGGCGTTTTTGCCATGGTGTTGTCGAGCTTGTATGCGGCAAAGCTTTTGTACCCCAAAAGTTTTGCCTTCTCTGACCGTAAAGCTACCGTCTGAGCTACAATGGCGACATTGTCAGTATCCCCGCCATTTTCGCCCCGGGCAGCCCAAGCGCGGAAAGCCTTTTCCCGCAAATCACGGTTCTCGGCAAAAGAAAGGAAGGGTTCAATAATCTCACGCGATAATGTCACCGCCCAAGCATCCGTACGGTTGCGCTGTTCGGCAGCACCGCGCATCGCATCGCGCACGAAATCCGGCACTCCCGTAAGGTCGGTTTGATCAGTGATGTACAAAGCCCAGTCGGACTCATCCTTGAGGACATTCTGGTCAAACTGCGCGCCAAGGCTGGCGAGTTTCTCATTGATGTCCGCAAGACGGGCCTTGCCCTGATCATCCAACCGGGCACCACTGCGAACGAAACCCTTCCAGATTTTTTCCAGCACACGATCCGTTTCGGAATCCAGGCCAAGAAGGTCACGCTGTTCGTAAAGGGAATCAATGCGGGCAAACAGATGCGGATTCATCATGATTGACGATGAATGACGCGACAATTTTGGAGCGATAGACCGCTCAAGTGCCTGAATTGTATCGTTGGTATTTGCACCGGTCAGCATCCAGAAGATTGATGATACCCGGTCGAGCGACTCGCCGGAAAGCTGCAGGGCTTTCAAAGTATTCTCAATGGTGGGCGCTTCGTGATGGCCGATAATTGCTTCAATGTCGGCAAGATCGTCCGCCAAAGCCACATCGAATGCCGCAGCGAAATCCTGATCATTGAATGCTGTGAAGTCCGGCAGACCCAATGGCCCTGTCCAGTTTGTCAACGCGGTATTGATGGCTGGCTTGTCTGAAGGCATGGGGAACTCCGTCGTATGAACTTATGGCTCTATCATCTAGGCTGCCAAATTGGCGGCAACAAGCGACAAAAGTAAAACGGCGGGACCAGCCCGCCGTTTTGTATTCTTTAGCTGTTGCGCTTGCGCGCTGCGAGCGTACGTAACCGCAGGGCATTCAGGCGGATAAAGCCTGCCGCGTCCTTCTGATCATAGGCGCCGCGATCATCTTCAAAGGTGACAAGTGCATCGGAATAAAGTGACTTGTTCGACCTGCGGCCTGAGACCATGACATTGCCCTTGTAGAGCTTCAGACGAACAGTACCTTCCACATCCTCCTGGCTCTTGTCGATCATGGCCTGCAGCATCTCGCGCTCGGGCGAATACCAGAAACCATTATAGATCAACTCGGCATAACGTGGCATGAACTCATCTTTCAGGTGCGCCGCGCCACGGTCCAGCGTGATCGATTCCATCGCCCGATGTGCGGCGAGCAAAATGGTGCCGCCCGGAGTTTCGTAAACGCCACGAGACTTCATGCCAACGAAACGGTTTTCAACGAGATCAAGGCGGCCGATGCCATTGTCACGGCCAAGATCGTTCAGCTTCTTCAGAAGTGTTGCTGGCGATAGGGGTTTACCGTCGATAGCAACAGCATCGCCTTTTTCGAAAGCGATCTCGATTTCGGTGACCTTATCAGGTGCCTCCATGGGCGAGATTGTACGCTGGTGCACATATTCGGGCGCTTCCTGCCATGGGTCTTCAAGCACTTTGCCCTCCGAGGACGAGTGCAGCAGGTTGGCGTCGACAGAGAATGGAGCCTCGCCGAGCTTGTCCTTGGCGATCGGAATCTGATGCTCGCGCGCAAATTCCAGAAGGTCGGTGCGGGATTTGAAGGTCCAGTCGCGCCAAGGCGCAATCACTTTGATATCGGGATTGAGCGCGTAAGCGGAGAGTTCAAAACGAACCTGATCGTTGCCTTTGCCCGTTGCGCCATGCGCAATTGCATCAGCGCCGGTGCGGGCAGCAATTTCAACGAGGTGCTTGGAAATAAGCGGTCGCGCTATCGAGGTGCCAAGCAGGTAAACGCCTTCGTAAACGGCATTGGCGCGAAACATCGGGAAAACGAAGTCACGAACGAATTCTTCGCGGACATCTTCGACATAGATTTCCTTGATGCCCAGCATCTCGGCTTTCTTGCGTGCAGGCTCAAGTTCTTCGCCCTGACCGAGATCAGCGGTGAAGGTAACGACCTCTGCGCCAAGTTCCGTTTGCAGCCATTTCAGGATGATCGATGTATCCAACCCGCCTGAATAGGCCAACACGACTTTCTTGACGTCTTTCCATTTATTCATTGCTCATATCCTGTCTGTCGACCGCCGCCGCGATCCTGAAATTTCAGTTGGGGTCTTGTAGCATTTGCGCCGCTATTGGCAAGCGTAGCTAAAACGAGATGAGGCGCAAATACATATGGCATAGGGCTGCTTTTCGCGTTAGCTTCCGCCAGTTTTTCCGGAGCATCTGATGACCTTCATTCCCGATTGGCCAATTATACTGCAGTTTATAGTCGCCACTTTCGTTCTCTCGATCACGCCGGGGCCGGATATGACTCTATTTGTCGGACGCGCTCTGTCAGAGGGCAAGGCTGCGGGATTTGCCTGCCTCGCCGGAGCCTGTAGCGGCATCGTCGTTCACACGACAATGGTAGCTATTGGTCTCTCGGCGTTGATTGTGGCTTCGCCAACCGCCTTTCTTGCGCTGAAGGTCGTTGGCGCTGGCTATTTGGTGTGGTTGGCCTATCAGGCTATCCGCTATGGTTCGGCTTTCTCGCCCGAGAAGAAAACAGGACAAGTTCATACATTGTTTCAAAACTGGCTGACAGGGCTGGGCATTAACCTGCTCAACCCGAAGATCATCCTGTTTTTCATGACTTTTCTGCCGCAGTTCGTTTCTGCCAGCGATCCGCATGCGCCGGGAAAGCTATTTTTTCTTGGTGTACTTTTCATCCCGCTATCATTACCGGTGGTTGCACCGATGATCATAGCGGCTGACAGATTTTCGATGTTGCTGAGAAAGAATCCAACTGTGACACGTATTACAGACTGGTTGTTTGCCGGCGTGTTCTCGGCCTTTGCCGCGAAAATCCTGCTGGCACAGGCAAAATAATTTTAGGAGGAACTGGTTGGCCTTGCAGGAATAATCCCCGCTGTACGGCCGGAAATCATCCAGTAAACAAAGCCGCCGACAACGCCCGTGGCAAGGATAGCAGCGAATGCGCTGATATCCTCGGTCTGGGGCCGCCATTTCCAGACGATAACGACTACAGCCGTTGCTGCCCCTCCGAGCGTATAGAATAGCCAGTCACGCCAAGCGGTAAGCTCGGCGTATATGATGATAAGTGCCGCAGGCACGAATACGCTATAGCCAATTGCTGAAGCAAAAGCCGGGATGGTCAAATAGAGAAACGGACTTTCGCCGCCGATCCACTCCGCACTGCCGATCAGGAGCATGTTCAGAAATACTGAAGCCGCGAAAATGGCGCAGATAAATCCAAAAACGATGAGAACAAAGCGGACGAGATACAACATGCGCTGATCAGTCTTCGCCGTGACCGGCTATCATCGCTGCCTCGAAGGCAAGGCGCTCGGTCTTCTTCATGCGCTCCGACTCTGATTTGAGCTGGCCGCAGGCGGCAAGGATATCGCGGCCGCGCGGTGTGCGGATAGGCGATGCATATCCTGCCGCATTCACGTAATCGGCAAACTTCTCGATCTGCTCCCAATCGGAGCACTGATAATTGACACCGGGCCATGGATTGAACGGGATCAGATTGATCTTGGCTGGAATGCCTTTGAGCATCCGCACAAGTTCCTTGGCGTCATCAAGAGAGTCATTGACGCCCTTTAGCATTACATACTCGAACGTAATACGCTTGGAATTGGACAGGCTCGGGTAAGCGCGGCACGCAGCAAGCAGTTCCTTTAATGGATACTTCTTGTTTATCGGCACCAGCATGTCGCGCAAATCATCTGTCACCGCATGCAGGGAGATCGCCAGCATGACGCCGATCTCTTCGCCCGCTCGGTAAATCTCCGGCACGACACCGGATGTAGAAAGGGTGATGCGGCGCCGGGACAGGGAAAGACCAGCATCGTCAGCAGCAATCAGCAGCGCCTTCTTGACGTTATCGAAATTGTAGAGTGGCTCGCCCATGCCCATCATAACGATGTTAGATACTTTGCGGCCTTCTGCCGGGACCATCGTGCCGTCTGGCGTGTTGCGATCAGGAAAGTCGCCGAGACGATCACGCGCTACTAGTAACTGAGACAGTATTTCTTCAGCGGTAAGATTACGCACCAGCTTCTGTGTGCCTGTATGGCAGAAAGAGCAGGTGAGGGTGCAGCCGACCTGGCTGGAAATGCAAAGAGTGCCACGGCCCTCTTCTGGAATATAGACCGTTTCAATCTCTACAGGGCGTCCTGCTCCACGAGCAGGAAAACGGAACAGCCACTTTCGCGTCCCGTCGTTGGAAATCTGCTCCTCAACGATTTCCGGACGAGCAATATTGAAGTTATTGTTCAGTAGTTCACGCATCTCGCGCGAAATGTTTTGCATATCGTCAAAGTTTGAAACGCCGCGCACATAGAGCCAGTGCCAGACCTGCGCCACGCGCATTTTTGCTTGCCGTTCAGGCACACCAACCGCAATTAGGGCCTCTGCCAGTTCCGGACGCGTCAAGCCGATCAGTGAAGGCTTCTCAACCATCGGGGCGCGAACGGCATCACGGGATTTATCCCGGGCAACAGGATGTGTCAGGTCAAGCGAAACGGACATGGGTTTTTCTAACGTTTATAACGGAAGCGCGGCTCATATCACGTTCCAGCGGCCACGTCACCTCCACAAGCAAAAAGGCCCGGCATGTGCCGGGCCCTTCGCATGAAATGGGATTATTCAGACTATTTGCAAGTGGAAATTGCCTTGAGGGCTGCCGATACGCCTTTCAGCGAATAGGCATAGCTTGTCTTGGTTCCACGCTTGGAAACAGCGTTGATCGACATATTATGTCCTGCTCGCAAAGCGGCAACGAGCTGCGGCTCTTCCGCTGCGTTTTCCATCCAGCCATGGCTGCCATTGGTGAACATGGAGAATGTGCGGTCATCAATCTTGACGAGGACTTTTGAATTTTCCTGCAGATCATAGCCAGCCTTGAACTGCGGCTCGAAACTGACATTCTGGCCGGGTTTCTGGCTTACCATGAAGAAATTGTCGCCATGGTCAATCTTTGCTGGTTGCTTATCAACCGGCACAGACAGGACATAGCAGACTTTGCCCTTGCCCTGCTGGTAGCTATAGGCACCCCACGCGTTGAACTGGCTAATCTGACTCGGGGTCTGGGCAAGAGCTGTTCCCGCCAGCCCAAGCATGAGCACAGAGGTCGCTACGATTGATTTTCCAAACATGATACCTACCAGTTTTATTTGTACACTTCATAACTCATGAACCGGCAATGGCCCGGAAGATAATCCAGATGCCGTATTGTCCAGTTCGCTTGTCTTAATTTGACTTAATCTGGGTTACCAAACGGTGAAGACAGGTCAAAAAAGCAATTTTTAGAGCCAAAAAGGTCACAGCCTCATTCAAGTCCGATGCAGTAACACCAGCCAAATAAAAGCGGCGAGACTTTGACATTGGGGCTTTTCACAGTCTTGTGATCTCGATCACACCTTTTCGTCAGTATCGAGTTCCTTGATCGCCTGTCGTGCAGCCGCCCTGTGTGCGGGGGTGATGTTATTGCGGATGGCGCTCAATGCCGCCATCATTACCGCAACATCGTCGGTAAAGCCGAGGCCCAGAATGAAATCCGGAATGAAATCCAGCGGCAGAACAAAGTAAGCCAGCGAAGCCAGCAATATACCGCGAACCTTTGTCGGGGTAGCAGGATCAAGCGCACAAAAATAGCCAGCGACCAGCTCGTCCAGAAACGGGATGTTCTTTGCCGCCTTACGCACGGTTTTCCAGAAGGAAGCGCGGACACGCTCCTCGCGCGAACGCTGTTGATGCGCGCTGCCCGGCTCCAGAATTTCACCGATCTTGATCTCGTCCATTCCTTTTCCTTCAGTTGTTCAGCAAGAACATGGGAAGGAATGCGGGGTGGTGCAAGAGTTTTGCTCACAATGATGTGATTTCTTTGGTAAGGGTCATCCTTGTCCGCATTGCTTTCCGAACCACGGTGTCAAAATGAAATCCTCTCCTCTTCGCTCCGTTCTTTTTGTTTGCCTGGGCAATATCTGCCGGTCGCCGTTGGCAGAAGGTGTCTTTGGATCGGTTCTGAAAGCTGAGGGCAAAGCTGCGGGAGTGTTGATCGATTCTGCTGGAACCAATGGCTATCATACGGATGAGGCACCGGACTTGAGATCAATCAAAGTCGCACAACGACACGGCGTTGATATTTCCTCTCAGCAATGCAGGCAGCTCGGTGCGGACGACTTTACACGTTTCGATCTGATCATCGGTATGGACCGCATGAACATGACTGCCATTGAAAAGCGTCGCCCTGCAAACGCTACGGCACAGATCGGGCTGTTCTACGAGGTCGCGCTTGGTGATACCAAGCAAATTCCCGATCCCTATTATGGGACCGATGCAGACTTTGAAACGATCTACCGGATGATCCTTGCAGCTTCGAAAGGTCTCTCTGTGAGGTTCTGATAAGAAGATCGGCGCGATTCCAAAGGCCAGGCCTCTTCAACGATATATGGCCCGCCGCCGACTGAATCTCGCGATGACATCAGCACGAAACGCCCGACAGAAAAGGGTGCCGTGGAGAAATTACCCCGCGAGGAAAGGTAGTGCGCGATCTCTTCGTTGCGGACATTGCGCAGCCGAGCCAGAGAAACATGCGGCGTGAACTTGCGCGGGTCGGGGGCAAGCATCAACCGTTGGCAGATGCGCTCGATCTCAGCTTGCAGTGCCTGAATATCGGGTGAAGGCGCAACAGAGGCAACAACGCTATGGGGTTTTTTGGAACCGAAGGCGTTGACGCCTGAAAGCCAGAGCGTGAATTCCGGACGCCGTATGCGATCAAGGGCGTTTGCGACTTCGTCGGCAACATGGCCTTCGACATCCCCGATGAAGCGCAATGTGATGTGATAATTCTCGACATCAATCCACCGTGCTCCGGGGAGTCCACCACGCAACAACGACAGCGAGAGTGCAGCGTCGCGCGGAATTTCGAGGGCAGTAAAGAGACGCGGCATAAGGCATCCTCCCCGAATCGAGTTGTACACCTAGAGAATCATTGAACCTGTCTGTGGGCAAGCCATAAGTTTATATTCTTCTGCCACGCGACAAATTGGACACGGTAACATCGTCAGCCAAAATTGAAATCTGGTCTATTGTGAGGCGCTGGGTCCCGTAGCATTCGCTGGCGGGGTTGCATTGCCTGCGATGGTTTTTTCGATGACTGGAAGGAAACCCTCCACCATTTTGGCAACACCTTCCGTGTTCGGGTGCATGCCATCCTCCAGCTGCAGGGATTTTTGCGCCGCTACACCTTCCATGAAAAAGGGATAGAGAGGGACATTGTACTTCTGGGCGAGGCGCGGGAAAATCGCATTGAACTTTTCCTCGTAATCGACGCCCATGTTCGGGGGAGCCAGCATTCCGGCAAGAATGACCTGAACTTTACGCTGCTGAAGCTTCTCGATTATTTCCGCGAGGTTCTTTTCACTTATCTCGGGGGAAATGCCACGCAACGCGTCATTTGCACCAAATTCGAGGATAACCAGTCCGGTACCCTCCGGCACAGACCAGTCGAGCCTGCTTACCGCATCCGTAGTCGTCTCACCGGCAACGCCTGCGTTTGCGACCGTGACGTTGATACCCTTGTCC
Organism: Phyllobacterium sp. SB3; assembly: GCF_040009165.1. NCBI lineage: Bacteria > Pseudomonadati > Pseudomonadota > Alphaproteobacteria > Hyphomicrobiales > Phyllobacteriaceae > Phyllobacterium > Phyllobacterium sp. SB3. The sequence goes on along the minus strand of NZ_JBDYKI010000001.1, from coordinate 549,249 downwards.
GTCAGGGCTTTTTCGAGTTGCGCCGGGAATGAGTCCTGAACGGGCAGCTCGAAGCCAGACATAAGGCTATCACCAAAGCCCACGACAGCGAGAGGCTGTCCGGACACGGTATTTTGATTGGCCAAAGCCGAAACAGGCAAGGCAACAAGACTTAGAAAAACAACAATTCTTATCAACGGTTTGAATATCATTTCAGGGCACCCATATCAGAACAGCTGCATTGCATGTTGTGTCGACCATATCGCAAAGGAAGTCTTTCGTGACGAAATCCGTTATCAAGCTCGATCACATTGAGTTGACACTGGGCACAGGAGCCTCCGCCGTGCATGTCCTCAAAGGTATTTCCCTGGATATTGATGCTGGTCAATCAGTAGGAATTGTCGGGCCTTCAGGTTCTGGGAAATCTACGCTTCTTATGGTTCTGGCTGGTCTTGAGCACGTGGATTCCGGCTCGGTTCAGATTTCCGGGACACGACTTGAAAAATTGAGCGAAGATGCAACAGCCGCATTTCGCGGCCAGAATATTGGCATTGTTTTCCAGTCGTTCCATCTGATTCCGAACATGACCGCACTGGAAAATGTTGCCGTTCCGCTGGAGCTTGCGGGGAATTCTGATGCTTTTGCCATCGCAGAACAGATGCTTGCAGCTGTTGGTCTGGCAGATCGTGTGACCCATTATCCGGGCGAGCTTTCCGGCGGTGAACAGCAGCGCGTTGCTATTGCCCGCGCACTCGCGCCATCGCCAAAAATACTTATTGCCGACGAGCCGACGGGAAACCTCGATACGACGACAGGGCGGCAAATTGCCGATCTTCTTTTCGAGAAACAGCGGGAATTGGGACTAACCCTCGTTCTCGTAACTCATGATACAAGCCTTGCTGCACGCTGTGACCGGGAAATTCGTGTCCGCTCCGGCTTGATAGAAGCCGACGAAGGCGTGACTGCATTGGCGAAAACCGCATGAGCAACGCCTCTTTTGGTTCCGGACCGTCGTTAAAGCTGGCTCTGCGTTTTGCTCTGCGGGAAATGCGCGGTGGCCTGTCAGGTTTTTACATATTCCTGGCCTGCATTGCACTCGGCGTTGCGGCAATTGGCGGCGTTAACTCGGTAGCGAACTCTGTAACATCGGGGATTTCCACACAGGGGCAGAGCATCCTTGGCGGCGACATGCGGTTCCAGCTCAACCAGCGTGAAGTTACGCCCGAAGAACGGGCTTTTCTCGACAGCAAGGGCATGGTGGCAGTGAGCGCCAATATGCGTTCGATGGCGCGCCTTTCTGATGGATCGGACCAGTCGCTGGTAGAAGTCAAGGCAGTCGATAACGCTTATCCTTTAAATGGGGCGCTTGAAACTTCACCGCCGTTGGATCATCAGGCTCTCTTTGCAGAAAAGGCCGGCGTCTATGGTGCTGCGGTCGCGGAGATATTCCTCGAACGTCTGCACTTGAAGCTTGGTGACCGTATCTTGCTAGGTTCCGCAAAGTTCGAGGTGCGTTCTGTTATCGTCAACGAGCCGGACGCTTTGTCGGATGGTTTCGGTTTTGCTCCGCGCTTCATGGTGTCGCTTGAGGGGCTCAATGCTGCGGGTCTTGTACAGCCGGGCAGCCTTGTTGATCATAGCTATAAAATTGCGCTTCCTGCGGGGGCGGGCGAACAGGTGATCACAGCTATCCGCGATGAGGCGCAGGAAAAATTCCCGCAGGCCGGCTGGACAATTCGCAGCCGCACCAATGCCGCGCCTTCCCTTAGCGCCAACATTGAACGTTTCTCGCAGTTCCTGACGCTGGTTGGCTTGACGGCTCTTGTTGTTGGCGGCGTTGGCGTGGCAAACGCAGTTCGTTCCTATCTCGACGGCAAGCGCGGCGTTATTGCAACCTTCAAATCACTTGGCGCGCCAGGTTGGTTCGTTATTGCGGTCTACCTGTTTCAAATCGTCATCCTTGCAATTGCCGGCATTCTCATTGGTCTCATCGCCGCCGCCGCAATACCCTATCTTGCCGCATATGCACTTCAAAACGTACTTCCCATTGCAGGCTCAGGTGGTTTTTATCCGGGAGCACTGCTCTGGGCTGCCCTGTTCGGTCTCCTGACCACGCTGGCTTTTGCAATCCTGCCGCTGGGGCGCGCCCGCGACGTTCCGGCTACGGCGTTGTTTCGCGAACAGGGTTTCGACCAACGGGGCTGGCCGAAGCCTGTTTACATTGGCGCAGCCGTTCTGCTGATCGGTGCGCTTTGCCTGCTCGCAATCTATTTTGCCTATGATCGGCGCATCGCTATCGTGTTTGTCGGGGCGGTAGCCGTCTCCTTTGTAATCTTGCGCGCGGTCTCCGTTCTGGTGCAGTGGCTTGCCCGCCGTGCGCCAAGGGTTTCATCAACGGCGCTGCGTCTGGCGATCGGCAATATCCACCGTCCCGGGGCTTTGACGCCCTCGGTTGTTCTTTCGCTGGGTCTTGGCCTTACCTTGCTTGTATCGTTGGCTCTGATCGACGGTAGCCTCCGGCAGCAATTGGCTGGCAATCTGCCGGAAAAAGCGCCAAATTTCTTCTTCGTAGATATCCAGAGCAGAGAGATCGATCAATTCAAGGACGTATTGCAAAAGTCCGCACCCAACGGAAAAATCGTCAGCGCTCCAATGTTGCGTGGCCGTATCGTTGCCTTCAATGGCACAGATATCACCAAGATGACGATCCCGCCGGAAGGTGCATGGGTATTGCGGGGCGACCGGGGTATAACCTACGCCAAGAATGTGCCGGAAAATTCAACCCTGACCGAAGGAAGCTGGTGGCCGGCAGATTATACGGGCGAGCCACTGGTTTCATTTTCGGCAGAGGAGGGGCGTAATCTCGGTCTCAAGATCGGCGATACCGTTACTGTCAATGTACTCGGAAGAAACATGACGACTCGCATCGCCAATTTCCGTGAAGTGCAGTGGGAATCATTGGCCATCAACTTTGTCATGGTCTTTTCGCCCAATACTTTTGCCGGGGCTCCCCATGCGTGGCTGGCAACATTGACCGACCCGACCGCAACGACAGCGGAGGAGGCCAATGTCATGCGTGAAGTAACGAGCGCATATCCCGCTGTAACGTCGGTCCGCGTCAAGGATGCAATCACCATAGCGAATGAACTGGTTGGTCAGCTGGCTGTGGCCATTCGGGCGGCGGCTTCCGTTGCCTTGATCGCATCGATTCTGGTCTTGGGTGGTGCTCTGGCAGCCGGGAACCGGGCGCGCATTCATGATGCAGTGGTGCTGAAAACACTTGGCGCCACACGGCGGACGCTCATCAAGGCCTTTACGCTCGAATATGTACTTTTAGGGCTTTCAACAGCAGTCTTCGCGCTGTTGGCCGGCGGTTTGGCTGCCTGGTATGTGATTGTCCGGGTCATGACCTTGCCAGCTTCATTCCAGCCGGAAGTTGCGGTGATGACTGTTGCCGTGGCGCTTATTTTGACCGTGGGATTCGGGCTTGCGGGGACGTGGCGGATTCTTGGTCAGAAGGCAGCTCCGGTGCTTAGAACGCTTTAAATTGATTAAAAGCATGTAACTATTGCCCCAATTGGCGGCTTTGCACGCAATCTTGAGCAAAACAGGACTTGTTATAGAGCGGGTTAATCACCATAATTCTTGTCAAGGCATGCTGGGGTCCCGCCAGCGGAGCCTGGGGATAGTCCCCGACACCCGACGGGACGAAGCAATGAGGAAAACCATGGCTGACTATCGCAACATCCAGGCCCAGAATTCGGCCGGAGTGCGTGTGGACGCGGGGATCGATCAAGGTCTGCGCAGCTACATGCTGAAGGTCTACAATCTTATGGCGATCGGTCTCGCAGTGACCGGTCTTGCTGCTCTCGCAATCGTATATATGACAACAACCAATGATGCGTCGCTTGCGGCTGCAACATTGCCCAACGGCAAGATGCTGACCAGCTTCGGTGTTACGTTCTACGTGTCGCCATTGAAGTGGGTAGTAATGCTTGCCCCGCTGGCTGCAGTGTTCTTCCTGAGCTTCCGCATTAATTCGATGAGCGTTGCTGCCGCCCAGACGACTTTCTGGGTTTATGCCGCACTTGTCGGTGCATCGCTCTCGTCAATCTTCCTGGTTTATACATCCGGAAGCATTGTACAGACGTTCTTCATCACTGCGGCATCGTTCGGTGCGCTTTCGCTCTATGGCTACACGACCAAGCGTGACCTTTCCGGTTTCGGCTCGTTCCTGTTCATGGGCGTCATCGGTATCCTGCTCGCTTCGGTGGTCAATATCTTCCTTCAGTCGAGCGCGCTTCAGTTCGCTATCTCTGCAATCGGTGTGCTGGTATTTGCAGGCCTAACCGCCTACGACACACAGCAGATCAAGGAAATGTATTATGAGGGCGATGATTCGGACTCCTATGGCCGCAAGGCAATCATGGGTGCGCTGCGTCTCTATCTCGACTTCGTCAACATGTTCATGTTCCTGCTGCAGTTCCTGGGCAACCGCGAATAGTTTTTACGCAGGACCAATAATGAAAAGGGCAGCCCAGGCTGCCCTTTTTTATGCGTTGCATAAGGATTGCTGATCGAGAATCTATCACCAAGCCCTTTAATTCTGCATCGAACGGGTGCATGAAAGTTGTCAGAAACTTACCCTTCAAGCGAAATCCATGTCTGACATCAATATCCGTTCCGCACAGCCAGCCGATCTGCCAACCATCACCGAAATCTATCGAGATGCAGTTCTGCATGGCACAGCTACTTACGAGATTGATCCGCCCGATCTCAAGGAAATGACGAACCGGTTTCACTTGCTTACTTCGGATGGCTTTCCATACGTCGTGGCGGAGCAGAACGGCGAGGTTATTGGCTACGCCTATGCCAGTTATTTCCGAGCACGTCCTGCCTATTGGTGGATGGTTGAGGACTCGATCTATATTACGCCAGCAGCCAAGGGCAAGGGATTGGGGAAAGTTCTGATCCAACGGCTTATTGATGATTGCACTGCTTTGGGATTCCGTCAGTTCATAGCTGTCATTGGCGATGGCCATGAGGGATCGGCTTCGGTGCGTCTGCACAGCAAGGCGGGCTTCCGGCATTGCGGCAAGATAGAAGCTTCCGGTTTCAAGCATGGCCGATGGCTGGACACGGTTCTCATGCAGCTTGATATGAATGGGGGAGCAGCAACGCTGCCGGGCAAGCCGCCACTTAAGTAGTAATTAGCTTCGAACGATGCTCAAGGTCTTGTCGAAGACGCGCAAGACCCTGTCCAATTCATGACCACGCTTGAGGATAAGTCCGCTTGCTGCAATCACGCTGTAGACGCCCTGCTTTCGTGATAATTTCGGGTTCTTTTCGATGCGGAACATCGGGACTTCGCTGGTTCGCCGGAAAACCGAAAAAATTGCCCTGTCGGAAAGATGGTCGATGGCGTAGTCGCGCCATTCACCGGCGGAAACCATGAACCCGTAAACCCGCAAAATCTGGTTTAACTCGCGCCGGTCAAAGGTAACAGGCAGGTCATTGTTTCGAACGAGGGGGATGAGTTTCGCCTGACGCTGCGAATCTTCGCCACCTGCATTGCTGTCCATCAATCAACCACCTTTGAATCTGTCGTGTGACACCTGGATGACAATAAAGTGGCCCCATCCGGACAATTTTACAAGCTTGCAGTTTTCTCGCAGCACAGATTTTATAAAAACGCCGGTGTAATTTCATCGTCTCACGAACAAATACGAGATGAAGTGAATGGTGATGGCTCATCACATTCTCGCCATCTTCTGTACGCATTGCCGCCGGATTTCAAACTGAACATCGCCCCGTGTTGCCAGAGACGGTTTCATCAGGGCAGTCCGATTACCCAAGCCCCCCGCCCAAGCGGATTGTTCAGGTAAGACCAACAGTTCTCATCTATTGGCAACATGCCCCAATAGCTCAGGCCGGATTTATCCGGCCTGTTTTTGTTTAGTGCAGGGTGTTATTTCGCTGCCATGATTGAAGCGCCGATAATCGGCCCCGGCTTGCCGTCGCCCAGCATTTCCTGCAATAAAACAGCGCAACCGGAAGCTTTCTTGCTGGCAAGCTCGCTGATTGGAATTTCGATCTTTTGTGCGTTTCCGTCCCACATGCCGATGGTTTCCATGGCCCGAACGCTGTTGGCATAACTCACCATCCGTCCGACATTTTCACCCCCGGGAATAGAGACGATGCTCTCCCGGTTGAAATAGGCAAGGACCACGCGAACCGGATTGGTAGTCACAGGGCCAGATCCGATATCGATGAGGAGCCGGTTTTTTGCAGCTTTTTCAATTGAGACCGGCACTGTCAGGCCAGAAGGCGTGTCGCGCATATCCGCAATGCGCCGGCGGATTTTTGTCTCGTCCTGTCCGTTCACATGTTCGCGGCCATTGATAATGACCTGCGGTGTGTAAACGCCGTTCAGGCTGAGGGCCTTACGATACTCGTTCTGACGCTCGGTATTTTCCGGCAAGGCAAGATTATCTGTCCAACCGCGATAATCCCAATAGTCGACATGAAATGCCAGTGCCACGACCTTCCCTTCGGTTGCCAATTCTTTAAGGACGGCATCGGCAGGCGGACATGATCCGCATCCCTGCGACGTATAAAGTTCGACGACACCTTCCGGTTTCGTTCCCGCATCCTCGGCGCAGACTGGCAACACATAGACGATCGCTGCCACTAGAGGCACGCCGATAGCCAGAAGTCTTGAAGTGGTGCGCGAGAGCAAGGTTGCGAGCTTTCTTCCCGAAAATTTCTAAATCTTATGTGCCAGATTGGTTGCCAGAAGATTGATAGGAGTCCGTTCGCTCAAGAGGAAGTCACTTTGAGGTGAATTCAATCACGAATGCTACATCCTTACAGGATTGAGGGCCGCCAGTTGCCCGGCGGCCCTCAATCCTAACAAAATTCCGCTAAATCAGGCAGCGAGATCGCGCAGAACGTACTGCAGGATGCCGCCATTCTTCAGGTATTCCAGTTCATCGATGGTGTCGATGCGACAGATCAAAGGAACCTGCTTCACCTGACCATCGGCAAACGTCACCGTCGCAAATGTCTTCTGGCGTGGCTGGATGGTGGCCAGACCTTCGATGGAGACGATTTCATCGCCCTTCAGGCCTAGTGACTGCCAGCTTGTGCCTTCCTCGAGAACGAAAGGAACAATGCCCATGCCTACAAGGTTGGAGCGGTGGATACGCTCGAAAGACTGGGAGATAACAGCGCGAACGCCGAGCAGATTGGTACCCTTTGCTGCCCAGTCGCGTGATGAGCCATTGCCATATTCCACACCGGCAAAAATCACCAGTGGCACGTTCTCGCGGCGATATTCCATTGCCGCGTCATAGATCGGCATTTCTTCCTTGGTAGGATAATGGATGGTGTATCCGCCTTCGCGCCCGTTCTCACCAAGCATGTGGTTGCGGATACGGATGTTGGCAAACGTACCGCGCATCATGACTTCGTGATTACCGCGACGTGTGCCGTACTGGTTGAAATCCAGCGGAGCAACTCCATGATCTGTCAGATACTGACCAGCTGGTGAAGCTGCCTTGATCGAACCGGCCGGAGAAATGTGATCGGTGGTGATCTTGTCGCCGAACAGTCCAAGGATACGCGCGCCCTTGATGTCATTGACCTTGCCCGGGGTTTTGCCCATGCCGACAAAATAAGGCGGGTTTTGCACGTAGGTCGAATTATCGTCCCACGCATAGGTCTGGCCAGCCGGTACCTTGACGTTCTGCCAGTTCTCATCGCCCTTGAAGACATCCGCATACTTCGCCGAAAACAGCTTGCGGGTGACGTTCTTGGTGATGAACTCCTGGATTTCGTGGCTGGAAGGCCAGATATCCTTGAGGAACACCGGATTGCCGTTCTGATCTTCACCGAGAGGCTCGGTGGTCAGATCTTTGGTAACGGTACCGGCCAGAGCATAGGCGACGACCAGCGGAGGCGATGCAAGATAGTTCGCCTGAACATCTGGCGACACGCGGCCTTCGAAGTTACGGTTGCCGGAAAGAACGGCAGCAGCAATCAGGCCCTTGTCGTTGATGGTCTTGGAGATCGGTGCAGGCAGCGGACCGGAGTTGCCGATGCATGTCGTGCAACCGAAACCGACCAGATTGAAGCCAAGCTTGTCGAGTTCAACCTGTAGTCCTGCGCTTTCCAGATAAGCGGCAACAACCTGCGAGCCGGGAGCAAGCGAAGTCTTGACCCAAGGCTTGGATTTCAAACCCTTTGCAGCTGCATTCCGGGCAAGAAGCCCGGCGGCAATCAGGACGCTCGGATTTGAGGTATTGGTGCAGGACGTGATAGCAGCAATGGCAACATCGCCATGTCCGAGATCGAAATCTTCGCCCTCGACCTGATAGCGCGCATCGAGCTGTTCGGTCTTCTTGTATTCCTTCTGCAGGGATTCACGGAAGCCGGATGCGATACCTTCCAGCGCAATACGGCCTTCAGGACGCTTTGGACCAGCCATCGAAGGCACGACTGTGCCGAGGTCCAGTTCAAGCGTATCGGTGAAGACCGGATCGGCAGCACCTGCTTCACGCCACATGCCCTGCGCCTTGGAATAGGCTTCCACCAATGCCAGACGATCTTCGTCGCGGCCTGACATGTGCATGTAGTTGATGGTTTCGCCATCGATCGGGAAGAAGCCGCATGTAGCGCCGTATTCCGGACCCATATTGCCGATGGTTGCGCGGTCAGCGAGGGTCATCGAATCGAGACCCGGACCAAAGAATTCGACGAACTTGCCGACGACACCCTTCTTGCGCAGCATCTGCACGACAGTCAGAACCAGATCGGTTGCCGTCACGCCTTCCTTGACCTTGCCGGTCAGGCGGAAGCCGATAACTTCCGGCAGAAGCATGGAAACAGGCTGGCCAAGCATGGAAGCTTCGGCTTCGATGCCGCCAACGCCCCAACCGAGAACACCAAGGCCGTTGACCATGGTGGTATGCGAATCGGTGCCGACGCAGGTGTCCGGGTAAGCGATGGTTACGCCGTCTTCTTCCTTGGTCCAGACGCCTTGCGCGAGGTACTCAAGGTTGACCTGATGGCAAATGCCGGTGCCGGGTGGCACAACGCGAAAATTCTTGAATGCCTGCTGGCCCCATTTCAGGAAGCGGTAACGTTCGCCATTACGTTCATATTCGAGATCGACATTTCGCTTGAAAGCCTGCGGATTGCCAAATTCATCAACGATAACCGAGTGATCGATGACCAGATCGACCGGGACGAGCGGATTGATCTTTTCAGGGTCGCCACCGAGATTGACCATCGCATCGCGCATCGCCGCAAGATCCACCACTGCGGGAACGCCGGTAAAGTCCTGCATGAGAACGCGGGCAGGGCGATAGGCAATTTCAGCACCGGCAGCGCCGCGGTCAACGAGCCATTTGGCTACGCTCTCGATGTCTTTCTTGAAAACCGAGCGGTTGTCTTCAAAGCGAAGCAGGTTTTCGAGGAGAACTTTCATGGAGAACGGAAGTGCGGAAATCCCTTCCAGTCCATTCTTTTCGGCTTCGGTCAAACTGAAATAAACATATTCCTTATCCCCTACGGTGAGGGTTTTACGGCATTTAAAACTGTCAATCTGAGACATTTTGCGTACGTCCTTATGCTGAGGCCTAAACCCGGGACGAACGCCTTTGCCGCGTTTCAAGGACGCGCTAAGGTGCGGGTGCAGTCATTTCCGCTGTCCGTCCCGCAGCAAATACCGGGTAAAGTATTCGCTTGAGATCGGCCAAAATTGTTTCCACGCCGACCGCTGGCATGGTTGACTGGTATATAGAGTTTTTCCGCGATTTGTGCCAGACCGGCTGGGAGCAAAAATGCGTACTGCGGCGAAATGGTCATTTGGCCGCATCTGAACCAGAAAAAGCGGGATTTTCATGCAGTTAGTCGCCGAAAGGTTGAGTGGAGAGCGGGGTGGGGAAATGTTGTTTTCCGGGCTCAACTTTACCATCAGGTCGGGCGAAGCGCTGCTTGTCACCGGACCGAATGGTATCGGGAAATCGACGCTTCTTCGAATCGCTGCAGGACTTTTGCGTCCGGCAGAGGGCGCTCTTCACCTTGAGGGCAAATCCGCTGAGTATGACAGTCTGGGTTCTGCCTCGCATTTTCTCGGACATCTCAATGCGATGAAACCGGCTCTTACGCTGGAGGAGAACCTTCACTTCTGGCAGTCCTTTTGCGGAATTGGCAAGCGAACGGTTTTACATGCTTTGGAAATGGTCGGATTGGCCGATATCGGGCATCTTCCATTCGGATATCTGTCCACCGGACAAAAGCGTCGGGCCAGCATTGCGCGCCTCTTGGTCAGTGACCGCCCGGTCTGGTTGCTCGACGAACCTACAGCAGGGCTGGACAAGGACTCCGAAGCGCAATTTTCCGAGTTTATGCAGGCGCATCTTGCCGATGGCGGCATCGTCATGGCGGCAACACATCTGCCACTTGGCCTGCCTCATTCGAGAGAACTGACACTCGGGGCATTTGTCTGATGGGCGCATTGTTCATCCGCGACGCCAGATTGGGTTTGCGTGCCGGGGGTGGTGCGCTGGTCGGGATACTCTTCTTTCTGGCGGTCATTGCAGTTGTGCCTTTCGGTGTCGGGCCTGATCTGAAGCTTTTGGCGCGCATTGGCGCTGCCATGCTGTGGATCGGGGCTCTGCTTGCCACGCTGCTCGGTCTTGACCGCCTCTTTCAAGCGGATAGGGATGATGGTTCGCTCGATATTCTCATCATGGCATCCGATCGCCACATGCTGACACTGACCGTACTGGTCAAGTGCCTCGCACATTGGACGGTGAGCGTGCTGCCGCTGGTGGTCGCAGCGCCTTTGCTGGGACTGTTCATGAACATGGAGCCTGTAGCGATTGCAGCGACAACTCTAACTCTGCTTGTTGGCACTCCGGCGATAACGCTGATTGGTGCGGTTGGTGCGGCCGTTGCGGTTTCCCTGCCGCGCGGCGGGCTGCTCGTTTCTGTCATTGTACTGCCCTTGACGATACCAGTCCTGATTTTTGGTGTATCTGCGTCCTATGGCGCAATTGAAGACCCAGCCCCCTTTCTGGCACCTTTCCTTATTCTGGGTGCAATTACATTGTTCTTTTCGGTTTTGGGTCCTTGGGCAGCTGCAGCGGCCCTTAAATCCTCGACCGACTGACAGGCTGATGAATTGCACTACCAAATTCGAAAAGCTAAGAGACTTTTATGAGTAATGTGGCATCCAAATCCGGGCGGTGGATCGATCTGGCCAATCCGACAAGATTTTTGAATCTTGCAGGTAGCGTGCTGCCATGGTTGGGCGGAATAACATTGATCACGCTTGCAATAGGATTCTGGATGTCGATGACAGCTCCGGATGATTACCAGCAGGGCTCAACTGTCAAGATCATGTTCATCCATGTGCCTTTCGCCTGGCTCTCCATGATGTGTTACACGGTGATGTCGATTGCTGCACTTGGAACGCTGGTCTGGCGTCACCCTCTTGCTGATGTTGCGGCAAAGGCGGCTGCACCCATCGGTGCCGTGTTTACGGCACTTGCGTTGATCACCGGTTCTCTCTGGGGCAAGCCCATGTGGGGAACATGGTGGGTTTGGGATGCGCGCCTGACGTCAGTGTTTGTGCTTTTTCTCATGTATCTGGGTGTTATCGCGCTGACGCGTGCCATGGGTGATCCGGCCAAGTCTGCAAAAGTGACAGCCATCCTCACGCTTGTCGGATTCGTCAATATCCCGATCATCAAGTTTTCTGTCGATTGGTGGAATACTTTGCATCAGCCGGCGTCTGTAATCCGCATGGGTGGGTCTACTTTGGATTCGTCCTATCTCTGGCCGCTATTGATCATGGCGATCGGCTTCACACTGCTGTTCTTTACTCTGCACATCATGGCCATGCGCAATGAAATCTGGCGTCGGCGTGTTACTGCGATGCGACGTATTGCAGCGCGTAGTGCAGAAAGAAAGGTAGGCTAATGAGCAGCCACACAGCTTTCGTCCTTGCCTCATATCTTTCGGCAGCCGTCGCTTTGACGGGCTTGATCGGGTGGATTTTTTTCGATCAGCGCAGCCAGCGTAATGCTCTTCGCGATCTTGAGGCGCGGGGCGTGCGGCGCCGTTCTGCTGCTGATACGGATGGTGCGTCTTGAGTGAAGAAGTTCAGCAAGGTACGCGCCGCAAGCGCCATCCTGCCCTTGTTTTCCTGCCGTTCATCCTGTTCTCGATACTTGCGCTGATTTTTGCACTGCAACTCGCCTCAGGCCGCGATGAATCGGTCATTCCTTCAGCGTTGATCGGCAAGCCAGCACCGAATGTTATGCTTCCGGCTGTTACAGGACTTGTAAAAGACGGCACGCCTGTTCCCGGTCTAGATCCGGCAAAGTTCAAAGGCCAAGTGACGCTCGTCAATATATTCGGCTCGTGGTGCGTGCCATGCCGTGTTGAGCATCCGCTCCTGATGAAGCTTTCACAAGACAGGCGATTTGTGCTTACCGGCCTCAACTACAAGGACAAGCCTGAAAACGCTGTCAGCTTTCTTGGCGATCTTGGTAATCCCTACGCAGCCGTTGGTGCTGATCTCAATGGTCGTGGGGCCATTGAGTGGGGCGTTTATGGTGTACCGGAAACATTCCTGATAGGGCGCGATGGCATCATAGCTTACAAGCATGTGGGGCCGTTCTCCGAGGAAACGATCCGCAACGACCTGATGCCAGCAATTGAAGCAGCGCTGAAGTCAAATTAGAGCGACGCGTAATGCCTTACCCAACCAGCAGCGCGGTTCGCGGCTGTTGTTGTGCCTTCAACGGCATGATTGAAGGGTCCGGTGATCAGTCTGTAGCCTAAAGACCGCTTTTCAACATGCACCGCTGCTTCAATAGATGTTCCCATCGCAATGGTTTCGATTGGGCGGTTGATCGCGGGAGAGGGAACTTTGAACGATTGACTGGCGATTGCTGATCCGGACTGTGATCTTGAAGAACAGGTAGCCGTAATCAGGGGATAGTCGACTTTTCCGGTTTTTCGAATCTGTGCCTCAAGATCGGCACGGCAAGTCTCCATGGTGCTCCAGCCCGTATCCGCTGTCTTGATGTACTCGCAGACTTTGGCATCGCAGTCGCAACCCATCAGGGTCATTACGATGAGGGCGGTTTTCATGGAGGATGGCTTTCTCAAGAATCGTTGATAATTACCAACTCTTGAGCTTTGATCGCGGCGGGATTTCGTCGCGATCAGGCGGAAATTGTGACCGTTTCCAGCGTTATGTTTTCTTGTTGGCTGCCTTTTCACCATTTAATGGTTCTGCAGAATATTTCATGATTAGCGGCATTTGCGCGAAAGTGAAAAGCAAGGTGATTGGCATTGTGCCCCAGACCTTGAATGCAACCCAGAAATCCGTCGAAAAACTGCGCCAGACGACTTCGTTCAACACGGCGAGGAACAGGAAGAAAACTCCCCAACGCAAAGTCAGCTTGCGCCAACCTTCAGCATTGAGCTTGAAAGCACTGTCGAACACATAGCCCAGAAGTGCTTTGCCGAAATAAAGCCCGCCAAGCAGAATCACGCCGAACAGAGCATTGACGATTGTTGGCTTCATTTTGATGAAGGTTTCATTGTGCAGCCAAAGCGTCAGCGCGCCAAAGATGAGCACAACGATGCCGGAAATAAGCGGCATGATCGGCAAGCTGCGGGTAAGCACCCAGGATACGCCCAGTGCAACGAAAGTCGCAGCCATGAAAAGGGCGGTCGCAATGAAGATCGGCTCGCCTATATTTCCCAGCGCAGGAAAACGTTCCAGAAGCCAGTCGCCCTTTGCATTGGCAAAGAAGAAGACCATCAACGGACCCATTTCCAGCGCCAGTTTGAGCAATGGGTTGATCTGCTTGTGAGCAGGATCGGACGGATCGCGTTCAAATATCGGTTCGTTCATTATGCAACTCCAGCAATGGCCTTGGCAAAATCGCTTGCCGCGAATGGCTCAAGGTCATCGACCTGTTCGCCTACGCCAATAAAATAGACCGGCAATTTATGCTTTGCCGAGATGGCAACAAGAATGCCGCCGCGTGCCGTGCCGTCGAGTTTGGTCATGACCAAGCCGTTGACACCGGCAATATTTCTGAAAATCTCGACCTGATTAAGCGCATTCTGGCCGGTCGTCGCATCAAGTGTCTGCAAAACAGTGTGCGGCGCTTCCGGGTCGTGCTTGCCAAGAACGCGCACAATCTTCGCCAATTCTTCCATAAGCTCTGCCCGGTTTTGCAGGCGACCAGCAGTATCGATGATCAATACATCGCTTCCTGCTTCCTTGGCCTGTTTCCAGGCGTCAAAGGCCAGCCCTGCTGCATCGGCACCAAGCTTGCTGGAAACGACAGGTGCACCTGTGCGCTTGCCCCATATGTGCAGCTGTTCGATAGCGGCGGCGCGGAATGTGTCACCTGCTGCGAGCATGACATTCAATCCACCAGCGGTGAGTTTAGCGGCCAGCTTGCCGATTGTCGTGGTCTTGCCGGTACCATTGACACCGACAACGAGGATGACGTGCGGTTTATGTGAGAGGTCAAGTTCCAGCGGCTTTGCAACTGGCCCGAGCACTTTCTCGATCTCCGTTGCCATGATGTTGCGCACCTCGTCAGTGCTGATGTCCTTGCCATAACGCGTAGCACTCAGGACACCCGTTATACGGATTGCGGTTTCCATGCCAAGATCCGCTTGGATCAGAACATCTTCGAGATCCTGCAGCGTGTCTTCATCAAGTTTGCGGCGTGTAAATATGCCACCAATGGAGTCGCCAAGCTGCTGCGAGGAACGTGACAGACCTTTGCGAAGCCGTTCAAACCAGCTGATGCGCTTTTCCGGCTCTACGGGTTGCGGTTCCTCGTCCTGCTTTTCCTCGACAGTTTTGGAAACGGTGACCTTTTTCGCGACAGGCTTGGGTGCCTCAACAGGTTCTGCCGGAGTAACAACGACCGGTATTTCTGCCACAGGCTCCGCCTCAGGACTGATCACGGATTCCGGAGCAGGTTCGGGTGTTGGTGCGGCTACAGGCTCGGGTTGGGGCTCCGGTTTCGGTTCAGGTGCTACAACAGGTTCGAATTGTTCTTCTTCGGGCGCTTCTACTTCGACGGGTGCAAGCGTCTCGATTATCGCTTGCTCAAGAGGCTCCGTTGGTTCGAGATTTACCTGCGGAATAATTTCCGGCTCTGGCTCCGGCAGGATTTCAGGTTCGGGAGCAGGTTCATCAGCAACCACTTCCGGTTCAGCCTGTGGAGCAGGCTCTGCTTTGAAAGCTTCTTCCGCAGCAGGCAAGGTCTCCTGTGCAGTAGTATCTTCATAGGTCTGCTCGACCGTTTCGGGCTTTTCCACCTCGATCAGAGGCACATCGGCAGGGGTCTCCTGGACCTCCTTCTTGCCGAACGAAAATATCTTCTTGATAAAACCCAGAGCCATGAATGCTGCTTTACTTTTTATGCCGCGTGGCGATTGCTGCCATTATCACTGGCGTTGGCCAACAGTTTATCACCGTCATGCCCTGTTATGTTGCGTTCAATGATCGTTCCTGCCGCACCGGCATCGACGCCAACGAGCGTGAAGCCTTCCGTGCGGCCAATACCGTCGCGCTCGATGAGAATTTTCTGGCGCGTGCCGACGAGGTCGCGCAAGTGACTTTCATAGGCTGCATCACCAGCAGATCTTAGCCGGGCAGCACGATCCTTGATAATTTTGCGGTTCATTTGTGGCATGCGCGCAGCAGGCGTTCCGTCACGCGGACTGAACGGAAAAACATGAAGGTTTGTCAGGCCGCATTCTTCGACAATGCGTATCGAATTCTCAAACATTTCGTCGGTTTCGGTCGGAAACCCGGCAATAATATCGGCACCGAATACGATGTCGGGACGGATACTCCGCACAGTTTCGCAGAACTCGATCGAGTTTTCGCGGGAGTGGCGGCGCTTCATGCGCTTCAGGATCATGTTGTCGCCGGATTGAAGCGAGAGATGCAGATGCGGCATCAAGCGGCTCTCCGTAGCCAGAGCCTCCATCAAATCCTCGTCGGCCTCAATGGAGTCAATGGATGAGAGCCGCAAGCGTTGCAGGTCCGGCACTTCCTTGAGTACCGTTTTGACGAGTTTGCCGAGCCGCAGATTACCGGGAAGATCCGGACCATAGCTGGTCATGTCGACACCAGTCAGAACCACCTCGTGATACCCATTGCCGACAAGCCGCTTGACCTGCTCCACAACGCCGCCCATCGGGACAGAACGGGAGTTACCGCGGCCATAGGGGATGATACAGAAAGTGCAGCGATGGTCGCAACCGTTCTGCACCTGCACGAAAGCCCGCGCACGTCCTTCAATGGCATCAACCATGTGCGATGCGGTTTCGCGCACTTCCATAATATCGTTGACGCGAACCTTTTCAAACTGGTTGACGCCGAAATCCGGCAGCATGCGGTAGGAATTGGATTTGAGTTTTTCCTCATTACCCAGAACGAGGTCCACCTCGTCCATGGCAGCGAAATCATCTGCACCTGTCTGGGCAGCACAACCAGTCACAATAATGCGCGCTTCGGGATTATCGCGCCGCGCTTTGCGGATTGCCTGCCGCGCCTGCCTCACAGCTTCGCTGGTTACAGCGCAGGTGTTGAAAATGATCGCGCCATTTTCCAGCGTGCCAAGACCGGCGGCATCAGCCTCACGCTTCATCACCTCGGATTCATAGGTGTTGAGGCGGCAGCCGAAGGTGACGACGTCCACAGCCATCAGGCCGCTCCCTGTGCGTCTTCGTCGCGTGTCCAGCTTCCGTTTTTAGGATCGAGATTACCGGAAAATTCCCACTCGGCAGGTCCGGTCATCAATACATGATCGTCTTCCAGCCACTCGATGATCAGCGGACCACCAGGAACTGTGACCGTTACAGCCCGCTCCGTCCTGCCTGTACGTGCAGCAGACACACCTGCCGCGCATGCAGCAGAACCGCAGGCGCGGGTTAGTCCTGCACCACGTTCCCATGTCCGCAGCGTGATCGCATTGCGGCTGGTAACATGTGCGATAGAAATATTGGCCCGTTCCGGAAACATGGGATGGTTTTCGAGCATTGGCCCGAAACGCTCCAGATCATAGGTCCAAACATCCTGCTCAACCCAGAAAATCGCGTGGGGATTGCCCATGCTGACAACAGAAGGAGAATGCAGAACCGGCGCGTCTATCGGTCCGATCTGCAATTCGATCTTTCGCGTATCGTGGAAAGGTTCGGAAAGCGGTATTTCCTGCCAGTCGAAATGCGGCTTGCCCATGTCGACTGATATCTGTCCGTCGGGATGCTCGTTGGCTGTCAGAATTCCCGCGATTGTCTCGAAGGTAAATTCACGCTTGCCCGATTGGGCGCTGAGAGCCTGCACGACACAGCGCATGCCATTGCCGCAGGTCTGGGCCTGACTGCCATCCGAATTGATGATCTCGACATAGGCGTCTGTGCCATCATTGCGGGGTGAATGGATCGCCATGATCTGATCGAACTTGGTTGCTGGATCGCGATCAAGTGCAATCGCCGCCTCCGGGGTAATCCTGTCCGCACGACCGCGCATGTCGGCAACGATGATTTCGTTACCGAGCCCGTTCATCTTCGCGAAGGGTGCGCGCGTTGTCATGCCGTCAAGTTCCTGCATCGGATTGGTGTCTATCGCGCCTATATGGCTGAAAAGGTGACGAATTGCCAGTCCCGGCAAGCATTCGCGACGCGTATCATTTGGCAATCATGCCACACGGATAACCAGTTTTCCGAAATTATGTCCCTGAAGCAGCCCCATGAAGGCTTCCGGGGCATTGGCAAGGCCGTCAATGATGTCCTCGCGATATTTGACTTCGCCGCTTCGGAGCCATCCTGCCATGGCCTCCGCAAAGGCAGGGCGCTGATCCACGAATTCGCGTTGAATAAAGCCGCGTATCAGCAGGCTCTTTTTCAGTACATCCCGCATGACATAGGGCAAACGGTCCTTGCCGGATGTGTCGAGGCCATCATATTGCGCGATCAGCCCGCAGACGGGTACTCGCGCATATGTGTTGAGCAGCGGAAAGACGGCGTCCCAGACAGCGCCGCCGACATTCTCGAAATAGACGTCAATGCCGTCAGGACAAGCCTGTTTCAACTGTTCAGCAAAATCCGGTGCGCGATGGTCAATAGCTGCATCGAATCCGAGTTCATTCTTGATGAAAGCGCATTTGTCCTGCCCGCCAGCGATTCCTACGGCCTTGGCGCCTTTTATCCTTGCGATCTGACCGACTGCGGAGCCTACAGGGCCGCTGGCAGCTGCGACAACGACAGTTTCACCGGGTTTCGGCTGGCCGATTGTGAGAAGACCCGTATATGCGGTGAAGCCCGGCATGCCGAGAACACCGACAGCTGTTGAAAGCGGTGCGATTTTGGGATCGAGTTTGCGCAAGCCGCTGCCATCAGACAGTGCATAACTTTGCCAGCCGGAATGCGAGAGCACGATGTCGCCGATGGGATAGGCAGAGTTCCTGCTTTCAATGACTTCCGCAACCGTGCCGCCTTCCATCACGCCATTGATGGCGACCGGTGCGGCATAGGATTTCGCATCATCCATGCGGCCACGCATATAGGGGTCGAGCGAAAGGTAAAGAATTTTGAGCAGTATCTCTCCGTCACCGGGAATCGGGATTCCTGCCTGTTCCACCCGGAAATTGTCTGTTTTCACGTGGCCTTCCGGGCGTGAGGCCAAAACGATACGGGTATTTGCTGGCTGGGACATGGTTGCTCCTTCAAGATCGGCATTCAGCCTAACCCAGCCACTTAACCCCGGCAACGCTTGAAAACTTAGTGAGGCTCGTGAGCGTCCGCAACGCCGCGCAACCAATAACCGGAAGCTTTGATCCATTCATTATTAAGGCCGCGCTTGTCGACAAGGTGTTCGCGAATTGCTTTCGAAACGCCGCTTTCGCTGGCGATGAAGGCATAACAATCGCCCTCGGGGAGGGAGAGCGATTCAATCTTGCGGAGCAGAAGATCATTGTTGCCCGGCTCCAGGCCATTGCGATGGACCCAGATGATCTCGACATTCGCTTTTGTATCGAATGTCTGCTCTTCTTCCTTGCCGGCCACTTCGATAACCGCAGTGACCTTCGATGAAGCGGGCAATTCTTCCAGTCGGCGACCAATTGCCGGCAGGGCTGTTTCATCGCCTGCCAGTAAATACCAGTCAAAAGCATCAGGGACGATCATCGAACCTCGAGGGCCGCCAATAACAAGTTTCTGTCCAACTGCAGCCTGCGCAGCCCAACTGGAGGCAGGACCATCACCGTGCAGAACAAAGTCCACGTCAAGTGTATTGGTGGCCGCGTGGTATTTGCGCGGCGTATAATCGCGCATTTCAGGCCGGGGCCTGCCTTCCGGGAAAGTTACACCATCAGGCCCAAGCGTCGGTAATACCGGTTCCTCACCCAGTGGCGAAAAGAATAGCTTGATGTGGTCGCCGTATCCGGGACTGATAAATCCTTCCAGATCATCGCCTGCAAGCGTGACGCGCAGCATAAGCGGCGTCAAATGTCTTACGGCCTGGACTTCAAGCACGCGAAGGCGGGTTTCGTGGCGGATTCTTTGAGGAGTTTTATTTATGACTGACATAGTCAGGAAATACGCCGCCGCTTCTTCAAGTTCAATGGGTTCTGGCGTTAAATTTTCGTCATCAGGGAGCAAGACATAATAAGACTTTATTCACCTTGAAATGCTTAAATTGGTTAATGCGGCTTGATCGTGTCGAAAGGATTGATCCGCAAAGGTGTGGCGATATTGCAAGTCTGGTCAGTTTTTGGACCCGTTTACCAAGAGAGACGCCATTGAAATGGCGGTTTTTTCGGAGTTCGGGTTGAGAATTTCGGCCAGATGCCATTGTATCATGGTCAATCATGCGGAATGGGTTTGCATTCCCCGAATCAGATTATGCAGATGGAGAACTGACGTTATGGGAACTTTGAAGGTCAATTTGCTGACCGTTGCCGCTGTTGGCATGGTGTTGGCTGGATGCCAGAGTTCGCGGATGGACCCGATGGATAGCCCATCGGCGCCAGCACCGTTGCAAGCGGCTCCCTCGGGCTCAGTCAGCCAGAGCCAGTTGCCTCCTCCCGGCGGCAATCAGTTCCCTACAGCTCCAACGACCAATACTGCTGCTCCGGGCACGCAGGGTAATACGCAGGTCGCGTCATTGCCTCCGGAAAATGCGCCTGATCTTACGGCGGGCAGCGTTGCCGGTGTCTGGAACGCCAACATGGGCGGTCAGAGCTGCAAGATTGCCACTCCACAGACGAAATTTGGTCAGGGCTACCGCGCTGGGCCGCTCCGCTGTCCGGGCGAGTTGGCAACGCTCTCATCATGGGCGGTCAGCGGCAAGCAGCTTACCTTGTATGATGCAGCTGGCGGTACTGTAGCGCGGCTTTATTCGTCAGGGGCTTCCAAGTTTGACGGTCAAACATCCGGTGGGCAAAACCTGACGCTCTCGCGCTAGTAAATTAAACAAGGCGCTGCCTTAAGAGACTGCTCTCCGCATGTCGCATGATAATCTGAAAGTGTTCCCTTCGGTGAGCGAGCGCTACCAAGCGCTCGTTCAGGCGGGGGATCTTGACGCAGACCCCGCACAGCAGCAGCTTGCATTGCGTTTCGACCGGCTTATCCGCGATGTTGCGACGAAACGCCTTGCAACAAAATCAAGTGCCTTGGGTTGGCTTTTCAGCCGAAAATCACCGCGCAACGAGATCGTGAAGGGTCTCTATGTTTACGGTGAAGTCGGACGTGGCAAAACCATGCTGATGGACATGTTCCATGAACTTGTTCCGGTCAAGCGCAAGCGCCGCGCGCATTTCCTTGATTTCATGGCTGATGTTCATGAGCGCATCAATGCGCATCGTCAGGCACTCAAGAATGGCGAAACAAAGCAGGACGATCCCATACCGCCTGTCGCCGATGCCCTTGCCGAACAATCGTGGGTTCTGTGCTTTGACGAGTTCACTGTTACCGATATCGCCGATGCAATGATATTATCGCGATTGTTTCGCGCTTTGTTCGAGCGTGGTGTCGTGCTTGTTGCCACCTCCAACGTATTGCCGGACAATCTCTATCGGGATGGCCTCAATCGCCAACTGTTTCTGCCATTCATTGATCTTCTGAAAACCCATGTTGATGTCTTCAATCTGGATGCGCGGACGGATTACCGGCTTGAGAAGCTGAATCGTATGCCAGTCTACCTCTCGCCCTTGAACGACGAGAATGCTCGCCTGATGGATCAGGCGTGGCATGCGGCGACGGATGGTGCCTCTGTTGTACAGGACAGCGTTACTGTAAAAGGCCGTACGGTGGTCATCCCCAAGGCCGCCCGCCACGTTGCACGCTTTACCTTTGCGGACCTCTGCTCAAAGCCGCTTGGTGCTGCCGATTACACAGCCATCATCCAGCGATACAAGACAATTTTCATCGACGAAGTTCCCGTTCTCGATCACCCGCGACGCAATGAAGCCAAGCGCTTTATCATCCTGATCGATATTCTTTATGATCATCATGTGCATGTAGTGATCTCAGCGGCTGCCTCACCAGACAAGCTTTACATTGCCAATCGTGGAACGGAAGCCTTCGAATTTGACCGCACGGCATCGCGCCTGTTTGAGATGCAGAGCGAAGAGTATCTGGAAACGGCTGATGCGAGCCGCGCCCCCGGAGTTGCGTAGCTTAGGCGCGATCTTCTTCTTCGTGCCGCTTACGGATCGAACGTACCACGAACCAGATTGAAAGCACGGCCACAGGAACGAACAAGCCCGTCAATATATTTGACTCGACCGGGAGTCCCAGTTTTTCGAGCGCCTTCGCCAGATAGCCGAACAGGCCAACGACATAATAGGAAATTGCTGCGACTGAAAGACCTTCAACTGTTTGCTGAAGACGCAGTTGCAGCTTGGCGCGCCGGTCCATTGACAGGAGCAGAGCACTGTTCTGGCGTTCCAGCGCAACGTCTATCCAACTTCTCAAAAGTGCCGTTGCCCGTGCCAATTTACGGGAAAGGTTGGCCTGTCGTTCTTCTATTGATTGGCAGGTGCGCATGGCTGGTGCGAGACGGCGCTCCAGAAAGAAGCCAAGCGTCTCGTAGCCGGGCACAGCAGTTTCGGCGAGTGTGCGGATGCGCTCCTGTACAATGCCATAATAAGCTCTGCTTGCGCCGAAACGATAAAGCGTTGAGGCCGCATTTGCTTCCAGTCCTGCCGCAAGGCGGGTTATTTCTTCCAGCATCGCATCTGCGTGTTCACGCGCGTTGGATTTCATTTTCAAGGTGACTGCCGTAAGGCCATCTTCGATACGGCGCATCTCGGGAGACAGGGATTGAGCCAATGGCAGGCCGAGCATGGCAAGCGTGCGGTAGGTCTCGATGTCGAGCAGCCGCTGCACCAGCGCCCCGGTGCCTGAATTGGTCATTCCGCGATCAATCACGAGAATCTGGGTCAGCCCGTCACCATTCTGACGAAAATCGGTAAGAATAGCCGCTTGTCCATTTTTCACTTCACTATGGCAAAGACTGGTTGGATCGAACACGGCAATGGCCGCCTGCGTTTCGGTCGATTCCGGCCGTATCTCCAGCCGGATGCCGGAGATTAAGGTTCCGGGCGGAGAAAAGCCGTCGCCAAAAGGATGCACAGGAACCTCACCGCCAAATTGTTTCGGCAAAGGTCCATCCCAGAAATAGGTTGAGAACTCGGTATGCCGCTCCCAGCGCAAGGTTCCTTGACCCCAGGGAATGGCGTGATGGTTGGCATCGCGGGCGGGTGGAGCCAGTCCCCTTGCACGCGAAATTTCGGAAAGTACGGCATGATCGACACCCGATCCGCCATCCGTTATGAAGGCCAGCTGAAAGATCACACGGGGCGAGGGCACGAGAACATAAGGGCGCGCATGAATTTCACCGAGCGCTTGTGTCCGGTTGATAGCAGTTGGAAATGCAAATGTCCCCTGCGGCATCGATATCCCCTCGAATGCTGTTTTTCATCGATACCAAGGCATACGATAAAAGGAAAACAGCGCTTTGACGCAGGTATGACACAGATTCCGTGTGCAGCATGATCTGGAACGCCATCTGTGAGCACGGGTGCGCCATCTATCAAGATGCCAGACGTTCCGCGGGGTCATTTTTCTGACGCATATCCCATGTTAAAAATGGGACGAGATCAAGTGAAATGCTAAATCTGATTGACGTTTACGTAAATCCCATCAAATCTAAACGATTGAATTTATTGAGGTGAAAATTTTTGGTTGAGTTATTTTTCAAAGAGGAATATTCGAACCACCCAACGCAGAGGCATATGGCGACAGGTTGCCGATGGGCATTCCTGATAATCGTTATTTTTGTCTTTGGCGTCGGTCAAGACTTTTAAGTTCAGGCAAAACTTCAGATCAGGGAAGTATCCAGCATGGCACGTAACAAAATCGCCCTCATCGGCTCAGGTATGATCGGTGGAACGCTTGCACATCTGATCGGGCTCAAGGAGCTCGGCGACATCGTTCTTTTCGACATCGCGGAAGGGACGCCTCAGGGCAAAGGTCTCGACATCGCCCAGTCTTCCCCGGTCGATGATTTCGACGCCAAGCTCACAGGCGCGAATGACTATGCAGCCATCGAAGGCGCAGATGTCGTTATCGTTACCGCCGGTGTTCCCCGCAAGCCGGGCATGAGCCGCGACGATCTGCTCGGTATCAACCTCAAGGTCATGGAACAGGTCGGCGCGGGCATCAAGAAATACGCCCCCGGCGCTTTCGTGATCTGCATCACCAACCCGCTCGATGCGATGGTCTGGGCCTTGCAGAAGTTCTCCGGTCTGCCGAAGAACATGGTTGTCGGCATGGCCGGTATTCTGGACAGCGCCCGCTTCCGTTATTTCCTTGCCGATGAGTTCAAGGTTTCGGTTGAAGACGTCACTGCATTCGTTCTTGGCGGTCATGGCGACTCCATGGTGCCATTGGCGCGTTATTCGACTGTTGCCGGTATCCCGCTGCCGGATCTGGTGAAGATGGGCTGGACCAGCCAGGAAAAGCTTGACCAGATCATTCAGCGTACCCGTGATGGCGGTGCGGAAATCGTCGGTCTGCTGAAGACCGGTTCCGCATTCTACGCACCTGCTTCGTCAGCCGTGCAGATGGCTGAGGCTTTCCTCAAGGACAAGAAGCGCGTTCTTCCAGTTGCTGCGCATCTTTCGGGCCAGTACGGCGTTAAGGACATGTATGTGGGCGTGCCGGTCATTATCGGCGCTGGTGGTGTTGAGCGCATCATCGAGATCGATCTGAACAAGACAGAAGAGAAGCAATTTGAAGCTTCGGTTGCTTCGGTTGCCGGACTTTGCGAAGCCTGCATAAACATCGCGCCGAACCTCAAGTAATTCGGCTCACGAAACAATTCTGAAACGATCCTGGGCTACGGCTCAGGATTATTCGTAGAGGAAATACCATATGAACATTCATGAATATCAGGCCAAGCGTCTGCTGCACACTTTCGGTGCACCGATCGCCAACGGCGTTGCCGTTTACTCCGTCGAGCAGGCGGAAGAATGGGCGAAGACGCTGCCCGGTCCGCTTTATGTGGTGAAGAGCCAGATTCATGCTGGCGGACGCGGCAAGGGCAAGTTCAAGGAACTCGGTCCGGATGCCAAAGGCGGTGTACGCCTTTCAAAGTCTGTCGAGGAAGTTGTAGCCAATGCCAAGGAAATGCTCGGCAATACGCTGGTCACCAAGCAGACCGGCCCGGCAGGCAAGCAGGTCAACCGCCTCTACATCGAAGACGGCGCTGATATTGATCGCGAACTCTATCTTTCGATCCTTGTCGATCGCGCTGTTGGCCGCCCCGCATTCGTGGTTTCCACGGAAGGCGGTATGGACATTGAAGGCGTTGCACACGATACGCCAGAAAAGATCATCACTGTTGCCATCGACCCTGAAAAGGGCGTGACAGCAGAAGACATCGCCAAGATCAATGATGCCTATGGCCTGACCGGCGAAGCGCGCGCCGATGGCGAGAAGCTTTTCCCGATCCTCTACAAGGCCTTTACCGAGAAGGACATGAGCCTGCTCGAAGTGAACCCGCTGATCGTTATGAAAGACGGCCACCTGCGCGTTCTCGACGCCAAGGTTTCGTTCGATGGCAATGCCCTGTTCCGTCATGCGGATGTGGTCGAGCTGCGCGACACCACTGAAGAAGACGAGAAGGAAATCGAGGCATCCAAGTATGACCTCGCTTATGTTGCTCTCGATGGCAATATTGGCTGCATGGTCAATGGTGCCGGTCTTGCCATGGCAACCATGGACATCATCAAGCTCTACGGTGCGGAGCCAGCAAACTTCCTCGATGTTGGCGGTGGTGCCAGCAAGGAGAAAGTAACGGCTGCGTTCAAGATCATCACTGCTGATCCGGCTGTCAAAGGCATCCTGATCAACATCTTCGGCGGCATCATGAAATGCGACATCATCGCTGAAGGCGTGATCGCTGCGGTCAAGGAAGTTGGCCTCAAGGTTCCGCTGGTCGTTCGTCTCGAAGGTACCAATGCTGAACTCGGCAAGAAGATCATCAATGAAAGTGGTCTGAATGTCGTCTCCGCCGATGATCTGGATGATGCGGCGCAGAAAATCGTCAAGGCTGTAAAGGGAAACTAAGGCATGTCTATTCTTGTTAACAAAGACACCAAGGTTCTCGTTCAGGGCCTGACCGGCAAGACCGGCACATTCCACACCGAACAGGCTTTGGCCTATTACGGTACGCAGATGGTCGGCGGTATTCACCCGAAGAAGGGTGGCGAGACCTGGGAAGGCAATCTGCCGACCGGCTCAAGTGCACAGTTGCCGATTTTTGCTTCCGTAGCCGAAGGTAAAGATCGTACGGGGGCAAACGCATCCGTCATCTACGTTCCGCCAGCAGGTGCAGCAGAAGCCATTCTGGAAGCCATCGAAGCAGAGATTCCTTTGATCATCTGCATCACTGAAGGCATTCCAGTCATGGATATGGTTCGTGTCAAGGCGCGCCTTGACCGCTCCTCATCGCGCCTGATCGGGCCGAACTGCCCGGGCGTCCTGACCCCTGAAGAATGCAAGATCGGCATCATGCCGGGCAATATCTTCAAGAAGGGCTCGGTAGGTGTTGTATCGCGCTCCGGCACGCTTACTTATGAAGCAGTGTTCCAGACAACGAATGAAGGCCTCGGCCAGACGACAGCTGTCGGTATCGGTGGCGACCCTGTGAAGGGTACCGAATTCATCGACGTGTTGGAAATGTTCCTTGCTGACGAAGAAACCAAGTCGATTATCATGATCGGTGAAATTGGCGGTTCGGCAGAAGAAGATGCAGCGCAGTTCATTGCCGACGAAGCAAAGCGTGGCCGCAAGAAGCCAATGGCTGGTTTCATCGCCGGACGTACTGCTCCTCCCGGACGCACAATGGGTCATGCCGGTGCGGTTATCTCCGGCGGCAAGGGTGGTGCTGAAGACAAGATCGCAGCGATGGAAGCCGCGGGTATCCGCGTTTCGCCATCGCCTGCGCAGCTTGGCAAGACATTGGTTGAAGTCCTCAAGGGATAAGACCTTAAAAGAGGCGAACTTTCGCCTTTATCAGACGCAAGAAGGATTGGGGCGGCTTCCGCCCTGATCAATCCGCGGGGCCAAAGTGGCCTCACCCAGGGCGGCACCAGAAGGCTGGTGCGCTCTTATCAAGGGAGACGGGGCGCAGCTCCGGTCAACGAACATGGCACGTCAAGAACAGGCCAACGATCTTTTTGCTCTCACTTCATTTCTCTATGGCGGCAATGCCCACTATATCGAGGAACTTCACGCGCAGTACGAGAAAGATCCGTCATCGGTGGATGCGGAGTGGCAGGAGTTTTTTGCCAATCTCGGTGATAACAAAGACGATATCCAGAAGAACGCCAAGGGCGCGTCCTGGGAAAAGCCAAACTGGCCGATTGCCGGCAATGGCGAACTTGTTTCGGCTCTCGACGGCAATTGGGGCGAAGTCGAAAAGCACATTACCGACAAGCTGAAGTCGAAGGGTGCCAACGGCGCTGCTCCAGCAAACGGGGCTGCTGCAAAGGCGACTGTCTCCGACTCCGACATCATCCATGCGGCGCGCGATTCCGTCCGCGCCATCATGATGATCCGCGCCTATCGCATGCGCGGTCATCTGCATGCCAAGCTTGATCCGCTGGGCCTTGCCGAAGTCAAGGAAGACTATAACGAACTGTCTCCCGAGAGCTATGGCTTCTCACCGGCCGATTATGATCGCAAGATTTTCATCGATAATGTGCTTGGTCTCGAATATGCGACCATTCCGCAGATGCTCGACATCCTGCAGCGCACCTATTGCTCGACGATCGGCGTCGAATTCATGCACATTTCCGATCCGGTGGAAAAGTCCTGGATTCAGGAACGCATTGAAGGTCCGGATAAGGGCGTCGCCTTTACCGCCGAGGGCAAGAAGGCAATCCTTTCCAAGCTTGTAGAGGCTGAGGGCTTTGAGCAGTTCATCGACGTCAAGTACAAGGGCACGAAACGTTTCGGTCTTGATGGTGCAGAATCGCTCATTCCGGCGCTTGAACAGATCGTTAAGCGTGGCGGCTCGATGGGCCTCAAGGAAATCGTCCTTGGCATGGCTCACCGCGGCCGCCTCAACGTGCTCAGCCAATTCATGCGCAAGCCGCATCGTGCCATTTTCCATGAGTTCAAGGGTGGTTCCTATGCCCCGGATGATGTGGAAGGCTCGGGCGATGTGAAGTATCATCTTGGTGCTTCGTCGGATCGCGAGTTCGATGGCAACAAGGTGCACCTGTCTTTGACAGCCAATCCTTCGCATCTGGAAATCGTCAATCCTGTCGTCATGGGTAAGGCCCGCGCCAAGCAGGATTTGCTTGTCGGCCGCGACCGTGATGAAGTTGTGCCGTTGTCCGAACGCGCCAAGATCATGCCGCTGCTGCTTCATGGCGATGCTGCGTTTGCGGGTCAGGGCGTTGTTGCCGAGTGTCTGGGCCTTTCCGGCCTGCGCGGTCACCGCGTTGGCGGCACCGTGCATTTCATCATCAATAACCAGATCGGTTTTACCACCAATCCGCGATTCTCGCGCTCTTCGCCTTATCCTTCCGATGTGGCCAAGATGATCGAAGCACCGATTTTCCACGTCAATGGTGATGATCCGGAAGCCGTGGTGTACGTTGCCAAGATCGCAACTGAATATCGCATGACTTTCCACAAGCCGGTTGTCATCGATATGTTCTGCTATCGCCGCTTCGGTCACAATGAAGGCGATGAGCCTGCATTCACGCAGCCGCTGATGTACAAGACCATTCGCGGCCAGAAAACGACAGTGCAGCTTTATTCTTCCAAGCTGATCGAAGAAGGTCTCATCACCGAGGCTGATCTCGACAAGTTGCGGGCCGCATGGCGCGAGAATCTTGAGCAGGAATTCGAGGCTGGTCAGCACTACAAGCCTAACAAGGCCGATTGGCTGGATGGTGCGTGGAGTGGCTTACGCACGGCAGACAATGCCGATGAGCAGCGCCGCGGCAAGACGGGTCTTCCGCTGAAAACCCTGAAGGAAATCGGCAAGAAACTGGCCGAAGTACCTGCGGGCTTCAATGTGCACCGCACGATCCAGCGCTTTCAGGATAACCGCGCCAAGATGATTGAAACCGGCGAAGGTTTTGATTGGGCAACGGCAGAAGCGTTGGCATTCGGCTCGCTCGCAATCGAAGGTCATCCGGTCCGCCTGTCGGGTCAGGATGTCGAGCGTGGCACGTTCAGCCAGCGGCATTCGGTTCTTTATGATCAGGATACCGAGCAACGTTATATCCCGCTGAATAATCTTCAGAAGGGTCAGGCAATCTACGAAGTCATCAATTCGATGCTTTCGGAAGAGGCTGTACTCGGCTTCGAATATGGTTATTCGCTATCCGATCCGCGTGCATTGACCCTTTGGGAAGCTCAGTTCGGCGATTTCGCCAATGGTGCACAGGTCATTTTCGACCAGTTCATCTCGTCCGGCGAGCGTAAATGGCTTCGCATGTCGGGTCTGGTCTGCCTGCTTCCGCATGGTTATGAGGGTCAGGGTCCGGAGCATTCTTCAGCCCGTCTGGAGCGCTATCTGCAACTTTGTGCGGAAGACAACATGCAGGTTGCGAACTGCACGACGCCTGCAAACTACTTCCACATTCTGCGCCGTCAGATGAAGCGTGACTTCCGCAAGCCGCTGATCCTGATGACACCGAAATCCTTATTGCGTCACAAGCGTGCTGTTTCGTCAATCAGTGACTTCACCGGCGATTCCTCGTTCCATCGCCTGCTGTGGGATGATGCGCAGCTTCTGAAGGACCAGCCGATCAAGTTGCAGAAGGACTCGAAGATCCGCCGTGTCGTTCTCTGCTCGGGTAAAGTCTACTACGACCTTTACGAAGAGCGTGAAAAGCGCGGTATCGATGATGTGTATCTGCTGCGTGTCGAACAGCTTTATCCGTTCCCGGCCAAGGCGCTGATCACCGAGCTTTCGCGTTTCCGTAATGCGGAGATGGTCTGGTGTCAGGAAGAACCCAAGAATATGGGTGCCTGGGCGTTTATCGATCCTTATCTGGAATGGGTATTGGCGCATATCGATGCCAAGCATCAGCGTGTTCGTTATACCGGACGTCCTGCTGCCGCTTCGACGGCAACCGGCCTGATGTCCAAGCACCTTGCACAACTTGAAGCATTCCTTGAAGATGCTTTGGGTTCTTGAGAGCAATTCCAGAAAAAGTGGGAACCGGTTTTTCGTCCGGAATTGCGTATTAGAAAATAGAGCGGCGTGAAGTCGCTCTGAACAATTATTTAGATCAACGAGAGCTGAGAACATGGCAACCGAAATCCGCGTCCCAACACTGGGCGAATCCGTTTCCGAAGCAACGATCGGCAAATGGTTCAAGAAGGTCGGCGAAGCTATTGCTGTCGACGAACCGCTGGTCGAGCTTGAGACCGACAAAGTTACAATCGAAGTACCAGCCGCCGCTGCCGGTTCTCTTGCCGAAATCACGGCCAAGGAAGGCGATACGGTTGAAGTGGGTGCCTTGCTCGGCATGATTGGTTCTGGTGATGGTGCTGCTGCAGCACCCGCCAAGAAAGAAGAAGCCAAGCCTGAAGCGGTTGCGCAGGCTTCCGGAACATCGGCTGCTGCATCGACTGCAGAAGCAGAAGAAAAAGCCGGACAGGTAGCAGGCAATACGCCGATCTCCGAGCGCAAGCCGAGTGAAATGCCAGCCTCGCCAGCAGCTTCCAAGCTTTTGAGCGAGAAGGGCGTTTCTGCTTCGCAGGTTGAAGGCTCGGGCAAGCGTGGTCAGGTTCTCAAGGGTGACGTGCTCGATGCTGTTGCCAAGGGCTTCACATCGCAGCCAGCCGCCGCAGAAGCACCGAAGGCAACGGCCCGTCCGGCTTCCGCACCAGACGACGCATCGCGCGAAGAGCGCGTAAAGATGACCCGTCTGCGCCAGACAATTGCGCGCCGCCTCAAGGATGCGCAAAGCACCGCTGCCATGCTCACCACCTATAATGAGGTGGACATGTCTGCGGTCATGGACCTGCGCAACCGCTACAAGGAAATCTTCGAGAAGAAGCACGGCGTCAAGCTTGGCTTCATGGGCTTCTTCACCAAGGCTGTTACCCACGCCCTGAAGGAAATCCCGGCAGTCAACGCTGAGATTGATGGCACAGATATCATCTACAAGAACTTTGCCCATGTCGGCGTTGCAGTAGGCACGGATAAGGGCCTTGTCGTTCCAGTTGTGCGCAATGCCGATCAGATGTCGATAGCCGAAATCGAAAAGGATATTGGTCGTCTGGGCAAGGCTGCCCGTGATGGCGCGTTGTCGATGGCTGACATGCAGGGCGGCACATTCACCATTTCCAATGGTGGTGTTTATGGTTCGCTGATGTCGTCGCCGATCCTCAATGCACCGCAGTCCGGCATTCTTGGCATGCACAAGATTCAGGAACGCCCGGTTGTGGTCGGCGGCCAGATTGTCATTCGTCCGATGATGTATCTGGCACTGAGCTATGATCACCGCATCGTTGATGGCAAGGAAGCCGTAACCTTCCTCGTTCGCGTCAAGGAAAGCCTCGAAGATCCGGAACGTCTCGTTCTCGATCTCTAAGCAATAAGCCGGTGCCGGTCTGCTCGTTCTGAGGCTGACCGGCATCGAAATCTTGTCGTTGGAGATAAAGCATGTCGCACTACATGTACGAATTCCTTGGTCTGATGGCGGTCTTTTCGATCATGATCGTCTCACCGGGTGCTGACTTTGCCATTGTTGTCCGGCAGAGCATCGTGCATGGGCGCCGCAGCGCTATCATGACGAGCTTTGGTATAGGCTCGTCGCTGCTTTTCCACATCAGCTATACGATTCTCGGGCTTGGGCTTCTGGTGTCCAAGTCTCTGCTGCTTTTCAGCATGCTGAAATGGGCTGGCGCGGCATATCTGGTTTATCTTGGTATCAAGGCCCTGCGTGCTCCAGCGATGGAAGCACCGGCCGAGATCGTCAAAGACGCAATGGACGAGAAGAAGATTTCTGACGGTCGTTCTTTTCTGATGGGATTTGTGACGAATGCGCTCAATCCAAAGCCGGTATTGTTCTTTTTGTCTTTGTTCTCGGCTCTGGTCAGCCATGAAACCCCCGTGCTGGTGCAAGCCAGCTATGGCGTGTTCATGGCGATAGCTCTGATCGCGTGGTTTGTTGCGGTCTCGACTTTCTTCACCATCCAGTCGGTGCGCGACCGCTTTGTCTCTTGGGGCAGGTGGTTCAATCGCATAACCGGCATGGTTTTCATCGGGCTTGGCATCAAGCTTGCGACCAGTCAGGCAAGCTAGGGCGCAAATGGCTGTCTTTTTCCGCTCCACCAGATTAGGCCTTGCAGTGATATCTGCGCTGGGAATCGCATTTGCGTCTCCCGCCTATGCTGCGTGCACGCAGGACCGGGCTGTCTACACGGACCGTGATGATGACTATACGCTGACCTTCAAGCATTTCCCCGAAGATCAACCCATGGCCACATCGAATGAATTCGTCCTCCAGCGCAACGAGACGGAGTTGAAGCTCGACGGCGTTGTCATGCGTGATGACGCGGCAAGGCCCAATGGACTTATCATGTATAATTGCCCGAGCGGCGACGCGACCGGCGATGAGTTGACGGCCTGTACGGTCTGGGAAGGTGTTCCCTACGCTTTGAAAGACGGTGTGGATGCGGAATATCTGCCGAAGGCCAAGGAGCCTGCGGCGCAGGCTCTGCTTCTGCCAAATCTTTCAGGCGCAATGAGCAGCTTCAATTTCAAGCTCGAAAAACCAATCGAAACATTTCCATGGGAAGTATTCCGCTTCAAGGAATGCGTTCGCGAACAATAATTGATACGGGTTACAACAAAGGAATCAATCATGGCATATGATGTCGTCGTCATTGGATCAGGCCCCGGCGGCTATGTGTGCGCTATCAAGGCAGCACAGCTCGGTCTAAAAACCGCAGTCATCGAAAAGCGCGCAACCTTTGGCGGAACATGCCTTAACATTGGCTGCATCCCTTCCAAGGCTTTGCTCCATGCTTCGGAAGTTTTCCATGAAGCTGGCCATTCCCATGCAACTCTCGGTGTCGAAGTAGGCTCGCTGAAGCTGAACCTCCCGGCGATGCTGGCCCACAAGCAGGCGACTGTGGACGCCAATGTGAATGGTGTCGCCTTCCTGTTCAAGAAGAACAAGATCGATACATTCATCGGTACCGGCAAGGTTGTTGCTGCGGGCAAAGTCTCGGTAACAGGCGAAGACGGCAAGGTTCAGGAAGTCGAAGCCAAGAATATCGTGATCGCCACCGGCTCCGATGTCGCTGGAATTCCAGGCGTCGACGTGAAATTCGACGAGAAGGTAATCATCTCCTCAACAGGTGCGCTGGAGCTTCAAGCTGTTCCGGAACATCTTGTTGTCGTTGGCGGTGGCGTCATCGGTCTTGAACTGGGTTCCGTATGGGCCCGTCTCGGCGCCAAAGTTACTGTTGTCGAGTTTCTCGACAAGATTCTCGGTCCAATGGACGGCGAAGTTTCAAAGCAGTTCCAGCGCATGCTGGAAAAGCAGGGTATCGAGTTCAAGCTTTCTGCCAAGGTTACAGCGGTTGAGAAATCCGGTAAGGGGGCGAAGGTCACATTTGAGCCGGTCAAAGGCGGCGATGCTCAGACAATCGAAGCCAATGTCGTTCTCGTTTCGACAGGCCGCAAGCCTTATACCGATGGTCTCGGCCTGAAAGAGGCTGGTGTCGAAGTGGATGATCGCGGCCGTGTTGCGATCAATGATCATTGGCAGACCAATGTGCCGGGCATCTACGCTATTGGCGATGTGGTCAAGGGCGCGATGCTGGCGCACAAAGCTGAAGATGAAGGCATTGCAGTTGCTGAAATCCTCGCCGGACAGGCCGGACACGTCAATTACGACGCAATCCCGAGCGTCGTCTATACGCAGCCTGAAGTTGCCTCGGTTGGCAAGACGGAAGAAGAACTCAAGGCAGCCGGGATCGAGTATAAGTCCGGCAAGTTTCCATTCACTGCCAATGGCCGTGCCCGTGCCATGCTGCACACGGATGGCTTCGTCAAGATTCTCGCAGACAAGACGACAGACCGTGTTCTTGGCGTCCATATCCTTGGCTACGGCGCAGGCGAGATGATCCACGAGGCAACTGTCCTCATGGAGTTCGGCGGATCGTCGGAAGATCTGGCTCGTACCACGCATGCTCATCCAACGATGTCGGAAGCGGTGCGCGAAGCGGCTCTGGCTACCTTTGCCAAGCCCATTCATATGTAAGCGTATTGAGTTTAAAACTATGAAAAAGGCCCGGAATTTCCGGGCCTTTTTTGGGAGTCGCTCTACTAATTAGCAGGCGCTGGTGCAGGGGCCGGAGCCGGCGCAGGAGCGGGATCAGCTGGCGCTGGAGCCGGTGCAGTTGATGCGGGTGGCTCTGCCGGTGCTGGATCTGCCGCTGGTGGCGTGGTTGTATCCGTTGCTGGCGCTGTAGGTGCCGGAGCGTTCATTTCGGTGCTTCCGCTCATGAAGTAATAACCACCGATGACAATCGCAGCGATAATGATGCCAGCGATGAGATAGGTGCCGCCACCGCTCTTGTTGTTGACGACCGTTGTGTTTGGCCTCAGCGGATCGGTCGGGTTCAACGGATCATCGACGGGTCGTTGCAGGTTTGGATCGTAGGTCATGTTCTATCCTCCATGGCATTCCAGTGATGCCGATGGAGGAATAACGGGTATCCACTTGTAAAGTTCCAGAATTCCTGCGCAAGTAGCGCCAGATTACTGTGCTGTCACTGTATAGTTCTGTTTCTTGAGAAGAGATACCAGCCCTTGCTCGCCCGGAAGATGCAATGCACCGACGGCTATAAATGCATTTCCTTTGGCAATTATTGGCTCGGCGCGTTCGGCCATGGTGCGATTACGCGCATTGACCATCTTTTCTTCAAATTCTGCATAGTTTTGGCCATTGGCTGTACCATCGGGGGATACTGAACGCATGAGCGGGAAGATCATACCCACGTCGCCCTGCGTATAAAGTACGGTCATTGTTTCAAAGAGGTCAGTCATCTGTGGGCCCAAAGCCAGCATTTCGATCACGCCGTCGATATGAAATTTGGCAGGCAGCGAGGCCATGGCTCCCAGCTGGTCGCGGATCGTTTCCAGCCCTGCAATCTGTTTTCCATTATCCTTGGCTTCCTGTGCCAGCTTGATATCAAGAAACGCGGCACCCTGTTTCTTGCGGGCCATTTCACAGGCGGGCAGGGCGAGCATGCTTGTCAGCATCCAGGGTTGCATCTTATTTACAGAGCTCAACGGGATTCCCCGCTCTGAAAGCGCGGCTTTGACGCCATCCAGCTTGTCAGCCGGGATAACCTTTTCCAACGTTGTTCCATCTGTGAACATCATCAGTTCCGGTGACTCGGCCATCACTTTCATTATGCCTTTGGGGTCGAGAATTTCATCTGTTTCAATTACGATCGTATCTGCGGTTTTATAGGCTGCCTGTGCGGTGTCTGAAAGTTTCAGAACACGCGGATCGGTCAAGTGCATCGTCCCATATAGCCATGATGGTTTGACGCCCGACTTTTCGATCTTCCAGAGCAGGCCGTGACCATTGGGAGTAGCGGCGGCTTCCTTCCGCAAAGTTTCGAGCTTTGCGGGATCGGACTTGGCCAGTTCCTCGATCAGATTATTGCCGCCGCAGGAAACATCCTCCGCCCGGGCATAAGTGGCGCTGAAAGCGACGGCAAAAAATGATGCCAGCACAAGCCAGCTTAACCCTGCACAAAATCGTAACAGGGCATCAGCATGTCGGTCGAACGGAGATAGATTATCTAGATTGTTCATGGATAGTCCCAATTTGCTTGGTCAGGCGCGTGGATGAGCCTTGTCGTAAATTTCCATCAAGCGGTCCGTATCGACGCCGGTATAGACTTGCGTTGTCGATAAGCTGGCGTGACCGAGCAGTTCCTGAATTGTCCGCAGATCGCCGCCCCGGCCCAACAGATGCGTTGCAAAGGAATGGCGTAGTGCATGTGGTGTCGCCGTGTCAGGCAGGCCTAGGGCCCCGCGCATTTTCTGCATATCGCGCTGGATTATGGCCGAATGCAGTTCACCGCCACGAGCGCCACGAAAAAGCGGCTTGCCTTCTTCAAGGTCATAGGGGCAAAGCCTGCGATACTCTGCAACAGCCCTGTGCACTATCGGAAGCAGCGGAACCATGCGTGTCTTGCCACCCTTGCCGGAGATTGGAATCGAACGGGCGTCAGGATCGGTCAATGCTCCACCATCAAGACCAAGCGCTTCGGAAATGCGCAGGCCACAACCATAAAGCAGCGTCAGCACGGCAGCATTGCGGGCGGCAATCCACGGCTCTTCGTTGAGCTGCTCACCGATCTCGACAACGCGCCGGGCATCAATCGTTGTCAGCGGCTTGGGCAGGGACTTCGGCTGTTTAGGTGCCCTCATCGCAATGGACGCAGCAGCATTGGCCATCCCCTGCTTTTCAAGGTGGCGCAGAAAGGAGCGGATGCCCGCCAGCCCGCGTCCGAGCGTACGTGCGCCAGCGCCATCATTACGCCGCCGCGCCAGAAATGAACGCAGATCGGCGATGCGCAAAGTCGCGACATCCTTCAGTGCGGGAGGTTCCCCCAAATGCCCGGTCAGAAACTGAAAGAACTGCCTTGTGTCACGCTCGTAGGCTTCAAGCGTATTCGTAGCGAGCCGCCGCGTATTCTTGAGCGATTTCAGCCAGTTCTCCCGCGCATCGATCAGATCAGGACGCGCGGATACAAGAAACTGTTCGGTTTGCGGTTGGACGCCCATGGCATCGCTCCTTGGCTTTAATAGGCAGACAATGGCACAAGAACCCTTACGAGAAGGTTTCGCCTTGGTTTTATCGGGCGTTTGCTCTAATTCGGGCAGAACAGATTTTTGATGGATAGAACAATGGCAAAATTGAATGATCCGGTTCAGCTGGCAGTGATCGGCGCGGCGCACGGAACGCGTGGCGAACTCAGGGTGAAAACATTCACCGGCGACCCCATGGCGCTTGCCGATTACGGCCCGCTTTATGACGTGACCGGCAGGGCTTTCGAGGTGCTGGATATCCGCCCCGCAAAGACCGTGGTTGTCGTGCGCTTTCGCGGTGTGAATGATCGCAACATGGCCGAAGCCCTAAATGGAACAACGCTGTTCATCGAACGCTCGCAACTGCCGCAGGATCTTGATGAGGATGAGTATTACCATTCCGATCTGATCGGGCTTGAAGCGATCGATGCGGATGGTAAAAATTATGGCAAGGTTTCAGCCATGTTCGATTTCGGCGGCGGTGACCTGCTCGAACTTTCCATTCCCGGCAAGCGTCCGATGTTGATCCCTTTCACGATGGCCGCTGTGACGAAAGTAGATGTCAAAGCGGGTCATATTGTGGTTGACCCTGCCGCTGCTGGTCTACTTCCCGATGAGAATGAAGATGAGGAGCGTCGCAGGCAGCTTGGCGGCGAAGGGAAAGACAAGTCCTGATGGGTGCTTTCCGCGCGACCGTCCTGACGCTCTACCCGGAAATGTTCCCCGGCCCCCTTGGCATTTCTTTGGCAGGGAAGGCTCTGGCAGAGGGTGCCTGGTCGCTGGAGACAGTGCAGATACGCGATTTTGCCACCGACAAGCATCGCATGGTCGATGATACACCTGCGGGCGGCGGTGCAGGCATGGTGATGAAGCCTGATGTGCTTGGGCGTGCTGTAGATCATGTGGCAGATGAACGTCCGAAACTGTTCATGAGCCCTCGCGGGAAACCGCTGACACAGGAGCGGGTGCGCGAACTGGCGACAGGGCCGGGCGCGATCCTGCTTTGCGGCCGCTTTGAAGGCGTGGATGAGCGTCTTATCGAGGGCCGCGATTTCGAGGAAGTATCCATTGGCGA
Organism: Phyllobacterium sp. SB3; assembly: GCF_040009165.1. Taxonomy (NCBI): domain Bacteria; kingdom Pseudomonadati; phylum Pseudomonadota; class Alphaproteobacteria; order Hyphomicrobiales; family Phyllobacteriaceae; genus Phyllobacterium; species Phyllobacterium sp. SB3. The sequence goes on along the minus strand of NZ_JBDYKI010000001.1, from coordinate 511,741 downwards.
TTATATTCTTTCGGGCGGTGAAACTGCGGCGATAGTGGTGCTGGATGCGATTGTGCGGCTGCTGCCTGGCGTCATGGGGAATAGCCTTTCCGGTGAAACCGAGAGTTTCGAGACCGGACTGCTTGAGCATCCGCACTATACAAAACCGCAGGAGTGGGAGGGCCGCCGGATTCCGGATGTGCTACTGTCGGGTAATCACGGTGCAATAGACAAGTGGCGGCGCGCCGAAGCGGAAAAGCTTACGCGAGAGCGCCGCCCCGATCTTTGGGATAAAAAGAATCGGTAAAACAGGTGACAAAGCGGGTTTTATGGTGTATTTGCCCGCCAACTCGGAAAATCCGAAGTCTGTTAATCAATGAATGGTGAATTCGCCCCTGTCTCGTTCGAGACATAGAAATGCGACCAAGGATGCTGCATTCAAGTGTGGACGCTCTGACTGTTTGAACAATAAAAGGATAAGACAATGGCCGTCGATATCATTCGTCAGCTCGATCTCGAACAGAGAGCAAAAATCGAAGCCAAGCGCGTGCTTCCAGATTTCAAGCCAGGCGACACAGTTCGTGTCAACGTACGTGTTACTGAAGGTACACGTACCCGCGTGCAGGCCTATGAAGGCGTTTGCATTGCCCGTAATGGCGCCGGCATCAACGAGAACTTCACAGTTCGCAAGATTTCCTATGGCGAAGGCGTAGAGCGCGTATTCCCGATCATTTCACCACTGGTTGAAGGTGTTGAAATCGTTCGCCGCGGTAAGGTACGTCGTGCGAAGCTTTACTACCTGCGTGGTCTTACCGGTAAGGCTGCTCGTATCGTCGAGAAGAAAGACAACCGCAAGAACAAGACTTCCGTTCCTGCAACCGGCACTGCCGAGACAGTAACAGAAGCAACTGTTGCAAAGGCACCTGTTGCTGAATAAGCGCTGTACATTAGTTTTAAGAAAAGGCGGTCTTCGGGCCGCCTTTTTGTTTTTGAGCATTTTTTCCTTGTGACCGCCATTAGAAGAAACAGACATGCTTGCGGGGATTGACGTGCCGATGACAAGGTGAAATCAGTTTGCCCAAGTTTATTGCACAATAGGGATTACGATGAGCTTTCGTTCCGTTTTTCTGGCAGTAATTACGCTGGCCATGCTTCCGATTTCCGCCTTCTCCGCCGATCTGCCTGATCTTGGCGGTAAACAGGTCACCGTCGTGACTGAAAACGCCTATCCGCCATTGCAGTTTGTCGATCCCAAAACCGGTAAGCCCGTGGGCTGGGAATATGATGCGATGAACGAAATTGCCAAGCGCCTTAACTTCAAAGTTGAATATCTCAACACCAGTTGGGATGCGATGATCCAGGCTGTGTCCGACAGCCAGTATCAGATTGGCATGACCGGCATCACCATCAATGACGAGCGCAAGCAGAAGGTGGATTTTTCCGAGCCCTACATGCGCTCCGAGCAATTCATGCTGGTTCGCAGCGACGAAAAGCGTTTTACCGATGCCAAAAGCTTTTCCGAATCCAAGGATACGCTTGTCGGCGCACAGCCCGGAACCAGCAATTTCTACGTTGCCGTCTACAATGTTCTTGATGGCAACGAGCAGAATACGCGCATCAAACTATTCGAAACATTCGGTGCAACCGTTCAGGCACTGAAAACCGGCGATGTCGATCTTGTCCTGACTGACAGCACGGCTGGCAAAGGTTATGTCTATGCATCCGATGGTGCCTTAAAGCTTATTGGCGAACCGTTAGGTGCAGAAGATTTCGGCTTTATCTTTCCAAAGGGCTCCGATCTTGTCGGTCCAGTCAATGCTGCAATCGCCGCGTTGAAAGCGGACGGTACATTCGACGCTCTGAACAAGAAGTGGTTCCTTGACTACAAGCTTGGTCAATAGATGAGTTTGGGTTCTTGAAGCAGGAAACCTCTCCACGGCAGGCTGTAAAAGCCGATTTTCCGTGGTGGCTTGTGGTTGCCACAGCGATTGCCATCGCGCTTGGCCTCGCAATTCTTTTCAATCCCCTTTACGGGCAGGTTTTTTCCACCGTCGCCCAAGGCATCTGGATAACCGTCTGGGTATCTCTGGTTGCGTTCTTTCTTGCGTCGATATTAGGGCTGGTCCTCGCGATCATGAGCCGCTCGGAATATATCGCTGTCAGGCAGATCGCGCGGTTTTACGTGGAGATCATGCGTGGTGTCCCGTTGCTGGTGCTGTTGTTCTACATCGCGTTTGTCGGTGCTCCTGCCACCGTCTATTTTTGGAATTTCATTACGCAGCCTCTGCAGAACGCCGGCATTCTGGAACCGCTGCTGGTCCGGGATTTTTCCCTGCTGTGGCGCGCAATCATCGCGCTGGTGCTTGCCTATTCGGCGTTTCTTGCCGAAATTTTCCGGGCGGGTATTCAGTCTGTCGATGCTGGCCAAATCGAGGCTGCCAAGTCGCTTGGACTGCGGCGCTTTCCGCGTTTCCGGCTCATTGTCATGCCGCAGGCAACCCGTACAATCCTGCCGCCTTACGGCAATGATTTTATCGCGATGGTGAAGGATTCGTCGCTTGTGTCGGTACTTGGCGTTGTCGACATTACCCAGATGGGCAAGGTCTATGCCTCCGGATCGTTCCGTTTCTTTGAAACATATTCGGTCGTGGCCTATATATATCTCATCCTGACGATCAGCCTTTCCCTGCTGTTGCGATGGGTGGAGCGACGTCTCGATCAACGAAACCGGTATTAGCCAACTCACGTAATTTTGTCTGGTTTTCAGCTTGCAAACAGCGGCGCATTGTCACTTTTAGTGCTTGTTTCTTGACGTTTACCGGCCTCAAGTGCATATGTCCCACGAAATAATCGAAAAGACCCCACTGCCAGGATATCGCGATGATTGCGCCACGCACACTTTATGACAAGATTTGGGATGACCATTTGGTTGACAGCCAGGATGACGGCACATGCCTGCTCTATATTGATCGCCATCTTGTACATGAAGTGACCAGCCCGCAGGCTTTCGAAGGTCTGCGCTTGACCGGCCGCCAGGTTCGTCACCCGGAAAAAACGCTTGCCGTGGTCGATCATAATGTTCCGACTTCGCCGGATCGCGTCAATGGCATCAAGAACGATGAAAGCCGCATTCAGGTTGAAGCCTTGGCAAAGAATGCTTTGGATTTCGGTGTTGAGTATTACTCGGAAAAAGATATCCGTCAGGGCATCGTTCATATCATCGGACCAGAACAGGGTTTCACCCTGCCGGGCATGACGATTGTTTGCGGTGACAGCCATACCTCGACGCATGGCGCTTTCGGCGCTTTGGCGCATGGTATCGGCACGTCGGAAGTCGAGCACGTGCTCGCCACCCAGACGCTGATCCAGTCCAAGGCCAAGAACATGCTGGTGCGTGTCGATGGCGTTCTGCCTGAAGGCGTGACCGCCAAGGACATCATTCTCGCCATTATCGGCGAAATCGGTACAGCAGGCGGTACGGGCTATGTCATCGAATATGCGGGCGAAGCCATTCGTGCGCTGTCGATGGAAGGCCGCATGACCATCTGCAACATGTCGATTGAGGGCGGCGCACGCGCTGGCTTGATCGCTCCGGACGAAATTACCTTCGCTTATGTCAAAGACAAGCCGCGTGCACCGAAAGGCGAGCAGTTTGATCAGGCTGTTGAATATTGGAAGACTTTGCAAAGCGACGAAGGTGCGCATTTCGACAAGGTTGTCGTCCTGAACGCCGCCGATCTTCCGCCAATCGTTTCATGGGGTTCTTCGCCCGAAGATGTGATTTCCGTCATGGGCGCCGTGCCTAATCCCGACGATATCGCTGACGAGACCAAGCGTTCATCCAAGTGGCGCGCTCTCGACTATATGGGCCTGAAGCCGGGCACGCCGATCACCGATATCAAGCTTGATCGTGTTTTCATCGGTTCCTGCACCAATGGGCGTATTGAAGACCTTCGTGCTGTCGCCAAGGTTGTCGAAGGCCACAAGGTCAGCGAAACTGTCGATGCGATGATTGTGCCGGGCTCGGGTCTGGTCAAGGAAATGGCGGAAGCTGAGGGTCTCGACAAGATTTTCAAGGAAGCAGGCTTTGACTGGCGCGAGCCGGGCTGCTCCATGTGCCTTGCCATGAACGATGATCGCCTGAAGCCGGGTGAACGCTGCGCATCAACATCAAACCGCAACTTTGAAGGCCGTCAGGGGTTCAAGGGCCGCACACATCTCGTATCGCCCGCCATGGCTGCCGCTGCGGCAATTGCCGGTCACTTCGTCGATATCCGCGAGTGGAAGTAAGCTAGCTGCTGCTGCATATTTGTTGTGCGTGGTTCGACGGGGCTCACCATGAGGAAGGTTAGTTGATTGCAGACAACAACCTTCCTCATGGTGAGCCCCGTCGAACCACGTATAATGTTAATGCAATCAGCGCAAATCTACCGTCCCCGGTAGCTTGGTACGCCCTGATCCGGCAGCCACAATCCCTCAGGCATTGGGCCTGTTTGCCAGAACACATCGATTGGAATGCCGCCGCGCGGATACCAGTAGCCGCCGATACGCAGCCACAGAGGCTTGACTGTCTCAACGATGCGCTTGCCGATGCTCACAGTGCAATCCTCGTGAAATGCCCCATGGTTGCGGAAGCTGCCGAGAAACAGTTTCAGCGATTTGGATTCGAGCAATGTTTCGTTTGGCGCATAGTCAATGACCAGATGGCCAAAATCCGGCTGGCCTGTTACGGGGCATAGCGAAGTGAACTCGGGGCAGGCAAAGCGCGTAAGGAACAAGGTTCCGGCCTGCGGATTGGGAACAGCCTCAAGAATTGCTTCATCGGGATGCTGCGGGAATTTGACCTCTTTGCCCAGCATGGTTGAGCTTTCCGCATAATGGCTCATGCTGCAACCCTCCGCGTTTCGTATTCGCCCTGATACTCGCAGCCTTCACCGCAGGTATCACGATAGACACCGATCTGCGCAAGGCTTGGCAGGTCGGGATAGAAATGCCGCCACAACCACATGGCAATGTTTTCCAGCGTCGGGGTTTCGAGCCCTTCAATTTCATTGAGATAACGATGGTCGAGCTTTTCGCGTGCGCTGCCGAACGCAGTCTCTACCAGTCCAAGATCGGCGATAAGGCCGGTTCTTGCATCGGGCTTTCCTTCAAGTGTCACACGCACACGGAAACTATGTCCGTGCAGCCGCGTATTGACGTGCCCATCGGGAAAAACATGCGGCAAATGATGTGCCGCCTCAAACGTGAATTCGTTGAAGATCCTCATAAGTGCTCCATTCGCATTGGCGCAATACAGGCGCCCGCAATATCAAACACGGCACCGAAAGGGTTTGCCCTATGGTAAGCCGTTCATCTTATGTGTCTGCGTGCTCAGCCGCCAAAGCGGATGTGCGAGGCAATAGGCCGCTGCAGATGCCACATGCGCGGCGGTTTGCGCCGGATCACCGATGACGTCAAGAGGTTGCAAATAGAAATGCTCGAAGGACAGCTGTTCGAAACGTGAAGGATGCGTCTCTTCTTCCTTTTGCGGAAAGACCAGTTTCAGCTCATTGCCGCTGGTCTGAACAAGTGGCGCAGCAGCCTTCGGAGAGACGCATATCCAGTCAATTCCGGCTGGAGCCTCAAGTGTGCCATTCGTCTCGATTCCTACTTCAAACCCTCGTGCATGGAAGGCTTTTATGAGAGGTTCATCAAGCTGCAGCAAAGGTTCGCCGCCGGTGCAGATGACATAGGGCGTGCCGCCGCCGCCCTGCGGCCATGCGGAGGCAACTGCATCTGCCAAGGCGTCAGCCGTCTTGAATTTGCCGCCGCCCGGACCGTTAACACCGACAAAATCAGTATCGCAAAACTGGCAAGTGGCAGTCGCCCGGTCCTGTTCCCGTCCGGTCCACAAATTGCACCCGGCAAAGCGCATGAACACAGCAGCGCGTCCGGTGTGATTGCCTTCGCCTTGCAGGGTCAGGTATATTTCCTTGACGGCGTAGGTCACACGGCCTCCGCCTTGAACTTCTGCCAGCCGGACGATCGCAGTTCACAGGCCGGGCATGTGCCGCAACCATAGCCCCATTCATGGCGCTTGCTTCGGTCGCCGAGATAGCAGGTGTGGCTGTTTTCAACGATCATGTCGAGAAGCGGCTCGCCCCCAAGCTCTTCCGCAAGCGCAAAGGTTTCTGCCTTGTCCAGCCACATGAGCGGCGTTTCGATTGTGATCCGGCGATCAAGTCCAAGCGACAGCGCCACTTGCTGGGCCTTCAACGTGTCGTCGCGGCAATCGGGGTAGCCGGAATAATCGGTTTCGCACATTCCCCCGACAATCACACGCAAGCCTCGGCGATAAGCCAGTGCTGCAGCCAGTGTAAAGAACAGCAGATTGCGGCCGGGGACAAACGTATTGGGCAGGCCATTTTCCGCCATTTCAATGGCGATATCATCGGTCATGGCGGAACTGCCGAGCTGACCAACTATTCCGGCATCAAGCATATGATCTTCGCCGAGCCGCACTGTCCACTCCGGAAACTGAGCTATCAATGCCGCCCGGAAGTCCTTGCGAACTTCAAGTTCGATCCTGTGGCGTTGGCCATAGTCGAAACCCACGGTTTCCACGCGGTCGAAATGCGACAGAGCCCAGGCTAGGCAGGTAGTTGAATCCTGACCGCCGGAAAACAGAACGAGGGCGCCGCCGGAACGTCGTGCCATAATCAATACCTCTCAAGTGAGCCGGTCCCATACAGGCGCGGCCAGTTGGAGGCAAATCAAATCTCGGATTCGTCAGTCGGGACAGCCCGGATGTTCGAGAATTGCTATCTCGTTTCGATCCAGACCATAGCGATAGCTCAGGCCCTTGATGACGATAGGCGCATCGCAGTTTGTGTTCGGAGCGGGAATGACACCCACGACCAAAGGATCAGCAGCGGGATAGATGACCGATGGTCCACTGACCCGCTTGTAGACCGGGGTATTGCGTCTGACCTCTTGTCCGATCACGTCAGACTTGGCAGCTCTCGATCCGACAAAGATGATCTTTGGCCCGCCAGCCTGATGCATGATGACATTGCCATATTCATCGCCATAAGTGCCATTATCGGCGAGCGCTGCGCCCGACAGGCTTCCGAGTGCGGCCAGAATGAAAAGCGATGTACGAAACATGGCGAGACCTCAAATCAGGTGATCGTCATGCCAGCATTAACCATTTGTTAACGATTGTCATCTGCCTCGACGCAATCAAATCGATTTTGATTCCGCCTTAAGGTTGACGTGAACGGCACAATCAACCAATCCTTGGCACAAGCAGCAATAAAGGGACGGAAGCGATTATGACCAAAAAAGCCGCAGACGAACATGCAATTGATATTTCCCTGCTGCATTTGAACGATGCGCATGAATTCGCGCCGCTGCTTGCCAGCTATGCGCAGGCGCTGAAGCGCGGCGCACCTCGCCGCCCCGATGATTATTACGCCGAAAACCTCTTGCGTGACCGCGCAGCGGAAATTGCCGGGGCAAGACTTGACGGCAATCTTGTTGGCTTCGTCATTTTCTACGATCTGCCTGAGCCTGTATCGGGCATGCGTGCGGGGCAGGTCGATCATATTTACGTGCATCATGATCATCGCGGCAAAGGAATTGCCAAGGCTTTGATCGATGTACTGGCCGACAAGGCGGAAGAGCGCGGCTGGACCAAACTGTCGCTCAATGCACCGCGTGTACCGGAAGACGGGCGCAAACTCTATGAGCAGGTGGCTGCGGCCGCAGACTGGACGAGTTTCGTCATCCGTTTCGGTAATCAGTAGTCTCCGCAACGATCAGGGAGTTGCTCCAACCTGCGAGCGACTCCCGGCGTCGCAGATGAACTTGTAATGCCGGGACCATGGCAAATGATCGGGCAGTAAATCTGGACAGACTCACTCAACTATTTCTGACATTATTTTGATCGCTGTTTTTACCCTTCAAAGGGCTGTTCAGGCTGTTTAAACGATTGAATTTTATACAAAAACCTTATTATCTTGCTATTAGAGCCAATTCGCCGCATGAGGGTTCTGAATGGGGCTTTGACGCAGTGCAAAAACCGCATTAAAACCCTTCTAAATTGGCTCCATCCAGCCTTCGGCCCTGCCCGTCTTTTTCCCACCCTAAGGCGCGGCGATTCTCATTGGGGACGCTATGAGCAAAACTAATTTGCATGCAAACCGGCCTTTGTCGCCTCACTTGCAAATCTATAAACCAATCCCGACCATGGTTATGTCCATTGTCCACCGCATTACAGGCTGCGCGCTTTATTTCGGCACACTGCTGGTTGCATGGTGGTTGATCGCGACTGCAACGAGCCAGCAGCAATTTGACATTGTTGCCATGGTCTACGGCTCATGGATCGGCCTTCTCGTGCTGCTCGGTTATACTTGGGCGCTTATCCACCACATGATCGGCGGCATCCGTCACCTGATCTGGGATACAGGGCGCGGTCTGGAAAAAGACACCACCACCAAAATGGCATGGGCATCGCTCATTGCTTCCGTTCTGCTGACGATCCTTGTCTGGGTCGCCGTATTCACACTCGCGTAGGGAGCTATACCATGGCTGATATGCGCACGCCGCTTGCCAAGGTTCGCGGATTGGGTTCTGCGAAGGAAGGCACCGAGCATTTCTGGCGCCAGCGTCTCACGGCAGTCGCCAACATTCCTCTAATGCTGTTTTTCATCGGGCTGATCGTATCGTTGCATGGCGCAAGCTACGAGGAAACCCGGGCAGCATTGTCACACCCGCTGACGGCGCTGGTTCTTATTCTGGTACTTTTGTCCGGCCTATACCATATGCGTCTTGGGATGCAGGTGGTCATTGAGGATTACGTGCATGGTGAAGGCGCAAAGCTTGCCTGCATCATGCTCAATACCTTCTTCACAATCGCGGTTGGTGTTGTGTCTCTTTTTGCGATCCTCAAGCTGAGTTTCGGAGTTTAAGCTCTATTATGGCAACTACAGAAAACAAAGCCGCAAAGCCTTACACCTTCGTTGACCACAAGTTCGATGTGGTTGTCGTTGGCGCTGGCGGCGCCGGCCTTCGCGCTACGCTCGGCATGGCGGAGCAGGGTTTGAAGACAGCCTGCATTACCAAGGTTTTTCCAACGCGCTCGCATACGGTTGCGGCGCAGGGTGGTATTGCCGCCTCGCTCAGCAATATGGGCGCAGACTCCTGGCAGTGGCACATGTTCGATACGGTCAAGGGTTCCGACTGGCTCGGCGACACCGACGCGATGGAATATCTGGCCCGCGAGGCCCCTGCTGCGGTCTATGAGCTTGAGCATTACGGCGTGCCTTTCTCCCGTACCGAAGAGGGCAAGATTTATCAGCGCCCATTCGGCGGCCACATGATGAACTACGGCGATGGTCCGCCCGTGCAGCGCACTTGCGCCGCGGCTGACCGTACCGGCCACGCCATTTTGCACACACTCTATGGCCAGTCCCTGCGCCACAACGCGCAGTTCTTCATCGAGTATTTCGCGCTTGACCTCATTCAGGATGAAGACGGCACGATTACCGGTGTTGTCGCATGGAATCTTGATGACGGCACGATCCACCGCTTTGCCGCCAAAATGGTGGTCATGGCGACGGGTGGTTATGGCCGCTCTTATTTCTCTGCAACTTCGGCCCATACCTGCACTGGCGATGGCGGCGGCATGGTTTCCCGCGCCGGCCTCCCGCTTCAGGATATGGAATTCGTGCAGTTCCATCCAACCGGCATTTATGGTGCTGGATGCCTGATCACTGAAGGTGCGCGCGGCGAGGGTGGCTATCTGGTCAATTCCGAAGGCGAACGCTTCATGGAGCGTTATGCGCCTTCAGCCAAGGATCTGGCTTCGCGTGACGTGGTTTCACGCTGCATGACGCTGGAAATCCGCGAAGGCCGCGGGGTTGGCAAGAATAAGGATCACATCTTCCTGCATCTGGATCATCTTGATCCTGCCGTTCTGCATGAGCGCCTTCCCGGCATTTCCGAATCCGCGAAGATTTTCGCAGGCGTTGATTTGACACGCGAGCCGATCCCGGTCTTGCCGACCGTTCATTACAATATGGGCGGTATTCCAACCAATTATTGGGGTGAAGCGCTTAATCCTACGCCGGAAGATCCGGACCGTATCCAGCCCGGCCTCATGGCTGTGGGGGAAGCCGGTTGCGCTTCCGTACATGGTGCCAATCGTCTCGGTTCCAATTCGCTGATCGATCTCGTGGTGTTCGGCCGCGCTGCCGCCATTCGTGCCGGTCAGGTGATCGACCGCAACTCGAAGATTCCGGAGATCAACGAGGCTTCGGTTACGAAGATCATGGATCGCTTTGATCGCCTGCGTCATGCCGATGGGGGCACGCCAACAGCCGTGCTTCGCGAAAAGATGCAAAAGACCATGCAGGAAGATGCGGCCGTGTTCCGCACCTCGGACTCGCTGAAATCCGGTGTCGAGCGCATGGAAAAGATCTGGAGCGAACTGCCTGACGTCAAGGTGACGGACAGGTCGATGATCTGGAATTCCGATCTGGTGGAAACACTGGAATTGGAAAATCTGATGGCGAATGCCTTGACGACTGTTGTCGCGGCAGAAGCCCGCAAGGAAAGCCGCGGCGCGCATGCGCACGAGGATTTCCCCAGCCGCGATGATGTCAATTGGCGCAAGCACAGCCTGGCATGGCTTACGCCGGAAGGTGAAGTAACGTTGGCGTATCGTCCCGTCCACCTTGATCCGCTGGTCAAGGAAGAGGATGGCGGTATTAGCCTCGCCAAGATCGCGCCGAAAGCGCGTGTGTACTAAAAGCGGCTTCTGGCTGCGAAGAACAAAAGAGAGAAAGCGGTTCACTGATCCAGTCTGAGAATCGTTATAAAGGACCAGAACATTATGGTTGAACTTGCACTTCCGAAGAATTCGAAGATGCAGCCCGGCAAGACCTGGGACCGTCCGGCAGGCGCCAACAATCTGCGCGAATACCGGATTTACCGCTGGTCGCCGGATGATGGCGAAAATCCCCGTATCGACACTTATTATGTCGATCTGGACGATTGCGGCCCGATGGTTCTCGATGGCCTCCTGTGGATCAAGAACAAGATCGACCCGACGCTGACTTTGCGCCGTTCGTGCCGTGAAGGCATCTGTGGTTCATGCGCCATGAATATTGACGGCACCAATACGCTCGCCTGCACCAAGGGTATGGATGAGATCAAGGGCGCGGTGAAAATCTATCCGCTGCCGCATCTGCCGGTGGTCAAGGATCTGGTGCCGGACCTGTCGAATTTCTATGCGCAGCACCGTTCAATCGAGCCTTGGCTGAAAACCGTTTCGCCGGAGCCTGCAAAGGAATGGCTGCAAAGCCATGAAGATCGCGCCAAGCTTGATGGCCTTTATGAGTGCATTCTGTGCGCCTGCTGCTCGACATCCTGCCCAAGCTATTGGTGGAATGGCGATCGCTATCTCGGCCCTGCTGTTCTGCTTCAGGCCTATCGCTGGCTGATCGACAGCCGTGATGAAGCCAAGGGCGAACGTTTGGATAATCTGGAAGACCCGTTCCGGCTCTACCGCTGCCATACGATCATGAACTGCGCGCAAACCTGCCCCAAGGGTCTCAACCCTGCCAAGGCAATTGCCGAGATCAAGAAGATGATGGTGGAGCGCCGCGTTTAACCTGACGCGTTGGTTCTGTATTACAAAGAGCAAAAAGCCCACCTGTCATGGTGGGCTTTTTGCTGCTTTGATCGAGTTAGCTCAAGCCAGCTTGGCGTCCAGCGTCACGTCAATGGCGCCGAGTGCTTTTGACAGCGGGCAGGTTGCCTTAGCCTGATCTGCAAGCTTGGCAAAAGTCTCTGCATCTATGCCCGGAACATCACCAACCAGCGTCAGGGCGCTTTTGGTGATCTCGAATCCGCCACCTGCCGCAGGGCTTACGGTGACAACAGCCTTGGCATCGAGATTTGCTGCCGGTGTGCCGTTCTCGGCCAGGAAGTGCGAAAGCTGCATGGCAAAGCAACCCGCGTGGGCAGCGGCCAGAAGTTCTTCCGGATTGGTACCGGATGTACCGCTTTCATCCTCGAAGCGCGCCTTGAAGTTGTAGGGAAGACCTTTCAACGCGCCGCTTTGCGTGTCCAGCGTTCCTTTGCCGTCCTTCAATGCGCCCTGCCAGATTGCCGTGGCTTGTCTGTCCATGAGTATCTCTCCCTCGTTAAGATGTGTGTTGTCCGTACGTCATGTTTGTGTACCTACGATAACGTACGATCTCTGCCAGTGTTCCGTATCAGGTCCATGACGGTCTCGCATATCGGTGGAATATACAAATGGATTTCTCCTCTGTAGAAGGGAAAAATCAAACGGGGGTTGTTGATGCATATTCTTCTGGCGTTGCTTGGGATTATTGGCGGCGGTCTTTTCTGGTGGTACAGGGTGCGTACCCTGGGAAGCGCTGCCAGCGATGTGATTGATACGGCTGGTAAAGCTCGCGGCTATCTGCGCCGCAGAAAGATCCGCCTGCAGCACGAGCACTCGCCATTAACGGCGATCGATGATCCGGTTCTTGCTGCAGCGACTGTCATTTTCGCGATCATTTCAGAAGACACACCGGTTACCGACAGTCACTATGAAGCGGTTCGGGATGCGATCATTGATATCAGCGATCCGGAGAAGGCAGACGAGGCCGTCATCTATGCAAAATGGGCGACCGGCCAGATCGACGATACAGTCACTGTCATCGAAAAAACTTCGCCATTCCTGCGTCAGCGGTTGAACGATGCGGAAAAACGTGAATTGATTGATATGGTAGGCAGGGCCGCTGCCGCCGTTGCCGTTTCCCCCACTTATGGCCAGCGCGTGAAAAAGCTCAAGCAAAAGCTTGGCCTCGAAATCGACTGATCAATCCAGATAGGAATCATCCCTTGAAACTGAAGAAACTTGGCCGGACGGATATTGACGTCACGGAAATTTGCCTCGGCACGATGACCTGGGGCGTACAGAACACCGAAGCCGACGCTCACAACCAGATTGACTACGCTCTGGATGCCGGCGTCAATTTCATGGATACGGCGGAGGTCTATGCCATCCCTTCCAGCCCCGAAACCTATGGCAAGACCGAAGACTATATTGGCAGCTGGTTCAAAAAGTCAGGCAAGCGTGATCGTTTCGTTCTGGCAACGAAAATTTCGGGCGGTGGTCAAAGCTGGATTCGTGATGCCAGCAAGCCAAGCCGCGCAAGCGTGCGTGAAGCTGTCGAAGGCAGCCTCAGGCGCCTGCAGACCGATTATATCGACCTCTATCAGGTGCATTATGCGGCGCGGGGTCATTATCATTTCGGCTCTGCGTGGAAATATGCCCCGCATACGCAAAACCAGACGCAGGTTCTGGACCAGATCGAGGATGCGCTGCTTGGCCTTGGCGATATGGTCAAGGAAGGCAAGATCAGGCAGATCGGCCTGTCCAACGAAACTGCGTGGGGCATTGGCCAATGGTTGAAACTGGCAGAGCGCAGCGATCTTCCGCGCGTTGTCTCCGTTCAAAACGAATACAGTCTCATCCAGCGCGTTTTCGATCTCGATCTGGCAGAACTCAGTCACCATGAGGATGTCGGCCTGCTCGCCTATTCCTCACTTGCCTCGGGCGTGCTCACTGGCAAATATCTGGATGGTAAGGTTCCGGCTGGAACACGCGGCGCGATCCAGACCGGCGGCCTGTGGCGCAATAATGAGCACTCAGAGCCTGCGGTTCGCGCCTATGTGGAATTGGCAGGCAAGCATGGGCTTGATGTTGCGCAAATGGCAATCGCTTTCGCACTTACCCGGCCATTCATGACTTCGGTGATCATTGGAGCGACTTCCATGGATCATTTGAAGACGGATATTGGGGCAGCTGATCTGGAGCTTTCGCCTGAACTTCTGTCTGAAATCGACGCGATCTACCGGAAATATCCGCGCGCCCTTTAGGTGCGATTTTTGTAGAGCAGGCTAGTTATGCTTGCTCTACAACCGGATACATATTGATTATCCTTCAGTGGCCGTATCCACTGGCGAAACGATCCTTTGCATCTCAATGCAATTTTTGATTGGTTTTTTCTTAAAGTCAGGTGCGTTTGGATTTTTATCCCAAGCCAACCCCGCCATATTGGTTATTTTACAAGAAATTTTTAGCGAACCTATTTTTATTGGAATTTTTTAATGGATAAATCGACTCTGGCTTTAACGCCCGGATTAACGCCCGCCCTTGGCTACGCTCTTATGATCGGATTGGGTCTGGGCTCTCTTATAATAGCACTCATTGTACGTGCCAAACTCGTGCGCAATACGCATGATTTCATTATATCTGACAGAAAGATCGGCTTCGGCTTTGGTGTCGGTTCAGTCATCTCCGTCTGGACGTGGTCGATGGCGGTCATGATGACATCCGCAATGACCTTTCAATGGGGCCTGTCCGGGCTGTTCTGGTTCGTTGTGCCAAACGGACTGGCGATCATGCTTTTGATCCCATTTACGCGGGTGCTGCGCCGCCAGATGCCAAATGGATATACCATCTCCGAATTTGTACGCCATCGGTTCAATCGATCCAATGTGGCGACCGGAATCGTCACTGCCACAATGATCTTCGGTATCATTCTGGAATTGCTGATCAACCTCAAGGGTACATCTGTGGTCATGTCGACCATATTCGGCACGGATTGGGCCATTGCCGCACTTGTGGGCATGCTCTCGGTATTGGTCTATTCCTATTTTGGCGGCCTGTGGACCAGCGTCATGACAGGAACCATCAACCTGCTGATGATCACTGTACCGGCGGCGATCATCGTGTCTCTGGCCTTTGATAAGGTTCCGGGCGGTGCCGCAGCGGTCATGGAACAGGTTGGTGCAGCAGGCGCTGAAAATCTATCTGTATTGCGCCCTGAAGCTGCTGCCGGGTTTGGTATCACCTTGGCTTTTGGTATTTTTGCTGCGGCAATTGCGGATCAGACATTCTGGCAAAAAGCGTGGGCCTTGCGTCCGGAATATGTGAACAAAACATTCCTGTGGTCCGGCGCCTTGTTTTACCCGATCCCGATTTGCCTTGGCATGCTCGGTCTCATCGGCATCGCCTATGGCATCACGCTACCGGAAATTGGCGGCGACAGTGCCGCGATTGGCCCGTATCTCATCGCCCATCTTGGATTGCCAATATTCGTAATTGTTATCTACGCATTGGTCATTCTAGCTGCCTGCTATTCAACCATTGATGGAGCCAGTGCTGCTCTGTCTTCCATTGTTGCAGTGGACATCGTGAAGCGTGTTTCGCCGGCAACATCGGAAAAGACGCTGTTCGTCATTACCAAACTGTCGATTCTGGCAGGTGGATTTATTGCCCTCGCCATCGTCCTTTCCGGTGTTGATTTCACAACGCTTGTCCTGACCACCTATGCGTTGAAATCTTCAATCCTGCTTCCGTTGGTGCTGGCAATCTTGTGGCCAAGGACAAACACCGTTGGTTTTGTTGGCGGTATCGTTCTCGCCATCCTGATCGGTATGCCCATCCGCCAATATTACGGCGACCTTATCGGGACGCTCTCGATTGTCAGCATCAGCGGCCTCGCGGTTGTCATTGCTGCTGCGTTCAAGCCAGTGCGATTTGACTTTTCATCCCTGCGGGAAGCCGGCTTTTTAAGCGAGGCAGGTGTGCCGGGCGAACCTGCGCATGTTATCACCAGATCTGCTTCACAGCCGGTATTGTAAGGAGAGAAGCTATGTCCGCTATTTCACTTATCATTATTGTCCTTGGCGTTGCCGTCAGCATTTTCTTCACCTTTGGTTTCATTCGCGGCGTGCACAACGCTATCGCCGCGATACGCTCCACGAAACCGGCCGGACAAATGCCGGAGAACGGTCATTGGGCAAGCATAGCTATAGTCTTCTCACTGTCGATCTTTGTCATTGCAGGGATCGGTTATGATTATCGCTTTATCTATGCGGGACCTTTACTGGTGCTGGTCACGGCCGCTGGGACTGCACTCGCTTTCTTCATCGAGAAGCGACCGTCCTGAACTGCCAGCCAGCAATTTCAGAATATTCATTTTCGAGGCATTGGCCTCCATAAGCGGTGATTGATATGACCAAGAAGAAAGCCCATTTTTTGGGCTTCATACAGCATGGGGTCAGCAGCCATGCGACAGGCATGTGGCGGCATCCAAAAGATAAGGTGGGTTGGGATTATGCATCCCCTCCCTACTGGCATCATTTGGGACAGACGCTGGAACGAGGCCTGTTCGATGCAATATTCATTGCCGATGAACTTGCGCCTTATAATACCTATGCGGATAGTTCGGATACGACTGTAAAATATGCCGTGCAATTTCCAACGCACGAACCATCGACCATTGTGCCGGTAATAGCAGGTGCTACGCGCAACCTTGGGATTGGCGTGACGCTTTCAACTGCATTCGAGCATCCTTATTCAATGTCGCGTCGGCTTTCGAGCTTGGACCATCTAACCGGCGGACGTCTTGCGTGGAATATTGTCAGTTCCTATTCGAAGAGCGAGTGGGATGCTTATGGCTCTACAATGCCAGATCGCTCGCTGCGCTATGAGCGGCTTCACGACTATATCGATCTCTGCAAAAAGCTTTGGTCCTCTTGGGATGAGGGTGCAATCGTTGCCGACAAGGTGAGCGGTGTTTATGCCGATCCGTCAAAGGTACGTGAAATCAACCATGACGGGCCATTCTTCAAATGCCGCGCCCGCCATTTCGTGTCTCCATCTCCGCAAGGAAACCCGGTCTTGTGGCAGGCAGGTTCGTCCGATGCGGGCCGTGATTTTGCGGCGGAACATGCTGAAGCAATCTTTGCTATCCACCCGACGGTTGAGCGTATGCGTGCCTATAGCGAAGACCTCAAAAATCGGCTCGTGACGCGGTTTTCCCGTCCTGCCAACAGCGTCAAACTCATCTATGGCGTTCAGGTTGTAGTGGGAGAAACGCGCGCTGAGGCGGAAGAAAAGTACGAGTTCATCCGCTCACTGGTGCCGAAGGAAGGATCGCTCGCGATGATCTCCGGTCAGCTTGGTGTGGATTTCTCGCAGTATGATCCAGACCGGCCTCTCGCCGATATTGCGGTTCCCGGCATTCAAGGTGTGAAGGATGCTCTGGTGGAATCTGGGGCCGGAAAAACCGTGACCATTGGTGAGGCAGCTCAAACCTATTCCCTGCGTTTCTCCATGCCTGCGCTGGTAGGTACGCCAGCCGACATTGCCGATCAGCTGGAGGATTTTATGGATCGCGGTGGTGCAGATGGCTTCATGTTGCTGGCCACCTATACACCCGGCTGCTTTGAGGAATTCGTCGATCTGGTGGTGCCGGAATTGCAAAGACGTGGCCGCTACCGGACCGCTTATACCGGCACGACATTGCGGGATAATTTACGCCAGACCGACTAACAGCCAAGGATCAGATAGACTGCCCCTGCAGCAGCTTCGGGGCAGACGGTGATAGTCCGGCGGCTTGACGGATGAAGAATCCTTTAAGCCGCGGCATGCGTTCGACAAGACCAAGTCCGAAATCGCGCAAGGCGCGGACAGGTACGTTGTCATTCGAGAACAGGCGGTTGAGCACGTCTGTGGTCACGCCCATCTGTACCGTATCGAAACGGCGCCATGTCTGGTAGCGCTCCAGAACTGCAATAGAGCCAATGTCGAGGCCAAGGCGATCTGCATCGACAATTGTTTCAGCAATGGCTGCCGCATCCTTGAAGCCGAGGTTCAGCCCTTGTCCGGCAATAGGGTGAATGCCGTGGGCCGCATCGCCGACAAGCGCAAAACGTGGCTTGATGAAATCGCGCGCCAGTGTCAGGCCGAGCGGGAAAGCTTTGCGGGCACCCTCGACACGCAGTTCGCCAAGCTTCAGGCCGAATCGCTGTTCAAGCTCTGCATCGAAGACGAAATCGTCTTCCTTGATCAAGCGGTCTGCATCGGCGGTACGTTCCGTCCAGACCAGCGAAGAACGGTTGCCTTTCAGCGGCAGCACAGCAAATGGACCGGCAGGCAGGAAATGTTCTTCGGCGCGGCCATTATGCGGGCGCTCATGTGCAACTGTGCATACGATTCCGGACTGGCCATACTCCCAGTTCACGGTCTTGATACCCGCCATGTCACGCAAGCGCGACTTTACGCCATCCGCCGCTATCAGCAGGCGGGCCTGCAAAGACTTGTCCTCGCCATAGCGCACGGTCAGGCTATTATCGCCCTGATCGAAACCATGCACCGGCGCGCCTTCGATAAAAACAATACCCAGCGCGTCAGCCTTGTCGCGAAGCGAGGCGTTGAGAGCGCGGTTCTCGACCATATGAGCAAACGGTTCGCCCGGTTCGATTTCGCCGTCGAAAGTCAGGAATACAGGCCGCACAGGATCGGCAGTACGCGAATCGGTGACAATCATTTCATTGATGGGCTGGGCATCCGGGAGAATTGACTGCCAGCAACCGAGGCGATCAAGCATGCGGCTTGCGGCAGCTGCGATGGCTGAGGCACGCGTATCATTGCGCCAGACGCCGGCAGGCGCGGCATCGATAACAGTGACGCCCAGATGCGGCGCTGATGACTTCAGCGCAACTGCAGTCGCCATGCCGACATAACCTGCACCGGCGATGATGATGTCTGTGCGGGGTGCGTTCATGATGGTCTCCGGGTTGACTATACTTGACTTGTCGGCCTGTTCCTGTTGCAAGCGATGACACGGATGAACAGGAGATTTGTCGATCATGTCTGAAGCGCCCAAGTCAACAGCAATGACTGAGCTTTTGTCCATACTCGACCTTGAGACGCTTGAACACAACCTGTTTAGAGGTCGCAGCCCGCAAGTTGGCTGGCAGCGGGTTTTCGGCGGCCAGGTTATCGGGCAGGCATTGGTTGCAGCGCAGCGGACAGTGGACCCGCTCCGGCATGTGCACTCGCTGCACGGCTATTTCATGCGTGCTGGTGATCCAAAGGTGCCGATTATCTATGAAGTCGATCGCATCCGCGACGGCTCAAGTTTCACGACGCGCCGCGTCGTTGCCATACAGCATGGCCATGCCATCTTTTCTCTGGAAGCTTCATTCCAGATTGAGGAAGAGGGGCTGGAGCATCAAAAGCCAAAGCCATTGGACATTGCCGCGCCGGAAAGCCTCATCTCCGACAAGGATATGAAAGAACAGTACCTGCAAAATGCGCCAAAGATCATCCGGCAATATTGGGAGCAGGACCGGCCAATTGAGATCAAGCCGCTTTCACTTCGGCATTACTTGACACGCGACAAGCTTCCGCCAGAGCAAAGCGTCTGGATAAAAGCGACAGGCCCCGTGCCGGAGGATCGCGCCATACAGGCTGCGGTACTTGCCTATCTTTCGGATATGACCCTGCTCGACACCTCACTCTATGCCCATGGCCGCAATATTTTCGATCGCGATTTGCAGGTGGCGAGTCTTGATCATGCCATGTGGTTCCATCGGCCTTTCAGCTTCGATGACTGGATGCTCTATACGGCCGACAGCCCCAGCACTTCTGGCGCTCGCGGCTTTAACCGTGGCGCACTTTATAGCCGAGACGGCACTTTAATCGCCTCTACTGCGCAGGAGGGCCTAATTCGTGTGCATAGTACCGAGTGAAACTTGAACAGTCTTCGCTATTCGCCTAAATTTTAGGCATATTGCTGCACTGCATATAAATTTGGAAGCTCATATAAAAAATATCCATTTAAATTCAAAGTATTAGAAGTAATTTTCGAATCTGGCACGGAACTTGAATACTCCTTCTCAGTCACTAAGGGCCTTGCGGCCTGAGGCGATGGGTTCAACGCGGTTGCTGAGAGTTCAGATAATTCCATCTGACGGGCACCGCGCAAAGCGCAGGGGTATAGTCAATGAAAATTGTGATGGCCATCATCAAGCCGTTCAAGCTGGACGAAGTGCGCGAAGCACTCACCGCTGTCGGCATCCAGGGCCTGACCGTCACCGAGGTGAAGGGTTATGGCCGCCAAAAGGGACACACCGAGATTTATCGTGGCGCGGAATATGCCGTCAGCTTTCTTCCGAAATTGAAAGTGGAAGTCGCTGTCGCGTCGGATCTCGTCGATACCGCCGTCGAGGCCATCACTGCCGCCGCCAAGACCGGCCAGATCGGCGACGGCAAGATTTTCGTTCTCAGCATCGAGCAGGCAGTCCGTATCCGTACGGGCGAGACCGACACCGAAGCGCTGTGAGTTATTTGGGGTTCAAGGAGAGCATAATGAAAATTCCAAGCAGATTGACAACAGCGGCAGGCAGCACCCTTCTGGGGTCGCTGGCTTTGACCGCATTCGGCTCGCTGGCCGCATTCGCACAGGAAGCAGCGCCCGCTGCGCCTGAAGCTGCAGAAGCAGTCGCCGCAGTGGCCGACAAGGGCGATACCGCCTGGATGATGGTTGCAACCATTCTCGTCCTGTTCATGATTCTTCCGGGTCTTGCCCTGTTCTATGGCGGTCTGGTCCGCGCCAAGAATGTTCTTTCCGTTCTCATGCAGTGCACGGGCATTACCGCCGTCGTCATGGTCATCTGGGTTGTCTATGGTTACTCTTTTGCTTTTGGTGGAAGCGAGAGCGCTTATTGGGGTGGTCTGGGCAAGGTCTTCCTTTCGGGCATTGGCCCCGATACCGTATCAGGCTCGATCCCTGAATATGTCTTCATCTCCTTCCAGATGACATTTGCCTGCATCACACCGGCGCTTATCGTTGGCGCCTTTGCAGAGCGCATCAAGTTCTCAGCGACCATCCTGTTCGTGGCTCTCTGGGTTACTTTCATCTACTTCCCGATCGCTCACATGGTCTGGGACTCAAATGGCCTGATCTACAATTGGGGTGCGCTTGATTTCGCTGGCGGTACAGTCGTTCATATCAATGCAGGTATTGCAGGTCTGGTCGGTGCTATCGTTATCGGCAAACGTGCAGGTCTTGGCCGTGATATGATGGCTCCGCATTCCATGCCACTCACCATGATTGGCGCTGCAATTCTCTGGGTTGGCTGGTTCGGCTTCAACGCAGGCTCCGCGCTTGAAGCCAACGGCACAGCGGCTCTTGCAATGATCAACACCTTTACTGCTACAGCAGGCGCGATCATCGCCTGGGTGGTCATTGAAGCGCTCTCACGCAAGACGGCGTCCATGCTGGGTGCTGCATCGGGCATTGTCGCGGGTCTTGTGGCAGTAACACCTGCTGCCGGTGCTGTTGGCCCGGTCGGTGCAATCGTCCTTGGCGCTGTCGCCAGCGCGATCTGCTACTACATGGTTGCAGTTATCAAGCCGAAGCTGGGCTATGATGACAGCCTTGATGTGTTCGGCGTGCATGGTATTGGCGGCATTGTCGGTGCTATTGGAACGGGCATCTTTGCAAGTTCAGCCCTTGGTGGTGTGGGCTATGCGGAAGGTCTGACAATGGGCAGCCAGGTCTTTATACAGATCAAGGCGATCGCTGTTACCATTGCATGGAGCGGCATCGGTTCCTTCATCCTCTACAAGATCGTGGATGTTGTTGTCGGTCTCCGCCCGACTGCAGAGAACGAGTCCATCGGTCTCGATCTCACCTCCCACGGCGAAGCTGCCTACCACAATTGATAGCTTCCTTACGAAAACTCAAAAGGCCCGGTTTACCGGGCCTTTTCTGTTATAGGTTGGATGTTATCCATGAAAGTTTCGGATATTTTTACCGGCAACGATACCTTTGCCCGTCGCGCCCTATAAATGTACCTGATCTCTCGTCGTAGTTGCTATAGCGGCTGTAGCAGCGGGCATGCCGTTCACGATCCGCATCGCGTTTCTTTGCCTGGCTTGCTGCCCCTACCGCCAAAGCGCCGAGTGTCAGCCCCACAATTCCGGCAGCGATAGCGGCATCTTTATTTTTCTTTTCGCGTCGGTGGTCGCGTTTTCTTTCTTCGCGCTTTCTCTCGTCACGCCACCTGTCTTTCTGCCGCCAGCACCGTTCGCGATCCCAACGATCGGAATCGCGACAAGACCTGTTGCCATCCCATTGGGCAACTTGATAGCTGCCGGTGGGATATTGCTGTTGTGCGCCAGCGGGCACAGTAGTGATCATCAGGCTGCCAATGACGGCAAACTGAATCGAACGGAAAATTGTTGTAGTCAAAGCCATCTCCATTTTTTGGAGACACAGAAATTATGCTTCAACATTGCAACAATGTTACGCTTGGCTTTGACCCCGGTTGAATTTACCCGACGAGCTTACCGCGCAGCCCCGTGTGAGAAGGAGTGATGTTGGTTACGCCTTGTTATCTCTCCGGCTTTCAAGGCGCGCGCTGCACAAACACATCTCTGGACCCGACCGCCTTCACAACCTCCCGCCTTAACTGCCCCAGTCTCTCCGTTATCATAAAACACCTCCTTCTCCGTCCTCCTCGGGCTTGACCCGAGGATCTAAAAATTCTGTGACTTATGGGACAGTCTTCTATGAGGCTCTGGTACCATCCAGCTAATTTCCCCCACATCACCCATGGTTAATGGCCCCTTAACCATCCAGCCGGTAAGTTTGGAATCAGCTCCGTGGAATGCACAGCCACAGGGCATAGATTCACGTGGGACCGGATTTCATGCGTCAAGGATATTCAGCCTCTTATGCCATCGACGACGACAGGACAGGTTTTTATAACCTGTTCCGCAGGCAGATAAACATCCTGATCGGCCTGGCAATTCTTTGCCTTGTCGCGCTTGCTATCGGCAGTCTGGCAACCTGGAATGTGCTTGATCCAAGCTTCAGCCACGCCACATCCAATCCCACTCAAAATGCTCTGGGCTATGCCGGAGCAGTATTTTCAGACCTTGGAATGCAGTTTTTTGGCCTGTCGACGGTTGTTGCGCTGATGCCGGCCGTATTCTGGGGTGGGCTATTCATGACAGGTCGCGGCGTTGACCGTATGGCGCGCCGCACGGTTGCATGGTTCTGTGCGTCGCTGCTCGCAGCGGCCATGGCCGGTTGTTTTGCCATTCCGGAAAGCTGGCCAATGCCTATCGGTCTTGGCGGCGTGCTTGGCGATATGGTTCTCAAGATACCTGCGATCTTCACCGGAACTTTCCCGCGGGGCGGGCTTGCCATGATCCTGGTGGCTGTTCTTGCTGTCCCGACTTTATGGATATTTGCCTTCGCAAGCGGCCTTACCTATCGCGGCAGCGAGCCTGCTGTAGCCAAGAAGACGAAACGTCATGTGGCCGAGCCGGATGACTTTGACGACGACGAGGACGAAGATGACGAGCGTGAAGGCGGTGGTCTTCTGGCGCTCGGTGCCATTACGCATTTCTTTTTCAGTACACGTGCCTTGTTCCGGCGTTTGTTTGGCCGTGGCGCTGGAATGTATAACAGTGCCCGTAGTCTTGGTGCCCGCCATGAGGATGGCTTTGATGACATTCCGGTATCGCGCCAGAAGGCCGGTAATGGCGGTGAACGCCGCGAGCCGGGCTTCTATAATGAATCACCGCGCATTGAAGCGCCTTCGATTGAGATCGATGATGACTTTGATGACCAGAGTGATCGTTTCGATCCGGTAGCCTTCAGTGATGAAGACGAGGCCGTCGATGATTGGGCACCGCAAGCTGCGCCGGCACGCCCGGCCGCAAAACCAGCCGCTCGTGTTTCAACGCCGGCTCCGGCACCCAAGGCCGGTGTCCGTATTCAGCGCGAAGCTCAGGCTTCATTGATCAAATCCGATGGTTTTGAAATGCCGCCGCTGCACTTCCTGAGCGAGCCGAAGAATGTGGTGCGCAATCCGAGCCTCTCCAAAGAGGCATTGGAACAGAATGCGCGGTTGCTCGAAGGCGTATTGGAAGACTTCGGCGTACGGGGCGAAATCATTCATGTTCGCCCAGGACCGGTCGTAACGCTTTATGAGCTGGAGCCTGCTCCGGGTATCAAATCATCCCGCGTTATTACCCTGGCAGATGACATCGCCCGATCGATGAGCGCTATAGCCGCCCGCGTTGCCGTTGTCCCCGGCCGCAATGCCATCGGTATCGAATTGCCGAACCAGACACGCGAAATGGTTTATTTGCGTGAGTTGCTGGCCAGCCGCGATTTTGAGCAGACGAAGACCAAGCTGGCGCTGGCGCTGGGCAAGACGATCAATGGCGAGCCTGTCATTGCCGATCTTGCCAAGATGCCGCATTTGCTGGTCGCGGGTACGACTGGTTCGGGGAAATCCGTTGCCATCAACACGATGATCCTGTCGTTGGTCTACCGGATGACGCCGGAACAGTGCCGCCTGATCATGATCGATCCGAAAATGCTGGAACTCTCCATCTATGACGGCATTCCGCATCTGCTGACGCCTGTTGTGACTGATCCCAAGAAAGCAGTCGTAGCACTGAAATGGACCGTCAAGGAGATGGAAGACCGCTACCGCAAGATGTCGAAGGTCGGTGTCCGCAATATTGACGGCTTCAACCAGCGGGTCGAGCAGGCGCGGCAAAAGGGTGAACGTATTGCCCGCACAGTGCAGACCGGATTTGATCGCGCAACCGGCGAAGCTGTTTATGAGACCGAAGAACTCGATTTGACTGCAATGCCATACATCGTCGTCATCATCGACGAAATGGCCGACCTCATGATGGTTGCCGGCAAGGATATTGAAGGTGCGGTGCAGCGTCTGGCACAGATGGCTCGTGCCGCCGGTATCCATGTGATCATGGCGACGCAGCGTCCGTCAGTGGATGTTATCACGGGTACGATCAAAGCGAACTTCCCGACGCGTATTTCCTTCCAGGTTACTTCCAAGATCGATTCGCGTACCATTCTTGGTGAGCAGGGTGGTGAGCAGCTGCTTGGCATGGGCGATATGCTTTACATGGCGGGTGGCGGACGTATTCAGCGCGTGCATGGGCCATTCGTTGGCGACGATGAAGTCGAAAAAATCGTTCAGCATCTCAAGATGCAGGGTGTGCCGGAATATCTCGATTCCATCACCGAGGAAGATGACGAGGATGACAGCGGCGGCGGACCTGCCGGAACCTCCAATCTTGAGGATTCCGATGATCCATATGATCAGGCTGTTGCAGTCGTCCTACGCGACAAGAAGGCCTCGACAAGTTACATCCAGCGTCGCCTTGGCATTGGTTACAATCGTGCTGCTTCGATTATTGAGCGCATGGAAGAGGAGGGGCTTGTCGGTCCGGCCAACCATGCGGGCAAACGCGAGATATTGGTGCCGACGCAGGATGATGACTTCTAGATTCAGGCAATGGCAACTAACAGCTTGTAATTGCCTGAAAATTTGAACGTAACGTAACGGGTTGTTACGAGCGTTATGGAACTGGGCAGGTCCCGTTCCTATATGTGTTTGCGGTTGTTACGTGACGAAATCGTGGAACCAGTTTACGCAGCCCGCCGTTTCTTGGCCACACTCAAGCCAAACTGATCGAGTAGGCCTAAGACAAGATGACAGGAGACTCTACACCCATGAGAACCATGACAGCATTATTTGGCGTTGCAGGCCCATTCGCCCGGCGCGTCGTAGCTGCTTCGATTATTGGCATGGGCCTCCTCACAGCACCCGCAATGGCGCAGAATGCGGCGCCGGGTGCGGCTCAGCAGATTGCCAATCAATTCTCCAGCGTGAAGACCCTGACTGGTGACTTTGTTCAGTTCGGCCCTCGGGGTGAACAGACTGAAGGAACTTTCTATATCGAGCGTCCGGGCAAGATTCGCTTCAACTACAATAAGCCGTCGCCAATTCGCGTTATCTCGGATGGCGATTCAGTCGTCATCAATAATCGTAAGCTCGATACATGGGATCTCGTTCCCCTGTCGAAAACGCCATTGAAACTTCTTTTGAGCGACCAGATCAATCTGACTGGCAATACAGTCAAATCGGTCAAAGAAGAGCCGGACATGACGACAATCGTTCTCGGCGACAAATCGATCTTCGGTAATTCGACCATCACCATGATGTTCGACCCCAAGACGTTTGAACTGCGTCAATGGACCATTACCGATGCGCAAGGCCTCGATACGACGGTGATGATTACCAATGTCCGAACCGGCGTACGTTTCGCCAAGGACATGTTCAAGATCGATTACACGCGTATCGCGATGAGGGGCAAATAAGCCAAGGACAGTTTTGCCGGAAATAAGATATCCGGTTTCAATAATCCTTAACTTGCTCTAGTCTTGCGGCTCACCCATCACCCGCGAGACTTTCTTTCCATGCCTTTTTCTGTAGCTACCTGGAACATCAATTCGGTGCGCTTGCGCTTGCCGCTCGTCCTGCAATTCCTACGCGATTATCAGCCGGACGTGTTGTGCCTGCAGGAAACCAAATGCCCCGATGATCTGTTTCCGCGTGAAGCTTTTCATATGGCTGGTTACGAGCATATCGAGATCAGTGGCCAGAAGGGTTATCACGGGGTTGCCACCCTTTCGCGCCGCCCTTTGACAGAACCTGCGCGTGTCGGATTTTGCGATATCGCCGATTGCCGTCATTTGAGCACAGTCGTGACTGCTGGCTCGAAGCGGATGCGTATCCATAATTTCTACGTTCCGGCTGGCGGCGACGAGCCCGATCCGGAGATCAATCCCAAGTTCAAGCACAAGCTGGGTTTTCTCGACGAGATGAAGGCCATGAATGCGGTTTATGGCGACGGCCATGCATCGCTGCTGGTCGGTGACCTCAACATCGCTCCGCTTGAAACCGACGTCTGGTCGCACAAGCAGTTGTTGAAGGTTGTAAGTCATACGCCGATCGAAACCGAAGGTCTGGAGGCGCTGCGCAAGAATGGTGGATGGAGCGATCTCATGCGTCACCACATTCCGCCGTCCGAGAAGATTTACACCTGGTGGAGCTATCGGGCTGCCGATTGGCAAGCAGCGGATCGCGGTCGGAGATTGGATCATATTTGGGGCTCGCCCGACCTTGAAGCGGATTTGAGAGACATCACAATCCTGCGCGAAGCCCGAGGTTGGGAGCGTCCGTCAGATCATGTTCCGGTGATCGCGCGGTTTGATCTGGATTGATCGCAGTCCGGAGGATATTTTCTGTAATCTGAAGTCAGTCAGTGTAAGAATCGAAGGTTCTTGCAGAAAAACCATCGATTTTTGCAGCAAATTCGCAATCAACGCGGGAAATTTGGTTGTGGTCACGCGAGTTGGCTAATCGCCAAACAGTTTTTCGTATTTGGAAATTTCCGCGATCATCTCGCTCAAATCAGTGGAAATCTGATCGTGCAACGCAGCGGCGATTTCAGGATATTCTTCGAGAATACGCCGAAACAATGAGCGGTTCAGGCGGATAACTTCAGTCTCCGTGTCGGCCATTGCACTGGTCAACCGCTTGGTTTGCGCAATAATCGCCATCTCGCCGAGGACCGCTCCCGGCCCGACGGTTTTAAGAGCTATCCGGCCGGAAGGTCCTTCCCGAAACAGGGAAATCGTACCGCGATCAATGACATAGGCGCAATCCGCCGACTGTCCTTCACGGTAAAGTTCACGACCCTCCCGCAAGACAAGGCGTTCTGTCCCGAAGGCAAGCAAGCGCAACTGGTCGCGCGTAAACGTGCCGAACAGTCCCACCGTCTCCAGAATGCGAATATCATCTTCAATTGCCATGCAATTACAGACATATACCTAGATTGACCCGATCGGCATCAAGGAATGAGCTTGTATCCCCCGCTTTCCGTGACGAGTATGGTTGAATTCGATGGATCCTGTTCGATTTTCTGCCGAAGTCTGTAAACATGCGTCTCCAGCGTGTGAGTTGTCACGCCAGAGTTGTATCCCCAGACCTCTTCAAGAAGAATATCGCGTGTGATGACCTTGCCGCCAGCGCGATACAGATACTTGATAATTGCGACTTCCTTTTCGGTCAGTCGAATCTTGCCGCCCTTGGCGTCGATGAGCATCTTCTGGCCGGGCTTGAATGTATAAGGGCCGACAACGAAAGTCGCGTCTTCACTCTGCTCATGCTGGCGCAGCTGCGCGCGGATACGGGCAAGCAGTACAGCAAAGCGAAACGGCTTGGTGACGTAATCGTTGGCACCGGACTCCAGTCCGAGAATCGTATCAGAATCAGTATCATGGCCGGTCAGCATGATAACCGGAGCCTTGAAGCCGCCCTTGCGCAGGAGCTTGATGGCTTCTCGTCCATCCATGTCCGGCAAGCCGACATCCATGATCAACAGGTCGACAACGCCATTGCGCGCAGCCTGAATTCCTTTGGTCGCATTGTCTTCCTGAACAATCTGAAACTCTTCGTAAAGGCTCAGTTGTTCAACCAGAATGGCCCGCAGGTCTGCATCGTCATCGACGATTAGGATGGTACGTGCTGTCATTGGATCTCCCGAAGATGGAAAGAAGTCGTTGGAATTTAAGTCGAATTCTACAGGAAAGAAAGAGCATCGACTTGATATTGCTTATGCGGCGCATCAGTCTGCCATAAAAATGCTTTTTATGAGGCAAGCATGCCACGAAGCTCTTTGAAATATATCGATGTTCACCCTCGGCCTGGCCATAAAAGTCAGGGGCAACTCATCGCGGGTGGAATTGTCTTGCGCTGCGCGCTTGGCAAAGGCGGCATAATTTCCAGAAAACGCGAAGGTGACGGTGGTACTCCACTGGCATCCATGCGGCTCCTCTATGGCTTCAAAAGACCAGACAAGCGGGTTAGGGCGACGCGATTGCTAAAGCTTAACCCGTTGAAAAATAATGATGGTTGGTGCGAAGTCAGCAATGACCGCAATTATAACCGCCAAGTTCAAATACCCTATAATGCCAGCCACGAAACCATGTGGCGTAACGATAATCTGTACGACATCTGCATCGTTATGGACTGGAACATCCGGCCACGCAGAAGGGCCGGTGGCAGTGCAATATTCTTTCATCTGGCGAGACCGGGATACATGCCGACCGAAGGCTGTATTGCCTTGAGCCGGGCAGACATGAACAGGCTCTTGCCTCATTTGTCGGACAGAACAATTGTCCGCGTACTGCGTTAGCTCGGGAAACGCCAGACAGTTGTTTTCTTTATCTCGGCATCTTCCAGAACACGGGTAACCGGAACCGAGTAGACTGCCAGCGGCTCCAGCATACCTTTGGGGAAATAAGATCGTCCGGGATCGCCGACGATCACTTCCGTACCGCGCGCGGCAAGTTTATGAAACCATGGAATGATCATATCTGCCAATGGTTTATCGTAAAAAATATCACCCGCGAGTATCGTGTCCCAAGGCTCGTCACTCCCTATCAAATCCGCTATCCGCACGTCTATTTTGACTTCGTTGGCGGCAGCATTGAGGATGATTGCAGGCTTGGCAAACGGGTCGATATCGCAGCAGAGAACATGTTCTGCATTAGCCATGGCAGCAGCAATGCCGATCAGTCCCGATCCGGAAGCAAAATCAAGCACAGAGCGGTTTTCAACTGTTTGCGGATTGTCAATTATGTAGCGGGCAACGCCTTGTCCACCAGCCCAGGCAAAGGCCCAGAAAGGTGGTGGAAGGCCGATAGTGGCAAGTTCGTCTTCCGTACGCTGCCAGAGATCATGGGCCTCATCCGCAAGGTGAAGTTTGATTTCAGGAACGTGCGGCGGCGATTGCAACACCGTATTGGCAAGCACAAACTGCCGGTAGCGTTCGCTGGCAGGGTCCAGCGCGGTCTCAACCAAAACAGATCGTCACTTTGGAGCCGGGACAAGATCACCCATGCGGCAAACTTCGTCCCATTCATCCTCGGTCACCGGTTGAACCGAAAGGCGCATCGAAGTCACCAGAGCCATTTTCTCCAGTTTCGGATTTGCTTTGACATCCTTGAGAGTGACAGGCTTTGGCATGTCCCTGACAGCGCGAATATCAACGCAGTCCCAACGCGGATCATCCGTCGTCGAATCCGGATGGCTGAGCGCGCAAACCTCGACGATCCCGACGACTTCCAGACCTTCATTGGAGTGGTAGAAAAAACCCTTATCGCCGATCTTCATGGCCCGCATATTGTTACGGGCGAGATAGTTGCGTACGCCGGTCCACTCCGTACCCTTGGCGCCTGCAGCTTTCTGCTTTTCCCACGACCAAGCGTCAGGTTCGGATTTGTACAGCCAGTATGCCATGTTGAAACCTATTTGTTGTCCGGGTTTTTGATTGCCCAGTTCCATGGGCGGATATCGACAGACGCAAAAAGCCCAGCTTTTGCATAGGGATCATCGGCCGCAATCTGTTTTGCAGCTTCCAAATCCACAGCTTCCACAACAACCAGACTGCCATTTGGCTTGGCATCATCTCCAAGGAAGGGGCCGGCGAATTTCAGCTTGTCACCCAGTCCGTTCAGATAATCGAGATGCACGGTCCTTGTATCAAGGCGAAGCTGCAAGCTGTCAGCCTTATCGTTACATAGCAGCGCAAAAAGCATTCCTATTCTCCTAGTCTTCGTTCTTGAGTGGCCGTGAAAGCAATGCTTCCATGGCCTCGTCGACGGTAATCTTGCCATCGAGTATTTTTGAAACAGCCGAAATGATAGGGGCATCGATATCATGTCGAGCCGCCAGTTCAACTGCAATGGATGCAGTTGCAACACCTTCCGCCAATGGGCGCCCCGTCAAGTCATCGCCTTTCCCCAGTGCAAGGCCGTAGGAGTAATTGCGCGATTGCGGGGTGGAGCAGGTCAATATGAGATCGCCAAGTCCGGAGAGCCCCATGATCGTTTCTACCTTTGCGCCCAAAGCCTGACCGATGCGGCGCAATTCGACAAAGCCACGCGTAACGAGAGCGGCTTGCGCACTGGCGCCATATCCTCTGCCGATGGCGGCACCAGCCGCAATGGCAAGTACGTTCTTGAGTGCGCCGCCGATCTCAACCCCGGTCATGTCATCGGTGGAGTAACAGCGGAATGTGGCGCCCGAAAGCGCAAGCGCAATACTGTCTGCCAATGCTTTGTCACGCGAAGCAACGGTTACCGCCGTGGGCAATCCTCTTGCTACATCGGTAGCAAAGCTTGGACCGGATAATATGCCTAGCTGATGATTTGGCAGGATGTGGTGCGCAACCTCGGACATGAGAAGGCCGGTGGATCGCTCAATTCCCTTAGCGCAAATGATGAGAGGCGTAGTTTCGGGGATATGCTCCTTGAGTTCCTGCAAGGCAGTTGAGAGCGCTTGGGCGGGAACAACACACAGAATGAATTTGCCATGCTTCAAGGCGCTTTCAGGGTCGTCGCTCGCGGTCAATAAAGGATCAAGTTGGATGTCCGGTAAATGGGCATCGTTACGATGATTATCGTTTATCGAGGCGACGGTCGCGGAATCCCGCGCGTACATCACCACTGGGCTGCCATTTGATGCGGCCATGGTTCCGAGTGCTGTACCATATGCGCCGCCGCCCAATACGGCTATTGGCGGCCTGTTGCTCATGCCTTTGCTCCGCGTCGGCCTGCGCCAATCAAAGGTGCAGAATGCATGTCCAGCGGCCAGCGTGATCGCGGTGCTATATCGAGTGAATCCGGAGACATATTTCCTGCGCGTTCAGCACCTGCCCATGCGATCATGGCCGCATTATCGGTGCATAATGCCATTGGGGGTGCAATGAAGTCGAAACCGTTCTTGTCGCAAAGCCGCTGAAGCACGCTCCGGAGAACCTTGTTTGCGGCAACCCCACCCGCAACCACCAATGCGGGGCTAGTCACATCCGGGAACGTCTCGCGAAACCGCGAAAGCGAGCGAGCAACGCGGTCATCCAATGTATCGGCGACAGCCGTTTGGAAGGCCGCACAGATGTCATTAACATCTGCTTGCGAGAGGGGTTCGAGGCTCGTTGCCAATTGACGAACCGCTGTCTTGAGGCCCGAGAAAGAAAAGTCGAGGCGCTCTTCACCTTTCAGGGGGCGCGGCAGATTAAAACGCGTTGAATCACCCAGCATCGCCGCTTTTTCGACTTCCGGTCCACCCGGGTAAGGGAGGCCAAGCATTTTTGCGGTTTTATCGAAAGCTTCGCCGAGTGCATCGTCGATGGTCGTGCCCAGTCGCTCATAATCGCCGAGCCCTTTGACCAGCACCATCTGCGTATGTCCGCCGGAAACCAGCAGCAAAAGATAAGGAAATTCAATGCTATCCGTCAGGCGCGGTGTTAGTGCGTGACCTTCAAGATGATTGATCGCATAGAATGGCTTTTGGCTTGCCATGGCGATGGCTTTACCAGTCATCAGTCCGACAATCAGGCCACCGACGAGGCCCGGGCCTGCTGTGGCGGCTATGGCATCAACATCATCAAGCGTCAAATGTGCTTCATGCAGTGCCTGACCAATCAAACGATCAAGAACTTCGACATGAGCGCGTGCAGCGATTTCCGGCACGACACCGCCATAGGGTGCATGTTCGTCGATCTGGCTCAGGACGACGTTCGAAAGAATGGTGCCATGACCATGCTCATCGCGTTCGACAACAGCCGCCGCCGTCTCGTCACAGCTCGTTTCAATACCCAGAACCCGCATCGATATCCTTCGTCGCATTGCCCGTCGAATAAAACCCCGTTAGTAGAGGCCATGAATATGAAACTCGCGTAACACGGACAGCGGCCAATGCAAACAAAAACGCTCAAGATCGGTACACGTGGGAGTGCGCTTGCGCTTATGCAAGCCCGCGAGACGCGCGACCGGCTGATCAAGGCCCATGGGTTGCGTGAAGAAGATATTGAAATCGTTGCGATCTCTACAAGTGGCGATCGGATACAGGACAAGTCTTTGGCCGAAGTGGGAGGCAAGGGTCTTTTCACGCTGGAAATCGAAGAACAGCTTGCCGATGGCCGCATCGATCTTGCCGTGCATTCATCAAAAGATATGCCGACATTTCTACCGGAAGGTTTGCACTTATCAGTCTTTCTTGAGCGCGAAGATCCCCGGGACGCGTTCATTGGCCGTGAAGTGAAAACCCTCACCGACCTCCCCTTGGGGGCTGTGGTCGGTTCCGCATCGCTTCGCCGTCAGGCATTGATCAAGCGCGTTCGCCCGGACCTTCAGGTGGTCAATTTCCGAGGCAATGTGCAGACACGTCTTCGCAAACTCGCCGAGGGAGAAGTCGATGCAACATTCCTGGCTTTTGCCGGGCTAAAGCGCCTTGATTTGGGTCATGTTGTCACCGAGTTGATGGATGCCAAAGCATTTCCACCAGCGCCGGGACAGGGTGCTATCACTGTCGAAAGCCGGATCGGCGATGATCGGATCGACAATCTCCTCGCTGCCATCAATCATTCGCCAACTTCTACTGCGCTTGCATGCGAGCGGGCATTTCTTGCTACGCTCGATGGGTCATGCCGTACTCCGCTTGCGGGACTGGCTACGATCTCTGGTGAAGTGCTGCATTTTCATGGCATGATCCTGCTGCCGGACGGCAGCGAAGTCCATGAAATTACAGGTGAGGGATCTCTTGCGGATGCTGCTCAAATTGGCCGGGACGCGGCGTTGCGTGTCAGGAAAATGGCTGGCGCGCATTTCTTCACGGACTGGCTCTAACCATGAAGACTGTTTTGGTTACGCGGCCCGAACCCGGAGCGACCAGAACAGCCGAACGATTGGTGGCTCTGGGTTTTAACCCGCTTGTTTTGCCGCTGACTGAAATTCAGCCGCTGCCTGTTCAATCGCCGGGCGGAAATTATGATGCCGTGACAATTACCAGCGCCAATGCGTTGCGGTACATACCCGAGGATATTCTCGCACCGCTTTATCATTTACCCTGCTTTGTCGTTGGTGAAGTAACAGCAGAACTTGCCCGGAACACCGGCTTCATGCACGTGGTTACGGGGGATGGCGATGGCGCTTCGCTTGCCGGGAAGGTGAACAATTCAACGCCTTCCAGTGCCAGTTTGCTCTATCTCACCGGACAGGTCAGGTCTTCCCGGTTTGAAACGATCATTGGTCAATCCGGTCGGGTCGTGACGCCTGTTGCGGTCTATGACACGATTTTGAAGAGCTATGAGACGGATTATTTGGCCAGACTGCTCAAGCCTTTGCCCGTTGATGTCTGCCTTTTATATTCGACAAAAGGCGCGGAAGCTTTCATGGACGCAATCCGCAAGGCCGGAATTCAACATCTATTTGAAAAAACAGAATTTTTATGCCTTTCTAATAGCATCGCAGCGGTTGTTTCTGGGCAAGCATTTGGCCGCATCGCCACTGCCAGCTTACCGGATGAGGCAGCATTGCTCGAATTACTGAAGGCTTGATACCATCTGCTAATCAACAAGCCGGCTTGACTGGTGGTTTCATATCAGGAACTTCCTTGCTAGCTTTAGAGTTCAATTGAAGCATCTGTTCCCGAAGAGAGTTTCCATGGCCAAATCTACCGTTCCACGTCATTCCAAAACGACCCGCAAATCGATGACGATCGAACTGGAGCCATCTTCGATAGTAAAACAAACAACGTCCACAAAAGATATTCCAGAGCCGGAACCAGTAGGTTTTGATCCTGCAATTCAGGCAAAGGCTGCGCCAGTGGCTGAAAAAGCTGAGCCCGTTACTGAAAGGGTGGATCAGAATGCAAGTGCGGAGCCTGAATCTTCGTCCTCCAGTCCCGCTGCAAACTTTGGCCGTGGTGGTCAAGCCTCCGGCGGAAAGCGTGTCAGCTCCGGCCCTGATCAATTCAGTTCCGTCCAAAAGTCGAATGACTCATTCGGTCGGTTGGCGTCGGGGCTGATTGGCGGTGTGGTTGTTCTTCTCGGCGCCGCTGCATTGCAGTGGGCGGGTGTGCTTCCATCTCCAAAAGCTGATGTCTCCTCGCTTGAACAGCAGATCGCGCAATTGCGGGATGCTCCAAAACCGCTTGATGAGGGTAGTCAGACAGCTTTGAACAGCGCTACTGCCAGCGCCAAGCAGGCATTGGATCAGATTGGCGCTCTTTCAACGGAGTTGAATTCGGTCAAGCAGAGCGTTGCGGATATCCAGAATAATGCTTCGGCGGGCGGTACGCCTTTGGATACCAACGCCATAGACGCACGAATTGCCTCGCTTGAAGAGCAGCTCAATGTGAGCAAGCAGCAGGTCGCTCAGGCCGATGGAGCTGCTGCCGGTGCCACCACGAGACTTGACGCGCTCGAAGCCAAGGTCAATGACACGTCCGGCCAGACCAACATGGCGCTGGCAATGGCAGCAACGGGCCTGAAGGCGGCTGTAGATCGCGGAGAGCCTTATAAGGCTGAACTTGATACTTATATCGCTGTCGCTCCGGCTGCGGGTGATGTCGAAACATTGCGCCCGACAGAAGCCAGAGGGATACCTACTGTAAACACTTTGGCAGGTGAGTTCGGTGATGTTGCTGCCCGCATTATAGCCAGCACTCGTACAGTTGATCCCAATGCCGGGGTCCTTGACCGGTTGTGGGCGAGTGCATCCGGATTGGTCGAAGCTCGACCGGTCGGCATGATCGAAGGCGAGGGTGTTGATGCAATCACTGCCCGGATAGAAGCTCATCTGAACGCCGGTGATCTGGCGGCTGCAATTGCTGAATGGGATAAATTGCCTGATACAGCGAAGACTGTTTCAGCAGACTTTGGCAGCGCGATGAAGGCACGGCAGAACGCCAGTACAGCTGTCTCCAAAGCCTTGTCAGATGCTTTGAGCGGCATCAAGACGCCAGCAAATCAGGAGTAAGAAGATCATGATGCGTATTCTGTTCTTCTTCATTTTCGTCCTGCTGCTTGGCGTTGGGTTTGCGTGGCTTGCAGACCGTCCCGGCGATCTGGTTCTGACCTTTGCCGGGATGCAGTACAAAGTCAGCCTCATGGTGGCAGCATCGAGCATTGTCGCTATCGTTGCAGCCGTGATGCTGACCTGGTGGCTGGTCAAAAGCATTGTCACCTCGCCCTACGCCTTGCGGCGGCATTTCCGGGCACGCAAGCGCGACAGAGGCTACCAATCGCTTTCCACGGGCTTGATTGCTGCGGGGGCAGGTGATGGCCAAAAAGCACGGTTGATGATCAAGCAGGCGGAAAAGCTCCTCAACGTCGATCAGGAACCATTGATCAAGCTGCTCGATGCGCAGGCTGCAATGCTTGAAGGGCGTACTGATGATGCTCGCGCCAAGTTTGAGGCTATGCTGGATGATCCGGAAACAAGGCTGCTGGGGTTGCGCGGTCTCTATCTGGAAGCGCAGAGGTTAGGCGCTCGCGATGCATCCCGTCATTACGCCGAGGAGGCCGCTCTGCTGGCGCCAAATGTTGAGTGGGCTGCTTCCGCAGCGCTTGGGCAGAAAACGACCCATGGCGACTGGGACGGTGCTCTGGTGCTTTTGGAAAAGCAGAAGGCGACCAAGCAGATCGACAAGGAGAAGGCCAAGCGCGAGCGGGCAGTCATCCTTACCGCAAAGGCAATAGAAACGCTTGAAAGCGATCCGGTAAATGCAAAGCCGCTGGCTATTGAAGCCAACAAATTGGCTCCGGACCTTGTTCCGGCAGCAATTGTGGCTGCCAAAGCATTGTTTGCTCAGGGTGACCTGCGGAAGGGTTCAAAAATTCTAGAATATACGTGGAAGCGGGAGCCACATCCCGACGTTGCCGAAACCTATGTTCATGCCAGAATCGGAGATTCGCCCGTTGATCGCTTGAAGCGTGCGCGTCATTTGGCAGGACTTTATCCGCACCATGCCGAATCCAGTCTGGTAATTGCTCATGCCGCTCTGAGCGCTGGCGAATTGAAGGAAGCACGCGAAGCTGCAGAAGCAGTTCTGCGCAGCACGCCGCGTGAAAGCGCCTATTTGCTGCTTGCAGATATTGAGGAAGCGCAAACCGGGGATCAGGGCCGTGTCCGTCAATGGTTGTCACGGGCTGTCAAAGCG
This sequence comes from Phyllobacterium sp. SB3, assembly GCF_040009165.1. Lineage (NCBI taxonomy): Bacteria > Pseudomonadati > Pseudomonadota > Alphaproteobacteria > Hyphomicrobiales > Phyllobacteriaceae > Phyllobacterium > Phyllobacterium sp. SB3. The sequence continues at coordinate 474,988 of NZ_JBDYKI010000001.1, read as the reverse complement.
CCACGTGATCCTGCATGGACTGCTGATGGTTATGTTTCCGACCATTGGGCTCCGGCTTCGCCGGTGACTGGAAAGCTGGACGCTTTTACATGGAAAGTTCCTGTTGAGCAGATTGGGCCGGTTATCGACGCAAGCGATGATTTTGACAGGGCGAAAGCGACAGAACCGTCAAAACCGGAGGAGGCCACAATAGAGGCAAAGCCAATTTTACCGCCGCGCAAGCAGGAGGCGAATTCGCAGCCGGTAAAGGTAGAGGCAGATATCGTCGATGCTGAAATTGTGCCGTTTCAGCCGCCAGTGCAAAACACGGTGAAGGCCAAGTTGGACAAGCCCGCGGCAGAGGCGGATATTCCTCAGAGGATCGCCTCGGTGCTGCCTCCGCTGCCGGAGAAGGAAAAAGACGATGCCGGCGAACCGTTTTTTGGCCCGGTTCCGGATGACCCCGGCGTGAAGCCCGAATATAAATCGCCTCAACCCAACAAGAAGTTCAAGCTGTTCTGATGGTAGCAAGGGGAGGATTTGGCTCACTTTGCGGCAAGATGCACAGTAGCGGGACAGGTCGACTCGGGCTATCAGTTATTGAAGTGATGCTAAAAGCTGAAAGACTTCTATAAATGCTTGATCGCCTTGTTACTTTTTTCAAATCAATACCCTCGGGCGAAAGTGGCTCGGAGCATTTTTCGAAGTCAGATCCTCGTCTGGCCGCTGCTGCTTTGCTATTCCACGTAATGGATGCAGATGGGTCCAGCGGTAAAGAGGAACGTAAACGTATCTCGCAACTGATATCCGATGCTTATGGCTTGAAGGGCGAGGCGCTGAAGCGGCTTCTGAACGAAAGTGAGCAGGCGGATCAGGAAGCAGTCGATCTTTATAGCTTCACCAGCATTATCAAGCGCAATCTTGACGAAGAAGCCCGCATCAGGTTCATTGAACTCATGTGGGAAGTGGTTTTTGCCGACGGTGTCGCTCATGAGCTTGAGGACAATGTTGTCTGGCGGGTTGCCGAATTGATCGGTGTATCCACACGTGACCGGGTCACAATGAAGCAAAGGGCCGCTGTTCGAGCCGAGCGGGAAGTGCCCGAAGAATAGGACCTAACGGATGTTCCAGACAGAATGGATGGACGGGAACAAGATAGAGCGCCCGAAAATCCTCGCAGTTCTCCATCAGGAAAGGTCAAGCACCGGCCGCGTTGGACAATTGCTGCTTGAGGCTGGGTTTTCACTGGATATACGCCGTCCACCACTTGGTGATGTACTACCGGAAACGCTTGAGGATCATGCGGGCGCCGTTATTTTCGGTGGTCCGATGAGCGCCAATGATCCGGAAGAGTTCGTCAAGCAGGAGACGGATTGGCTATCGGTTCCATTGGCCGAGAATAAACCATTTTTGGGTATCTGTTTGGGTGCGCAGATGCTTGCAAACCATCTTGGTGGAAGCGTTGCACCGCATCCCGATGGACTGGTTGAAATAGGTTGGTATCCTTTGGAACCAACGGCAGCTGGCAAAGCGCTGATGGATTGGCCATCAATGGTCTACCACTTTCACCGCGAAGGCTTTGATCTGCCGAAGTCTGCAACCTTGCTGGCAACTGGCAATACTTATGCAAACCAAGCATTCCGCTATGGCAAGAACGCCTGGGGTGTGCAGTTCCATGCGGAGCTGACCCGAGCCATGATGCAGCGCTGGGTGGTGCGCGGGTCGGAGCGGTTCTCGCTTTGTGGCGCGCAGCAGGGGCGGGATCATCTGGAAGGCAGGATGATCCACGATGCCATACTCAAAGCTTGGCTGCATCGCTTTCTCGGGATAGTGTTCGGCGCTCCCGTTACTGCCTGAAGGGTCTCATGTTCTCCCCTGCAAATTGCGTGCCTTACGCAATTGCGGAAACCACCACGCCCATAGGCCCGCTACCGCGACTGTGCCTATCCCGCCGAAAACGACAGCAGGAATGGTGCCGATCATTGAAGCCATGATGCCTGCGCGGAATTCGCCAAGCTCATTGGATGCACCGACAAATACCATATTCACCGCGTTGACCCGTCCGCGCACATTGTCCGGTGTCCAAAGCTGAAGCAGGGTCTCACGAATATAGACGCTTACCATGTCTGCCGCGCCCATCAGTGCGAGGACAATGATTGAAAGCCAGGCGATATTTGAAACACCGAACATGATGGTAAGCAGGCCAAACAGTGCAACGAAGGCAAACATGACGATACCGGCATGATCGCGGATAGGATGGCCTGTAAGCCATACGGCGGTCAGGATTGCTCCAACGCCAGGTGCCGCGCGCAACATGCCAAGCCCCCAAGGTCCAAGTTCCAGAATATCACGCGCGTAAACCGGCAAAAGCGCTACCGCGCCACCAAGGAGCACAGCAAACAGGTCCAGCGAGATTGCGCCGAGTACGACTTTCTCTTTCCAGATATAATGGAAGCCGGCCAACAGCGTCTGAAGCGACTTCTTTTCATTCAACGTATGCTGCGTGGGTTTGGGAATGGAGAAAATGGCAACAGCAGCGATGAACAGCATCACGCAAGCCACACCATAGGCCGCAACCGGTGATAGACCATACAATAACCCGCCCGCCACAGGTCCGACCAGTGTTGCGATCTGCCACGCTGAGGAGTTCCAGGAAACCGCGTTTGAGAAAATCTCGGCCGGCACAAGATTTACCACGAGCGACGAAGATGCTGGCCCTAGAAACGCGCGCCCTACACCAAATCCTGCCAGTACAATGAAGACATGCATAGGCGAGAACGTGTGAGTCACGGTAAGTATCAGCAGCAGGGCGGCGCAGATCAGTTCGACACCGATGGACAACCCCATAATCAAGCGGCGGCCAAAGCGATCAGATGCAGCGCCGGTTACAAGAACGAGCAGAAGGGCAGGTGCAAACTGCACAAGGCCAACAATGCCGAGATAAAAGGGATCACGTGTCTGATCGTAAATCTGCCAGCCGACCGAAACGCTGATGATCTGAATGGCAAAAGAGCCAAAAAATCGCGATAGCCAATAACGGGTGAACGACGAGTGGCGAAAGGCGGCATAACGATCGTGAGCCGCGTCCGTTTCAGATATAGTCATTTCGGTGGAGAGCTCCGGAAGATGGAGATTTCTTCTAGAACAGTTTCCAGCAGAAGTAGAGAGAAAAGCGGCACTTTATATTACAGTGTGAAAGTCAAAGGGAGCGAGCCGGCAGGCCGCCTCGCTCCGGCAGCAGGTTAGTCCTTGCCGAGCAAGGCTTTCCAAATGATTGCGCCAATGGCAGCACCAACAAGCGGTGCAACCCAGAACAGCCAAAGCTGACCGAGGGCAGCAGTTTCGGCAAACAAGGCTACACCTGTAGAGCGAGCCGGATTAACCGAAGTGTTGCTGACAGGAATTGACACCAGATGGATCAATGTCAGGCCAAGGCCGATCGGGATCGGTGCGAAGCCGGCAGGTACCGAAGCGGACGTTGCTCCAAGGATGATGATCAGGAAGAATGCAGTGAAAACAACCTCTGCGACGAGTACTGCGGTAAGTCCATAGCCGCCGGGTGAGAGCGTATCGTATCCGTTAGAAGCAAAGCCTCCAGCCACAAAACCAGTCTTGCCTGATGCTACCAGATAAAGCACCGCAGCGGCGGCAATTGCTCCAATTACCTGTGCGATCCAGTATGGAATAAGTTCCTTGAAATCAAACCGCCCGGCAACAGCCAACCCAAGCGATACAGCAGGGTTGAAATGCCCCCCGGATATGCCGCCGACCGCATAGGCCATGGTAAGAACAGTCAAGCCAAAAGCTAAGGCGACGCCAAGATAACCGATACCGACATCGGGAAGGCCGGCAGCCAGAACTGCGCTGCCACAACCGCCCAGGACAAGCCAGAATGTGCCGAAGAATTCGGCCGATAGTTTGTTTAGCATGGTAACCCCCTAGATGAAAAACGGACCGGAATAGCCCGAATCACGAGGGTTAAATTTATTCCTGTTTTTGAAGTTCAACAATATCTAGGGGGTAGTCCAGCCTTACTACCATAGTCTAGTGTTTTTGAGACAGTACACGACAAGGGAATACTATGAGCGACCATCGGAGCGTCATGGAAATAATGTCCGTCGCTCCTCGCCTCTTGCTCGTGAGGCAGCCAATCGCTACATAACCTGAGACTTTCAGGAGAAACAGATGCTCGCCATTATCCGCACCATAGATCTTGCCCTTGATATCTATACTTGGATCCTTATTGCCAGTGCGATCTTTTCATGGCTTTACGCCTTCAATGTCATCAACTCGAGCAACAGGTTCGTGGCGTCCATCGGCGAGTTCCTTTATAAGGTGACTGAGCCTGCCTTGCGTCCTATTCGGCGCTTTCTCCCTGATCTCGGAGGGATCGATATTTCCCCGATCGTTCTGCTGCTGATTATCTTCTTCGTCCGTCAGCTGTTGTGGACCACGATTGCGCCAATCCTGCTCTGAGCCATGACAGACCGTTACTTTCGCAAGGAAGCCGACGGCATTATGCTCTTTGTGCGGCTAACGCCAAAGTCTGCAAAAGATGCGATTGAAGGTGTGGAAACGACGGATGATAACCGCCAGCATATAAAGGCGAGGGTGCGCTCAATTCCGGAGGACGGTAAAGCCAACGCGGCGCTTATCAAGCTGCTCGGCAAATGGCTGGGTATGGCACCGCGTAATATCACGATTGTTGCAGGAGCAACTTCGCGCGTTAAACAGGTAAGACTTGAAGGTGATCCGGACAGCCTGATTGCCAAACTGTCCGGTTTACTGAGCAGATAGCGGCAGTTATGCGCCGACTTTGGCCTTATGGCGCTCCATGGCTTCTGTAATCAGCTGGCGTGCAGCGTCTTCATCACCCCAGTCGCCGATCTTCACCCATTTGCCGGGCTCCAGATCCTTATAATGTTCGAAGAAATGCTGGATTTGCTTCAAGGTGATCTCGGGCAGGTCTGTATAATTGTGAACCTTCTCGTAACGCAGCGTCAGATGCGGTGAAGGAACGGCGATGATCTTTTCGTCCTGACCCTTATTGTCTTCCATGACGAGAACGCCAATCGGACGAACGTTGATGACGCTTGTAGGCATCAATGCGCGGGTGTTGCAGATAAGAACGTCGATTGGGTCGCCATCGTCCGACAATGTGTGCGGTACGAAACCATAATTACCCGGATAGGTCATGGGCGTGTGCAGAAAGCGATCGACGAATAGTGCGCCGGAATCTTTATCCAGCTCATATTTGATAGGTTGACCGCCGACCGGGACTTCGATGATCACGTTAACGTCTTCAGGAGGATTGTTGCCGACAGGAATGGCATCGATGCGCATATTCTAGGAGTCCTTGTTGGTTTGGGAGTGCTGTACTGATTTTTGACCCTTTGCGCAACAACGCGTCGCCTTTTAGGTCGTTATCCGACCTATTCTTGCGACGATTGGGCGCAAAGTCAGGGTATATCGTGGTGGGATTGATATGAGAGGTAGATTCTCAGCTCCAGACGAAAGCCCGCTTCTTGAGCATCTTGCCGTCGAAGCATTCCACGCCTTCTGCAGCGTCCCGTCCGCCAGCACCATGGTAGAATGAAACGGCCAGATCATTATCCTCAAGCACCCAGATAACCATGCCCTTCAGGCCCTGATCGCCAAGGCTACGCTTAGCCGCGCCAAGCAGGCGCGAGCCCAGACCGCAGCCTTGATATTCGGGGCGGATGTAAAGTTCGTATACTTCGCCCTTTTCAGGCAATTGCCGCGCGCGGTTTGGTCCGAGTGTTGCATACCCGGCGACAACACCGCCGATGTCCGCAACCAGAATTTGTGTGGAACGCTTGATAGCTCGTGCCCACCAGTCGGCGCCTCTGCGTTCCAGCATGGTAGTAAGAGCACGATGCGGAATGATGCCTGAATAAGCGCCGCGCCAAGCGCTCAGATGAATGGCTGAAATCGCCACTGCATCGGCCAAACCGGCTTTTCTTATCTCGGTTACGTGCGTGCTCATGCCAAGAGCATAAACCCGCGACACGCGATTTCGCAACGGCATTAACAACGATTTTTTAAAAGCATCAAAAAGAAAAAGCGGCGATGAACGCCGCTTTTCAAACTGTCTGCAAAGGTGGTGCGATTATGCAGCGCCTGCAGCCTTGTTGCTCTTTTCGAAACGCTTACGCTCATTTGGATCAAGGTAAAGCTTACGTAGACGAATGGACTTTGGCGTAACTTCCATGAGTTCGTCGTCCTGAATCCATGACAAAGCGCGCTCAAGGGTCATGCGAATTGGTGGAGTGAGCTTTACAGCTTCATCCTTGCCGGCAGCGCGAATGTTGGTGAGCTTCTTGCCCTTGAGAATATTCACTTCCAGATCGTTGTCGCGTGAGTGAATGCCGATGATCATACCTGCATAGACCTTGACGCCAGCTTCGATGATCATCGAGCCGCGATCTTCAAGATTCCACATGGCGAACGCTACGGATTCACCCTGATCGTTGGAAATCAGAACGCCATTGTTGCGTCCTGCAATTTCGCCCCGGAAGGGCTCGTAGGCGCGGAACAGGCGGTTCATGATCGCAGTGCCGCGTGTATCGGTCAAAAGCTCCGACTGATAGCCGATGAGGCCACGTGTCGGTGCGTAGAACACCATACGGACGCGATTGCCGCCGGATGGGCGAAGCTCAACCATTTCGGCTTTGCGTTCGGACATCTTCTGGACAACCGTGCCGGAATATTCTTCGTCAACGTCGATGAGAACTTCTTCGATTGGCTCAAGCAGATTGCCTGCATCGTCCTTCTGCATCACAACGCGCGGGCGGGAAACACCAAGCTCGAAGCCTTCACGGCGCATGTTCTCAATGAGAACGGCAAGCTGCAATTCACCGCGACCGGACACGAAGAACGAGTCCTTGTCGCCGGACTCTTCAACCTTGAGCGCGACATTGCCTTCGGCTTCCTTCATCAGGCGATCACGGATGACGCGGCTGGTAACCTTGTCGCCTTCAGTGCCTGCAAGCGGGCTGTCATTGACGATGAAGGACATTGTTACTGTTGGTGGATCGATAGGCTGTGCATGCAGCGGCTCGGTTACTTCGAGCGCGCAGAATGTGTCGGCAACGGTGCCCTTCTGCAAGCCGGCGATGGCAACGATGTCACCCGCATGGGCTTCATCAATCGACTGGCGTTCAAGACCACGGAATGTAAGAATCTTCGAGATACGGCCGGTTTCAACCTGTGTGCCGTCGCCATGCAGAACCTTGACTGGCTGGTTGGACTTCACTGTGCCGGAATGGATACGGCCGGTAATGATGCGTCCAAGGAACGGATCAGCTTCAAGGATCGTTCCGATCATCTTGAAAGCACCTTCACCAACGGTTGGCGCAGGTACGTGATCGAGAACCATGTCGAACAGGGCTGACAGACCCTGATCCTGTGGGCCTTCCGGGTTTTTTGCCATCCAGCCATTGCGGCCTGAGCCATAAAGGATAGGGAAATCAAGCTGTTCGTCAGTTGCATCTAGAGCGGCGAAAAGATCGAACACCTCGTTCACGACCTCTTCGTGACGCGCATCAGGGCGGTCGATCTTGTTGATCGCAACGATTGGGCGAAGGCCAACCTTCAGCGCTTTGCCAACGACGAACTTCGTCTGTGGCATCGGGCCTTCCGCAGCATCGACGAGAACGATAGCGCCATCCACCATCGAAAGGATACGCTCGACTTCACCACCGAAATCGGCGTGGCCTGGTGTATCGACGATGTTGATGCGGGAATCTTTCCAGACAACAGAAGTGGCTTTGGCGAGAATCGTGATCCCGCGTTCCTTTTCTATGTCGTTGGAATCCATCATTCTTTCGGCAACGCGCTGATTATCGCGGAAGTTGCCGGACTGTTTCAATAGTTCGTCAACAAGCGTGGTTTTGCCATGGTCAACGTGTGCGATGATCGCGATGTTGCGCAGTTTCATAAGGTTCTCTTTGGAGGATTGTGGACGCAAAATTGCATGCGACGCTTTACATTTGCGCGCTCCATACATGTTTTTTCGCAATTGCGAAAGGGGGCGGCACAGGAATATGCCGCCCGGATAGCTTTCGGGTCCCGGTTCAGAGCAGCGTACCGGACAGGATAACCAGCGCGATGCTGAAATAAATCACCAATCCTGTGACATCGACGAGTGTTGCGACAAATGGTGCAGAGGCACTTGCCGGATCAAAACCCAGGCGCTGCATGGCGAACGGCAGCATGGACCCGACGAGTGAACCGAAGGTCACGATACCGACCAGAGCAGCACCAACTGTAGCGGCAACCAATTGCCAGTGCTGGCCATAATCATAAAGGCCAAGCATTTGCCAGGCGGCGATACGCGCGACACCGATCAGGCCGAGGAAAGAGCCGAGTACGAGCCCTGTCGGAATTTCGCGTAAAGCTACCCGCCACCAGTCCTTCAGGCGTAAATCCTGCAAGGCCAGAGCGCGGATGAGCAGAGAGGTTGCCTGCGATCCGGAATTGCCACCGGAACTCATGATGAGAGGGATAAACAGTGTTAAAACAACAGCTTTTTCCAATTCTCCTTCGAAATGCTGCATGGCGCTGGCAGTCAGCATCTCGCCCAGAAGCAGGATTCCAAGCCAACCGGCGCGCTTGTGGATCATCTGGAAAAACCCGATCTGCATATAAGGCTTGTTCAAAGCCTCCATGCCGCCGAACTTCAACGTATCCTCGGTCATCTCCTGTGTCATGGCATCGATAACGTCATCAACCGTAACGATTCCAATGACTTGGTTACCATCTGTCACGACCGGAACAGCCAGAAGATCGTGCTTGCGGAAGAGGCGGGCAACGTCCTCCTGATCGGTCAATGGCGTAACCACCACAGGCGCAACATCGCGCCCCACGCTCAAGATGGAAGCCTCTGGTCCGCTGGTAATAAGGCGGCGCAATGTCACGGTACGAAGTAGAATTTTCGATGCAGGATCAATGACATAGATCGCATAAATCGTCTCGCGGGACCGCTCGACTTCACGCACATGCTGCAAGGTTTGCGCTACTGTCCAGTCAGCGGGAACGCTGACGAATTCCGTGGTCATCAGGCTGCCCGCCGTATGCGGCGGATAGCGCAAAAGCTTGCGAAGCGCGGCGGTGGTTTCAGGCCCGAGACCGGCGGCTAGCCGGGCGCGTGTTTCGGCATCAAACTCCTGAAAAATGTCGGTAACACGATCAATCGACATTTCATCGAGTATATCGCGTGCCCTTTCTGCAGGCAGTTTTTGAATGATCTCCGCTGCCGAATGCAGCTCGGGCTGATCCAGAATCAGCACGGCATGCTCAAGTGGTATGTCGACAAAAATATCAATGATATCAGTTAGTTCAAGCTCGTTTAGAAGCTCGATCGCATCTGCGGCATGCATGGATGCAAGGCGCTGGGTGATGTTCAGGTCTGCGCCAAGCGCATCCTGATTTACGAGGATGTTGTTCATTTTACTCGCCTTTCCGTCGATCCGCCGTCAAGGGGGATCAAGGCGAGCTGATTTCAAATCAGGCCAGGATCACCGCTGACGGCGCAAACAATCGACTACTGTCGTCGTTGGGCATGGAAATAGATTCCTGATTGAAACAAACAGGCGCTGAATGCTTACCTGCATGGGGTCATTTGGCTCTGCCACTGCAAAAAGTCAACCCCGTGGAAGCCGCTGCAACTGAGCACAATCAAATTGCAGCCTTAGATAGCGAAAATGCTCGAAAAACCGATCGTTTTGCTGCCACTTCGGTCAGATTTCGCGTAAACCTGCTATCAAACCGCGGAAAGCAGAATCATTATCGAAGAAATCTGTTCCCTGCTGGAAACGCGGTGCGAAACTCTGATCAGCTTTTCACTTTTTCGTTCTGCGGGTCGTAAAGTGGTTCCATATGCAACTCTGCCGCGAACCGTTCATTGGCGACGATGAGTTCATATTCTCCTTCGCGGAGAAAGTCATCGCTGACGCCATCCTCGTTTCGGACGTAACCATATCCGACAGGTTTACCGACCGTGTACCCGAAACCACCGCTGGTAAGATATCCGGCAAAAACCCCATTCCGCAAAATTGTCTCACGACCGAGAAGAACAACATTGCTGTCGGCAATAGTAAAAGCCGCGAGACGTTTTTTCAGTGGTTTGGCACTGATGGCTTCACTTGGCCCGCGCCCGATGAAATCCATATTTTTGCGAAGCTTGACCGCCCAGCCGAGACCGGCCTCGAATGGCGAGTCATTTGGCGTGATGTCGGAGCCCCAGGCCCGGTAGCCTTTTTCCAGACGAAGCGATTCAATGGCACGGTATCCCACGGGCCGGATTCCGAATTCTTCGCCCGCCGACATGAGCGCATCGAAGACCGTTGCGGTTGCATTGATCGGAATATGCAACTCCCAGCCGAGTTCGCCGACATAGGTGATACGCAAGGCCCGCACGCTTGTTCCGGAAATTTCTATTTCGCGAATATGACCGAATGGAAAAGCGCTGTTGCCAACATCGGCATTGCTGACCTTTGCCAGCACGCTTCGAGCTTTCGGACCCATGAGCGAGAGCGTCCCATAATTCTCGGTAATGTCGATAAGTTCCGCATCGAGATCTTTGCCGATATGATCCCTGATCCAGGCAAAGTCATGGGTGCGGAAACCCGTGCCGGTGACAATATAGAACTTGTCGTCGGAAAGGCGCGCTACGGTAAGATCGCATTCAGTACCGCCTCTTGTGTTGAGGAGCTGGGTATAGGTGATGCGGCCTGCCGGTTTGGTCACGTCATTGGCACAGATGTGGTCCAGCGCTCTGGCTGCGTCCTTGCCGGACAGCTCAAATTTGGCAAAGGAAGACTGGTCGAAAATGCCGACCTTTTCGCGCACCAACCGATGCTCCTCGCCAACGGCATCGAACCAGTTCTGGCGGCCCATGGAGTAGATGTCTTCGGCAGGAACGCCTTCCGGCGCGAACCAGTTTGGCCGCTCCCAACCGAGCTTTGAGCCGAAGACGGCACGGTGCTTTTTCAAGCGTTCGTAGAGGGGTGAAACAATAGCAGGGCGGCCCGAGGCGTATTCCTCGTGCGGGAAGCCGATAGTGTAGTGCTTGCCATAGGCTTCAAGGGTTCTGTCGCGCACCCAATCGCGATTGCGATGAAGGTTTGAGAAGCGGCGAATATCGACGCTCCACAAATCGAGCGGGCTCTCGCCATCAATCGCCCACTGCGCCAACACCCAACCGGCACCGCCGCCGGAGGCAATACCGAAGGCGTTAAAACCGGCGCCGACAAACATGTTCGAGCATTCGGGCGCGACGCCGAGAATGAAATTGCCGTCGGGCGTGAAGCTTTCCGATCCATTGATCATTTGTTTGACCCCCACTGTTTCCAGCGCCGGAATACGCTCGATAGCCTGAACCATATGCTGCTCGAAATGATCGAAATCATCGTCGAACAGGCGGAACTGCCAATCATTTGGAACATCGCCGGTCGTCCAGCTTTGCGGGTTGGGCTCATAGCCGCCCATGACCAGCCCACCCACCTCCTCCTTGAAATAGGTGCGCCGGTCGGGATCGCGTAGAGTTGGTGCGTCGACCGTAAGTCCCTCTATCTTTTCAGTGATGATGTATTGATGCTTAACCGGCTGCAAAGGCACATTGATGCCCGCCATCTCGCCGACCTGTCTTGCCCATTGTCCCGCGCAATTGATCACTTTCTCGCAGGCAATATCGCCTTGGTCCGTCCTGACCTTGATGATCCTGCCCGCTTCCATTTCAAAGCCGGTCACCCTTATGTTCTCGCTGAGTTTTGCGCCATTCATCCGCGCGCCTTTGGCAAGCGACTGGGTGATGTCGGATGGGCTTGCCTGTCCGTCAGTCGGCAACCAGCTTGCGCCGACAAGATCATCCACGTTCAGGAGTGGCCACATGGCCTTGACCTCTTTTGGCGATAAAAGCTCCATATCCATGCCGAAGCTGCCAGCAGTTGTTTTCAGCCGCTTATATTCCGTCCAGCGATTCTGATTGGTGGCAAGCCGCAAGCAACCTGTCATTTTCCACCCGGTCTCAAGGCCGGTTTCTGCGGCCAGTCGTTTATAGAGTTCAACGGAATATTTGAGCACGCGGGTGATGGAGGCAGAAGAACGAAGCTGACCGACCAGACCCGCCGCATGCCATGTGGAGCCGGAAGTCAACTGACCCATTTCAAGTAAAACAACATCCGCCTTGTGATCTTTGGCGAGGTGATACGCGGTGGAACAGCCAATAATGCCGCCACCGATGACAACGATTTGTGCGCGGGAGGGAAGGGTCATGATGTGCTGTACTCTATTTGCATTTCGTTACTGCGTGGTTCGCCCTCCTGAGCTTGTCGAAGGGCGAACCACGCGTAATTAGGACTGCAATTCGACGTATGAGCATTACCCAAACGCCAATCTATAACTCTCCAATGCCTGATCCAGACACAGGAGATTCTCAGCTGTACAGGCAGCGTAATCGACACACGGCGCGTTGAGGTAAAGTTCCGATACCATGCTCTACATGGCTTCCCGCCGCAGCGAAGCGTACTGCATCACGGCATGGGCGCGCTGGAGTTCAAAGTCAGGCGAGTGCGCAATCCCATTTGCAGAAGGAGTTTTTAAAGGATTCATACGACGCGTCCCCTCCTCGCTTGTCTACTTACAGGACGGGAGCATAAGCGCAGTCAGACAGACCCATCATGAGTAACGAACATGTTTCATGGGGTTGTGAGCTCTCCACGGAACAGAACGATTATTCAATATTTTCTGCGTAGTATCCTCATATATGCTTCTTGTTATTCGAGGACACTTCCCCTCACGATGAGCCTGTCTAACCACGCTTCTTATTGTGTTGTGAGGTTCCTGCATCTTCTTGTCTCTGTCAACAGAATTATGTGGTATTTTGTGGTTTTTATGACTTTTTACATCGAATTATGTGTTATTTATGCCCGTTATCTTACGTTTTCGTCAAAGGTTCAGTCATGAGTTCGAAGCGCCGTAGTGAAATCAAACGTCTTTTGCAAGATGAAGGAACGATTTCGATAGCTGATCTGGCTGTGAAGCTGGGTGTCTCGCTTGAAACAATACGGCGGGACGTGAAACCATTATATGATGAGGGCGCAATTACCCGTGTGCATGGCGCTGTGGGCCTGCCGCAACATTTGGGCGAAGCGCCGTTTGAATTGCGGATGCGCGAGAATGCCGACGCAAAGCGACTGATTGCGCAATATGCAGCGGGTACTATCGGAAACGGCGAATCGATTATGCTGGATACGGGTACGACGACGAGCTTTCTCGCCCGCGAACTTTTACAGCATCGAAACCTGACGGTGATCACCAATTCTTCCGATATTGCCCGCACTTTGGCCACCGTTAACGGCAACCGCGTCTTCATGGCTGGCGGTGAGCTGCGCAGCGACAGTGGTGCGGCTTTCGGAGTATCGGCAATCGATTTCGTCAGCCGGTTCAGCGTCAATCACGCGGTCATTTCTATAGGTGCAATCGACGCCAGGGGTGGTGTGATGGATTATGATCTGGAGGAGGCGGAATTCGCGCGCACGGTTTTGTCGCGGGGCGCCCGCAAACTGGCTATCACCGATGCGACGAAATTTGGCCGTCACGGGCTGGTAACCGTCTGTGGCTTTGACGGGTTTGATGAATTGATAACAGATCGTCAGCCGCCTGAGGACATAGCGCAGGCTTTGGATGAAGCAGGCGCGATTTTGACGATCGCCACGCGGCAATAGAATTCTCGCAGAGCAAGAAACGGATTGGCGCTGAAATAATCACGGCTATTCTGAATGCGAGTCGGAGAAAAGCCCGTGTCCAAATTATTGCTCAGCAAATCCATCCAGACCAAAATTGGCCCGATGATCGCGATGGCCACCAACGAAGCTCTGGTGCTGCTTGAATTTCATGACCGCCCGATACTGGAATATGAGCTGAAAGAATTGCAGCAGCGTTATGGCTATAAGATCGAAGCTGGAAGCAATGCCGTGCTCGACCAGATACAGTCGGAACTTGACGCTTATTTCGACGGAAAGCTGACCGGATTTAAAACGCCACTTGCCATGCCAGCCATGCCTTTCCAAAAACAGATATGGTCTGTGCTGCAAGACATTCCCTATGGGGAGACGCGTACCTATGGCGGCATAGCGCGTGATCTCGGCAAGCCCAACTCAAGCCGTGCCGTAGGAGCGGCCAACGGCCAGAACCGCTTGGCGATTGTTATTCCCTGTCACCGGGTGATCGGGGCCGACGGTGCCCTGACAGGCTATGGTGGCGGCAAGCACCGCAAGCGCTATCTGCTCGACCTCGAACATCGCATCGCGGCAGGTATTTCGGAAAGCCCGGTGTTTCATCCGATTACCGCGCAAAGCAGTATGTTTTAGGATTTCCAAGAAGAGCGCGACCCTTTTCTCCCCCACTTGTGGGGGAGAAAGCAATTTCAGCATCTTAGCTTCTTGGCCAAATACTGGAAATTGCCAGAGAGGGGACTGGCCTTGCTAATTCCCCCTCCCTTGGATTTTCCAAGGACTTGGCAAAGGGGCCAAATCCAGGAAAACCCCTTCTGTCCTACCGGGGGAGAGATAATCGTCATCGGCTGTCAGCGTGATTGAAGCAAGGACTAAGCATTCGCGCCGCCATCAATGACGAAGCCGGAACCAGTGATGAAACGGCCTTCTTCGCCAGCAAGAAATGCTACCAGACCGGCAATGTCCTTTGCCTCACCAAATTTGGGAATAGCCATGCGGGCGCGCTGCCCGTCGGCATGGTCGCCATTGGCAGGGTTCATATCCGTATCGGTGGAGCCGGGATGAACGATATTGGCAGTGATTTCCCGTGGGCCAAGATCGCGGGCAAGGGCTTTTGTCAGGCCGATAAGTGCGGCCTTGCTGGTTGAATAAGCGAGAATGCCGGAGAAAGGCACGATCTCAGCGAGGTTGCTGCCAATGGTAATGATACGGCCGCCAGCACCCATATGCGCTGCTGCGGTCTTTGAGGCAATGAAACTGGCACGGACATGGATCGACATGACCCTATCAAATTCAGCCAGTTCCAGCTGATCGACTGTATCCATCGTATAGACACCCGCATTGTTGACAAGGATATCGAGGCGGCCAAGCTTGGCATGGGCTTCGTTGACAGCGCTTTCAACAGCGGCGGCGTCGAGATTGTCTGCCTTGATGGCAATGGCACGGCGGCCAAGCTTTTCTATCGCCTTGACTGTTTCATCGGCCTTGGTGGCGTTGCTGGTGTAGGTGATGGCTATGTCCGCACCATCTTCAGCGAGTTTCAGTGCAATGGCGGCACCCATTCCGCGGCTTCCGCCGGTGATGAAGGCAACCTTGTTTTCAAGACGAGACATCATATTTCCTTTATGTAATGATCGATACATAATGAATGGCACTGTTGCAACGAGCCGTCAAGTGATTTATGTATTGACTACTACAAAAAGGAGATTTGCCATGTCGACCAAGGGCCGTCCACGCGCATTTGACCGCGATGCAGCGCTTGAGCGTGCCATGCGGGTTTTCTGGAAGAAGGGTTATGACAGCGCTTCGATGGCCGATCTGACCGGCGCGATGCAGATCAATGCGCCGAGCCTCTACGCGGCGTTTGGCAGCAAGGCCGATCTCTTCAAGGAGGCGGTAGAGCTTTATACGGACAAGGTGGGTCAGCGTATCAAAAACTCTTTGCCGAACGCGGCAACCGCAAAAGAAGGCATTGCCGATTTCCTCATGCAGACCGCGATATCGCACACAGACCCGGAACAGCCGCATGGTTGCATGGTGGTGCTGGGGGCACTGCATGGAGATGATGCGGAGAACACGCCATGCGGTTTGCTGCGTGATCGCAGGCTCGACAATGTTACACTTCTGCGCGGTCGGCTGGAGCGCGGTGTGCGCGACGGGGAGATTGCCGCTTCTGTCGATCTCCAACAGGTGGCCGAGTTCTATGTGACCGTGCAGCACGGCATGTCGATCACCGCACGCGATGGAGCAACATTGGAGCAGCTGACCAAGACTGCCCACGCGGCCATGGCCGCATGGGATGGGCTGGTTTCAGCCTGACGACAGGATTGCCTCCCGCTCCGCTCGCGCTTTTGCCATGCGCTGTCTGGCCTGCGCCAGAATCTCTGCAGAGGCTTCCTTTGGCGTTCCTGATTTGAACGGAGGAGCTGGCGCATATTCCAGCGATAGCTGGACAATCTCCGCCTCGGTCTGCCCGATCAACCCGGCAAGAACAGTCAGGCCGAAATCTATTCCTGATGTTACACCGCCAGCCGTAATCAGATTACCATCCTGAACGACGCGCTCTTCCACCGGGATTGCGCCAAAATGCGGCAGAAAATCCATAGCGTTCCAATGGGTTGCAGCTCGTTTGCCGTCGAGAAGACCTGCCGCACCAAGCACCAGTGATCCCGTGCAGACCGAGGTGATGAAGCGCGCTTGAGCGGCCTGCCTGCGGATAAATGCCAGCACCTCTTCGTCGCGCAGCAGCGCGTTCACCCCGCCACCGCCCGGAACGCATATGACATCGAGCTGCGGGCAATTCGCGAATGTCATTGTAGGGGTGAGCTTGAGGCCAGTCGCGGACACCAAAGGTTCGAGATCCTTCCAGATGAGATGAACCTGCGTGTCCGGGGCCGATGCAAACACCTCATAGGGACCGGTAAGATCAAGCTGCTGAACGCGGGGAAATACGAGTATGCCGAAGGTTAGGGGCATGACGGAAACTCCTTGATTGACGCTGGCAATGTACAGGAATAGAACTTGGCAAGATTGCCAATGAGCCCTCGTTTCATGCCAAATGTCAGACGCATCGAGATACTGACTTTCGATCAGGCCCAGCTTCTGGATGTGGCGGGTCCTCTGCAGGTTTTTGCCTCGGCCAATGATTTGTCGGCGGCGAAGGGCATTGCGCTGCCTTATCAAATGATGGTCGTGGCCGAGAAGACGCCGGTAATAACCACATCCGGGCTGGAGCTTGCAGCGGCACGTTTGCCCGACGCTGGCAGTGTGCCGGATACGTTGATTGTGGCAGGTGGGCGAGGCGTCAATGCAGCCTGCGAGAATGCGGTGCTGGTGGAATGGGTGAAGGATCGCGCCATGCAAGCAAGGCGTTTTGCCTCGGTTTGCAGTGGAGCTTTCCTTTTGGCGCAGGCCGGGTTGCTGGATGGAAAGCGTGCGGTGACACACTGGCAACGCTGTGCTGAATTCGCCAAACGCTACCCTCTGGTGCTCCTCGATCCGGACCCGATTTTTGTGCAGGACGGCAATATCTGGACGTCAGCAGGTGTAACAGCAGGGATCGACCTGGCGCTTGCGCTGGTGGAAGCAGATCTCGGGCGCAACATGGCGCTGGCTGTCGCAAGGCAGCTTGTGGTGTTCCTCAAGCGTCCCGGCGGACAGACACAGTTCAGCGCTGCACTTGCTCTTCAGGAGGGCGACCAGCATTTCGACCGGCTTCATGTCTGGATCATGGAAAATCTGCGCAAACCATTATCGCTCGAAGTGCTGGCCGAACAGGCGCGCATGAGTCCGCGCAGTTTCTCGCGGCATTACCGGCAGAAAACCGGGCGGACGCCAGCCCGCGCCGTCGAAGACATCAGGATTGAAACGGCGCGCCGCCTGCTGGAAGAGGGGCTCACTATTGCCCGCGTTTCGCAACGCTGCGGCTTTGGATCGGAGGAGACCATGCGCCGGGCTTTCATGCGGAGTCTCGGCACGAACCCCCAAACCTACCGCCAACGGTTTTCGGCTTAAGGTTTATGCCGCTGCACCAGTTCGATCAACGCGCGTAGCGCCGGTGAAGCCTGCCGCCTGCTTGGATAATAGAGGTAGAAACCGGGAAAGCGCGGTGTCCAATCCTCTAGGATCGGGACCAGCCGCCCCGCCTGAACTTCATGTTTCACCTGATCTTCCAGCAGGTAGGCGACGCCCAGACCGGCCGCGGCAGTTTGAACCAGAACCTGCGTGTCATTGACAATCATCGGGCCATTCACGGCAATGTCGAACTCTTTCCCGTCACGCTCGAATTCCCAGCGATAGATATTGTGTGTTGTAGGTCCGCGAAAGTTGAAACAGCGATGGTTCCGCAAATCATAAGGTGTTTCGGGCGTACCCATGCGTTGAAGATAGGCGTGCGAAGCAACGCAGACCAGGCGCTGGTTTCCACTGATCGGCAGGGCAACCATATCTGCATGCAGATTCTCGCCAAGGCGTATGCCGGCATCATACCCGCCCGAGACAATATCGATCAAACCTTCTTCGACCGTGATATCCACGATCAATTCTGGATGCGCAGTCAGCAGGAGCTGCAAAAGCGGCGCCAGATGGTGGTAAAGGGCAATGTGGGCGGTATTGATACGCAAGGTTCCGGCGATCACACCGCGTGAAGCAATGACCCCGCTGATCGTTGCATCGAGGTCAGCCATGATCGGGCGCAGTTTTTGAACGAGGCTTTCACCCGCCTCACTAAGGCTTACGCTGCGTGTCGTCCGGTTGACAAGCGTCACCCCCAGCCGTGCTTCGAGCTTGGCTATGGTCTGGCTTAAAGCTGAGGCCGACATGCCCAGATGCGCACTGGCACGGCGAAAACTGCGGTGCTCCGCCAGCATGGCAAAGGCTCGTAATTCTGCATAATCCGATCCGCGCATTGTATATCAATTACTTCATGGCTCATGGAGATAATACACGATTATCATATCAATCGAATGCGTCAATATAGGTTCCAAAAGGAGACTATCATGACGCTTGCACTTGATCATTATCGCCTGCTTGGCCGCTCGGGCCTGCGTGTTTCACCGATTGCGCTGGGCACGATGACCTTCGGCAACGATTGGGGTTGGGGCACGGAAGAGGCCGATGCCCGCCTCATATTCGATGCCTATGTCGATCGCGGTGGCAACTTTATCGACAGCGCCAATCGCTATACGGACGGCACGTCCGAACGGTTTGTCGGCAGCTTTGCAAAGGGGCGCAGGGACCAGTTGGTGATTGCCACGAAATATACTCTTCCGATGCGCCCGGGCGACCCGAATTCCGGCGGCAATCATCGCAAATCCATGCTCCGCTCGGTGGAAGATAGCCTTAAAAGGCTCGATACGGACTATATTGACCTGCTTTATCTGCACGCATGGGATTTCACGACGCCGGTTGATGAAGTCCTGCGCGGGCTCGATGATCTGGTCAGGTCGGGAAAGGTGCTTTATGTCGGAGTCTCGGACATTCCCGCGTGGCAGGTGTCACGCATGCAGGCCATTGCCGATCTACGCGGCTGGTCGCCGCTTATTGCGCTACAAGTAGAATACAGTCTAATCGAGCGCACGGTTGATCGTGACCTTGCTCCCATGGCTCAGGAAATGGGCCTTGGCGTCATCCCTTGGTCACCGTTGGGAAGCGGTGTGCTTGCCGGCAAATATTCAAAGGCTGATCTTGGCAAGCTTCCGCAAGGCTCGGCTGCCGAAGGTACGCGCCGGGATGTTGCTGCGGGCAATGGATCGCTGACTGAAAGAGGTCTCGCAATTGCCGATGTGGTGAAAGAGATAGCGGGAGAGATTGGCCACACGCCATCGCAAGTTGCACTTGCATGGACTTTGCTGAATCCGGCAGTGACTGCGCCGTTGATCGGTGCGCGAACATTGCAGCAGCTTGAAGAAAATCTCGGCGCTTTGGAGGTTATTCTGGATAAAGGCCAGCGGCAAAGGCTGGAGGATGCAAGCAGGATCGATCTCGGCTTCCCGCATGAATTTCTAGCGCGCCCGATGACACAGGCAATCATGACAGGTGGATTGAAGATTGAGCGACGGGTTGGTGGGGTTGGTTCAGGATAATCGTAAAGCACCTACTTCTCCGTCATCCTCGGGCACTTGACCCGAGGATCCATAATTCAACGGCCCGAAATAGTATCACTTAGGCGCAAAACCTGTAAGAGATAGATTCTCGGGTCAAGTGCCCGAGGATGACGGAGAGGTCAGTTCTAAGCTCGAAGACATCATCGCAAGAACAAAAACGGGTGGCACATGGCCACCCGTTTGCATTCAATAAATGAAAGTGCCGATTAGCTGGCAGCTTCTTCTTCAGCCGGTGCTTCTGCAGGCGCAGCAGCAGCGGCCTTGGCAGCTTCTTCCGCAGCCTTTGCAGCTTCTGCTTCAGCAATAACTTTTGCCTTTGCATCTTCTTCAGCCTGCTTGGCCATGGCAACGCGTTCCTGCGCCTTCTTGCCTGGCAGTGCCTTTTCAGGGTTGTTGCGGGTGTCGCGCTTGGCGATACCAGCCTGATCAAGGAAGCGAAGAACGCGGTCTGTTGGCTGTGCGCCGTGACCGATCCAGTAGTTGATGCGCTCTGCATCAAGCTTAACGCGATCGCCATCCTTGGGAAGCATTGGGTTCCATGCGCCTACTGTTTCGATGAAACGGCCGTCGCGTGGCGAACGGACGTCAGCAACGACGACGTGGTAGTAAGGGCGCTTCTTTGAGCCCGCGCGGGCCAGACGGATTTTCAATGGCATTGGTAGTCTCCTAGTTTTTCTGTTGTCGCAATTCCGTGGAATTGCTTAGCCGCCGTTTTCTTTGGCAGCGGTTGTTTCGTGATGCCTGATCACTTCCTTGACGATGAAGTTCAGGAACTTCTCGGCAAAATCGGGGTCGAGGTCGGCAGACAGCGCCAGTGAGCGCAAGCGTTCAACCTGTAGTTTTTCGCGGTTCGGGTCGGCAGGAGCCAGACCGTTCTTCGCCTTGAGAACGCCGACCGCCTTGGTGCAGCGGAAGCGCTCTGCGAGCATGTGAATCAGCGCGGCATCGATATTGTCGATGGAGGCGCGCAGTTCGAGCAATTCTTTTGGCAGGGATGATGCGCTCATGATCAGCCTTTCTTTTTTGGAAAACCGGGAAGACCGCCGCCGCCCAGGCCGGGAAGCCGGGGTAGGCCACGGGGGCCGCCAAGACCGCCCGGAAGACCACCAAGTCCGCCTGGCAATCCGCCGCCCTTGCCGAAACCTGCTGCTTCAGCCTGTTTTTGCAATGCTTCAAGCTGCTTCGGGTCCATCTTGGACAGATCAGGCATACCGCCGCCAAAACCCCCGGGGCCACCGAGCCCACCAAGGCCCATCTTGGCACCGAGGCCGCCCATCATCTGTTTCATCATGCCGCCTTTGCCCTTGCCCATCGACTTCATCATGTCCGCCATTTGGCGGTGCATTTTCAGAAGTTTGTTGATGTCGGCGGCATTGGTGCCGGAACCCTTGGCAATACGCTGCTTGCGCGAATGTTTGAGCACATCGGGATTGCTGCGTTCGGCTTTGGTCATTGATGAGATAATTGCGAGCTGACGCTTGAAGATGGAATCATCAAGACCGGCAGCGGCCATTTGATCCTTCATCTTGCCCATGCCGGGCATCATTCCCATGATGCCGCCCATGCCGCCCATCTTCTGCATCTGGCCAATCTGGTCAGCCAGATCGTTCAGATCGAACTTGCCGGACTGCATCTTTTTGGCCATCGCCGCGGCTTTTTCCGCATCGATGTTTTCGGCAGCCTTCTCAACCAGCGAAACAATGTCGCCCATGCCGAGAATACGGTCAGCGATACGGCGGGGATAGAACTCCTCCAGCGCATCCATCTTTTCGCCGGTGGCGATGAGCTTGATCGGCTTGCCGGTAACGGCGCGCATGGAAAGAGCAGCACCACCGCGTCCATCGCCATCCATGCGGGTGAGAACAAGGCCGGTAATGCCAACGCGTTCATCGAAGGAGCGTGCGAGATTGACCGCGTCCTGACCAGTCAGCGCATCGGCGACCAAAAGGATTTCGTGCGGATTGGCCTTCTTCTTGATGTCGGACATTTCGAGCATGAGCGGCTCGTCAATATGGGTGCGGCCGGCAGTATCGAGAATGACGACATCGTGGCCGCCGAGCTTGGCAGCCTGTACGGCGCGGGCGGCGATCTCCACGGGTGTCTGGCCCGCAATGATGGGCAGTGTGTCAACGCCGGTTTGCACACCAAGCTGGCGCAACTGTTCCTGCGCGGCAGGACGGCGCGTATCGAGCGAGGCTAGAAGAACCTTCTTCTTCGAGCGTTCCGTGAGGCGCTTGCCGATCTTGCCGGTTGTTGTGGTTTTACCTGAACCCTGCAGGCCGACCATCATGATGACAACGGGCGCCGGGGCATTCAGGTCGATGGTGACGCCTTCGGCGCCGAGCATGTCAACCAGCTCGTCATGGACGATCTTGACGACCATCTGGCCGGGCTTGATGCTTTTCAGAATGTCGGCGCCGACAGCCTTGGCACGCACCTTGTCAGTGAAGGAGCGGACAACATCCAGCGCAACGTCAGCTTCAAGCAGCGCACGGCGTACTTCGCGCAGGGCTGCCGAAACATCGGCATCCGACAGCGCGCCACGGCCTGTGAGGCCGTTCAAAATAGTACCTAACCGTTCCTGTAAGCTCTCGAACATTCAAACTTTCCTTTATCCCTTCGAAGACCCTTCCCCGAAAGATAAGTACCAACCGCGCCAAGGCAATGAGCCACAAGCAAAATGACACCCGAGGGCGCATCGCGCTGTCGGGTGTTGACCTCCGGGATCGTTTGAACCCTTGCGGGGTCCCGGTTGGCTGCTCGGAGTTTATTACTCGTCGCGGATTGATGAGCGGCTTAAACAGGAAATGCTGCGCAGAGTCAAGACGTGTGGCCTCAGGCCCGCTTTTTCAGACCCGCCGCATCCCGCAAGGTTTCGTCAATGCGGCCTTGCCAGCCGGGGCCGGTTGAGCGGTAGTAATCGAGCACGTCAGGGCTAAGGCGAATTGAAACCGGCTGCTTGGGTGCATCGGCAACAGGGCGACCAGGGCGGCGCTTGGTTAAAGACGTGATCAATGCCGTATCGGGGTCTTCAAGTGCAGCCTTGGTGAGAGCGGCATCTTCTTCGGGGGTAAGAGATTCGCCATAGGCCTTGGCAGCTGCCAAAGCCTGCTCTCGCGTCTTCGGCTGATAGGTCTGACCAGTTACAGTCATGGTTACCAGCCGTCCTACCTTCTTAATGGTGATCTTTGCTTCCTGCTCTTTAGAAGTTCGATTTGACATATTTATCTACTTCCTTTTTTGACGCTTTGCGCAGGGAGATAATGCGGATCGTTGTTCCTCGAAAAGTATAAACCAAGGTGCAAAGTTTTGATCCCAAGATTCCAACTGCGATTATTCGTTCTTCGCCATAGTCATAACTATCATCAATCCACTCGATCGCTGTATCAAATTCGAACTGATCCAGTATTTCAAAAGCCACACCATGCTTGCGCAGATTGCGTTTTGCCTTTTCTTCGTCCCACTCAAACCTACTCATAAAAATCGCTCTGGTCAATAATTATTGTATATACAGAAATATGCTGTGGCGGCGCTGATCGCGGAAGATATCACGGTCGATAGAGACGGCGCTCTTATCAATAAGTTCAAGTTGGCCGCAGAAATTCGCGTAAGAACAACCTTGGATTGTGGATGCAATGCCTGAAGCAAGTTGCCGCCCGGGTCATCGGGTATAAAGCGGTCCAAGCCGGAATTGGCTCAAAACAGCGTAAATAAGCACTGTTTCCGGCATCATAGCTCGATTCAGCCAGATGACAGGACACGCGAAAAGTGGCAGATAGGCACAAGACGATTCAACTTTTAAGGAGATATCCATGGCATTTGTTGCCAAAGGCAGATTTTTTGCGGGCGTCGCGACCGCTCTTCTCGGCTTGGCCGGTACTGCGCATGCAGCCGGTCAATGTGGCAACAATTCTGCCGGATTCCCCGAATGGATTCAACAGTACAAACAGGAAGCCCGGGCGCAGGGCATTGGCAGCCGGGGTCTCAAGGCGCTGGACGGCGTGACCTATGCCAGCAAGACCATCAATGCCGACCGCAATATGAAGAGCTTCAAATATTCGCTCGACAAGTTCATGCAGGTTCGCGGCGCACAGACAATTGTTTCCCGCGGCAAGAAGCAGAAAGCGCAGAATGCAGCTCTGTTTGACCGTATCGAGCAGCGTTATGGCGTGCCTGCCGGACCGCTTTTGGCGATCTGGGGCATGGAGACCGGTTTCGGCTCGTATCTCGGCAGCCAGAACACGCTTTCCGCAGTTGCGACGCTTGCCTATGATTGCCGCCGTCCCGCTTATTTTCGCCCGCATTTGAATGCGGCACTTCAGCTGGTCGACAATGGTACTCTTTCGCCCGATGCAAAGGGTGCGATGCATGGTGAAATCGGCCAGACACAATTCCTGCCGCTGAACGTGCTGAAATATGGTGCCGATGGTGACGGCAATGGCCGCATCGACATGGTACGCTCCAAGGCCGATGCGCTGGCATCAACGGCAAACTTCCTGCGTGGTCATGGCTGGCAGCCTGGCGCCGGATATCAGGCGGGACAGCCCAACTATGCGGCTATTCAGGGCTGGAATGCCGCAAGCGTATATCAGCAGGCGATCGCCATCATGGGTGCGCAGATCGACGGCCAGTAATACTTCGTCCGGCGTCACGGGTCCGGTGCAATGCGCCGGGTCCACAAGCCTAACGCTCCTCCAAGCCAAGAGTTCAAAGCTTCGATGAACGACCGAATTGACCACCGGACCGAGAGCGACACGTTCGATCTCGCGCCTATTTCATTGTGGCTGGAAGATTTCAGCGATGTGCGGGCGCTTTTCGAAACATGGCGTAAGGCGGGTATCAAGGACATCAAAGCCTATCTGCTCGAAGATGTTACCCGCATCCGCGAATGCTCGCGCCTGATCCGAGTCCTCAAGGTCAACAAGAAGACACTTTCGCTTTTTCAGGCGGAAAGCTTCGAGAGCCTGACAGCCAATCTTGGCACGATCTTCCGCGATGATATGCTTCTATCCCACGTTCAGGAGCTTGCCGCGCTGTGGAATGGTGAGACCGAGTTCTCCAGTGATACGGTGAACTATACATTATCCGGCGGCCGTCTCGACATTCAGCTGCGTGGTGCAGTCCTGCCCGGTTATGAAAATACGTGGGAGCGCGTATTGCTCTCCATCGAGGATGTGACAGAGCGTGAAGATGCGCGACGCCAGCAGATCGAAAGCAAGCAATATGCGGAGGGACTGTTCGAGCATTCTCCCGTATCTCTATGGGTCGAGGACTTCAGCCGGATCAAGAAGCTGCTGGACGAGGTGCGCGAGCGGGGCATAACCGATTTTCGCGTGTTCACGGATGTTCACCCGGAGTTCGTCGGGCAATGTGCCAGCGAAATTCGCGTCATTGACGTTAACCGGGAAACGCTGAAGCTTTTTCTCGCGCCGGACAAGATGACACTGTTGCGCCGTCTGCCGGACGTTTTTCGCGATGTCATGAATACGCATTTCCGTGAGCAACTGATCGAGCTTTGGAACGGAAATCTGTTTCACACGCGTGAGACAGTGAATTACGCGCTGGATGGCACGGAACGCCATGTTCTCCTGCAATTTTCGGTGCTGCCGGGACATGAGCAGGACTGGTCGCTGATCCAGATTTCATTGACGGATATTACTGCGCGCAAGAAAGCTGAGGCCTATCTGGAATATCTCGGCAAGCACGATGTGCTGACGAAACTGCACAACCGCGCCTTCTATGTCGATGAACTGAACCGGCTTGAGCGTCGCGAGTTCTTCCCAGTGTCGATCATCATATTGGACCTGAATGGCCTGAAAGCCATCAACGACCAGTGGGGGCATGGTGTCGGCGATGGACTTTTGCGGCGCATGGGCGAAGTGCTTGGCGAGGCGGTCAAGCCGCCATCCTACGCCGCGCGCATCGGCGGTGATGAATTTGCAGTGCTTTTGCCATCAATTGATGAGCTTGGTGTTGCCAGCATGGTCGATGAAATTCGCAGCCTGATCGAGATCAACAACCAGTACTACTCGAACATTGTCCTGAATGTTTCGATTGGCTGGGCGACGAGTGCTGTCGGTGAAAAACTGGAAGCGGTCGCAAAACGCGCCGACCTTCTGATGTATGAGGATAAGCACCAGCATTACACGAGAGCCGGGAACAGCCATCACAGCTGATCCCGGACAAGAACCTTCCGGCATTCAGTCGGTATGGGCGAAAAGTTTCGGATAAGCACGAGGCTGGCACCGCAGATATTGCGGCGACGCGAATGTCCTGGCACCGAGTTCGGCTGCTGCATGCCACGGCCAGCGTGGATTGTAGAGAATTGCGCGGGCAAGCCCGATGGCGTCCGCATCGCCATTGGCGACAATTGCTTCGGCATGTTCGGGCTCGTTGATCAGGCCTACGGCAATGGTTGTCATGCCGGTTTCCGCCTTGATCTTGCGGGCGAGATTAACCTGATAGCCGGGGCTCAGCTTCATCTGCTGCAAGGGTGAAAGACCGCCACTGGAGACATGGATTGCTGCGCAACCGAGCTTCTCCAGCGCCTTGGCAAAGGCAATCGTCATATCGACATCCCAGCCGCCGCCCTCGACCCAATCTGTGGCTGACACACGTATCCATACCGGCTTGTCAGCCGGGAAAGCACCGCGCACCGCCTCAAACACTTCGAGGGGAAAGCGCATGCGGTTTTCAAGGCTTCCGCCATACTCGTCCTCGCGCTTGTTTGACAGCGGCGAAAGAAATTCGTGCAAGAGATAACCGTGCGCGCCATGTACCTCAATGCCGTCTATTCCCAGACGGGCTGAACGTTTCGCTGCTTCCGCGAAGGCATCACGAATACGAGCCAGTCCGGCTTTATCGAGTGCCGTTGGCGAGTCATATTCGTCGAGATAAGGAATTGTAGACGGTGCCTCGGTTTTCCAGCCGTCTGCATGTCCGGGTGCGATTTGCCTGCCGCCCTTCCAGGGTAGGTCAGTCGACGCTTTGCGTCCGGCATGAGCCAGCTGTATTGCAACCGGCATTGGCGAATGATCGCGGATCGCCTTCATCACGCGGGCAAGCGCCTCTTCATTCTCGTCGTTGTAAAGTCCCAGATCCTTATAGGATATGCGTCCTTCCGGCGTCACCGCAGTTGCCTCGGTAATGAGCAACCCAGCCCCGGACAGCGCCAGATTTCCCAGATGCATCATATGCCAGTCAGTCGCGCTGCCATTCTCCGCTGAATATTGGCACATCGGGGCAATGATGATGCGGTTTGGAAGGTCTAGCGTACCCAAACGCAATGGCTGGAACAATTGGCTCATGGATCATACCTCGGCGAGATTCAGGGAGGGGTTTATTGTGACAAGATGCGAAGAGTCAGTCCTTAATTCAAGTCACGGTTGTACCGGGTCAACCCGCCGGTCCAAAAACTATGCGGTCGCGTCCCTGATTTTTAGCCTGATAAAGACATTGATCGGCGCTATCCACGAGTTGCTCCAGCGTCTGTCCGGGAGCGTGAAAAGCCACGCCGATACTTACCGTGACAGATACGTCCTGATCGCCGGCGCGGCGCGTAACAGCGCGGCAGTTTGTGAGTATCCTGTTGGCTACCCACATGGCCTGACCATAATCCGCATCCGCCAGAAAAACAGCAAACTCTTCCCCGCCAAAGCGCGAACCTACATCGCGCCGCCCCATCATGCCACGGATCAATAGTCCGATATCCTGCACGATGTCGTCACCTACCGCATGTCCGTAACGATCATTGACCCGTTTGAAGTGATCAACATCCACATAAAGCACGGCACCTGCGCTCAGCACCGGATTGCTGGCCTTGATGAAGTGGTCAACGCGGAGATAAAATTCGTGGCGGGTAAAGAGCCCAGTCATTCCATCTTTGCGAAATGCAGTGTCCAACTCGCCGGTCATCTGCTTCAGCCGATAGTTCCAGCTTACAAGGAATGCACAAAGAGGGCCTCCCACGGTCATTACAATAATGGTTGTCAGATAAATGGTTCGATCAAGCCTGTTATAGCCGCCAAGCAAGAAGAAGGCGGCGGCCATGGCATCTGCCAGAACAGCGCCAATGCATACCATAACCAGAACCTGCATCACGGGCGATAGATTCGCAAATCTTGTCGACCAGAGGTTGTAAAAACTCATTTTCACCTTCCAGCATTCACAGGCAAGCATACCCTTTGGGAATGAAAAAAGCTTTCTGAAACAAGGTGAATGATTATTGTACAGATTGATGGGCGCAATTTTGAATTACAGGCAAAAAAAGAGCCGGACTAAAAAGCCCGGCCTGAATTGTGAAGGTTAAAAAACCTCCAGAGGGGAACAGCCATCGCGGCAAAATGGGAGGAGTACCGCGACGACTGACTTCTACATAGGCCTCTTTTTGCAGCGCAGCAATCGCTATAAATGCATAGCTGCTATGCAAAGCGGTGAAAATATAGCCAGCGAGACGCATTTCTGAGCAGTCGCAGCATAAGTATCAAATAAAGGTACTGAAAGGTTGCGAATTAGCGCGATCAGCCGGCTGTTGCGTGATAGGCAAGTCACGGGCGTGCGTTGCGTCCTTACGTACCGGCAAGGAGCCAGGCAAAATGGCGATAAAATTCGCGCAGAAGACAAGCGACACCAAAACTCCGGCTCCGGCAGACAAGGCACCAATCAGGATACAGTCAGAAAAGATTGAAGCTGCAACGATCCAGGCCGATGAGACCGAAGGCGGTACGGATCTTTTCGAAACGAAGTCCGGAACCCAGAAGCGTAAAAAGAAACGCTAAGCTCTTTCTGAAATAACCCGGTCCGTTCACACTCTGTTCATCGTTAAAGGCGCACCCATGGTTGCAGACTTTAAAGGAGCAGTTCATGAAACGAGTAATCTCAGCGATAGGTGCCGGTATTGTGGCCGTCCTTATCGGGTTCACTTCAGTTGTATCGTCTTACGCAGCACCAATTGCGCCGATGCAGGTTCAGGTATCGACAAATGTCGAAAAGGCGCAGTACCGCGAGAAACGCAAGCATCGTGTAGAGAAGCGGCATGACCGCCGTGATCGGTACGAACGACATGACCGCCGTTCGCATTTTGAAAACAGACGCGAGCGGGAGCGCCGCTGGAACGGTCATCGCGGCTATCGCGAAAAGCGCAGTGGCTATCGCCGCGGCCATGATGGCTGGTGGTACCCACGCGCAGCTTTCATCATTCGCGTGAAGTAATTCCTAGTTATTGACTAAAGAAAAAGCGGCCTGCAGGGGCCGCTTTTTTATAAGTTCATGCTGAGCAGCTCAGGCGGATTTCTCGACCGCCCCGTGCTCTTCCGGGTCTGGCCGCAGGAAATCGCCCGTTTCAGGATTCATGATCCATAGCTCACCCGTTGAAATATCAAACCAGGCGCCATGAAGTGACAAGCGCCCCTTCTTTTCGAGAATATCGACGCAGGGAAAACTGCGCAGGTTTTTCAGGGAGTAACGGATGGAGATGCGCTCAAGCGCGGTCTGTCGTTCAAATGGCGTCATCAACTCATTGGCAGCAACCGCTTCGGCAGCTGGAGCGACAAGGCTCATCCATTTGCCGATGAAATCGCCCGGCGACAGGGGTTGGCTGTCCGGGCTCAGTGCTGCCTTGATGCCACCGCAACGGCCGTGGCCCATGACAACGATGTGCTTGACCTTCAGGCTCTGCACGGCAAATTCAAGGGCTGCCGAAGTAGAATGATATTCGCCGTCGGGCGAATAGGGCGGTACAAGATTTGCCACATTGCGAACGACGAAGATTTCGCCAGGCGCCGTGTCGAAGATGATTTCAGGAGCAGATCGGGAATCGCAGCAGGCAATAACCAGCGTTTCGGGCGTCTGGCCCTGTTCCGCCAATTCCTTGTAGCGCAGCGTCTCGTTGGAGAAACGGTGTGCCATGAAGTTGCGATAACCGGTGAGGAGTCTCTCGGGAAGCAGTGTCATAAAGTTGCTCTAGTCCTGATTACTCGGAAATTCAATTGGCTTGCCAGCAGGGCTTACCCTGTCAGAAAGTCAGATACCAGAATAATGCAGTTTCATCGCGGGTGGCAGGCATTGCGGAATAAATGCCTGTGTCGAAACCACGCAGGACAAAGCCGTAACGTTGGTAGAAAAGACAGGCATTCACATTGTTGTCCTGCGTTTCCAGCATAAGCCCCGGAAGATTGCGTGATTTTGCCCACTCTACCGCAGCGTCGACCAGCATCCGTCCGATGCCCGCTTTGCGGTGGTCAATATCCACCTTGATATTGTCGATGAGGGCATAGCCATTCCAGTTTTCGCTGACGAGCAGCAGTCCGGCGGGATTTCCACTGTTATAGGCGATCACGGCACGCTTTGAATCTGTTGCAATGTAGCTGGCGAGATCATCCGGATCGTCGTGCTCATAGCGTTTTATGCGTGGCTCTGCAGGAACAATCGTAAAATGCACACTGCCTTTCGCCGATGAAAGCAACAGGCGGGATTCTATATGAAACGACCCGTCAATTGCCTCCACATCACCAGCATCCTCTGCCGTGAGCGTCTTCAGAACGACCGCCATTATCTATCAGGCCCTGATACCTTTGGTTGGATGGGTCAAATGCCGCATCTGCACCATTGCCATGGGTGTAGAAAGACTTGATGCATCGGCTTCGAGCATAAGCTCATCCGCTCCGCGCTTGGCAGAACGTGCCATGATCTCAAAGACGGAAGCGGTGGTTCGTTGCAGAACCTGTTCCAGTTCGAGGCCGGAAAGCATGCGTGCAAGGAACAAGGCGGAAGTCAGATCCCCGAGGCCATTGGTAGGGCCGGTAACAAGGCGGTGTTCAGCAAGCAAAGCGAGCGCGTGATTGACAAGCAGGTTGCCCGTGCCGCCGGCCAGCATGGGATGAGCGGAAGTGACGAGCATTGTTGCGGGACCAGCATGAAGCGCCGCCTGCATGATCGCCTTGTTATCCGGCAGATCGGCTCCGGCCAGCCATGCCAGCTCGAAACGATTTGGTGTTGAAATATCCGCAAGCGGCATCAAGTCGTCTCTTATTGCGGTGGCCGTTGCTTCCGGAACATAAAGCCCCTTTTCATCTCCGATGACAGGATCGCAGAGATAGAGCACATTTTTGTTCTTCGCCTTGATGGTTTTCACAAGGCGGGCAACCGCTGACGCCTGCGCTGCATTGCCGAGATAGCCACTCATGATGCCGCTGATTTCACCAAGCCACGGCGCACGTTCAAGGTCTGCAATCAGATCGTCGAACTGCTCGACCGGCGGAACGATAC
Source organism: Phyllobacterium sp. SB3 (assembly GCF_040009165.1). NCBI lineage: Bacteria > Pseudomonadati > Pseudomonadota > Alphaproteobacteria > Hyphomicrobiales > Phyllobacteriaceae > Phyllobacterium > Phyllobacterium sp. SB3. Next base: position 443,883 of record NZ_JBDYKI010000001.1, on the reverse strand, counting down.
GCTTGGCGGGACCGTGTCCGGGATGCCATGGCAGGATGACAGTCGGCACTGCCCATACGGGGTGCCCCAGCGTTTCCAGGGCAAAAACAGCAGCGCGGTTACCTACCGAACCGCGCACCACATGGCTGGATATGACGATAACGGCATTGGAAGATATAGCAGGTTTATTCATCGGGGATACTCATGAGAGTGGGTGAAGGCAGGCGAGTGGGGAGTGGAGGGTCAACTCAAGCCGAAGAAAGAGATCACGAACCAGATAAACATGGCGATTAACACAAGCAATCCCAAGCCCCGGCCAATGCGTGTGCCGAGAATCTCGATAGGATCGGAGGCATCGGTATCCTTTGCGGAAAAATGCCGCTTGGTGCGATCAGTGAAGGAAAGGCCACTCGAAACATTTTCGTCGCCCACGCGTTGCAGTATGCGCTGCGCTTCCTTGTCCTGCCTGTTGTCTTTGCTGCTGCCTGTCATGATGGCCCCGTTGCTTCGGATTCAGCATAGCGCTTTGCCAGTTCCTTTTGGAACAAAAAATAGCTAGGGTCTCCGTTATTCGGTTCCTGCCGGATGGGGATGACATGAAAACTGGAGAGCGGATTATGCAGACTACCAATTTTTCAATCGGGCGCCGCCGGCCTTCAAGCCGCGTTCTTTCTGTTCTTGCCCTGACATTGCTTGTCCCGCTGTTATCAGCCTGCGGTTTCAACACCATCCCGACCAATGAAGAACGTGCGAAGGCTGCCTGGAGCGAGGTTTTGAACCAGTATCAGCGCCGCGCCGACCTTATCCCCAATCTCGTGGAAACGGTCAAAGGCTATGCAGCACAGGAAAAAGACGTGCTGACCTCGGTGGTCGAAGCACGCGCCAAGGCGACCTCGGTGCAGGTTTCACCTGAGACGTTGACCGATCCCAATGCAATGAAGGTATTTCAGGAGAATCAGGCTCAGTTGACTGGTGCCCTGTCGCGGTTGCTGGCTGTGGTCGAAAACTATCCGGACCTGAAGTCCAACCAGAATTTCCTCGCCCTGCAGTCGCAGCTTGAAGGCACGGAAAACCGTATTGCCGTATCACGCCGGGATTATATCGAGGCTGTACGGGTCTATAATACAGCGTTGAAGACCATGCCGACAATGATCTGGGCGTGGATCTGGTTCACCAGCAATGAGCCTTATCAGACATTCAATATCGAAGACTCAGCCAAGCAGACACCTCAGGTGAAATTCTAGGCATTTGATGTGAAAGCCATGCGTCCGATAGCTGCCGGTGCCAGCCGCCTTTGGCTGGCTCTTGCCCTGCTTGCTGTCTTCTCCGTCCATGCTTTTGCAGCGGAACTGCCAGCGCTTACGGGCCGGGTTGTCGATGGCGCCAATGTCATTGAAGCGGGTACACGCGAAGCGATCACGCGCGAATTGGAAGCCTTTGAGGCAAAATCCTCTGATCAGGTTGTTGTCGTTACGGTTCCCAGCCTTGATGGCGAGGATATTGAAACATACTCCAACCGGCTCTATCGCCACTGGGCACTGGGGCAGAAACAGGAAAACAACGGCGTGCTGCTGGTGGTAGCGCCGAATGACCGCAAGGTCAGGATTGAAGTGGGCTATGGCCTTGAAGGCACGCTGACCGACCTGTTGTCGAAGCTCATCATAGAGAACAGCATTATTCCGGGTTTTCGCTCGGGCAACTATTCCGAAGGAATATCCCACGGGGTCCGTGACATCCTTCAGGTTCTTTCCGGCGATGCCGCAGAGCTTGAGGCTCGCGCCAAGCGCAATATCAAAGAGCCAGGCACTGATATCGACTGGTTCATGGTGATCTTCATCAGCATCTGGATCATCATTTTCTTTGGCGGTTTTGGTCTTGCCGTGCTTGCCCCGGTTTTCGGGCGCAAGATCGGCCCCGGCCAATATCGCTGGCTGGGGATGAACATCGATACCAGGCCATCCCGCAACAGCGGCGGCAGCAGCGGTGGAGGCTGGTCTTCCGGTGGCGGTGGTTGGTCATCCGGCGGAGGTGGTGGCGGTGGATTTTCGGGCGGCGGCGGTTCTTCCGGCGGCGGTGGCGCATCGGGGAGCTGGTAGTCATGTCCTTAATCACAGACATCGATCACAAGCGCATTGCCGAAGCGATCCGGCTTGCAGAAAGCCGCACCAGCGGTGAAATATATGCCGTTGTGGCGCGGCGCAGTGACAGCTATTTTTTCGTTGCTGGATTTGCCGTTGCATGTGGAATATTGCTGGCTGCAGTGATGGTTGCCTTGGCCGCGCATTGGTACTGGTTCGTTATTTCGCTGCCCACTTTCGGGCTTGCAATCCTCGCTGCATTTTTGACTGCGGTACTCGTCCTGTGGTTTGTGCCTGGCATTACAATGCTGCTTGTGCCAAGGCGGATCAGATATCGCCGCGCCCATCAGAATGCCGTCCAACAATTCCTTGCGCGGAATGTTCACCTGACTTCCGAGCGCACCGGTATCCTGCTTTTCGTTTCGCTTGCAGAGCAGTATGCCGAGGTGATTGCCGATGCGGGAATCAACGCCAAAGTGCATCAGGACGAGTGGAATGGCATTGTCAGCCTGCTGACCGATCACGCCAATAAAGGCGAACTTGCATCAGGTTTTCTACTTGCAATTGAAAAGGCCGGTTTGCTGCTGGAGGAACATTTCCCCGTCGGCCCTGGCGACGTCAACGAACTCGATGATCATCTTGTTGAATTGTAATATTCTTGCGTGTCACGCTATTTTCACGTCCACGTGCAATTTGGGGTCGAAAAGCCTTATTTAATGGCTATGATCGGCCAAATTTCAGGATTCAGGGGGGTATTTTATGGTTTCCGGCAAAAGTTCCGCGACGAAAGCCAAACCGGCATCAAAAACCACAAAAACTGCAAATACGAAAAACAAGATCCGGCTCTTCGAGGAATTGCTGTTTGCCCGTGCTCCGGAAGAGGATCTGGCAGTTTATGACGCGGGTGCGCTGACAGCCTCCGCCAAGCTGGCCGAAGATGCATTGAGCCGGTTCAAATCGGGCAAGCCGCTGATCGACCTTTCGGATGGAGGCACCATTGCTCGCGATGGCAGGCCGATCACAGTCATTACCCTCATCAACGACAACATGCCGTTCCTGCTCGATTCGGTTCTCGGCGAGATCAGCGAACGCGTCAGCTCGGTCTATCTGGTTCTGCATCCGGTGATGGATGTCGACAAGAAGAGCGGTGCCGTCATAGGCGCTGCAGGCCCTGACAAGCCCGGTACGGGCATAGCGCGCGTCTCCGTGATGCAGATTCATGTGCCTGCGCTGGATGCTCCTGTCCGCGAGATCATGCTGGCCGCACTAAACCTTGTGCTGAAGCAGGTCCGCGAGGCGGTCAACGACCGCGCAGCAATGGCGGCGCGGCTTGAGGATGCCATCGAGGCCTACAAGACCGGCAAAACGCCGATGAAGAAAGCGGCTGCTGACGAAGCGGTCGAGTTCCTTGAATGGCTCCGCGACAACAATTTCACGTTTCTCGGCGTTCGCGAATACGACTATCAGGGTGATGCAACCCAGGGCGAGCTGGAACGTTCGGGCAAGACTGGTCTCGGCATACTGCGCGATCCCGATGTGCGCGTTCTCAAGCGTGGCAATCAGGGCGTAACCACCACGCCGCAGATCATCGCGTTTCTCACCGGCCCGGAGCCTTTGATCGTAACGAAGGCGAATACCAAATCGCTGGTGCATCGTCGCGGTTACATGGATTACATTGGCGTCAAAACCTATGATGCTGAGGGCAAGGTCAGCGGTGAATTGCGATTTGTCGGTCTCTTCACTTCCGGGGCCTATACCCGCCCCGTACTGAAAATCCCTTACCTGCGTTCGAAGACGGAAAGCGTTATCAGCCGCTTGGGATTCAATCGCGAGGATCACTCCGGAAAGCAGTTGATCAAGGTTTTGGATGGCTATCCGCGCGACGATCTTTTCCAGATCGACGTCAAATCATTGACCCGCAACGCCGAGATCATTCTGGCGCTGGGTGAGCGGCCGCGTGTTCGTGTCCTGCCGCGTATCGACCCGTTCGGACGCTTCGCTTCGATCATCGTCTACGTGCCGCGCGAGCGTTATGATTCCGTCGTGCGTGAGAAGATGGGAAGCTATTTTGCTTCGGTTTATGATGGGCATGTATCAGCCTATTATCCGGCGTTCCCGGAAGGCAATCTCGCCCGTGTTCACTTCATTATCGGCCATGCGGATAACGACTTCCCCAAGGTCAAGCGTGAGGTTCTGGAAGAGAATGTCCGTTCTATCGTCCGTACTTGGGAAGATGCTGTTGCCGAGGTTGGCGATCGTACGGGTGCAGCGGAATTCACGGCGCTGGCAGCCGCATTCCCCGATAGCTACCGCGAAAACTTTTCACCGGATGAAGCGCTTGTCGATGCCGGACGTATCGCCGGTCTGACACGCAATAATCCGCTCTTTGTCGATTTCTATCGCCATCATACCGATGGGCCGGGTGCTGCTTCGCTGAAGATTTACCATTATGGTTCGGCGGTCGCGCTCTCACAGCGTGTCCCCCTGCTTGAAAACATGGGTTTTCGCGTTATCAGCGAGCAGACATTTGCCCTGCCGGCGGCAGATGGCAGTCCGCTTTTCGTGCATGACATGGAACTGACCAGCACTTCTGGAACGCCAATCGACCTTGACGATGATGGCGATTTGTTCGAGGAGGTTTTCCGCAGTATCTGGAATGGTGCCTCCGACAATGACGGTTATAATGCACTGGCACTTACAGGTCAGCTCGCATCGCGGCAGATTATCATTCTGCGTGCCTATGGCCGTTATCTGCAGCAGGCGGGTATTCCCTATTCGCAGGATTTCATTGCCGCGACGCTGAACCGCTATCCGGCAATAGCGAAGCAGGTTTTCGATCTGTTCGACCAACGTCTCAATCCGGCAAAGAACAAGGCAGGCGCTGCAAAATCGCAAAGCGCCCAGCAGAAAATACGCGCCAAAATTGAGGAAGCCTTGCAGGGTGTGCCGAGCCTTGACGATGACCGTATTCTCAGGCGTTTCCTCAACCTGATCGAATCGACATTGCGTACCAATGCTTTCGCTCCGGAGGAAAATGGCAGCGAACGTGTTACGCTTGCCTTCAAGCTTGATCCGCGGGCGCTGGATGAACTGCCTGCACCGCGCCCTTACCGCGAAATTTTCGTTTACGGTCCGGAGGTCGAAGGCGTGCATCTGCGCTTTGGCCCGGTTGCCCGTGGTGGTCTGCGCTGGTCCGATCGTGCACAGGATTATCGCACCGAGGTTCTTGGCCTCGTCAAAGCTCAACAGGTCAAGAATGCCGTTATCGTGCCGGTCGGCGCGAAGGGCGGTTTCTATCCGAAGCGACTGCCGACAGGTACGGATCGCAATGCGATCTTCGAAGCGGGCCGTGCTGCCTATATTACCTTTATTTCGACGCTGCTTTCCGTGACAGACAATCTGCACGGCGAGACGGTGGTGCCGCCGGAGAATATCCTCCGGCTTGATGGCGACGATCCCTATTTTGTTGTCGCTGCCGATAAGGGTACTGCAACGTTCTCTGATACGGCCAATGCCATCAGCCAGGCGCATGATTTCTGGCTGGACGATGCCTTTGCATCCGGTGGCTCGGTTGGCTATGACCACAAGAAAATGGGCATTACTGCACGCGGTGCATGGGAGGCTGTAAAGCGCCATTTCCGTGAAATCGGTACTGATATCCAGAAGGCACCATTCACGGCTGTGGGTGTCGGCGACATGTCGGGCGACGTGTTCGGTAATGGCATGCTGCTTTCTCCGCAGACCAAGCTGATTGCCGCTTTCGACCACCGGGATATCTTTATTGACCCTGAACCCAATGTGAAAGCCACATTGAAGGAGCGCCAACGCCTGTTCGACCTGCCGCGCTCCAGCTGGCAGGATTTCGACAAGTCGAAGATTTCCGCAGGTGGCGGTGTTTTTTTCCGCTCGCAGAAGTCCATCACGCTTTCAAAGGAAGCGGCGAAGGCGATAGGCCTCAGCAAGACAACTGCAACACCGTTTGAAATCATGACGGCTATTCTCAAGGCACCGGTCGATCTTCTCTGGTTCGGCGGTATCGGCACCTATATCCGCTCCTCGCTGGAAACAGATGCGGAAGCGGGCGACCGCTCCAATGACGCGATCCGCATCACCGGCAGCGATGTCCGGGCGAAGGTGATCGGCGAAGGTGCAAATCTCGGTGTAACGCAGAAAGGCCGCATCGAATTTGGCCTGCTCGGTGGCCGCTGCAACTCCGATGCCATCGACAACTCGGCTGGCGTTAACACGTCTGACGTCGAGGTTAATATCAAGATTGCGCTGGCTCAGGCCATGCGCAGCGGCAAGCTGAAGCGTGACAAACGCGACAAGGTGCTGGAATCCATGACCGAGGAAGTCGGTGCGCTGGTTCTGCGCAACAACTACCTGCAAACACTTGCACTTTCACTTGCGCAAAGACGTGGTGTTGCCGATTTGGCCTATCAGGCGCGCTTCATCAGCGACCTTGAAGCCCAGAAACTGCTGAACCGCAAGGTCGAGACTTTGCCGGATGACAAGGTATTGCAGGAGCGCCAGATTGAAGGCATTCCGCTGACCCGGGCCGAGCTTGGCGTGCTTCTCGCTTATGCCAAGATTGTGCTCTCCGACCAGCTTTTGGCCAGCGATCTGCCGGACGATCCTTATTTCGAGCGCGAATTGTTGGAGTATTTCCCGGTTCAGATGAAAGAGGGTTTTGCCGACGAACTCCGCAGCCACCGTCTTCGCCGGGAAATCATTGCAACCCAGCTTGCCAATGACATTATTAATAGGGGTGGCCCCACATTTGTTAGCCGGCTTTCTGACCTGACAGGCCAATCCGGACCGGAGATCGTCCGCGCTTATGTCATCGTTCGCGATGGTTTTGAAGTGGACGCCTTGTTCGATGCGATTGACCGGCTGGATAATACCATGCCCGGCGATGTGCAGAACGGGCTCTACGCCAAAGTGGCGCAGATGTTGAACTGGACGACCGCCTGGGTACTCCGCAACCGCAAGAGTTCTGATCTTGGCGGGGCAATCGAGGAGATCAAGGCCGGGCGCAATGCTCTGCTTCCGCGTCTCGACAAGCTCCTGCCTGCATCCATGATGACTCTTATCCGCGAGGACACGGCGAATAATGTGGCACTTGGTGCACCGCAGACCTTGGCTGAGCAGATGGCAAGATTGGAAATCGCTCCGATCATCCCGGATATCGCTGCGGTGGCGCAGGCGGCCAACGTGGATATCACTGCCGCTGCAAAGGCTTACTTCGATATTTCCGAAGCGTTCCGCATCGGGCGCATCGAGGATGCTGCGCGCAATGTCTCGGTTGCTGATTATTATGATGGGCTGGCGCTTGCCCGCGCTACCGATCTGATCAGTCAGGCGCGGCGCGGTATTGCGGTGGCGGCACTGACCCAGCATGGCAAGAAATCCGACCCCGCGAAGGAATGGCTGACAAGCCGGGGTACGCGTCTGGATGAGGTGCGGCAGCGCATGGCGAACATCGTCGAAACTGGTGATCTTACGGTTTCGCGGCTGGCTGTTGCTGCCGGGTTATTGTCTGATCTTTCGTGATTGGAAAAACTGAAAGCTGGACGGTGAGCTTTACCCTCCCCCTTGTGGGGAGGGTAGCTGCGTAGCAGCAGGGAGGGGTACTTAATCTTTTTTAGAATTCCCCTCCCCGTCGCTTCGCTCCGTCCCTCCCCACAAGGGGAGGGTTGGCGCTTGTAATACTCACTTCCGACCACTGGAGCACGCATGCAACAAGCACCGAAACGCGGTATCTGGGGTTGGATGTTCTTCGACTGGGCGGCGCAACCGTTTTTTACGGTCGTCACCACATTCATTTTCGGACCCTATTTCGTTTCGCGCATGGCGACTGACCCTGCCATGGGGCAGGCAGCATGGGGTTACGGCATTGCCATCTCCGGCCTGTTCATTGCCATATTATCGCCGGTGCTGGGCTCGATTGCCGACCAGACCGGGCGGCGCAAGCCATGGATCGGCTTCTTTGCTGTCATCAAAATCCTGTCGCTTTGCATGTTGTGGTTCGCCGAACCGGGTTCAGGCCTGATCGCACCGCTAATCTTTTTCTCGCTCGCTTCCATTGCTGCTGAGTTCTCCATCGTCTTCAATGATTCCATGATGCCGCGACTGGTTGCGCAGAAAGATATCGGCCGCATCTCCAATATTGCGTGGGGCCTTGGTTATCTCGGTGGCATGATCGTGCTGATCTTTGTCGTAGCCTTCATGGCAGCTTCTCCGGAAACAGGAAAAACGCTGCTTGGTGCCAATCCGATTTTCGGCCTTGATCCAAGCCTTTCCGAAGGCGATAGGGCGACCGGACCCTTATCGGCGCTGTGGTATCTCATCTTCATCCTGCCGATGTTCTTTTTCACACCGGACGCAGTGAAAGGTCTTCCGGTTGACAAGGCGGTGCGTGCAGGACTGACCGAACTGAAATCCACCATAGGGGAGGCAAGACAAAGGCCGGGTATCATGCGGTTTCTTCTCGGGCGCATGATCTATCAGGATGGTGTCAATGCACTGATTGCCCTTGGCGGTGCCTTTGCCGCAACGATGTTCGGCTGGGTGACGGCCGAGATCGGCATCTTCGGAATTATCCTGAATGTGGTGGCTATTTTCGGCTGTCTTGCAGCAAGCAAGTTCGACACGGTGCTCGGCTCCAAAGCGGTCGTTATCGTCTCGTTGATCCTGCTGACCATTGCAACGCTGGGGATTGTATCGACCGGGCCGGGCTATACGCTTTTCGGATTACTGCAACTGCCGGGTGCGGACAGCGGCGGCCTATTCGGCACACCCGCAGAGAAAGCCTATATCGGCTTCGGCCTTCTTATAGGCATCGCGTTCGGCCCCGTGCAGGCTTCCTCACGCTCCTATATGGCACGCAGTGTTTCACCCGATGAGGCAGGCCGCTACTTCGGCCTTTATGCACTGTCCGGAAGGGCGACGAGCTTCCTTGCGCCCTTCATGGTGGCAACAGTCACGGCATTAAGTGGATCGCCACGCCTTGGCATGGCCATGATCCTTATCTTCCTGCTTGCCGGTCTGGCGATCCTCGCAAGGACGCCATACCCGGCCGCAAAAATCAGTGCCTGAAATGGCGCATGCCGGTGAAGACCATGGCTATGCCATGCTCATTGGCAGCGGCAATCACTTCATCATCGCGCATTGATCCGCCCGGCTGGATGACTGCCGTTGCACCTGCTGCGACGGCCGAAAGCAAGCCATCGGCGAACGGGAAGAACGCATCGGAAGCGACGACAGAACCCTTGGTAAGCGGCGTTGCCTGTCCTGCTGCCTCGGCTGCATCTTCCGCCTTGCGGGCGGCGATACGCGCGCTGTCAACACGGCTCATCTGACCTGCACCGATGCCAACTGCTGCGCCATCCTTGACATAGACAATCGCGTTGGACTTCACATGCTTGGCGATACGGAAGGCAAGCTTGAGATCAGACATCTCAGTTTCGGTCGGTGCGCGCTTGGTAACAACCTTCAAATCCAGATCATCGACGACGCCGCTATCGCGTGACTGAACGAGGATGCCGCCAGCAACTGTCTTGGCGCTGATGCCACCCGCACGCGGGTCAGGCAGGCCGCCAGTCACGAGCAGGCGCAGGTTTTTCTTGGCCGCGACGATGGACTGCGCTTCCGGTGTCGCGTCCGGTGCAATGATGACCTCGGTGAAGGTTTTTACGATCTCTTCCGCAGCTTCCGCATCCAGCGTCTTATTGAGTGCAACAATGCCGCCAAACGCCGAAACCGGATCGCAGGCAAGCGCCTTGAGATAAGCCTCCTTCAAGGTCGCACCTTCGGCAACGCCGCATGGATTGGCGTGCTTGATGATTGCCACGGCTGATGTGCGTTCAGGATCGAACTCGGCCACCAGTTCGAAAGCTGCATCGGTATCATTAATGTTGTTGTAGGAAAGCTGCTTGCCCTGAAGCTGGGTAGCTGTGGCAACGCCGGGGCGCTTTTCGCCGGTAAGGTAAAAGCCAGCGGACTGATGCGGGTTTTCACCGTAACGCATGACTGAATGGAGATGTCCGCCAATGGCGCGGCGCGATGGCGTTTCTGTCATCAGCGCTTCGGCAAACCAGCCGGAAATAGCCGCATCATAGGTCGCCGTACGGGCATAGGCCTTGGCCGCAAGGCTCTGGCGGAACGAATAGGGCAGCGAGCCTTCGTGTTTGTCGAGCATGGCGATAACCATGTCATAATCGCCAGTTTCTGTAACGACACCCACATAGGCATGGTTCTTGGCGGCAGCGCGGATCATGGCCGGGCCGCCGATGTCGATGTTCTCGACGATATTGGCATAGTCAGCGCCCGAATGGCGCACTTCCTCGAAAGGATAGAGATTGATGACAACGAGATCGATCTCGCCGATGCCATGGGTCTTCATTGCCTCGACATGCTCGGGATCATCGCGCACGGCGAGCAGACCGCCATGTACCTTGGGATGCAGGGTTTTGACGCGGCCATCCATGATTTCCGGAAAATCGGTGATTTCGGAAACATCGCGAACCGGAATACCCTCGGCTGCAATGGCCTTGGACGTCCCGCCTGTCGAAAGGATTTCCACGCCGTGGCGATGCAGGGCATGGGCAAGAGCTGTCAGGCCCGCCTTGTCGGAAACGGAAATAAGCGCCCGCTTGACTGGATGAAGATTGGGAGCGGGAAAAGATTTCGCGGCGACGGCCATGGGGTTCGTCCTTAAATTTCGTATGGATCAATGGATTTGGCTTGGCCGTTAGCACAGGCCGAGCCGGAATCCTACCTTTTTGCGCAAGTTCACACGGGTGATTTGCTGGTTCTTTCGGTAGCGAAGATGCCAAGAACGATCAGCCCCATGACAGCTCCGGTAATGCAGGTCGCCCACCAGCCGCCATAGAAATAGCTCGCGGCAGCGATGGCTGATCCGCTGGAGCCAATCAGGAATACGATCGTCATATAGACCGCGTTGAGCCGCCCGCGTGCCGCATCATTCAGTGAAAAAATGATGCGCTGGCTTAAGATCTGGTTGGTCTGCACTGCGCTGTCGATAAAGATCGCAGATAACACAAGCGCCGCGATGGAGATGGCGGTACCGGCCCAACCCGCGATGAGGAACCAAAGGGTCAGCGTAATCATTGCGATTGCAGTACCCTGCCGCGTGTAGCCACGGTCGGCGAGACGTCCGGCGATAGGTGCTGCCAGAGCACCGGCAGCGCCAGCCAGCGCAAAGAGTGCGATCTGGCGCTGGCTGTAACCAAACTGCTCTGTCAGCAGCAGCGGAATACCCGTCCAGAACAGGTTGAAGCTGGCGAAGATGATGCCTTGATAGAAGGCGCGGCGCTGCAAGGCAGGCGTGGTGATAAGCAGGTTCCACATGGATTTGAGGATTGCGCCGTAATGTATGCCGCCTTGCGGCTGACGCTTTGGCAGGGCAATACGCAAAAGGACAAGTACAGCCAGCATTGCTGCTGCCGATATCCAGAAGATAGCGCGCCAGCCAAATTCCGAGGCAACGAGATTCGCGAGCGGTCGAGCCAACATGATGCCGGTCAGCAGACCGGCCATGACATTGCCAATCGTTCTGCCACGCGAAGCGGCCGGAACGAGATGAGATGCGAAAGGCACAAGCACCTGCGCGCCGCAGGCGAAGAATCCGATAGCGAAAGATGATATCAGGAAGGTGGTTGCCGAACCGGACATTGCAGCACCGGCAAGACCGAGCGCCGTACCGCCGAGGGTAAGCAGCACGAGACGGCGGTTTTCGAACAGGTCCGCGAGCGAAACAAGTAGCAGCAGGCCCGCGCCATAGCCAAGTTGCGTCACCGTGACGATAAAACCGGCCATTCCGCCATGCAGATTAAGATCGTCGCTGATCAGTCCAATCAGCGCCTGAGCATAGTAAATGTTGCCGACCATCGCACCGCAGGCGAAGGCAAACAGGAAAGTCAGTGCGGGTGACAAGCCATTGGGCTCGGCAACCGCAATTTCAGGTGCGCCGGGCTGAAGGGCAGGATTGTTTGAATAGGCCATTTGGTTCTCGCTGCCGGTGGCCTCCCTCCGCCGGTTTTCTGGTTATTTCTTCAAGTGAGGTTCGATAAGGGAAAGGTCCGCTGCGGAAAGCCGGTCAGATGCCGTGCGTGCCTGATGCCAATAGGGATAAAGCAACGGCGGTTGGCTGACCGCATCAAGGCTTGCGCGCTCATTCGCAGTTAATACGAGATCGGCTGCTTTGAGATTGTCGGCAAGCTGCTCATCCGTTCTTGCGCCGACAATGAGGGACGTTACCCCTGCGCGGCCAAGCAGCCATGCCAGAGCGACCTGTGCCGCTGAAACTTTGTGGGCCTCGGCAATACCAACGAGCACTTCGACAATATCGTAAAGGCGCTCTTCATCGCGGATTGGCGGCTCACCCCAGTTGGCCAATTGGCGGGTACCTTCCGGTGTCGCCTTGCCACGGCGGTATTTGCCCGAAAGCAATCCACCGGCAAGCGGGCTCCAGACGAGCACACCCAGGTTCTGGTCAAGCGTTGCCGGAATCAGTTCATACTCGGCATCGCGCGATTCAAGGCTGTAGTGAATTTGCTGGCTGACCGGGGCGATGAATTTTTCCAACGCGGCAACGCCCATCGCCTTCATCAGATGCCATGCGGAAAAATTGGATATGCCGACATAGCGGACCTTGCCGGAGCGGACGAGAGTATCAAGCGCTTCAAGGGTCTCATCAAGCGGCGTCAGCCCATCCCACTGGTGCAGTTGATAAAGGTCGATATGATCAGTGCCAAGACGCTTGAGGCTTATCTCTGCGGCGCGGATGAGATGATAGCGCGACAGGCCTGCATCGTTGATTTCTTCGCCCATGCGGAAACGCGCTTTGGTGGCAACGAGAACCCTGTCACGCTTGCCTTTCAAAGCTTGTCCGAGAATTTCCTCTGATGCGCCGTTCGAATAAATATCTGCCGTATCGAACAGATTGATGCCTGCATCGAGTGCCATGTCGACTTGCCGCTTTGCACCTTCGAGATCAGTGTCGCCGGTTTTGGCAAAGTTACCTTTGCCGCCGAACGTCATGGTTCCAAGACTGAGCGCAGATACTTTAAGACCGGAACGGCCAAGCTGACGATACTCCATGGATCGGCTCCTGATGATATGACTGGAAATGGGATTGCGCCGGCGAGTGCGTCAATGACGGTCGCTTCCTATAGCCTATCATGGAGCTTTTGTCGCCTCGTTGTCGTACAAGATTCAGTGATATTGTATCAACCGTAGACGCCGAGCGATGTACGGGTGAACTGCCATTCGACTTCCGGACGATTGGCGGCATTGACCGAGAGCGTGATCTGCCGGGTTTTTACCGGACCGCGGAAACCGGCAAAGAACAGCGAATCTTCGACAAAAGGCTGAACCGTCGAAGAGAACATCCAGATATCATCGTTGTCAGCCTGAAGAACGATAAGCCCATGATCGTCAACACTGACGTTCACTGAGGGATGCAGGTGAAAGCGGATGACGATTTCTTCCGCCCCGGTCTGGCGTAGTGGATTGCGTCCGGCGGCAAAAAAGCTGTCGATGCCTTCGATAACACTGCCATTGTGGGACAGGACGATCTGGCGTTCATGGTAAATGCCGAAAGGCCGGACATAGCCATTGTGATTGGCGACGAAGCCAATTGTTCCCGGCTTTTCAATCCGTTCGATATTGACCTTATTCGGACCTGCAATAATAGGCGTGCCGATCATTGTGGACAGGCCGGAAGTATTGCTGAAACGGCAGGACGAGGTGTCGTTGATGGTCGCTGTAGAATGCGCCGCTGTAGAGCGCGCCAGCGGGCGAAACTCGGCCGGACCGTAACGGTCGACGCCCGCATTGACGATGTAACGGCTGCGGCCTGATGACATTTCGAATGACAGGCAACCCGCATGGGCATCACGTGATGCCGTAACGGGCGGCGCGAGGCCTGTATCTGCAATGATTGTCGTCGAATCCATGGACAGGCGTTCATAACCGGAATGCGCCGCATGGATGAGCGGCAGGCCGCCAATATCATCATGCCGTAACACGGCAATAACCCGTTCGGGCATGGTGGCGCCAACGCCATTGAACAGGGCAAGACTGCCATCATGGTGGCGGAAAAAGCGTAGCGCAGGCAGCATGCGCTCTATAGCTTCGATCAGTGCTTTCGGGGGGGCTTCCTGCCCGCTCGCATAGGTTTGGCGCAGCGGCAGGAGGTCGGCCAGCAATTCAAGAATTGCCAGCGGATTGCGTGAGATATGTCCGCCATCAGGCAGTATCTGCCTTGTAAGCTCCAGTTCAAGGTTGCGCCGCGCAGAACGGGTGGTGCTGGACGAAACAGGCAATGCCAATGCCGCAAGGGCCAAAGCGATGCGTGCGCGCAGTTTTTCTTCGCCGTCATCCATGACAGCGGCCATCGTACGCAAATAGCGCACCTGCATGGCCAGAGAGCGCATGAACTGGCGGTAGGTACGAAGCTCGGCACCAGCCAGAATAAGGTTGGAGTGCTGCAACCAGGCAATGATACGCTGTGCGGTTACTTCCGGTGCCCAGGCAGGGCCACTGATCGAGCGGCCATGAGTAACGATCCAGTCGCCCAGCAATGCCCGTGCATTGGCGGTGGCAAGTTCCGTGCCTGCGGCGCGCAGATTACGCAGCCAGCCGAAATTATGCAGGGCGATCTGCCAGGCGGCATTGGGTGGTTCGACAAGGAAGGGCGAGCGCCCGCCGGTTTCGACCACGCGGCCAGCAAGGGCGAAGCGGCCGTGATAGAACTCTTCCGCGAGCTGCGGATCGGCAGGACGCAAATCCTGCGGGGCAATGAGAACGCGCTCTGGGGTGAAACCGGTAAAGCGCCAGCGATAGAGCGGACCCATACGCACACGTCTGCGGAAACGGCGCCAAAGCTGCGCTGTTGCAAGTCCCCATAGTTGCGGTGTTTCGCTCAACGCGACCATATTTATTGCTTCGAAATTTGTCGACAGTCAGCGATTATGCAGCCCGAACAGTTAAAACTTTAGTATTTTCGGCGAAACCGTGCGGCAAAGAAGCCATCCATGCCGGAAAGTGCCGGATTTTCATGTGGCAGGTCCGCAGGCGTAGAGCGGACGAAACCTTCCGGCGTGATAAGTTCGGCAACGCCGCCAACCTCTTCCTTCGTGACGGGCACGAGTTCAATAGCGGGATTCTTGGCAAGGAGTTCACGCGATACAATCTCGCCTTCAAGCGGATCAAGCGAGCAGTTGGAGAAGACCACGATGCCGCCCGGACGGACGATTGTTACCGCGTGATCAAGCAGTTTCGCCTGCAGGTTGGCGAGCTTACGCACATCTTCCGGGGTTTTCGTCCATGGTACGTCAGGATGCCGCCGCACTGTGCCTGTGGAGGAACAGGGGGCATCAAGCAGTATCGCATCGAAGGGCTCGGCGGGAGTATAGGCGGAGAGATTTGCTTCGACTGTTTCGGCGACAAGGCCCAAACGCTCAAGATTTCCGCGAAGACGCTTCAGCCGATTGGCGGAAAGATCAAGCGCGGTGACATTTGCGCCCGCATGGGCAAGCTGGGCTGTCTTGCCGCCCGGTGCCGCACACAGATCGGCGACGCGCTGACCCTTGATGTCGCCAAAAAGTTTTGCGGGGAGGCTGGCAGCAGTATCCTGCACCCACCATTCGCCCTCTGCAAAACCGGGAAGTTCGGTCAGCGAGCCCTCAACCGTGCCAAGCCGCACTGAGCCTGTCGGCAAGGCAATGCCACCGAGCTTTTCAGCCCATTCCGCCATATTGCCTTTTACAGTCAGATCGATAGGCGGTTCTTTCGCCTGTATATCGAGAATAGCTTTCGCCTTGTCCTTGCCATAGGCCGCAATGAGCGTTTGCTCGAACCATTCC
This sequence comes from Phyllobacterium sp. SB3, assembly GCF_040009165.1. NCBI lineage: Bacteria > Pseudomonadati > Pseudomonadota > Alphaproteobacteria > Hyphomicrobiales > Phyllobacteriaceae > Phyllobacterium > Phyllobacterium sp. SB3. The sequence goes on along the minus strand of NZ_JBDYKI010000001.1, from coordinate 427,934 downwards.
GGAACGTTGCTCGCACCAGCCTTCAACGTATCCTTCTCGCGGGAAAGGCGGCGCAGAACAGCATTGACCATGGAGGCAAAACGGCGATTTCGCGGGTCATTATTCGCTGCGGTCACAGCAAGATCGACAGCCGCGCGATCAGGAACGTCCAGATAAAGAATTTGCGCCGCAGCGACGTGCAGGAGGTGCTTCAGTGCCACTGCGTTTTCTGGCAATGGCCGGTCAATCATCTGGCCGATAGCGGTCTCGATTGTGCCGCGATTGCGCAAGGCAGCGCCAAGAATAGCCCGTACAAGCGAACGATCCCGGTCTTCAAGCTCCATGTATTGCGGATGGCCATTACTGTTATCGGTCAACCCGTCAAGTGACGTGTGCTTTTCGATAACAGCCCCGAGGAGCCGTGTCGCGCACTGGCGCGCCGCCAGACCCGGGCGGTCCTCAGCGTCGATATAGTCTTTTGGCTTTTTACCGAATGGCCGTTTTGTACCGTGCTCCACACTCATGCCCATGGGCCTTTGCGCCCGCCGCCATTGCGGCCCCAGGGCGATGGCCTGTCATCCTGTATTTCTTCCTCGGCGGGAGCCTGTACACGGCGTCCCTGTTGTGGTGCCGGCTGAGCCTGGCGAAATTCCTGCGCCATGGCTTCGAGCGCGGCAATACGGTTTTCGGTGCTCGGATGAGTGGAGAAAAGATTGTCCGCGCCCTGACCGCTCAAAGGGTTGATGATGAACAGCGGAGCCGAAGCAGGATTGCGCTCGGCATCCTCATTGACGATCTGCTTTGCACCGCGCGCGATCTTGTTGAGTGCAGAAGCGAGCCAGAGAGGATTGCCGCAAATCTGCGCGCCGCGCCTGTCAGCCGCATATTCGCGGGTCCGGCTAATAGCCATCTGCACGATCATTGCCGCGAAAGGCGCAACGACCATGGCCGCGATAATGCCGATGAAGCCAAGGGGATTATTGTTCTGGCGGTTGCCGCCGAAGAACATGGCGAAATTGCCAAGCATGGAGATTGCACCGGCCAATGTTGCAGTGATTGTCATGGTCAGCGTGTCGCGATGTTCGACATGGGCAAGCTCATGCGCCATGACGGCTGCGACCTCCTGAGGTGTCAGCGCTTGCAACAGTCCGGTACTGGCTGCGACAGCCGCATTTTGCGGGTTCCGACCGGTCGCAAATGCATTGGGCTGGGCGTTCTGTATCAGGTAAACCTTGGGCATTGGCAGATTGGCATTGGCCGCAAGGTCACGTACGATACGGTAATATTCGGGGGCATTGGCTTCATCGACCTCGACGGCATTGTGCATTCTCAGCACCATCTTGTCGGAATTCCAGTAGCTGAAAAGATTCATGACTGTAGCTACGACAAGGGCGATCATCATGCCGCCGGTTCCACCGATAAGAAACCCGACGCCCATGAAAAGGGCTGTCATGAAGGCGAGCAGCATTCCTGTGCGCATTACGTTCATGGTTGAAGTCTCTCTTCCGGTAACACTATGATAGGCAAGGTTATTCCTTTTATTGCGTTTATTCCGCTATATGATGGTGTTTCGCATCGCAAGCTTCAATGATCAGTATATTCGGAATGAGTATAACATGACCCCATCCAATTCCGGTGAAGAGACATCAACACACCCGCAGGCAGACAATGATGATCAGCGTCCGCGCCCGAGCTTTGACCAATTGCCGCCTGCCGCACAACGGGCCTTGAAGGAAGCGGAAGAGCGTCACGCGGCGGAAAAAGCCGAAGCGGACAAGCCCCGCGAAATTGGCGGGCGAGGTGGCAAGGACCCCGCCCGGTTTGGCGATTGGGAAATCAAAGGCCGCACGATCGATTTTTAGCAGGCGGTTTCTAGTGAATGATCTCGATGCCGAGTTTTTCACGCCGCAGCCAGCGGCTCAACAGCAGAAGTGATGCCACGGCAAGGCCGACAAGCAGCCCTATCCAGATGCCAACGCCCTTCATGTCGAGCCAGAAGGCAAAGGCTACCGACAGGGGTAGACCAATGCCCCAATAGGCGATGGCGGCATAGATCATCGGAATGGTCGTATCGTGCAGCCCGCGCAACATACCGGCAGCAACCGCCTGCGCGCCATCGAAAATCTGAAACAATGCCGCAAGAGCCAAAAACGAAACCGCCAAGGTGACGACCTCGACATTTGCCGGACTATGGATATCGATAAAGACGCGGATGAGTTGCAAAGGCGCAAGTATCATCAGCAGGGCCGTAAGTGCCATGAATCCTGTACCAGCAGTAAACGCCACCCAGCCCGCCCGCTTGATGCCAGCGGGGTCCTGTGCACCATATGCGCGACCGACACGCACAGTCGCCGCCTGCCCGAAGCCGAGCGGCACCATGAAGCTTATCGATGCAATCTGGATTGCGATGGCATGGGCCGCGAGCGAGTTGGGGCCGATGAGACCCATGAGGAAAGCTGCTGCGTTGAAGATGGTGACTTCAAAGCCCATGATTGCAGCGATCGGCAAACCCAGCCGCATCAATTGCCCATAGCGCGGCCAGTCAGCACGCCAGAAGCGACCAAACAGATGGTAGCGCCGGAAGCGGCGATCAAGCGAGATGATAAGCACCATACCGCTGAACATGAGTACGGAAGACAGGGCGGTTGCGATACCTGAACCAACGATCCCCATTGGAGGAAATCCGAAATGGCCGAAAATCAGCGCATAGTTGGCCAATGCGTTAAAACCGACAGCCATAAAGGCGATGACCAATGCCCAGCCGGGCCGCTCGAGCGCCGCCATGAACGAGCGCAGGACAATGTAGAAATAGAATGGCAGAATGGCCCATTGCAGCGCGCGGACATAGGTGCCCGCTTCCGCGGACAGGCCAACATCCTGCCCCATAGCCAAAAGGATTGGAGTCGCGTTCCACAAGGCAATCCAGATAGGAATTGCAATTGTTACAGCAATCCACATGCCCTGACGCACGGTGCGGCGCACATCGCGAACGGAAAATTTGCTGCGGCCAAGTTCGCGCGCAATCATCGGCGTTGTAGCAGTCATAAGGCCAAGGCCGAAAATCATGGGAATGTAATAAAGATTGGTGCCGAGGGCACCTGCAGCCAGTGCGTGCGGTCCCAGCCAGCCAAGCATCATCACGTCGGTAGCCGTCATCGCAACCTGAGCCACATTCGTCAGGATGATGGGCCAGCTCAAAGTGAGCATCGCTATGATTTCGTCACGCCACACACGTGGTGCGGCATCTTGAGATATAACCACCGACATTGTTTTGTCTTTCAGAGGGAGATGCCTTTTTAAAAGGCAAAATGCACCGTTTTCAGGCAAATCAGGTGGTATCATTATTTGGTCGAGGAAGCAAAACCGTTGGCTATGCAAAGCCCAAAAGGAAAGGGCCACCCCTAAGGATGGCCCCGTAATTCCGTCTGGCCTAAGGGCCTATACCCGGCGGGAGCCGGGGACACTGTTTCAACGGAGAGATGATCCCCGCGGATTAGCATCAGACGCCTTGTGGCACATATCGAAATCACTAGACATCGGATCACCTCCTTTACGTTCGTTGAACACATGAAGAGAATGGGGTGTCTTTTTATAGATTTCAAGAGAAAAATCAGCCCACCGCGCTGCATTGTCTCCAAATGGCCGTCTCCGCGCGCTTTCATAGGTGGGTGTTGCCGGAAAACCGTTGGACAGTTTTCAGAAACCTGCTTAGAGCAAATCATGTTTCGTAATTTTCATGCAAGCACTGGCGCAGTGCCTGGAGGCAAGAAATGGCAGCTGAGCAGCGTGCAGCCCGAATTATCCGCACCGTAATCGATCTGATCGAGCCCCAATTTTCGGTCGAGTTATGGGACGGAACCCGTATTGGAGATGTTGCTGACGGACCAATGCTGGTCATCAACGATCCGATGACTGTGCGCCAACTGGCTCTTAAACCTAATATAGGTTCTATCGTTGAATTATGGGTATCCGGCCAAATCGACGTCAAAAACGGGACGTTGTTCGAGCTTGTCGAGCGCGGGCCAAAGGGCAAGCTGAAAGAGAAGATCAAGGCTCTGCCGAAATGGCAGTTGCTGAAGGATATTCCTGCCCTGCTTTTGAGCGGTGGTAAGAGCGGATCATCCGGTCTGGGCGGCAAAAACCCGTACGTCAGCGGCTCGAATAAGGAAGCGATCACGCATCACTATGATGTCTCGAATGCTTTCTATCAGCTCTTTCTCGATGACCGGATGGTCTATACCTGCGCTTATTTTACCGACTGGAACAACAGTATCGATCAGGCGCAGGCCGATAAACTGGAACTGATCTGCCGCAAGCTGCGCCTTAAACCCGGTGAACGGCTTCTCGATATCGGTTGCGGCTGGGGTGCCATGCTGATCTACGCCGCAAAGCATTACGGCGTTACCGGCACAGGCGTCTCATTATCGGAGGCGCAAACGGCACTGGCTCGCGAGCGCATCAAGGCCGAAGGTCTTGAGGACAAAATCACGATCCACGTCAAATCCTATGAGGAGCTGGCCAAAGATCCGCAGATGCGTTTCGACAAGATATCGTCGATTGGCATGTTCGAAGCCGTTGGGATCGCGCATTACAACACCTACTATTCAAGTGTACATAAGCTTTTGAAGCCGGGTGGGCTCTATCTGCATCACGCGATTACACGTCGTATGAAGCGCAACAAGAAAGCTTTCGGACGCAAGAGTGCCGAACATCTGGCGCTGGTGAAGTACATTTTCCCGGGCGGCGAACTCGACCATTTGGGCATGACGGTCGAGAATCTCGAAGGCCATGGTTTTGAAGTGCACGATGCGGAAAACCTGCGCGAGCACTACGGCAAGACCTGCCGTATCTGGGCCGACCGCCTGCATGCGCGGTTTGACGAGGCAATTGCAGAAGTAGGCGCGCCAAAGGCTCGTCTCTGGCTGCTTTATCTTACAGGTTGCGCACTGGCATTCGAGCGCGGCACTGTGCAGATCAACCAGACACTGGCTTCCAAGCGCAAGCGCGGGATATCTGCGGTGCCACAGACGCGAGCTGATTTATATAGGTAAATTGCATTTCAGTTGTGCGTGGTTCGCCCTTCGACATGCCCAATGCTCACCCTGAGGAGTGGTTTTCACAAGGCTGAACAGCTAATTTAGCTGCAACTCGTATAATGCGTGGTTCGACAAGCTCACCATGAGGAAGGTATGGTTATTGCAGGAAGCTCGTTTTGAAAGGCTATAAGCAAACCCCTGCCATGCACAAACCGTCCTCATGGTGAGCCCAGTCGAACCACGCATTGACGATACTGCAAGCGTGTTTATTGACGGCTCATGAGCCTACCTAAATGCGACCCCGCATAATGAGGTCGCCAGAGGCTGAATATCAGCCCTTTTTATTCTGCCTATTGGCGATCAGATCATCGACAACTGCCGGATCTGCAAGCGTTGATGTATCGCCAAGTGAGCCGAAATCATCCTCGGCGATCTTGCGCAGGATACGGCGCATGATCTTGCCGGAGCGTGTTTTGGGCAAGCCCGGTGCAAACTGGATCTTGTCCGGTGATGCAATGGGGCCGATTTCCTTGCGGACATGAGTGATGAGTTCCTTGCGCAACTCATCGCTCCCCTCGAGACCTGCCATCAAAGTGACATAGCAGTAAATGCCCTGCCCCTTCAGATCATGCGGATAACCGACAACTGCCGCTTCCGAAACCGTATCGTGCGATACCAGTGCAGACTCGACTTCCGCCGTTCCCATCCGGTGTCCCGAAACGTTCAGAACGTCATCAACACGGCCGGTAATCCAGTAATAGCCATCCTTGTCGCGGCGGCAGCCATCGCCGGTAAAGTACTTGCCCTTATAGGTGGAGAAATAGGCTTCGATGAAACGCTTGTGATCGCCGTAGAGCGTACGCATCTGGCCGGGCCATGAATCGGTGATGCAGAGGTTGCCGTCGGCGGCGCCTTCCACGACATCGCCTTCATTGTCGACGAGCTGAGGTTGTACACCGAAGAACGGGCGCGTTGCGGAACCGGGTTTCAACGCTGTTGCGCCGGGAAGCGGGGTGATGAGGATGCCGCCGGTTTCCGTCTGCCACCAGGTGTCGACAATAGGCGAACGCTTTTCGCCGACCACCTGATAATACCATTCCCATGCTTCCGGGTTTATGGGCTCGCCAACCGAACCGAGAACACGCAATGATTTGCGCGATGTCTTCTTGACCGGCTCGTCGCCTGCACCCATCAGGGCGCGTAGGGCGGTTGGGGCTGTGTAGAAAATATTGACCTTGTGCTTGTCGATAACTTCCCAGAACCGCGACACGGAAGGATAGTTGGGCACGCCTTCAAACATCAGCGTCGTCGCGCCATTGGCGAGCGGGCCATAGACAATATAGGAGTGGCCCGTAACCCAGCCCACATCGGCGGTGCACCAATAGATATCGCCTTCATGATAATCGAAAACATATTCATGGGTCATGGAGGCGTAGACGAGATAGCCGCCTGTGGTGTGCAGTACACCTTTCGGCTTGCCTGTCGATCCTGATGTATAAAGAATGAAAAGCGGGTCTTCCGCCTTCATCTTTTCCGGCTTGCAATCGCCCTTAACCGAGGCGATTTCCTCGTGATACCAGAAGTCGCGGCTGTTTGCCCATGTGGTCTTGCCACCGGTGCGGCGCACAACCAGCACATTCTTGACCATGACATGGTGCTTGGCAGCGATGTCGATGGCCTTGTCGGTGTTGTCCTTGAGCGGAATTGGCTTGCCGCCGCGCATGCCCTCATCGGCAGTGATAACGAAAGTGGATTCGCAGTCGATGATGCGACCGGCCAAAGCGTCGGGCGAGAAGCCACCGAAGACAACGGAATGAACGGCACCGATGCGTGCGCAAGCCAGCATCGCATAGGACGCTTCGGGGATCATCGGCATGTAGATGGTTACGCGGTCGCCCTTTTTGACGCCATGCTTCTTCATCACATTGGCGAGGCGGCAGACCTGATCGTAAAGCTCGTTATAGGTGATCTTCTTGTCGAGGTAAGGGTTGTCACCTTCCCAGATGATCGCAACCTGATCGCCACGCTTTTTCAAATGGCGATCAATGCAGTTATAGGCGACGTTGGTTACACCATCCTCAAACCATTTAATGGAAACCTTGCCGGTGAATGAGGTGTTCTTGACTTTGGTGTAGGGCTTGAACCAGTCGATACGCTTGCCATGCTTGCCCCAGAACTTTTCCGGGTCCTTGATGCTCTGCTTGTACCAGCTGAGATAGGTATCATTGTCGATAAGCGCGTTTTTCTTCGCGCTGGCCAGCACGGGATATACCTTCTCGGACATTCATTTCCTCCACTTGAACAGTTTGTTTTATCTACTGAACCTGCCACGGATCAATGATTTGAAGCGGCAGACCTGTAAAGTCTTTGGTATTACGCGTTGCCAGAGTTCCACCCACCACACTCACTATACCCGCAATCATCATATCGGCTAGTGTTGTGGGCTTCCCGGTGGATTCACGCAAGGCGCGATACTGCCCGGCTTTGTAGGCCGCAACATCGTCTAAAGGCAAAACGGGGATTGTGCGGATATAGGTTTCAAAAGCCTTTTGAAGCTGGTCTCTGCGTATTCCCGCTGGCAATCTCTGTATCCCGAACTCAATTTCAGCGATCGTGATCGAGGTGGTAGCAAGCGGCGTGTCTTCAAGTCCCACAAGCCAGTTGCGTAAGCCGTTATCAGCTCTGACGTTCAGAAGCTCCGAAATGACGTTGGTATCAAGAACAATCATTGTTCAAAATTGACCGGCGGGCGGTCATTATTCCGATCCGGCAACTCGAGCGCAATGCCGCTATTTTCTCCGAATAATCCGCGCGACAAATCCCAAAGCTCTTTGCCGGTGATACCGCCAGTTGCGCGCTTTAGGATTATTCGTGCCTCTTCTTCCATGGAATGGCCATTTTGGGCAGCCCGCACGCGCAACCGCTCCTTTACACCTTCATCGATATTCCGGATCGTCAGCATAGCCATTGGGCAAACTCCATCTTGGAAACAAAATGTATGCAATGCATGCATTGAAGTCAATATTATCGGCTGCCAAAGATTGCTGAACCAACGCGCACGGACGTTGCTCCGAAACCAATGGCGATCTCGTAATCGCTCGACATGCCCATGGAGAGCTTTTCGACGTTGGCTTCTCCGGCGATCTTGCGCAGGAGGGCGAAGTGTGGGCCGGGATTTTCGTCAGCGGGAGGAATGCACATCAAGCCTTCTATGGTCAGACCGTGCACATCGCGGCAACGCTTGACGAAAGCCACAGCCTCTTTTGGTTCAATTCCGGCCTTTTGCGGCTCAGATCCTGTATTCACCTGAATATAAAGCTTGGGAAAGCGGTTTTGTTTCTTCATCTCCGCTGCGAGCGTGGCGGCGATTTTCTCGCGGTCGACAGTCTCGATGACATCGAACAAGGCAACTGCATCCTCGGATTTGTTGGATTGCAGTGGTCCGATGAGGTGCAGTTCGATACCGGGAAACTCTGCACGAAGGGCTGGCCATTTGCCTTGTGCTTCCTGAACGCGGTTTTCTCCGAACACGCGCTGCCCGGTTTCCAGCACCGGGCGGATTTCATCGGCGTCAAAGGTTTTTGATACTGCTACCAGCGCTACGGAATCCTCGTCACGCCCCGCCTCAACTGATGCTTTGCCGATTGCGGCGCGAACGGTAAAAAGTTGATCAACAACGGTCGACATGGCTGGTTCTTGTCCTATTTATAAGTTTCGAGCCGGTTTTAGCAGGCCCGATAAGCGTCAAGTGGTTGACGGTACACCTAATACGTGGTGAAGGTCCGCCCAACCAGGGTGTGCGAGATTCACGTCGTGGTGGCCTGCAAATGGCATTTTTCTACGCTTCCGGTACTCATGAACCAAAAGTTCACTCCGTTCCGGTTCTCGAAAATTACCATTTTCGGCTCACCCTGACCTGAACTTCGACGCACCCTAATCCAGTATCCTTTGCAAGAGAATTCCGTTCATGGCAACCGAACGTTACAACCCGCGTGTGGCAGAAAAGCATTGGCAGAAAGTTTGGGACGATGCCAAGCTTTTTGAAACCAGCAATGATGATCCGCGTGACCCGTACTACGTGCTTGAGATGTTTCCCTATCCGTCGGGCCGCATTCACATGGGGCACGTGCGCAACTATGCGATGGGCGATGTTGTAGCGCGTTACAAGCGCGCCAAGGGCTTCAATGTGCTGCACCCGATGGGTTGGGATGCTTTCGGCATGCCTGCGGAAAACGCGGCGATGCAGAACAAGGTCCACCCTAAAGAATGGACCTACCAGAACATCGATTCGATGCGCAAACAGTTGAAGTCCATGGGACTGTCGCTCGATTGGTCGCGTGAGTTTGCAACCTGCGATGTCGAATATTACCACCGCCAGCAGATGCTGTTTCTCGATTTCGTCGAGAAGGGTCTGGTGACGCGCAAATCTTCCAAGGTCAATTGGGACCCGGAAGATATGACGGTGCTTGCCAATGAGCAGGTCATTGACGGTCGCGGCTGGCGTTCAGGTGCTCTGGTCGAGCAACGCGAACTGACGCAATGGTTCTTCAAGATCACCGATTTCAACGAAGAATTGCTGGGTGCGCTGGACGGGTTGGATCAGTGGCCGGACAAGGTGCGCCTGATGCAGCGCAACTGGATCGGCAAATCTGAAGGCATGCTGATCCGATGGGCACTGGATGAAAAATCTGCCACGCCCGAAGCCAGCGAGATCGAGGTTTACACAACGCGCCCGGATACGCTGTTTGGCGCATCGTTCATTGCGATTGCTGCCGATCATCCACTGGCGAAGAAAGCTGCCGAGAGCAATCCCGCTCTGTCTGAATTCAACGAGGAATGCCGCCGCGCAGGAACATCCGTAGCGGCGCTGGAAACGGCTGAGAAGAAGGGCTTTGATACTGGTCTGCGCGTTACTCATCCGCTGGATGCGAGCTGGACGCTGCCGGTTTATGTCGCCAATTTTGTTCTGATGGACTATGGAACAGGCGCAATTTTCGGTTGTCCCTCCGGCGATCAGCGCGATCTGGATTTTGCCAATAAATACGGCTTGCCCGTTGTGCCGGTTGTCATGCCGGAAGGCGGCGATGCGGCAACGTTCCAAATCACTGAAACGGCTTATGTCGATGATGGCGTGATGATCAATTCACGTTATCTGGATGGCCTGACGCCAGCGGCGGCTTTCGACGAAGTTGCGAAAAAGCTTGAAACCCAGACAATCGGTGGCCGCCCGCAAGGCGAGCGCAAGGTTAATTTCCGTTTGCGTGACTGGGGTATCTCGCGCCAGCGCTATTGGGGTTGCCCGATCCCGATGATCCACTGCGACGATTGCGGAGTAGTACCTGTTCCAAAGGCCGACCTGCCGGTCAAGCTGCCGGACGATGTGGAGTTTGACCGCCCCGGCAATCCACTGGATCGTCATCCTACCTGGCGTAACGTCAATTGTCCGAACTGCGGCAAGGCTGCGCGCCGCGAAACCGATACGATGGACACGTTTGTCGATTCGTCCTGGTATTTCGTACGCTTCACTGCGCCTTGGGAAAATGAGCCGACCAACCCGAAGATTGCCAACCACTGGTTGCCGGTTGATCAGTATATTGGTGGGATCGAGCACGCGATCCTGCACCTGCTCTATTCACGCTTCTTCACCCGGGCGATGAAAGTTGCCGGTCATTTGGATATCAGCGAGCCATTCAAGGGCCTGTTTACGCAGGGGATGGTCGTGCATGAAACCTATCGTCTTGGCACTGGTGCAAACAGTAACTGGGTTACTCCGGCAGAGGTGCGGCTGGAAGAGGCTGACGGCAAGCGCCGCGCTGTGTTGATAGCCACCGGCGAAGAAGTCGAAATCGGCTCTATCGAAAAGATGTCGAAGTCGAAGAAAAATGTTGTCGATCCGGATGACATCATTGCTTCCTACGGTGCTGATACCGCCCGCTGGTTCATGCTGTCCGATTCGCCGCCGGAACGCGATGTGATCTGGACGGAAGCCGGTGCAGAAGGTGCGCACCGCTTTGTGCAGCGCGTATGGCGGCTGATTTCGGAAGCGGCTGAAGGTTTGCGCGGCGTAAAGCCAGTTGCAGCAGCGAATGGTGATGCCTTGCAGATTTCCAAGGCGGCGCATCGTACCGTCAAGCTGGTCGGTGAAGACCTTGAGAAGCTGGGTTTCAACAAGGCCGTGGCGCGTCTCTATGAGCTGGTAAATCTCTTGGCTGGACCTTTGCAGAAAATCGCCGTGGGCGAAGCGGATGCCGTTTTGATAGGCGCCTGCCGTCAGGCAACGGAAATGCTGCTCTCAATGATTGCACCGATGATGCCGCATCTGGCTGAACAGTGCTGGAAAGAGCTGGATGGCGAAGATCTGATCGCGCATCGGCCTTGGCCGGAGTTTGATCCTGCATTGATTATCGAGAACGACGTCACCATGCCCGTTCAGATCAACGGAAAGAAGCGTGGGGATTTGACAATTGCCCGCGATGCGGATCAATTGACGGTCGAAAAGGCCGTGCTTACGCTTGATTTTGTACAGGCAGCGTTGAATGGCAATTCGCCAAAGAAAGTCATTATCGTACCGCAGAGGATCATCAATGTCGTTGTCTGATCGTTGGATGCAGGGCTTTAGCTCCAAGCGTTTGTTGTCCCTGTGTGTTGTGGGATTGGCGTTGGTTGCCGGTGGTTGTCAGGTGCGGCCGCTTTATTCCGATTCTGCGCCTGCTGCCGGTAGCAGCGTTGGCGTGAACGGAAGCATACGCTCCAAGCTTGCGAGTGTTTCTATCAATCAGCCCGGCGACCGCATTACGCAGGAAGTGCGCAATCATATGATCTTCTTGTTTGCTGGCGGCGCTGGTCAGCCAGCTAGCCCCGCATATTCACTGCGGCTTGCGGTAAGTTCAAAGAATCTGTCTCTGGCGCTCGTCCAGAATGCAACCAACGATAAATCAGGGCAGCCCACGGCAGGTTTGATTCGTATGACTGGTACCTATGTTCTGACCCGGACTTCAGACGGCAAGGTCGTTGGCCAGAAAACCCGGATTGTCACGTCGAATTATGATTCGCCGAGACAGCGCTTTGCAGCCACACGGGCGGCACGTGATGCGAATAATCGCGCCGCGCGTGAACTTGCCGAGGCATTGAACCTGAGTGTTGCACAGGACCTTTCCAAGTTCTGATCTCATAATTGCGGGCGGAAGCAATTCATGCGCCTGACTTCACTCTTTGCGACCGGCTATCGGTCGCTTCGCTCCATACGCCTCGACATGGGCCAGCTTGCCCTGTTCGTTGGCGAAAACGGCGTTGGCAAGTCCAATCTCTACCGCTCCATGCAGTTGATAAAAGCCGCCGCTGGAGGCACGCTTTCCTATGAGATCGCTCGCGAAGGCGGAATGCAGTCGGCTCTATGGAGCGGGAAACGCAAATCCGGTCCTGTTCGTATGGGCTTCAATGCATGTTTTGAAGCCGACGATACGGCCATGCGTGCCGATTACAAGGTAGAGTTGGGCTTGCGCCCGCCAGCCGCGGCCGGTTTTGCTTTCGAACCCCAGATCAAGGAAGAGGGCCTGACGGTCAGCAATGGCGGTCGTCCAGTCGATATGATGGACCGCAAAGGCCCCGCAGTTTCAATCCGGGACGATGCGGGAAGACGCACGCAATATCCGCTCAAGCTTCTTGATTCAGAGACGGCGCTGGCAATCCTCGGTCTTTCGGGGCGCTATCCGGAAATAGGCGACCTGCGTGCCACTGTTCTCGGTTGGCGCTTCTATCACGGTTTTCGAACAGACAGGGATTCACCGATCCGCCAGCCAGCGCTGGCTATCACAGCGCCGATGCTCGATGAGGACGGACGCAATCTGGCGGCGGTCTTTGCGACTCTTGTTCACATTCGCGAGGATACAGTGGAACTTGACCGCTGTATCGCAGATGCCTTGGGCGGCGCCATTCTGGATGTGCCTGTTCCAGGAGAAACAGCAACCTTCGGACTGCGCCTGCCCGAGTTTCCGCAACGGGTTTTCCGGCCCGAGGAACTATCTGATGGACAAATAAGGTTTCTGGCATTGGCGGGCGCACTCATGTCGTATCGCCTGCCGGGGTTGATGGCATTGAACGAGCCCGAAACCAGCCTGCATCCTTCGATGCTGCCAGCGCTGGCCGAGATGATCGCACAGGCAGCAGAACGTACACAATTGTGGATCGTAACCCACTCACAAGTCCTCGCCGATGAGATAACGGCCAGAACGGGTGTGCGATCCATGGCAGTCGTCCGCAAGGACGGCGCGACTTCTATTGAAGGCTTGAAGCTGAGTGGAGGTTTCGAAGACGAGTGAAATTCGTTCAGGCTGCGGTCATTGCAAGGGCGTTTAGACTATAGTCAGGCTTGGCATATCCCATAAGCTGAGTACATTAGATTGGTGTTATCAACATTGATGCTGCGATGAAACTGAACCTGCATTTTCTTGAAGCGGAGGGATCACTTGATTCTTGGCATGCAATTCTTCGCACTCAAGCAAAAAGCGTTGCTGATCTCATTACGGCAACGGTGCCTCCCCGATTCATTTCTCGACCAGTGGATGTCCTCGTTCAATATTTACCGGAAGAAACTATTCCTGAACTTGGTATTGGCGGTTCCTGCTTCCGGCGTGGATTGGTAACGATCAACCTCGATCCAGCCAACACACTTTTTGAGAAGAGTTTGACCACAGGCAGATTTACGCAGACTTTAGCCCACGAGCTTCATCATTCCATGCGGCACGAGGCATGCGGTTACGGCTATTCTCTGGGCGAAGCATTCATCTCCGAGGGGCTGGCGGACAGCTTTGCCCAGAAGCTGTTCACTGGACTTGCCCCTGTATGGACTAATGCACTTGTGAATTGCGATTGGGCGGAGGTCATAAATCGGGCTGAACTTGAATTAGATCACGTTCACTATGATCATTCTGTCTGGTTTTTCGGGGCTGGTGAGCTACCTCGTTGGACTGGTTATACAATTGGCTACCATCTCGTGCAGCTCTACGGGCGACATTATCCCGACAAGGCCGAACACGGGATGATAGATGTTCCTCACTCAGACATCTTGCTGACCATGTGGGAAGCTCTAAAGATGGAACTTCAAAGTAATTGACGCACAAGTGAAACTGGCAGAGCCGTTTAACTTCTTCGGGTTGCGCCAGAAAATTAATCGCATTTATGCCTCTTCTATGAAATTTCTTTTCTCTATAAGAGCGGTCGAGTTACCTAACATAGGTCCAATTCCATATCGGGCGGAAGATTTACCGCAAGCCTGTGATGTTGAGAGGGACTATGACAAGACTGACACGCCGGGCTCTCGGGGCCTTATTCTTCGCCGCAGCTTTTATAGCGACAAGTTCATTCGCTGCGGAGCCGTTGCAGGAATTGAAGATTGGCTACCAGAAAACCGGGCTGCCTGTTGTGGCACGCCAGCAGAAGGTCATTGAGAAGGCTGTCGCACCCGCCACCGTCAAGTGGGTTGAATTCACTGCGGGGCCACCGCTGGTGGAGGCTCTCAATGTCGGCAGTATTGATGTTGGCTGGGTTGGTGATGCACCACCCATTTTCGGGCAGTCCGCAGGCTCTGCGATTGTTTATGTTGCAGCGCTTGCTTCAAACGGCGCGGGTGAAGCTGTCTTCGTCAAACCGGAATCGACAATACAGTCGCTGGCCGATCTGAAGGGCAAGAAGGTTGGTGTCGGCAAGGGTACCAGCGCGCATAATCTGCTGATTGCTGCCCTTGAAAAAGCCAAGCTCGGATATGATGAAATTACGCCTGTCTATTTGAGTCCAGCCGATGCGGCAGCAGCATTCGCCAGCGACAAGATCGATGCGTGGGCGGTTTGGGACCCGTTCTTTGCCATTGCGGAAACGCGCTACAAGCCTCGTATTCTTGCTCTGAGCAGTGAAGTTTTGAACGTAAAAACCTATTTCATTGCCAATCGCGATTTTGCGGCAGCACAGCCAGCTGCCGTGACAACGACAGTCAATGCCCTGGGTGAGGCTGCCAAGTGGGCCAATGCGAACAAGGACAAGGTTGCAGAAGCGCTGCATGAGGTAACCGGTGTTCCGCTCGATGCGCAAATCCTGGCAGCAAACCGTTCTGTTTTCAGTGTTGAGCCGATCACTCCGGAAATCATAGCTCACCAGCAGGAAACGGCAGACCGCTTCGCCAAGCTGAAACTCATTCCAAACGCGATCAAGATTTCCGATGCGGTTTGGACCGCACCGACGAATTGATCGGGACCTGACGGGACATATCCGATGACACTTTCCGGTAATAAGCCTCCACTGGATTTCTTCTGGTTCATCCCGACTCACGGTGATGGTAATTATCTGGGCTCTGAACAGCAGCAGCGCCCGCCGGAACACGACTATCTCCGTGAGATTGCGCAGGCGGTTGACCGGCTGGGATTTCCCGGTGTCCTGTTACCTACCGGGCAAAGCTGTGAGGATTCATGGATCACGGCCGCCGGACTTGCCACCCATACGGAACGGTTGAAATTTCTGGTCGCCTTGCGCCCCGGTGTTACCTCGCCAGTCTTCGCCGCGCGCCAGACAGCGGCTCTGGATCGCCTGAGCAAAGGGCGGTTGCTGCTGAATGTGGTGGTCGGCGGCAATCCGAAAGAACTCGCCGGTGATGGCGTTTTCCTGCCGCATGATCAGCGTTATGAACAGGCGGCGGAGTTTTTGAAAATCTGGCGCGATCTGGTTTCCGGTGAAACGGTGAACTTTGCCGGTGAGCATTACCGGGTCGACGGTGGAAGGCTCGATCTTCTGCCGACGCAGGAGCGGCCGCCGCTTTATTTCGGCGGCTCGTCTGATGCCGGACAGGACTTGGCTGCTGAACAGGTGGATATGTACCTGACATGGGGCGAGCCTGTTGCGCAGGTGGCTGAAAAGATCGAGCGTGCCCGTGCCAAGGCAGCATTGAAAGGCCGCAAGCTGCGTTTTGGTATTCGTCTGCATTTCATTGTGCGTGAAACCGAAGATGAGGCTTGGGCTGCGTCTGACCGCCTGATCAGCAAGATTACGGATGATCAGATCGAAGTCGCACAGGCCCGGTTCCTCAAGGAAATGGACTCTGTCGGCCAACGCCGCATGGCGGAACTGCATGGCGGACGCCGCGACAAGCTTGTTGTGGCGCCGAACCTTTGGGCCGGTGTGGGTCTGGTTCGCGGCGGGGCGGGCACGGCGCTCGTCGGCTCTCCGGAAAGTATTGCAGCACGTATCCGCGAATATCAGGAAATCGGGATCGATACGATTATCGGTTCTGGCTATCCGCATCTGGAAGAAGCATACCGCGTTGCAGAACTATTGTTTCCGGTGCTTGGTCTTGGCAATGCAAAACGCGCTCCACGCCGGACGCAGGAAAACGAGTTTGGAGTTGGTGCTCACAGTGTCCAGCGCTTGCAGGCTTCATCATGAGCAGGGCTCTCTCATCATTCGGTCGAAGCACTCTAGGTTGGCTTTTGCCTGCCTTGCTGCTGGCAGGATGGGAAGCAGCCTCACGAGCGGGGCTTATCCCGGCTAATGTCCTGCCTGCACCATCGGCGGTGGGCGAAGCATTCTGGAAACTGCTTCTATCGGGTGAGCTTATCGAGAATATCCGCATATCCACTTTGCGCGCGCTGAGTGGCTTTGCCGTTGGTGGCCTTATCGGGTTTTCACTTGGCCTTGCCAACGGGCTTTCGTCGCTTAGCCGCGAGCTTACCGACACGACATTGCAGATGATCCGCAATATTCCGCATCTGGCGCTGATACCCTTGGTCATTCTCTGGTTCGGCATTGATGAGGAAGCCAAGCTTTTTCTCGTCGCGCTGGGCGTGTTCTTTCCGATTTACGTGAACACATTGCTTGGCATACAGGGTGTCGATCCTCAACTGGTCGAGATGGGACGCATTTATGGCATGTCGAGACGCCAATTGTTCCTGCGGGTGATTTTACCGGGAGCACTACCCTCGATCTTCGTCGGGTTGCGTTATGCCCTCGGAATCATGTGGTTGACACTGATCGTTGCTGAAACAATCTCGGCGTCATCCGGACTTGGTTACATGGCGATGCAGGCACGCGAATTTCTGCTCATCGATGTCGTGGTTCTGTCGATCCTGATCTATGCCCTGCTTGGAAAGCTGGCCGATGCGCTTGCAAGGTTTCTCGAACGGCTATCCCTGCAATGGCACCCGGCCTATCAAACAGTTTGAAGGAACGAAGATGACCGCAGCAACTGTTACAGCACGCCGGGCCTTCACGGATACCTCTTTTATAGCCCCGGGCGAACAGGCTGAAGAAGCGCGAGGCACGCTTGCCTTTTCCTTTCGCAACGTAACCAAGCAGTTCAAGGACAAGCCGGTCCTGCAAGGCATCGACCTTGATGTGCAGGAAGGTCAGTTCGTTGCAATCATCGGCAAAAGCGGCTGTGGCAAGAGCACTTTGTTGCGGCTGCTGGCGGGGCTCGACAAGCCGACATCCGGTGAACTTATCTATGGTGCGGATGCCAAGGAACAAAAGCGCACGCGCATCATGTTTCAGGAGCCGCGGCTTTTGCCGTGGGCGCGGGTCATAGCAAATGTCGAAGTGGGGCTGACCGGGATCGAAAAGGGCGAAACTGCCCGGGTAAAAAGCCAGGAATTATTGACGGAGGTAGGACTTGCCGATCGTGGCGGGGAATGGCCTTCTGTTCTATCAGGAGGACAAAGGCAACGCGTGGCGTTGGCCCGGGCCTTGGTAGGACACCCTTCCATTTTGGCGCTGGACGAGCCGCTGGGCGCGCTGGATGCTTTGACGCGGATCGAGATGCAGCAATTGCTGGAACGCATCTGGATTGCCAAGAAGTTTACTGCCGTGCTGGTGACTCACGATGTCACCGAGGCCGTCGCGCTGGCAGACAGGGTTGTGGTGATCGATAGCGGCCGGATCGCTCTTGATTTGACCATCCCGGTGGAAAGGCCAAGGCGTCATGCTTCTCCGGAATTGGCCTTTTACGAACGCCAGATACTGGATAGACTTTATAACCGCTGAACTTTGGAGAATTCGCAATGACCGGATTGCCGGCGAACACAACCCTCCCGACACTTGATTTTTCGCGCTATCGTGATCCGGCGCAACGCGACAGTTTTTTCGAGGATTTGAGACATGCCGCGCGCGAGTTCGGCTTTTTCTATCTAAGCGGCCATGGCATTTCGGACGAATTGCAAAAACGGATTGTTGCAACCTCCAAAGAGTTTTTCGCGCTGCCCGAAAAGGAAAAGCTGGCGGTGGAGATGGTCAAGTCGCCGCATTTTCGAGGCTATACACGAGCTGGCGGCGAGCGCACCAAAGGTGAGGCGGACTGGCGCGAGCAGTTCGACATAGGGGCGGAGCGAGAGGCTATACGCCAGACGGAACGTTCTCCCTCGTGGTCTCGCCTGCAAGGTCCGAATCAATGGCCTGCCGGTTTGCCTGACCTCAAACTGACTACTCTAGAGTGGCAAAGCGAGTTGACCCGTGTTGCCATTGAGTTGTTGCAGGCATTTGCCTTGGCTCTTGGCCAGGACGAAGATGTTTTCAAACCGATCTATCAGGATGCACCCAACCAGCACTTGAAAATCATTCGCTATCCGGGCCGCGACGCAACCGGAAGCAGCCAAGGCGTTGGTGCCCACAAGGATAGCGGCTTCCTCACCCTGCTTTTGCAGGATGTGCAGGGTGGCTTGCAGGTCGAAAAAGATGGCGGCTGGATTGATGCCACGCCTGTGCCCGGAACATTCGTCATTAATATTGGCGAGATTCTGGAGCTGGCTTCGAATGGTTATCTCAAGGCAACTGTGCACCGGGTGGTGACACCTCCCTCGGGCAAAGATCGGCTTTCGGTAGCGTTTTTCTTCGGTGCGGACCTGAAGGCGAATGTGCCGGTTCTGTCATTGCCCGCTAATCTGGTGGCCGAGGCGGGCGGGGAAGATACCGATCCGGATAATCCCTTGTTCCGCGAAGTTGGCCGCAATTATCTCAAGGGCCGTTTGCGCTCGCACCCGGATGTGGCGCAGAGGCATCATTCGGATTTGCTCTAAACAAAAACGCCCGCTGGTCTAATCAGCGGGCGTTTTCATTTTATTGCCAGATCGGCTTAGGCGATGGACTGACCAGTCTTCGCCCAATCGGCCAAGAATGTCTCAAGGCCCTTATCGGTCAGCGGGTGCTTGACCAGTGCCTTCAGTGTTGCTGGTGGTGCAGTTACAACATCGGCACCGATGAGAGCTGCGCTTTTGACGTGATTGACCGTGCGGACAGAAGCCGCGAGAATTTCTGTCGGATAGTCGTAATTGTCATAGATGGTGCGGATTTCCGAAATCAGCTCCATGCCGTCAATCCCGATATCATCGATGCGGCCGATGAACGGCGAGATGAAGCTTGCACCGGCTTTGGCGGCGAGCAGTGCCTGATTGGCAGAGAAGCACAAGGTAACGTTGACGAGGTGACCGTCGGAACGAAGCGCCTTGCAGGCACGCAGGCCGTCAAGCGTCAGTGGCACCTTGATACAGATATTGTCGGCGATTTTGGCGAGAACCGCTGCTTCCTTCATCATCTGCTCATATTCCACGGCAGCAACTTCCGCTGAAACCGGACCCTTGACGATGCTGCAAATTTCCTTGGTGACTTCCAGGATGCTGCGGCCGGATTTGAGAATGAGTGAAGGGTTCGTCGTTACGCCATCGACCAGTCCAAGGTCGTTAAGCTCACGGATATCCTTTACATCGGCAGTATCGACAAAAAACTTCATCGGGGCATTCCTTCCTAATATGACAGCTGGTCTGAAACAGGAGATGGGATATATCTCCGGAAAGTGGCTTTTCTTTAGACCAAAGCCGCGTCAAGGTCACGCACATATGAGTGAAGATTCGTCCAGCCCGCAAAAAATAGTTCCGGTGCTCGTGCCAATGCCGGCTGAGCGGCCCTATAGCTATGCCGTGCCGGAAGGAATGGACGTAAAACCCGGTTCCATCGTGAGGGTGCCGCTTGGCCCACGGGAAGTCGCGGGTATTGTCACGAGCGATGTGACCAATGATGTCGCGGCCAAGAAGCTACGTCCCATTTCGCAGCTTTTTGATTGCCCGCCCGTCGATGGGGGCATGATGCGTTTCATGCGCTGGGCTGCCGATTATACGATCTCGCCGCCGGGGATGGTGGCGCGCATGGTGCTACGGGTTCCAGCGGCATTCGATCCGGAGCCGCATGTGCCTGGCTTGCGCTTTTCCGGCAAGGAGCCCGAGCGAATGACCGGCGCCCGCGCTCGCGTTCTCGAGCTTGCGGAAGATGGCATGGCGTGGACGCGGACAGGCCTTGCCCATGCTGCCGGTGTATCAGCAACGGTGATTGACGGGCTTCATACGGCCGGTGTTTTCGAGCAGGTGATGATCCCGCCGCGCCCGATCGTGGCTGCGCCTGATGTTGAATATGCAAAGGCGGTTCTCTCAGGCGATCAGGCTGATGCTGCAGCTCAATTAGTGGAAGCAGTATCGAATGAAGGATTTTCGGTTGCGTTGCTTGACGGTGTAACCGGCTCCGGCAAGACGGAGGTTTATTTCGAGGCCGTCGCCAAAGCGATCGAGCAGGGAAAGCAGGTACTGATCCTGCTGCCTGAAATCGCGCTGACCCAGCAATTTCTTGAACGGTTTCATGACCGGTTCGGGACCAAGCCGGCGGAGTGGCATTCGGATCTTGCGCCAAAAACCCGCGAGCGTGTCTGGCGGCAGGTCATGGAGGGACAGGTGCGGGTTGTGGCTGGAGCGCGCTCGGCCCTGTTTCTGCCGTTCAATGATCTGGGCCTGATCGTCGTCGATGAAGAACATGACGCTGCCTACAAGCAGGAAGACCGGGTATTTTACAATGCACGCGACATGGCCGTGGTGCGCGGACATATCGGCAATTTTCCGGTGATCCTTGCATCGGCGACGCCTTCGATTGAAAGTCAGGTCAATGCGATACAGGGTAAATATACCCGCATCCGCCTGACCGGCCGCTATGCCGAAGCGGCCATGCCCAATCTGCGCGCGATAGATATGCGGAAATCGCCGCCACGCCCCGGCGGATTTCTCTCGCCCGCACTTGTGGAAGCAGTGAACCAGACTCTGGAGCGCAAAGAGCAGTCGCTGCTTTTCCTCAACAGGCGCGGTTATGCACCTTTGACCCTTTGCAGGGTTTGCGGCCATCGCTTCCAGTGTCCCTGCTGCTCCAGCTGGCTGGTTGAGCACAGATTTCGCGGACAACTCGTCTGCCATCAATGCGGCCATCACGAACCGAAACCGGATGCCTGTCCTTCCTGCGGTACACTCGATCATCTGGTCGCATGCGGCCCGGGTGTGGAGCGCATTGCGGAAGAAGCCGAAAAGACCTTTCCGGAAGCGCGGATCATCGTGCTATCCTCCGACCTCATGGGTGTAAAGCGATTGCGGCTGGAACTTGATGCAATTGCACGGGGTGAGGCCGATATCGTGATCGGCACGCAGCTTGTGGCCAAGGGGCACAACTTCCCCAACATGACGTTGGTTGGCGTGGTTGATGCCGATCTTGGTCTGGCCAATGGCGATCCGCGTGCTGCAGAGCGCACTTTCCAATTGCTCAATCAGGTAACGGGGCGCGCTGGGCGAACCGGCAAGAAAAGCACCGGCCTTCTCCAGACTTATCAGCCGGATCATCCGGTCATGCGTGCCATTGTCTCCGGCGATGCCCAAGCTTTCTATGATAGGGAAATTGAAGAGCGCGAACGTTCCGGTCTCCCGCCGTTTGGAAGATTGGGCGCGTTGATCATTTCCGCCGCAACCCGCCCGGAGGCCGAGGGCCATGCGCGTGCTTTGCGCCGCGGCGCGCCAACGTCACAGCAGATCAATGTTCTTGGCCCGGCGGAAGCACCCTTGGCGCTGGTACGCGGTCGCCACCGTTTCCGGCTGCTTATTCACGGTACGCGCAAGGCGGATATTCAGGGCTTCATTCGCGCCATGCTTAGCGCAGGCCCAAAAGAGCGGGGATCAATAAGGGTGCAGGTTGATATCGATCCGCAAAGCTTCCTATAAACAAAAACTGCCATGACGGGCTGCAAATGGCGCTTTTCTGCACTCCGGTGCTCATGTACCCAAAAGTATATGCCGCTCCGTGGTTCAAAGTCACCATTTTCGCCACCCCATGACAAGTTTTGAGTCGGCGTTATAAAAGGACGCTATAAGTGTTGAATCAGCTGTTTGGGGGAAGGGGATTGAGATGGAACTTTACTGGCCGGCAAGTCAGGGGGAATGGATGGCCTGGTTGTCTGCGGCCATTACCGTGGCGTTCGGTATCATCCTGTTTTTTGCGCCGCGTATCGCCTTAAAGGTTTTGCGGCTTCAGACTGTACCTGCGCATCCGGAAGCGCTTGCGGCAGTTCGTGGCCCTCTTGCCGGATTTTATCTCGGGCTTGGCCTATCCGCTCTGATTTTCTCACAGCCCTTTTTGTGGATCGCGCTTGGCGTTTCCTGGGGACTCACGCTTTTTGGCCGCCTGATCTCCATGATGTCGGATCGCGGCAATACGATCTATAATTGGGTGATGGTCATTATCGAACTGGCGCTGGCGGCCGGTCCTTTGCTCTTTGCTTTCGGCTTTATCGCCTAGCGTAAAACGTCATTAGTGGAATGGCTTACTCATGATTATCCAGAGTTGAAGCAATTCTGATGCCCATTTTACGGGATTCCCGTGTTGCGAGTCCGGTATTCCTATGCTAGACGGCAATCAAATCTCGTCAGGGATGGCCTCCGGGTCATGTTCTGAGGTTAAAAAAATCAATAATGCCAAAGATTTGACCCGAAATTCGTTCAGGTCGCCCGATTTTTGGCCAAAACGCAGAGAGCTTGTCGTTCGTGGCAGAAACTTCGTCGCTCATTTCCGGTGTTGCCCAGCGCTATGCGGGTTCATTATTTGACCTCGCGCTGGAGGCAAAATCCGTCGCACAGGTAGAGAAAGATCTCGGCAGGTTCGAGGCTCTCATCGATGGCAGTCCCGAATTGAAGCGTCTGATCGTCAGCCCGGTTTTTTCTTCCGGTGATCAGGTAAAGGCGATTTCCGCCATCCTGACCAAGGCCAAGATTGGCGGTCTCGTCAATAATTTCCTGCGTCTCGTGGCGCAGAACCGGCGCCTTTTCTCGGTGCCTGCAATGATCCAGTCATTCCGCCAGATCGCTACCGCTCATCGCGGTGAGGTTTCGGCAGATGTTACTTCCGCGCATGCCTTGACAGCAGCGCAACAGACAGAATTGAAGGCCACGCTGAAAAGCGTCGCCGGCAAGGACGTGACAATCAATGTCACCATTGATCCGTCGATCCTTGGAGGTCTCATCGTCAAGTTGGGGTCCCGCCAGATCGACACTTCGCTTCGCACAAAACTTTCTTCGCTTAAGCTTGCACTGAAAGAGGTCGGCTGATGGACATCCGCGCCGCGGAAATTTCCGCAATCCTTAAAGATCAAATCAAGAATTTCGGCCAGGAGGCAGAAGTCTCCGAGGTTGGTCAGGTTCTGTCCGTCGGTGACGGTATTGCCCGCGTTTACGGTCTGGACAATGTTCAGGCCGGTGAAATGGTGGAGTTCCCTGACGGAACCCGCGGCATGGCCCTGAACCTTGAAAGCGACAATGTCGGTGTCGTTATTTTCGGTTCCGACCGCGACATTAAAGAAGGTGATACGGTCAAGCGCACAGGCGCCATCGTTGACGTTCCAGTCGGCAAGGAATTGCTTGGCCGCGTTGTGGATGCTCTTGGCAACCCAATCGACGGCAAGGGCCCGATCAAGGCAACCCAGCGCTCGCGCGTTGACGTCAAGGCTCCGGGCATTATCCCCCGCAAGTCTGTGCACGAGCCAATGTCGACAGGCCTCAAGGCTATCGATGCTCTGATCCCGGTCGGCCGTGGACAGCGCGAGCTGGTTATCGGCGATCGTCAGACCGGCAAGACAGCGATCATTCTCGACACGTTCCTTAACCAGAAGCCAGCACACGATGCCGGTGACGAGAACCAGAAGCTGTATTGCGTTTATGTCGCTATCGGCCAGAAGCGTTCGACTGTTGCCCAGTTCGTGAAGATCCTTGAAGAGCGCGGTGCGCTTGAATACTCGATCATCGTTGCGGCAACTGCGTCCGATCCAGCTCCTATGCAGTATCTGGCACCATTCGCCGGTTGTGCAATGGGCGAATATTTCCGTGATAACGGCATGCATGCTTTGATCGCTTATGACGATCTTTCCAAGCAGGCCGTTGCTTACCGCCAGATGTCCCTGCTGCTGCGCCGTCCTCCGGGCCGTGAAGCTTATCCTGGCGACGTTTTCTATCTGCATTCCCGTTTGCTGGAACGCTCTGCAAAGCTCAATGACGAAAATGGCGCCGGTTCGCTGACCGCCCTTCCAGTCATCGAGACACAGGCAAACGACGTATCTGCCTATATTCCAACCAACGTGATCTCGATCACCGATGGCCAGATCTTCCTCGAAACCAACCTGTTCTATCAGGGTATCCGCCCGGCTGTTAACGTCGGTCTTTCGGTTTCCCGCGTTGGTTCTGCTGCGCAGATCAAGGCGATGAAGCAGGTTGCCGGTTCGATCAAGGGTGAGCTTTCGCAGTATCGCGAAATGGCTGCCTTTGCCCAGTTCGGTTCCGATCTTGATGCCTCGACGCAGCGTCTGCTTAACCGCGGTGCACGTTTGACTGAACTCTTGAAGCAGCCACAGTTCTCGCCGCTCAAGACGGAAGAACAGGTTGCCGTGATTTTCGCTGGTGTTAACGGATATCTCGACAAGCTGGCCGTCAATCAGGTTGGCAAGTTCGAGCAGGGTCTGCTGACCTGGCTACGCACGGAACACAAAGATGTTCTGAGCACAATCGCCAAGGAAAAGCAGATCAGCGATGACACCAAGGGCAAGCTGAAGGCAGCAGTCGATGCCTTTGCCAAGTCTTTCGCTTAACACTGACGGGATGAACGGATGCCTTCGTTAAAGGATCTGAGAAACCGGATCGCCTCGGTCAAGGCGACGCAGAAAATCACCAAAGCGATGCAGATGGTCGCTGCGGCGAAGCTGCGTCGTGCACAGGAAGCTGCGGAAGCCGCACGCCCTTACTCGCAGCGCATGGCTGCAGTTCTGGCGAACATCGCTTCCAATGTGGATGGTGACGATGCGCCTGTACTGATGAGCGGAACCGGCAAGGACGACGTGCATCTGTTGATCGTGTGCACTTCCGAACGCGGTCTTTGCGGCGGCTTCAATTCACAGATTGCGCGTTTGGCCCGTGAACATACGCGTCGGCTGCTCGCAGATGGCAAGACAGTGAAAATCATCACCGTCGGCAAGAAGGGTGCGGATATTCTGCGCCGTGATCTTGGCAAGCTAATTATCGATCACGTCAATCTGCGCGAAGTAAAGCAGGTTGGGTTTACCAATGCTGACGAGATCGGTCACAAGATCATCGGACTTTACAATGAAGGCGCTTTCGATGTCGCCACATTGTTCTACTCCGAGTTCAAGTCTGTAATTTCGCAGATTCCGACTGCACAGCAGCTGATCCCGGCCAGCGCCATTGGCGATGCCGAGCCGGAAACAGCAGGTGATGCAGTTTATGAATATGAGCCGGATCCGGCTGCCATTCTCGGCGATTTGATCCCGCGCAATATTTCCGTCCAGGTTTTCCGCGCTCTCCTTGAAAACGCGGCATCGGAACAGGGTGCGCGCATGTCCGCCATGGACAATGCAACCCGTAACGCCGGTGACATGATCAACAAGCTGACAATGTCGTACAACCGCCAGCGTCAGGCCCAGATCACCAAAGAACTGATTGAAATCATTTCGGGCGCGGAAGCGCTCTAATCGCGAAGGTAAGGATCGATGGCAAAAGCAGCGACCCCGAAAACACCCGCAGCCGCAAAAGCAGCTGCACCAAAGGCAGCAGCTGCCAAGGCTGCTCCGGCAGCCAAGCCAGCAGCCGTAAAAGCGGCAGCTGTTAAAGCAGCGCCAAAAGCTGAAGCCAAGGCTGCACCTGCCGCCAAGGCGTCAGCACCGAAGGCAGCTGCGGCAAAGGCTCCAGCAGCGAAATCAGCCAAGGCATCTTCAACACCGAAGACTGCGCTGAAGGCAACCGGCGTTGTCGGGCGTGTCAGCCAGGTCATCGGCGCTGTTGTCGACGTGGCTTTCGATGGTGGTGTTCTGCCAAAGATTCTCAACGCTCTGGAAACCGACAACCTCGGCAACCGCCTTGTTCTGGAAGTTGCCCAGCATCTCGGTGAAAATACTGTTCGTACAATTGCCATGGACTCGACCGAAGGTCTGGTTCGCGGTCAGGTTGTTTACGATACAGGTTCGGCAATTCAGGTTCCGGTTGGACCGGAAACTCTCGGCCGCATCATGAACGTTATTGGTGAGCCGGTTGACGAAGCCGGCCCGATCAAGACGACATTGACCCGCGCGATCCATCAGCCAGCTCCCGAGTATGT
This sequence comes from Phyllobacterium sp. SB3, assembly GCF_040009165.1. Taxonomy (NCBI): domain Bacteria; kingdom Pseudomonadati; phylum Pseudomonadota; class Alphaproteobacteria; order Hyphomicrobiales; family Phyllobacteriaceae; genus Phyllobacterium; species Phyllobacterium sp. SB3. Next base: position 401,442 of record NZ_JBDYKI010000001.1, on the reverse strand, counting down.
CGAGCAGTCGACAGAAGCGCAGATTCTGGTAACGGGCATCAAGGTTATCGATCTTCTCGCGCCTTATGCACGCGGCGGTAAGATTGGTCTGTTCGGGGGTGCCGGCGTTGGCAAGACCGTTCTGATCATGGAATTGATCAACAACGTCGCCAAGGCGCATGGTGGTTACTCTGTATTTGCCGGTGTGGGTGAACGTACTCGCGAAGGCAACGATCTCTATCACGAAATGATCGAGTCCGGCGTGAACAAGGAAGGCGGCGGAGAAGGTTCCAAGGCTGCACTCGTTTACGGCCAGATGAACGAGCCACCAGGGGCCCGTGCCCGTGTTGCTCTGTCGGGTCTGACAGTTGCTGAACATTTCCGCGATGAAGGCCAGGACGTTCTGTTCTTCGTGGACAACATTTTCCGCTTCACGCAGGCTGGTTCGGAATTGTCGGCTCTGCTTGGCCGTATTCCTTCTGCTGTGGGTTATCAGCCAACGCTGGCAACCGACATGGGCCAGATGCAGGAACGCATCACCACGACCCACAAGGGTTCGATCACTTCGGTTCAGGCGATTTACGTGCCCGCCGACGATTTGACCGATCCGGCTCCTGCGACATCGTTCGCGCATCTTGATGCGACGACCAACTTGAACCGTGCGATTTCCGAGAAGGGTATTTACCCGGCTGTGGATCCGCTCGATTCAACATCGCGCATGCTTGACCCGCTGATCGTTGGTGAAGAGCACTACCAGATTGCCCGTCAGGTACAGTCAATTCTTCAGCGCTACAAGTCGCTGCAGGACATCATCGCCATTCTTGGCATGGACGAGCTTTCAGAAGAAGACAAGATCGCTGTGGCACGTGCCCGCAAGATCGAACGCTTCCTGTCGCAGCCGTTCTTCGTTGCTGAAATCTTCACCGGCTCGCCGGGCAAACTCGTTGATCTTGCTGACACCATCAAGGGCTTCAAGGGTCTTTGCAACGGTGACTACGATCACCTGCCGGAAGCAGCATTCTACATGGTTGGCTCGATCGATGAGGCAATCGAAAAGGCACAGCGTTTGGCAGCAGAAGCAGCCTAATTCCGGAAATGATGGCGGGCTACGGCCCGCCCTTTTCTGTCTAACTTGGCAATTTCTATTGGGAAACCTGTTCCCGCGTTTTGCAATTGCTTGAACTGATCAGGTCACGATCACAGGAATTGAGTGGATATCATGGCTGAAGCCTTCCAGTTTGAACTCGTCTCGCCAGAACGCCTGCTTCTCTCGGAGCAGGTCATTGAAGTCGTTGTTCCGGGCACGGAAGGTTACATGACTGTGCTGGCGCATCACGCTCCATTGATGGCAACGATCAAGCCGGGCGTTGTTACGGTAAAGACACCTGACGGCAAGCCAGACAGCTATGTTGTTTTCGGCGGCTTCGTTGATGTGACGCCAGATGGCTGCATTCTCCTCGCTGAATCGGCGGTACACGTCACCGATATAAAGGCTGATGAATTGCAGAACCGCATCAAGGACGCGAAGGAAGACTTCGAAGATGCGACAACGCGCGAAGAAAAGTCCCGCGCCGAAGATCTGCTAGGCCAGTTGACGACATTGCAGGAAGCCATCAAGGCCGCTTGAATATTCTTAACTGAACGACAATGATGAAGCGGGCTCTGCCCGCTTTTTTATTTTGGGTCTCAATCGGATTTATCTCACATGATAAAAGATCAGCCCGGTTTATGCGCGCGTAAGAGATGAGTGATCGGCGACGCATTGTTATTTTGCCGGGACTGGATGGAACAGGGCGACTTCTCGTAGAGTTTGCCGAACATTTGCGAAGCCATTTTACAGTTGATGTCATCGCCTATCCAGTTGATAAGCCGAAAACGTATGACGAACTGATGTCGTATGTGCAGGAGCGGTTGCCAAGGGATGAATACATCTTGATTGGAGAATCGTTTTCCGGACCGTTAGCCATACGACTGGCGTCGCAGAATTTTCCTTCTTTAAAGGCTGTTGTTTTGGGTGCTTCGTTTGCCCGGCTTGATTTTCCGGTCAAGGGCTTGATGGACAAGTTGGTTGAGTGGGCACCCCGGCAACTTATACCGTTCGCAGTACTTAACTTCCTGCTTATGGGTGGCAGGGCAACTGAGGAGCTTCGACAAGGAGTGAAAGAAGTGCTCAAAGGAGTGCAGCCAGAGGTACTAAAAATCCGGGCGAAGGAAGCACTCAATGTCGACCTTATACAGAGTCAGTTCGAGGTAGAGCAGCCAGTACTTTATCTGCAGGCTTTGGCAGACAGGTTAATTCCTTCCAGTGCAGCAAAGCATATTGGACGTATCGCGCCGCAGACTGTCGTTCACGGCATTGATGCTCCGCATTTCCTGTTCCAGATGGAGCCTTTGGCCTGCGCCAAAGCAATTATCGAGTTTGATATCTCGCTTTCGAATTCATGAGCTGCTGCCTTGTGCCACCAAATGCCTGAAGGCGGCGACAACCTCTTCGTAGACGGCGCGCTTGAACGGTACAATCAGCTCGGGCAATTGTTCCATCGGTTTCCAGGCCCACTCGTCGAATTCGGGTGTGTGGCCGCCCGGAGGAGGATTGATCGCGATCTCGCTTTCATTACCTTCAAAGCGATAAGCAAACCACTTTTGCGTTTGGCCACGATATTTGCCCTTGAGCGCAACGCCCATGAGATGTGGGGGCAGATCATAGTTGATCCAGTTTGGCGCTTCGGCGAGCAGGGATACCGACTTCATGCCGGTTTCTTCGTAAAGTTCACGCAGCGCAGCCGGTTCAGGATTCTCTCCCGCATCGATGCCACCCTGCGGCATTTGCCAAAGCTGCGTCTGTCCATCCATTTCATCATTGGGAATGACGATGCGATGCCCGGCCCATACAAGTCCATCCTTGTTAAGCACCATGATGCCGACACAAGGCCGATAAGGCAGGGACTGCGGATCTACAGGCTTCTTGTTCTTGCTCATGAGAATGCTCCGGTACGTATTGTTGGAGGGTGCTAGCCCTTCTGAGGGTCGCGGACAAGCGCTGATATAGGGACGATTTCTATTCCGCGTGCCTTGGCTTCATTAGCCCAGGAGGTGACCGCCTCGACAGTCACATCGAATGCCGAGCCGGTCGCGATTGCCGTACCTTTGGCACGGGCAATACGCTCCAGTTCGTCGAGCTTTTTCAGAATGCTACCGCGTTCTTGCGTTGCGTCGATCATAAGATCGCCTGCTGCATAGGGAGTGCCTTGCTGACTGGCGATTGCATCGGCCTGACTGCGCGCCGAGGTACCATCATCAAGATAGAGCAGCCCGCGGCGCGTAATCTCCTGCATGAGCGGCGTCATTGCAGCAATCTCCGAGGTGAAGCGAGCGCCCATATAATTCATCACGCCAGTATAGTTGGTGATGCGTCCCATGGTCTTATGCAGGTTTTCAATCGTAGTTGCCGGATTTGCATTCACGGTAAGCGTGTTGCGGCCAGGGTTGACCCGCGGATAATCAAAAGGTTCGAGCGGTATCTGCAGGAGTATCTCGTGGCCTTCCTGTCTGCCTGCCTGCATCCAGCGGCCAAGGCTGTTTCCCTCCGGCGAGAAGGCAAGTGTCACTTCGGGCGGCAAAATCCGTATGGCGTTTTGAGACCCGGTTTGCGACAGGCCAAGCCCGCCGATGACAATGGCGACACGTGCGCCGCGCGCACCGGACCATGGTCTTGCATAGGCATCAAGTGGGCGGCGCCCATCCGGTGCGATGACGGGCAGAGGCCCTTGGGGTGACTGCTCCAGCAAGTCCGGCTCCGGCAGGTGCGCAGTTCGGGGGTCTTGTGATCGTCTTGTAGGGTCACCGACCACGATGACCTTCGGTCCGCTTGCGGTATCGCTGGCAATATTACCCGGTAGCTGATTCTGGCTGTGCGTCGGCTGGGCCGAAGTAATCGGCTCCGGAGCAGCAATTTGAGCTGTTACCGGCGCGGACGGAACTGCGACAGGCCGTCTAAAACCTTGATGGCTCGTATATGAAATTACCGACGAGGCCACCAGCATGGCGACAACAACGGTCGAGGGCAATATCCATCGCCCTGTAATTTTGTTGCCCGCTCTGACGTTCGGCCGTTTGCTGTTTTGCCCCAGCGGCCTGTTCAGTTCTGAATTCACGCGTGTCGGCCGGAAAAAGGGAGGAAGAGCTGGCGGCAAATGCCGCGCGAGGTGGGAAAAATGGCCGGACTATTCAAAGAAAGTCCGGCCACTTGTACCACATTAGTTTGGGACGCCCTTTTTGGGGTCAGCAGGGAATGCCGCATTGGCCTGCTCACCGCGAAGAAGCTTCATTGCCTGAATGAGCTGCAGGTCATCCTTTGGTTCCGGCGGAACATATGGAATGGAGCCGGAACCGTCAGCGTCCTCAAGGGCACCCTTGATGTGGCCCTTCAAGCTCGATTCGCTCATTGGCTCAACCTTGCCTTGCAACTCTTCAGGCAATGGCTGCTCAACCGTAATATCCGGTATGATGCCTTTGCCCTGAATGGACTTGCCGGCAGGCGTGTAATAGAGCGCTGTTGTAAGACGCAGCGCGCCATTCTCGCCAAGCGGGATAATCGTCTGAACAGAACCCTTGCCGAATGAACGCGTACCGAGGATCGTACCACGGCGATGATCCTGCAGGGCACCAGCAACAATCTCGGATGCACTGGCCGAACCGCCATTGATCAGAACGATCAGCGGCTTCCCGTCAGTCAGATCGCCCGCACGGGCGTCAAACCGGGTAATGTCCTGAGGATCGCGGCCACGCGTGGAAACGACTTCACCCTTATCGAGAAAGGCGTCCGAAACGGCCACTGCCTGATCTAGAAGACCACCTGGGTTAAGACGAAGATCGAGAACAAAGCCCTTTAGCTTGTCCTTCGGAATCTTGGTCTGGATATCCTTGATGGCTTTCTGCAAATCATCGAATGTCTGCTCTGTGAACGAGATTACGCGCACATAACCTATGTCATTTTCGACACGGGACTTTACAGCCTGAACCTTTACGACGTTCCGCACGATGGTCAACACGATCGGCTTGTCCGCGCCCTGACGAATAAGTGTCAGTTCGATCGGCGTATTGATCTCACCGCGCATCTTGTCGACAGCATCGGTCAGTGTCAGTCCACGAACCTCAACGCCATCAATCTTGGAAATGTAATCGCCTGCGAGAACACCGGCTTTTGCGGCTGGTGTATCGTCGATTGGCGCGATTACCTTCACCAGCTCGTTTTCCATGGTGACTTCAATACCAAGACCACCGAATTCGCCCTTGGTCTGGACGCGCATGTCCTGTGCCTGCTCGGCATTCATGTAGGACGAATGCGGATCAAGCGAAGTCAGCATGCCGTTAATGGCATTCTCGACAAGCTTCTTGTCATCCGGCGGCGTGACGTATTGAGCGCGCACGCGCTCGAAAATATCACCAAAAATTGATAGCTGCTTATAGGTATCGTTGCCCGCAGCCTCTGCAGCGGTAGTGGGCAGAGCACCCTGCACGACGACCATTGCCGTAGCGCCCATCAGTGCTCCAGCCATGAGAAGCGACAGTCTACGTATCATTTGCGGTCCTTCCAGCAAGCCGATCCGCCCACCATGGAGCGGGATTAACAGGTTTTGTATCTTTTCGGAACTCAATGTAAAGCATTGGAGCTCCATTTCCCATCGGCATAGGTGCACTGCTCGCAATAAGTTGTTCGTTCATTACACCGACCGGTTCTCCCGCCAGAACAAACTGGTTCTGCGAGACGTTGATTCTAGACATCCCTGCCAAAACGACATGATAGCCATTGCCGGCATCAAGTATCAAGAGTTGACCATAAGAACGGAATGCGCCCGCATAAAGGACAACCGCATCTGTTGGTGCAGTTATTGTCGCTCCGGCATTGGTTTCCAATGTGTCGCCCTGGAGAACGCCGCCCAACCCATCATTGTCGCCAAAGTGTTTGACAAGCTTACCCGCGGCAGGCATCGCCAGACGACCGCGAAGGGAGGCAAAGTTTACCTGCGCAACGAGGCGGTTTTGATTGGCGGCAAATTCGTCGGCACGTTTACGGCTGGCTTCGAGTTTCTGTTGCTCCTCGCTACTGGCTTCGTTCGCGGCCTTTTGCACCTCTGCCATATCCTTTTCCATGGAAGCGATCAGACCCTGCAACGATGTGGCACGCTTGGCGAGATCCTCGGCTCGCTGCTTTTCAGCAGCCAATGTTTCCTCGGATGTCGTTTGCAATTTCTGCTTTTCAGCCAACAGAAGATCGAGCCGCTTCTTTTCTTCGGCCTGACTGGACAATGCAGTCGTCAGTCGCGCCTGTTCTTCGGAGATCGACGTCTTGATTTTGGTCAGTTCCTTGAGATCGGCGATCAGAACCTCGGTCTGTTGGCGCATTTCAGGGACAACTGCACCCAGTAATACTGCACTGCGTACGGACGCCAAGGCATCATCAGGACGTACCAGAAGAGCGGGTGGAGGATTGAGACCCATACGTTGCAATGCAGCCAGTACTTCCGCCAAGGCACCGCGTCGCTGGCGCAAGACCAACCTTACTCCGTCTTCGCGTTCCCGCAGGCCCGTCAATCGGTCGGTGAAGCTGCTTATGTCTTCGCTCAGTTTCTTTTCTGTCTTGGCCGACTGGATCAGGGCCGCAGTAATCGTCGTCTGATCTTTCTTGAGACCCGAGATTTCCTTGTCCAGGGATGCTACTTTTTCTACCGAAAGTGAAATCTGATTTGTCAGTTCCTGCAGTTCTTTGGCAGTCTCGGCGCGCTTTGCTTCCACGGAGGCTTGGTCGGGTGGCGTAGCGATTGTCTGAGCGTTAGCAACCGGACTCAAGGCTATCATTGACGCAAGAATGACTGCTCCGGAAATGTTCTTGCCCGAACCGATAAATGCTCTGGTTAGCTCAAGTTTCATTACCTGTCCGGAATCAATGCGTTATTTGATGCGACTCTAGAAAGCTCCGCTTAATGAAGCATTAACCATGATCGGCCCGCATCGGAAGCTCTTTATTCTAGTAGTAATAGGGATGGCGGAATTACGGCACCCGCTCCTGTTGGTCGGATGAAGTCATATGAAGAGGGATGGAAATCGTTTCAACGTATCTATACATAGCGAATTATCGTATCGAATATGAGCTGGTTCTGCCGCCAGCTTGCTACCGGTACTTCTTTGATGGTTTCCTGATATGATCGAACTGACAATCATTGTTCCTGTGCATAACGAGGCTGGCAATATTGGCTTGCTTGTCAAAGAGATCAGTGCCGCTTTTGCAAATGGTCCATCACATGAAGTTATTGTGGTAGACGACGGTTCGACGGACAATTCAGCCGCTGAAGCCTTGAGCGCGGATGAGAAAGTTCGTGTGTTGCGCCATGAAAAGCGCACAGGCAAATCACGTGCATTGCTCAGTGGTTTTCAGGCAGCAAATGGCCGATGGATTGCAACACTGGATGGTGATGGCCAGAACGATCCTGCCGATATCGTAAAGCTCTGGAACCGTATAGAAACTTCGCCGCCGGTTCTTTTTGCCGGCGTGCGGAAACGCCGGAACGATGGTGTCGTTAAACTGCTGACCTCACGCTTTGCCAATTTCGTTCGCAAGCGGCTTCTTAAGGATGATTGCAGGGATGCGGGTTGCGGTTTCAAGATCATGCCAGCTGCAGCCGCCCGGGATTTCCCTTATTTCGATAATATGCATCGCTTCATCCCGGCTCTTTCGCGCCGGGCCGGATTACCTGTCATAGAAGTGGATATCGAAGACCGGCCCAGGCTCGCGGGCATTTCGAAGTATGGTTTTTTCGATCGCGCAGCCGTGGCATTTCTGGATACTGTGGGCGTATTCTGGCTTATTCGTCGTTACTCTGATCCGGTACAGGTGACCGAGATGAAAAGCGCTGAAAACTGAAGGTTCTCAACTCTTTGCTAAAATTCCTGACGGGGGCAGATACGCGCGTCACGGGACTGGCAGGCAAGGCATCTGCAGGTAATCGAGCGAGAAGTCCCTCTGTGGGAGGATTATTGTCTTGCCAAACAAGAACGATATCCGTTGTAGAGCCTTGTTCGGGAGGCCAATGCAAAAGAACCGAGATATTCGCCGCATCATCCTGACGATTTGAGATGATTGTCGCTGGAGCCGGATTCTGGGCACGAATAGCACCGCTGACGGCATCATATGGGAACGTAAATCGCGGGGTGCCAAACAGCGCAACGCCGGCAAAGCCCAGTGGAGCGAGAACGAACATGCAGGCGGACAGAAACAGGAGATTCCGCGCTCCCAATACTTGCGGAAGGTATAGCGCCAGCAATATCGCAGTGGGGGCTAAAATAGGCGCCATGTAACGTTGGGCAACCGAATGGTAGTCAGCAACCAAAACCAGCAGTGCAAAAGCTCCCATACCGATCAATATGGTGCGCAGGAGCAATTTGCGAACATCTTCATCGCCATCAGCCACCGGGCGCGGGTGATCGCGTGTCCTCCCGATGACGTAAACGATAAAGGCCAGTCCGGCCCAAAGAACGGCAGAAACCACAAGGCTGGTAAAACCATCGATGCCTATATGGGGCAGATCGATAACGTCGAGATACTCAACCGGTTGATTCAGTTTCTCCATCCGCCCTGCGGTGGCCGCCAGCGGAGCCTTGATTGATGCCATGACGACGGGTGTGAAGGCCGTAACGAAAATCGCAATCGATATCCAGATTGACCGGCTGAAAAGCTGACGACGGATTGATGGTGTGAGGGTTGCGGCAACGAGGAAGCTGATCAGGAATATAAAGAAGTTGTATTTGGCGAGCGCACCTACAGCCGCCCAAATCCCAAACCAGACATAGGCAATATTCCCTTTACCAGATCTTATCAGTGCCAGCGCATGGATTATCCCAATCGAGGCAGCGACGACAAGTACGGTGTGTGCAGTTGTTTGGATAGACATCCATACGATCTGCGGCAGAAAAGCCGACGCCATCAGTGCCAGAACGCCTGCGCGGTCGCCGCCAAGACGCCTTGCCGTGTCGAAGACAAGCCAGTGATAAAGGCCAAGCAGTGAGAGACGAACAAGTGCCAGTGAAAGCACCCAGTTCCAACCGGTCAGTTCAAGCGCTGACCGCACCAGCCAATTATATAAAGGTGGATGTGAATTGCCGTATATCCAGGAAAAGTCCACGGCCCCAACGAACTGTGCTTCATCAATCTCCATGAAGCGCGAAAGCAACAAGCGTAGGGCAAGGACAAGAATAATGTAGACTGCAATTATTCGAGGCGCGCGGCGCGCGAACCACGCCCAATTTATTTCCGGCCCATCAAGTGAGGCCAAGTTAAATTTCCGCCAAGTCACCCAAAACCCCACCGCTCGCTTTCAAGGTGGACTACTACGATAGACGGGTCGGTGCAATCCCAACGCGGCCTTTACAACCTTAATTATATGTTAGGATGAAACGACAAAACCGTCAGCATAAGCTGACGGCCGTCTGGTAGATTGGTTTATGCGCGGCGTATGATACTCGCGATCAACGACACCAGAAGAAGTGCCAGGAACACATAGAATATAATCTGGGCAATACCAGCAGAAGCGCCGGCAATACCACCGAAACCCAGGGCACCTGCGACAAGCGCGATGATCAGAAAAACCACTGCATAATAAAGCATTTTTATCTCCCTTTATTGTTGAAACAGAAACGAAACAAAGTTCGTTTGGTTCCCGCAAAGATCAGGGATGTGTTACGCCGATCTATGCTTTTGTCTTGCTGCTTTCCTTAAAGAACAAAGCCTGGGTGATAAGCGCTTTTACCATGTCCGGATTAAATGGCTTCGTGACCAGGAAGGTCGGCTCAGGCCGCTCGCCCGTCAGCAGGCGCTCCGGAAATGCTGTAATGAAGATGACTGGAACAGCATCCTGGCTAAGGATGTTATTGACAGCGTCAATGCCTGAACTGCCATCGGCCAACTGGATATCCGCCAGTATCATGCTTGGCTGTGTCTCGGAGTAAAGCTTTAATGCTTCATCTTTGGTGCGGGCAATGCCAACTACCCGGTGACCCAGACTCTCAACCATGTGTTCGATATCCATGGCGATCAAAGGCTCGTCCTCGATAATCAGGATATCCGTGGCAATCTGCTTGGAAATGCCAACTGACGCTTCATCGAGCAGTGCATACAGTTCGTCATCGGAAATTTCGAGAATTTCCATGGTTTCCGTTTGACTGAAACCTTCAAGGCTGATGAGCAGGAATGCCTGACGCGCCCGTGGTGCGATCGAAGTCAGATTCGCTGCAGCGTGTTTTTCCCAACCGTATTCAGACTGCATTTCCAGAGGTCGCACATTGACCGAGTTGAAATGTTTGACCAGCAATTTATAGAGACTTACCCGGTCTGAACCCGTATCGGGAAACAGGGAGACGTCAGCTATCAGGATTTCGAGGGTTGCCGCTACATAAGCGTCGCCTGAAGATTGTGAGCCAGTGATGGCACGGGCGAAACGGCGGAGATAAGGCAGGTGGGGGGCTATCCGGGTGGATAATGACATTCTAGTGCGTTCCCTGTTAAGGCGATATTGGTCAGAATATATAGAGAGTTCCGTCCTACAACACTTTCGAGAAAAAAAAGTTCCAGCCTACGGAACTTTTTCTTTTTTCGGGCATTATCGAAATTAATGTGCCTAAGAACTTCGCGTCGACATACCAGCAAAGATCAAGCAATGAACGCAAAAATTAATTCATCCTCCGCGCCAGCCAAGGCGCGTGTTCTTCGCCGCGATGCAAAAAATGCTGAAACGGAAATTGGGTTGAAGCTTCGCGCACTTTATGCGGCGGTGCAGGAAGAAGAGATACCGGCAAGGTTTCTCGATCTTCTGGAAAAGCTGGATGAGGCTGAACGCCTGCATTCGCGATCCTCGAAGTAAGCGGGCCCTTGAATGGTACATGAATCAAAGGACTTCAAAAGAAATCTGATTGCCTCGCTTCCGAAGCTGAGAGCTTTCGCGGTTTCCTTGATCGGTAATCCTGACCGGGCGGACGATCTGGTGCAGGATACAATCATGAAAGCTTGGGCCAAGCAGGACTCGTTCGAGCTTGGCACAAACATAAAGGCGTGGCTTTTCACAATCCTGCGCAATGAGTTTTATAGCCAGATGCGCAAGCGTGGGCGCGAGGTACAGGATTCCGATGGGATTTTCACCGAACAATTGTCTGTACACCCCGCTCAATACGGTTCACTTGATTTGCAGGATTTCCGTAAAGCGCTGGAAAAACTTCCCGATGATCAGCGTGAGGCCATCATTCTTGTAGGCGCCTCCGGGTTTTCCTATGAGGAAGCCGCGGACATATGCGGCTGTGCTGTAGGAACGATCAAGAGCCGTGTCAGCCGCGCCAGAACCCGCCTGCAGGAACTTCTCGAGATTCAGGGAGAGGTCGACTACGGCCCGGATGCGATCGCTACACAGGTTACATCAAACAAGTTCGCCTGATGAATCGTCCTTGCTGGAAAGCCTGTTGAGCAAAGAATCGCTGCCAACTGTAGCGACAGCCTGCACAATCTGGCTTTTTCCATAGGGCTTTCCGACGACAGGTATGCCCGCGAACTCGGTAATACCACTCAAATCTGCATCATAGGCGCTGGTAAACACGAGAGGTATTTTGCGGGCTTGAAGCTTTGATGCAGCTTTAAGCGAGGAAACGCCACGCGCTTCCACTTCAAGTATAGCAAGATCGCATGTTTGATTGCTGTTTATCCAGTCGAGCAGCTGGTCGATTGTAGAAACAACATGCACGGACTTTACACCGCATTCTTCCGCGATTCGCTCCAGCTCCAGTCCGATCAAGTATTCATCTTCGAGTACCAAAAGACGTTTGCCGGCCAGTTCCATAATTCCATCACTCCATTTGGCGGTGGTTATGGGACTGCTTGGGTGAGCTGTCATTTAACTAAGACATATCGTTTGCGAAGAAACCGCATGTGAATTTCTGCGGGCATGCTAATTTGCACGCGGCTACAACTGGATAAAAAAATGAAAAGCAAGCCGGCGTTGACAGTAAGACAGTACCCTTGTGAAAGATGCCCTTTACAGGATTATCCGCATTTTCAGCCGCATGAGAAAGAGGAAGTTGAGTTCCTGTCCGGTTTCAAGATGGGCGAACTCGTCGCTGATGTCGGTAGTACCGTACTTGGTGAAGGCACCAGCAGCGCCCATCTTTTCACGGTTCTCTCGGGCTGGGCGTTCCGGTACAAAACATTGGAAGACGGCCGGCGGCAGATTCTGAACTATGTGCTGCCGGGCGATCTTATCGGGCTGCAAGGCTCGGTAATGAAAGAAATGCAGCACTCTGTCGAAGCTTTATCGCCGATGGTCTTGTGCATGTTTCAGCGAGATAAATTGCCGAACCTTTTCCGTAGTTTTCCGAGCATTGCCTATGACATTACCTGGCTAGCATCACGCGAAGAACAGATGCTCGACGAGATATTGTTGAGTGTTGGCCGCCGGTCTGCGCTTGAGCGGGCCGCCTATCTGTTTGCATTCATTTATCAACGGGCAAAATCAGTCGGAATGGTGAAGAATGACAAGTTGATAGTGCCCCTGCGGCAACAGCACGTTGCCGACACGCTCGGACTATCAATTGTTCATACAAACAAGACTTTGAAAAAACTTGCTGCAAGGGGGGCGTTACGCTGGCTGGACCGCGGCTGCGAAGTTCTTAGCCACCAAATGCTTTTGGATATTTCCAGATGGCAGGGTCTTCCTGCTGCACCCCGTCCCTATATTTGACGGGTGATTATGCCTTTATAGCGTTGCAGCACCGGTTTCGGGCTTTTCGGCATTCAGCCTGTCCAAAGCGAGTTCTATGTCACGCAAGTTTCTTGTAACGCCATCATCCGGGTCCATTCCACCCTCGGTCGCTGCCCGTTGCAGGCCTCGTGCCTCAGCGAGAAGTTCTTCCAATCTTGCAACTTTTTGGACTTTGCTAAGACTTTCGTCCGATAGAATGTCGTTGGCTTCGAGCATTTCGTCCTCCATATGGTTGCTGATTGAGAACGAACGGAATGATTAAATGTTCCGTTAGAGGAACAATGGCAAGGTGGCCGCGTTGAAGTCGTGGGATTTATAACTTAGTGGAGTAAGGGCACCTTAAAACAGGTCGTCATGTGGGATATGAAGTTAAACGATATTTCCGAAAACACTTTATTGTTCCTGACAGAAACATCACGCCGGGAAGCTCTTTCCACGCTCCGGCTGATCGGGAAAGATGATAGCGACCTGAGAAATCTCACTGATCTTGCATTGTCTGTTTTTAACGTCGATGGCGTGAGGGTGGCTCTGGTCGATAGCGACCACAGTCTGGCTCTTTCGTCGGCAGGTTCCATGGCTGATGTTGATATATGGGCGATCGAAGCACATGCGATTGCCCAAATAGACAAGAGGTGCCTTGTAGCTCTCAATGCCGCTGAGGATGTGAGATTTGCTGAAGTTACAGCCGTTGCAAGGAAGCCTGGCATAAAGTTTTTGGCCATTGCGCCGGTTTACGTTGGCGAAGAGCGTGTTGGCGCATTGAGCATTTTGTCGTTGGCTCCGCTTGCCGAATTCGGCATTGAGCAGGAAGAGAAGTTGATACAGCTCGCCTCTCTTGCCGGATCTCTGATCCAACTGAAGCGCAATTCCCGCCTTGACCAGACCGCAGTGGAAAAACTTCATCAGGACGAAGACCGCAACGCCATGGCGTTGGAGGTAGGTAATGTTGGCAGTTGGGTTTGGGATCTGAAGAGCGGTATATTTACCGGTAACAAGATGGCCTATTCCATGCTGGGCCTGAGCGAGGAAAATCCTGTCACGGGTGAGGATGTGTTCCGGGCCATGCATCCGGATGACTTTCCAATGATGAAGTCATCGATTACGCGTGCATTGGCTCATAATCAGGATTATGCGGGTGAGTTTCGCGCTGCATCCTCCGGTCAATGGCTGCTGGGAAGAGGTCGCGTTTTTGAACGAGACGAAACGGGGCGGCCTGCAATTGCAGTCGGTGTGAACATCAATATTACAGCGACAAAGAACGCGGCTGAGAAAACGCGGCTTTTGCTTAGAGAACTTAATCATCGCGTGAAAAACACTCTGGCCATGCTGCAGTCGCTTGCACGGCAAACTTTGAACCGGACATCTGATCCTGCCGAGTTCATGGAAGCATTTTCCGGCCGGTTAAGGGCAATTTCCGAAGCACACACGCTTCTCTCTGACCGCGAATGGAGCGGTATAAGCCTTGTTGACCTTATCACGCGGCAGGTCGAACCCTATGCAATTTATGATGCGGCTCAAATGGTGCTCGTCGGCGAAGATATAGTCTTGCCCCCTGATCATGCATTAGGTCTTGGCATAGCGTTGCATGAGCTTGCAACGAATGCGGCCAAACATGGCGCATTCTCGGTTGCGGGAGGTCAAGTGCGGGTGTCCTGGGAGATTGAGCCAGGACTCGACGGATCGCGTGTGGTCATCCATTGGGTAGAAGCGGGCGGCCCACCGGTGGCGGCGCGTGAAACGCGCGGACTTGGCGAGCGTCTGATCGAACGCAGCCTGGATAAGGTAATATCCAGTAGCGTCAGGTTAAGTTATCCTGAAAGCGGCGTGGAGGCTATAATCTCCATGCCGATCAAGGATAACTCAATCCCCGAGTTCCTCTGAAGAACGGCGGCGTCTGCGTCGTCCCGCTTTAGGTTTTTTCCCCAGCATGGACAGGCCGCCAAAGGCGATAACCGGGAGCGCCAGCATCAACAGCGAACGTGAACGCAAAAGCATGGGGGCGGCAGCAACTGCAGCGATGGCCAGAAGGGCGGATGTATCGGTTTTCGCCTTATCACGCTGACGCTTGCGGATGATAGCGTCGGATATTTTCATGATGACGTAGAGGATAAGCGCCAAGGCAATAGCACCGCCGCCAATATAAAGGGCTGCCCGCAATTCACCGTAACGGTCCGAAAGAGCGATATAGGCCGCGACCAGCAAAAAAATGGCACCGATAGTACCGAGCACACCGATTACGCTCAGGAAGATTGCACTACGCTTTACGCGATTCACTGCAAGACCAACCTCGCCAGCGGCGAGGCTAGTCAATAAAGGAGTAAGCAGTTTCAGCATGATCAGCGACGGGAAATCAGAGCGAGAAGAAAGCCGACTCCCGCTGCTACCGCTATAGATGTCAACGGTTTATCACGGATCGTTTCAGTCAGCTGATCCTCTACGTCCAATGCCTGCGATTTCAAGTCTTCAAAAACTTCCTCACCGCGCACCTTGGCGGTTTCGAAAGAATTGGCAGCGCTGGCGCGGGCTCCCTTTGTCGAGTTCTTGCCAATCTTTGCCAGCGTGGCAGCGATGCTGGCAATATCATCCTTCAGAGCTGCAACCTGTGCCTGCAAATCAGGATTTGTCTCCGTAGCATCATCGACTGCTTTTCGAACTTTTGAGGAAACTGAGGCCATGCGATAACTCCTTGGAAAATTGATGCATATGATTTCGAAACGTCGCTGGAAACTATTTGTTCCATGCGAAAACGGCCACCGCAAGTTGCGGTGACCAAACACTTTTTAAAAGACCTATGTTTCTGCTATTCGGCAGTGCCACGTAGCAGGATTTTCTCGCTGTCAGCCTTGTAGGCTTCTGCCGTATAGGCCGGTTGGGCTTCCAGATCTTTCTTGGTAAAAGGCGTAAAAACCGAAATCTTGCCGCTATCGTCGGCAAGCAGGTCGAGATTCTCAATTGACACTGCGATTGGTTTTTTACCGAGTCCGAGGAATCCGCCCACATCCACGACAAATGCTTCAATCTGGCCGTCCGGGGTCATTAGTGCATCACCGACGCTGCCGAGTGTTTCGTCTTCAGGTCCATAAACCGTTGAGCCGATCAATTTATCGGCGCTCATTGCGCTTGAGGGAACTGCCTTGAGTGCACTTCGAAGCTCGGCAGCAGGCTTCTCTGCTTGGGGTTCAGTTTGATTGGCGACGGGTGGTTCGGGGGCCTTTGCCGGGTCTGAAGCGCCATCAGTCAGCAGTACTGAACGATCATAAGCCGGGGCTTTGTCCAATTCTTCCCTGGTTGTAGCGATGACGAGCCAACGTTTCTTGTCGGGCTTCTCGGTCCAGGATAACTGATCCAGCCCAACGGCTACTTCCTTTTCGCCCACACCAAGAAAGCCGCCGACACCAACGATTGCAGCTTCTGCACGCCCTTCAGGGTTGAGCACGACATCTTTAACCTCTCCGATGGATGCAGCATCGTCTTTCGAACTGTTATAGACGGACTGGCCGATCAAGCCGCTGGCCAATACCTGCCCGGGCGCTGCAACAAGATATCGATCCTGTACAGGAGAAGCCATGATTGGCTGGCCAAAGATGTCGGAGCCCTCCTGCGCGGCAGCAGCCGTGCAGAGAATGACCACTATAGCTGAAGTGGAAAGAAGTTTTTTCAACATTTATGTTCCTTTTTGCCCGGACGGCACAACGCCGGTTAAATAGTTGGCGCGCATGTAAGAGGCTGAATTCAAAAGGCTTTATGAAAGATAGCCCATCAACCAGAGAATAATGATTATTGGTAGCGGCAGGCCAATAAGCCAAAGTAAAACGCCACGAAGCATAGGTTCAAACTCCTTTTCTTCGGTATCAGATGCGGCCCATAAGCAGCAGTACTACCAGTACCACCAGTACGATCCCGAGTAGCCCCGATGGTCCGTAGCCCCAGTTTCGAGCATGGGGCCAGCTTGGAAAGACACCTATGAGTGCAAGAATGAGAATGATGACAAGGATCGTTGTTAACGGCATGTTCCAAGCCTCCGGTTGTTGTTGTCGGATAATAAACACCGCGACAGTGTTTTTCGTTCCAAATCATCAACTTGCATGAATGTGTGAGAAGTGCCGCATTCCATGCAACCAATTTGCTTCGTCGGCGTTGCAGTGGCGGGTTTATATGGAGAGGCACTTTATGCAATTCGGGTTAGGGGTTTTCGATGCCTTCTGAGGATTTCAGCGGGCGGTCGCCACGTGCTGTGGAACGTGTGACGCGGAAATCTGTCTATGCGCCAGCCGTAGTTGAGGCAGATACGCGGACCCAGTTTCCACCTGTTATTGTCGCTATAGCTATTGTTGCCGCACTTTATTTTGCCAGTGACGTTTTCGTGCCATTGGCATTGGCGTTGCTTTTGACATTTGCCTTGTCGCCGTTGGTCACCCGCTTGCACCGTAATCGCGTGCCCAAAGGCATAGCGGTTATCAGTGTCGTCGTAACGGCATTTCTGGTAATTGCGATGTTTGTCGGCATTGTTGTCAGCCAGCTAACTGTCCTGGCACAGAACCTTCCAAGCTATCAGTACAATATCGAAGCAAAAATACGCACGGTTAAAGACGCGCAGTCGGGTAACAGCATCTTTGATCGCGGCGCCCGCATGTTCAAAAGATTCAACGAAGAGATCGGGCGTTCTGACGAAGTAGAGCGATTCCAGGTGGACAATGCGCCTGATAATCCGGATCAAGCCCGGAAACAGCCAGAAAATGTTGATGCACAAAATCCGGCAGACGGAACCCAGTTGAAAACACAGGATCCCAACAAGCCTGTGCCGGTGGAAATACGTTATCCTCCGCCCGATCCGCTGAGCCTTTTGCAAACATTTGCCGGTCCATTGATCCAGCCCTTGGCTACGATTGGCATTGTCATTGTCGTCGTGATCTTCATGCTGATGCGGAGGGAAGACCTTCGCGACCGATTTATAAAACTGGTCGGGGCAAGTGATATTCACCGGACGACGACAGCGCTGCACGATGCCGGGAAACGCGTCGGACAATATCTGCTGATGCAGCTCATCATCAATATCAGCTTTGGCGTGCCGATAGGTATCGGGCTCTGGCTGATAGGCATTCCCAATCCAATGCTGTGGGGCATGCTGGCAATTATCTTGCGGTTTGTGCCTTATATCGGTCCGATCATCGCCGCGTTCTTCCCGTTGATGCTGTCGCTGGCGGTTGATCCGGGTTGGATGCTGCTGTTCTGGACCGCCTCCCTGTTCATCGTGCTTGAACTCATCAGCAACAATATTATGGAGCCGCTGCTCTATGGATCAAAGACCGGGCTTTCTCCGGTAGCGATCCTCATGGCTGCAATCGTTTGGACATGGATATGGGGTCCTATCGGTCTTATTCTATCCACGCCGCTGACTGTGTGCCTTGTTGTGCTCGGGCGGCATGTTCCGAAATTCGAGTTTCTTGACGTTCTGCTTGGCAATGAGCCCGTTCTTCTGCCGCCGCAGCAACTTTATCAAAGGCTGCTGTCGGGCGATCCCGACGAAGCAACAGAGAAAGCGGAGGAATATCTCCAGTCCAACTCAGTCATGGAGTACTTCTCCTCGGTTGCAGTTCCTGCGCTTCTGTTGGCGGAACACGACCGGGGGCGGGGAGTTCTCGACGCGCCGCGACGTAACCGTGTTGCACAAAGTATGGTGTTTCTGGTCGAGAACCTGTCTGATTATCACGATGCTCTGGATGAAGAGGACGAGGCAGAAGAACAAGTTTCCAAACCGGAAAAGAAGCCGCTCAAGAAGGCGGAATCTGCCAAACCGAAGACAATCATATCAGCTGGCGGGCGTGGTAATCTGGATGATGCAGCAGCAGTTATTATTGGAGATATTCTTGAGCGTAACGAGTTCGAAGTTCATGACATTACCCATGACGAACTGGAAGCTGCCAATATTGCCAAACTCGAACTTACAGGCGTAAGTGCTATCTGCATAAGCTATCTGAACACGTCATCCATCGCACATGCTCGATATCTGATACGGCGGATAAGACGCCGTAACACGCGCATAAAAATCATTATCGGGTTTTGGGGCGACGACGCTGAAAATGTCGATGGAGAGAAGATTGTCGGCTCGACCCGCAACTGTATTTTCGCATCTTCAATCGAGAACGCGATACAGGAAATATGCTCCTGAGAGGTCGCTTTCTGTATTTCTTTTTCGCGCAGGATTTAAGCGGAACCAAGATATGGTTGCGGCGTTTCCCACAAGCCGATCGAGCCTTTTGATTGGTAACGTAAGACCCGGTGCCTGTTCCCCCGTGGGCGCCGGGTCGGTTTTTGTGTGAGTATTTATCTTTATATTTCAACTATTTAATTAATATGCTCATTGGGAACCAACCTGAAAACTGTTCGTTTATAGATTGTAAATTCAAAGTTTCAGGAGTTCCTATCATGGGTAGTACAAGTGACAAGATTTCCGGTGCGGCCAATAAAGCAGCCGGCAATGTTAAGCAGGCGGCAGGCAAGGCAACGGGTTCAAAGAAGCTGGAAGCCGAAGGCAAGGTGCAGGAACTGAAGGGTGACGCTCAGACAGCCAAGGGCAAGGCAAAAGATGCCGTCAAGAAGGTTGTAGACAAGGCTTAATACCTTTGTGGGCAAATAGTTTAACCGGTCCGCTTTCGGGCCGGTTGCTTTTTGCATAAGACTCTGCCGATGCTGTTGCGACATAAATTATAATCAAGGGAACGGTGAATGCGATTACATGTAGGGTGCGAGCTGACATTCGAATTCATGCAGGAAACACCCCTTGTAGCGATATTGAATGTGCATCACTCGAGGTTCGAGGATCTGGAAGGCATAGAAACGTTCCACACCAACTTTGATTCAACGATTACAGGCTATCACGACCAGTTTGGCAATTGGTGTAACAGGATAGTTGCTGCCCCCGGGACGTTTGTTTGTTCGACAAATGCCATCGTGCGCGATAGTGGTCTGCCCGACCCGGTTGTACTTGGTGCAGAGCAGCACCGCGTTCAGGACCTTCCGGACGAAACGATGGTCTATCTCATGGGTAGCCGCTATTGCGAAACTGACCTGTTGAGTGACGAGGCTTGGCGGCTCTTCGGAAATACACCGCAGGGTTGGCAGCGAGTTCAGGCTGTTTGCGATTTCGTTCACAATCACATTACGTTCGGCTATGAGTATTCCAATCCAACCCGGACAGCATCCTCAGGCTATTATGAAGGTCGGGGCGTATGCCGTGATTATACTCATCTTGCTGTAGCCTTTTGCCGTTGCCTGAATATCCCCACCCGCTACTGCACAGGTTACATCACGGATATTGGCGTGCCTCCGCCCCATGCGGAAATGGATTTCTGTGCGTGGATGGAAGTCTATCTTGGCGGCGAGTGGCATTCATTCGACCCCCGCAACAACACTCCCCGAATCGGGCGGGTGAAAGTAGCTCACGGGCGTGACGCGGCAGATGTTCCATTGACCAATATTTTCGGGCCAAACTATCTGACAAAGTTCAAGGTCTGGGCGAGCGAAGCGCGTTAAATTCGCAACCTTATCGTTCTCCAACTGTTTTACTCGCTGGATGCGTAATAAGGAGAAAAGCATGAGTCAAAGAGCTATTGATTTTGTCAATAACTGGATTGATGCCAACGTTGATACTGCCAAGCCTGCCGATATGGAACACCATGACAGTCGGCCACAGCGTCTCGCAGAGAAATGTGCGAAGGCTGCAGAATCGGCGGGCATAACTGACGGTGAAATCAAGGATGGTCTCGGGGATCTTGAAGTGTGCATGATTGCGGCCATTGACAGGGTAGCGCTGGCAAAGGCGGACAAATAGATACCCGACGTCCCTATCGGTCTATGCGTGTGGAAAGGATGATTGACGACATCGTTCTTTCAACGCCTTCCAATGCGCCGATCTCATCCAGCAGTTTATCAAGTTCCTGAATCGACGGCGCTTCCACAATAACAATCATATCAAACTGGCCGCTTACAGAATGCAGGGTTCTGACCCAGGGTATTTTGCGGAGCGAAGCCTCCACGCGGATGGCAAGCTTTGGCAGGGCCGTTACCAGAACATGCGCCTTGACCAGATTTTGCTGATACTCAGCGGATAATTGAACGCTGTATCCTCGGATCATCCCCCGATTTTCGAGTCTCTCAATGCGGCTTTGTACTGTAGTGCGCGACAGGCCGAGCTTGCGTGCGAGATCAGCAGTTGATGCTCTGGCGTTTTCCCGGAGCAGCGATAGAAGGTCGTGGTCAGCTTCCGTCAGCATAATGACAAATCCATGCGGCATATTGATAAAATTACTGCGCTATATCGTCAGTATATATACTTCATTTCGCCGATCAATATGCGAAAATAGCACAGGTTTATGCATATTCAGGGGAATCACATGAAAGAGATCGTTGTTGTCGGGGCTGGTAAAATCGGAGGAACGATTGCCAATCTGCTGAGCGAAACCGGAGACTACCGCGTAACCGTGGTTGATCGCTCGCAGGCGCAACTGGAAGCGCTGGAAGTTTCCGCGCGCGTTGAGACAGCCTGTATCGAGATTTCCGAAGCTGGTGCACTGGAGAAGGTACTTGAAGACAAGTTCGCTGTTCTCAGTGCTGCACCTTTCCATCTAACCACACGCATCGCTGAAGCTGCGGCCAAATCCGGCGTGCACTATCTCGATCTTACCGAGGATGTTGCGAGTACACGTATTGTCAAGCAGCTTGCGACAACAGCCAAGAGCGCGTTTATTCCACAGTGCGGCTTGGCTCCGGGGTTCATCTCCATTGTCGCCAATGATCTGGCCAAGCGCTTCGATACGCTGGAAAGTGTTCGCATGCGGGTTGGCGCGCTGCCGCAATATCCGTCCAATGCTCTCAATTATAACCTTACCTGGTCGACAGACGGCGTTATCAATGAATATTGCGAGCCATGTGAAGCTATCGTTGATGGCGAGCTGACCGAAGTACCTCCACTGGAAGAGCGTGAAGAGTTCTCTCTTGACGGTGTGACGTACGAAGCATTCAACACTTCCGGTGGTCTTGGCACATTGTGCGAAAGCCTGCTTGGCAAGGTGCGTACGCTCAACTACCGCACGATCCGTTATCCCGGCCATGCCGCAATCATGAAGGCTTTGCTGAATGATCTCGGGCTTCGTGATCGCCGTGACGTGTTCAAGGACATTCTTGAAAACGCATTGCCATCAACGCTTCAGGATGTTGTCGTGATTTTCGTGACAGTCAGTGGCCGCAAGAAGGGCCGCCTGTTGCAGGAAACCTATGCGAACAAGGTTTATAGCGGCCATATCGGTTCGCAGCTTTATAGCGGCATCCAGATCACTACCGCTTCAGCCATTTGTGCTGTCCTGGATATGCTGGCCAAGGGCGACCTTCCGCAGCAAGGCTTTATCAAGCAGGAAGACATCGCTCTCGATGCATTTCTGGCTAATCGTTTCGGCAAGGCTTATGCCCAGACCGAAACTGCAGGCCGTCTCGTCGCCTGATAGGCCCGATTCAAACTAATCGCCACCGCTTGTGCGGTGGCGATCTTTTGCTGACGCTAATTCAGTTATGCCCACTCGCCCTTGCGCATGACCGGCACAGTTGACCCATCCTTGTGGATGCCATCGACATTGATTTCGCCAGACCCGATCATCCAGTCAATGTGAATGAGGCTCTTATTGCCACCCTTCGATGCTACTTCATCCGGCGTCAATTCACCGCCATTGATGAAACATTTCGAATAGCATTGTCCAAGCGCGATGTGACTTGCCGCATTCTCATCGAACAAGGTGTTGAAGAACAACAACCCTGACGCCGAAATAGGCGACGAGTGCGGAACAAGTGCAACTTCACCGAGACGCCGCGCGCCCTCATCCGTGCCGAGAATTTTATTGAATACTTCCTCGCCGCGTGTCGCTTTGGCTTCGATAATCTTGCCGCCCTCGAAGCGAACCTGAATATTTTCGATCAAAGTGCCCTGATGCGACAATGGTTTTGTGCTGGATACATGACCATCAACGCGAAACGCATGCGGGGTAGTAAAGACTTCTTCAGTCGGGATATTAGGATTGCAGGTAATGCCGTTCTTGGCCTTTGAGGCACCGCCCTGCCATTCATGCTGATCAGCTAGACCTACGGTCAAGTCTGTTCCGGGCCCCTTGAAATTCAAGGATGCGAAGTTCAGGCCGTTCAACCACTCTCTCCGTTTCAGCAAGGCTGCATTATGCTCGCGCCAGGCGCTGACCGGATCATCAATATCCACACGGGAAGCGGCAAAAATAGCGTCTGCAAGCATTGCAATAGCCGTGTCCGAATCCTGATCCGGGAAGACCTGCTTTGCCCAGGAAGGATTGGGATAAGATACGATGTTCCAGTTGACGTCAAAGCCAGTGATTTTTTCGAGTGCCGGTCGATAGGCCTGGGATTGTGCCTTGTTGGCTCGCGCTACTTTTTCCGGATCTTCTGCCGAAAGCAGCATGGGATTGTCGCCGGCTACGGCAAGACGCGCAGTGTTGGCGGAAAATGCCTTCGCCATGCCTTCGTAAAGCCAGCCTGCAGAACGATCGAAACTATCGCTTGGTGCATTACGATAACGCATCAAGGTTGCTTCTTCGTCGCTGTAGAACGTCGTGACCAGCCCTGCGCCAGCCTTGTAAGCATGCTCGGTTATGCGGCGAACCAGAGGGAGTGCTGCCAATGGCGCGGTGATCAACAGGTCTTGTCCCGGTTGCAATTGCAGGCCGATTTTCACGGCGACTTCACCCAAACGATCAAGTTTGACCGGATCAACGGACGGAATTTTTTGTGACGAGTTCATAATATATCCATGCGGTTCAGTAATTCCGAACCAGCATAGAACCGGACCATCAACTTCATCAAGCCGATGATCCGGATTTAATCAATCCTCGTGGATGAGGCTGTGGTCGCGTGTATCACGCATGCGCAGATAAACGATCAGCGACAGGCCAATCATGATTGTGACATACCAGAAGAACCAGCTTTCATGGCCAACCTGCTTGAACTTGAGCGCGACCCATTCGGCGGTACCACCAAAGATCGTATTGGCCAGAGCATAGGGCAGGGCGACACCCAATGCGCGGATATGCGCTGGAAATAACTCGGCTTTAACGACTGCATTGATCGACGTGTATCCCGTAACGATCAGAAGGCCAGCGAGAGAAAGACCGAATGCCGTATAGGCGTTTGTGGTTGTCGCAAGTGTCGAGAAGATCAGATAGGTGAACAATACGCCAAGGATGCCGAACCCGACCATCAGCGGTTTACGGCCGATACGGTCGGACAGAGCCCCGGCAACAGGCTGGCACAGCATGAAAACAAGAAGTGCCAATGCGGTAATCTCACTGGCTGATTCCTTGCTGAAGCCGGAAGTATTGACGAGAAATTTCTGGAGATAGGTCGTGTAGGCATAAAATGCCAAAGTGCCGCCGGCTGTAAGGGCAAGAACGGTAAATGCCTCTTTCGGATAATGTTTGAAAAGAGCAAAGCCGCTGGACTTTGGCTTGTCGGAGTCTTTTGCATTGTGGAAAGACTGGGTTTCCGCCAATCCGCGCCGAATGTAGAACACTGCAATGGCCAGAATGCCGCCAATGGCGAACGGTATGCGCCAGCCCCATGATCCCAACTGCTCTGGCGTCAGAATGCGCTGCAGGATGAGCAAGACCGCGAGCGCGACCAACTGGCCGGAGATCAGCGTGACATACTGGAAACTTGAATAAAAGCCACGACGGTTCTTGCCAGCCATCTCGCTGAGATATGTTGCGCTGGCACCATATTCGCCGCCGACACTGATGCCTTGCAACAGTCTGGCAAATACCAGAGCAGACGGAGCAAGAAGGCCGATGGATTCATAGCCGGGCGTTACTGCGATCAACAGAGAGCCCAGACACATCAAGGTCACGGAAAGTGTAAGTCCTGCCTTGCGGCCCTTCCTGTCAGCATAAATGCCCATGAACCACGCGCCGATCGGGCGCATGAGGAAGCCGACCGCAAAGACTGCTGCAGCGCTCAGAAGTTCCGCAGTTTGATTGCCTGACGGAAAAAATACGGGTGCGAAATAAAGGGTAAAGGCTGAGTACACATACCAGTCATACCATTCGACAAGATTACCCGCGGAACCGCCGACGATCGATTTCAAACGCGTGCGGATGTCCGGCGCCCCGATGCCGGGGGCAATGGCAGCTATATTAGACATGAAAACTCCAATCTGAATTATTGGCAGGGGATTACGAGGAACTGCGGATCATGAGGGCTGCTTGAGAAAATCAGCAAACTTCGTTTCATAGTCCGCGTGCCATCGTGACAGTGGCGGCCGGTTCTCGATAATGTCGTTAGCGGCCCAAAGAATGCGCTTCTCATCCAGACTGCGAGCAACATCATTGTCGGGACAAAGAATATAGAAGTCTCCGGCATCCACGCTTTGCATCATGAAATCGACCGTCTGCTCGGGAGTCCATGCTCCTGCAGGTTTTTCAGTGCGGTCGCCTTTGGTCAATGCCGTATAAACAAAGCCCGGAATGAAAAGATGAGCAGTTACGTCACAATCCTTCGTGTTACGTAACTCATGCTGAAGTGCCTCTGTATAGGTCTTTACGCCTGATTTTGAAACATTATAGGCGGGATTTCCGGGCGGTGTCGTAATGCCCTGCTTCGAGCCGGTGTTGATGATCAGCCCCGGTTTCTTTCTTGCGATCATTGAAGGGCCGAATGTCTGGCAACCATGAATGATCGCCATGAGGTTCGTTGCTATTATCCGTTTCCAATTGTTCGGATCGAACACGCTGCTACCGGGCTGTATTCCGGCATTATTCATCAGGACATCAACGCCCCCAAATTTTTCATCCACGGCATGCTTCAGGCTGCGCAGATCGTCCAGGCTTGTAACATCAGTGGGGACTGAAATAATGTCGGCAGACTGTACCGAGTTGATGTCTACGATTTCCTGACGTGCCTCTTCGAGCTTTTTGCCACCCAGATCAGCAATCGCAACTTTCATACCCATGCTGGCAAAACGCTTTGCTGCCGCCAGACCGATCCCCGACGCCCCACCGGTAATGACAGCAACGCTTGATTTGGAAAAGGCAGGATGAGTCATGGTGGTGTCCTCAAGTGCGTTGAGAGAAGATATCGCCGCGCTACCAATTAATCTGTCAATCTTGGCGATCAGCCGAAATTGGGAACACGCAGATAATGAGGGAGCGGTGTTACTTGTTCCTTCGCAACGCGATTTTCCGGCACTGTCCGGACTTCAGGCTTAGCGGATAATTTCGCAGACTTTTGACGCCGCGCCTCAAGAATCTCCTTTTCTGAGCTTTCGCCCATGGAGAGCGCTTTCAGGAGGGTCATCCGCGCTGCGTCCGCGATCGAAGATTGATTTTCATTGAGGGCGATATCGAGAATGACGCGCCGGAAATCGGTAAGCTCAATCAGTTTCCCCGCAGCCGTACGCTGCCTCGCTGCATTCTCGGCATCGATGAGGGCATACAGCTTTTCGCGCAAATCGGCCCCTACATTTTCATACTGCATGACGATATCGGGAGCGACCGACGCCAGCTTTTGCTTCTGCCGTTCGCGGTGCCGTCTTTGCCGTTCTGCGTTACTTAATGCCATGTGTGAATATCTACGCCGTTAACAAACGAATCACTTACCTCTCTGTGATAGGCCTGCATGCCGTAACGGGCAAGATTCAGGACCTGTTACGCACAAATCTGTTCCCCAATAAATTGCTATTGTTTGTTACGTAACGTTTGAAAACATTGATGTTTTTGCCAATGGATTATGCTGAACAAATTATTAGGAACCTTGCACGTATCCTTCCTGGCGAATCAATTGCAAACGCGGCAAGTGCCGTTGGGAATGGTCGAGCATGTCAAAAGTTGAATCTTCAGTAAGTTGCCAAATAGTTCCTTTTCCGCTGACAAGAAGGCTTGCTACAGTCCGCGACGTGGCGGCAAAACTGAAAGAAAAAAATGATCGACATGCCGAAGCTTACCGGAACAGGATTGCCGATGAGCTGTTTGAACATTTGGCCCGGATAGGTCTCTCGGAAGACGAGCAGGATGAACAGGTTGGGGCGTTTTTCAGCGCCGTCGAACTGGAAATGTTCGAGATGTACGACCCAAGCGGCATTTATGGCGATCGTTCTGTTTACTGACCGATTTACGCGCTGCAGGGCGCAAGCTGATGGTTTGCTTTTTGCGGCGCTATGAATGAAAATACGGCATGGCAAATGAACAAAGATGCTATGTGCAGACCGACAAGAAAAGCGATGGTAAATGGTATTATGTTATCGTCGTCGACGGTGAAACCGGTGTGCTGATGGGGCCTCATGATACCGAGGATGAGGCTCTCGCTGCTGGCCAGAAAGATCTGGAAAACCTCGGTATCTGCGACGATGAAGAATAGCTGTTAGCCAAGCTTTGAGTTAAACGCGCCGCCATCAAGCAATAAATTCTGACCGACAATATAACCGGAATACCGGCTGTACAAAAATGCTGCCGCAGCACCAAATTCGTCTGGCGTGCCAAAGCGGCCTGTCAGGTTTTGCCTCATTGACCGAGATGCCCGCTTGCGCGGCAGTTTTCTCGATCAGTTGATGAATACGATCCGTCTCGTGCGGAGGCCGGGCAGCAACGCAATGGAGCGTTCACTGGTTTCGAATTTTCTCGCATCCGTCCCTACGGCAGGCATTCCGTCATCCAATGGGGCCGGAAGAACATCAAGATAGACGGGATCGAGCTTGGGGAGAAAATCTTCACGTATGTAGAGAATGGCTGTTCCCCGCGGTCCGCGAAGAAATTTGCGGCATGAGGCTTTGAGGGCGTCGCAACCTATCCGCCACAGAAAATCACAAAGGCAATTTGGCTGCATCCACTATAGATTATTAGATGTTTAGTCCCAACATCATGCACGATGTTCGACTGGAATTTGTCTTGACGTTCCTGTGTTTGACAAAATGTCGCACCATGCATATATCGCGGATATTCATCTGACCGAGGCGATGCGTATGAACATTCGCGGTCGGTTGTGAAGTGGCATCAGCCTTCAACGGCCTATTGCGGAGAACAGATTTGTCAAAAAGCACTGGCACGGACACCGGAGATACGAAACGCTCCCCATTAAGGCTTACGCGACGCCGTCTGCTCGCCTCGGTGTTTGGGGCTGGTGTTGCTGTTTTTGGCTATAAATGGCTGACGGACAATCAATATCGCGCGGAAAAGGCAGATAGATCGGTCGATGTTCTGCTCATCGGTGGTGGGATTATGAGTGCAACGCTTGGCGTGCTGCTTTCGGAACTCGAGCCGAATTGGAAACTTGAAGCTTTCGAGCGGCTTGATGACGTAGCGCAGGAAAGTTCGAACGGTTGGAACAATGCCGGGACCGGACACTCCGCGCTTTGCGAACTCAACTACACGCCCGAGGATAAGGACGGGAACGTCCAGATAGATCGGGCAGTGGCCATCAACGAGCAGTTTCAGATTTCGCGGCAATTCTGGTCACATCAGATTCGGCGCGGCGTTCTCGGCAATCCGCGTTCATTCATCAATTCGACCCCGCACATGAACTTGGTATGGGGCGAAGAAAATGTCGAGTATCTTCGCAAGAGGGTCGAGGCGCTTTCCCAAAGCCCTCTCTTCTCCGGAATGGAATACAGCACGGACAGGAAGCGCATTGCCGAATGGGTTCCTGTCATGATTGAGGGCCGCGACCCCGACCAGAAGATCGCTGCGGCGCGTTCCGATCTCGGCACCGATGTGAATTTCGGAGAGATTACGCATCAGTTTTTCAAACACCTGCTCGCATCTCCCAATTTCGCCAGCACTACCAATCACGAGGTGCGTTCAATTACACGCAATCCGGATGGCACATGGCGGGTTTCCGCCTTCAGCACGGCGGATGAATCGAAGGTTCAAACCGTTGATGCGCGTTTTGTGTTTATCGGTGCCGGCGGCGCCGCTCTGCCCCTGTTACAGCTTTCGGGGGTATCTGAAGCCAGTTCCTATGCCGGTTTCCCGGTTGGCGGCGCATTTCTGATCGCCGAAAAACCAGAGATCGTTAACCGTCATCTCGCCAAGGTCTATGGAAAGGCGGATGTCGGGTCGCCACCAATGTCCGTGCCGCACCTCGATACGCGCGTTCTGGACGGTAAGCGCGTTCTGCTCTTCGGGCCTTTCGCTACATGGTCGAGCAAGTTCCTCAAGAACGGCTCCATATTTGATTTGCCCGATTCCGTGACGCTCTCCAATATTCTGCCGATAGCGAATGTGGGATGGGACGAGATGGCACTTGTCAAATATCTGGCAGAGCAATTGATGATGTCTAAGAGCGACCGGATGGAAGCATTACGTGCCTATATGCCGGAGGCGAAGGATGAGGACTGGCGTGAATGGCAGGCTGGCCAGCGCGTTCAAATCATCAAGAACGACCCGGAAAAGGGTGGTGTACTCAATCTGGGAACGGAAATCGTCGTATCTGAAGACAAGTCGATTGCGGCACTTCTTGGCGCGTCGCCGGGGGCATCGACCGCGCCTTCAATTATGCTCGATCTTTTGAAGAAAGCCTTTCCAGACCGGCTTGAGAAACCTGAGTGGCAGGCAATTCTGCGGGAGATAGTGCCGAGTTACGGTAGAAAGCTGAATGACGATCCGGCGCTTATCGCCCAAACTTGGGCCGAAACGGAAAGCACGCTACAACTTGCAATCCCATCACCAAAGGTGAATGAAAATGCTGGAACCATACCGGGTGCGAACGGGGCGACTGTTCCGAAGGTGCCCGACATCGCCCTTTGATTTTGAAACATTCAATCGGCGCGGATCGCACGCCCACGTCTCGGCTTAGATTTTGCGGTCGGAAGGATTTGCAGGCGTGTCACGCCACGCCTGTGGAACTGTGCTTGCCAGCGTCCTCTCAGCTTCAGTATCGTTGCCATGTGATTTCCAATAATATTGAAGATCACGAATAGGGTGCTGCCAGAGGGCGCGTCAAGGATTGTCCCGGCACAACTTTCTGCTTGCGGTGGCCGCTTTAAACGATCCTATCAAGGCTTCGTGCCGAGAATGTAGCCCTGATCGCAATGCCGATCGCATCGGACGTCAATGCGTGTGATCGCGCTCATTGTTGAAATCTATAACGTCAAGAAAATCAAATTATAATGGCGGAGAGGGAGTCCGCCCAACTAGAATTCGCCATCGTTTTATGACGTTTGCTATAGGATTGTAATATCAGTATTTAATTCAGTTTCTCTATTCAATCTTCCACGATTATCCGCTATAGTTCACCCCTATCCCTAACTCAAGTTAGGGTTTTAGTTAGGGACTATCGAAATGGCCGCTCGCACTCTCAACAAGTTGACAGATACGGAATGCAAGGCCGTCAGCAAAGTTGGATTACTTGGAGACGGCGGCGGGCTGTATCTGAACGTCAAGCTCTCTGGCGCGAAGTCCTGGGTGTTTATCTGGAAGAATGCAGGCAAGCGCTATGAAATGGGCCTGGGGGCTTATCCATCGGTAAAACTGGCAAAGGCCCGTCTGTTGGCAGCGGACCACCGGCAAGCGGTAGCTGAGGGACGAAACCCTATTGAAGAGCGCAAACAAGTAGCTGAGCCGACATTCGCTGATTGCGCGGATATGTTCCTGAAATCGATGGATAGCCAGTGGCGCAATGAAAAGCACAGGGCTCAATGGCGGATGACGCTGGACAAGTATGCCAAGCCAATAAGTTCCTTCAAAGTTTCAGAAGTCCGGACTGAGGAGGTTCTAAAGGTTCTCAAGCCCATTTGGGCCACAAAGTCTGAAACTGCATCGCGGCTTAGAGGGCGTATTGAGCGTGTGTTGGACTTCGCAAAGGCAAAGGGGTGGCGCAATGGCGAGAACCCAGCACTATGGCGCGGCCATCTCAAAAACATCCTTCCGGCGCGTCAGAAGCTCACGCGCGGTCATCATGCGGCAATGCCCTATAACGGAATAGCTAAGTTTGTGGGGCAACTGCGCGTCAGAGAGGCTATGGCTGGAAAAGCCTTGGAGTTTATTATTCTGACCGCCAGCAGGTCTGGAGAGGTCGTCAATGCAACATGGGATGAGTTCGATCTAGATGCCAAGCTCTGGACAGTCCCAGCTAAACGCATGAAAGCCGGTCGTGTGCATCGAGTGCCTCTATCGGAAAGAGCCGTTGAGATTGTCAAAGAGCTGCTGGAGACGCGGGAAAGCGATAACGATTATGTGTTTTCCGGCCAGAAGGCTAAAAGGCCCATATCGGCGGCGTCCATTGATATGCTCATGCGTCGTATGAAGGTTGATCAATACACCATCCACGGCTTTCGATCAGCATTCCGCGATTGGTCAGGGGATGAAACCCATTATCCGCGTGAAGTCGCGGAACAGGCGCTGGCGCACACTGTCGGAGATGCGACGGAGCGGGCCTACAGGAGAAGCGATGCGTTAGAGAAGCGCCGTGAGTTGATGGAGGCATGGGCCAGTTATTGCACAGCCCTGCCTAATGCCACCCCTCCAGAGACAGGTGACGCATGAGCAACATAAATAAAATATCGGATGAAGCTATTGCGCCGAGCAGATGGGGATCTGAGGCAATTGGGGACCTGCTTGATAAAGTTCAAAAAGCGGGCGGCACAATCCCGGAGCGGTACCTATGTCCAAAGGGCAGCTCACCAGAACAGGCTGGAATAGCTGGTGACGCTCGCCGCCAATTGGGGGAAAAAATATCGTGGGCTTTCTTCTTCGAAGAGTTTCATCCGGAACTGACTAGCAAAACGCCAGCAAAAGAAAGATATAAGAAACTGAATTCCATGAAGAAGCAGCTCAGTATGCTGTTGTCTCCGCTGGAGGATGACTTGTTGAAGTCCCAGCTCTCCGCCCGCGTTAGTTGGAGAGGCCACGACCTGGCCAATATTGTTGAAGGTATGAAGGCCCTACGAGAGTCCGCGCTTGATGAACTCAAAGTGTTTGCCGAGACAAAGTCTCATGAGCAAAAACTGATGCCAAACTTAAAAGAAACTCCGCAAGAGCTTCTGCTAGGACGCCTGGGAAAAGTTTATCGTGAAGGTTTGGGACTTGAACCAGATATTAAAGAGAAAGGCCCCTTCGTGGCATTTGTGGATGCCTCCTATCTTCTTGCCGGAAAAAAGAAGCCAAAATCGGGTGATACAATAACCAAGGCGCTCCGAAGAGCGGGGCATAGTAAATCTCCGGACAATCTCTGATTTTTATTCATAATTTGTCCGGATATTACTTTGGACAACAACGTATCCATGCATACAATCCGATACCATCTGAAACATAAAGGATGGTCTCCCATGACTCCGACCCAGAAAATCGCCCTGACAATACCGGAAGCAATCGACTACTCAGGTATCGGTCGCTCAAGCCTCTATAAGCTTTTCTCTGAAGGAAAGATTACACGACGCAAACGTGGTAAGAGCGTTCTTATCATACGCGAGGAATTGGACAGGTTTATCCTAAACCTTCCTACAGCCGTCTGATTGCCGTTCTCATGGGGTGTAGAGGGAGCCCCGGAAATCTAAATTCCCGAGGCGGCTATTAGCATTTACCCTGCCGTGGTTTATACCACCACGATACCGCTCTCGCAATACGCGAGGCTACTGTTATGAATCTTATACCTACAGAAATACCAACCGAGCGCCTGGATGCAATTATTGATGGCACGCTTGAGACAGCAGAGCATATCCGAGTACTTGCCTTAGCAATACGGCATGGCGGTGTAACGCTTTCTGTTATCCCTCAAGGCCGGACACCATTCCGTGACAATGATAAGCGCCCGACGATCTTCTTGATAGGCGACGACACCGGTAGGGCTCTTGGGCCGGACGGCTTCCACATGCCTTCAATCCGTCGCGCAATCCGGCAATGTGCGGGCTTCAGCGTGATCTCGTGTGCACCGATGGTGGAAGCTTATGGCCCACCTGCGGGTGCTGCCGCCTTGCTCGGACAGAACGTCATGATAGTTGAAACGCGGCTGGAGCACGAAGCAGATTGGTATAATCTGATCCAGAGACTCGCGCCAAACTGCCCGATCCTGCTGTCTACGGTCAAAGTCGGAGGGCATGCGTGATGGACTATATCGATAAAGATAATTTGTTTGAGGACGACGATATCCGTCCATTAGCCCCTCTCTCTGCACAGACGGATGAATTCAATCGCGATGGCGACCAAGACAATGGTATTTGCTATGATCAGCCGATGGTGGAGGTAATTCAAGACGCTCCTGCATACATGTCTGAAGCGCCTATAGCCGACCCAGACGATTATGGTGCCAGGCTACCCGGCGCGGTAAATGATGAGGAGGCAGGGCTGCAAGAGTTGCGCAAGCGAATTAATCGTAATCCGACTGTCGGCCATAGTATGCAGCCATCTCAAGACGTAGGCATACTCGACACTATAACCGCCTCAAGCTTGGCAGGCGTCGCAGTACCTCAGCGTGATTGGTTCGTGGAAGGGCTAATCCCCGCATATACGGTAACCTTACTTAATGGCGATGGCGGAACAGGTAAATCACTTCTTGCCCTGATGCTTGCTGTTGCAGCCCAAGTTAACGGCTATTGGGCAGGGAAAGCGGTCTTTCAAGGACTAGCCTGCTTTCTAACAGCGGAAGACGAAATTGACGAGATTCTCCGGCGTCTTGCAGACATCGTGCGTGAACTCGAACTCGAACTCAACGCTCTTAAAGACCTCCACATTTGCTCATTGGCAGGCAAGGACGCGCTTCTCGCTGTCCCGAAAGTTAAAAGCAACGTACTGGCGGCAACGGCGCTTTTTGAAAAGCTCGAAGCCTTCGTAGCAAAATACCGACCATCGCTGTTGGTTCTCGACACCCTTGCTGATCTGTTCGGGGGCGATGAGATCCAGCGCGCGCAGGCCCGTCAGTTTATTAGTCTCCTGCGTGGTCTGTGCGCTCGGTATCGCGTTACCATCGTGATGCTGGCTCACCCATCAATCGCAGGTATGGCAAGTGGCACGGGATCATCAGGTTCGACGGCCTGGAATAATTCTGTACGTAGTCGTCTTTATCTGGACCGCCTCAAGGAGAAGGACGGCGAGGAGACGGATACAGATATTCGCGTCCTTCGAACGGTCAAATCGAATTACGGCAAAATTGGCGATGAAACCGTTCTGCGTTGGGTGAATGGCGTTTTCAAACCGAACACCAACGACAGCCTTCAAGCTGTCGCGGCCATGAGCAACATAGATCGTGTGTTCCTTCACCTCCTCGAAAGGTACGCCGCCGAAGGTCGCAAAGTCAGCCACTCTGCTGGTGCAAACTATGCGCCAGCCGTGTTCGCAAAAGACCCGCAAGCAAACGGCATCAAGAGGCGCGGTTTTATCACGTCTATGAACCGCCTGTTCGAAGCCGGACGCATCAAAGTTGATGAGATTGGCCCTCCATCTCGGCGCTCATATCAGCTCGCAGTCGTGGATGCAAATCATGTCGAATAGCCTACGAACCCCCCTACGAACGGGGTACGAACGGGGTACGAACGCCCCTACGAACGCCCCTACGAACGCCCCGCTTTTCATACGACCCCCCCTACGAACGGCCTGCCATCACGTCCCCCCATACCCCTATACGCATGCGCTGCCTTTGAGCAGCACCGCGTGCGAAGAAATAGGAGGCTAAAAATGATCAAGCATCTGGAGCACACGGCAGCAATGCCACTCGGCTACGAACTCAGGTTCATTTGGATTGGCGATGCTATTCCTGATTTTCGCTAGCCGTCACGCGCAGGAGCGGCAAAAAATTGATTATGACGTGCGCCTTGCACTGC
Organism: Phyllobacterium sp. SB3; assembly: GCF_040009165.1. Taxonomy (NCBI): domain Bacteria; kingdom Pseudomonadati; phylum Pseudomonadota; class Alphaproteobacteria; order Hyphomicrobiales; family Phyllobacteriaceae; genus Phyllobacterium; species Phyllobacterium sp. SB3. The sequence continues at coordinate 366,861 of NZ_JBDYKI010000001.1, read as the reverse complement.
CAGCCACGCGCTGGAACTTGACGCGGACAAACATTTTTGAGGGCCAGCCTTCACCTGAGTTATTTATTTGAGGTACGCCCAAAACGGCGTCCACAACCAGCCACTCGGTCCCCAAATGCAGATCGCTTGAAACGCTATTATGAAAAGCCCGAACAAAATCCACCGTATAATACGGAGTTCTGAAAGAATCGTGCGCGTGCCATCCTTAATATGAAAATTGATTTTTTCATGAGGGGGTGACGCGTCATAGTATCGTTGCTCGCGCTCCAGTCGCTCAATTTTCTTATCAGACCATCCCATGAGAGTTGCCTTTATGGTCGCATTGCGAAAAATAGGACGCCGATTAGCAGAACGAGTCCAATCAGTACGTTCACTTTTGTATGCAGAGACGCAAGAGCTTTGTTGGTAGCTACTATCGCAACTACGGAATGAGCCGCGTCTTGCCGGGCGTGAGCAAGCAGTCTGTCTCTCACCTCGCTTTCAAGATTATAGACTTGGCTAAACTTGTTTGAGTCGGAAAATTCTCCGAGGTCGTCTCTCAGGATGTTCTGGGCGGTAGTCGCGTGGATACTCGCCTCGATATCCACATTCTTGGAAACGCTGTTCTCTATAGACCGTATCACTGTCACCCTTCGACGTAGGTCTGTTTCAGCGGTATCGTCGCGCATAGTCTCTCCCGATTGTAATTGCTTCTGAGCGCTAGCCTGTGATCACATAGTGAAGATAACCACGCACAAGAGGAAACCACGCCGATATTAAGAAAGTCCCTCCGTTGCCTTTCGCATCGGGCATTTACGGTGAAATATTCGCTTAAAATCAATTCAAGAAGTGGCCAGATATCCCGTTAATGACCGTATAAAGGCCCGAGCAACCCCGGCAACGCCTGACCTGTATTCCACCGGTCAGGATTATTAGACCGATCGCGAATAACGGTTGAGCCTTTATCTTTCGCCGCCAATTGGTCAATCAGCATCATAAACGCTTCCTGGTCGCCGGTATAGTCAAGCTTCTTATTCTCACGCCAGCGCCATACAAGGCCAAGGGTAAGCAATCGTTCGCCACCTCGAATAATAAATTCATCGCTGTCACTCATAAATTCAGCCGTGGGAATGCCGCCACCTTGAGGAACAGCATAATTCGCTGATACATAAGGGAATATTGCCGAGCTGCCTGCTGCGGGTGCCGGAAAGAAATTCAGCTCATTGTTGTAGATCGTCCATGCGCCGGGAGTGCTGTATTCAGCGCCACGGGTTTTGAAAAACAGGAAGTCATTGATATTCGCGATATGCTGATAATCCCAGTACCAGTTATTCAGGTCTTGGATGTCAGTAACCAGCAACCGCCGATCATACTCTGCTAGCAGTGCGAAAGTCTCGGTAATGCCATCTCCAGCGATAGCGTGGAGCTTCGTCAGTGCCTGCCAATCGGCGTACTTGCAGATGTCTTTTGCGACCTCATTAACAAAGTCAAAAAGCTCGAGCTCAAACTCTTCTGATGATGCAAAGAACGCACCGGGTTTTTGGCCAATCAATCGAATGGAAGCTGACTGTAGAGAGTTTAATATCGACATGTATGCAGTCCGCCTTATCTGCTGATTATCTTCGCCGTATCAAACATTGGCGAGTTACTTAATTTATCATAATATCATAGTAAATTATGCAATATTCTTAGACAGTAATATATAATTATGATAATATATATGAGAGCACAACAGTGCACTAAACACTAGTGGACAATAGTAAACAATATAGAATGATAGAAAACGCTAAGGATTTCCTTATGTCTATTAAGCCAGTTCTTACCATCGAAGAGTTTTGTGAGGAATACGGCATTGGCCGTTCCTACGCGTACCTGCAAATCAGGGCTGGAAAGCTGCCGACGAAGAAAGCTGGCAAGCGGACACTAATTCTTCGCGGTGAAGCTGACGCATGGCTGGAAGCACTGCCCAATGGTCAGCAAGCAGCATGAGCGCGTCATGGGCTTTCCGCATGGGCCGCAAGTATCGCTGTATGCGGTACGACTTCGTTTACGACCATGCCAGCACTAATCCAATTGCCACGCAGGGCTGCATTCTGATGGCCGCATACGTCATCGACAGCTTCATCAAGCCAACCACAGGAGTTCTACAGTGGTTAATCCAGTAGGCCGGACTTCTGTCGATAGGCAGCCATACCAACTTTTCTCGCTTCGAGGCAAATTACGATGATCGTCTATAACCCCGAAAATAGTCTGCTCGCCATAGATTGGGCTTTCCTATACGCGGCATACTTTATCGACGCATGCCAAAAAGTGGGGTGGTTTACATATACCCACTTGCTAGGCCCCCTCCAAAGCGCATCGGGAGTTTGACCGTGGCATCACCTAAATCCGACAATCCAATTGGGCGTCCAAGTCTCTACAAGCCAGAGTATTGCGATCTTGTTATTGAGGTTATGCAGCAAGGTTTGGGCCTCAACTCTTTCGCTGCTGCTGCCGGTGTTTCACGAAGGACGGTTACAGAGTGGATGGAAGTGCACTCAGAATTTGCGGAAGCCGTTTCACGCGCAAAGGCATTTGCAGCGTCTTGGTACGAGATGCAACAGAAGAAACACGTTGAGGTCGGTGGCACATCTTCGCAGGCCACTTTGATAGTATTTGGACTGACAAACCTTGCTCGCACAGACTGGCAGTCGAAGGCGGCAATCGAGGTTGAGCACAGCGGCACGATCTCGCATATGCGGGACATGTCCGACGCCGAGCTTGAAGCTATTGTAAGCAGCGCATACCTCGAAAGGAAATAAAATGGCTACCAATCTGCAAGAGATCATTCCGGCATTTTTTGTTGGCCCCAATGGCGCGCAGCTTACCCCTGAGCAGATTGCTATCCGTCAACAGGTTGCACAATCATTGTTGCAGCAGGCCACAGATACATCCCCGAATGCCGGTGGCGTCGCGAGCATATTGGCAAAGGGCGTTCAGGGCGGAATTGCAGGGTTTAAGCAAAATCAGGCTGAGCGTGCGGCCACTGAAAACAATGAGTATAATTCAGGCTTGCTGTCGTCGCTTTTTAGCGGTGGAGGATCTGCATACCCATCGAGTGTGGCTGCTGGTGGTAGCCCAACGGCTCCGGCTGCAACCAATGTGCCAAGTGGCGCGGGTGTTACTGGTCCAGGCACTGTCGCCCCTGAAGTTCTCAAGGCCAAGTTTATAGAGCGTGGACTTCCTGAACATGTCGCTGATGGCCTTGTGATGAACTATGCCGACGAGAGTAGGTTAAATCCCGGCATCAATGAAGCCCATCCGATTGTACCCAATTCACGCGGCGGTTATGGGTTGGCTCAATGGACAGGTCCTCGGCGCAAGGCCTATGAGGCATACGCGGCAGAGCGTGGAAAGCCCCTTGATGATGTCGATACTCAGGTTGATTTTACCCTTGCCGAATTCCAGGGTTCAGAACGCAGTGCGGCAGAGAAAATATTAGCTACCAAGGATGCTGGCTCAGCCGGTGCGGCAATAACCAAATATTATCTGCGACCAGCGCCAGAGCATAGGGACAGGCGTATAGCGAAGTACACGTCTGGTCGCAGGTCTGCTCCAGTTCAAACTGTATCGCTTGATGGTGGCTCTGGCATGGAAGCGCTGCCGATGACGGTGACACCCAATCCAAAGCCAACAGTGGCGGAGGCGCTGCTGCGTCCTACTTCTCCAGTTGTGAAACCTGTATCAGTGCCTTCCGTCGAGGGCGTGGGTGTTGCAAATACGCCTGTCGGGACAGGTGGAGCGCCGGTGCTAGATGTCACTCAGGTTCCAGAGCTTTCCGCTGGTGCTGGATTGCCGTTTGTAGGTGGAGGTGCTGGCGTAAAGCCTGCGCCGACTCCTGTAGCGACAAGTCCAGTAGTAAGCCCTGTTGCTCAGGCCTTGGCTATTCGTCCAGAGGCTGCGGCAGGCGATGCCATGGTTGCCGGTGCAGATCAGACATTGCAACCAACGCAGACAGAGTTGCAAAGCTTGGGTATGTCATCCGCCCCCGCACCACAGCAAGCGCCGCAGACGGGCAGCATCAATCGGGAGGCTGTTGTGAAAGCCATATCGGACCCGCGTGCTAGTCCACAGACGCGCGCCGTAGCTATGGGGCTGTTGCGGCAGGAACAAGAGCGCGAACAGTCTGTCGCTACACAGCAAGCCGAGCAGGAACAGTGGCGTCAACGCCAAGAGTACGAGCAGAGCGTGAGGCAGAATGATCCGCTTATTCAGGCGCAAACCGATAAAGCCCGCATTGAAGCGGATGCTTTGCGAAATCCTCAGCCTAAGTTCCAGCAGCTATCGCCAGAAGAAGTAAAGAGCCTTGGTCTGGATCCCAAGAAGCAGTATCAGCAGTCAGCAGATGGGCGAATTACAGCTATTGGCGACAGTGGCGTAAATGTAAGCGTCAACACTGGCCAGAATACCAACGATTTCATTAAAAAGAGCGACGAAAAAGCCGCTGAGCGTTTCGATGGGTATATTGCCGGTGGTCGTCAGGCAGCGCAACAGGCTTCCGACATGCAACAACTGGTCGAGCTTGGTAAGCAGATCAAGACTGGCGCAGGTGCTCAGGCTCTTATCGCTCTTGGTCCTTATGCCGAGATGGCTGGTATCAAGCTTGAAGGTCTAGGACCAGCTCAGGCATACAAGTCAATAATTGATCGGCTTGCACCTGCCATGCGCGTTCCAGGTTCTGGATCATCCTCTGACATCGACGTGAAGATGTTCCTTAACAGCCTGCCGAACATTGGAAACTCACCAGAGGCGAATGCGATCATTAATGGAACATTCCAGTCCGTTGCTCAAAATAAAATAGCTGCTGCTGATATTGCGGTTCGCGCTCAATCTGGCGAGATGACATGGCAAGAGGCGGAGAAGCAAATTTCAGCGCTTCCAAACCCATACGAAAACTTCAAGAAGTTCAAAAAGGATAATCCCGCTATGTTTGGTGGCGATTTGAGCGATGAGCAGCCAATTAGCGGCGCTAATGATCCCCTTGGTATTCGTGGAAGTCGATAATGGCTAGCATTGCAGATATCCGCGCCAAATTCCCTCAATACCAAGATCTAAGTGACGAGCAGCTTGCCAATGCCGTCCATCGGAAATTCTATGCCGATATACCTGTTGATGAGTTCAACAAGACAATAGGGCTACAGCCAGCGGCTGGTGGCTATGGAACTCAAGTTGTTTCGGGACTCCTTGAAGGCGCTACGGGAGCATTGGGCGCTCCCGTCGATCTGATGAACAATTTGGTTGTTCGTCCAGTTACCAGCGGCATTAATGCGGTATTCGGTACTGACATACAGCCCTCCGACAATCCCTTGGGTGGTTCAAAGGGATTGCGTGAAGGATTGGCTATCGCTCCTCCGAGTACTGAAATGGGGCCACAGATGGCCCGACGTGTCTCTCAGTCTGTTGGCGGCGCTGCTGTACCTTTGGCGGGATCGGGAGCTACGGTTGCACAAACTCTTGCCGGTCTAGGCTCGGCGGCGGCTGGCGGCGTTGGTGGTGCTGTTGCTCAACAGGTTGCACCAGGAAATGCAGCGGTTGAGACTGTTGCTGAACTGCTCGCTGGCCTTGGCGCTGGTGGCGCTATAAGTGGCATTGCAAACAGGAGCGCACGTAATGCTGCTGAAAAAGCTGTTCCTACCGTTGAGAAGCTCAAACAGGATGCAAGCGACCTTTATGACCTTGCAGACAAGAACGGCGTAACCGCTACCAAATCACAGACCACGGCTCTGTCGCAGGATTTCAAGTCTCTGGCAACCGACGAAGGTCTTATCTCGCCTACGGGCCGCGTCTCTGAAGCTTACCCCAAAGCAAGGGAAGCTCTAAAGCTTGTCGAGGATTATGCAAACGGACCTATGACGGTTAAGCAGATGCAGACGGTTCGCAAGGCGCTCGCAGATGCAGCAGCGTCACCTGATGGAGCTGAACGGCGTATGGCAACTATCATGTTGCGCAAGTTTGATGACTTTACGTCTCCCCTTGCTCCAGAGCTTGAGACGGCACGTAGTCTGTACAGTCGTGCGGCTAAAGGTGATCAGCTTGAGACAGCGCGGGAGTTGGCAATTCAGAAATCCGGTCAGTACAGCGGAAAAACCTACGACGACGCCTTAAAGACCGAATACGGGAATGTTGAGCGACGGATTATCAAGGGTAAAGAAAAAGGCTGGTCGCCTGCTCAGGAAAAGGCCATTAGCAAGGTAGCGCAGGGCGGTCCTACTCAGAAAACAGCTCGCGCCCTCGGAAAGCTTGCCCCAACTGGAAATGGATACGGGCCACTCGTTGGCGCTGGTATGCCGTTTGTAATCGGCAATGCAATTGGCGGGCCCGCTGTCGGATCTGCTGTCTCCGGCGCTTCTATGGCAACAGGCATCATTGCGAACCAGTTGGCAAATCGTATGGGTGCAAGATCCTCGGAAATCGCAGAGATATTGGCACGCAATGGCGGCGTGCTTCCAAGGGTCAGCGATACTGAGTTGCAAAATATTATCGCCCGTGCGCTTATCGGCTCTGCGGCTCATTAAGAAGCCGCTGGGGGAAAAAATGAAAATACTGAAATTATGGTTGCCACTCCTTTGTGCAGGAGGGCTAACGGCGTCATGTGTCAGCACGCAGGAACCTATTCCCGGCCCATCGGGACAAACGGTTCAGCAAACCAAGTGCAATGGATCACCGAATGCATGCCTTAAAAAGGCGGCAGAGATATGCGCTGGCCCCTATCAGGTTGTTGATAGCTCAAGTAATGCTGGTGGGCTTGTGGCGGATATAATGCCTGGCCCCGTAACTTGGTATCGAATGACTTATCAGTGCGGGCCATCTGATGGCCGAATGCCCAGTTTTGCATTTAGGGGCCAATCCTATACGCCGCCGCCAATGCCAACGTATCGCGCGCCCAGTGTTACGAACTGCAACCGTTACGGCAACAATGTCACCTGCACGAGCTATTGAGTGAAGGGGGCAAGCCAGATGCATGGATCAATAGGGTGTTGGCAATGATTCGCAATCTGGGGCTAGTTGTTTTTGCACTGCTGCAAGGTATTCCAGAAACCATGGCGACAGAGTTTGCTACTTATATTTGCATTGAGGAGCGGTCTGCTGGGTGGGAGCCGCGTGAAGGTAAAGTTGATGTAATTGGGCAATTCCAACCGGATGCCTCACCGATGATCATCAAGGCATTTCCTTCGAAAATTAGCGACAATAAGGTCGTTACGCTTGGCAAGATAGAAGTTACCGAGGAAGGTAAAACTTCGACTTTCACGACCACTGAATGCTCCGAAATCTCAGCTTACATGATTAGAGATCGTGCCTTTAGGGTTGCGAGAGACGTAGACTATTACGTGAATTCCTGTGCATCAATTCTCGCCAGAAAATCTCAGCAAAATACTTTCGGCTTTGGTAGCCATACTTTCTATTTCACAAAAGACCCAGCTGCCGGGGAAACGCCTGTCCAGTACAGAGAGGCCCTCATGGTTGGAATACGAAACACCTATGTTCATCTTGGCACATGCACTCTTCAATAAGTTGCAAAAGCGGGAGCCTGACGATTATGGGAGGTGGTCTTTTTTCTCCGATATTCTGCGTTCCATATCCTCTCGCCAGCCGGACCCGATGCTTTCTGCTCTATCCGCCTTTGGTAATCTCCTGTTTTGAATGGCCAATAGCACCAGCGTAACTCCGTATGCTAAAATCCCTGCCATAACAGGTGCCGCAATACCTTTAACCCCCCAGCCAAAATAGATATTGGCGACGAGGAACGAGACAAAGATGACGATCTGTAAGATGCGTAGTCCCATTGCTCACCGCAGATTTAATTATCATGGAATGATTATTGCTGCATTCAGTATACGGCAGCGGAAGCAAGGCAAGCGATTTCGCTGATGGCGATCCGGGAAAATATAAGCAGCTTGACCAAAAGTTAGGGCTAAAGTTAGGGCCTCCGCTCATCTAATGTGAAATTATATAGTAATTTCAATTGGATGGCAGAAATAACTGGCGGAGAGGGAGGGATTTGAACCCCCGATGGAGTTGCCCCCATGCCGCATTTCGAGTGCGGTGCTTTCAACCACTCAGCCACCTCTCCGCGTCTGGGATCAATGTCGAGACCCCGTATCTATAGTGCCGCGTTGCCCCGAGGGGCTTTGGCTTGAGCGTGCGACGCGCTAGATAGCGGGCAAAGCGTGCAGATACAAGAGCAATTTTGCGTTAAATTTCTTGACTCTGTGCCAATCCTGATCTTATAAGCGCCCAACGACTGGCGTGGGGGATTCTCCGCGCCGTTTGTTTTTGAGTTCGGGTGCCTTCATTCATACGGATAAAAGTGCCTTTCGATCAATCTGTCACGACTGACAAAAAGACGGTTATTGCGGGGAAACCCGCAGAAAACCGAACCGAACGCCGAAAGGGCACAAAATGTTCGCAGTCATCAAGACCGGTGGTAAGCAGTATCGCGTTGCCGCCAATGACCTTCTAAAGGTCGAAAAAGTTTCCGGCAATGCCGGCGATATCGTACAGTTCGCAGAAGTTCTGATGGTTGGCGTCGGTGCTGACGCAACAATCGGCGCTCCTGTTGTCAGCGGCGCGCTGGTTACAGCCGAAGTCGTCGAGCAGGGCCGTGCACGCAAGGTTATCGCTTTCAAGAAGCGCCGCCGCCAGAATTCGAAGCGCACACGCGGTCATCGTCAGGAATTGACAACGATCCGTATCGCAGAGATCCTCACAGGTGGTGCGAAGCCTTCGAAGACTGCCGCTGAAAAGCCGGCCAACAAGAAGCCTGCAAAGGCAGAAGTTGCTGCAGCTGACGCGACAGAAACCAAAGCCGCCCCAAAGGCCAAGGCTGCGCCCAAGAAGGCTGCTGCCAAGGCTGAGAAGCCCGCTTCGGGCGAATAAGAACAGGTTTAAAGGAGCAATCCCATGGCACACAAAAAAGCTGGTGGTTCGTCACGCAACGGTCGTGATTCAGAATCGAAGCGCCTTGGCGTGAAGAAGTTTGGCGGCGAGCGCGTGCTTGCTGGCAACATCCTCGTTCGTCAACGTGGTACCAAATGGCACCCCGGTGTCAATGTTGGTCTTGGTAAGGACCACACTCTGTTTGCGCTTGAAGCAGGCACAGTATCTTTCCGTACCAAAGCCAACGGCCGTAGCTTCGTGTCGATCGTCACCCCGATCGCCGAAGCAGCAGAATAGCCGGTCATGCTTGAAGCACCGGCGTCCCATCGGACCCGGTGAAAAAATGGCAACCGCCAAAAGATCAAAGGGAGATGGGGCACTACCCGTCTCCCTTTTCGTATCTGGAGGAATGAAAAATGGTTGCTGATATACTCGAAGAAGAAGATGAACGGCTGGATCTCATAGACTGTCCGGTCCTCGTTACAGAACGCCTCGTTTTGCGCGCCCCTCACATTGAGGACGTGGATGCAATTGCCAATCTCGCCGATAATCTTCGCGTGGCAGAAATGCTGTCGCGTATGCCGCACCCCTACACGAAAGCCCATGCGGTGGATTTCGTGCGACGTGCCAATGCGGGCGAGATTGGCAAATGTGTCTACGCCATTACCCTCGCACAAACGGGTACGTTTGTCGGATGTTGCGGGATCAATTATCGACGCGGTGCAGGCAAGGACGAGCTGGAAATAGGTTACTGGCTGGGTGAGCCGCATTGGGGCAAAGGTTACGCGACCGAGGCCGCTCATGCGCTGGTTGACCTGGTATTCCGCGCTACGCAGGTGGAAAAGCTTTACGCCTCGTGCCGCGTGTCAAACATTGCGTCGCGCCGCGTCATCTACAAGAGCGGTTTCCAGTACACCAATACCGGGATGATGGACTCTATCAATGCAGGTAACGTCCCGGTGGAGCGTTACATGCTTGACCGGCGTACCTGGATTGGTTTGCGGAGCTGGACATCCTAAATGAGTTCGGGTGAGCGCCCGTTGTATTGCCGTTCATCAGTCTCGCCATTCAACACGCTGGTTCCCGAAAGGTTATCCGACGGGAACTGGCCAGTTTTATTCTCGCTGGAATTGCTGTATTGCCTCCAAGCAACACATAAGGACTGAATTTCCATGAAGTTTCTCGATCAGGCGAAAGTCTATATCCGCTCCGGTGACGGTGGTGCCGGCTCGGTGTCGTTTCGCCGTGAAAAATTCCTGGAATTCGGCGGCCCCGATGGCGGTGATGGCGGTCGCGGCGGCGATGTCTGGGCCGAAGCGGTCGATGGATTGAATACATTGATCGACTATCGCTATCAGCAGCATTTCAAGGCCAAGACAGGTATGCATGGAATGGGCCGTGACATGACTGGCGGTAAAGGCTCGGATGTCATTTTGAAGGTGCCGGTCGGTACCCAGATTTTTGAAAACGACAATGAAACGCTGATTGTCGATTTCACGGTTGTAGGACAGCGCTATCGTTTGGCCAAGGGCGGCAATGGCGGTTTTGGCAATGCTCATTTCAAGACTTCGACCAATCAGGCTCCGCGTCGCGCGAATCCGGGTCTTGAAGGTGAGGAACGCAACCTTTGGCTCCGATTGAAATTGATTGCCGACGCCGGGCTGCTTGGGAAGCCCAATGCTGGTAAATCCACGTTTCTTGCCAGCGTTACGGCTGCCAAGCCAAAGATCGCCGACTATCCGTTTACAACGCTGCATCCCAATTTAGGTGTAGCGCGTGTCGATGCGCGCGAGTTCGTTATTGCAGACATTCCGGGCCTTATTGAAGGTGCTCATGAGGGCGTCGGTATCGGCGACAGGTTTCTTGGCCATGTGGAGCGGACGCGTGTACTGCTGCACCTCATTTCGGCGCAGGAAGAGAATGTTGCAGAGGCATACAAGACGGTCCGGAACGAGCTGAAAGCTTATGGCGGGGGACTTGCAGAAAAGCTCGAAATCGTTGCTCTGAGCCAGATCGATACATTGGATGCAGCGGCCCGCAAAAAGAAAATCGCGGCACTGAAAAAGGCATCCGGCGTTGAGCCCATGCTCCTATCGTCGGTTAGCCGCGAGGGCGTCGAGCATGTATTGCGGGCGCTTTCGGCCATCATATTGGAATCCCGTAAATCGGAAGCGCCTGTAGAGGTCGACAACCGTTACAAATATTGAGTGTCGCAATGTCCGTGAAATCCACGCAAAGCCGAAAAGATAGTGAGTTTGCTCAGGTAAAGGTTTTGCCGAAGCTGCACACTTATCGGCGGATCGTCGTGAAAATCGGTTCGGCTCTGCTTGTCGATCGGGCCAGTGGATTAAAGCGGCAATGGCTGGAAAGCCTGGGCGCTGATGTGGCAGCACTAACCGCATCCGGCGTCGAGGTGATGATTGTTTCGTCAGGCGCAATCGCCCTTGGTCGAAATGTACTTGGCCTGCCGAAAGGAGCGTTGCGGCTTGAAGAAAGCCAAGCTGCTGCTGCTGCGGGTCAGATCGAACTGGCAAAGGCATATGCTGAGGTATTGAGCGACCACAGCTTGCGCGCGGGGCAAATCCTGCTGACTTTGGCCGATACCGAGGAGCGTCGGCGATATCTTAATGCGCGTGCTACACTAGGGACATTGTTACGGTTGAAAGCAATTCCGGTCATCAATGAAAACGATACGGTGGCGACGACCGAAATCCGTTATGGAGACAATGACCGGCTGGCTGCGCGTGTCGCAACCATGATGAGCGCTGATCTGCTTGTCTTGCTCTCGGACATAGATGGACTTTATACCGCCCCGCCGCATCAGAATCCCGATGCGCAATTCCTTCCGGTCGTAGATGCGATTACGCCCGATATTGAGGCCATGGCTGGCGCTGCCGCTTCTGAATATTCACGTGGCGGCATGAAGACGAAACTTGATGCAGGCAAAATTGCCAATGCTGCTGGTACAGCGATGATCATTGCGTCGGGAACACGGCTTCATCCGCTGGCTGCAATTGACCTCGGTGAACGCTCAACCCTGTTCAAGGCGAGTACATCGCCGGTAAATGCCTGGAAAACATGGATTTCCGGCAACCTCGAACCATCTGGACGTTTAGTTATCGATGAGGGTGCCTTGATTGCCCTGAAATCCGGCAAATCTTTGCTGGCAGCGGGCGTTCGTGAGGTTTACGGACAATTTATGCGCGGCGATACGGTTGCTGTCGTCGGTCCCGATGGCCGGGAGGCAGCGCGGGGCTTGATTGCCTATGATGCATCGGACGCCGTGAAGGTTGCCGGACACAAGACCAGCGAGATCGCCGAAATATTGGGGTATGATGCCCGTTCGGCGATGATACATCGTGACGATCTGGTGGTGCGCGCAGCAAAACGCCTTGCTGTTGCGGAGGAGTAAAGAATGCTGACACGTGCGGATGCAAATAGTGCCGAGGTCACGTCCATCGTTGAATTAATGGCTGAGACGGGCCGAAAGGCACGTGCTGCTGCACGTCCCTTGGCTATCGCATCACCGGAAGTGAAGACCATTGCGCTTCTCGCTATGGCGGAAGCGATTGAGCGCCGCGAGGCTGAAATTCTGCAGGCCAATGAGCAGGATATGGCAAATGGTGCAGCTGCCGGTATGACCTCCGCATTGCTTGATCGCCTCAAGCTGGACGAAAAGCGGATCGCAGCAATTGCGACCAGTATCCGGACTATTGCTGATCTGGCAGATCCTGTTGGACAGATCATCGCCGAATGGGATCGCCCCAATGGACTGCATATTGAGCGCGTCCGCACGCCGCTTGGGGTCATCGGCGTGATTTATGAGAGCCGGCCAAATGTGACGGCAGATGCGGGCGCGCTTTGCCTGAAGTCTGGCAATGCCGTGATCCTGCGCGGCGGTTCGGATTCGGCAAACTCATCTCGTGCTATCCATGCAGCTCTTGTCGATGGACTTGAAGCTGCTGGACTGCCATGCGATGCCATACAGTTGGTGTCCACGACAGATCGTAGTGCCGTAGGAGAAATGCTCAAAGGTCTTAACGGCAACCTTGATGTCATTATTCCACGCGGCGGCAAAAGCCTTGTTGCCCGTGTTCAGTCAGAAGCGCGGGTTCCGGTTTTTGCGCATCTGGAAGGCTTGTGCCACGTTTATATTGATGGATCAGCGGATGTCGAACTGGCCCGCAAGATCATTGTGAACGCCAAGATGCGGCGGACCGGGGTTTGCGGAGCCGCCGAAACTCTCCTCGTCGACCGTTTGATTGCGCCAGTGCATCTTGCACCGATGCTGGACGATCTGATCGCAGCCGGTTGTGAGGTCCGCGGCGATGAAGAGGTGACCAAACTCTACGGTAAAGCTAACGCTGCGATGGAGGAAGACTGGTCAACCGAATATCTGGACGCGATCATTTCGGTAAAACTGGTCGACGGTATCGATGGGGCGCTCGATCACATCAATCATTATTCGTCGCATCACACGGAAGCGGTTATCGCCGAAGACAGAGATGTCGTGGAAAGGTTCTTCAACGAGATCGACTCGGCAATTCTTCTGCACAATGCTTCGACGCAATTTGCCGATGGCGGAGAGTTTGGAATGGGTGCAGAGATTGGCATCGCGACCGGTAAGATGCATGCGCGGGGACCTGTGGGTGTTGAACAGTTGACGTCTTTCAAATACCGCGTTCGCGGCACTGGTCAGATACGTCCGTGATATTTGGACCAGCGAGCATTCCGGGCATCGACGATGCGCATCTGCGTATGCCTTTTGTCGAAAAGGGCATGGCGGTCGGTCTGTTTGGCGGATCATTCAATCCACCTCACGCCGGTCACGCGCTGGTCGCTGAAATCGCGATGCGCAGGCTGAAACTTGATCAGCTCTGGTGGATTGTCACACCGGGGAATCCGCTCAAGGATAAGCGCGAGCTTGCACCATTGTCGAAGCGGCTGGAGTTATGTGAAGCGCTTATTCACGATCCGCGAGTGAAGGTTACGGCATTTGAGGCGGCTCACCACATTCGCTACACAGCGGATACGCTTGCTCTCATAAAGTTGCGCAATCCGGGCGTTCATTTCGTCTGGATAATGGGTGCAGACAGCCTTGCCGATTTTCATCGCTGGCAGCGATGGCAGCAGATTGCAACAACGTTTCCCATTGCCGTAATAGATCGACCCGGTTCAACGCTGGCGTTTTTGTCCTCGCGCATGGCAAAGACGTTCGACTACGCGCGAATTGACGAAGACGATGCTCCACTTCTCGCCCGCTCGCGTGCACCGGCCTGGACCTTTATTCACGGGCCAAGATCACTGCTTTCATCCACGGCTATACGCAACGGGAAAACACAACAAAAAAGCTGAGATCGCGTTGGGAGTGGTTAGTTCAAGATGATGTCTTGAAACTGCCATGCGACTCTGCCTATCTTATACGTGTGCAGCGAGTTCAATAGCTGCGGCGCGTTGTTCTTAAGGGAAAGGAATTACACTGAGAACAGCAATTCAAAAGAAGGAAGCTTTGGCTCCTTCAACGGCAGAGATCAGCGGTATCAATTCCGTCGCTCGTGCCCTCAAATCAGTGCTTGATAGTCTCGACGACTCCAAGGCTGAACAAGTTGTCCCCATCGACCTTCGAGGTAAATCCGTTGTCGCTGACTATATGGTCATCGCGTCCGGTCGTTCGCATCGCCACGTTACAGCGGTTGCGGATCAGCTTCTTCGAACTCTGAAAGAGAACGGACACGGCAATAATGCCAAAGTCGAAGGTCTAGCCAGCGGTGATTGGGTGCTGATCGACACGGGCGATATCATCATCCATATTTTCCGCCCCGAAGTGCGGGAGTTCTACAACATCGAAAAGATGTGGCAGGCTCCGGAACTGGATGGTGAAACCGTACACTAGAGCAAGTTTTGCTTATATAGAGCCTGGGCTCTTGTGTATCATAGGCCGGCGGCAAGTCCGGTGTGAGCAGGTTTGTCTTTAACTCTGCCCGGACTGGAGTGTTATGCGTATCAGTGTTTTTGCCGTGGGCCGCATGAAGTCCGGTCCGGAGCGTGAGCTTGCGGATCGGTATTTTGACCGTCTGAAAAAGACCGGTGTTCCTTTGGGTCTTGAGTTTTCGTCGGTGACGGAAATCGTGGAAAGCCGTGCGCAACAGCCCGATCTGCGAAAGCAGGAAGAGTCTGCTCAGGTCCTTAAAGCTCTTGATACCGGCGGTGTGCTTGTGCTTCTCGATGAAAGGGGCAAAACCATGCCGTCCGAGGCCTTTGCATCCAGCATTGCGCGATTTCGAGATGAAGGTAAACGGCAGTTGCTGCTGGCTATCGGCGGGCCGGATGGTCACGATGCTGCCCTGAGGGAGCGAGCCGACCTTGTTGTTGCACTGGGTGCCATGACTTGGCCGCACCAGATTGTACGTATTCTTGTTGCCGAGCAACTTTATCGTGCCACGACGATACTGTCCGGGCACCCTTACCATCGCGTTTGATTACAAATATGTAATTCAGCCCTTGTTCATGCTGAGCGAGGATAATGACCTCCACTGATCATTACGAAAATATAATGATCTCAATGCTTTTCGAGTGAACCGCTCCTATCCATTTCTTGGTATTATCAATCAGGATGGAGATGTTTCATCTGCGAAGAAGGTGGATAGGTCGATGACTAAAATTGCCAAGGTAGCCAGTCACGGTAAGCCGACTCCCGAAGGGTCGAACGTTACCTTTATACCTGGTGCCATTCCTCCCGGACGCAAGAAAAAGCGCTCACGTCTTTGGCTTTGGCTACCGGTTGTGGTCATAGCCGCTGGTGCCGGTTATTATGCCTGGTCAGCCTACGGAGCTTCCACGACCGCTGCAGCTGTGATCACGCAACCTGTTGTCAGAGCGGATATCGAGAATGCAGTAACCGCCGTTGGAACCCTCGACTCGATCAAATCGGTTGACGCGGGTGCGCAGGTTTCCGGTCAGTTGAAGGTTCTGCACGTCGAAATTGGCGATAAAGTTACCCAAAACGAACTCATAGCCGAAATTGACCCGGCAACTATTCAAAACAGAATTGAGATTGATCAGGCAGAGCTTGCAAACTTGCAGGCGCAACTGGTGTCAAAGAAAGCCCAGCTTGTGCTTAAACAGGCCAATATTGAGCGTCAGCGTAATCTGGTGGCAACGCGTTCGGTTTCGCAATCGACGCTGGATCAGGCAGTTGCCGATCTTGCTGCTGCCGAAGCTGATGTAAATGCGCTCGAAGCACAGATACGCAAACAGAAGGCCACCCTTGATGGTGATCAGGTCGATCTGGGTTATACAAAGATTTATGCACCGATGGCGGGCACTATTGCCGCTGTGCCGGTGAAAGAAGGTCAAACGCTGAATGCCAGCCAGACAGCTCCGACAATTGTCACGATTGCCGATCTTTCGACAATGACTGTCAAGGCGCAGGTGTCGGAGGCGGATGTCAGCAAGCTCAAGATTGGTATGGAAGCATACTTCACACTGCTCGGTCAGCCGGGAAAACGTTATACCGGCAAGCTGCGCCAGATACAGCCAACGCCCGATATCGAGAACAATGTTGTTCTGTATTATGCGCTTTTTGATGTGCCCAATACCGATGGCGATCTCATGATCTCAATGAGCGCGCAGGTTTTCTTTCTGCAATCAGCTGCGAAGGATGTTCTGGTGGTTCCAAGTTCTGCCATCAAAGCAAGTCGAACTTCCGGCGAGGCTGGGAATGGAAAGCGGGCGTTTGAGGTAAGTGTCGTCGATGCTGCAGGTAAAACGTCGATGCGTGAAGTTGAAGTTGGTATCCGCAATCGCGTGAATGCGGAGATCAAGAGTGGCTTGCAGGAAGGCGACCTTGTGGTAGTCGGTCAGGGGAGCGATGCCAATAACGGTGCAAATGGGTCAGGCAACCGCTCGCAACGCGGTCAGCGCATGCCACGGATGTTCTGACCATGACAGCGCTCATTTCGCTCAAGGATATCGATAAAATCTACTACAATGGCGATCTTTCCGTTGAAGTTCTGCATGGAATCTCACTCGATATTGAAGCTGGTGAATTCGTTGCGATCATCGGGCAATCCGGTTCGGGAAAATCAACGCTCATGAATATTCTTGGCTGTCTGGACCAGCCGACCAGCGGCAGCTACCTGCTCGATGGAGAGCATGTTGCGGGGTTTGAGCCGGATGAACTGGCCGGACTGCGAAGGAGAACCTTTGGCTTTGTCTTTCAAAGCTATAATCTGATCCCGACTGCCAGTGCGCAAGAGAATGTCGAAGTCCCTGCTGTTTACGCAGGCGCTTCCGCGAAAGACCGGCACGACAGGGCGGAAGCCCTTCTAAGCACGCTCAATCTCGGTGATCGGCTGGACCATAGGCCAAATCAGCTCTCCGGTGGTCAGCAGCAACGTGTTTCGATTGCGCGAGCGTTAATGAATGGCGGACGGATTATCCTTGCGGACGAGCCCACAGGAGCGTTGGACAGCCAAAGCGGCGAAGAAGTCATGGCGCTTCTGCGGGAGATGAACGAAAGCGGCCATACGATCATCGTTATCACGCACTCGCGCGAAGTGGCTGAGCAGGCAGATCGTCTGATCGAACTGCGTGACGGGCGGGTTGTTTCCGATCGAACAAAGAAGGGGCGCAGTAATCCCGAAGCGGCTCTTGGATTAAAGCAAAAGGCAGTTGATGGCGTTGCTGCAATTGCTGACATATCTGAAGCGATCAAGATGGCGGTTCGTGCTCTGCGGGCAAACCTCTTTCGTACAATTTTGACATTGCTTGGCATCGTTATCGGTGTTGGTTCAGTTGTGGCTATGCTGGCCATAGGTACGGGTGCTCAAAACTCGGTTCTGGATCGCATCTCGTCCATGGGGTCAAACCTGCTGGTCGTCAGACCGAACATGGCGAATTTTCGTGGCGGGCAGGGCGGGAGTATTGTCACGCTGGTTCCGGGGGACGCCGACGCAATTCTGGAAGTGCCAAATGTGGCCTTCGCTGTTCCAGAAATGACCAGTACAGTTACCGTGCGCTACGGCAATATCGATTACCAGACGTCGGCGAATGGAACTGTCCCGCAATATACCGATGCCAAGTCGTGGAAGATCGGAACAGGGGAATTCATCAACCAGCGGGATATGATCAACTACGCCCCCGTGGCTGTCCTTGGTCAAACGGTTGCCAAAACGCTGTTTCCGGATGGAGAAAGCCCGCTGGGGAAATATGTTCTGGTCAGCAAGATTCCATTCCAGATCATTGGCGTGATGAGTGAAATGGGTGCCGGTCCCGGCGGCAATGATCAGGACGATACGATTATCGTTCCGCTGACCACCGGCAGCACAAGACTGTTCGGTCAGCGAAATGTGCGCTCCATTACTGTGCAGGTTAAAGACGGTTCGCTCATCGATGCTACGCAAACAACGATACAGCAATTGCTGGACGAGCGGCACCAGAAACAGGACACGCAAATCACCAACATGGCGTCAATACGGGAGGCCGTGACGGAAACGTCGAACACACTCAAGCTCTTCCTGGGTGCTGTAGCTGCGATTTCCCTGCTGGTTGGCGGTATCGGCGTTATGAACATCATGCTGGTGAGCGTCAGCGAACGGACACGCGAGATCGGTGTACGCATGGCAACAGGTGCACGGCAACGCGATATCCTGTTGCAGTTCATCATTGAAGCATTGGTTGTTTCGGCGGTCGGCGGGGCTATCGGCGTTGTCGCGGGTCTTGGCACAGGTGTGCTGGCCAAGTTCCTTGGTGCACCAATAAGTTTCACAGTTGGGCCAGTTGCATTGGCTTTTGCCTGCTCATTCTTGACGGGCCTCGTCTTCGGCTATCTGCCAGCCAGAAATGCTTCGAAGCTGCAACCAGCGGTAGCTCTGAGTTCAGAATAGATCAGGAGAACCGTCCCGCTTCACTGTGAACCAGATCGGAAATGAAACCGGATACAGCAGTGATACGGCGAAGCGTGCGTACTGATTCATGATACGAAAGCCAATAGGAACGGCGGATTTTGCGTTCGGGTAATACGGGCACAAGATCATCATGTTCGCGTGCGATGAATGTGTGAAGAATACCTATTCCCGCGCCCGCTCTAACGGCTTCGACCTGTCCCAAGGCACTCGATATTTCGAAGGCCGGGTGCCATTCACGCGTGATTTCAGGTGCATAGTTCAGTGATTGGCTGATGACCAGGTCATCAACATATCCAACGAGACGATGCTTTGGCAGATCATCAATAGTTTGTGGTGCCGGATGGGCTGCGAGATAGTTCCGGCTGGCATAGAGGCAGAGGCTGTAGTCGACCAGCTTCCGCGCAACCAATCGACCTTGATCGGGGCGATCAACGGTAATCGCTATATCGGCCTCTCGCCGTGATAGCGAAAAGGAACGTGGAACAGGAACAAGCTGGATTTTGAGATCAGGATAGCTTGCCGTGAGTGTTGCAAGCCTTGGAGCCAGAAAGGTTACACCGAAACCATCCGGGGCTCCGATGCGAACTGAACCGGAAATAGCGACATCGGCATCGCCAAGTGATGAACGTGCCGCCAGCATTTCTGCTTCCATACGTTCGCCCGAAAGGAGAAACTCCTCACCAGCGCGGGTCAGTTCGCAACCGTTCGTGCGCCTTGTCAGCAGTTTCGTATTAAGTGCAGTTTCCAAGGCAGTAAGCCGTCGCGCCACCGTTGCGTGATTGACGCCAAGGCGTTTGGCAGCCCCGAGTATTTGACCTGAACGGGCTACGCTGAGAAAAATACGAACATCATCCCAATTCATTTGAAAACTCCACACGATGTTGCTTTAATTTTTGCACAACGGATACGCTTTTGCACGTCTTGCATTAAATATTTTGTAGCGCGATTATGGTGCATACGAAAATTATCAAAGGGAGGTTGCTCGCAATGCGCGAAGTTGGACATTTTATCGGTGGCAAGCATGTCGCTGGCACGAGTGGTCGGACGACCGAGATTTTTCAACCTATGGACGGTACTGTTCAAGGTACTGTTGCGCTAGCCACTCCGGCGGAAGTGCGCGCAGCGGTTGAAAATGCCAAGGCAGCACAGCCGGCATGGGCAGCGACCAACCCGCAGCGCCGCGTTCGCGTCATGCGCAAGTTCCTCGAACTGGTCGAAGCAGAATATGATTCCCTTGCTGAGCTTCTTGCTCGCGAGCATGGCAAAACCATTCCGGACGCAAAGGGCGATATCCAGCGCGGTCTGGAAGTGGTCGAGGTTTGCCTCGGTGCTGCTCATATGCTCAAGGGCGAGTTCTCCGACAGCGCAGGTACAGGCATTGATGTTTATTCAATGCGGCAACCACTCGGTGTTGTTGCGGGCATTACACCTTTCAATTTTCCGGCGATGATTCCGCTCTGGAAGGCTGGACCTGCAATCGTATCGGGCAACGCTTTCATTCTGAAGCCTTCCGAGCGTGACCCCGGCGTGCCGATGCGCCTTGCCGAATTATTCATTGAAGCTGGATTGCCTGCTGGCATTTTCAATGTGGTCAATGGTGACAAGGAAGCAGTGGATACGTTGCTTGACGATCCGGATATCAAAGCTGTGGGCTTTGTTGGGTCCACACCGATTGCGCAGTACATTTACAGCCGTGCAACAGCAAACGGTAAGCGTGCCCAGTGCTTCGGTGGTGCCAAGAACCACATGATCATCATGCCCGATGCCGACATGGATCAGACAGTGGATGCCTTGATCGGTGCTGGCTATGGTTCAGCTGGCGAGCGTTGCATGGCGATTTCTGTTGCTGTTCCAGTTGGCAAGGAAACGGCCGACCGTCTGGTTGCAAAGCTAATTCCACGCGTTGAGGCTCTAAAAGTGGGTCCATCAACTGATCTGACTGCCGATTATGGCCCGGTCGTCACGAAGCAGGCACTGGAGCGCATTCAAGGCTATGTTGATCTTGGCGTGAAAGAAGGAGCGAAGCTCGTCGTCGATGGTCGCGGTTTCAAGATGCAAGGTTACGAGAACGGCTACTATATGGGCGGCTGCCTGTTCGACAATGTGACGCCCGACATGCGTATCTACAAGGAAGAAATCTTTGGACCGGTCCTCGGTATTGTCCGTGCCGATACTTATGAAGATGCGCTGCGCCTTCCGAACGAGCATGAATATGGCAATGGTGTCGCGATCTTTACCCGTGATGGCGATGCGGCGCGCGATTTCGCCTCACGCGTGCAGGTTGGCATGGTTGGTATCAATGTGCCGATCCCCGTTCCGATTGCCTATTACACATTCGGCGGTTGGAAGGGTTCCGGTTTCGGCGATTTGAACCAGCACGGTCCCGATGCATTCCGTTTCTACACCAAGACAAAGACTGTCACTTCGCGCTGGCCATCGGGCGTAAAAGATGGTGCCGAGTTTGTTATTCCGACAATGAACTAAGCTGTCTGATAAGTAGACCCGGAGCCGCCAGAGTTACTTTGGCGGCTTTTCCTATGGGGCGAGCACCCTCAGATGCTCAATAAGTTTCGTCGCTGCTTTTTCTGCATCCTCCGGATTGCGCTCGATGATCGCTTCGATCAATGCCTTGTGTGCGGAAACTGATTGTTGCAACCCGCCCGGCCGTTGCAGACGAAACCAAAAGCGCCTGCTGTGCGTTTGCAGTGGCGACGCAAGGCGGGCTGCAAACGGATTGCTCGCTGCTTGTCCCAGCACAGTGTCAAAAGTTTTGTCAGCCACCAAGAACCCGGTGACATCCTCCGAAGTCACTGCCTTGCTCATAGCGTCGGAAGCTTCCTTCAACCTGCGGTGATGCAACTGCGCACCGTATTGCGCTGCACCTCGTGCCAGTACACGCTCTATACCTTCGCGGGCATCCAGAACCTTTGCAAAGTCCTGTGGGTTCAGTTCTGCAATTGCTATGCCTGATCTGGGTCTGATCTCCATCAATCCTTCCCAAGCCAGCTTTTGAACCGCTTCCCGTACAGGTGTTCGGCCCATGCCTGTTATGTCAGTCAGTGCACGTTCATTGACGATTGCACCTGGCTCAAGCTTGAGCGTGACGATCATCTCTTCGATTTGCCGATAGGCCAGTTCTGCGAGGCTCTCGCCATATTGTACAGACGCGTGTGCAGTAGTTTGGAACATGAAACGGGATCTTTCAATGAAGCGATTGACAGATATGTATATTATAGATATATTTCTGATATATCAACAAGGAGTGTGATCATGTGGTCGGGTGTTCTTCCTGCAGTTACCAGCAAATTTACGGATGATGATAGGCTTGATCATGCGGAAATGGAACGCTGCTTCTCTCTCCTGATGGAAGCCGGTTGCGACGGTCTGATTGTCGCCGGTTCACTCGGCGAAGGCCCCATGCTCAGCCATGATGAAAAGCTTGAAGTGTTGAAAATTGCCCAGGATGTCGCCAGGGGTAAACCAGTACTGCTCACAATCAATGAGGCAGCCACTCGTGAAGGCGCTGCTCTTGCCAAACGAGCCGCCAAAGCCGGAGCGGATGGATTGATGCTTGTCCCCAGCCCTATTTACCATACGGATCCGGAAGAGACCGTCACGACATTGAAGGCTGTTGCTTCCGCAGGCGATCTTCCAGTGATGATCTATTCAAACCGTATCGCATACCGTGTTGATGTAACGAGTGCGATTCTGTCCGAGCTTGCTTCGGATGATCATTTTGTAGCTATCAAAGAATCTTCGGACGACATTCGCCGCACAACAGACATCATCAATGATTTCGGTGCACGGTTCGATCTGTTCACCGGTGTCGACAATCTTGCTTTTGAGGCATTGACGGCAGGCGCTGTTGGCTGGGTTGCAGGGCTTGTAACAGCCTTCCCGAAAGAAACGGTAGCCATTTACAAACTTGTGCTTGCAGGTCGGTATGCTGAAGCATTGGCAATTTATCGTTGGTTCCGCCCACTTCTAGACCTCGATGTCTCGACCTATCTGGTGCAAAACATCAAGCTTGCCGAAGTGCTGGAGATCGGTACCAATGATCGCGTGCGTTTACCAAGGCAGCCTCTGCGCGGCGAACGCAGGGCATCTGTTGAAAAGACGGTCAGGGATGCAATAGCGTCGCGTCCGGCCCTACCGGTGCTCTAGGTTTCGTGCAAACTTTGTAATCATGCCGAAAGACAATATCGATATCCTGATCATCGGCGCCGGTATTGTTGGCGTAGCAACGGCCGCCATTCTTGCAGAGAGTGGCCGCAAGGTACTTGTCGTTGATCGTCAAGGTATCTGTGAAGGAACCAGCTCCGGCAATGCCGGAGCCCTGGCATTCTCCGACATATTGCCAATGGCTTCGAAGGGCATACTTGCAAAGGTGCCGGGTTGGCTGATGGACCCGCTTGGGCCCTTCACCATACGCCCGTCTTATCTGCCAAGGCTTCTGCCGTGGCTCTACCGATTCTGGCGTGCCAGCAGCGCGGACATGCTTGAACGCACTGTGGAAGCGCAGGGTGCGATGATGCGTCTTGCCGAACCGGAAATGCTCGGGTTGATGCAGCGTGCAGGTATCGGAAATATGGTGCGGGAAGATGGCTCTCTGGAGCTTTATGAAAGTGAAAGCGAGCTTAATGCTTCATTGCCGGGATGGAGCGCGAGAAAAGCTGCCGGAATTGCCTTCGAGCATTTGCGGGGCAGCCAATTGCGTGAATGTCAGCCGGGCCTTTCACCCAGATTTATTACCGGGACATTTGTTCCCGGATGGAAGACCGTCAGTGACCCGAAACACGTTGGTCAAAGCTTGTGGAACTACGCGCAGCGCAATGGTGCAGCTTTTACTCACGGCGAAGTAACTTCAATCAGCATGAACACGCACGGTGCGGTAGCGCACTTTGCCGATGGGCAAACAATTGAGGCTGCAAAAGTTGTTGTCGCGGCTGGAGCCTGGTCACATCATTTGGCCAAGTATCTGGGCGATCATATCCCTTTGGAGACCGAGCGTGGCTACAATACAACCTTGCCTGTCGGTGCTTTCGATTTGAAACGGCAGCTCATCTTTTCCGGGCATGGATTCGTTGTCACTCCGCTGGAGACCGGCATACGTGTTGGCGGTGCCGTTGAGTTAGGCGGATTGAAACTGCCTCCGAATTACAAACGATCTGAAATCATGCTGCGAAAAGCCGAGCAATTTCTGCCCGGTTTACAGTCAAAGGGCGGACGCCAGTGGATGGGATACAGGCCATCGACACCGGACTCCCTACCTGTGATAGGATCTTCCAGATCGACGAATAATGTTCTCTATGCTTTTGGCCATGGCCACCTCGGCTTAACACAGTCCGCAGTAACAGCCCGGCTCATCAGCGATCTGATTGCCGGCCATACGTCTTCGATACCGGTTGATCCCTATAGTCCCGAACGTTTCAGGAGCTAGACCAGATGGCACGTCATTCTTTCTTTTGCGTAGATGGTCATACTTGCGGAAATCCGGTGCGCCTCGTAGCCGGTGGCGGCCCAAATCTGGCAGGCGCAACAATGATGGAAAAGCGTGCGCATTTTCTTGCAGAGTTTGACTGGATAAGAACCGGTTTGATGTTCGAGCCCCGCGGACATGACATGATGTCGGGTTCGATCCTCTATCCACCGACACGTGATGATTGCGACGTTGCAATCTTGTTTATCGAAACATCCGGCTGTCTGCCAATGTGTGGTCACGGCACGATCGGTACTGTGACAATGGCGATTGAACACGGACTGGTCACTCCGAAGGTTCCGGGTACTCTGCGGCTCGACACGCCTGCCGGTCTTGTCGTTGCCGAATACATACAGGAAGGGCAATACGTCACGAGTGTGAGAATCACCAACGTACCCGCTTTTCTCTATGCGGAAGCCCTGGAGGTGGAATGCCCCGATCTCGGTACACTCCTTGTCGACGTAGCCTATGGGGGCAACTTCTATGCGATCATCGAACCACAGGCAAACTACAGGGATATGGCCGATTATCGTGCACTGGATTTGATTGGCTGGAGCCCGGTGCTGCGGGAGCGTTTGAATGAACACTATACGTTCGTTCATCCAGAGAACCCCGGTATCAATAAGTTAAGCCACATCCTGTGGACAGGTGCGCCAACCCATCCTGAAGCGCATGCTCGAAATGCGGTTTTCTATGGTGACAAGGCAATCGACCGCTCACCTTGCGGCACTGGTACATCGGCGCGAATGGCGCAGTTGGCAGCCAAAGGAAAACTTCATCCTGGCGAAGATTTTGTTCATGAGTCGATCATAGGTTCGTTGTTTCATGGCAGGGTTGAGAAGACGCTGACTATCGGGGAAAGGCCCGCGATCATTCCTTCAGTGGCGGGATGGGCACGCATGACCGGCTACAATACTATTTTCATAGATGACCGCGATCCGTTTGCTCACGGTTTTGTCGTGAAGTAGTGCATTTTGCTGCATTGCAAAATTAGTGCTCTGGTGGTGATTTCGGCTAAAATGGACGGATTGGTTGTGGATAGCACTAAAGAAGACATCAAATTTGGTGTAAAATTCTGGAGAATCTATGCCAGCAAATAAAAGTGTGTCGCCGGTGCCAAAAAAGCAGTTGCTTTCTTTATCGCAGGCGCTAGGTGTAATGACATTGGGGCAACAGTAACCGGATAGAAAAACCGGACAAGAAACTTCCCAATAAAACGAGGGGTATCGTTGCAATGGAGTATTTCATCCAGCAATCGATCAATGGGTTGACGCTTGGTTCAATTTACGGCCTGATCGCCATTGGTTACACGATGGTCTATGGGATCATCGGTATGATCAACTTCGCCCATGGCGACGTGTTCATGCTCGGCGCCTTCATGGCGATGATTGTTTTTCTGGCACTGACGACATTTATTGGCGGTGTTCCAGTGGTTCTGGCGCTGTTGCTGATGATGCTTGTCGCAATGCTTTTGACCGGCCTCTGGAGCTGGACAATTGAACGGCTGGCATACCGGCCGTTGCGCGGTTCCTTCCGGCTGGCGCCATTGATCACTGCCATTGGCATGTCGATTGCTCTTTCGAACTTTGTGCAGGTTACACAGGGCCCTCGCAACAAGCCAATTCCACCGCTCGTCAATGGCGGCATTATCATCCCTGGTACCGATATCAGCATCGCCTACAAGCAGATGGTGATCATCGTTGTTACAGCAATTCTGCTGGTTGCCTTCTGGTACCTCGTCAACAAGACGACACTTGGCAGAGCCCAACGCTCCTGTGAACAGGATCGCAAGATGGCCGCCTTGCTCGGGATTGATGTCGACAAGACTATTTCCATGACCTTCGTGATGGGTGCAATGCTGGCTGCAGTGGCTGGTACACTGTACCTGATGTTCTACGGGGTGATTTCGTTCACAGATGGGTTCACGCCCGGCGTCAAAGCCTTCACGGCGGCCGTACTTGGCGGTATCGGCTCCTTGCCGGGTGCGGTGGTCGGAGGGTTGCTGATCGGCCTGATCGAGGCATTGTGGTCGGCTTATTTCTCCATTGATTACAAGGATGTTGCGGCATTCTCGATCCTGGCGATCGTTCTGATCTTCCTGCCGTCGGGTATTCTCGGCCGGCCCGAAGTCGAAAAGGTTTAAGCATATGGCCGATGTACAAACGTCTAACCCGGAATCCAACTTTGCCAAGGCAGTAAAGGAGGGTCTGGTCGCCGCCGCTCTGGCTTTGGGGTTGTTTCTTCTCATCGTCGGCTTCCGTACGGATCAAAATATTCGCAATGAACTTGTTCTGAACCAGCGTTGGGGTTTGCTTGCGATATTTGTTCTGGTTGCCGGTTTTGGCCGGTTTTTCCTGACGGCCTATGTGGCGCCTTGGAATGCCGCACGTGCAGCGAGCAAACGAGCAGCTGTAGCAAAAGAGGCGAAGGAACAGTCTGCGTTCCGCAAAAGCTTCCCCAAGATCGGTCTCGCACTGCTTTTTGTCTATCCGTTTCTGGTGATCGCGATTTTGGCCGCCTATAATGGCTCGATGATGGGCGGCCTGCAGGGTTCGCTCAAATATGTCGATAATTTCGGTATCCAGATTCTCATCTATGTGATGCTGGCTTGGGGACTCAATATCGTTATCGGCCTCGCCGGGTTGCTGGATCTCGGCTATGTCGCGTTCTATGCTGTCGGTGCCTATTCCTATGCGCTTCTGTCGACGCATTTCGGCCTGTCCTTCTGGCTTCTTTTGCCGATGGCTGGCATTTTCGCCGCGCTTTGGGGCGTTATCCTCGGCTTTCCGGTGTTGCGCCTGCGCGGCGACTACCTTGCCATTGTGACGTTGGCCTTCGGTGAAATCATTCGCCTTGTGCTGATCAACTGGACGGTTGTCACCAAGGGGACATTCGGTATCTCGGGCATCGCCAAGGCAACGCTGTTCGGTATTCCTTTTACACCCGGACCCGGTGGCTTCGCCAATCTGCTCGGTCTGCCCAACTCCGGCGTCTACTACAAGATATTCCTCTATTATCTCATTCTTCTTCTTGCTCTTTTGACGGCATGGGTAACAATCCGCCTGCGCCGCATGCCGATTGGTCGCGCATGGGAAGCGTTGCGTGAGGATGAGATCGCCTGCCGCTCACTTGGCATCAACACAACGACAACCAAGCTGACTGCTTTTGCCACGGGTGCAATGTTCGGTGGCTTTGCGGGGTCGTTCTTCGCCGCGCGTCAAGGTTTCGTTAGTCCGGAAAGCTTCGTCTTCCTTGAGTCTGCAATTATCCTTGCGATTGTGGTTCTGGGTGGCATGGGTTCGCTGGTCGGTATCGCGATTGCTGCTGCTGTCATGATTGGCGGCACGGAACTGTTGCGTGAGCTTGAATTCCTGAAGCGAATCTTCGGCAATGACTTCACGCCAGAACTCTACCGCATGCTGTTGTTTGGTCTGGCCATGATCGTGGTCATGGTATGGAAGCCACGAGGTTTTGTGGGTAACCGAGAACCGAGCGCCTTCCTGCACAAGCGAAAGTTGATATCGAGCGAATTCACTAAAGAAGGGCACGGCTGATGGTTTCGGAAGTGCAAAAAAACAATAGCGCAATTCTGCGCGTAGAACGCCTGTCAATGAAGTTTGGTGGTCTGATCGCCATCAACGATCTGAACTTCGAGGCGAAACGTGGTGCCATCACTGCGTTGATCGGCCCGAATGGTGCAGGCAAGACAACGGTATTCAATTGCATTACCGGCTTCTACAAGCCGACCGAGGGCATGCTGACCATGACCCGCCAGAACGGCGAGGAATATCTGCTGGAACGCATGGCTGATTTCGTGATCACCAAGAAGGCGAAAGTTGCGCGCACATTCCAGAATATCCGGCTATTCTCGGGACTGACAGTCCTTGAGAACCTGCTTGTTGCCCAGCACAATCCTTTGATGCTTTCATCAGGCTACACAATTCTTGGACTGCTTGGGTTTCCGACCTACAAAAAGGCGGCGGCTGATGCGATCGAGAAAGCCCGGTTCTGGCTGGAGAAGATTAATCTGGTTGACCGTGCCGATGACCCAGCGGGTGATCTGCCCTATGGTGCGCAGCGCCGTCTCGAGATTGCACGAGCCATGTGCACCGAGCCGGAACTGCTTTGCCTTGATGAGCCCGCTGCTGGTCTCAATGCACGCGAATCCGCTGAGCTTAACAAGCTCCTGCTCGATATTCGCGACGAAACAGGTACCTCGATCCTTTTGATCGAGCACGATATGTCGGTGGTCATGGAAATCTCTGACCACGTTGTTGTGCTTGAGTATGGCACCAAGATTTCCGACGGCACGCCCGAGAGTGTGAAGAACGATCCGAAAGTGATAGCCGCGTATCTCGGCGTTGAAGATGAGGAAATCGTTGAGATGCTGGAACAGGCCGAAGCTGCCGGCGTCGACGATATTACCGCTGCTGTTGACCTCATGTCGACCGAAGCCATTCACGAAATTGAAGAGACGCATCCGGATGCTGCGGCTGCTGCACTCGTTGCAACAGGACCCGCCCGTCCGGTCAAACCTGCAGCCGCAAAAAAGCAACCAACTGCGACTGCAAAGGCAGTGGCAAAGCCTGCGGCAAAAGTAGCTGCACCGGCTCCGGCCGCCCCTTCGCAACCGGTTAAACCGAATGTTGCAAAGCCTACCAAAGCTCCAGCAGCAAAGAAGCCTGCGGAAAAGCCAGAAAAAGCATCGCCTGTGGCATCTTCGATCAAGGCAGGCGCGACAACCAACGCATTGGCAGCGCCGCGTGACGGAAAGGCTGACAGGCTGATCGATATCAAGGGGATCGGGCCGGTCAACGAACGTAAGCTGAACGAGCATGGGATATTCCACTTCGACCAGATTGCCTCCTGGAAGAAAGCCGATGTCATTGCGGCCGAAGCCTATCTGGCTTTTGACGGGCGCATTGCCCGCGAAGACTGGATTGGTCAGGCAAAGGCAATGGCCAAGGCAAGCCAGAAGAAACCGGCAGCCAAGAAGAGCGGAGGAGCTAAGTAATGGCGGAGAACAAGGCTCTTCTCAGCATTGAAAATGTCGAGACATATTACGGAAATATCCGTGCGTTGAGCGGTGTGACCGTACATGCCGATGCCGGTGAGATCGTCACGCTGATCGGTGCAAATGGCGCTGGCAAATCAACGCTGATGATGACCATCTTCGGAATGCCGCGCGCCCGCACCGGCCGCATTATTTTTGATGGCAAGGATATCACGCAACTACCGTCGCATGAGATAGCCCGGCTGCGTATCGCACAGTCCCCGGAAGGCCGCCGCATTTTCCCGCGCATGACCGTGCAGGAAAATCTGCAGATGGGTGCCAGTCTCGACAAGCTGGAAT
Organism: Phyllobacterium sp. SB3; assembly: GCF_040009165.1. NCBI lineage: Bacteria > Pseudomonadati > Pseudomonadota > Alphaproteobacteria > Hyphomicrobiales > Phyllobacteriaceae > Phyllobacterium > Phyllobacterium sp. SB3. The sequence continues at coordinate 337,226 of NZ_JBDYKI010000001.1, read as the reverse complement.
ATTTCGATGAGGACGTGCGCAAGGTTTTCGACCTGTTTCCGCGCCTCAAGGAACGGATAAATCAGCGCGGTGGAACGCTTTCGGGTGGCGAACAGCAAATGCTGGCCATTGGCCGTGCATTGATGGCGCGTCCACGTTTGCTTTTGCTGGATGAACCTTCTCTCGGCCTTGCCCCGTTGATCATCAAGCACATTTTCGAGGCGATCAAGGAACTCAACAAGACAACGGGTCTTACTGTGTTTCTGGTAGAGCAGAATGCTTTCGGCGCATTGAAGCTTGCCGACCGCGGTTATGTGATGGTCAACGGCATTGTGACCATGAGCGGCGCAAGTAAGGACCTTCTGGCCAATCCGGAAGTGCGGGCCGCCTATCTTGAAGGCGGGCGTCACTAACAAGACAAGACGGCTCAAAAGAGCCGCAAGGAGAACTTCGCCATGCAGGGCATATTATACGAAGAACCTTCCGTCTGGCTGTTCATTCTGGTCACCTGCATCATGGGTGGCTGGGCCGCATGGATGGCTGGCCGGGCATGCGCCAAGACATGGCGGCCAATCGCCATTCTCGTCTTCTACATGCTGCTGCTTGGCGTTGGCGTGCGTTTCATCCATTTTGCTCTCTTCGGTGGAACCATGGTTACGCTGCACTACTATATCGTCGACACTATCGTCCTTATCATCATCGGAACATTGGGGTACCGGTACACAAGGACAAACCAGATGGTGAGGCAATATCATTGGCTCTACGAAAAAGTTTCTCCTTTCGGTTGGAAGGAAAGAACAGGAGCCTGATCTATCTCGCTGATGCGAAATGAATCAGCGTGACAACCGCCGGAAAATCGGCAAATGTAGTCTTAAGCGATGCCCAGAAATCATCGCGAGGGGTTTGGTAAGTACCTAGAAAAATGGGAGTTTTCAAATGAAGAAGTCACTGTTCTCAGGCGTTGCATTTGCTGCGATGCTCGCTCTGAGCGGTCATGCCTATGCGGATGTTCTGATCGGCGTTGGTGGTCCGATGACTGGTCCGAATGCTGCATTCGGTGCCCAGTTGCAGAAGGGTGCAGAGGCAGCCGTTGCAGAAATCAATGCTGCTGGAGGCATTAATGGCGAACAGGTCAAATTGTCCCTGGGCGATGATGTTTCCGATCCGAAGCAGGGCATTTCCGTTGCCAACAAGTTCGTTGCCGACGGTGTGAAGTTCGTCGTGGGTCACTTCAACTCTGGCGTTTCTATCCCGGCATCAGAAGTTTACGCTGAAAATGGCATTCTGGAGGTTTCACCCGCTGCAACCAATCCGGTCTATACGGAGCGCGGCCTGTGGAACACATTCCGCACCTGCGGTCGTGACGATCAGCAGGGCGTTGTTGCCGGTGGTTACATTGCCGAAAAGTTCAAGGACGCCAAGGTCGCTGTCGTTCACGACAAGACTCCATATGGTCAGGGTCTGGCCGACGAAACCAAGAAGACGCTGAATGCCAAAGGCGTGACAGAAGCGCTTTATGAAGGCGTCAATGTTGGCGACAAGGACTTCTCTGCACTGATCGCCAAGGCGAAGCAGGCAGGTGTAACTGTTCTTTATTGGGGCGGTCTGCACACGGAAGCTGGTCTGATCATTCGTCAGCTTGCCGATCAGGGTCTGAAGGTTACCTTCATTTCCGGTGATGGTATCGTGTCGAACGAACTGGCTTCAATTGCAGGTGACGCTGTTGCAGGCACGTTGAACACATTCGGCCCAGATCCAAGCAAGGACCCTGCAAACAAGGAACTTGTTGAGAAGTTCCGTGCGCAGGGCTTCGAGCCTGAAGCTTACACGCTCTATTCCTATGCGGCGACACAGGCCATTGCAGCGGCAGCTACAGCAGCCAAGTCAAATGATCCAGAAACCGTAGCAAAAGCTCTTAAGGAGAATGGTCCGTTCAAGACCGTGCTCGGTGATATCGCATTCGACGAAAAGGGTGATCCCAAGCTTCCAGGCTACGTCATGTACGAATGGAAGAAGGGCGAAGACGGTAAGTACACCTACGTACAGCAGTAATACTTCTGCCTTTCATATATTAGCGAATGCCCGGTCCTGTACCGGGCATTTTGCTGTTGGAAATTTCCTGTTCCTGTGGTCAATATGTATTGTTTGCACTGCAGCAATCTTGAGCCGTCTTAAAGCATCAAATCAATTTTGATTTGCCTCTCGTTCGGAGTTTTCGTTTTGTCCATCAAGAAAATCCTCGTCGCCAATCGATCAGAAATTGCTATCCGCGTATTCCGTGCGGCCAACGAGCTTGGTTTGAAAACCGTGGCGATTTGGGCAGAAGAGGACAAACTTGCGCTCCACCGTTTTAAGGCTGATGAATCCTATCAGGTTGGGCGAGGTCCCCATCTGGCGAAAGACATGGGGCCGATCGAGAGCTATCTCTCAATTGAAGAAATTATCCGTGTTGCGCGGTTGTCCGGTGCGGATGCCATTCATCCCGGCTACGGCCTATTGTCCGAGAGCCCTGAGTTCGCCGATGCGTGTGCTGAAGCGGGCATAATATTTATCGGGCCGAAGCCGGAGACAATGCGGCGTCTTGGTAACAAGGTTGCTGCGCGTAATCTGGCGATTGAAATCGGCGTTCCAGTTGTGCCTGCGACCGATCCCCTGCCGGACGATATGGATACAGTCAAGCAGATGGCAGAGAAGATTGGTTATCCAGTCATGCTTAAGGCCTCTTGGGGCGGGGGAGGGCGCGGTATGCGCGCAATCTTCAAGCCCGAGGACATTGCTCGTGAAGTTACCGAAGGAAAGCGCGAAGCCAAGGCAGCATTTGGCAAGGATGAAGTTTATCTTGAGAAACTGGTTCAGCGCGCACGCCACGTTGAAGTGCAGATATTGGGTGATACGCATGGTAATGCGGTTCACCTGTTCGAACGAGACTGCTCGATCCAACGACGCAACCAGAAGGTGGTTGAACGTGCACCTGCTCCTTATCTGAATGAAGCGCAGCGTAAGGAAATTGCGGACTACGGACTGAAGATTGCCAAGGAAACGGCCTATATCGGTGCTGGAACCATCGAGTTCCTGATGGATGCGGATACCAATGAATTCTACTTCATTGAGGTCAACCCACGCATTCAGGTGGAGCACACAGTTACTGAAGAAGTAACAGGGATAGATATTGTCAAAGCCCAAATCCGTATTCTGGAGGGTGCCACGATTGGCACGCCGGAGTCAGGAGTGCCCGCACAACAGGACATCCGGTTGAATGGCCATGCCTTGCAGTGCCGTATCACAACGGAAGATCCGGAACAGAATTTTATCCCGGATTATGGCCGCATTACTGCTTATCGTGGCGCAACCGGCTTTGGCATTCGCCTCGACGGCGGAACGGCTTATTCAGGAGCAGTCATCACACGGTTCTATGATCCGCTGCTGGAAAAGATCACCGCCTGGTCTCCGACTGCCGAAGAAACCATACACCGCATGCATCGCGCCCTGCGTGAATTCCGTATCCGTGGTGTTGCAACGAACCTGACGTTCCTTGAAGCGATCATTACGCATCCGAAGTTCACGGACAATTCCTATACAACGAAGTTTATCGACACGACGCCGGAGCTGTTTGAACAGGTCAAACGGCAGGACCGCGCGACCAAGCTGCTGACGTATCTTGCAGACGTGACTGTTAACGGACACCCCGAGACAAAGGGACGGGCGGTCCCGCCGGCAGAAGCCGCATTACCGCGTGTTCCATTTATTGAAACGCCCATCCCGGATGGGACAAAACAGCTTCTCGATCAACTCGGGCCCAAGAAATTTGCAGAATGGATGCGTAACGAAAAACGCGCATTGTTCACAGATACTACCATGCGTGATGGACACCAGTCATTGCTTGCAACCCGCGTGCGGACTTATGACATCGCACGCGTTGCAGGCACCTATGCGCGTGCGCTCCCACAACTTTTCTCGCTCGAATGTTGGGGCGGTGCCACTTTCGATGTCGCTATGCGTTTTCTGACGGAAGATCCTTGGGAGCGCCTTGCGGAAATTCGTGAGCAGGCTCCCAATATCCTGCTGCAGATGTTGCTGCGCGGAGCCAATGGCGTCGGTTACAAAAGCTATCCAGACAATGTTGTAAAATATTTTGTCCAACAGGCAGCACGAGGCGGAATAGATGTTTTCCGTGTTTTCGACAGTTTGAACTGGGTAGAGAATATGCGGGTCAGCATGGATGCCGTGCTGGAGGAGAACAAGCTTTGCGAGGCAGCAATCTGCTATACGGGAGATATTCTAAATTCCGCCCGCCCGAAATATGATCTGAAGTATTATGTCGATCTGGCGCAACAGGTGGAGAAAGCCGGAGCGCATATTATTGCGGTCAAGGATATGGCCGGACTTTTGAAGCCCGGCGCTGCCAAGGTACTTTTCAAGGCTCTGCGCGAAGCTACCGATTTACCGCTGCACTTCCATACGCATGATACGTCTGGTATCGCTGCTGCAACCGTTCTTGCCGCTGTGGATGCGGGTGTAGATGTGGTGGATGCGGCTATGGATGCACTTTCCGGCAATACGTCGCAACCGTGCCTGGGCTCTATCGTTGAGGCCTTGAAGGGAACCGATCGCGATCCGGGACTTGATCCGGAATGGATTCGCCGGATTTCTTTCTATTGGGAAGCTGTGCGCACACAATATGCAGCATTTGAGAGCGACTTGAAGGGGCCTGCTTCCGAGGTATATCTCCACGAAATGCCGGGAGGTCAGTTCACAAATCTCAAGGAACAGGCCCGCTCGCTCGGTCTGGAGACACGCTGGCATGAAGTTGCCCAAGCCTATGCGGACGTCAACCAGATGTTCGGCGATATCGTAAAGGTAACGCCATCCTCGAAAGTGGTTGGCGATATGGCACTCATGATGGTGAGCCAGGACCTCTCTGTCAGTGATGTGAAAAACCCGGACAAAGACATTGCCTTTCCTGACTCCGTCGTATCGATGATGCGCGGCGATCTTGGTCAACCGCCTAAAGGCTGGCCAAAGGACATTCAGAAAAAGGTATTGAAAGATGAGAAGCCCTTTACCGAACGCCCGGGGGCTTTGTTAGCTGCGGCTGACCTTGCTGCAGAGCGCAAGGAGATTGAAGACAAATTGGAACGCAAAATCAGTGATCAGGAATTTGCTTCCTACCTGATGTATCCCAAAGTTTTCACCGATTTCGCAGTGACACATAATACGTACGGTCCGACCAGCGTATTGCCTACGCATGTTTATTTCTATGGTCTGGAGCAGGAAGAAGAAGTGTTCCTTACCATCGAGCGCGGGAAGACCCTGGTTGTTCGCAATCAGGCGGTTGGCGAGACCGACGAAAAAGGCATGCGCACCGTGTTCTTTGAAATGAATGGCCAGCCGCGGCGCGTCAAGGTTCCAGACCGGACACATGGTGCCACCGGCGCTGGCGTCAGGCGTAAGGCAGAGCTTACTAATGAAAAGCATGTTGGTGCCCCAATGCCAGGTATTGTTTCAACAGTCGGCGTAGCAGCGGGTCAGAAAGTCAATGCGGGCGACGTTCTTCTCTCTATCGAAGCAATGAAGATGGAAACTGCGTTGCGGGCTGAGCGAGATGGTGTTGTCGCAGAGGTTCTGGTCCGATCGGGTGATCAGATCGACGCGAAAGATCTCATGATTGTCTATGAATGAGGCGATTATCACAGTAATCATCTCAAATCCGTTCATAAATGATCAGAAAGAGTGATTTGACATCAAATTAAATCGATTTAAAGGTTTGCTCGACCTCAAATTCGAATGGCAGTGAAATCAATGGATGCTTCTGTTTATCGCAAGCGCGCCGTGTACGGCCGGTGGGCGGTCGCCTGTGCTTTCTTCTTCAATGGTTTCCTTGTGGGCAGCTGGGCTCCGCAGATTCCGGTGTTCATGACACGTTTGGACATTAGCGAGTTTACGCTTGGTCTGATGATCCTTGTTTTCGGGACCGGCGCACTTGTTGCCATGCCTTGGTGCGGCTATCTCATTGGCAAGTACGGATCACGGCTCGTTGTTAAATCCTTTGCGGTCTTTTGTTCTTTTTCTCTTTTACTTGTCGCCCTAGCTCCTAATTTGATTACCGCAGCACCTGCGCTTTTTCTTTTTGGCGCGGTTATCGGGGGCATGGATGTCGCGATGAATGCAAACGCCGTGGAAGTTGAAAAACAGCTATCGCGTGCCGTCATGTCATCGTCGCACGGCTTCTGGAGTCTCGGCGGTTTTGCCGGGGGTGCCTTGGGTGGCATTCTCATTGAGGCGCATGGACATTTGATTCACGCAATCGTCGTGACGGTGATCGCAATTGTTCTGGGGCTGGCTTCGTTCAGATATATGATCACCGAAGATGCACCCGTCGTCCATGAGAAACAGAAGTTGTCGTTTCCCACAAATCCGCTGATTTACCTGATAGGGGTGATGGCACTGTTTTCCATGGTGCCGGAAGGCTCGGTGCTGGATTGGGCTGCACTCTATTTGAAGCAGGAACGGGGAGCGGATATTGCAACAGCTGGGTTCGCGTTTGCCGCGTTCTCAGGAACAATGGCAATCATGCGGTTTCTGGGTGATGGCGTGCGCAACCGCTTTGGAGCGGTGAAAACATTACGGGTCTCGGCTCTTATCGGAGCGTCTGGACTGTTGGTAGCGAGTATTGCGCCTACGCCGTGGATAGCAATTCTTGCCTTCGCTTTCTCAGGCCTTGGTATTGCCAATATGGTGCCGATAGCATTTTCAGCGGCTGGCAATCAGCCCGGCACATCGTCTGGTGTCGCACTTAGCATGGTGACGCTGATGGGCTATTCCGGGATATTGGTCGCGCCTTCCGCTATCGGATTTGTCGGCGGGCATACAGGATTCGGACCTGTCTATATGGTGCTTGCAGCGCTTCTTGTTGTTGTTTTCTTGATGGCTAACCTCGCTGCGACTGCTGATCGAGCAAAGAGTTAGCCGGCTAGGCAGCCGGTTTTTTGCGCTGAATGAGGAAGTCGGTAACGCGCCTGCCGGGCTTCTTCTTCTTCAGACCAATATTCATTTCAGGCGCGAGTTCATCTGACAGATCAAGAGTCTCATGTTCGCCGATCGCGTCGAAATGATCTTCAAGCCAATCCTCTGCCGCCGCCCGGCCAAGATCGCGGAGATACTCCAGGAACGCCCATTCCGCATTGATTTTTGATGATGGAGAAAGACCCGCCAGTGCCTCATCCGCATCGATCCGATGCATGCGGATATTACGATATTCACCATGCTCAATTCTGCCAGCCTTGATCAAAGAGTTTACGAAAGAGATTGATCGGAATTCACGCAAAAGTGCGGCATTGAAGGTAATTTCGTCGATGCGGTCGGTAATCTCGCGGGCAGTCTTGGGGGTGCCTCTGCGCTCAATGGGATTTATCTGGATGAGCAGCACATCCTCGCAGGCGCTCGAATAGAAAAACGGAAACAGGGCTGGGTTACCGCCATAGCCACCATCCCAATAGGGCTGGCCATCAATCTCTACGGCCTGAAAAATATAGGGGAGACATGCGGATGCCATAATGACGTCAGCATTGAGTTCGCTCTGGGAGAAAACACGTAATCTGCCGCTCTCAACATTCGTTGCCGAGATGAAAAGCTTAAGTGCGGAACAGGCTTTGACCCGCTCAAAGTCGATCTCTTTCTCAACCAGATCACGGAGTGGATTCAGGTTGAGCGGATTGTACTCATAAGGCGAGAACATCCGGGTAATCTTCTCGAAAATATTGTAACCGATGCCGTTTTCGATTGACCAGTTACCGAAGAACACGTCCCAAGGAGTACGTTGGACAGGACTGAAACGTCCGCTACGCCCGACAGCACGCCAAAACTCATGAAGCTTGGCCCGTGCACCTTCGGCACCGTTCTGCGACCATCCATCTGCCAGTGCCACGGCGTTCATGGCACCGGCGCTGGTGCCGGAAATTCCTTCAATGGTCAAACGGCCATCTTCAAGAATGCGGTCAAGAACACCCCAGCTGAAGGCGCCATGGGAACCGCCACCCTGTAGCGCCACATTGATGGTTTTGGACTTGGCCATTATGCAGCAGTCCAGCCGCCGTCGACAGATATGGATGTTCCCGTAATCTGAGCCGCAGCATCGCTGGCCAAAAAGACAACCGTCGCGCCGATCTGATCGACAGTTGCAAACTCTTTGGTCGCCTGCTTTTCGAGCATGACGTCGCGAATAACCGTTTCACGGTCCATATTATGCGCCTTCATCTGATCGGGGATTTGCGCTTCAACCAGAGGCGTAAGGACGTAACCGGGGCAGATAGCGTTACTGGTGATGTGCTTTTCAGCGACTTCAAGCGCAACCGTTTTAGTAAATCCGATAACACCATGCTTTGCTGCAACATAGGCGGACTTGAAAGGGGAGGCGCGCAGGCCATGTGCCGAAGCGATATTAATGATGCGGCCCCAGCCAGCTTTCTTCATGTGCGGAAGGGCGGCGGCGGTAGTATGGAAAGCCGATGTTAAGTTGATTGCAATAATTGCATCCCATTTCTCAACCGGAAACTCGTCAACCGGTGCTACAAACTGAATACCGGCATTGTTCACCAATACATCAACAGTTCCGAATTGCTCGACGGACTTTTCGATGAGTGCACGACACTCAGCTCCATTCGACATATCTGCCTTGATATAGGAGACTGCGGTAGAGTATTTTTCGGCAAGATCTTTGGCCAATGCGTGATCTTCCGGGCGGTCCGTAAACGAATTTATCACAACATTATAACCAGCGGCTGCAAGTGCGTGTGCAGCGCCGAGACCAATACCTGAATTAGAACCCGTAACGATAGCTGTCTTTTTGGCCATGATTTAAGCTTCCTGAGCTGCAATATGTTTCTGGTTGAGCATGGCTGGAATATATTGCATTGCAGCAAAATTACTAGGTTTGGATCATGAACACTTTGTCATGCGGATTTTTTGCCAGCAGGGTAGGACAATACGGTAAGGTTGCATGGTGTTGACAAATGGCCGTGTCTGCGCCACCTGAACAGCATCTCTGGAGCTTGATAATGTCCGACTATATTTCGCAACCCTTTGCCCGGCGCTCGTCGATTGGTGTCGATGTGGGCGGTGTAATGGTTGGCGGCGGTGCCCCCGTTGTGGTTCAGTCCATGACGAATACCGATACGGCGGATGTCGACGGAACGGTTGCGCAGGTTGCAGCTCTTTCCCGGGCAGGTTCCCAGATCGTCCGTATTACTGTTGATCGTGATGAATCAGCTGCCGCAGTTCCGCGTATTCGCGAACGGCTCGACAGGCTTGGCCTGAATGTACCACTTGTCGGAGACTTTCATTATATCGGGCACAAGTTGCTTGCCGACCATCCAGCCTGTGCCGAGGCTTTGGCCAAGTATCGCATCAATCCGGGAAATGTAGGCTTTAAAGACAAAAAAGATGCGCAGTTCGGTGCCATTATTGAAATGGCTGTCCGTTATGACAAACCTGTGCGCATCGGTGTCAATTGGGGATCGCTGGACCAGGAGTTGCTTACGGCCCTGATGGACAAGAACAGCGCAGCAGGTTCGCCACTTACGGCTGAGGCTGTGGTGCGTGAAGCAATCGTTCAATCAGCGCTTATTTCTTCACAACTGGCAGAGGAAATCGGACTGCCGCGTTCGAAGATCATTCTGTCCGCCAAGGTAAGCCAAGTGCAGGATTTAATCGCCGTCTACGCTGAGTTGGCCCGCCGCTGCGATCATGCTTTGCACCTAGGACTAACAGAAGCTGGCATGGGGACCAAAGGCATAGTGGCTTCGTCGGCGGCCATGGGTATTCTCCTGCAACAGGGAATTGGCGATACAATACGTATTTCACTGACGCCAGAGCCCGGCGGAGACCGTACGAGAGAAGTGCAGGTAGCACAGGAATTGCTGCAGACGATGGGCTTTCGGCAGTTCATTCCTATCGTTGCCGCATGCCCCGGATGCGGACGCACAACCTCAACAGTGTTTCAGGAACTGGCGCAGTCCATTCAAAGCGATATCAGAACAAATATGCCGATATGGCGCGAGAAATACCCTGGTGTTGAAGCGCTGAACGTGGCCGTCATGGGGTGTATCGTCAATGGTCCGGGCGAATCCAAGATGGCTGATATAGGCATATCTCTCCCCGGAACAGGTGAAACGCCTTCGGCCCCAGTATTTGTGGATGGCAAAAAGGTTGCGACATTGCGTGGGACGGGTATCGCTCAGGAGTTCCAGAAGATGGTTGCCGACTATATTGAAAACCGTTTCGGCCACGGCAATCAGGCAGCTGAATAATTTTAGTTTTTTCGCTCGGCGATAAAGCGTGCTGCCTCTTTCAAAAGAGCTGCTTTTTCACCAAAAGGCTCAAGCAGCTGCTGTGCCTGCTCAACAAGGCCTGAGAGCTGTTGCTTTGTCCATTCGATCCCGTGAATTGAAACCAGTGTCGCTTTGCCGGCTGCTGCATCCTTGCCAGTCGCTTTACCCATATTTCCGGCATCCGATGTTACGTCCAGAAGATCATCAGCGAGTTGGAACGCCAGTCCTATGGCAGAACCGTATTCGGCAAGACGTTCGCGCTCACGCAGATCAGCATTGCCAATAATAGCACCCGATTCGCAGGCAAATCTTATGAGCGCGCCAGTTTTCATTGCCTGAAGCCGAATGATGCCTTGTTCATCAGGCTTCACTTTTTCAGCTTCCAGATCGAGTGTCTGGCCGCCGGTCATGCCACCGATTCCGGCTGCCCGAGCTAGCTCGGTTATAAGCGAAGCACGCGCCAGCGGGCTGAGTTCAGTTTCTTCGCTGGCAATAAGTTCGAATGCGTAGGTTAGGAGACTGTCACCAGCAAGTATTGCGGCAGCTTCATCGAACTTGCGATGAACGGTGGGTTGGCCTCGGCGCAAGTCGTCATTGTCCATGGCGGGAAGGTCGTCATGGACGAGAGAATAACTATGTATACATTCGAGCGCGGCAGCGACGCGCAAAGCAGCCGAATTGTCGGCTTCAAACAGGGCTGCGCTTTCCATGACCAGAAAGGGGCGAAGCCGTTTGCCACCATTGAGCACTCCATGCCTCATTGCTGCGAGCAATCTTGGGGGACGTGCAATTTCACCACTACGTGGTTGGTCAGACAAAAGCTCCGACAGCGCCATCTCTACGGATGCTGCGCGTTGTTGCAAACTTTGCTGAAAAAGCGAGAAACCATTGTCGTTCATGGCTGCTCAATGATCAATAAATAGTCTTTGGGTCAAGCACCGGATAAATTTTCTGTTCATTTTGTAAATGCAGAGCAGAATTTCGCAGAAAGAATTCCCTTCTGCTTCCTGATGCTCTATGTCCGAGGTGGCAATTCAAGCGGAAGGTCTACGTGGCAAGAGTTCTGGTCAGAAACAAACGGGGCAGGGGATATCTTGTCGATCCCGGGCGCTCGCCGTTAGGGCGAGTTATGCGCTATTTGGTTTTGACGGGCATAATACTCATTATGTTGCCTCTTATTCTGCTTTGCCTATATCGGCTGCCCTTTGTGCATCCGATTTCAACTTTGATGGTCAAAGATCTCGTCACATTCTCAGGGTATGATCGTCAGTGGGTGTCCATCGATGACATATCACCAACGCTCGTCAATTCGGTAATGATGTCCGAGGATGCCAAGTTCTGCTCCCATTCCGGTGTTGATTGGGATGCATTGAACTCAGTGGTTTCCGATACGATTGATGGGGAACAGACACGAGGCGCTTCGACTATACCCATGCAGACAGCCAAGAACCTGTTTTTATGGAACAGCCGCTCTTTTATTCGCAAAGGACTCGAAGTGCCGCTGGCCGTCATGACAGACCTTATATTGCCTAAGCGGCGCTTGATGGAAGTCTATCTCAACATTGCGGAATGGGGACCGGGAATTTACGGCATCGAGGCTGCAGCGCAGCATCATTTCAAGACCAGTGCCGCTAAACTATCTGCACGTCAGGCAGCCTATCTTGCAGTCACCCTGCCCAACCCGATCATGCGAAATCCGGCTAAACCTGGTCGTGGCCTGCAAATGCTGGCAAGGGTTAATGAGCGCCGTGCGCGTGCCGCGGGGGCTTATGTTGGATGCGTGGGATAGGTGCTAATAACACGCGATTGCCTTCTTTAACGGGTTCATGACAAAAAATATAAGAGTCACGCTGGTCAAAAGCTCTTAGGCGGTGTATAGCCCAGCCGAACTTTCCGGATTTTTGTCCATTGTGACAGGCTCAATTGGGCCAGTGCCGGATTTTGACTGATTACTGGAGCTGGAACAATGGCTGTACCTAAACGAAAAACTTCTCCGTCGAAGCGCGGCATGCGCCGTTCCGCTGACGCGTTGAAGGCACCGACATATGTCGAAGACAAGAATTCAGGCGAGCTGCGCCGCCCACACCATGTCGATCTGAAGACCGGCATGTATCGTGGCCGTCAGGTGTTGACGCCTAAAGAAGGCTGATTTTTCCTTCGAAAGCATGCTAAAAGGACCGGCCATGTGCCGGTCCTTTTATTTTAGGACCAGCGGCTTTTGTGGGAGATTGCTTCGTGATTTCGAATATACCGTTGATGATTGTGCCGCTTGTTGTATTCAATCTGGTTATTGCCGGGTTGGCTGGCATTGGTGGCGCTGACCCTTGGGCCACGCAGCTTTATTCGATGCAGATGCTGTCTGGGGGCAATTGGATCATGACGCTCGGCGACTTAATGATCGTTTTGTCGCTTGCATTGCTGTTCTTCGAAATCATGAAATCGACGCGCACGAGCAACGCTTCCGTTGTTGATCACCTACTCTCGACATTTGTCTTTGTTGCGTTTCTGGTCGAATTTTTGCTTGTGCCAAGTGCATCGCACTCGCTGTTCTTCATTCTCATGGCGATGGCGTTTTTCGATATCCTTGCTGGCTTTACAGTATCGCTACGCTCGGCGGGCCGTGATGTGAACTTCCGCTAGGGAGATTGCTTCAACTCGATTTCAATGAAGGCGTATTCGCCATCATTTGCGTTTATGACATCGTGTTCCACGCCTTCGGATCGAAAATAGGGAACACCCTTCGTCATCTCGGCTATTGAATCTCCGTCCTTGGTGACGAGTTTCACTTTGCCGTCCATCAACGGCACCACGACATAGTCGTGACCGTGACGATGCCAACCCGTATTATCTCCGACGCCAAACCGGTATTCGGTCACGATTACTTTTTCATTGTCGATGAAAACGGTTGCCTTGGCCGATCCGGTCATTATTCCTCCCGAATATCCCTCGGAAATTATTTGTCGAAAGAATCCAGTTTACGCTGCATGGCAGCAATCTGCTCTTTCAGTTCATTTAAACCCGAGCCATCGGCTGCTTGCTCTGTCGCATTACTCTCGTCAGGTGCGGCAGCGTCTGCTGACTTACTAAGTGGAAACGGAGTGAACATCTTCATCGCATGCTGCAGCATTTCAGTGTTACGGCGAACCTGTTCTTCTACCAACTTGATAGGGGTGCTGACATTCATCATGTCGATGGGCGACTTGCCAAAAGCAGTCGTAATTTGCTCGCGCATACGCTCTTGCTCTTTGGCAAAAGCCGACATGGATTGCTCAAGAAACGTTGGAAGAACAACCTGCATCTGATCGCCATAATAAGCAATCAACTGGCGCAGAAAGGGGATCGGCAGCATATTCTGGCCGTCTTTGTTCTCCAATTCGAAGATGATCTGCGTCAGAACTGAGTGAGTTATATCTTCGCTTGTCTTGGCATCCTGTACGGTGAAATCTTCATTTCGCTTAACCATGCCCGCCAGGTCTTCTAATGTTACATAGGTGCTTGTACCCGTGTTGTAGAGACGTCGGTTGGCGTACTTCTTGATGATGATTTCGCCGGTCTTCGCTGCCATTACTTAACTCCCCAAGCATATCCCATTGCCGAACTTACGCGCCAGCTTGACGGTAGATCACAAAGGATAGGGGCAAAGCGCATCATTTCAAAGTGATTTGTGCACCGCATACAACCGGTTACCAGCAAAGTTATGCTGCACTGCGGCAAGGATAATTCCTTCTCAAGACCAATTGGGCCCTTGTCAAATGTCTGAAGGGAGGGAATTCTGTTTGTTAGAAGTATTTTGAATTGAGCATTACAAAATGAGGAAACGTTTATGACCCAATCAATCGTTATCGCCAGCGCAGCACGTACCCCCGTAGGCTCCTTCAATGGCGCGTTTGCCAATGTGCCTGCGCATGAGTTGGGCGCCGCGGTTATAAAAGAGGTGCTCAGTCGTGCTGGTGTCGAGGGCGCAGATGTAGACGAAGTGATCATGGGTCAGGTGCTTGGTGCGGGCGAGGGGCAAAATCCGGCGCGGCAGGCTGCCATGGAGGCTGGTATCCCGCAGGAGGCGACAGCGTGGGGTTTGAACCAGCTCTGTGGTTCGGGTTTGCGTGCGGTAGCTTTGGGCATGCAGCAAATCGCTACTGGCGATGCCAACATCATTGTTGCCGGTGGTCAGGAGTCCATGTCCATGGCACCGCATTGCGCGCATTTGCGCGGCGGCGTCAAAATGGGCGATTTCAAGATGATCGACACCATGATCAAGGATGGCCTGACGGATGCCTTCCACGGCTATCACATGGGCATCACCGCTGAAAACATCGCCCGCAAATGGCAGTTAACGCGCGAAGATCAGGATAACTTTGCCCTCGCTTCGCAAAACAAGGCCGAGGCGGCGCAAAAGGCCGGACGCTTCAAAGACGAGATCGTTCCGTTCACCATCAAAACCCGTAAAGGCGATGTGGTTGTTGCTGATGATGAGTATATCCGTCATGGCGCTACGCTGGAATCGCTTTCGAAGCTGCGGCCGGCCTTTGACAAGGAAGGAACGGTGACTGCTGGCAACGCCTCGGGTCTGAACGATGGTGCAGCCGCCGTAGTGCTCATGAGTGAAGAAGAGGCCAAGCGCCGTGGTATCAAGCCGCTGGCTCGTATCGTTTCTTGGGCAACAGCAGGTGTTGATCCGGCAATTATGGGAACCGGCCCTATCCCAGCCTCCCGCAAAGCTCTCGAAAAAGCCGGTTGGAAGGCAGAAGATCTTGATTTGGTGGAAGCAAATGAAGCCTTTGCGGCTCAAGCTTGTGCGGTCAACAAAGATCTCGGCTTCAATCCCGATATCGTTAATGTCAACGGTGGAGCGATCGCCATAGGTCATCCGATCGGCGCTTCCGGTGCACGTGTCCTCAACACGTTGCTTTTCGAATTGAAGCGGCGCAACGGCACCAAAGGCCTTGCCACGTTGTGTATTGGTGGCGGTATGGGCGTAGCGCTCTGCATTGAACGCGTGAAGGATTAATTGAAAATCTTGCCGGCTTTGCGTTAGCAAGGCCGGTATTTTGCAGGGAGCAAATCGCCCTCTGCGCAAGTGACTTATTGACTGTGTTTAAGCGAGATTATTTCAGGGAGGGGAAACATGACCAAAACAGCAATCGTAACTGGTGGTACGCGCGGCATTGGTGCAGCGATTAGTATTGCCTTGAAGGCTGCTGGCTACAAAGTTGCCGCTAGTTATGCCGGCAATGACGAAGCCGCGAAGAAATTCAGTGATAAGACAGGCATAGCCACCTACAAATGGGATGTGTCGAGCTACGATGAATGTACTGCCGGTATTGCCAAGGTCGAGGCAGACCTTGGGCCAGTTTCCGTACTGGTAAACAATGCAGGTATTACGCGCGATGCGATGTTTCACAAGCTCACGCCCGGGCAATGGAGCGATGTGATCAACACCAATCTGAATGGCCTGTTCAACATGACTCATCCAATCTGGACGGGGATGAGGGATCGCAAGTTCGGTCGCATCATCAATATATCGTCGATCAATGGTCAAAAGGGCCAGGCCGGTCAGGTAAATTACTCGGCTGCCAAGGCGGGTGATATCGGCTTCACAAAAGCTCTGGCACAGGAAGGTGCTCGCGCCGGGATTACGGTCAATGCGATTTGCCCCGGCTACATTGGAACCGAGATGGTGCGGGCAATTGACGAAAAGGTTTTGAACGAGCGGATCATTCCGCAAATCCCGGTTGGACGCCTTGGGGAGCCAGAAGAAGTGGCGCGCTGTGTGGTTTTCCTCGCGTCTGACGAATCCGGTTTTATAACGGGCTCGACACTTTCGGCTAATGGCGGACAATATTTAAGTTAACCAGTTTTGCCGCGTATCCCCGGATGCGCGGCAAATCCTGGCACCTACGGAATCTCATCCTAAAATGAAACTTGACTCAAGATTAAAATTGACAGTGATGGCTAAAAGCCAAGAGTTAATTTTTTCACGAAATTTAGCTCTCTAGCGAGTCGGGCGATTCAGTATGTGGTATTCTTACCCCAAAGAAAATCTACATATGGCCGTGAACAAATCAGGAATCTGGTCCTAAAGCTGATTCGTAGCTGATTCGTTCTGCTCGCGTTCTATTTCTTAACGGTACATTCCGTGAATCGATTAATGATTGTTTATCTGGATTGGGCCACATACCTTCTGTAGATGCTGAGAATGCTGTTTGGTTGAATGCCAAACTTGGTTTGCTCGTTTGGGCGGTACTGGAATTTAATTGATGAACCTAATGCCCAAGACCGAACTGCCTCTCACATTGACTGGCCGCGATGTAACGGCAGTTTTGGGGCCTACAAACACTGGCAAGACCCATCTTGCTATTGAACGTCTTCTTGCGCACCGGTCTGGAATGATTGGTTTGCCGCTGCGACTTTTGGCGCGTGAGGTTTACAATCGGGTTGCCGAACGGGTGGGCATTGCCAATGTCGCGCTGATCACCGGCGAAGAGAAGATCAATCCGCCGGGCGCTCGCTATTCAGTTTGCACAGTTGAGGCGATGCCGCGTCAAACCGATGTGGATTTTGTTGCGATTGATGAAGTGCAACTCGCCAATGACCTTGAGCGCGGTCACATTTTCACAGATCGCATCCTTCATCTTCGGGGACGTCAGGAAACAATCCTGTTGGGTGCCGCAACAATGCGCGGGATCCTCGAAAAGCTTTTGCCGGGTATTTCCGTAATTACGCGGCCAAGATTGTCTAATCTCACTTATGCCGGTTCAAAGAAGATAACGCGCTTGCCGCCGCGGACGGCCATTGTCGCTTTCGCGGCGGAAGAGGTTTACTCAATCGCCGAGTTGATCCGCCGACAAAACGGTGGCGCTGCGGTTGTTATGGGAACATTGAGCCCGCGTACCCGAAACAAGCAGGTCGAACTCTATCAGTCGGGCGATGTGGATTATCTGGTCGCAACTGATGCGATTGGTATGGGGCTCAACCTGGACGTTGATCATGTGGCCTTTGCCCAAGACCGCAAGTTTGACGGCTATCAGTTCCGCGATCTTTCTCCTGCCGAGATCGGTCAGATTGCCGGACGTGCCGGTCGACATTTGCGAGATGGTACATTTGGCACCACAGGCCATGTATCAGGCTTTTCTGAAGCCCTCGTTCAGCGTATCGAATCGCATGCCTTTGATGCGGTCAAAATTCTGCAATGGCGAACCGCTCGTTTTGACTATTCCAATCTTGATGCGCTGAAGCGCTCTATTGATACGCCCGCGCCAATTGAGGGGCTGACGAGAGCACTACCTGCGGTTGATCAGCAGGCTTTGGAATTTCTCTCGCGCGATCCGGACATTGCACCACTTGCGAACACACCGGAGCGAGTGGCCCTTTTGTGGGATGCCTGCGCATTACCGGATTACCGCAAAATTGCCCCCGCGCAACATGCGGACATCATCGCGTCCGTGTATACCGATCTTGTTGAAAAAGGTCATGTGAACGAAAATTACATGGCTGAAGAAGTGCGCCGGGCTGATTCCATTGACGGCGATATTGACGCCCTTTCTCGGCGTATCGCACAGATCAGGACGTGGACATTTGTGTCTCATAGGCCCGGTTGGCTGGCAGATCAGGCACATTGGCAAGAAAAGACGCGTGAAATTGAGGACAGATTATCCGATGCACTGCATGAACGGTTGACGAAACGCTTCGTAGACCGCAGGACAAGCGTGCTTATGAGGCGCCTGAGAGAGAATACAATGCTAGAAGCCGAAATTAGCCCTGCCGGGGACGTTGTTGTCGAAGGGCACCATGTTGGACGATTAGACGGGTTCCGCTTTACTGCGGATGCCCAAGATGATGGAACAGACGCCAAGGCCATTAAGGCCGCAGCGCAAAAAGCCCTGGCGGCAGAGTTTGAAAATCGTGCCGAGCGATTCTCAGCATCTGCCAATGGCGATTTCGCGCTGGCGTCCGACGGTACGTTGCGCTGGGTCGGCGCGACGATTGCTTCTGTCGTGTCTGGCGAACAGGCCCTGAAGCCGCGCGCTGTACTGCTTGCGGACGAGCAGCTTACCGGCCCGGCTCGTGACAAAGTTGCAGCACGCGTTGAACGCTTCCTTAGCCATCACATCGATACGGTATTGAAGCCACTTGTTGATCTCGCCAACGCGGACGCGCTGGTCGGTATCACCAAAGGCCTTGCGTTTCAGCTGGTCGAAAACTTTGGTGTTCTGCAACGCCGGGATGTCGCCGAAGAAGTTCGTGGTCTGGATCAAGACTCCCGTGCGGCTCTGCGCCGCTTGGGGGTGCGTTTTGGTGCCTACCACGTATTCCTGCCTGCTTTGCTCAAGCCAGCTCCTGCCGGTCTGCTGACGCTCCTCTGGGCTCTTAAAGAAGATGCCAAAGATCGTCCGGGATACGGCGATGTTGTGCAGGTATTGTCTGCGGGCAGAACGTCTGTTGTGACTGATGCAAGCTTTGATCCCGCATTTTATCGTTTGGCAGGTTACAGATTGCTTGGCCGTCGGGCTGTTCGCATCGATATCCTTGAACGCTTGGCTGATCTCATCCGTCCTGCGCTGGCTTGGAGGCCCGGAACGGGCGTGCGTCCTGATGGTGCCTATGATGGTTCGCGCTTCCTGGTGATCCCGGCGATGATGTCGATTCTTGGCGCAACGGCAGATGACATGGAAGAGATTCTCAAAAATCTTGGATATCGTCAGGAAGCGGTCGAGCCCGCGGTTGTTGCTGCCAAGCTGGCAGAGCTTGAAGCAGTAGCAAATGCTGCGCTGAAACAAGATGTGCCAACCGCCTCTAAAGTACCTGCTGCGGAACCAGTCGGTCCAGGTTTCGTCAATGCATCAACGATCGAAGCTGTTGTTAAACCTGTTGCGGATGTCAGTCCGGTTGTAGCGGTTACGACTGAGGACGCACCGAAACCAATTCTTCTGTGGCGTCAAGCTCGTTTTGATAATCGCAATAATAATCGCGGCAATCATGAGAAGCGTGACAATCAGCGTGGCGGACAAGCGCGTAACGGCCAAATTGAGCAGAGGACCGCTCGACCGGATCGTCCGTCACTGCCTCAGAATGAGCGTGGTGAACGTAAGGAGCATTTTCGCGGTAAAGGTAAACCGGCGGGTAATGAGCGCTTCAAACAGGATGGCGCGAAACATGGCGGAAAACCACAAGGGCAGCACAAGGCTCCGGCCAAGCGTCCCGAACGCGAGGAACGTCCAGTCAAGATCGATATGGATTCGCCTTTCGCAAAATTGCTCGCCCTGAAGGAACAAATGAAGAAATAAAGCGATGGCAGAGGCCGAGGGGAAAAAGGGACAGCGTATCGATAAATGGCTGTTTTTTGCACGGGTGGTAAAATCCCGCTCCCTTGCGGCCAAGCTGGTGTCCAGCGGGAATGTTCGTCTCAACAAGGTAAAAATTGATCAGCCATCTCAGAATATCAAAACTGGCGATGTGCTGACAATTGCCTTGGAGCGTCGTATCCTTGTTTATGAAATCGTCTCCGGTGGGCTGCGGCGTGGGCCGGCTGAGGAAGCACGGGAGCTGTATAAGGACATTTCCCCACCTCCTTTACCGAAAGAGCTCAGCCGCCTGGACGCGTTGCCAAAGCGTGATGCAGGAAGTGGTCGCCCCACAAAACGGGAGCGACGGCAAGTTGATCGTTTAATGCACGGTGACAATGACGATTCCAGTCAATAATGCCGGCCGACAGGTGGATGGAATAAACTTCGAAGTTTAAGCTGAATTCCAATATGCTATACCGCAATATCTCTATTGCAGAGGAATGAATTTCTTGTTCAGCTCCGATGAAGGTGCGAACAATGCCGCCGAGAGCTTGCCGGTAACCCGACAACCGCGTTCTGGTGCCGCAGTCTTGTTCTTACCTCTTGTCAGCTTGGCAGCAAATCGTTACCTCAACGATTGTACCGCTGATCGTGGTGTCTTCTGGAGCCGTAAATGACTTATGTTGTGACCGACAATTGCATCCGCTGCAAATACATGGATTGCGTTGAAGTCTGTCCGGTCGATTGTTTTTACGAAGGCGAAAACATGCTGGTCATCCATCCGGATGAATGCATTGATTGTGGTGTCTGCGAGCCGGAATGCCCTGCAGAAGCCATTAGACCGGACACTGAGCCGGGGCTGGATAGCTGGTTGCAACTCAATTCCGAGTATTCCGAGAAATGGCCGAATATTTCGACCAAGGGCGAAGCGCCTTCTGATGCCAAGGAAATGGATGGCGTAACCGGTAAGTTTGAAAAGTTTTTCTCTCCGGAACCTGGCGAAGGCGACTAATGTTCAAAGGAATAATGCTGGCTAAGCTGGATTTGCTGCAATAAGCAAGTCTGTAGACGCTCGTTTTTTGAGCAAATGCAGCAAAAATTTGATTCTACTCGGTTTTCATGTTATGGTGCTGAAATATGTTGATCATTGGACGTCAATTTCGTGGCGCTAAAGTATAAATCACCACTTGGCTAGATTTTTTTCGGACGTAGCAGTTCAGGGTATGCTTGTTTGTCATTCAGCCCAACTGATCCGTCCGGATTGCTTTTGCGCGACACCATTGACGACCGACAAACCGGGTTCCGGTTTCCAGTGGTTGGTTTAACCGGTGCGTTTTGCCGGGCGCAGCAGGGAGTAATGAAGCGCATGACAGTAGTTCCGCAGAAAAAAGCCGCCCAGCGTATTGGATTCAAGACGGGCGAATTTATTGTATATCCGGCACACGGCGTTGGTCAAATTGTCAATATTGAAGAACAGGAAGTTGCAGGCCACAAGCTTGAACTGTTCGTTATTGATTTTCAGAAAGATAAGATGCGCCTGAAAGTGCCTGTTGCCAAAGCAACGGCCATCGGTATGCGGAAGCTTTCTGAGACAGATTATGTAGAACGCGCACTGAAAGTGGTACAGGGTCGTGCGCGCATCAAGCGGACCATGTGGTCGCGTCGCGCGCAAGAGTATGATGCGAAGATCAACTCAGGCGATCTGATTTCAATTTCCGAAGTTGTACGCGATCTTTTCCGCGCTGATAATCAGCCGGAACAGTCCTATTCAGAACGCCAGCTCTATGAAGCAGCGCTCGACCGCATGGCTCGCGAAATTTCTGCTGTCAACAAGATGTCGGAGACAGAGGCCGTCCGTCTCATCGAGGTTAATCTCGCAAAGGGACCAAAGCGCGGTGCAAAGACTGATGAAACTGAAACTGAAGTTGAAGCAGATGTAGTTGCTGAAGACGAACAGGAAGAAGCCGCGTAAAGAGCCTATTCCCTCAGAAAAAAGCCCGGCTGTGCCGGGCTTTTTTGTTATTCGCTGATAAGCTTCACCTTGTCGCCAACCGATACCGTTCCGCCTGGCGGCATAGCGTTGATAAGGCGAAAGAGATCAAGCTTGCGATCTGTTCCCATGATCTTGCTCGAAAGAGATGACAAGGTATCGCCGGCCTTCACCGTCACCACGCGGATACGCAATGGTTTGGCGGCAGCCTTCTCCTCGGGGGTTAACAACCGAAAGCTTTGAACGACTGTTTGCGAAGCAGGCATCAATGCAGCGCTTCCCGCAGGCGCGGCGGTCAGAAAGCGGTAGATACGGTTGCCGGCATTGACGACAAAAATGTCAAACTCCCACCGATCCGCCTTTGCCTTGGCGCGTGCTGCGGGCATCCCGTTAAAGGTTGTAGCAGTCACACTGGAATCATCTAGTCCTGTGACCCAACCACTGCGCATGTAGTCGGTCATTGATGGATTACCAGAGATTTGTGTCCCGTCGAAGCGGATTGCAACCTCACCTGCTCCCGTGGCCATGACAGCATCGGCGCTGTTATCGATGGTAAAGCCATCAGGAACGGTAAAGCTCACACCCAAAAGTGGATGGACAAAATTCCTGCCACGCACATAACCTTCCTCAGGCGTGTCGCCGTAAAGGATACCATCGATACCCTTCAGGAAAGAATCGCGATCGGTCGTGCCAACTCCAGGTGCGCCTATGCGGCGCGCGTGACCGCGCGCAAGCTCAATGCGTTGCGGAGCAGAGGGGTGGCTTGCAAGGAAGTCGAGGCTGGCATCTGTCGCGCCTGACACATTGCGGAAGTCAGCATAGGAAGCCATGGATTGCAGGAAGCGGGGGGCTGCAAAAGGATCGTAGCCTGCTTCGCCGATCATCTTGATGCCGATAGCATCCGCTTGGAGTTCCTGATTGCGTGAGAACTGTGCCATTCGCAGTTTGCCACGGATCAGAGCCTCTTGCCCCGCTGTATCGCCCTGCAGTACTTCCGATACGACCCGTCCGGCAATGACGGCTTCCTGCTCGCGCTGCTGGCGTTCGATGCCATGGTTTGCAATGACGTGACCCATTTCGTGAGCAAGAACTGCGGCAAGCTCGGCACTATCGTTTGCGAGGGCCAGAAGGCCACGCGTCACATAGAGATAGCCACCCGGTAATGCGAAGGCGTTGATATTTGGCGAGTTAAGGATCGTAATGCGGTAGGTGTGGGTCGGGTTATCGGAAACGGTCGTGAGATTACCAACAACCTTGGCAACCATCCGCTCAAGCTTTGCGTCTTTATATTCGCCGCCATAGGTTGCGAGAATACGCGGGTGCTGCTCGGCGCTAAGCTTGGCCAACCGGTCATTTTTATTGACGTTGTCTACGGTAACGGGATTGGAGGACGGCCCAAGAGCGGCATCTTCCTTGGTGACATTGAGCACCTGGCAGCCTGAAAGAAAGGCAAGCATCATCACGACCTGCGCGGGCTTTCTACCGCGATTGGCTGCTTGAAACCATGCTGTCTTCAGGGGTGACGTGTGCGAACCCAGAATCATATCCTCTTCGTACCGAGCGCCAGGAGACTCGTATGTCTTTGTTCTTGCTAGCCCGATGCGCGTCCGGGAGCAAGAATTTCATTGTTTTCTTGAGGGTGGCAAGGCGTCGAAAATATGTCAAAGCTCAGACTCTTTGCTACCGAGGTAATTTCGCAACAGCGAAGGTCCCCCATTGGACAGCAAATCTTTAGCGGGACCGGAGGCGGCTATATGCCCGTTCTCAACGAACAGGAGCGTTGATGGCAAGTACAAGGCATCGTCCGGATGATGGGTCACCATGATAATCGTCATCCCGGTTTCCTTGTGAAGATCTCCGATCAGATCAAGCATTTCATGACGTAGCGCCGGGCCTAATGATGCAAAAGCTTCATCAAGCAATAAAACGGGCCTGTTACGAACCAATGCGCGGGCAATGGCAACGCGCTGACGTTCCCCGCCGGATAGAGCTTCGGGTTTTCGTCGTTCTTTTCCCGTAAGCCCAACTTTCTGGATAGCGGCCTGTATGTCAGCCTGATCTGTCTGACTAAGCTTGAGGTTGGATCGGCGACCAAGCCCCACATTGGATACAACGTCGAGATGGGCAAAGAGATTATTGTCCTGAAATACCATTGAGACCGGTCGTTGTGAAGGCGGCAACGCGGTGACATCAAGATCGCCTATTCTTACCAAGCCTCCAACCGGCCGCTCGAAACCTGCAATAAGATTAAGCAGCGTCGATTTTCCCGATCCGCTAGGTCCGATGATCGCGGTTATCGAGCCAGATTCGATGAATATATCGAAGTTCATAGCCATTTCGCCATAGTCAAAACGAACGGCGTCGAGTTGAACTGAGACGCCATTTGTTGCTGGCTCAGCCATTGTTGCTATCCCTTCTGGCCAAGCTGGTTGCACCTCTGTCAGCGATTATCATGAGTATCAGGCAAAGAGCCGCAAGGATTAGCGCAAGTCCTGCAGCGTCGTCAGTACGGTAGCTCCCCATTCGCTGCAACAGCAAATAGGGCAGGGTGAGAATGCTATCGTTGCCAAAAAGCGCAATCGTTCCAAGATCCCCGAGGGACAAAGCCATGGCAAAAGCAAAAGCGATGCCCAGCGGTCGCTTTAAAACCGGCCAGTCAATGATCTGGAGTCGATTCCAGCCGGTGATACCAAGCTGCTCGCAAAGCCGGTTGTTACGGCTCGCTGCGGTATCCCATGACGGACGAAGAATGCGAAACGCAAAGGGGATGGCCATAGCGGCGTTAACGCAAACAACCATGAGGGGTGCAATACTGAACGGATCGACGAAGTGGCGGGAGAGTATGAACCATCCCGCACCAATGACGATAGGCGGCACGACCATGATCAGGCTTGCGCCAAGATCAAGGGAACGCTCGAACATTCCGGCACTGGCATAGCGTCGTCTGGTTGCAAGAAACTCGCGTGCAATTACCAGACTCATTGAGATTATCAGCGATAGTGCTGCAGCGGTCGCGCCGAGAATAAGACTTGTAGCAATTGCACGCCAGACCATTGTCTCGGATAGAAGCCGCGTAAGGTCCGCGGAAAGTCCGGAAACGACCGTGCCGACAATGGGCAGGGCGATGAAGAGAAAACCAAGCAGGATTAATGTGATATTCCACGTTCTAGCCTGCCAGGAGGGTGTGTCGAGGCGGCGTGTCGTCGTGCGCATGCTAAAACCTTCTTCGGTTGGTCGACCGGCCAATGACAGCACGGAAAGCACGGCGATAGTCAGACAAAGCTGGAGAAGCGTTAATGAAACTGCTCTGGCGATGTCGAAATCAAAGTGAAGGGATTGGTAGATTGCAACTTCAAGTGTTGTAGCGCGAGGCCCGCCGCCAAGTGTCAGAACCACTGTGAACGAGGTGATGCACAGCATGAAGATCAGGCCAGCCACTCCGGATATATTGCGCAGAATGACAGGCCATTCGATCAGCTTGAATTGGGTCCAGTTGCTCATTCCCAATTGTGATGACAGCTTCCAGTAATCTTCCGGAATGGAATCAAGGCTTGAAAGAATAAGCCGTGTCGCCAGCGGCAAATTGAAAAATACATGGGCTAGAAGAATTCCCGTCAGCCCGTAAATGTCAGGAACGATATCCAGTCCGAGCCATGCAAATGTTGAGGCAAGCAATCCGTTCCGCCCATAAATACTGGTGATACCGAGGACAGCTACAAGCGCCGGCAATGCCAGTGGCAGCGCAAACAACCGTAATATCATCCCGCGCCCGGGAAAACTCTGCTGTGAGTGCAACGCGCATGCAAGCGGGATGGCAAATCCCACCGAAAGCACCATGGAAAGCAGCGCTTGCAGGATTGTGAAACGAGCGATCCGCCAGAGATAGCTGTCGAACGCGGCAAACCCTTCCGTGCTGCCACGGAAAGCTTCGATTGCAAGGCTGAGTAAAGCGCCGCCTGCCAATATACTGAGAAAGGCGAGGGCGAGAGCCCCCGCCACAGGTTTGATCAAGCTTGCCGCCATTGGTGTTATTTACTCATGGCTTCCAGCCATTCGTCGATCCAGGCTTTGCGGTTTTCAGCCACTTCTTCAGCCGTGAAAGTGAGTGTCTTGGACGGTTTTACCAGCGTATCGAAAGCCGGGTTAAGCGGAGTGGAGGTTTTCGCCGCCGGATACATCCAGTTGCTTTCCGGAATGGTGTCCTGAAAGGCAGTACCTGTCATGAATGTCAGGAACTGCGCTGAAAGCGGGTTTTGGGACCCGTTCACCGTTTGCGCCGCTACTTCGACCTGCAAATAATGGCCTTCTTCGAAAGAAGCGGCTTTATAGCGGTCGGTTTTTTCGGCGATCAGGTGATAGGCAGGTGATGTGGTGTAGGAAAGAACCAGCGGCGCTTCACCTTTGGTGAAGAGCCCATAGGCTTCCGACCAGCCGGGCGTAACGGTCAAGACACGGTCTTTCAACTTAGCCCAGGCTTCACCGGCTTTGTCGCCATATACCGACTTGACCCACAATACGAGACCAAGACCCGGCGTTGAGGTACGGGGATCTTCAATGACAATCTTCTGCTTCGGGTCACCTTCAACGAGGCTTTTTAAACTCGCAGGAGCGTCTTTGATTTTCTCGCTGTCATAGATGACGGCGAAGTAGCCGTAATCATAAGGAACGAAGGTATCATCCTTGAATCCACCGGGGATATCGACCGTGCTGGCGTCGATACCATGTGGCGCGAAAAGTCCGGTTTGCCGGGCTTCATAGGTCAGGTTGGTGTCAAGTCCGAGAACAATGTCAGCCTTTGTAGAAGCCCCCTCGAGTTTCAGCCGGTTGAGCAGTGCAACGCCATCGGCAACTGCAACAAAGTCGACTGTGCAGGTGCATTGTTTCTCGAAAGCCACTTTGACTTTCGGTCCCGGTCCCCATTCGGCTGTAAAGCTTTCATAGGTATAGACCGTCAGCTTGCCTTCTGCGCTCGCAGTGCCGGCAATGCCTAATGCAAAAGCACTGGTAACAACGGCAAACTTCATAAGATCGGGTAGTCGCATAGGCACCTCCTGGAGTTGGATTTTCAAAAGGATAGGTGCGCCGGCCTGTAGAGCCGCATCTAATCCCTCCGCCGGTACAAACCGGATCAGGTTCCGCGGGTTGACTGGATTGTTCCAGCCTCTCAGCCTGTTGATGCAGGCACCCCGTTAGAGCAGGAGCCAGATTAAAGACTATAGCCATCAAGCGCAAGCGGCCATAGGCTAGCCGCTTGTTTTTGTTGTGCTTCCCCCTTGCCACGCCCGCTTTTGCGTCTGGCTGTTGATGGATGGGGAAAGACGGGCGGTCATCGAAGCGCGTCTTGGTAGATAAATTATGCGATCCGAGGACCGCCCGTCCGGCGATTTTGTCATCTGCCCGTTCCGCTTGGGGGGCTCCGGCTGCGTCAGGCACGCCATTTGCGGCATGCCCCTAGTCGCCGACGCCCCTTAAAGTGCTCGTCCAGCACGCGCCGCTCCTAGTAACGGCAGGGGAACCCTTGGACAGAACTTCCCCGGACAACGGGTCCGTAACCCGCCATCGGAGGCGCCCATCCTTCCCCAACTTCGAACGGCTCCGGAAGCAGTTCCCCGCGGGAAGGACACGAAAAGAATAAATCAGCTCCAAAGCTGTTGGATAAGTTTTCCGAGATTATTTTTGGAAGGGAGGAGCAACCGCAGTTTTTCGGTCAATGCAGGCTCGGGAAGTGGGAGTTTGCCTAAACAGAATGCGTGGTTCGCCCTTCGACAAGCTCAGGAGGGCTCACCATGAGGAAGGTTAGTGGGCTGCACGCTAATCATCAGCGTTTGCAGATACATTGCAAATCCTGACTCCCTGCAATTACCGTCCTTCCTCGTGGTGAGCGTCCTGAGCTTGTCGAAGGGCAAATTATGCAGGGATTTACGCAGTCGATCTTCCTCGTGGGAGTAAAAGCTTACGCATTAATGAACCAGACCGGAAACGCCCAGTAGCGTCTCGATCGTATCGCCCTGTTGTTTCAATTCCGCACTGGTGCCTTGCCAGGCAATTCGTCCGCGTTCCAGAATGAGCACATGCTCGGCAAAGTCGAGCGCGCTTTGTATGCGCTGTTCAACGAGCAGGATGGTCATTTCCCCGCTGGATGCCAAACGCGTAAGCGCGGCCATCAACTCTTCGCAAATTACCGGCGCCAGCCCTTCCAAAGGCTCATCAAGTAGAAGCACGCTGGGTTTCCCTAGAATCGAACGAGCCGTTGACAGCATCTGCTGTTCGCCGCCGGAAAGTTGAGAGCCGAGATTTTTCCGTCGCTCCTTCAGGCGGGGAAACATGTCATACGCTTCCTCCAGCGCCGATTGCGGGCGGCCCTTCAAACCGACGAAAAGATTTTCCTCGACGGTTAGCGAAGCGAAAATGCAGCGTGCCTGCGGAACATACCCCAACCCTTTCAGGGCACGGGCAGAGCTGTCGAGGGTTTCAATGGCCGTATCGTCAAGCCGTATCGAGCCATTGTAACGGCGCGTCTGCCCGGCAAGTGTTGCGAGCAATGTTGTCTTGCCCATGCCATTGCGTCCCAACACAGCGAGGCGGCCACCAGAAGGTACCGAAAATGAAATGTCTTCCAAAATGCGGGTTGGGCCATATCCGGCACTAAGACCTGTGACCTCAAGCGACGCTGCTGTCATGGCCATAACTCCCAAGATAGGCTTCACGTACGCGGGGATCGCGTGTCACATCGGCTGGTGATCCGTCGAAAATAATCTCACCAGCGGCCAGGACGATGACCCTTTTGGCAAAGCGAAAAACAAGATCCATGTCGTGTTCGATCATCAGCACGGCGAGGTTGTCAGGCAGTTTTGCAAGTGCTTCCTCAATGCGTCCGGTATCGCTTTGCGGAACACCTGCGGCGGGCTCGTCGAGCAACAGAACCTTAGGCCGCAATGCCATGGCGAGCGCTATTTCGAGAAGACGCTGCTGCCCATAGGCGATCTGGCGTACCTTACTGTGGCGCAATGAGTCGAGGCCAAGTGTCGATAAGAGTTCGTCGACTTCAGAGCGCATACCGGACAGAGCCATATAGTTTCCGAACATGCGACCGGACTGTTTATTGCGCTGTAGAATGGCAAGGGCGATATGCTCTTCAGGGGTCATGTCAAGGAAAAGACGTGTCACCTGAAACGAGCGCACGAGACCATGGCGTACACGTTGGGTCGGGTTGAAACGCGTCACATCGTCTCCGCCAAGTCTGACGGTGCCGGAATCGGGCCTCAGGTGGCCGGTAACCAGATTAACGAATGTTGTCTTGCCAGCGCCATTGGGGCCGATAAGCGCTAAACGATCACCCGGTTGCATGGCGAGGCTGACATTGCGGGTAACGGCAAGGCCGCCGAAGTTTTTTTGCAGATTTTCAACCTGAAAAATGAAGTTTTGGCTCATGACCGGCGCTTCCATAGGTTTGGCAGGCGTTCCAGCGCTGTGCCGTAGATGCCGCGCGGGGCGCAAAGCACAACCGCGATGAGCAGAGCACCGACAAGAGTAAGCCAATGGAATGGATTTGCGGCTGAGACAAAATCCTCGAAGAACATGAACACAATTGTTCCGATGAAGGCCCCATAGAGTGAACCAACTCCTCCCAGAACCAGCATGACAAGCGCTTCCGCAGACATTGTAAAGCTGAGACTGTCCAGCCCGACAACCTGTGTCGAGATGGCAGTGAGCGCACCGCCTATCCCGGCGACAGCACCGGAGATCGTGTACATTTTGAGAAGCGTACCGCGCACGGAAGCGCCCATGGCCCGAATACGCATCGGATCTTCTTTGATGCCCCGGCACAGCATACCGAAAGGCGATTGTACAAGCTGACGCAAGAGCATGAAAACCACCAGCAGAATTACAATACTGAAGACATAGGCCGTGCGTCCCCACAGGTCGAACTGGAAGATGCCGAAAACTGCGTCTGGAGCGATGCCTGAAAGGCCATCGCTACCACCGGTATAGGTAGATGCCTTGTTTGCAGCTTCATGGAACAAATGGATGATCGCGATAGAGAGAACAAGTTGCGACAGGCCATGCCCACGCAGGATGATTGCGCCGGATAGAAGCCCGGCGGCTGCGCCGCCCAGTGCGCCGATCAACACCATGGTGATGGGTTCGGTGATGCCAAAATGAGCTGCTGCGATACCGGCAGCATAGGCTCCGGAGCCGAAAAGTGCCGCATGACCAAGAGTTGCAACGCCGCAATAGCCGGTCACCAGATCAAGCGACAGCACCAGTAGCAGGATAGCGGTGATGCGGGTGAGCAATGCGAGATTGTTCGGAAAAATGAGATAGAAAACAATCGCAAACAGAACCATTACTGCAAGCCCAGCCAGATCACGCTTGAAGTGACCATGTTTGGTCGAGGCCGGTGCTTTTTCATCAATTACCGTCATTTCAGTTTGCCTTTCCGAGCAGGCCGCGCGGGAAGAAGCTGACAATGACAATCACGGCCAGATAGAAGAAGAACTCACCATATTCGGGCATGAGGTAGCGGCCAGTCGTATCGATGCCACCAAGGAGAAGACAGGCAAGCAGCGCGCCTGCAATGGACCCCGCGCCACCGACGGACACTACGACAAGGAAGGTCACCATATAGCGCAGGGCGTAATAGGGCTCGATAGGCAGAAGCTCAGCACCGACAACCCCACCAAAAGCGGCGAGCCCGACAGCAACGGCAAAGCTTGCCGCATAGACAACCTGCGTTCGAACCCCAAGCGCAGCAGCCATGGACGCATTATCCACCGAGGCACGCAGCTTGACGCCAAAGGATGTGCGCTCGATCAGATACCACAGAGCGAGGGCAACGGTGGCTCCGCAGCCGATCGCAAACAGCTTGTGCGCTGCAATCGAGCGGAAGCCGAGATCGACAGGTCCGCGCAAATGTTCGGGTAAGGGAATAGTCTTCAGCGTGGGGCCGAAGACATAATTAGCGATGCCGATGACGCAGAAGGTGATGCCGATTGTCATCAGAACCTGTGTCAATTCCGGTGCGCCATAGATTCGCCGGTAAAGCAGACGCTCGACCGGAATGGCAATGATGATGGTAGCAAAGACGGCAAGCAGCACTGCAAAACCATAGGCAAGACCGAGATCACGCACCGCGTAGGATGCGATGTAACCGCCGATCATAGCAAAGGCCCCATGGGCGAGATTGACGACCCGCATCAGGCCCATGGTCACTGAAAGGCCGATTGAGATGACGAAGAGCACCATGCCATAGGCCAAAGCGTCTATCGCTATGCTGAACACGGTCTGCATGATTCTATCCTGCCTTGCGGGCCATCACTTTACTGCTGCAAGGCCAGGATCGCCCTGCTTTTCGAAGGTCTTGATCTCCTTGTTGTAGAATGTTCCGTCTTCGTGCTTGGCAACTTCGCGCAGATAAATGTTCTGTGTGATATGGCGCGAACTGGCATCAATCTCGACAGGCCCGCGCGGACTTTCCCAGGCAAGACCCTTGACGGCATCAACCGCTTTTTGAGCGTCCTGTTCGCCGCCGGTCGCTTCGATCATCTTGTAAATGACGTGCATGCCGTCATAGGCACCAACCGATGGGAAAGACAGTTCCGCCGGATTGCCGATTGCTTTGGAAGCGGCCTCGACAAAGGCTTTGTTCTCAGGTGAGTCATGCGACACGGCGTAATGGAACGTGGTCAGGATACCGAGCGCGGGATCACCAAGTGCGGGAAGGTCCGACTCCTGTGTCAGATCGCCGGGTGCCAAAAACTGGACGCCAGCCTGTTTCAGGCCATTTTCATTATAGGCTTTGACGAAGCCCAGCGTTGTGGGGCCGGATGGCAGGAAAGCGAACACCGCTTCCGCACCCGAATCCTTGACGCGCTGCATGATGGGGCTGAAGTCATTGGTTGCGAGCGGCATACGGATCGACTCGACGACGGTGCCGCCTTCGGCACCGAATGTGGCCTTGAAGGCATTTTCAGCATCGACGCCCGGTCCATAATCACTGACGACGGTAATCACTTTGGTGATGCCGCGCTCCTTGGCAACTTTCGCCATGGGCGCCGAAGTTTGCCATGTCGTGAAGGAGGTACGAATAATCAATGGGCTCTTGGTGATGATGGCGGATGTTGCCGCGTTCATGACGACGAGTGGAACATTTGCCTGTTCGAGCAGAGGGGTAACGGCCATGGCATCGGGCGTAAAATAGAAGCCTGCCAGATATTGAACGCCTTCTTTGACGACCAGTTCCTGTGCGAGAGCCTTGGATTGGGCAGGGTCTGCCTGCGGCACGTCGCGATAGATGATTTCGATGTCATCATCGCCTATTTTGCCACCGCCATGAGTGGCTATATAAGCGTCGATACCAGCCTTGAAGTTTTTACCCTGAAGCGCGAACGGACCGGAAAATGGCCCGACCACACCAACTTTAATGGTGTCCGCTGCGGCGGCGCTGCACAAAGCAATGGCTGCGACCGTTGACATGATAATTCTTCTCATTCGTTCCTCCCTAGAACTTTGTCTGGAACCTGACTTTATATCCGGCCTTTATCAGGTTTGCGCATCTCCCGAACAGTCATGCAATCCCAAACATTATCAACCTAATGTCGCAGACTGCACGCTGGTGTAAAATGAAAAGTTCGACATAATAGATAACCAGTCATGTATATGTTTTGAGCATTTCTCGCCCACTTATATCAGCCGTTGCAGCCTTCTTCGCGATGCACATCACTTAAAGGTTATGCATTCTCGAAAATCAGTATGGCAGCCCGACATAATTCTCCGAAAGAGATGCGCTGGCTGCCGGTGAATGCACAAGATAGTCCAGCTCGGCCTCCTGAACTCGCTGGCTGAAAGCATCCGTTCCGGGAAAGCGGTGAAGCATTGTCGTCATCCACCATGAGAAGCGTACGGCTTTCCAGACGCGCGCCAGAGACTTGCCGGAGTAGGCATCAAGGCCTGCGGTGGACTTTTCCAGATAGTGCTGGCGCAGTCCTTCAAACAGATAATGTACATCGCTCGCTGCAAGGTTCAGCCCCTTTGCGCCGGTGGGCGGTACGATGTGCGCGGCATCTCCGACCAGAAATAACCGGCCAAAACGCATGGGCTCGGCAACGAAGGAACGCAGCGGCGCGATGGACTTTTCAAATGATGGGCCGGTAATGAGAGCCTCAGCGTCTTCAGCCGGGAGCCTGCGGCGTAGTTCATCCCAGAAACGATTATCGGCCCAGTCCTCGATTTTGTCGTCGAGCGGGCATTGCACGTAATAACGGCTGCGTGTCAGCGAGCGCATGGAGCAAAGGGCAAATCCGCGTTCGTGACTTGCATAGATAAGTTCGTCGCGAACCGGGTGTACCTCTGCAAGAACCCCAAGCCAGCCAAAAGGATATACTTTTTCGAAAGTCCGGATTGCATCCTCTGGTACGGATTTTCTGCTGATGCCGTGATAGCCATCGCATCCGGCTATATAATCGCAATCGATACGATGTGTTGTGCCGTCTTTCTCATAGGTGACATAGGGCGAAGAGCCGTCAAAGTCATGCGGCGACACATTGGCAGCGTCATAGATGGTTGTTGATCCTGAAGCTTCGCGTACCGCCATCAGATCGCTGGTCAGTTCCGTCTGGCCATAGATCATCACACTTTTTCCGGTTAGCGCATGCAGGTCAATGCGATGGTTCCTGTCATTGAATGCAAGTGAGAATCCTTCATGCGTGAGGCCCTGCGCATGCATACGCGCACCTGCTCCGGCTTTATCAACGAGACCGATGGTGCCTTCTTCGAGAACACCTGCCCGGACCCTGTGAAGAATGTAATCCTTGCTCACCCGGTCGAGGATAACATTGTCGATCCCGACCCGTGTGAGAAGTCCGCCAAGCAGTAAGCCTGCGGGTCCAGAGCCAATGATGACGACCTGCGTGCGCATTCCAGCTATTCCCGCCCGATTGATTTGATGCTGCCGCACACACGCTGGGCAAGGTTCAATGAAGCCGCCGCCGCGACCGCCATTTGCGGAAGCAGCATCCATTCAAGCGACCATGCTGAGCCTGACCGCTCCTGTTCGTGCACAAGGGCAAGATGCATGCCCGAAAGCTGAACCGCGTTGAACTGTGCCAGTGTCACGAGCAGTTCGGCGGACACCGGGTTCTGCTTGTGGGGCATTGCCGATGATCCGCCTCCGCCGTGGAGAACAATTTCATCGCCGCCTTGCGCCAACAGCGCGATGTCCATGCCGAATTTGCCCAGGGTTCCTGTAATCAAAGACAAGAGGCTGGCGAATTCCGTGAGGCGATCACGCTGGCTATGCCATTGCGGCGCATCGCCAAGCTTGAGTGACTTGGCCAAAGCTGCCCTTACCGCAAGGGCCTTGTCTCCAAGGGCATCCAACGTCCCGACTGGCCCGCCGAACTGAACGATCAAAAGCGATTGAGACAAAATGATAAGCCGTTCACGGTGGCGGACGAGCGGTGCATGCCATGCGTTGATGCGATCCGATACGCTGATAGGTAGAGCCGGTTGCATCCGCGTCCGTCCCATCAAGGTTTTTGTCCCATGCTGCTTATCCAAATGCGAGAGAGCAGACAGCACCACTTTCATCCGGGCGTCGAGGATCTTGCAAAGCTGCTTGAGGCGGAGAACATTGCTCGTATCGATAACGTCCTGACTGGTCGCACCGAAATGCAGCGACTTGCCATGCGGAGAGGGTACCGCTTTTCGTAGTTGCCGGATGAGTTCGGGCACCACCACTCCATCCCTTCGGGTCGCATCTTGCAGAGCAGGGAGATTGGGTTTGAAGGAATTGCACGTTTTGGAGATAGCCTTTGCTGCTCCGGCTTTGATAATTCCAGCCTCTGCTTCGACCTCCGCCAAGGCTGCCTCAAAGGAAAGCATGGCTCGGATATCTGCTTCAGCGGTAAAAAGCTTGGAGGCTTCTTCGTCGCCAAACAGGCCGGAGAGAAATGGATGGTCGAATGGAGATACGGTCATTTCCAGCTTTCAAATATCGAGAAAGACGGTTTCCTTGTCGCCCTGCAGGTGAATGTCGAATCTGTAGGTGTTGTCCTCGCGCGGTGCGATCAGCGTCGAGACTCTGACCTTGTGCTCAATGCGCGCCAGTAGAGGGTCTTCGGTATTGGCCTGTTCCTCGTCGCCGAAGTACATTCGCGTATGCAGGCCAATATTGATGCCACGGGCGACGATCCAGAAAGAGATATGGGGTGCCATCAATCGCCCATCCTTGAACGGAACCCTGCCGGGTTTGATGGTCTCGAACTTGAATTCACCATTTTCCATATTGGTTGGCTGTCTGCCCCATCCAGTAAAATTTGGATCGGCCGCCCCACGCAATTCAGATGGGCTGTTGTATAATCCGGCGCTATCTGCCTGCCAGATTTCAATCAGGGCATCTCGTAGGGGCGTATCCGTTCCATCGAAAATCGCGCCGCAGATGGTGATACGTTTACCTCTGGTTTTTTCATTGAGCATCGAGTGGCCAAGATCGGTCTCATACACGCCTTTGATGTCTGCAAAGTTCGGGAGCAATCCGATGTGGACATAGGGGCCCGCGGTCTGAGAAGCGCTCTCCTTCAAGAGACCAAGAGATTGTGCCATCAGTTGCCCTCCAAGCGATTTTCAAAAAGGGTCGAACGGCGGCCACGCAGCACGATATCGAACTTGTAGGCGCGGGCATCCATGGGAATTGTATTGTTCATGTCCAGCGCTGCTATGAGCTGCTCTATGGCAGCTTTGTCCGGGATGGTTTTTACTATCGGACAATTCCAGATCATCGGATCACCATCGAAATACATCTGGGTTATCAGGCGCTGTGAGAATCCATGACCGAACACCGAGAAATGGATATGCGCCGGACGCCAATCGTTAACTCCGTTGGGCCATGGATATGCTCCCGGTCGAATGGTTCGGAAACTGTAATAGCCGTCATCATTGGTAATCGTTCGGCCGCATCCCCCGAAGTTGGGATCAAGTGCGGCAAGGTAGGTTTCTTTCTTGTGGCGATAGCGTCCGCCGGCATTGGCCTGCCAGAATTCTAGCAAAGCGCCCGAAACACCTCTGCCGCGTTCATCCAGCACGCGGCCATGAACAATAATGCGCTCGCCGATGGCGGACTCGCCCGGTGCGGCATAATTATGGATTAAATCATTATCGAGTTCGCCGAGTATCGACGGGTTGAAGACCGGCCCTGTTATTTCAGACAATGTCCCATCGAGAGAGAGCAATGCTTTTTGCGGCGAGCGCAGGACGCTGGTTTTATAACCTGGTGTAAAGGCGGGTGGATGTCGGGCATAATCCCGCGACCAAAAAGCACCGGTCTCTGGTTTCCTGTTCGACATGTTTCCTCCTCATGCCGCCTGTTCGTCTTCTAGTTCTTCGTAGACCTGCTTGGTCAGTTTTATCGCGTGATTGGCTGCAGGTACGCCAGCGTAAATGGCCACATGCAAAAGCGCTTCGCGGATATCCTCTTTGGTAGCGCCTGTGTTGACAGTCGCGCGGATATGCATGGTCAGTTCTTCGTCCTGTCCCAGTGCAGCGAGCAAAGCGATGGTAACGATCGAGCGCTCACGTTTGGTCCATTGCGGGCGCGACCAGACATGTCCCCATGCAGCTTCGGTTATCAGGTCCTGAAACGGCACGTCGAACTCTGTTTTGCTGGCTTCGGCCTTGTCCACATGCCGGTCACCCAAAACAGATCGCCGCGTTTCCATGCCTTGGCTGTAGCGCTCTGATGGGTTCTTCATCTTGCTCTAACCATTCGATTTTTCCCCAAGCTTGAACTCATCGATAAAGGCAAGGATAATTGCAACGAGCATTTCGGGTTGTTCCACGCAAGGAATGTGTCCGGCATCCCTGATTAATTCGTAGCGGGAACCCGGAATAAGTTTTGCGAGGGAAAGCACCACATCCGGCGGCGTCGAGCCATCCTGATCGCCGACAATGCAAATCGCCGGGATTGAAATCCTGCCTGCAGCTTCTGTGAAATCGGCATCGCGAAGCGCCGCACACGTTCCGGCATAGCCCGCCAATGGCTGGCGGATAAGCATATTTCGATAACCCGCCAAGGCCGCGCTGCTTTCGCGATGAAACGGCGGTGTGAACCACCGTTCCAAGACGGTATCAGCGATGCTTTCAATGCCGTTCTGTTCAAGCGTGGCAATGCGGGCCTTCCAGAAATCGGCCGTTCCAATCTTATGGGCTGTGTCGCAAAGTATCAGAGCCCGAACTAGATCGGGCCGTTCGGCATATAGGCCCTGCGCAATAAGGCCGCCCACCGATAGACCGCAGATAATTGCATCCTTGACATTCAGAAGATCCAAAAGGCCGGCAAGATCGCCGACATGATCGTCTATAGAATAGGGGGACGTGCCGACACCTGATAATCCGTGCCCGCGCTTGTCGTAGGTCACGATGGCAAAATCGCCAGCCAGCCGGATTATGACGTCACGCCATATGCGAAAATCCGTGCCCAATGAATTGGCAAATACGATAACCGGCTTTGATGCCGGCCCACCAATCAGCTGATAATGCAGCGTCACACCATTAATATTGGCAAATTGCACGTCTTTCTCCCTTTCATACAAAATGATATGTGCGTACGGTTCTGTAAAATGAACTTTTAGGGCAAATCGATAACTCAGTGGTTATCAGTTTCCAAAGTTTGCTACAGTTTACTCGACGAGGATTGCTTTCACGAGATAGCGCATTGGCCCCGAAGTGGCGCTATCGAATGGCCAGCACGTAGCAAGGACAAGATTCTTGCCATTGGCTCTGGTGCCGATCCCTGAATGATCCCAACGAACAATGTCTGTGCCAGTGACGCGGTAATGGAACGCCCGGCCGTCTTGCCCGGTGATCTTGATGTCATCGTCGATGTTTACGTCTTTCAGGAAGGCAAAATGAGTATCGCGATGTGCAGCATAGACCGCTGTACCATCGCCTCCGGGTTTGGCGCTGCGATCAATATGACCGGGGCCAAAGGCGAGTGCCTGACCGCTTGCACCGTGGAGTGCGATGGCACTTTCAGCGAGGCGGGGAACTTCAATGCGGGCGACCGGCCATGTATCGGCCCAAGACCATGGTTTGACAGGATCACCGGTTGCAAGAGTTTCGGCAAAGGCACGCTCCAGCAGGATTTGCGCGAGTTGGGCCTTGGCATGTATCCATAGGCCTTGACCGAATAACGAAAAGCCGAACAGAGCCGCAATGATCGCAATCATTCTTGCGGCAGGGCGGAAAACCGCCCTGCTTTTATGTGTATGGGAGATTGCGGTCATGATGCTTTAAGTCCCGACTTGCGATTGAAGAGGAACAGGGCTCCACTGGCCAGCAGGATGAGAAGCCCGCCGATCATACGCAGTTCCGCATCGGTGGCCGTCTGGGGAAGAGGCAGTTGTTCCAGTGCGTCCTGTGCTGTTACCGGTTTGTTGCTATGGGCGATCTGTTCAATATCGGGCGAGTTGATATCGGCTTTGCGGAGTGTTTGCTCACCGAAGACCCTATCAAAATCCCATCCGGCTGGAAGATTCAGCGGAACATCGGAGCGTGTCAGAGGCATGTCCGCATTGCGTGATGGTGTCTTGTCTACTGCCACCAGACTTGTCAGGCGGGTTACCAGACCATGCTCCAGCGCCAGTTTGAGAATGCGCTTATTGGCGTCGTCAATGCTGATGGTTCCAAGTGTGCTCTCGACTTCCGCATCGGAAATCTTGCGGCGCGCCCAAAGCTTGGACAAGCCTTCACCAGTCGCGGCATTGGCAAGGGGCACGGTCATTTCCCAAGGCTGCCTGCCGATCATACCCTTGACTGTCAGAGTTCCTGACAGCGAACCAAGCTTGGCTGCAATGACCAAAGGCTCGCCTCGATAAAGATCAGGCAGGTTGGATGGTGTCATATCGACATTACCGGACGAGAATGTGGCAACGAGATTGGTGACAACGGGGTTTTCGAGCTTCGCGAAGAGGTCACGCATACAGTCATTGACCTGTTCGCCGGAGCCGATGGAGGTGAAACTGCCACGGCCCAGTTCGGCAGCACGGTTCATCAGGTAATTATTTGGTGCCGAGCCAATGCCAACCATGAATACCCGCGAGCGACCACGCTTTGCGGCAATCGCATCAAGAAGCTGCTGCTCATTGCCGATGGCGCCGTCGGTGAGGAAAACGATTTGGCGGATGAAAGACTGATCAGCAGGACGGGGATCATTCAACGCCGCCCGTAATGGCTCCAGCATTTCCGTGCCGCCGGATGCCTGAAGGCTGTTGATAAATTCACGCGCCGTGGAAACATTCTTGGCATCAGCTTTGACGGTATCTGTGAAAAGCAGGTCCATCGTGTCGTCAAAACGGATGACGTTGAAACGGTCGGCGGGCTTCAAACGGCTCAGCGCATAATCAAGGCTGGCCTTGGCCTGATCCATTGAGGTGCCGCCCATCGAGCCGGAATTATCGATAACGAATACGATCTCGCGTGGACGTGTATCCTTCTGCTGCTCGATGACAGGAGGCGTTATGTAGGCGAGTGCATAATCATCCTTGCCGACGTGCTCACGGAAGAGACCAACAGTAGGGGTCTTGTTGTCTTTGGGTGTCCAGGTCAGTTCGAAATCGCGATCCGCATGGGCACCATCGGCAAGAGTAATGACCTGTGTTTGATCATTGACGGTCTCTGTTTTTACCGCATGGTACTGGCTCTTGACCTCGCCAAGGTTAAATCCTGCCTGCAGGCGAACCTTGACGCTGACCGGGTTAACCAGCGCATTGAGGCGTGGATCAAGCACGGGAGATGTAATTTTTTCGCGGTCCGGAACCGGATCGGAAGCCGTGCCCCAACCAGTGCCGTTGGCGGAAATATCCGCTGATTGCGTTACAGATGCAGGATTGTAGCGCGGTGCAACGACCAGCGGTATGCGAAGGGAAAATACGTTGTTGGAAAGGCGGATCGGCTCCTGCAGATCAATCTGCACGACGACCTGTTCATGCGGCCCGATATTAGCGACGGAGTTGGTGAAAAGGTTCGGTCGCTCCTGTTCTACCAAGCTGGCTTTCTGACCGGCCGCTTTGGCAGTCTCATAGATGGCCTTCGCCTCCTGCCGCTCCTTGATGTCTCCTACGATAACGCGTTTGCCGACAACCATTTTGAGGCCATGGACGGCGCTGTCTTCCGGCAGAGGATAGGCATAGACCGCCTCCACCCAACCATTGGATGGGTTTGTAAAAATCTGCGTGATACGGGTACGTGCAGTCGGGCCGCTGACAACAATATCAACATCCGTTGCCACGCGCGTTGCTTCAACATACCGGCCGGGCTCCGTGCTCTTCAAAAGCAGCGAACCGGATTTGACCTCATCTAGAGTCATCTGTTGTGTCTGCGGCGAGGCTGATGTCTCGGCACGGGCAGGAAGGGCAGAAAAGAGAGTGGCGGCAAGTGCGATCAATGGCAGAATCAAAATGTTGATCAGGCCAATAGCGCGGCAACTCTGCCCGACCCAGCGGGGCATCGATCTTTTTTTGCGGTTGAGTGTTAAAGGATTCATCGGGAAAGCTCCTGTTGGTGCTCCCATCGGGGAAGCTTTCCTCATTTCATCCACATGCCGCTTTGCCGCCAGCGTAAGGTTCCGCGATGTTCCGCACGCGAACGTCACCTGCTGTCTTGCCGGATGCCGTGATGTGTGGATATGTGAAGGAATGTGCGGACTCTAACGCATTTGGGGCAGGAAAATGGACGGTGACGAACTATCCGAAAAACAGAACAGGGCTGTTGCCGCCAGAATCCGGGAGGAATTGGCACGCCGCAGGGTCTCAAGGCAGTATCTCGCTGACCTTGCAAAGATCAGTCTTTCAACGTTGGAAAAAGCCCTTTCAGGTCATCGCCCCTTCACGCTGGCAACAACAATACGGTTGGAAGAGGCGCTGGCGATGCGGCTGCGGGCGGCAGACACGCAGGATACAGTTATTCCTGTATCCAATGGTCACGCTGATGAGCAGTTTGGCGCTTATTCGCGGGCATCCGTCGCCTGGATCGAGGGCCTCTATGTGACGATCCGGCCCTCATTTGGCGACAAGCAGGCGATCTTTGCCTATTGCACCGAGATTCACTGGAACGAGGTTACCTCCAACCTCCGGTTCAATGAAAAAGACAGGTTGGACGCCGCATTCACCCAGCAGGGAACCGTGGCTATCCCCAACCTTTCCGGTCACATTTACCTTTCAACCAATACGTCCGGGCAGCAGAGATTGATCATTGTCTCGCGACCTTCGATTACCGGCGAAATGTATGGGATACTCACCACACTGCAGGCAGGACGCGGAGCACAGTTGACGCCGGTCGCCGCGCCAATAGTGCTTATTCCGATGCGGTCGCTACCCGAGGCGCCGCTGGGGCGAATAGGTCCTGATCAACCGGGTTTTGAAACCTATGCTGCTTATCTCAAGCGCACGGTGGAAGAGCCGTTTGCCATGTTCCTGCCAGGCGTGGCAGCGCAATGATCGAGAACCGCATCAAGTTTCGCCATCTCTTTACCTTCCTTGAGGTTGCACGGCAGAAAAGCGTGATGAAGGCTGCGGATCAGCTGAATATCAGTCAGCCAGCCGTCACGAAGACCATAAGAGAACTTGAAGACGTGCTTGGTGTAGCCGTTTTCGAGCGTGACGGCCGCGGGATTCGCATTACGCGCTATGGTGAGGCATTCCTCAAGCACGCAGGTGCATCCATAACGGCGCTGCGGCAGGGCGTTGACTCCGTTTCAAGCGAGTTGAGTGGAGATGGAATTCCCATACGAATAGGGGCTTTGCCGACTGTATCCACCCATATCATGCCGCGTGCCATGCAGTTGTTTCTCAAAGAGAAGACAGGAAGCCGCCTTAAAATCGTAACGGGTGAAAACTCGGTGCTGCTGGAGCAGTTGCGGCTGGGCGATCTTGATCTGGTGGTCGGGCGACTTGCGGCTCCGGAAAAAATGACCGGCCTGTCTTTCGAGCACCTCTACTCCGAACAGGTGGTGTTTGCGGTACGCGCGGGACATCCCTTGCTGGGAAGCGATAACGTCTTTTCGCGGCTGGGCGAATTTCCTTTGCTGATGCCGACACGGGCATCGATCATCCGTCCGTTTGTGGATCGTTTTCTTATAGTCAATGGCATTGGCAGCCTACCAACAGAGATTGAGACCGTTTCGGATGCCTTTGGCCGGGCGTTCGTCCGTATCAGCGATGCCGTGTGGATCATTTCTGCAGGGGTGGTGGCAAATGATCTGGCTGACGGTTTATTGGCTACGCTCGACATTGACACGCAAGATACCAAGGGTCCGGTCGGGCTGACTGTGCGGGCGGAGGTAATACCCTCATTACCGCTTTCGATTCTGATGCAGACGATCAGGGAAACAGCCCGCGATATCTCTTAAATGAGGACATGCCGTAGTGCTGCTTGTGTTTCGCGCATGATTGGTAGATACCGCCCGACCATTTCAGTCAGCTCTGTGCGCGCGGCTTGAGTGCCCACATTCATCGCTGCGATGGTCGATCCTCTGCTATCCTGTAACGGGATGGCAATCGAGCGCAGGCCGATTTCCAATTCCTGATCTACAATTGCATAACCTTGATTTTGAATACGCCGAAGTTCCTCAAGCAACTCCGCGATATCGGTTAATGTATGCGGGGTGTTGGCATTCCGGTCAGTATCTTCAAGAATGGCTCGTGCCTGTTGTTCGGGGAGCGCCGCGAGCAGAACCCGCCCCATGGATGCACAATAGGCAGGCAGCCGGCTGCCGGGATTGAGATTTATCGACATAACTCGCCGCTGGGCGGCACGGGCAACGTAGACCACCTCATTTCCGTCGAGAACGGAAACGGAGGCACTTTCGCCAGTTGCCTCGGACAGCCGGTCGAGAAAAGGCTGGACGATGCGTGGCAGGGGGGTAGCTGACAGATAAGAGTGGCCGAGACGCAGAACACGCGAGGTCAGGGTGAAGAACTTGCCGTCATAATGTGCGTAACCGAGTTCTGACAAAGTTAGCAGGCAGCGACGGGCGGTTGCCCGCTCAAGTCCCGTAATGTTCGACACATCAGTGATTGACAAACGTGGTGTTGCTTCACCGAAAGCCTCAATGACACGAAGACCCTTTGCAAAGCCGTTTATAAAATCCGTTTCACGCATAGAGGCTGCTCTCCATAGTTGGCCTACAACTATCACAATTTGTGCGATATACGAACAAAAATCAAATAACGCACAAATTGTTTGACGTTTTATGAGGCACGCCTTTATCTGCAAGCGGAATTGACCAGACCGACGGTTCAGTTTTTCGAAACTCCGGATTGCATGAGGAGATTGCCATGGCGCGCCTGTGCTCACTTTCACAAGCTATCGAAGAAAACTTGCGTGACGGCGACAGTGTTGCGCTGGAGGGTTTTACTCACCTTATCCCTTATGCAGCGGGGCATGAAATCATCCGGCAAGGCCGGAAAAATCTGTTCCTGATCCGCATGACCCCCGACATAATCTATGATCAGCTCATAGGTGCCGGTGCTGCCAGAGGCATGAAGTTTTCATGGGGAGGCAATCCGGGTGTAGGGTCATTGCATCGGTTTCGTGATGCGGTAGAGAACCAATGGCCTCGACCTCTGGAAATCGAAGAGCATTCCCATGCCGCCATGGCAAACGCCTATGAAGCTGGAGCAGCCAATCTGCCGTTTGCGGTGCTTAGGGGGTATATCGGAGCCGATCTGCCCAAGGTGAATGCAAACATCCGCAATATCACCTGTCCCTTCACCGGAGAAGTTCTGGCAGCCGTGCCGTCTATACGCCCTGATGTTTCAGTTATTCATGCACAACGGGCAGACCGGCAGGGCAATGTCCTAATCGAAGGTATTGTCGGTGTGCAAAAGGAGGCCGTGCTTGCGGCCAAGCGATCGATAGTCACTGTTGAGGAAATCGTGGATGAACTTAATCCACCTTCGCCCAATTCTGTCGTTCTGCCTTCGTGGGCGATCAATTCGGTCGTTCATGTTCCAGGCGGCGCATTCCCGTCCTATGCCCATGGCTACTACAAGCGTTCAAACTCTTTCTACATTGCATGGGACAGGATCGCCCGTGAGCGCGACAGTTTTCAGGCTTGGCTTAACCAGAATGTGATGAACGGTGGCCCGGAAGATTTTTCGCGGCATATCGGCCACGCGGCTTGAGGATATGATCGTGAGCAGTGATTTCACCCCAACTGAAATGATGACCATCGCCGCATCCCGGGCCTTGACCAATGACGATGTTTGTTTCGTCGGGATAGGCGCACCGTCTGCTGCCTGTAATGTGGCGCGCTTGACCCATGCGCCGGATATAACCCTGATTTACGAAAGCGGCACAATCGGAACCAAACCGGATGTGCTCCCGCTCTCGATAGGTGATGGCGAGTTGTGCGACACAGCCCAGTTCACGGTTTCAGTGCCCGAAATGTTTCGCTACTGGTTGCAGGGCGGGCGGATAACAACCGGATTTCTTGGCGGTGCACAGATCGACCGCTTTGCCAATCTCAACACGACGGTCGTCGGCGAATACGATCATCCGAAAGTCCGGTTGCCGGGTGGTGGGGGCGCGCCGGAAATCGCTAGTAATTGCGGTCAGATATTCATCACGATGGCTTTGACCAATCGTGGGTTTGTG
Source organism: Phyllobacterium sp. SB3 (assembly GCF_040009165.1). Classification (NCBI taxonomy): domain Bacteria; kingdom Pseudomonadati; phylum Pseudomonadota; class Alphaproteobacteria; order Hyphomicrobiales; family Phyllobacteriaceae; genus Phyllobacterium; species Phyllobacterium sp. SB3. The sequence continues at coordinate 292,998 of NZ_JBDYKI010000001.1, read as the reverse complement.
GATCATCTGGACTTCATTACTTCAATGGGGCACGGCGAGGGTGGTGATCATCGCGCCCGTCTTGGTATGAAAACGAAAGGTCCGAGCAGGGTAATCACGGACCTTTGCATTCTTGAGCCTGATCCCCTGACGAAGGAATTGACCGTCGTGTCGATACATCAGGGGGTAAGCTGCGGACAAATTCAGGAAAATTGTGGCTGGCCAATCAAATTTGCTAAGGACGCAATCGTGACTCCTGTTCCGACTGAAACGGAATTGTCAGTTCTGCGGGATATCAATGCACGTACAAAGAAAGCGCATGAGGCAGCATGATGGGCGATGTATTTATCTGTGACTATATCCGGACGCCTATCGGCCGTTTTGGAGGATCGCTTGCCGTGGTTCGTACGGATGACCTTGGTGCGATCCCGATCAAAGCGCTGATCGAACGAAATAAATCCGTTGATTGGGTGGCGGTCGACGAGGTGATTTTCGGATGTGCCAATCAGGCTGGCGAGGATAACCGCAACGTTGCCCGCATGTCGTCGCTGCTCGCGGGTCTTCCTGTCGAAGTGCCGGGCACCACCATGAACAGGCTTTGTGGTTCGGGCATGGATGCAGTGATTACAGCAGCGCGCGCCATCCGCGCCGGCGAAATGGATATTGCGATTGCGGGCGGTGTTGAATCCATGTCGCGAGCGCCCTTCGTATTACCCAAGGCGGATAGCGCTTTTTCCCGGAATGCCGAAATTTACGATACGACAATTGGCTGGCGGTTTATCAACCCGCTCATGAAAGAACAGTACGGTGTGGATTCCATGCCGGACACTGGCGAAAATGTAGCGGAAGATTTTCATGTTTCTCGTGCTGATCAGGATGCCTTTGCCGTACGCTCTCAGCAGCGGGCGGGAAAGGCGCAGGATAATGGCCGTCTTGCGAGAGAGATAACGCCAGTTCTCATCCCGCAAAAAAAGGGCGAATCTGTCGTCATTGACACGGATGAGCATCCGCGCCCGCAAACGACAATCGAGGCATTGGCCAAACTCCCGACGCCATTTCGTGCAGGCGGTACTGTGACAGCGGGAAATGCTTCCGGAGTAAATGATGGGGCTGCTGCCTTGATCGTAGCGTCAGAACCTGCTGCAAAAAAATATGGCCTTAATCCCATCGCGCGTATTTTGGGCGGAGCAACGGCTGGGGTAGCACCGCGTATTATGGGGTTTGGCCCTGCGCCCGCAACGAAGAAGCTTTGCGCGCGCCTCGGTCTAACACCTGCGGATTTTGATGTTATTGAACTCAATGAGGCATTCGCCTCGCAAGGCTTGGCAACGTTGCGCAATCTTGGAATTGCAGATGATGCAGAATACGTCAACCCGAACGGCGGAGCCATTGCGCTTGGCCATCCACTTGGCATGTCGGGCGCTCGTATCACTGGAACCGCAGCACTGGAACTGCAATTGCGTGGTGGAAAACTCGCCTTGGCAACGATGTGCATAGGCGTCGGGCAAGGCATAGCTATAGCCCTTGGTAGTGTCTGAAACCTGTTGCAAAGTCGTCTGGTGGAAGTGTTTCACGCGTGCTATGGGCGGGTTATGAGCAAGTTCGTTCTTCTTTTGGGTGGTACCGTCCAAGTCACTGACCGCCTTCTCCAACAGGTTGCCGGAGCCAGAGTTCTTGCTGCTGATGGCGGGATTGCCCATGCTTCATCTCTAAGGCTCAAGCCGGAACTATGGCTCGGTGACTTCGACTCGACATCGCCTGAGTTGGAGGAACAGTACGCGCATGTGCCGCGGCAGGTTTTCCCGGCGGCCAAGGATATGACTGACGGTGAACTTGCATTGAATGAAGCCTATCGACTAGGTGCGACTGAAATCATTCTCTGTGGTGCATTCGGCGGCGAACGCACCGATCACACGCTCCTGCACCTGACGATGGCCGTAGCCCACGCCGCTCAAGGGCGAAAGATTATTCTTTCAAGCGGAAGCGAAGAAGCACACCCGCTTGTAGGTGGTGAATATACCTTCGATTTCGCTGATGAAACCCAATTCAGCATTGTTGCATTTTCGCAATTACACGGACTTTTTATCAATGGTGCACGTTGGCCGCTTGAAAATGTGGAACTTTCCTTCGGTTCATCGCTTACAGTGTCGAATGCCGTATGTGGAAACCTCCACGTATCGCTCCATTCGGGCAAAGCAATCCTGATTGCAGCGCCGCAAGTTGCCTGACGCTTGTCAATACAAGCGGAAAGTGTAATGTTTGCAGCACAGCATTGGGGACGCAAGCTGGTAAGTTTGGTTTTTAGAAACGGGAGAGGTCTTCCATGTTGAAAAGTTTATCTACAGTTGCAGTCGCCGCAGTTCTGGCATTCTCGGTTGCTGGTTGCACAACCAGTGAACAGCGGACAGCCGGCTATGGCGTCGGCGGTGCAGCGCTCGGTGCATTGGCCGGTGGTGCTATCGGCGGTGGCCGCGGTGCTCTGGCCGGTGCGGCAATCGGCGGTGCTTCAGGTGTCGTCGTTGGCGCAGCAACTTCAGACGGCGGACGCCGTTACTGCACATACGAAAACCGCTACGGCGAACGCTATCGCGCTCCCTGCCGCTAAGCAGTTAGCAGTTTCCAAAAAACAGGCCGGTTTTCCGGCCTGTTTTTTTGTGCGGATTTTGTTCGAAAACAGTGCAATCTTTCTTCTGCCGCATTGAGGAAGCAAGGTTTTGCCGCACTTTCAAATGGAGAGGTTATTATGAAAATTCGTTTTGCTGCCATAGCGGCCACAGCGCTTCTGGCATTTACAATTGCCGGATGTGAGACGAGTGAGCAAAATCAACGTGCCGGGACGGGTGCATTGATTGGTGCTGGCGCAGGTGCGCTGGCCGGACAGGCTTTGGGGCGTGATACGAAAAGCACGGTAGTTGGTGCTGCTGGTGGCGCATTGCTTGGCGCAGCCGTTGGTACGGCTACGACCCCACGCGGCGGAAATCAAAATCTATGCCGTTATCAGCGGCCTGATGGGTCAATCTACAATGCTCCCTGCCAAGGTAATGGTGGTGGTGCCTATGGCAATGGCCGTTATCCCGATGATGACGGATACCGCGATCAGCGCCGTCGCCGATATAATCAAGATCAATACAGTGATGACGGCGGATATTGATCCAGAATTACCGATTTAAGCAAACAGGCCGGAATTTCCGGCCTGTTTCGTTTGACAGAACACGCAATCTCAACGACAAGCCGTCAAAACCCCGCTTCACTTCCGGAATGATCAAGTTTTATGGCCCCACCACTGTTACGCCTTGATAGAATTGCCCTGACTTTCGGCGGCACGCCACTTCTTACGGATGCAGCCATCTCAGTCAGTGAAAATGATCGTATTGCACTTGTCGGTCGTAACGGTTCGGGCAAATCCACGCTGCTCAAAATCGCGGCCGGGTTCGTTACGCCGACCGATGGTGAAGTCTTCAAACATCCGGCAGTTACGGTTCGATATCTGGCGCAGGCACCTGATATGGACGGGTTTGCCAATGTCCGCTCCTATGTGGAGGCGGGGCTTGGACCGGCAGATGATCTTTACCGCGTCAGTTACCTGCTCGAGCATCTGGGCCTGACAGGCGATGAAAAGCCTGAAAACCTTTCCGGGGGTGAGACGCGCCGCGCTGCCTTGGCAAAGGTTCTCGCTCCTCAGCCTGACATTCTGCTGCTGGACGAACCGACCAACCACCTCGACCTTACGACCATTGAATGGCTTGAAGGCGAGCTACGTCAGATACGTTCAGCCATAGTGGTGATTTCGCATGACCGGCGTTTTCTGGAGAATGTCAGCCGCTCAACAATCTGGTTGGATCGCGGCGTTACGAAACGGCTGGATCAGGGATTTGGCTCGTTTGAGGAATGGCGCGACAAGGTTCTGGAAGAAGAAGAGCGCGACCTGCACAAGCTCGGGCGCCAGATCGTGCGCGAGGAGCATTGGTTACGATACGGCGTTACGGCACGGCGTAAACGTAACATGCGGCGGCTTGGCGATCTGCAATCTATGCGTAGTGAATTCCGCAATCATCGCGGTGCGCAGGGCAAGGCGGTCCTCAAAGCGAGCGATGCCAAAGAATCCGGCAAGCTGGTAATTGAAGCGGAACATCTTTCCAAAGGCTATGATGGCCGGGTACTCGTGGATGATTTTTCCACGCGCATCCAACGTGGAAATTGCGTTGGATTTGTTGGGCCGAATGGAGCAGGCAAGACGACGCTTCTTTCCATGTTGACGGGACTGCTCAAGCCGGATAGCGGGTTTGTCAAACTTGGCACCAATCTTGAAGTCGCTGTGCTGGACCAGCGGCGTGACAGTCTTAATCTGGAGCAGACCCTTTCGGATTATCTGACGGATGGTCGTGGTGAAAACGTCGTGGTTAATGGCGAGCAACGCCACGTTGCCTCATATATGAAGGACTTTCTGTTCCAGCCGGAGCAGTTGCGCACGCCTATCCGCGAACTGTCGGGCGGTGAAAGGGCACGTCTCATGCTGGCGCGCGTTCTCGCCCGGCCTGCGAACCTGCTGGTACTCGACGAGCCGACGAACGACCTCGATATGGAAACGCTGGACCTGCTGCAGGAACTGGTTGCGGGTTTTGCCGGCACAGTGCTTCTCGTCAGCCATGATCGCGATTTTCTTGATCGTACCGTAACGTCGGTCATCGCTCCTGAGGGCGATGGAAAATGGCTTGAATATGCGGGTGGCTATACGGATATGCTGGCGCAACGCAAAGAAACTGCTATCGCGACACGAAAAGAACTAAAGGGAGCGAAACCGCAGGCATCGTCTGGTGCCGTTGCTGAAAAGACGCCTGCTGTACGCGACGAAAAGCGCAAGCTTTCCTATAAGCAGAAGTTCGCGCTCGAGACCCTTCCTGCCAAAATTGAAACACTGCACGTTGAAATCGCGGCGTTGGAAAAGAAACTGGCAAACCCTGACTTGTTCGCCAAGAATCCGGCCTTGTTCAACAAGACTGTCGAAGAGATTGGCAAGAAGCGCTCCAGCCATGAAGCGCTTGAGCACGAATGGCTGGAACTTGAAATGCTGCGTGAAGAAATTGAAGGTTGAGTTGCTAGCCTATTCGACGAGTTTCAGTTCACGGAAGGTCGTGAGTATCGTTGCCTGCTGTTCTTTGATGTAGGCAGCAAATTCTCCCGATGGCTGGTAAAGGTCGACCCAGCCCTGTTTCTTTAGCAGCGACTTCCACTCCGGACTTTGCACCAGTTTGCCTAGGGTTGTATCAAGCTGCTTCGTCTGCTCTTCCGTCAGGCTGGCTTGTCCAAGCAGACCCCGCCAATTGACAAGCTCAACATCCACACCTTGTTCCTTCATCGTTGGAACATCGATTCCTTCCAACCTTTCCGGAGAGGAAATGCCGAGCGCCCGCACGCTACCCGCTGAAATCTGCCCGGCAAATTCAGCGTAGCCTCCTGCACCAACGGAAATATGGCCGCCCATGACCTGCCCGAGCATTTCGCCGCCGGCGCCGATTGCGACGTAGTTCATTTTAGACAGATCGCCTCCGATTGCCTTGACGATCATGCCATACAGCAAATGATCGACACCGCCCGCCGCAAAACCGCCCAACGACACTGATCCCGGATCAGCTTTGAACGCCTTGACCAGATCATCCATGTTCTTGAATGGCGAATCTGCAGGCACTACAAGGGCGAGGTATTCCCCGGTCATCCGTGCAATTGGCTTCGTCTGTTCCATTGTAACGGGTGATTTGTTGGTCAGGATTGATCCAACCATGCCTATCCCCGTTACGATAAGGCCCGTATCGGGATATTGCTTTGAAACGAATTCGGCGAGACCGATAGTGCCTCCGGCGCCCGGGCGGTTTACGACCTGAATGTCCCCGGCAAGTTTTAAATCCTGAAGCTGTTGTTGGGTAGAGCGGGCCAACTGATCATAACCACCGCCGGGACCGGCCGGGGCAATAATCTCAATGTTTTTTAGCCCTTCAGCATGCGCTAATGAGCTCATACCAAAGGCTAGCACCAACGCCAGTGTGCGAAGTTTCATGTATTTCCTCCCTGAAAGCTCCCATGCCTTGCACGTATGGCAAGGCTTTCACAGGCTGCGGGAGGATACTGTCATGGAGCTGTCTTGGTAGAGGGTAGGGAAATCCGTCAGTTTGCCTTCGGGGCGAGACGGGTAGCAAGAGTTTCGATACGGCCTGCAACCTCGGACAAAACGCCGGTAATTGCCGAGTCATTCTTATCGGCCTTGGCCAATGCTTCGTCCCGGCTCTTGCGCAGCGCTTCGGCTTCGTTTTCCAAGCCGGTTAGTCGCAATTGCAGCTCATGCAGCTCGTCCGTCACCATAATACCGGCCATGACTGTCAAACGTAGATCGCCGATTTCACCGAATGAAGATTTAAGGTGCGTCACGTAACGGTCGAAACGCTCTGCCAGCCCGGTAAGATGTTGCTCCTGGCCCTCGTCACAGGCCATTCTGTAGGCCTTGCCATCAATCGTTACGGTAACGGTAGCCATGGTCGTTTCGTCCTGTTCTATCGATCAAGCACTGTGCGGATTGATTCCATCGCAGCGACGAGACGGCGCGAAACTTCTTTGTTGACCGCCTCAAGACGCTCGGCCCGCCCTTCGGAAGCATCAAGCTCCTGCGCGAGCTTCCGGCGGTCCATGTTCATGCGCTGGACTTCTTCTTCCGCTTCGGCAAAGTCGCCCTCGTGCTCGAGACGCACTTCAACTGCATCCTCAAGCGCGGAAAGGGATTTGGCCAATCTTTCCAAAACTTGTTTGAGGGTGGCCTCAGATGCCATTTTCGACGTTTCCCCTGTGTCTCAATCTTTTCAGCGAATCGCAAAAAGAAGAACAACTTATGACGATGAGTCTAGTGGTTACATTAATGCTGCGTCAATCAATCCGAACGATCAGCTGCCACTCATGCACCGATAATAATGTGCTGCGACGAAAGACTTGCATCAGAGTGTCCCAATTTGGCCCAGCTTTTATTGACTCCCTCTAGACACCTGCTATTTGTCGCGTGCCTTTTGGATATTGTCTAACCGGCATCCAAAATGGCATCTCCTTTCCATTTCGAAAGACGGTGATTATGACCAATTCTGACAAATCCAATCAAATGGCCAACGCAATTCGCTTTCTTTCTGCGGATGCAGTGGAGAAAGCCAATTCCGGTCATCCCGGTCTTCCCATGGGCGCAGCCGACATTGCGACCGTCCTATATACAAAATTTTTGAAATACGATCCAAAAGCGCCGCATTGGCCGGACCGCGATCGTTTCGTGCTGTCAGCGGGCCACGGCTCGATGCTGCTTTACTCGCTGCTCTATCTGACCGGCTACGAAGATATCGATATCGACCAGATCAAGAATTTTCGCCAGCTCGGCTCGCGGACAGCCGGTCATCCGGAATATGGTCACGCTGCCGGTATCGAGACAACGACCGGCCCGTTGGGTCAGGGTCTTGCCAATGCCGTTGGCATGGCACTTTCCGAGCGCATCATGAATGCGCATTTCGGCGATGATCTGGTAGACCACCACACCTATGTCATCGCTGGTGATGGCTGCCTCATGGAAGGCATCAGTCAGGAAGCGATTTCACTGGCCGGTCATCTCAAGCTGAACAAGCTCATCGTTTTCTGGGATCACAACAATATCTCCATTGATGGTCCGGTGACGCTTGCGGACAATACCGACCAGCCTGCACGTTTTGCGGCTTCGGGCTGGAACGCTATCAGTGTTGACGGTCACGATCAGGATGCGATTGCCGCTGCTATCGAACGCGCGCAGAAATCCGACAAGCCAACCCTCATTGCCTGCAAAACCACCATCGGTTTTGGTGCACCAACCAAGGCAGGCACCAATAAGGTGCATGGCTCGCCGCTTGGTGCAGAAGAACTCGCAGGCGCGCGCAAAGCGCTTGGCTGGACTTCGGAGCCTTTTGTCGTTCCAACGGAAATCCTTGACGAATGGCGTCTTGCAGGCCTGCGTTCCGCAAAAGAGCACACGGCTTGGAATACACGTCTGGAAGCAGTCGATTCTGAACTGCGTTCTGAATTCGAGCGCCGCATGCGTGGCGATCTGCCGGGTAATTTTGAAGCGACAATTTCGGCTTACAAGAAGAAGCTGTCGGAAGAAAAGCCGAAGGTTGCCACCCGCAAAGCTTCTGAAATGGCACTTGAAGTCATCAATGGTGTTGTTCCTGAAACAATCGGCGGATCAGCCGATTTGACAGGCTCCAATAATACAAAGACCAGCCAGACCAAGGGAATCAGCGCTGAGGATTATGGCCAGCGCTACGTGCACTACGGTATCCGTGAACACGGCATGGCAGCGGCGATGAATGGTATCGCGTTGCATGGCGGACTGATCCCTTACTCCGGTACGTTCCTGACCTTCTCGGATTACGCACGTGGTGCGATGCGTCTATCAAGCCTGATGGGTATTCGCGTCATATACGTCATGACCCATGATTCCATCGGTCTTGGGGAAGATGGTCCTACGCACCAGCCGGTCGAGCATCTGGCTGCTTTGCGCGCTATTCCGAACAATTACGTATTCCGGCCTGCCGATGTGGTGGAAACTGCCGAATGCTGGGAAATCGCGCTCAAGTCACGCACAACACCGTCGACCATTGCTCTGACCCGTCAGAACCTGCCAACGGTTCGTGACGTTCATGTCGAGGAAAATAAGTGCTCCTACGGTGCTTATGAACTTGCTACCGCAAGCGGCAACGCGGAAGTCACCATTTTCGCAACCGGCTCGGAAGTTGAAATCGCTCTTAACGCAAGAACACAGCTTGAGAAAAACGGACACCCGACCCGCGTGATTTCCGTTCCCTGCTTTGAATTGTTTGAAGCACAGAGCGACGATTACAAGCGTACGTTGATAGGCGATGCGCCGGTCAAGGTTGCTGTTGAAGCCGCAATCCGCATGGGTTGGGATCGGTTTATCGGCACCGACGGTATTTTCATCGGCATGAATGGCTTTGGCGCCAGCGGACCGATTGAAGAACTCTACGAGCACTTCGGCATCACCGCGTCACATATCGTCACGGCTGCCGAAGCAAAGTTGAAATAATCCAGTCTATTCCTTCATGATCCATTCAAGGGCTCCAAATACCCTAAGGAGAAAACAGATATGACAGTTCGCGTTGCAATTAACGGATTTGGCCGCATCGGCCGCAACGTTCTTCGCGCTATCGTAGAATCCGGCCGCACCGATATTGAAGTCGTTGCCATTAACGATCTGGGTCCGGTTGAGACCAATGCCCACCTGATGCGTTATGACAGTGTGCATGGACGCTTTCCCGGCACGGTCACTGTAGCTGGCGACACAATTGACGTTGGCCGCGGTCCGATCAAGGTTACTGCCGTTCGCAACCCTGCCGAATTGCCATGGAAAGAGTTGGGCGTTGATATCGCGCTCGAATGCACAGGCATCTTTACGGCGCGTGACAAGGCGGCTGCCCATCTCGAAGCTGGTGCAAAGCGCGTCATCGTTTCGGCTCCATCCGATGGTGCCGACCTGACCGTTGTTTACGGCGTCAACGACCATAAGTTGACCAAGGAACACATGGTCATTTCCAATGCATCCTGCACGACAAACTGCCTGGCACCGGTTGCTTACGTGTTGAACGAAGCCATTGGTATCGATCATGGGTTCATGACCACCATCCATAGCTATACGGGCGATCAGCCAACTCTCGATACCATGCACAAGGATCTCTATCGCGGCCGTGCCGCTGCCTTGTCCATGATCCCGACTTCGACAGGTGCGGCGAAGGCGGTTGGTCTGGTCTTGCCTGAGCTCAATGGCAAGCTCGACGGTAGCTCAATTCGTGTTCCAACGCCGAATGTTTCGGTTGTTGATTTCAAGTTTGTTGCCAAGCGTTCGACGACAGTTGCCGAAATCAATGATGCCATCAAGTCGGCGGCCAATGGCAAGTTGAAGGGCATTCTCGGCTATACCGATGCTCCGAATGTCTCCATCGACTTCAATCATGATCCGCATTCATCCATTTTCCATCTGGATCAGACAAAGGTCATGGATGGTACGTTTGTTCGCGTTCTTTCGTGGTACGACAATGAATGGGGTTTCTCGAGCCGTATGAGCGATACTGCTGTTGCCTTCGGCAAGTTGATCTGACCGGCTTTGAAGTGATTTGATTTCAAATGGCGGGTCGACACACCCGCCATTTTTGTTTTTGATGGTTACACAGTCCGCTTTGCGGGTTTCCCAGCGGTTGTATGCAGATGAGGGTGAATTCAATGACTAACTTCAAAACGCTTGATGATGCCGATGTCGCGGGCAAGCGCGTTCTGGTGCGTGTTGACCTGAATGTTCCGGTTAGCGATGGCGTCGTAACGGATGCAACGCGTATCGAGCGTGTAGCGCCGACCATTCAGGAACTCTCAAAGAAGGGCGCAAAGGTTATTCTGCTTGCCCATTTTGGACGCCCGAAGGACGGTCCCGACCCTCAGTTCTCGCTTGGGCCGATTGCGCATGCCGTTGCAAAGATAGTCGGCCATAGTGTGCATTTCGCTGCTGATAGCATCGGAGAAAAGGCAGATGAAGCAGTCGCCAAGCTTAAGAATGGCGATGTGCTGCTGCTTGAGAACACGCGCTTTTATAAAGGCGAAGAAAAGAACGACCCCGAGCACGTCAAGGCGTTGGCCGCCAATGGCGATATCTACGTGAATGACGCGTTTTCTGCGGCGCACCGGGCTCATGCCTCAACTGAGGGCCTTGCCCGTGTGCTGCCTGCCTATGCGGGCCGGACAATGGAAGCTGAACTGCTTGCGCTGGAAAAAGGCCTTGGTGCTCCCAAGCGCCCTGTTGTGGCAATTGTAGGCGGCGCAAAGGTTTCGTCCAAGCTCGACCTGCTCGGCAATCTGGTGGAAAAAGTCGATGCGCTGGTCATTGGCGGCGGTATGGCGAATACATTTCTTGCCGCGCAGGGTGTCAAGGTTGGCAAGTCGCTGTGCGAGCATGATCTGGCCGGAACCGCGCGGGAGATCATGGCTAAGGCCAAGGCTGCAAACTGCACGATCATCCTTCCGGTGGATGCAATTGTTGCCTGGCATTTTCAGGCCAATGCGCCATTCCACGCCTATGGGCTTGATGCCATTCCCGATGATGGCATGATCCTTGATGTTGGCCCGCAATCCATTGAGCGTGTAAAGGCTGCAATTGACGATGCATCCACGCTTGTCTGGAACGGCCCGCTCGGTGCATTTGAATTGACACCATTTGACAAGGCGACGGTTGCTGCTGCCCGTCACGTTGCAGAGCGCACTAAAGCCGGACATCTGGTTTCGGTTGCGGGCGGCGGAGATACGGTGGCGGCGCTCAATCATGCGGGTGTTGCAGATGACTTCAGCTATGTCTCAACTGCTGGCGGTGCGTTTCTTGAATGGATGGAAGGCAAGCCATTGCCCGGTGTCGATGTGCTGAAGAAGTAGAATCCACTCTAATCAGGCCCGCAAACCGGGCCTGATTACCAAATAAAAGAAAATGTTATCCGGTTAAATCGGTTGAAAAAATTTCAATCGTTTCAATTACTTGGTGTGCCGTTTCGTTTGTCGTAGGCTTCTGTTATGGGGCGGATAAGGGAAAACGGAGTACATTATTCTATGAGCGAACGTCTGGAAGATATAGCGATTGCAATGGTTGCCAACGGCAAGGGTCTCCTTGCTGCCGATGAAAGTTCAGGAACCATCAAGAAGCGGTTCGATAGCATCGGACTGGAATCCACCGCCGATAGCCGGCGTGATTATCGCGAGATGCTCTTTCGCTCCGATGATGCGATGAAGAACTACATTTCAGGTGTCATCCTTTACGATGAAACCATTCGCCAGAACGCCAAGGACGGCACATCTCTCGTCAAGATCATGCAGGCTGCAGGCTGCATTCCGGGTATCAAGGTTGATGCGGGTGCGAAGCCGCTTGCAGGCTTTCCGGGAGAGACCATCACTGAAGGTCTAGATGGTCTGCGCGAGCGACTTGCAGAGTATTACAAGCTCGGCGCACGCTTCTCCAAATGGCGCGCAGCAATAGCCATTTCCGATGGCCTGCCAACATGGGGTGCGGTCAAGCAGAATGCTCAAGCTTTGGCACGTTATGCTGCGCTTTGTCAGGAAGCTGGAATTGTGCCTATCGTTGAGCCTGAAGTTCTTATGGACGGCACACCGGGCAACCATTCGATCGAGCGCTGCTATGAAGTCAGTGAATGGGTTCTGAAGACGGTATTCGACGAGCTTTATGATGCACGCGTTGTACTTGAAGGCATGATCCTCAAGCCAAACATGGTTGTTGCAGGCCAGAAGGCCCAGAAGGCTTCAGTAGAGCAGGTTGCTGAGCAGACTGTGCGCCTCCTGAAGTCGACTGTACCATCTGCCGTTCCGGGTATCGCGTTCCTTTCCGGTGGTCAGACCGAAGAAGAAGCGACGGCTCATCTGTCGGCCATGAATGCCAACTATACGATGCCTTGGAAGCTTACTTTCTCCTATGGCCGCGCGTTGCAGTCGGCAGCTTTGAATGCCTGGAACGGTAAATCCGAGAATGTCGCAGCAGGTCAGCGTGCCTTTGCGCACCGCGCAAAAATGAACGGCCTTGCTGCAACTGGCGGTTGGAAGAAAGATCTGGAAAAGGCGGCTTAAGGGTCCTTTAAGCTTTTTTTATCCAAAAGCGTATCTCATGAAGCCCGGGTTGGAATCAGCCCGGGCTTTTCCATGGGGACGACTATAGACGAATGAAACCTTCGCCTTTCCATCCTTTGCTGAGTTGGTTCCTGTATCCCGTATATGCATGGCAGGGGATCAATGTACGGCTGAAGACAGAACGGATGCTTCCGCCTGTCGGTCTTCCGGTGGGTGAGATAGCCGGTAAAGACCCCGCGATACGCCTGTTGGTTCTGGGCGATTCTTCGGCAGCGGGTGTAGGCATCACCGATGCTTGGCAGGGGCTGTGCGTGAGGTTGGCGATCCATCTGCAGGGGCGTACGGGGCGCAAGGTTATCTGGCGCGCCGCGGGGTTCAGTTCCGCTACATCCGGCCAGTTGCGTGATCATGTCGTGCCAAATCTGGAACGCGGAATGTGGACGCATATTGTGCTTTCCACCGGAACCAATGATACGAAGAATTTTCATTCGCTGCCACGCTTCAAGCGAGAGTTTGGCGGCCTTCTCTACGCGTTGAGAGCCAAGTGGCCGGAAGCGCATGTGGTTTGGTCTCAGGTGATCGATTTTCGCGATGTACCAGCCATGCCGCCCTTGCTCGGGCGCATTCTCGAAGGGCGGGCGGGGGCAATCAACAAGCTTGGCGAGCGGCTATGCCGTGAGCGGATGGCGATTCCGGCGGTTCGCTTGCCGGTAGAATCGGCTGAGGGATTCTCGACGGACGGTTTTCACGCCTCTGCGTTGGGTTACGACGCGTGGGCCAAGCATCTGGTTCCCTATATCCTTAATCGTCCCCATGCGGACGAGAGCGACACAGCGTCCTGATTGGTCGCTAATATCCTGCGTGTCTTGAGACACCAACAATCAATATGGCCAAGACTGCGCCGACCGCGATCTTCCAGAAATCCTTGCGCTTTTTCAATCCCGGCCAGCCAAGCGGCTTGAAAAGATGCAGCGCCATTATAACGATGAATATGAACGACAGGATTTTGGTCATGGATGATCGATCTGCAATATCCTGTTGATTGAACCGAGCAGTGTGCCAAGCGTGGGGAATTGTCAATTCGCCCTTTGACTCCGCCCGCCGGATTTAGGATGCTCGGTGCGGGAGGAAATTCATGACATCACGATATGCGCCGGTCTATCAGGACTGGCAAGCTGACCCTTTGGCGTTCTGGGCCAAGGCCGCGGTAGCAATCGATTGGACCAAGCCATGGGACCAGGTCTTTGATCCGGGCAGTGGGCCGTACGGGCGCTGGTATTCCGGCGCGGAGTGCAACACCTGCTACAACGCCGTAGATCGGCATGTTCTTGCAGGGCGCGGCGATCAGGATGCATTGATCCATGACAGCGCCATAACCGGCACAACGCGTAAAATAACTTATAGTGATTTACAGGCCGAGATCGAAGCATTGGCTGCCGTGCTTGGGGACAACGGTGTCGGCAAAGGCGATCGCGTCATCATTTACATGGCAATGGTGCCTGAGGCCGTTGTTGCCATGCTTGCATGCGCGCGTATAGGCGCGGTTCATTCCGTAGTCTTTGGGGGATTTGCCGCCAACGAGCTTGCAACGCGCATAGACGACGCCAAGCCGGTCATGATTATTGCCACCTCCTGCGGGCTGGAGCCGGGCAGGGTAGTTGCCTACAAGCCTATGCTCGACAAGGCTATCGAACAGGCCAAACACAAAGTCGATAGGTGCCTGATCCTTGTTCGTCCGCAACAGGCGCATGAATTGGTGGCTGGCCGGGACATTGATTACGCACAAGCGGTTGCCGCCGCTAGTGGACGCAAGGTTCCCTGCACGCCATTGAAGGCAACCGATCCGCTCTATATCCTTTATACTTCTGGCACGACCGGCCAGCCCAAGGGTGTTGTTCGCGATAATGGCGGCCATCTGGTTGCCCTCGCATGGTCGATGGGCGCTATCTATGACACTTACCCCGGCGATGTATTCTGGGCGGCATCAGACATAGGCTGGGCTGTCGGCCATTCCTACATTGCCTATGCTCCATTGTTCATTGGTGCGACGAGCATTCTCTATGAAGGCAAGCCCGTTGGCACTCCTGATGCAGGTACGTTCTGGCGCGTCGTTGCCGACCACAAGGTCAAGGTGCTGCTCACGGCGCCAACTGCATTCCGCGCGATAAAGAAAGAAGATCCGAAAGGCGAGTTCATCGGCAAGTATGACATTTCTTCATTGAAGTATCTTTTTCTTGCTGGAGAACGCGCAGATTCAGACACGATCAAATGGGCAGAAGAGAAGCTGGGTGTTCCGGTGATCGACCATTGGTGGCAGACCGAAAGCGGCTGGCCAATGGCGGCCAATCCTGCGGGGCTTGGCATGCTGCCAGTCAAATATGGCTCGCCGACAGTGCCAATGCCTGGCTACGATGTTCAGGTGCTGGACGATGCGGGCCACGCGGTGAAGCGCGGTGAACTGGGCAATATTGTCGTCAAACTGCCGCTGCCACCTGCGTTCCTGCCAACATTATGGAATGCCGATCAGAGGTTTCGCGAAGCCTATATCAGCGAGTTCCCGGGATACTACAAGACGGCGGATGCCGGTATCGTCGACGAAGATGGCTACGTCTATATTATGAGCCGTACCGACGATATCATCAATGTCGCAGGCCATCGCCTGTCTACCGGGGCTATGGAAGAGGTGTTGTCCAGCCACCCGGATGTTGCCGAATGTGCTGTTATCGGCATTGCTGATCATTTGAAGGGACAAGTTCCCTGCGGGTTCATCGTGCTTAAGTCTGGAGTTACCCGCGGCGAGACCGAGATCGAGCAGGATTGCGTTGCCTTGATGCGCGAAAGGATCGGGCCGGTTGCAGCCTTTAAAACAGCCATCACTGCAAAGCGTCTGCCAAAGACCCGCTCTGGAAAAATACTTCGCGGTACGATGCAAAAGATCGCCGACCAAGAACCGTGGAATATGCCGGCGACGATTGATGATCCGGCAATCCTTGATGAAATCAAGTCAGTGCTCAATGCGCGCGGAATTGGTACGGGCAACGGTTGACCATCTGCCGTCCGGGGTTAAGGTCTGTTTTCAAACCGGAGACTGACAATGGCATTGGATGGCAAAATCGCGATTGTAACGGGTGGCGCCCAAGGCATTGGGCTGGCAATAGCGAGGCGTTTTCTGCAGGATGGCGCAAGCGTCATGATTGCCGACATCAACGACAGTCAGGGAGCTGCGGCTATAAAAGAACTTTCCGCCTTGGGTAAAGTTCGGTTCTCTTCAACTGATGTCAGCAGCAGGTTGGACGTACATAATCTTGTGGCAGCAACAATTGAGGCGTTTGGCGATATGGACGTCCTCGTCAACAATGCTGGTATTGTTCATACGGCAGACTTTCTCGATCTGAACGAGGAAGATTTTGATCGCGTTCTTCGGATCAATCTCAAAGGATCGTTTCTTTGCGGCCAAGCGGTGGCTCGGCACATGGTCGAGAAAGTGAAAAATGGAGGCAATGCCGGCTCAATAATCAATATGTCGTCGATCAATGCCGTGGTTTCGATTCCCGAGCAGGTCGCTTATTCCGTTTCCAAGGGCGGCGTTGGTCAATTAACGAGGGTCATGGCGCTGTCACTGGCACCCTTTGGGATACGTGTAAATGCCGTGGGTCCGGGGTCAATCAAGACGCAAATGCTGGACGCCGTTAATTCGGATGCTGCGGCAAAGCACCGGATTCTGTCTCGTACACCCTTGGGGCGAATCGGTGAACCTTCGGAAATAGCAGCTGTTGCTGCGTTTCTGGCATCGGAAGATGCAAGCTACATAACGGGCCAGACGATCTATGCCGATGGAGGACGGCTGCCATTGAACTACACGGTTCCGGTCAACGGATAATTCTCGGCCTGTTGACATCCTCCTGACAGAAGGTTGTCAGGAGGGGTATGCCATTATGTTCCCATAGTCAGAAGGAGACAGGGATATGGCTTACATCGATTTCGACATTGTACGTAGTGTAAAGCGTTGGTTTTCGGAGTTTGCAATCCGTAGGGCAGAACTCCGCACGGAACGGCATTTGAACTCACTACCCGAATACGTCCTGAAAGATATCGGGTGGCCTGATGCCTATGCCGAGCGGTTGTCACAACGCAATTCCATGCGGATTGATGATGCGGGGGTCCGTGACCCTCGCGTCGCTACGGTATCCCGTTCAGCAGACTGGACGAAGCATTATGAAGCACTGAAGATTCGCAAAAACAATACCTTAGAGCTAGGGTGTTGAGCTGAGCGGCCATAGTGGAGGTGGCTTTAATGGAAAAGAAAAGAACCGTGGGACTCGTTTTTGTCGACGGTTGGGCCGATTGGGAATTCGGTATGCTCTCTGGCTCGATCAACGAGTGGTTCGGTGGCAAAGTTGTGTCGCTGTCACCGTCCACTGGCCAATTGAGATCCATTGGCGGTCTGCGGTTGGTTCCAGATCGTGGTGTA
Source organism: Phyllobacterium sp. SB3 (assembly GCF_040009165.1). Taxonomy (NCBI): domain Bacteria; kingdom Pseudomonadati; phylum Pseudomonadota; class Alphaproteobacteria; order Hyphomicrobiales; family Phyllobacteriaceae; genus Phyllobacterium; species Phyllobacterium sp. SB3. Next base: position 275,873 of record NZ_JBDYKI010000001.1, on the reverse strand, counting down.
GCAACCTCTGAGAATGCAGACTTGGATGCGGTCGCCGTCATTGGTTCTGACGCATGGTCGGCAACTGACGCTCCTGACATAACACCGTTGTTGAAGGATGTTCTGGCGCGTGGCGGGATCGTTGGTGGTATATGCGCGGGCACGCTGGCTTTGGCCCGTGCAGGATTGTTTTCGGGGCGGAAACACACCAGCAACGGAGCTGGCTGGATTGAGTCACGCCTGAAAACCTATGCTGGTTCTGAGTTTTATCAGGACGTGCCCTACGCAGTCCGCGATGGACATGTCGTCAGCGCGGCAGGAACTGCGCCCGGAACGTTTGCAATCGCTTTTCTTGAAGCGCTATTTCCTGAACAAGCGCCCCAGATTGCTGAAATGCGCGAAATGATCGGTCGCGAGTTTCAGGCGAGCTGAGCAGTCCCGGCAGGGAGATTTGGACATGAAGACATGGACAGTGAGATTGAACTCCGGCGCGCAGCATCTGTGACAGAGCAGCGTCTGAAGGAAGGCTTGAGGGATTAGTGATGCGTAGAGCAGACAGACTTTTCCAGATTGTACAGAAGCTTCGTGGCGGGCGTCTTGTGACAGCAAGGCAGCTCGCCGAAAAGCTTGAGGTATCAGAGCGTACAATCTATCGCGATATTGCCGACTTGCAGTCGACGGGTGTGCCAATCGATGGCGAGGCGGGCGTTGGTTATATATTGCGGGAAGGCTTCGATCTTCCCCCGTTGATGTTCACCCGAGATGAGGTGGTGGCGCTTGTCGCCGGTGCGCGGCTTATAACCGCTTGGGGTGGTGCTTCGATGGCCCGCGCTGCGGAGGAAGCGATCATCAAGATCGGTGCGGTTTTGCCAAAAGAAGACCGGCCCCGCATCACCAATACGCATATTCATGCATCGGGTACGAATATCAGCGATAGTGCACGTGCATTGATCGATGTGGCTGAGAATGCCGCCGAACAGTGCCGGGTTCTCTCCATCACCTATACCGATCTGGAGGGTAAGGACAGCACACGAGATATAAGGCCGCTCGGTCTCTGGTTTTGGGGTAAAGTCTGGACGCTGATCTGCTGGTGCGAACTTCGCAATGATTTCCGGACATTCCGGATCGACCGGATCACCAAGGTGGAAAAGGCTGACCGGATTTTCCGGCAGGAACGCGGCAAGACGCTTGCTGATTTCTATCGCCGCGTGGAACTCAGCGAAACACCCTATACGGAGGCGCGCGCTTCATAACGAAAAGCTCCATCGTGTTGGATGGAGCTTTTCGTTTAGATAATCAGCTGGACAGAAAGACGATTATTCTTCGTCTTCGTCGTCTTGACGGCCTTTCAAAGAGGAAAGCTTGGCGAAAACCTTGTCCGCATCAAGCTCCTGATCCTCTTCGCGTACTGTTGGCTGAATATCGAGGTTCTCTGTAGCGGAAGCTGGCAGCAATGTGTCACCACCTTCGCCTGGCTGGACGGGACGGCCACGGGATGAACGCTCGACTTCGATGTCCAGATCAATCTGCGATGAAAGGCCAAGAGTGACCGGATCCATGGGCTGCAGATTATTGGAGTTCCAATGCGTACGGTTGCGAATCTGCTCGATGGTCGATTTGGTCGTGCCGATCAGGCGCGAAATCTGCGCATCCTTGAGTTCCGGATGATTGCGAACCAGCCAGAGAATCGCATTCGGACGGTCCTGACGCTTGGATAGCGGTGTGTAGCGTGGGCCCTTGCGCTTGGTCTCGGGAACGCGAACCTTGGGGTCCGAAATCTTGAGCTTATGATTAGGGTCTTTTTCACCCTTGGCAATTTCTTCGCGCGATAGCTGGCCAGTGATCAACGGATCAAGGCCCTTGATGCCTTGAGCTGATTCTCCGTCGGCAATAGCTTTTACTTCCAGCGGGTGCAGCGTGCAGAAAGCAGCAATCTGATCAAAAGACAGGGCCGTATTATCGACAAGCCAGACGGCCGTTGCCTTTGGCATTAGAAGCTGGGTGGCCATAGATATAGTCCTCTTGTTCGTCCGCTCCGGAGGGGCGGGACGTGGGTTCAACCACAATTTCCGGGATTTCGTGGCGTTATATAGCGGTATTTTAGGCGATGAGCAAGAATCGCTTTGGGGATTCGTAGCATGGCTCGAATATCACCGGATCATTGGGTTAAGTGTGTTTCATCAAACTGTCATGCAAACGTCATGACAGTGCAACACACGCACGCGATCAGTCTCTTAAAATCAACCGGAGATTGTTCCAATGTCGCATCGTTCCCTCACCCTTGGTCTTTGGACCATCCTTGCTGCATCCGTGGCAATGCCGGCAATGGCAGAACCGGTATTCAACCGCATTGCGAGCTTCCCGGTTGTTTCCAATCTGCCCAAGGATGCCGACCAGTCGAAGGCAACCTCCTCAGAAATCATTACAGCCTCGGAAGATGGCAACACGCTGGTCTATTCGGATAGCCCCAGCGGCGCGATTGGTTTTATCGACATCACCGATGCGGCCAAGCCGCAGCCGCTTGGACAACTCAAGATGGACGGTGAGCCGACATCTGTAGCCGCCGTTGGGGCCAATGTGCTCGCAGCTGTCAACACATCAAAGGACAAGGTCAATCCATCGGGCCGCCTGGATGTGGTCGACTTAGCCTCCCGCAAGGTTGTTGCCACATGCGATCTGGGCGGGCAACCGGATTCCGTCGCAATCTCTCCGGATAAAACTTTCGCTGCCATCGCCATTGAGAATGAACGCGATGAAGAGCTGAACGATGGTGAAATCCCGCAACTGCCGAGTGGCAATCTCAAAATATTCTCGCTGAAGGATGGCGCACCTGATTGCGCGACTGCCAAGACTGTCGAGCTTACAGGTCTTGCAGAAATCGCTCCGGAGGATGCCGAGCCTGAGTTTGTCTCGATCAACCAGCAAAACCAGATCGCTGTGACATTGCAGGAGAATAATCACATTGCGATTATCGATGCGGCAACCGGCAACGTTGTCAGTCATTTCTCCGCAGGAACTGTTGATCTGGACAAGATCGACGTGAAAAATGATGGTGCACTCAAGTTTGACGGTAGCGCAAAAGGCGTGCTGCGGGAGCCAGACACAGTCAAGTGGCTCGACAATGACCGCATCGTTGTTGCCAATGAAGGTGACTACAAGGGTGGTTCACGCAGCTTCACGATCTTCACCAAAGACGGCAAGGTTGCTTTCGAATCCGGCCCCTCACTGGAACACAAGATTGCCGAAGCAGGTCATTATCCTGACAAGCGCAACAAGAAGGGCGTGGAGCTGGAAGGCGCTGAAGTAGGCAAGTTCGGTGACACAAACTACCTCTTCGTCGCCAGCGAGCGAGCTTCAATCGTTGGCGTCTACAAGGATACCGGCGCCGAGCCGGAATTCGTTCAGCTGCTGGCATCCGGCGTTGCTCCCGAGGGCGTTCTGGCTATACCATCGCGCAACTTGCTTGTGACAGCCAATGAGGCAGACCTTGGCGAAGATGGTGGGGCTCGCTCGCACGTCATGATTTACGAACTCAAGGATCAGACGCCGAACTATCCGCAGATCGTCTCGAAGATTAATGACGATGGTACGCCGCTCGGCTGGGGTGCCTTGTCTGGTTTGGTTGCTGATTTGAAAGAAGCTGGCAAGCTCTACGCTGTATCCGACTCCTTCTACTCGGCAGCGCCCTCAATTTTCACCATTGACGCAAAGCAGCGCCCGGCAAAAATCACCGAAGCGCTGGTTGTCAAGCGCGGCGGACAGGCAGCACAGAAACTCGACCTTGAAGGCATTACCACAGATGGCAATGGTGGTTACTGGCTGGCCAATGAAGGTGACCAGTCAAAGCTGGTTCCGCATGCAATTCTCAATGTGAATGAAAAGGGCGAGATCAAAAAAGAAATCGCGCTACCTGAAGAGCTTCTACCCAACCAGGTGCGTTTCGGTCTGGAAGGCATTACGCGGCTCGGTGAAGGAGATGAAGCGACATTATGGATGCCCATCCAGCGGGAGTGGAAAGACGACGACAAGGGCTTCGTCAAGCTGTTGAACTACAACATCAAAGACAAGTCATGGAGCGCTGTCTCCTATCCGCTGGACAAGACCGAGGCAGGGTGGATCGGACTTTCTGAGATCACAGCTCACGATGGTCAGCTTTATATCGTGGAACGTGACAACCAGATTGGTGACAAGGCGGTGAACAAGCGGTTGTATCGCGTGGCACTTGAAGGGCTGAAGCCTGCCAAGATTGGCGAGAAACTGCCGGTTGTCGAGAAACTGCTGGTGCACGATTTCATTGACAATCTCAAGAGCGCCAACGGCTATGTTCCGGAGAAGCTGGAAGGGTTCGCCATCGACATTGACGGCAATGGTTATGCTGTGACCGACAATGATGGTGTTGATGACTCTTCGGGTGAAACACTGTTCTTTGGCATCGGCAAGGTTCAGGCAACAAATTGATAGCTTAAACTAGGAAAAAGCCGCGCTGATTGCGCGGCTTTTTCACGTTTTATGGCTGTACTTAGCTGACATCCAGAACGATCTTGCCAATGTGCTGGCCATCTTCCATGCGTTCGTGCGCGCGCCATGCCTCGTGTAACGGGTAAACAATGTCGATCACAGGCGCGACTTTGCGCTCTGCCAGAAGCGGCCAGACTTTCATTTCAAGTTCCCGGGCTATCCCGGCTTTGAAATCGATTGTCCGGGTTCGGAGGGTCGAGCCGGTATGCTGCAGGCGTTTCACCATAAGTTTTGTAATATCGGTCGTCGCTTTGGCACCGTTGAGGAAAGCAATTTGCACGATACGGCCATCAACCGCCGCCACGTCATAATTACGTCCAATGTAGTCGCCGCCGACCATATCGAGGATCAGGTTAACGCCCTTGCCGTCCGTAAGTCGCTTGATGACCTCGACGAAATCCTCCTTGCGATAATTGATTGCATGATCAGCTCCAAGCTTGATGCATGCCTCACATTTGTCGTCGGAGCCAGCTGTCGTAAACACTATGGCACCGAATGCCTTGGCCAACTGTATAGCGGTCGTGCCAATGCCCGAAGAGCCGCCATGAACAAGAAATGTCTCGTCGGATTGTAATGCACCGCGCTGGAAAACATTGTGCCAAACCGTGAAGAATGTTTCGGGAATGGCTGCGGCTTCGATATAGCCATACCCCGCTGGTATTGGCAGCGCGTTGCTCTCGTGAACAGTACAGTACTGGGCATAGCCGCCGCCGGGAACCAGTGCCGTAATCCGCTCACCGACGCGGAAGCGCGTGACGCTTTCGCCTGTTGCAACGACATCGCCTGCGATTTCCAATCCCGGAATATCGGAGGCTCCGGCAGGTGGTGGATAATGGCCTTGTCTCTGCAAAACGTCAGGACGGTTAACCCCGGCAGATCGTACCTGCACGAGAAGCTCACCCGGTTTTGGTGAGGGAACAGGACGCTCGGCTGTCTTGAGAACCCTTGGACCGCCGGGCGAACTGATCTCGATTGCCGTCATTACTGTTGGAATCTGTTCAGCCATTATGCACTTCCCTGATTTTGATTCGCTGGAATAATTTGCAATTCCAAGCAGTTGGAATGTATCTTATCGCACCAGACCGACAAGTGGAGGAAAGAATGTCACTTTTCGACGAAGAGCCGCGGCGCAAGACTGTTCATGATATCGGTCAGGACCTGTCTTTGCTCTCCGTGGGAGACATTGATGAGCGTATAGCCTTGTTGCGCGCCGAGATTACCCGGCTCGAAGAGGAACGTTCGCGCAAGGGCGACAGCAAGATTGCTGCGGAAGCCTTTTTTCGTTGAGCGACTTCGATTTGATGCGGGTGCCATGAAGTCTCCGCATTGATAACCGAGACAAAGTTACATCCCGGCCAGTCAAAAGCTGGTTCCAGCCGTTTCGTTCGAAGGATTTCTTGTGTTTCGTTCATTTGTCCAGGTCTTCGCGCTTCTCTGCGGCACATCCTTTCTCGTCATGGCTTCGGGTCTGCATGGCTTGCTGCTGCCATTGCGCGGTGGCGCTGAAGGATTTTCGACAACGTCGCTTGGCTTGCTGGGAACGGCGTGGGCGGGAGGCTTCATAACTGCCTGTCTGCTTGCACCGCGTCTCGTAAGGCGAGTGGGCCATGTCCGTGCGTTCAGTGCTTTTGCGGCGATTGCGGCAATCGTAGCACTGATGACCGGCATTCTGGTCGATTCGACAGCATGGATCGTCTTGCGCGCCCTTACCGGGTTTGCCATGGCGGGGTCTTACATGGTGATCGAAAGCTGGCTCAACGAACGTGCGACCAATGCCAATCGCGGTCAGATTTTTGGCCTTTATATGGTGGTGAATTTCGGCTCGATAACCGTTGGTCAGCTGATGATCGGATTTGGTGACGTGCACAATGGCACTTTCTTCATGCTGTCCGGCATCCTGTTCTGTCTTGCCTTGATTCCGACCGCCATTTCAACAGCCAGCAGCCCCAAACCTTTGACGGAAGTGCAGCTTGATCTAAGGGCGCTTTACCGGAATTCGCCGGTAGCCTTCCTTGGCTGTATTCTCATTGGCGTTGCCAATGGTGCATTTGGCACGCTGGGTGCTGTTTATGGCGCTGCTACCGGCATTTCGGTTGGTGAAATCGCATTGATGATGAGTGCTTCTGTTCTGGGCGGTGCGCTGATGCAAATTCCTGTCGGCCGAATGTCTGATCGCACAGACCGGCGCTATGTGCTGGCGTTTGTTGGTGGTGCTGCCGCATTGATCGGCTTGCTGATTTTCCTGATTGCACCACGCCATGCTACCATAATTCTGATCATGACTGCGATCTATGGCGGGCTTGCCTATACGCTTTATCCGGTGGCGGTTGCTCATGCGAATGACTTTTCGGACTCTGAGAACTTCGTCAAGGTAACCAGCGGTCTGCTCCTGCTTTATGGTTTTGGCACGATGATCGGCCCGGTTCTCGGAGCTTGGGCGATGGAAACAATCGGTGCGGAAGGGTTGTTTGCAATCACGGGGCTCGCTCACGCGGCAATCATGTGCCACGCGATCATACGCTCGCGTATGCGGGCACCTGTGCCGGTTGAACTCAGGGACAATTTCCAGTCGGTGCACTCGGAACGCGCGACCCCGGAAGGCGTCAGGCTTGATCCACGCGCGGAGACTCTGCCAGAGTAGCGCCATACGACGAAATTCGTTGACATTGCTGGTGATTTAGACCGAAACTCCAGCATGGTTGAAACAGATGCTTTCGTTGCAATTTCTGATCCAAACCGCCGCTACCTTCTTGAAGAATTGAGGCGGGGGCCAAAAACCGTAAATGAGCTGGCATCTGGCCTTCCAATCTCGCGACCGGCAGTTTCCCAGCACCTCAAGGCATTGCTCGACGCACAGCTCGTATCAGTGAAATCCGAAGGTACCCGCCGCATCTACACTGTCGATGACAGCGGTTTCTTCCATATGAACATCTGGCTGGACCAGTTCTGGAGCGAATAGCTTCGTTATTTATAGAGACATGAAAACCCGGCTGTCTGACCAGACGTGCCGGGTTTTCTGATCTGCCGCGTGATATACTCATGCGGAATTCGGGGTCTGTTCTGCCTTGCGACCCGGAGTCATTCAGTGGTGAGTAACGAGCGTCCGTATTTTTTCGATCTGCTCTTTCAGCACAAGCTTGCGACGCTTGAGGTCGCTAATCTTAAGATCGTCCGTGGCGGGACTTAGCAGGGCATCGGAGATCTCTTTTTCGAGTGCTCCGTGCTTACGTTCAAGCGTTTCAAGATGAGACTCAATGGCCATGCGGCTTCTCCCTTGGTTGATTTCCTTGCTCGTAATGCTCTGCCGGCCAGTGGGGGCTTTATGACAGAGCCGTGACACTCTGCCACTACTTCAAGCAATTGTCGAATGTGTTTCGCAGGATTTTATTGTCACATGAAATGTGATATTGCGGCATACCGGTAAGCAACCGTGTTGCTCCGGACCGCATTCGATAATTCTACAGCAAAATACCGGGAATCACTGCATGTCCGATCAAGATCAGGCTGACATTCGATTGGCAGTCGCAAGATTGAAGCAAGAGCATCTGGACTTCGATGCAGCCATACAAGCAATGATCCAGGTTGGTTGCGATCAACTTCGCATCCAGCGCATGAAAAAGAAGAAACTCATCATCAAAGACAAGCTCATCGAGCTGGAAGACAAAATTATCCCCGACATAATCGCCTGATATAAAAGAGCAATTTGCAATGCTGTGACTTATGCTTGCAGCCTCTCTGCTTTTGCACTAATCCCCCCATTCCGTTATTAGAGGATGCTCAATGGCTGATACACGCGCTGACGTAGCAATCATCATGGGAAGCCAGTCCGATTGGTCGACCATGCGTCATGCGGCTGAAACATTGGACAGCCTCGGCATTTCCCACGACGACAGGATCGTTTCAGCGCATCGAACGCCCGACAGGCTGGTAGAATTTGCCAAGGGAGCGCGTGAGACGGGTTTCAAGGTCATTATTGCCGGTGCTGGCGGTGCTGCACACTTGCCGGGCATGGCCGCATCCATGACACCCTTGCCGGTTTTTGGTGTACCCGTAGAGTCTAAGGCTCTGTCCGGCCAGGACTCCCTTCTTTCCATCGTTCAAATGCCAGCGGGCATACCTGTCGGAACTTTGGCTATAGGCCGGGCAGGCGCAATCAATGCGGCATTGCTGGCAGCGGCGGTTCTGGCTCTTAATGATCCGCAACTGGCGGACCGACTCGATAATTTCAGGCAGGCACAGAGCGAGAAGGTTGCGTTGCGGCCTTCCGACGAGGCGTAAGAATGATTTCTGCAGGTTCGACGATTGGTATCATCGGTGGCGGTCAACTCGGGCGTATGCTGGCGATGGCGGCGGCGCGTCTCGGTTACAGGACAGTGGTTCTTGAGCCGCAGGAAGATTGCCCCGCGGCACAGGTCGCAAATGAAGTGATCGTTGCGGCCTATGATGATCCAACCGCTCTGGAACGGCTGGCGGAGCTGAGCGACGTCATCACCTATGAATTCGAAAATGTGCCCGTCGATTCAGCGGAATTATTGAGTGAAACCAAAAATGTGTTTCCGCCAGCAGAGGCGCTGAAGGTCTCGCAGGATCGCGTTACGGAGAAGCGCTTTCTCAACAAGCTCGGCATTCAGACTGCGCAATGGCGCGTTGTCGAGAACGAAGTGGAGCTGGAAGCCGCTCTTCTTGCATTCGATGGCAAGGGCATCCTCAAGACCCGCCGCTTCGGCTATGACGGGAAAGGTCAGGCGAAGTTTTCCGGGGTGCCTGGAGAAACTGCCAAGGCCGGATTTGCCGCCGTTGGCAATGCACCATCGATTCTCGAGGCGCTGGTAGACTTTACTCACGAGATTTCCGTGATTGCCGCGCGCGATGAAGCGGGAGACATCCGTATTTACGATATAGCCGAGAACGTCCACAAGGACGGGATACTTGCAAGCTCCACGGTTCCTGTTTCAGTTTCCTCGACCATAGCAGGGCTGGCAGCCGACGCGGCACGTAAGCTACTGGAAGGATTGAACTATGTCGGTGTTCTCGGCATGGAATTCTTCGCGCTTGCTAATGGAACTTTGCTCGCCAACGAATTTGCGCCACGCGTGCACAACTCCGGGCACTGGACGGAAGCGGCTTGTGTTGTGTCGCAATTCGAGCAGCATATACGTGCAATTACAGGACTTCCGCTTGGCGATACGCGGCGTCATTCCGATTGCGTGATGGAAAACCTCATCGGTGATGATATTGACCGTGTGCCGGACCTGTTGAAGGAAACCGGAGCAGTCGTGCATCTTTATGGCAAGGCTGAAGCCCGTCCGGGACGGAAGATGGGCCATGTGACTCGCATCACGAAACGTCTCTAATTGCGGGAAAAGACAAGTTTTCTCGCTGAATCATGAGATGAATCGCGGGATAGGAGTTGACAATGCGGGCATTCCTTGGCTATTTCCCCGCAACGTGTTTCCGGCGCGCTTTAAAGGCGCGCTTTTTATTGGTGCCCGGTTTCGGGCGTAAAGATACCGGTGCTGAAATGAAGATCAAGAATTCGCTCAAGGCTCTCAAAGCCCGTCATCGTGACAATCAGCTGGTCCGTCGCAAGGGCCGCATCTACATCATCAACAAGACTGCTCCGCGCTTCAAAGCACGCCAGGGCTGATCTTTACCGTTTCACGGTTTTTTGCATTTGACGTTTCGCTGATACGGAATAAGCTTCGTGTCATGCGGAACGTTTTTTCTATTCTACTCGGGTCGACTCTGGTTCTTTCGCCAATGATTTCAATGGCGCAGGAGTCTAAAGACAGTGATAGTACGCAGGATAAGGCGGGCGTGGAAAAACCTGCACTGCAGGAGCAAGCGGCCACTCCACAACAAGCCGCTCTGCCCGCCAAAACGCTGGCTGAAAAACGTGCCGCGCGGCTGGACGAGCTTTTCGGTCAGCTGAAGCGCGAGAGCAACGCGATGAAGGCATCGCGCATCGCTTCACAGATTCAGACTCAGTGGCAGAATTCAGGCAGCGCCAGCATAGACCTGATGATGGGCTGGGCCGCTAAGGCCATGGAAGATAAGAAGTATTCTGTCGCGCTCGACTTTCTGGATCAGGTCATCGTCATGAAGCCGGACTACGCGGAAGGCTGGAACAGACGCGCGACGCTCAACTATGTGACCAATGATTACGGGCGTGCCATGGCGGATATTCAAAAGACGCTAGCGCTGGAGCCACGGCATTTTGGAGCCATTGCCGGGATGGCGGCCATCCTCAAGGAGACCGGTCGCAAAGAGGCTGCACTGGGTGCTTTCGAGCAAATTTTGAACGTCTATCCGATGATGCGCGACGCACAAAAGCAAGCCGGTGAGCTGGCCGATGAATTGACGGGCCAACGCACCTGATCTCGGCGCATTTCAACCCTGCACAACCAAATTGCTCGTACTGATTGCGAATTTGCTGCAAAACTCGCTTGTTTTTCTCGCAAACCTCTCAATTTCTATGTGAAATGGCAACGCTTCTCGCTAGGAAGCGAGCAGAAGCCTGAAACATCGGCGCAAGGGGCGACTGACTTGTCTGGCAGGGAACTGTGGTCGCGCCCGCACCCCTCGGGCCTTGAATGCGACTAACTTAAGTCTGCTTGGAGGCGTAGATTAGAGGTGCAAAAAGTTGTGGTGACAATCGCTGAGGTGGTAGTGCCCCACTTGAACTACCCAGAAATGCAAATTCCGGCGATGCATAAAATGCACGCCGGAATCATGGATAGGTTATCCGCTAAAAGCGGTATAAGTCAGACGCTCGTTAGACCGTCGGAGCCTATATAGGCAATGCGCAACATATTGGTGGAGCCAGGTGTGCGCAGCGGAACACCAGCCGAGATGATGATGCGATCACCTGGATTGCCGAACTCTTCCTGATAGGCAATGTGGCAGGCACGATCAACCATCTCGTCAAGGTCGTAGGCTTCGTCGGTTACAACGCAATGCAACCCCCAGACGAGCGCCAGCTTGCGCGCTGTCTCGACCACTGGCGACAGTGCAATGATCGGCAGGAGCGGCCGCTCACGTGCTGCGCGCAATGCGGTGGTGCCTGATGCGGTGTAAGTGACGATTGCCGAAAGATTGAGCGTCTCGGCAATCTGGCGGGCGGCCAGCGAAATCGCATCGGCGCCAGTCGCGTTTGGCTCCGGACGCTGCGCGTGAATGATTCCCGGAAAGTTAGGATCGCGCTCCACCTGTTCGGCAATACGCGCCATGGTTGCAACGGCTTCGACCGGATAATCACCGGCTGCAGATTCTGCAGAAAGCATGACCGCATCCGCACCTTCGAAAACGGCTGTTGCCACGTCGGAAACTTCAGCACGGGTTGGCACGGCAGCAGTGATCATCGACTCCAGCATCTGCGTGGCGACGACGACAGGCTTACCTGCGCGACGGCATGCGCGGATGATCTGCTTCTGAATGCCAGGGACCGACTCAAGCGGCATTTCAACGCCGAGATCGCCGCGCGCAACCATGAGCGCATCGGAAAGCTCGATGATTTCGTCAAGACGGGTAACCGCCTGCGGCTTTTCGATCTTCGAAAGGAGTGCAACGCGGCCGCGCGAGATCTTGCGGACTTCGGCAAGATCCTCCGGCCGCTGGATAAAGGACAAGGCAACCCAGTCGATTTCCTCCTGCAGCACGGCATCGAGATCGCGCCGGTCCTTTTCGGTCAATGCGCCGACATCGAGCGTCGTGTCGGGCAGGCTGACGCCCTTCTTGTCGGAAATCCTCGTACCGGAAACAACGCGGCAGCGAATATGCTTTCCGTCGGAAGCTTCGGCGACAAGCGCGAGCTTGCCATCGTCGATCAGCAGGCGGTGACCCGGCTCGACGGCTTTGAGAATTTCCGGGTGCGGAAGATAAACGCGGGTATTGTCGCCAAGCGCCTCGTTATTATCGAGCGTGAAGGTCTGGCCTGCAACGAGATCGACCTTGCCTTCGGCAAATTTGCCGACACGCAGCTTTGGTCCCTGCAAATCGGCAAGAATGCCGATAGGGCGGCCGACTTCTTTTTCCACATTGCGCAGACGGCGCACCAACTCACGCATAAGATCGTGGCTGGCATGGCTCATATTGATGCGGAAGACATCGGCGCCGGCTTCGAACAGTTTGCGGATCATGCCTTCGTCGGAAGAAGCGGGTCCGAGCGTGGCGAGAATTTTTACCTTGCGGCGACGTCTCATTGAGGAGGGGTATCCGTTACGATTGGAGATGAGGGAGGATTTTCTTCTGTCAGCTGGACCATCCAGCTTGTCTGCTCGCCCGTATCATATTCCTGAAATCCGGAGCGCTGGAACCCGCGCGCAAAACAGTCATTGATACCGGTTATCTTGAATTGGTTTTCAGCAACACACATGTTGATCTTGCCGTCCCAGCGTCCACCGCTTTGGGCATCTTCGGCATAAAGATAATAATAGCGCGAAGTCAGCGGTCCGACAACCAGCGTGGTGCAGGACGAGGCATTTACGTGCCACCAGCCCTCGGTGATCCAGCCGGTCTTGGCGCGATAGCCAAGCGCAACGCCAACAAGATTCTGGGTGGAGTTGCACACGCGGAAATCAGCATGGGCCTTGGTCGGCGTGAAAACGCTTCCCGCTATGAATATGAACAGAAATGCCGCGAGGAAGCTTCCCCATCTTAGCTTTATGCCCATACTCAATATTGCCTCCGTCTGGTCTTTTAGGGTCCTGCCAGCGCTAAAGTTAAGCCAAGGGCTTCAGGGCAGGTAGACGAGGTTCCTTTTCGGTAGTTTCGCGAGCATTGTCAACGCGTGAATAAGTCGTAGAGCGATGGCAGTACAAGATTGTGATCGGCTGTGCTGTTTTTGGGACGATATGGCCCCTGCTTCAATCTAATCGATTTGTAATGACGCATAATGTTGGCCAGTGCCACTTTCACGTCGAGCTTATCGAAGGACGCATAGCATCGCTTCACGCGTGACAATCACACCTTGCATTGCGGGCAAGGGCATGAAAGACAAAAGCAGTCAGATTCACTGTTGCAAGAGCCTGTCTTCATGTCCTTCTCCCCCTATCATCTGGTTGATGGCGATTATGCCAAGGGCCTTGTTCTTCTCGCGGATCATGCAAGCCGTGCGCTGCCGGAGGAATATGGTTCGCTTGGGTTGGATGCCGCGCAGTTCGAACGGCACATCGCTTATGATATCGGTGTTGAACAACTAACGCGGAAGCTTGCAGCCATGCTTGGCGTTCCAGCCGTGCTCGGCGGATTTTCGCGGCTGCTGATTGATCCGAACCGCGGCGAAGACGATCCCACGCTGATCATGCGGCTTTCAGATGGCGCAGTCATACCGCGCAATAATCCAATGCCGGCCGATGAACGGCAAAAGCGTATCAGCCAGTATTACCGGCCATATCATGAAGCCGTGGATGCGGCGATAAAGCAGACGTTGAAGGCAAGCGGCAAGGCGCCTCTGGTCATTTCGATCCATTCGTTCACCGCCTTCTGGAAGCAGACGCCGCGGCCTTGGCATGCGGGTATTCTCTGGGACAAAGACCCGCGTGCGGTGCTGCCTTTGCTGGCAGGGTTGCGGGCTGATCAACTTCTGGTGGTGGGTGATAATGAGCCCTATGATGGTGCCTTACAGGGCGACACAATGTACAAGCACTGCATTCTACCGGGCTATGCACACGCATTGATCGAAGTGCGTCAGGACCTGATCGACGATGATGCTGGAACGACGCTTTGGGCAGAACGGTTAGGGCCAATCCTTGAAGGCATGAACGCCACAGCCGATATACATGAGGTGCGCCACTATGGGTCGAGGACCGGCGCAATCGAGGAGATCTATCATGACTGAGCTTAGCCCCGAACAGCAGACAGAGCTTGAGGCGGCGGCTTTCCGCCGTCTGGTGGAGCATTTGCGGACACGCAATGACGTGCAGAACATTGACCTGATGAATCTCGCAGGCTTTTGCCGCAACTGTCTTTCCAACTGGTATCGGGAGGCGGCGGAAGCATCCGGAATCGAGATCAGCAAGGATGAGTCGCGCGAGATCATCTATGGCGAGCCCTATGCCGAGTGGCAGGCGAAGTATCAGCGGGAGGCGAGCGATGCGGCCAAGGCAGCTTTCGAGGCAAACAAGCCTGAACACTGAAAATGGTCAGGATGGTTGCTGTTCAGACTCAATTCCCTTGACTCTCTGGTCTCTGGTCGGGCATCGGAACGCTCCGCGCGGCTTTTCCCCGAGTCGCCCAGTTTTAAGTTTTACGGAGTGAGATATGAGCATGGATGATTTGGGCGCACAGGGTGGTGTCGAAGGTGTTGCGGCAGCGGAATTGCGGCAGTTCATCGAGCGCATAGAGCGCCTCGAAGAGGAAAAGACCACGCTTTCGGACGACATCAAGGAAGTGATGGCCGAAGCCAAAGGCCGTGGTTACGACACGAAAATCATCCGCACGATCGTTCGCCTTCGCAAGAAAGACGCCAACGAGCGCAAGGAAGAAGAAGCAATCCTCGAACTGTACATGAATGCGCTTGGCATGGAGTAAGTTTCCAAAGGCCTGCGGAGGAAATGAATGCTGCGTATCGTGGTCTGCATCATAGCCTTGATCCAGAATGTGCTCGCCGATCACGATATCGAACCCTGACGCGGCTCCGAACGATGGCTCGTCCTCCTTATCATGTTGCACTGGAACGCATGCAGCTATTGCAGCTTCTGCATGCATTCGACCCAAGAGTTGCGGGCACGCCGCCATTGGGTATCGCAGTCGAAACCAGTGATATCGATGTGCTGTGTCATTTGACGGACCAAGCCGCGTTCATGGACGTGATCCGGAATATTGTTTCGCCGCTTGAGGATTTCCGGATCGAGCAATGGGTGCATGGTGCGCGGCCCATCATTGCTGCTTTTCATGGTGAGGGGTGGGAATTCGAGATATTTGCCTGCCCCGAACCTGTAGACGAACAGGCAGGTTGGCGGCACTTCTGCATAGAGGCTCGTCTGCTTCATCTGGGCGGAGCTGCGTTTCGGGATCGCGTGATGGAATTGCGCCGCTCGGGACTAAAAACAGAGCCGGCATTTGCCATAGCGCTGAGCCTGACCGGCGATCCTTACAACGCGCTCTTGGAGCTTGAAGCGCTGGCAGACGATGTTCTCGCCGAGCGATTGACGGCGATATAGACCTGCTGGGCGCGTTGACGGCAGATTTTTTACACCACTATCTGCCTAGTGCGGTTCATAGTACATCTCGTTGGTAGTGGAGGAGATATGCAATGGACCGGTTTACAGGTGGTTGCCGCTGCGGAAGTGTGCGGCTTGTGGCGACGGGACTTCCATACAGGGTCGGCCTTTGTCACTGCCTTGATTGCCGTAAACATTATGGGGCGCTTTTTGGTGCCATTGCGATCTTTCCTCATGACGCTGTGACAATTGAGGGCGAAACAAGCAGCTACGCCGGACGCTTTTTCTGCCCCCGCTGCGGCTCGCCTGTCTTCGCGCGTAGCGATGATGAAGTCGAAGTGAATCTGGGCTCACTCGATGAGCCCGATCAATTGGTGCCGACATACGAAAGCTGGACTGTCCGTCGCGAGTCATGGTTGCCGCCGTTTCCACTCAATAAGCGGTATGAACGCGACCGCGAAGAAAAGGGTCGTTTTGAAGAATAGGCTGTCTCAAGCCGTTTTACTCGTGACAAGGGTGGGAATGCAGCTGCCGGGCATGGGACCTCTTATCCCTTGGCCAGCTCATGACGATACCTTTTGCCAAGTCTGGACGCATAACTGCCGCGGTTACGCTTGGCAGAAGAGAATGCCGGGCAACGTACTGCAACCTGCAGTGATATAATTGAGCTTCACCATGATTTTTGGCAGAAGGCTCATTTGCAGGATGTGGATTCGATCCGGTCATAAATAGCTAATTAAAACAATAGCTTATTCTCGCAGAATGCAAGGCCGAAGCATTGTGATCAAACCGTAATATAAGTGTCACATGACTGTTATAAACCTTCTGTAGATAGCGGTGACTTCAAAAGTTTCCCAACAGGAGTAAGACCATGAACAAGCTTTTTTCGACGGCCGCAATTGCCGCCCTCGGCATTGCAGCTTCCCTCGGCACTGCGTCTGCACGTGATCAGATCCAGATTTCCGGTTCCTCCACAGTGCTGCCCTATGCCAAGATCGTTGCCGAAACATTCGGCGAGACCTATCCTGACTTCAAGACGCCTGTTGTCGAATCCGGTGGTTCGGGCGCAGGCATCAAGGAATTCTGCAAGGGCGTCGGCGAAGACACAGTTGATATCGCCAACTCATCGCGTCCGATCAAGGAAAGCGAATTGAAGTCCTGCGTCGATGCCGGTGTGAAGGACGTTCAGGAAGTGCGCATCGGTTATGATGGCATCGTTTTTGCTACCGACATCAAGGGTCCAGACTGGGCTCTGACACCCAAGGACATTTATCTGGCACTTGCCGCGCAGGTTCCGGTTGACGGCAAACTCGTTGCAAATCCAAACACCAAATGGAACCAGGTTAATCCTGCCCTGCCGGATTGGGACATTGCCGCCTACATCCCTGGTGAAAAGCACGGTACACGCGAAGTCTTCGAAGAAAAGCTGATGACTGGCGGTTGCAAGGCAGCCGGTGCCGCAGACGCGATCAAGGCAGCTGGCCTTGACGAAAAGGCAGCAGCTTCCGCCTGCATCGCCATCCGCAAGGACGGCAAGGCAGTTGATATCGATGGCGACTATGCCGAAACACTGGCACGCATCGACGCCAACAAGACCGGCGTTGGCGTTTTCGGTCTGGCATTCTATGAAAACAATGCCGACAAGTTGAAGGTTGCTACAGTCGAGGGCGTTGTTCCAAGCACTGAAACAATCTCCAGCGGCACGTACCCGGTCTCCCGTCCGTTGTTCTTCTACGTCAAGAAGGCTCATCTCGGCGTTATCCCGGGCCTCAAGGAATATGTTGAGTTCTTCCTTGGTGAGCAGATGATCGGCGAAGACAGCCCACTGGTTGAATACGGCCTTGTTGCTGCACCAGAAGCCGAGCGCAAGGAACAGCGCGACGCATTCACTGCCGGTAAGACAATGTAATAAGCCTGACTGCATCAAGCGGGCGGCCCCGGCCGCCCGCTTGATCGTCATCAGACTTTGAATTTGCACGGACGGATCGAGGAAGCTTTGATGTCCACATTGCTGGTTTTTACAATCGTCATCGCCATAGCTGTTGCCGCATACCTCATCGGTAGCCGGCGTGCTGCGGGCAAGGACAATGGGAGCGTCAAGGCACATTCGCTGCCACACTATCATGGCTGGTGGGCTTTTCTGGTTTCTGCACTGCCTGCAGTTTTGTTCATCGCCATATGGGCCGCAGCGACAAGCATGTATCTTGAGCGGACTGCAATTTCAGAATTGCCAGTCCACAATGAAAACAGTGTCATTGCCAGTCAGAGTCTGGAACTCGGTATGGTGAGCGGCATTGCCCGCGGCCTCGACCGTCTTACGGATGCGGAGCGGCAAAATCTTCCTCAGACTTTTGCGGAACTGCGCCCTATTCTGTCCGCAAAAGGCGTAGCTCTGGCGACAGAGGGTCAGGATTTCATGATCCCCATCGCTATTGAGTGGAACAAGAATTCCAAGCTCGCGAAGAATACCGGCGCATTCATTGCCATTGCCCTCGCTATTGCGGGTGCGATTTTCGGGCTGTCCCGCATTCAGGCGCGGACCCGGGCCCGCAACAATGTCGAGCGGATCATTCTCGGTGCGCTTGTCGCCGCATCTACCATCGCCATTTTGACCACTATCGGCATCATCCTGTCGATGCTGTTCCAGACACTCACATTCTTCCAGTCGGTTTCGCCGACGAGTTTCTTTTTCGGAACAGTGTGGGACCCGCGTTTTGCCGCGGCAGGCTCAGGCGGATCGCAGGGGCAATTCGGTCTGATCCCGCTTCTTGCCGGAACACTCTATATCGCTTTCGTCGCCATGCTTTTTGCCGTGCCGATCGGGCTGTTTGCCGCGATCTACATGGCTGAATATGCCAGCCGCAGTGTGCGTTCGGTCGTCAAACCGCTGCTTGAGGTGCTGGCCGGTATCCCGACCATCGTTTATGGCTTCTTTGCCCTCGTCACGGTTGGGCCCTTCCTGCGTGACTTGAGTGCGGCGCTTTCCGGTGGTTACGCGTTTATCCAGGCACAAAGCGTGCTCACCGCCGGTATCGTCATGGGTGTCATGCTGATCCCTTTCGTCTCGTCGCTGTCCGACGACATCATCACTGCGGTTCCGCGCTCGCTGCGTGACGGCTCGCTCGGGCTCGGATCGACCCAATCCGAAACCATTCGCCGCGTGATTTTACCGGCTGCATTGCCGGGTATTGTCGGCGCTCTGCTTCTGACGGCATCGCGTGCTATCGGCGAAACCATGATCGTGGTGCTCGCTGCCGGCGTCGCTGCCAATCTGAATATCAATCCGTTCGATGCAATGACCACGATCACCGTCAAGATCGTCAATCAGTTGACCGGCGATCTCGAGTTCAACTCGCCCCAGACGCTGGTGGCGTTTGCCCTTGGCCTCACCCTTTTCTTCATCACTCTGGCGATGAATATTTTCGCGCTCTACATCGTGCGTAAGTATCGGGAGCAGTACGAATGACCGACATAACTCTCAATCCGGTATCAGCTCCAGCCCGTCCCGCGCGGCGCGATATCGGTCTAAAGCGCCGCTATGCTGCCGAACGCCGCTTCCGGATTTACGGCATTGCCGCGATTGCTGTAGGACTATTCTTTCTTGTTGCCCTGATGTTTTCGGTATTCTCCAACGGCTATACCGCATTCTGGCAAACCGAGGTCAATCTGGCGATCAATCTCGACCCGGCGGTCATTGATCCTGAAAATGCGCGCGCAACGAACCCGAATGTTCTTCTGACTGCGAACTATCCGGTTCTTGCCCGCAATGCCCTGGCCGAGAAGCTCGGTGTGAATGCAAGCGACAAGCCTGCCACACGTGAGCTGGGCAAGTTGTTTTCCGACGGCGTGCGCGGACAATTGCGTGAGCTTGTTGTCCGTAATCCCGCACTGATCGGAACCACGCAGAACATCTGGGTTCTGACGGGTGCCGATATCGACTCCGCCTTCAAGGGTCAGATCGACCTTGGTGTGGACGAAGCCCGGCGCAAGGTTTCCGACCGTCAGGTCGGCTGGATGAACGCGCTCAGGGATGAGGGCATTATGGCCCAGCGGTTCAATTCCGGCCTTTTCACTTATGGTGCGTCCAGCCGTCCTGAAACATCGGGACTTGGTGTCGCGCTGATAGGCTCGCTCTACATGATGCTCATCGTGCTGGGTCTATCGTTGCCAATCGGTGTTGCCGCCTCCATCTATCTTGAGGAATATGCCAAGAAGAGCAGGCTGACAGACATTATCGAAGTCAATATCAATAATCTGGCTGCCGTGCCTTCAATCGTGTTCGGTCTGCTGGGGCTTGCGGTATTCATCAACTTCTTTCACTTGCCACGCTCGGCATCGCTGGTCGGCGGGCTGGTCCTGACGTTGATGACATTGCCAACGATCATCATCGCGACCCGTGCGGCACTGCGGGCGGTACCACCTTCTATCCGCTCTGCGGCGCTGGGCATCGGTGCCTCAAAAACGCAGATGGTCTTTCATCATGTGCTGCCGCTTGCCGCACCAGGCATATTGACCGGCACCATCATTGGCCTTGCTCACGCACTGGGCGAAACGGCACCGCTGCTGCTGATAGGCATGGTGGCTTTCGTAGCCAACAGTCCCGTGACACCGCTCGATCCGTCGACGGCATTGCCGGTGCAGATCTATATGTGGGCCAACGAGGCGGAACGGGCCTTCGTTGAAAGGACATCCGGTGCTATCATCGTACTGTTGCTGTTCCTTGCGGTCATGAATATCACGGCAATCATTCTTCGGCGCCGCTTTGAGCGTCGCTGGTAGGTCACGGGGAAGGCTCCAATCATGAATCTAATGACCGAACGAAATCTCGAAAAAGCGGTGAATGACAAGATGAACGCGCAAACCAATGCGATCAAGATGCGAGGCAACGACGTCACCGTCCATTATGGTGACAAGCAGGCCTTGTTCGGCGTCAGTCTGGATATACCGGAAAAGATGGTAACGGCATTGATCGGGCCTTCGGGCTGCGGCAAGTCCACTTTCCTGCGCACACTCAATCGCATGAACGATACGATTGAAGGTTGCAAGATGGGCGGACTTATCACGCTCGATGACGAAGACATCCACAATCCGAAAATCGATGTTGTCGAACTGCGTGCCCGCGTCGGCATGGTTTTTCAGAAACCCAATCCATTTCCGAAGTCCATCTACGAGAATGTGGCCTATGGACCACGCATCCATGGTCTTGCCCGTACCCGGCAGGATATGGAGGAAATCGTTGAAAAAAGCCTGCAACGCGCCGGTCTTTTCGCTGAGGTCAAGGATCGTCTGCATGAACCTGGCACCGGCCTTTCGGGCGGTCAGCAGCAGCGCCTTTGCATCGCACGGGCCATTGCGGTCAGCCCTGAAGTCATCCTCATGGATGAGCCATGTTCGGCGCTTGATCCGATTGCTACGGCAAAAGTCGAAGAGTTGATCGATGAATTGCGCCAGAACTATACGATTGTCATCGTCACACACTCGATGCAGCAGGCTGCTCGTGTGTCGCAACGTACTGCAATGTTCCACCTCGGAAATATTGTCGAAGTCGGCGACACGGAAATGATGTTTACGAGCCCTACCGAAAAGCGCACGCAAGACTACATTACCGGACGTTTCGGTTGATCACGGGAAGAGGCTTAGGCAATGACTGAAACAGCACAACACACCGTCCGCTCCTATGACGATGAACTGAAGTTCCTCACGCACAAGATTGCAGAGATGGGCGGGCATGCGGAGCGCATGGTCGAACAGGCCGTGTCCGCCATGGTAAATTCTGACAATGCCCTTGCCCAGCGCGTTATTTCGGATGACCTGATCCTCGATGCCGGTCAGCGCGAGATTGACGAAAAGGCCATCACGATCATCGGCAAGCGCCAGCCAATGGCAATCGATCTGCGCGAAGTCATCGGCACCATCCGCATCTCGTCCGATCTCGAACGTATCGGCGATCTCGGCAAAAACATCGCCAAGCGCGTTGTTGCGGTCAATGACACGCGGCAGACGCTCTCTGTCTATCGTGGCTTGCAGACAATTGCAGAGCTTGCGCTGACACAGCTCAAGGATGTGCTGGACGCCTATGCAACGCGTTCTGTGGCACAGGTCAACATCGTCCGCGAGCGCGACGATGAGATCGATGCGCTTTACACATCGCTTTTCCGCGAACTCCTGACTTACATGATGGAAGATCCGCGCAACATATCGGCCTGCACGCATCTGCTGTTCTGCGCCAAGAATATCGAGCGTATCGGTGACCATGCCACCAATATTGCCGAGACGGTTTACTACATTGTCACGGGAACCCAGCTTCCAGCGGAACGTCCGAAGGAAGACCAGTCCCATACCGTTATTTTAGACGAGCCAGTCACGCCATAATTGCCGGAAGCAGATCATGCCTATAGCTCCCAGAATCACAGTCGTTGAAGACGAAGACGCCCTCAGTGTACTCCTCCGGTATAATCTGGAGGCTGAAGGCTATATTGTCGAAACCATCAGCCGTGGTGACGAAGCCGAAATAGCCTTGCGCGAAAAAGTACCGGATCTGCTGATCCTCGATTGGATGCTCCCGGGTCTTTCGGGTATTGAACTTTGCCGCCGCCTGCGTGCGCGCCGCGAGACGGAAATCCTGCCGATCATCATGCTGACGGCACGCGGGGAAGAAAGCGAGCGTGTGCGCGGACTTTCAACCGGTGCGGACGACTACATGGTCAAGCCGTTCTCCACGCCGGAATTGCTGGCACGTATCAAATCCATGCTGCGACGGGTCAATCCCAGCCTGCTTTCACACGTATTGAGCTTTGGCGATCTGAAGCTTGACCGCGAGCAGCATCGGGTTTTCCGCAAGGAACGCGAATTGAAGCTCGGTCCAACCGAGTTCCGCCTGCTGGAATTCCTCATGCAATCGCCGGGCCGGGTGTTCTCGCGCGGTCAATTACTGGACAATGTCTGGGGCGCGGACATTTATGTCGATGACCGCACGGTTGACGTGCATGTGGGCCGTCTGCGCAAGGCAATCAATATCGGCCGCTCGCTTGATCCCATCCGTACAGTGCGCGGTGCAGGCTATTCTTTCGGATAGCGACCGGCTTTCCGTATAAACTTCTTTGTTTCAGACATTCCGGCCCGGGCCGTTCCTCACAAGAACGACCCGGGCCACATTGTATTCATGTTCTTTTTAAACTCCGGAGACTTGCCATTCCGGTCGCGGCACAAAAGCTCGCCAGCCATCACAATCCATGACTCTGTATCAAGACAAATTTATCGGCATTAACGATTTTGTCACTGGTCGGGGAACGGAACGCTGATATATGACGTTTATGTGACGGTTTTGTGAATGCCGTTCTCGTGTAGCGTGGAGATGTTTTTGGCTGGGCAGATCGAGCAAGTGGAACTTGAAACGAATGTCTGGTCCGGTGCAGAAGCGGTGGTCAGGCCATCGCGGCTGGCAGGTTTTTTCCGCCACGCGGGCTATCTGACGGCCGTATTTGCCATCTCCACAATGCTTGTTCTTGCCATCGAACTGGTGTTTCGGGGCTCAATCTCAGACTCGATTCTCTTCTTTCAGCAGCTTTATCGTCCGGCATGGACCACAGTTGGTCTCTATGTCCTGATTATTCTTACATTGGATGCCATTTTCGGCCGGGCCCATAACGGCCTGCTGATTGTTGCGCCGCTTGCCCTGTTTTTTACATGGGTAGGGCGGCAGAAAGCTCTTTATCTTGGCGATCCGCTCTATCCGGCGGATTTTTTGTATTCGCGCCAGATATTTGACCTGATGCCGCTGCTGGTTCGCGAGCGGCCATGGACGGCGGTTGCGCTGCTGCTGGCCGGAGTTACAGCTGCCACCGGACTAGTAATGGCGTGGCGGTTCTGGCGCAAACGGGGGACACGCCTTAGCAGTAAGGGCCGGCTTTGGCGGTTGGCACTTGCGGTGCCTGCGCTGGCATTCTTTGTCTCGATCATGGACTACAACACATTCTCATGGGCGCGGGACCGGCTGCATGTTCAACCGATCATGTGGGACCAGAAAGAGAACTACGCGCATAATGGTTTCACCATGGCTTTTGCGCTCAACCTGCCGATGGCGGATGTTTCTGCGCCAGCGGGATATTCGGCAGAGGCGATCAGCTCGATACCTTCGGTTCCGGCACTGTTCGAATCCACGGGCAAACCCGATATCATCATGGTGATGAGCGAATCTTTCTGGGACCCAACCCGGCTTCCCGGCGTGAGTTTCAATCGCGACCCGATCCCTACAGTTCGCGCCAATCAGTCCGGCTCGGTGTTTTCACCGGAGTTCGGCGGGATGACTGCAAATGTGGAATTTGAGGCGTTGACGGGCTTTTCCAATGCCTTTCTGCCATATGGCAGCATTCCCTATCAGCAATATGTCCGTCACTCCGTGCCGTCATTGGCGACGTTCTTCAAAAGCGAGGGTTATGAGACAAAAGCGATCCATCCCTATCGGGAGTGGTTCTGGAATCGCCGCAATGTCTATGAATCATTCGGCTTTGATACATTCATGTCGGAAGAAAACCTGCCAAAGCTGAAGGCACGTGGGCCGCTGGTCTCCGATGATGCATTGATGGACGAGGTGATCAGCGAGGCAGACAAGGCCAAGGGACCATTCTTCTATTTCACGGTTACATTGCAGGGGCATGGTCCTTACGAACCGAACCGCTACAAGAATAACCGGATCAGCGCTGCCACGGATGCGGGCGAGGGCCCTCGTCAGATCATCGAGACATTCTCGGAAGGCGCGTCCGACGCGGATCGCAGCCTGAAAAAATTGATGAACTGGGCGTCCCACCGCAAACGCCCAACGATCCTTGTTTTCTTCGGGGATCATCTGCCGCCGCTCAACGAGGCCTATGTGGCGACGGGCTACATGAAAAATCGTGTGGCCGACCGGCGGGCGCCTCTGGATGACATGCTGAAACAGCATGAAACGCCCTTGGTCGTATGGTCGAATACATGGGGTGCCGATTATGGCATCGGTACGGTCAGCCCGTCATTCCTGCCGCTGCATGTGCTGGAATTGGCAGGCATGAGCCATCCTTACTATACCGGCGTTCTCGGAGCAGTTCGGGACAAGTACAAGGTCATAGACCGGCATATGCTGGTGACGGAAAATGACGAGCCGATGCCTGACTGGTCAGGCAAGCAGCAGATCGATCCGTTGATCAATAATCTGCGGCTTTTGCAATTTGACATGATGTTCGGTGAGCAGCACGGTACGCAGAAATTCTTCCCCGAAACCGGTGCGGGCAAGGCTACAGCCCCGATGTTTTGATGCTATTCTGCTGCAACCAGCGGGAAGCTGGTTACTGGCGTTGGAACGGGTTCTGCCGGTATTTCCTGAAGTGACCGTTGGATAGCCACGCCGTCACCGATTTCCAGTATATCTGTGTAGAAGCTTTCGCCGGAAATGGAGCGGGGCGCTTCAATCTCGTGCATCACGCTGATGACAGTTGTACCGGCGCAGTGATCCTTGATAGCCTGATGAAAGGCAATCTTGGAATCCGGGTCAAGCGCGCCGGTTGCCTCATCGAGAAACAGAACGGCAGGTTTGTGCAGAAGGATGCGCGCAAGCACAAGTTTCTGCTTCTGGCCGCCCGAAAGAAGCTGATCCCATGAAGTGCCGTCACGGCTTTCATCGGAAAGATTTTCGATAAAGTCGCCCATGCCGGCGCGATGCAATGCGGCGGCAACAGATGCATCGTTGAAGCGGGCTTCGTCCATCGGCAGGCAGACAAGCTGTTTAAGCGAGACGCCAGGGAGCTTTACCTCCTGCGCGGCATACATGGTTGCCGCATCTTTCGGGTAGAATATCTCGCCGCGCCCGTAACCCCAAAGGCCGTTCATTGCCTTGAGCAGGCAGGTTTTGCCGCTGCCGGAATCGCCTTTGATATATGCCCATTGGCCCTTGCGCAGGCGCATATTCGGCAAGGTCAGAAAAGGCTTCACCTCGCTATCGCGATGCATCAATTCAAGGCCGCGGACCGAAATGCCAAAGGCCTCGTGCTGCGTTGCGAATTTAAACTCGCTGACGCCGGTTGAACGATAATATTCGGAGGGCTGGCTGACACGCTCGACGGCCTGTGCGAGTTCGGTGACGCGCCGCGCATTTGCCCGCAGATTGGCGATCGCAGGCATGACATGGATGAACCACGAGCATTCATTGATCATTGAGCCGACGAGTTCGGAACCGGTAATGTAATTCTTGAAGCTGATCGTGTTGCCCATATAGGGCAGAAGACCGGGAATATAGGCCACGATACGGGCAGAAAAGAAATTATAGACCGATGTGAACGACATGTAGCACGCATCGAAAACATTGAATCGAGCCCAATTTTTATCAACGCTTTTGTAAAGCCTGCCATGCAGCGACTTCTGGACTGTCTCGCCATTGGCGGCGGCTACCTGAAAGCTGCGGCGCAAAAGCGTGGTCAGCTCGCCCCTGTAACTTCCTTCGGATTGCTGCATGGCCAAAGTGAGCTTTTCGAGCACGCGTCCAATGCGCATGGCAATCCATGTACTGACGGGGACGTATAGAGCAATTGCAGCGAAGGCCAGCGTGGCGCTGCCATAATCGCCGAGAATATCGAGGCCGGGAATTGGCGTCGACATTTCAATGAGCTTCTGGCCCACGAAGATAATGGACATGGTGACACCGAGAACCCCCATTGCAAGGCCGATAGCGCCGCCGGTCATGCCCTTGATGGACTCCTGAATGCGCTGATCGATATTATCCGGCGTCTGGTCTTGGGTAGAAGAAGAGCCGCCCTGCTGCAAATGATAGTGGGTGTGCTGCCCATCAAGCAGCGCTTCGCCGAAGCGGGTATTGAGCCAGCCGCGCCATTTGCGATGCAGCGTGGTCGACAGGAGGTGGCGAAAGCCGATGAAACCAACTTCCTTGACCGCGACGAGTGCGGCGAGAATACCGGCATTTACAAGAATCACATTGAGCGGATCGATCACAAGCGGGTCGTGAATATTGACAAATGAGCTGATCAACTCGCCGGACGCCATTGCCATCCAGACGCTGGCCTTGCTTGCCGCTGCGGTCAAGAGCGCAATGGCGATTGTCAGTGCCCAGGCTTCGACCCAGCGATCCGAAGTCCAGTACGCCCTTAGCAATCCCCAGAAGCTGCACATTGAGGATAATGTGGAGGTTCTGTTGGCGGGAACTGCTTTCTCAATGGCGTCATTGCCTGCTTGCAAAGGATTTCCTCGGTTTGATTCTCAATTATTGTAACACAATGTTACGCATTGCAACAAACCGTGGTTAAAATTGGGTTAATATTTGCGAAAAGGGAGCGCTCAGAGATGAAGCCCAGGCAAATCATCGCCCGGGCACCAATGCTTATTGTTGAGGCTGCGGTGTCACACGCTGCCAGAAATCATTGAAGGCAACGCTGTCAAAGAATGCGGAAGCCTTGACGATTTCCTTGCCGCGCAACTGCAAGTACCACGTATAGGTATTGCGATAAGGCTTCCCGTCCCGCGCAGTTCCCTCGGCATCGAAGAAGACGATCACCGTATCTCCATCGGCATAAACATTGCGGATGGTGGGAACGAGTCGGGTCGACATGCGGGCGTTGAAAGGACGGATGACTGTATCGATGAAATCCGCCTTGCTGGTATAGACCCGCGAAGCCGCGGAGTTCCCGACGATTTCCCACGTGGCATCCCGGGCAAGCGAATCGTAGGGGCTACCCGTTCCGTTCTTCCACGCGTCGAATCCAGCTTGGACAATCGCCTTGCTCTGCGTTTCAATAGCGTCGTTCGTTTGGGCCATGCTCATCTCCATCGGGGTCAACATTAAAAGACCTGTTGATAGCGTCAGAGCGTGGAGAGCGGATCGTCTGTCAAACATTGCATTGCTCCTTTCCTGAATGCGCTCAGGCGCCTGTTGGAAAGTCGGTTGAAACTGCCAGGTCGCGCCAAGTGGCAAGCTCCATGGCTACGGCAGCGTTCTTCTTTTCGATTGCCGCTACCGTGTCCGAGCCGAATGGCATGCGAAGCGGCGGATTATCGGAATGAGCAACGATGATCATTGCCTTGGCGAGGCGTGCGGGGTCGCCCGGTTGTTCATGATTGTACTCAACGGCCAAAGACCGCATCGCACCTGCTGGAGTTTCATCATAATCGGCGATGGCACTGTGACTGACTGAAAGTGAGCTTTCGTCAAGAAAATCGGTGCGGAAGAAGCCGGGTTCGACGACAGTTACCTTTACGCCAAGGGGAGCAAGTTCGTCGTGAAGAGCCTCAGAAATGCCTTCCACCGCAAACTTCGTTGAGCAATAGACACCCCAGCCGGCATGGCTGACATAACCGCCGATGGAGGAGATGTTGAGAATGTGGCCGGAACGCTGCCGACGCATGTGCGGAAGCACGGCGCGGGTAACCTTGAGCAGGCCGAAGACATTCGTTGCATAGAGTTTTTCAATCTCGGAGGTTGTCGCCTCTTCAACTGCGCCAAGCAGACCGAAGCCCGCATTGTTGAGAAGGATATCGATCCTGCCGAAACGCTTGATCGCCTGTTCGGCTGCGGCGTTTGCCTGTTCTTCGTTTGTGACGTCGAGCGCGACGGGGAGCAGATTGGGATGTTCGCCAAAACGGGCAGTGATTGTTGCAGGGTTACGGGCGGTTGCAACAACGGCATCGCCTGCTTTCAAAGCTTCCTCGGTGATCAGTGCGCCAAAGCCGCGCGATGCTCCCGTAATGAACCAGATACGCATGATATTTTCCTTTCTTGGTTGAACTCAGCCAAGTTTTACCGCATGAAGTAAGATGAAATAATCGCTTCAATTTTCCACGAGCTAATGAGGAAAATTCATCAATGCGAAAGATTGGTCCTGCCGACCTCGCCATATTTCTGGCTATTGCCCAGCATCGGAGTTTCCGCAAAGCCGCCGTCGAGCTTGGCGTCACTGCTTCGGCGCTCAGCCATGCGTTGCGCACCATCGAAGAACGGCTTGAGATACGGCTGGTCAACCGGACAACGCGCAGCGTGGCACTGACCGATGCCGGGCAGCAGCTTTTCAGCCGGGTCAATCCGGCTTTTCTCGATATTGAAGATGCGCTGGAGGATTTGAATGCCTTTAGAGGCCAGCCATCGGGAAAATTGCGGATCAATGCGGCACGGGCTGCGGCGAAACTCGTGCTCTTGCCAATCATCTCGAAATTTCTGCGGCCTATCCGGCAGTCGAGGTTGAGCTTCTGGTCAATGATGCGCTTGTAGATATGGTCGCGGAGGGTTGCGACGCGGGCGTGCGCTTTGGCGAGATGATTGCAGCGGACATGATCGCTGTGCCGATTGGCCCAAGGCATCGCTTTGCGGTAGTCGCATCGCCCGCTTATTTCGAACAACACCCCGTGCCTGTAACGCCGCGTGATCTGAGCACGCAGCCCTGTATCCGCTATCGTTTCGCGGGTGGATCATTTTACCGCTGGGAGTTCGAAAAAGGCGGTATAGAACTTGAAATCGAAGTGACAGGTCCGCTGACACTGGGCGATCAGGACTTGATGATCGGCGCTGCATTGGATGGCTCTGGCCTCGCCTATCTCTTTGAGCAGCAAGCGGAGGCACATATTGCCGAAGGGCGCTTGAAGCGGGTTCTGGAGGACTGGTGCCCCTATTATCCGGGGTTCTTTCTCTACTATCCGAGCCGCAGGCAACTTCCGACAGCGATGCGCGCCTTCATAGATTTTCTGAAAGCAAACAGATAGGGGCGTGGTTAATCGAAGCGGATTATAATGCGGCCATCGACCTTTCCGGCAGCCAAATCTTCCAGCGCGGCTTCGACACCTTCCAGAGATATCTCGCGTGTCTGCATGGCAAATGGCTTATCCCGGTGCAGCCGTAACAGTTCGCGCATTTCGAGGCGTGTACCGACGCTTGTGCCGGTTATGGTTACGCCGGTTCCGGTCAACCATTCCTGATTGATTGGCACGGGCTGCGAAACCATGGCAGTTGCAACAATCCTGCCGCGCGGCCGGATTGCGCCAATCATGAGCGGCCAGGTTGCCGTCGTCGGGGCGAAATTGATGCAGGCATGGACGCCGCCCAGCTCCTTCAACTTTTCAGCGGCAGTACCGTCGGCAATCAGGGTGGTATGAGCGCCCATGGATTTCGCCAGATCGAGCTTATCCTCCGAAATATCGAGGGCGATGACATGGGCACCCGCTCGAATTGCAATCTGGATTGCGTAGAGGCCAAGGCCGCCGCATCCGAAAATTGCGCAGCGCATGCCGGGCTTCAGCTCAGCTTTGCCAACTGCCGAATAGGCGGTGACGCCTGCGCACATCAATGGGGCGAGTTGTGAGGCTTCCATTCCTTCGGGCAGGGGAACGGCATAGCCTGCGTTGACGCGGACATATTCGGCAAAGCCGCCATCGACGTCAAATCCATGGGCACGCTGCGATTGGCAGAAAGATTCCTGCCCTGCCAGACATTCATCACATGCGCCGCACGTGTCGTGCAGCCACGGAACGCCGACACGGCCGCCAGTCTTGAAACCGGTTACACCTTCGCCCAGAGCAACAACGCGGCCAACGCCCTCATGTCCAAGAATTTGCGCTGGAGAATGCCCGCTTCCCGGCCTGACCGATCCCTTCCAGATATGAAGGTCGGTATGGCAGACGCCGCAGCTCTCCAGCTTTACGATCATCTCGCCATGACCAGCTGACGGAACGGGGATACAGGCAATTTTGAAATTTCCGCGCGGCGTGCCATCTGTGACGGCGGCACGCATTTCGACAGGCTCGAACAGGCTCATTTCAGAAGTTCCGCCTTCACCTTTTCCAGGGCGGGCGAGCCATCGGCGGTGGTTACGCCATCCAGCCATCTGTCAAGGTTCTCCGGATTCTTCCGGATCATCGCCAGAGCTGCCTCCTCGCCAGTGGCACCATCATCAAGCATCATCTTCATGCCTTCGTTTTCCTGATCGACGGAAAAGACGAGATTTTTGAAGAACTTTGCCACATTGGGGCAGGCCTGTTCATAACCGGGCCGTGTCAATGTCCATACGGTGGAGCCGCCAAAATTCGGGCCGAACTCCTCATCTCCGTCGGTAAGATATTCCATCTTCAGATTGAGGTTCATGGGATGAGGTTGCCAGCCGAGAAAGACCACCCATTCCTTACGGTCGACAGCGCGTTTGACTTGCGCAAGCATGGCCTGTTCGCTGGACTCTACGATTGTCCAGCCACCAAGGCCATGACTACCTTTGGCCACCATATCCAGCAGGGGTTGATTTGTGCCGGGCTCGATGCCGTAGATTTTCTTGGCGAACTTGTCCGGATGTTTGGCGAGATCATCAAAGGATTTCACGCCTTCCGCCGCCACATAATCCGGCACGGCCAAGGTGTATTTTGCCCCGGTGAGATTGGTTGTCAGCACATCGACCCACTTGTCGTCGAAGAACTGCTTGAATTCCATGTTCTGGGCGGGACGCCAATTTCCCATGAAAATATCAACCTGCCCATCCTTCAGGCTGGCATAGGTAACGCTCAAGCCGAGCAGGCTGCTCTTCATCTCATAATCCAGAACGCTGAGGATGGTGGTTGCCACCGCAGTTGTCAGGGTTATGTCTGTCCAGCCAAGATCGGCGGCTTTGATG
This sequence comes from Phyllobacterium sp. SB3, assembly GCF_040009165.1. Lineage (NCBI taxonomy): Bacteria > Pseudomonadati > Pseudomonadota > Alphaproteobacteria > Hyphomicrobiales > Phyllobacteriaceae > Phyllobacterium > Phyllobacterium sp. SB3. The sequence goes on along the minus strand of NZ_JBDYKI010000001.1, from coordinate 244,591 downwards.
CTTTTGCAGGAGGCATCGTCGGCCGCAGCTGAAAGTTCAGGACGGCCAGAAAGTAGCGCGGCAAGCAGCGCAATAGACACATATTTTCTCATGCTGTTCCTCTTTGGTCTTCTAACGTGAGATGTTGTCTCCAAGCTTGGCACCGCAAATTTGTTTGTCAATTTAAAAAATTGTATGAGCATACAAAAATGTGAACGCTATAGTCATTCCGGCGACAGCAACGGGTCCATGAAATGAAGCGTTCCATTGAAGACATAAGGCGGCAGGAGTTGATCGAGGGTGCCTACAGAGCATTTTTGCAGTTCGGCATTGATGGTCTGACCACTGCCCGCATATGCAAGGAGGCGGGCATGTCGCCGGGCATCCTGTCTTATTATTTCAAAAGCAAAGATGAGGTTCTTTTCTGGATGGTCCGGCACGCCAATCGCGTCATAATGGATGAGGTGGCAAACCGCATGAAGGCGGCGACGAATCGCTGGGACCGGCTGATGGCCATTATCGAAGGTAATTTTCCGGAATCGCTGTTCGAGCAGAATATCGCCAATGCCTGGCTCTCTTTCTACGTTGCCAGTGCGCGCGATCCACAGCTTGAGCGCCTGCAGCGGTTGTTTCATCGCCGTCTGGCTTCGAATATCAGCAGTTGCGTCAGTGATGTGGTGAGTGCGGCAGCCCTGAAAGATTTCGTTGAAACGGTTGCGGTTCTTATTGATGGCTGTTGGCTGCATCGTGCAGCTATGCACAGCCAGACAACAAGCTTCGGCGCCGTCGAGCTTATCAAGACGCAAGTGTTACAGATGCTTGGCAGTGACAGGATCAGCGGGATGATGAAAGCCAGCTAAAGACAAGGCTAAAATAACGTCTTTGCACTTTATGGCGAGATTTTCTCAATCAGCCGAAGCAATTCTTACAACCGCCATAATGACGACATGCAAGCGACATTGAGCATGGGCAAATTGCCGGCACTGACATCCTTTAGGAGGGAATCATGCTGGAAGTGCTTGAACCTACATTGAACGAATTGCTGGCCGAACCAATCATCCGTCAGATGATGGCGAGTGATGGTGTCAAAGCGGATGAGATTCGACGGTTGATGGCGCGCATCGGCAAGACTGTCGCTCCGGTACCGACCCAACGCCATGAGCGCGTGCTTCATGCCCTGAAAATGCCGCCGAACTGGCTCTATCGCCCGGGCGCAGCAGATGGTTCCATGTGCTGTCCGAAATAATAAAACGGTATTCCACTTTCGGGCGGCGTCACCCAAGTTTGACACGCCCTGGATATTTCCTCTCACATTGCGAAAACCTGCCACTGCCTGTTAACTGGCACGATGGCCTATTGCCCTGGTTCGAGGGCGAAAGATAAAGGTTTTCCATGTTCGATCTGAAACTAACCAACGCGACTTTGCCCGATGGCCGTACCGGCGTTGATATCGGTGTTAAATCCGGACGAATTGCTGCGGTTGAAGCCAAACTGGGCGGGGAAGCGGGCGAAGTCATTGATGCCGCAGGCCAGCTTGTATCGCCGCCATTTATCGATTGCCATTTTCACATGGACGCAACGCTTTCGCTTGGTGAGCCGCGTCTGAATGAAAGCGGGCGGCTGCTTGACGGTATCCGGATTTGGGGCGAGCTGAAGCCGCTTCTGACTCATGATGCCGTGATTGATCGTGCGATGCGTTACTGCGATCTGGCGGTTACGCAAGGCCTGCTTGCTATACGCACTCACGTTGATATTTGTGACGACCGTCTGCTCGGCGTCGAGGCATTGCTTGAGGTCAAGAAGCGCGTTGCGCCCTATATTGACTTGCAGCTCGTGGCCTTTCCGCAGGATGGTTATTACCGCTATCCCGGTGCTGTCGAATTGCTCGGTCGCGCGCTGGATATGGGTGTCGATGTCGTGGGCGGTATCCCGCATTTTGAGCGGACCATGGCAGATGGCGCGGCAAGTGTCCGGGCACTTTGCGAAATCGCGGCTGAGCGCGGGCTGATGATCGACCTGCATTGCGACGAGACGGACGATCCGTTGTCGCGTCACATCGAAACCTTGGCCTATGAGACCCAGAGGCTCGGACTTGGCGGACGTTCTACCGGATCGCATCTTACATCCATGCATTCGATGGATAACTACTATGTCAGCAAGCTGTTGCCACTGATTGCCGAGGCAGGCGTAGCGGCAATCGCCAATCCGCTGATCAATATCGGCATACAGGGCCGCCACGATACCTATCCAAAGCGTCGGGGCATGACACGCGTACCGGAACTGCTGGCGCATGGGGTCACCGTGGCTTTCGGCCATGATTGCGTGATGGACCCTTGGTACTCGCTGGGGCAAGGCGACATGCTTGATGTTGCAAGTATGGGATTGCATGTGGCGCAGATGACCAGCCGTGATGCCATGCGCCAATGTTTTGCAGCGGTGACAACAGAGCCTGCCAAAATCCTGAATCTGGAAGGCTACGGCCTCGATGTGGGCTGCAAGGCAGATATGGTGCTACTGCAGGCCGCTGATACAATCGAGGCAATTCGGCTGAATGCGACCCGGCTTGCGGTGATCAAAGGTGGCAAGGTGATTGCCAAGACACCGACAAAGGTAAGCACGCTTGATCTCCCTGGCAGGCCGGCAAGTGTTGATCCGGCAAGTTATGCGCCCCGGCTGGGATAAGTAAAATTTGCATTGGCTTTGTGCGTGGTTCGGCAAACTCACCATGAGGAATACAGGGAGAACTGCACGATAGATAGTTCGCTGCAACTTCACTCATAGTGAACTTGCCGAACCACGCATCACGCATAAATTCATCGAATATGTGTAGACAAAAGAAGCCCTGCCTGCCTATCATATGACCTGATATTCAACCTGCCAAAAAAATAAACACAGGGGTTCTGTCATCATGAAGTTCAAAAACTATATCGCAATTGCATCTATGGCAGTTGCACTATCCTCGGCACCTGCGCTTGCTGAGACCGCCGTATCAGTCGGGCTTTCCGGTTGGACAGGTTTCGCACCGCTGACGCTGGCAAAGCAGGCCGGAATTTTCGAGAAAAACGGCCTCAACGTTACACTGACGAAGATACCGCAGGCGAGTCGCCATCTGGCGCTTGCTTCCGGTGACGTGCAGTGCGCCGCGACCACAGTTGAGACGTGGATATCGTGGAACGCCAACGGTGTTGCGACTAAACAGATTTTCCAGATGGACAAGTCCTATGGTGCGGATGGCATGGTCGTTCGCGGTGATGTGACCAATATTGCCGATCTGAAGGGGAAGTCGATTGCGGCGTCAGCGCCCGGCACATCGCCTTACTTCGTGCTGGCGTGGATGCTGAAGAAAAACGGCCTTTCCATCAAGGATGTGAAGGTCGTCAATATGGAGCCTGGGCCCGCAGCACAGGCTTTCGTGGCCGGACAGAATGATGCGGCAATGACCTATGAGCCATATCTTTCCACGGTTCGCGCTGCACCGGACAAAGGCAAAATCATTGCCACCACGCTGGATTATCCGGTTGTGATGGATACTTTCGGCTGTACCAATGCTTTCCTTGAAAAGAATCCGGACGCGGCAAAGGCGTTTGCAAAGAGCTATTTCGATGCTTTGGCGTTGATCGCCTCCGACAAGGATAAATCTTATGAAATCATGGGAGCGGATGTGAAGCAGTCCGGTGAGAAGTTTGGGGAATCCGCGCAGTATCTGAAGTGGCAGGATCAGGCCGCGAACAAGGTTTTCTTCGACAAGGAGTTCACGACGTTTTCCGAAGAAGCCGCAGATCTTCTGCTTGAAATTGGCATCATCAAGAAGAAACCCGATCTTTCGACGATTGTAGATACCAGCTTCATACAATAATCAGGCTTATCAGGAGAGCGGGCGCTTTCCGCTCTCCGGTATCGCCAAGGGGACTTTATGTTCAAGCCATTACAGCCCATCGGGGCGCAAGCGCGGATACTGTTGGGTATCCTGTTTTTCATTCTTTTTGTCGGCGGCTGGTCCATTGCGACCTTTGGCGGTTTTGTGTCGAGCACCTTTCTCGCTGATCCACTGACGATGGTACATGACGGCTGGATTTTGCTGACAGAGCAGAATTTCCTCTACGATATCGGCATGACCATCTGGCGTGTCGTCGGTGGCTTTATCATCGCCGCTGTCATCGCCGTGCCGCTTGGCGTTGCTATGGGTGCCTACAAGCCAGTCGAGGCGCTGCTTGAACCATTTGTTTCCTTTGCCCGCTATCTACCTGCTTCGGCCTTTATTCCACTTTTGATTTTGTGGGCCGGGATTGGTGAATTACAAAAGCTGCTGGTGATCTTCATCGGCGCTGTATTCCAGATCATCCTGATGGTTGCGGTCGCTGTCGCCAATACGAGACGCGATCTGGTCGAAGCCGCCTATACGCTCGGTGCAAACGATCGCGGTGTGGTCAAGCGCGTTCTCATTCCAGCCAATGCCCCCGATGTGGCAGAGACATTGCGGCTGGTTCTTGGCTGGGCCTGGACCTATGTGATCGTAGCGGAAATGATCGGTGCGTCTTCCGGCATCGGCTATATGATCATCAACAGTCAGGCGCTGCTTGCGACAGGACAGATCATTTTCGGCATTATCGTTATTGGCATTATCGGCCTGATTTCCGACTTCCTTTTCAAGTCGGTCAACCGCCGCCTTTTCGCCTGGAGGCTCGCATGAGCACGCTTGTTATCAAAGGCGTCAGCCGTGTGTTTCCGGGTGTCCGTGGCGGCCAGCCTGTGCAGGCGCTGCAACCCACGGATTTGACTGTCCCGCACAATGATTTCGTCTCCATTCTCGGACCGTCCGGCTGCGGGAAGTCGACGCTGCTGCGCATTGTTGCGGGGCTTGACCGTCCCACGACAGGGACGGTTACGCTCGATGGAAAAGAGGTCAAGGGACCGGGTGCTGATCGCGGTGTCGTATTCCAGTCCTATACGCTGTTTCCTTGGCTCACAATTGAGCAGAATATCGGCTTCGGCCTGACGGAGCGCGGCGTTGGCGCGCGGGAGAAGGCGGATATCGTAGCGTCCTATATCGACAAGGTAGGGCTAAAGGGGTTTGAAAACCATTGGCCCAAGCAATTATCCGGTGGCATGCAGCAACGCACGGCCATCGCGCGGGCATTGGCGAATGATCCCAAAATTCTACTTCTGGATGAGCCATTCGGAGCGCTGGACAACCAGACACGCGGGTTGATGCAGGAACTCCTGCTCAGCATCTGGGAACGGGAACAGAAGACGGTGATCTTCGTCACGCATGATATCGAAGAAGCGATTTTTCTGGCGTCGCGTGTCGTTACGATGTCGGCGCGGCCCGGGCGCATCAAGTCGATTACGCCGGTGCCTCTGGCGCATCCACGCCATTACACGGTCAAAGCCGCACCCGAATTTGCCGAGATGCGGCTACAATTGACCGAAGAGATACGCAGCGAGGCGATACTCGCTGCGGTCGCTCATTAGCTCAGGCGGTTCGCCTGAACATCCGTGCAACGGCGATCAATATGCAGGCCCCGATAAAGCCCGCAATGAGATAGCCAAGCCAGCCGGTAAGAACGACACCGACCAAGGAAAGAATCGCGTTGGCAATAATCGCCCCAACGATTCCGAGGATAATGTTCATGATGATGCCCATGTTGCTTTTCATGAACATCTCAGCAAGCCAGCCCGCAACACCGCCTATTATGATTGCTGCGATCCACCCGATTCCGGCACTTTCCATAACCATTCTCCATTCAGTTCATTCCAGATGACTGAACCCCGTAGCACAGCTATTGGTTCCCAATTCGCGGATAGATATTTGCGCTTCGGTCTGCCCAGAATTTCTGCACTTGCCTAAAATTGCATCAGAGGAATGTAAGGTCGAAGTGGCCCAAGCAGTTTTATAAATCTGGCGGCTGCGGCAGGACGCCGCAAAAAGTGCGGAAAAATACTCCGGCTAACCTATTTCTCAAATAATTGCCGAGATATCACCTGAATTGGCACGCTGTTTGCTTTGTTAATTTTATCTGCGGAACTGCACACTCTCGTGCAGGCTTCGCAACCGGTTTTGCACAAACAATATGAGAGAAACGGAATGGCAAAATATAAACTCGAATACATCTGGCTTGATGGCTATACCCCTTCGCCGAATCTTCGTGGCAAAACGCTGATCAAGGAATTCGATACTTTTCCGACGCTGGACCAATTGCCATTCTGGGGCTTCGATGGAAGCTCTACCCTGCAGGCTGAAGGCAAAAGCTCCGATTGCGTGTTGAAGCCTGTTTCGCTCTATCCGGACAGCGAGCGCAAGAACGGCGTTCTCGTCATGTGCGAAGTCATGATGCCCGATGGCAAGACGCCACATCCTTCCAATACCCGCGCCACCGTCCTTGACGATGATGGCGCATGGTTCGGTTTCGAACAGGAATATTTCTTCTACAAGAACGGCCGTCCGCTCGGCTTCCCGGAGACAGGCTTCCCGGCTCCACAGGGCCCTTATTACACCGGCGTCGGTTACAGCAATGTTGGCGATATCGCCCGTCAGATCGTTGAAGAGCATCTGGACATCTGCCTGAATGCAGGTATCAACCATGAAGGCATCAATGCCGAAGTGGCGAAGGGCCAGTGGGAATTTCAGGTTTTCGGCAAGGGCTCCAAGAAGGCCGCCGACGAAGTATGGATCGCGCGCTATCTTTTGCAGCGCCTGACGGAAAAGTACGGCATCGATATCGAGTATCATTGCAAGCCGCTCGGCGATACCGACTGGAACGGCTCGGGCATGCATGCAAACTTCTCCACCACCTATATGCGTGAAGTGGGCGGCAAGGATTACTTCGAAAAAGTCATGGCTGCATTTGAAGAAAATTGCGCTGCTCATATCGCTGTTTACGGGCCGGACAATCACATGCGCCTCACCGGCAAGCATGAGACTCAGTCGATCCACCAGTTCAGCTACGGAATCGCTGATCGTGGCGCATCGATCCGTGTTCCGCACAGCTTTGTAAACAACGGCTATCGCGGTTATCTGGAAGATCGTCGTCCGAACTCGCAGGGCGATCCTTACCAGATCGCTTCGCAGATTCTCCGGACAATCTCCGAGGTTCCGGAAGATGCGGAAGAAGTTCTGGCCGCTTGATCTGGTCTGAATAATCTAGAGCCTTTCTTGCTTAAATAGAATCGTTCTGCCGGTAGGAATTTTGGACAAGGTCGAGGGATTTAGCGAGATCGATGTTTATCCATCGGGCGAAGCTGAAGTACGATGGATTTGGCCCAAATTCACCCGGCCCTTTGGGTTTCCGGCTGGTGGCCAACCACTTTGTCAGGCGGCGTCGGACGATGGATAAACATCGACCTCGCCACCTTTCGCGTGGATTGTCTCACCATCCAAGAAACAGAACTGTTTCTATTTAAACAAGAAAGGCTCTGGAATGGCGCAGGCATTTGTCTGCGCCATTTTTATTGCCTGTATACTCGTGCAGAGGTCGGGCGGTGTCCGATTTTCCCGGTTAATTTTGCGCCTGCCTGTTGACCTCTATGGCCATGCTGGGCTCTTATGTGATTGTTCCGGTTCTCCCGTGTCGCAAGACCGGGAGCTAAGAGGGAAGCCGGTGAAGTGAGTTTCACCAATGCCGGCGCTGCCCCCGCAACTGTAAACAGCGAGTTGCTGTCGCCTGAATCAGTTCAGGCAAAAGGTCACTGGGATTTCCCGGGAAGGCCAGACAGCCGCACCGACCTGTGAGCCAGGAGACCTGCCGAAACATGATGAACGTCCACGGGCGGGGTGTCCCGGTGTGTCGCTTGCAATGGTTTGCCGCAGGCTGACTATATGCAATCTTCGCGCTCGACCCTTGCCCCCAGCAATCGGGGTTAAGCATGTCTCTCGGCGCCAGTACAAGCCAACACAACAATCCGCCTGCCGTGGATGCATCCAGTGCACCGGAAGATGTGTTCTTCGCATGGCTGCTGTCCCGCCCGCGGGGCGTCGATATCGTGGCTGCTGCGAGCAGCGAGGTCATCAAGCTTGAAGCCTATGCGGGCAAGTACGCAGGAGCGAAACGGCTGCATGATCTGTTTTGTGCGTTGATTGAAGAGAAGCAGGGACTGGCGGCGACGCCGGTTGCGCGTGCGGCCCAGTGAAACGCAAGGTGCTCATTATCGGGATTGGCGCTGGCAACCCGGATTACGTCACCATACAGGCTGTCAACGCTCTCAATCAGGTCGATGTGTTTTTCATTCCGGACAAGGGTGCGGAGAAGGAGCAATTGTCGCGCATTCGCCGTGAAATCTGTGAGCGGTTCATTACCGATCCCGATTATCGCATGGTGGATTTTGAAACGCCGATCCGCCAAAAGCCCTCATCCACCTATCGCGCGAGTGTCACCGATTGGCATGACAAGGTTGAGGCGACGTATGAACATCTTCTCATGGAGGAGCTGGGCGACGATGAATGCGGTGCTTTCCTCGTCTGGGGTGATCCATCGCTCTATGACAGTACGATCCGTATTCTCGACAGATTGAACGCCAAGGGCAATTTCGAACTCGAGTATGATGTCATTCCCGGCATTACCAGCATTCAGGCGCTGACGGCCAAGCACAAGGTCGTGCTCAATCGCATAGGCGAGTCGATCACCATCACGACAGGGCGAAAGCTGGCGGAAGGCTTTCCGAATAATTCGGAAAGCGTCGTGGTCATGCTCGACGGCGAGGGGGCTTTCAAGAATCTCCATGAGGATGTCGATATCTATTGGGGCGCCTATATCGGCACCGAGGATGAGATTCTCATGTCTGGCAAGCTACGCGAGGTCGTGGATGATATCGAGCGATTGCGCAATGTGGCCCGTGCTCAAAAGGGCTGGATCATGGATACCTATCTGCTCAAGAAGCCGTTTGAGGAAGTCGAAGAGTGAAAGGCGGATGTTCTGCCGCAGTCTATCCCGCCCTAAAATTGTATCGCGATTGACCGGTTCCTGCACAGTTGCTATCCAGAATATGGAACTGGTTCCGCAATTATATGCGGATTAAAAGGGAACACGGTGAGGATGACCCATTTCGGGGCCTAATCCGTGGCTGCCCCCGCAACTGTAACCGGGAAGCGGTCTTCCATATGCCACTGAAAGCGCAACGGCGCGATTGGGAAGGCGGAAGAGCTTGCAATGATCCGGAAGTCAGGAGACCTGCCAGATCCGGTCACCAAGCCTGAGCACGGGGTGTGTTCCGGCGCGGTCGCTATGAACGCGGTGACATTTGAAAAAGTGTTGCCGCTTGCAGGGCGATGGGTGATTGGCGTTCTTGTCCACACATCATTTTCCCCCGTTCGCGGTTCAGTCGCAATCGCCAGCCCGTAACATGCTGGCAAGCCGTGGGGGCGAACATGTTGAAGCAGGCAGGTCTTGTGGGGGCCGCATTCCTTATTCTGGGTGGCGCTGCAAAAGCGCAGGAGACGACCAGCGCGGATGGCTCCATCCAGCTTGATCCGATCTATATCGATCTTGGCCAGTCGAAAATCGAGGCGGAGAAATCGGGCCGCGCCTATACGGTCATAACCGGTGAGCAGCTTGAGCAAAACCAGACCCGTTACGTAGCGGATGCGTTACGGCAGGTTCCGGGCTTCGCTGTCTCACGAACAGGTTCCTATGGCGGCGTGACGCAGGTGCGTGTACGTGGTGCAGAGGGCAACCATCTGCTTGTGATGATTGACGGTATCGAAGCGAGTGAGACCGGCAATGGCGAGTTTGATTTCGGCAGTTTGCAGGTAGCGGATATCGATCATATCGAAGTTTTGCGCGGACCGCAGAGTGCATTCTGGGGATCGAATGCCTTGGCTGGTGTTGTCAATATCATCACCAAGGGCGGCTCGCGCGATGGTTTCAAGGTGAGCGGACGCACTGAGGCAGGCACGGACGGGACATGGCTGGGCAGTGTGCTTCTGCAGGGTGGCAAGGAGAATTACGACTTCTCGCTGTCGGGCGCATGGCGTCAGAATGACGGGTTCAATGTTTCCCGTTTCGGCTCGGAAAAGGATGGTGACCGTAACGGCACGATCAATGGCAAGTTCAAGATCGACCTGACGCCGGATGTCGTTCTTGACGGTACATTCCGTTACGTTAATCGCAAAAGTGATTATGATCGCGAGGGCGATTACGGCTCGCCTTTCCAAGGATTGCCCATCGATAGTGATAATCAGACATCAACTGAGGAATTGCTGGGCTCGCTGGGGATCACGTGGACCTCTCTTGACGGAGCGCTGGTTCAGAAGGCGCGTATCAAGGATGGAGATACCAAGCGCGAATACTTCAAGGATGGCGATTACGAATCCGGAAATGACGGCAACAGGTTCTCTGGTTCCTATCAGGCAAGCTATACGTTCGAAACGCCGTCCTTTGCCGAGGCGAAGCACACGCTGACAGCGGGTTATGAGGGTGAGCGTGAGACATTCCAGCAAAAAGCATCGAAGATTGACTCTTCCAGCTCATCGCAATTCGACAAACATGATCGCACGACGCATTCATTCGTGGGGGAGTACAGGGGCGAATTTTACGACCAGCTCTATTTGAATGCCGCTGTAAGGCATGATGGTAACGACCGTTTCAAGGATGCTTCGACCTACAGCATTGGCGCTGCCTGGAAAATTCCCGGATGGGGAACGCGTTTGCACAGTTCGGTCGGAACAGGTGTGACTAACCCGACATTTTATGAGCAGTTCGGCTTCTTTCCTTCCACCTATCTGGGCAATCCGGATTTAAAACCGGAAAAGAGCCTTGGTTGGGATATCGGTGTTGAGCAGAGCTTTTTTGATGATCGGCTTGTGTTGGACGTAACCTATTTCCACCAAAACCTTACCGACGAAATCGTCACGATATATGCGCCTGTGGCTACGCCAATTAACCAGAATGGCACGAGCCGCCGTCAGGGTGTTGAGGTGTCGGCGACCGTCAATTTGATGAACGGCTTTACCACGACAGCGACCTACACCTACACGGACGCAACCGACCCGGATGGCCGGGAAGAGGTGCGCCGTCCAAAGCATTCGGGTTCATTGAATGCGGCCTATACATTCTATGAAGATCGTGCCCGGGTTTTTGGCGAAGTTACATTCAATGGCAAGATGGAGGATGACGCATTTACCTCACCGGCTCCGAGCCGAGTTGGGTTGGATGAATATACGCTGGTCAATATTGGGGGCAGCTACAAGTTCAATGACAAGGTGGAAGCCTATGCAAGGATCGAAAACCTGTTTGATGAGAACTATGAAGAGGTGTTTGGGTTTAGCACACCGGGACGCACTGCCTTTGTGGGTCTCAAGGGAAGCTTCTAGATGATGCCATTCGGCAAATTACTTCTTTGCTTTTTCCTGTTAGCTGCCTTGGGCTCGTCAGCCCAAGCAGTGTCTCCAATAAAGGTTGTCTCGATGAACCTTTGCACGGATCAGCTTGCCATGCTGCTTGCGGATGAGGGCCAGCTCTATTCCGTCTCCTATCTTGCCGGGGACATGGGAGCTTCGGTGCTGGCCGAAAGAGCCAAGGCCTATGTGGTCAATCATGGGCTGGCGGAAGAGATTTTCCTGATGCAGCCGGACCTGATTATTGCCGGCAGCTACACGACACGGGCTACCGTAGACATGCTCAAGCGCCTTGGTTTTCGCGTTGAAGAGTTCGAGCCGGAATCATCATTCGATGACATACGATCAAATATTATCCGGATGGGTAAACTGTTGGGTCAGGAAGCCAAGGCACGGGAAATGATCCGTGTAATGGATGAGAGGCTTGCGCGAATCCGGGAAAGCTCGCAGGCAAAAGCCGGAGCGGCGCCGACAATAGCCCTCTATTACGCCAATCAGCTCACCTCCGGTAAAGGCACATTGGCGGACGATGTTGTCAGACATGCGGGTCTTGTAAATCTCGGCGAAAAACTTGGTATGCAAGGCACGCAGAAATTGCCGCTGGAGCAGCTTGTGATGGCCAAGCCAGATCTTGTTGCAGCACACAATGCCTATCCCACTCCGGCTCTTGCTTATGAGGCTCAGGTACATCCGGCATTCCGGGCGACACTGAACGGCAAGCATCCGATTGATATTCCGGACAAGTACTGGATTTGCGGCGGGCCATTTACGGTTGACGCCGTGCAACTTCTGGCGGAACAGCGATGAAAGACCGCTACTGGCTACTCCTTGTCTGCCTGGTATTGCTGACGCTTGTGTTATTCACGCTGTCTTTGCTGACTGGCCCGGCCTCGCTGGCCATGTCGGAAAGCCTGAATGCATTGTTGTCGGGACGGGGTGATGCGATTGTTCTCGTCATGCGCGAAATTCGCCTGCCACGCGCTTTACTTGGATTGATGATCGGAGCGTCGCTCGGACTTTCGGGCGCGGTACTGCAAGGCTATCTGCGTAACCCGCTGGCTGAACCGGGCTTGCTCGGCATCAGCGCGTCCGCATCACTTGGGGCGGTTATCGCGATCTATACGGGATTGTCTCTGCTGTTTCCGCTGGCCCTGCCGCTTATGGCGTTGGCCGGTGCCGTCGTCGCGGTACTTATCGTCCAGTTGCTGGCTGGCAGGGGCGCCAGCGTGCTCACCATCATCCTCGCAGGTGTTGCGGTATCGAGCCTTGCCGGTGCCATGACATCGCTGGCGCTCAATCTCTCGCCCAATCCATTCGCGGCGATGGAGATTGTCTACTGGATGCTCGGATCGCTTACGGACCGTTCTATGCTGCATGTGCAGCTTGCCGCGCCATTCATTATTATAGGCTGGGTATTTCTGTTCAGCCTCGGACGTTCGCTCGATGCTTTGACGTTGGGATCGGACGCGGCGGCAAGCATGGGCGTCAGCATCAGGCGGGTGCAGTGGCTGGCCATCCTTGGAACGGCAGCTGCAGTCGGTGCCTCGACGGCGGTGTCCGGTGCCATCGGCTTTGTCGGGCTGATCGTCCCGCATCTGTTACGTCCGCTTGTCGGATCGCAGCCATCAAAGCTGCTTCCGGTAAGCGCATTGGGCGGGGCGTCGATGATTCTTGCAGCGGATATACTTGTGCGGGTTATTGCGCCAGGCCGTGATCTCAAGCTCGGCGTACTCACGGCAATTGTCGGTGCTCCCTTCTTTCTCTGGCTGGTATTCCGGACACGGAGGGCAGCGATATGAGTTTGCTCCGCGTTTCCCGTCTGGACGTATCGCTGGGTTCCAAAAAGGTTCTGAACGGCATTGAACTTGAGGCGACCAGTGGCGAGTTCATTGGTTTGATCGGGCCGAATGGTGCCGGCAAATCGACACTGCTGAAAAGCATTCTCGGACTTGTCCCGTCCAGTGGCGAGATCCTGCTTGATGGGAAAGCCTCCGGGCAATTGAGCGCAGTGCAACGCGCAAGAATTGCCGCTTATCTGCCGCAGGATCGCGAGATCGGGTGGGCCATCTCCGTGGAGCGGCTGGTCATGCTTGGCCGCATGCCGCACAAAAGCGCTTTCGCCGCTACCGACGCGAAGGACGCCCTCATAGCCGAAGAGGCAATACGGCGCATGGATATCGAAGCGTTTCGGAATCGCTCCGCATTAGAGCTATCCGGAGGCGAGAAGGCGCGGGTGCTGATCGCCCGGGCGTTGGCCCAGCAAGCGCCGCTGCTCCTTGCGGACGAACCCACAGCAGGTCTCGATCCGGCTCATCAAATCGGGCTTATGCAGTCATTCGCCGGCCTTGCGGAAGACGGATCGACGGTGATCGCATCCACACACGATCTTGCCCTTGCCGCCCGCTGGTGCACAAGGCTTGTGCTTCTTCATGGCGGCCGGATCTTGGCCGATGGTGAACCCGCTAACGTTCTGACGAGAGAAAATTTGCGCCGGGTCTTCGGCGTTGAAGTCTACCTCGAAACCACGCAGCAGGGACTGATTGTCCAGCCCGTGGCGATGACAGGAGAGAATAATGGATAATCTGCGCGCAGTTTTGACAAAGCATCTGGGGGTCTGGCAATCAAGCTGGAGCATGGGCACGTTTGGGGCGATTGCAGAGTTTCATCAGGACAAGGGTGAGCAGCCTATCATTTCGGATGTACGCAGCATGACGCGGGCAACACGCCGTGGAGCTGTTGAGCTGGACCCGAAGATGGTCGGCAATATCGTGCCTGTAGCCTATGAAGTGCCAAGCCCCCGCGCGCATAGGTGGACGCAGGCCGTTGCGCTTTGTCTGCCGGAAAGACAGGCGCGCCGCGCTGCCCGGCCCGTGCTCACCGAGCTTGGCCCTGACGACAATGCCATTCGGGGTATTGATCGCATGGGCATTCTTTTTGACATGGGGCTTTCATTGCCCCAGTGCGATTTCTGCATTCGTACGACAGACCCAAAGCTTCTGGCTGAGCTGCGGGCGAATGCCGGTAGGTCATTGTTCGAGCCGGACAATCCTGTCATGCACACGATCTTCCAGACGCACCCGCATCGGGTTGCGCTGACAAATATCGGCCGCGTCGAGGTCTACCAAAAGATAGGCGGACCGGACACAGGCGGCGTTTCGCCTGCCGGGCCCCATACCCACGTCCTGCCCAAACTCCTGAAAACCGGGCGAACCCATTCGGCCAATACACCAATCCCTGATCATCTGATGCCATGCGGGTTTTTACATCCGGGCAATCCGGTTATTGGGCCGCTTGGCGAGGATACAAAGTTCGATTGGGCGCTTCATGCACAATTCGAACGCATGTTTTTCAGCTATGGACCGGAGGAGGCTGTGGCAGTCAAGAAAAGGCTGATTGCGGCCCTCAATGAAGAATTGCCCTGCGAGAACTTTGAAAAGCCATCAAGCCGGGCAGAGCGTGCCGCTTTGCGTGTCGGTCTGCGGCAGCAATTGGCATTTGCATCCGTGCAGAGCGATCATGAGCGTGTGGAGCGCATCAAAAGCTGGCAGACAATCTTCGACCGCGAAAGCACCGCAATTGAGACGGATGATGATACGCCCGGTCACTGACAAATAGGTTACTTGACGCAGGCGAGAACAGGCGTCACCCTATGCGTGGACTTCGGGAGGAGACCATGGGTACGCTTCATGATGGCCTACACGCCGAGCATATTCAATCTGCACTGACGGGTGATGCCGCGGCGCAGTCCGCGCTGGTTGCATCCTGGGGGCGCTCTATGCGCCTGTATGGCCTGAAGCCGGATGAAGGCACCCCGCCTGATATTCTCACCGAACAGGAATTGCGCGAGGCGCGTGAGCATCTCGGTTCGTTGATAGAGACGGCGGAAACAACGCTTGACCGGCTTTACTCAGCTGTGGGCGGCGCTGGCTGCTGCGTTCTGCTGGCAGACAAGAACGGTGTTCCGGTGGATCGCCGCGGCTATGAGGGTGATGATGCGACCTTCTGCAAGGCCGGGCTTTGGACTGGTGCTGTCTGGAGCGAGGAAAGTGAAGGTACGAACGGCATCGGTACCGCGCTTGCCGAACAGCGTGCCCTGACAATTCATAGGGATCAGCATTTCCGCAGCCGCAATACGGCTTTGTCCTGTACAGTTGCACCGATCTTCGATCATCGCGGGCGGCTTATGGCAGCGATCGATGTATCGTCAGCACGTTCGGATCTGACGGAGGGCTTCGTCAAACTGATTGCCATGGCCGTAGTCGATGCTGCGCGGCGTGTCGAGGCCGAGAATTTCCGGCTGGCTTTTCCAAAGGCCCGCATCGTTGTGGCGCAAAGTGCGGATCTGGGTAATGACCGCGCGTTGAATGCCCTCATTGCCGTTGATGAAGACGACCTGGTTGTCGGTGCATCGCGTTCGGCGCGGTCACTGCTTGGGCTTACGGACGAAAGCCTTAGCAACCCATTGCCTGCTGCAAATCTGCTTGGGCAGGATACCGATGCGGAGCGAGGCTTTGCTGCGGCAGAGCGCAGTGTGATCCAACGTGTGTTGCGCAAGGCGGATGGCAATATTTCGATTGCCGCGAATATGATGGCCATGAGCCGCGCAACATTGCATCGTAAACTGAAACGGCTTGGCCTTAACTGAGTTTCTGACGTTTCCTGTCTCAATATTGCGACAAATCCTAAACCTGATTTCAGTGATGGGGATGACACATTCCCGTCGAAGCGCAATGCTGTCTGCATGCCGCGAGGAGGCGGTATGAAAATTGTGCAGGCGTTTGCCGTTGGCTTCTAAGCCGGAACGTCGTGCTTCAGGGAGGAATTTCAATGAACAAGGTAGAATTCAACCGAACCGTCAAACCCAACTTCAAAAAACGCTACGGCAATTTCATCGGCGGGAAATTCGTCGAGCCGAATGCCGGGCGTTATTTTGAGAATACATCGCCGGTCAATGGCCAGGTACTATGCGAGATCGCCCGTTCCGATGCCAGCGATGTCGAGGCCGCACTGGATGCTGCTCACGCAGCAAAGGATGCATGGGGCCGGACAAGTGCTGCTGAACGCAGCGTGATGCTGAACAAGATCGCGCAGGTGATGGAAGACAATCTGGCCGTTCTGGCTCAGGCTGAAACATGGGACAATGGCAAGCCGATCCGTGAAACAACGGCAGCCGACATGCCGCTGGCGATTGACCACTTCCGCTATTTTGCGGGTGCGATCCGCGCTCAGGAAGGCGGTATATCTGAAATCGACCACGATACTGTTGCCTATCACTTCCATGAACCTCTAGGCGTCGTCGGTCAGATCATTCCATGGAACTTCCCGATCCTCATGGCAGTGTGGAAACTTGCTCCGGCGCTTGCTGCAGGCAACTGCGTCGTGCTCAAACCCGCCGAACAGACACCGGCATCCATTCTCGTGCTTGCAGAACTGATTGCCGATATCCTGCCGCCGGGCGTTCTCAACATCGTCAATGGTTTTGGTCTCGAAGCAGGCAAACCGCTCGCATCAAGCCCGCGCATTGCCAAGATTGCCTTTACCGGCGAGACCACGACGGGCCGCCTGATCATGCAGTATGCCAGCCAGAACCTCATTCCGGTTACGCTGGAGCTGGGCGGCAAATCACCCAACATCTTCTTCAAGGATGTGGTGGCAGAGGATGATGATTTCTTCGACAAGGCTATCGAAGGTTTCGTTATGTTTGCGCTCAATCAGGGTGAAGTCTGTACATGCCCGAGCCGTGCTCTCATCCACGAATCGATCTATGATCGCTTCATGGAACGTGCGTTGAAGCGCGTTGAGGCAATCGTGCAGGGCGATCCACTTGACCCCGCAACCATGATCGGTGCGCAGGCATCCAGCGAACAGCTGGAGAAAATCCTGTCCTATATGGATATTGGCAAGCAGGAAGGTGCTGAGGTGCTTATCGGCGGCGAGCGCAATGTTCTGGCCGGTGATCTCGCCGGTGGCTATTACGTCCACCCGACCGTATTCAAGGGCCACAACCGCATGCGGGTGTTCCAGGAAGAAATCTTCGGCCCTGTGGTGTCGGTCACGACCTTCAAGGATGATGATGAAGCCCTGTCCATCGCCAATGACACGCTCTATGGCCTTGGTGCCGGTATCTGGAGCCGCGACGTAAACCGGTCCTATCGCTTTGGCCGTGCCATTCAGGCAGGTCGCGTCTGGACCAATTGCTACCATGCCTATCCGGCTCATGCGGCCTTCGGCGGGTACAAGCAATCCGGCATTGGACGCGAAAACCACCTGAAGATGCTCGATCACTATCAGCAAACCAAAAATATGCTGGTAAGCTATAGTCCAAACAAACTCGGCTTCTTCTAAAACCGATGTGAATACACCCTGACGGGCACCTGATGCGGTTTTCTACGGCTTCCGGTGCTCATGGACCAAAAGTCCACTGCGCGCCGGTCCTCAAAAACCGCACCATCTGCCTCGTCAGGCTGAACTCCCAAACGGTTTTACCCCAGGACTTGGAGGACAAGAAAGGTTCGGCAGGAGGTATGGAAGGTATAGTTGAAGATAAAGTGAGTGCTACGCCAGCGGCGCTTGAGCTGATCGCTACACTGCAATCAGAGTATGGGCCAATCCTGTTTCACCAGTCGGGAGGCTGCTGTGATGGCTCGTCACCCATGTGCTACCCACAGGGCGACTTTATCGTCGGCGATAATGATGTGAAGCTTGGTGAGATCGGTGGAGCGCCGGTCTATATCAGCGCGTCGCAATATGATGTCTGGAAACATACCGAACTTATCATCGATGTGGTTCCCGGCCGGGGTGGTATGTTCTCGCTGGACAATGGCCGGGAAGTCCGTTTCCTGACACGTTCAAAAGTCTGCGCGATTCCTAGTTGAAGGGAATGAGTGCGCGTAGGCGTCGATCGCGCAGATAAAGGCCGCCCCACATGATCAGCCCAAGGTAGACGCCGAAGAGCAGGTGGCTGAAGAGCGGATTTCCGATGCGTAGTTGGGTGAGTATCGCCCCTCCCATGTAACCGGTAAGCAGGATTGCGCCAAGGATCGAGGTGCGCGGATAAGCGTAGAGGGCTGTGCACAGCAATGCCAGAATACCGAGGCCGCGTGCAAAACCAACGGTCGCCGGCAAGCCCATTTCCGCGCTGGTTTGCAGAACAATATCGAGTGGCACGAGTTTGATGCCGCCATCGAAAATCATGAAAAGAATGAAGATCCCGCTGAGGATGCGCCCGGTCCAGAGTGCCTTGCCGGAAAGGTTGGTATTATGTGCAATGTTTTCCATGTTGTTCGTCCCATTGAGTGTGTAACTGTCTCAAGGACGAAGCAGATGCGGTAGCTCCTACAATGGTTTAAAAAATAAAAAAGCCCGCCCTGATAAACGTCAAGGCGGGCTACTATAATACCGAGCTGTTACTGATAAGGAGCCGGGTTTGTATTCAGATAGCCGTCTTCATCCTCATCCCTCTGGCGGCCACCGATAGCGGCGGCAACGCTTGAGATGAAAGCGCCGATCAGAAGGGACAACGCTGTCATGAATACGGTCGTTGCGCCGACCTTACGGGCGGTCTCAGCGGCTTCCTGAGCAGATTTCTTGGCCTCGTCTATCCGGGTAAGAACGCCATCAACGCGTGCCTTTGCCTCTGCCTCGTTCAAGCCGGTGCGTGAGGCAACCAGCTGGTCGAGATAGGCACGGTCATCAGCAGGCATTTCGCCAGTGGTGGCAGCATTCAGCAGAATACGTGAGACTTCCGACGCGGCTTGTCCAGCTTGTTCGGCGTTGGCTGCAGCAGGACTACCGGGACGTAGCAGACTATCGACAAAGTAGTTGGCCGAGTCGCTGTTGGCAGCAGCACCTGCGGCTGTAGAAGCCGCGCTGGCAGCACCGGACGCAACGCTGGAAGCAGCCTGAACGCCTGCACCAATCGTCGAAGAGATCGCAGAACCCAGAACCGCAACGAGGAACAATGTCGCAATCGCCCATGAGATGAACCCATGCGCCGTATCACGGAAGTAGACTTCGTTGGTATGCACGCCGGACCATTTGGTGCGAAGTCTGCCTGTGAGGTATCCGCCAAAAGCTGCCGAAATCCACTGAACGATAATGAGGCCCACGGCTGTCGAAACAGCAAATGTCGTGGCGGATGCGCCTTCGGAAGCAAACGGCGAAACCATCGTCAGGCCAAAACCTGAACCGAACAGGGTGAGCAAAAGCGTGATTGCAGTAGCTGCGACGGAGCCTGCAATAATTGGCCCCCAACTTACTGCGGACGAGCTGGATTCCGTGGTCGGGTCAGCGCCCACGTTCAATTCTGTGAGGGACATGATGTTCTCCTATCGCATGAAGAGAAAGAGGAGAATGATGATTGGAATCGGAACTCCGAGTAGCCATAGAAGAATACCGCGGCCCATGGGAAACCTCCTGTAATTACCTGATTTGCCAGGTGTTGCATGTGAGCAAGATCTTCGAGATTGTGGACCTTGCATTTGCTAAAGCTTTTTCATTAGAAATAGTTCCAGAAGCCGGCAAAGATCGCTTTAAAAACCGCAATTTTATCAAAGGGGTGCGATGATTACGCCCGAATTCTTCCAACGCAATGCTGTCGAGGTTTCGCGGGATCTCATCGGCATGTTGCTATTTGTCGATGGTGTGGGAGGGAGGATTGTGGAGACAGAAGCCTATACGCAGGACGATCCGGCCTCGCACGCTTTCAGAGGGCCCGGCCCATCCAACAAAACGATGTTCGGACCCGCCGCTCATGCTTATGTCTATCGTTCCTATGGCATTCATTGGTGCCTGAACATGGTCTGTCTTACCGGATCTGCCGCCCTGATCAGGGCATTGGAGCCGCTTCTTGGTCTGGAAGCAATGCAAGAGCGCCGCTCAACAGACAATCTACGTTTGCTGTGTTCAGGTCCGGGAAAACTTGCGCAGGCGCTTGGCGTGAACAAGTCGCATGATGGCCTGTCGCTGCTCAAAGAACCTTTCGTTCTTGAACATGGCAGCGGCAAGCCTGAAATCAGTATCGGACCCCGTATTGGCCTGACAAAGGCCATCGAAACGCCATGGCGGTTCGGGGAACAAGGTTCGAGGTTTGTCAGTCGGAAATTTGCGGAGGGTTAAAAACCGGCGAGATTGGCTCGCCGGTTTTTATTGCCATTATTTGAACGATGGTGGTTGGCCGAGATCAAAGGATGGCGCGTTGCCAAGATCATTGGCTGGAGCGTTTGGCAGATCGATCTTGAAGTTCTCCATATCGACAGTCACTGCCGGATCAAGGAAGTACGTCACCATGCCCGGGAAAGCGATCAGCAGACCGACCAGAATCAGTTGCAGCACCAGCCAAGGAATTGCACCCATATAAATATCGCTGGTCTTGATCGATTTGGGCGCGATACCTCGCAGGTAGAACAATGCAAAGCCGAAGGGCGGGTGCATAAAGCTTGTCTGCATATTGGCGCAGATCATGACGCCGAACCAGATCAGATCGATGCCCAAGGCGCTGGCGGCTGGTGCAAGCAGTGGAATGATGATGAAGGCGATCTCGAAGAAGTCGAGAAAGAACGCGATGATGAAGATGAAGATGTTGACGAAGATCAGGAAGCCGACAACGCCGCCTGGCAATGACGTCAGCATGCCTTCGATCCAGTGACTTCCACCCACCCCTTGGAAAACCAGGCTGAATACGCGTGCGCCGAGAAGGATGAAAACAACCATGGCGGTCAGCCGCATGGTCATGGCCATTGCTTCGTAGACGAGCTTCCATGTCAAACGGCTGTTCAACCATGCCATGGCCATGGCGCCGACAACACCCATCGCACCGGCTTCAGTCGGCGTGGCAAGGCCCATGAAGATGGTGCCGAGAACGACGAAGATAAGAGCGAGGGAGGGAATCATTCCGCGTGCACAACGGACGAAAAGCGGCCAGCCACGCAAGGTGCGGGCTTCAGGCGGCAGCGCCGGTACATAATGCGGCTTTATGATGCTGAGGATGAATACCCAGCCTGCAAACAGCAAAACCTGAACGATACTGGCACCGGTTGCACCGATATACATATCACCGGGAGACTTGCCGAGCTGGTCGGCAAGGACGATGAGAACCAGCGATGGCGGGATGAGCTGGGTTATGGTGCCTGATGCCGCAATAACGCCCGTGGCGTGGCGGATATTATAGCCATATTTTGCCATGACCGGCAGCGATATGAGGCCCATGGCGATAACTGAAGCAGCCACTGTGCCGGTGATCGCACCAAGAATGGCACCGACGAGGATTACCGCATAGGACAAGCCGCCGCGTACACCGCCGAACAATTGTCCGAAACCGTCCAGCAGATCTTCGGCAAGGCCGCATCGTTCGAGGATAACGCCCATGAGGGTAAAGAACGGGATGGCGAGGAGCAACTCATTCGAGAGTACCGAGAACATCTGATAGGTAAGATTGCCGAGAAAGTCCGGGCCGATAGCCCCCATCTCAATGGCAATGAATCCGAAGAACAGTCCAACGGCCGCAAGTGAGAAGGCTGCAGGATAGCCGATCACCATAAAGATGATCAGCCCGAAGAACATCAACGGGGCAAGATTGTCGGCGAAAAATGACATCATTGGGCAGGCTTCTCGTAGGCGAATTCACGCACGTAATCGGTCGTCAGGGCGAGATAACATTTAATGATTTCGGCGATGCCCTGAAGCCCGACAAGTGCAAAGCCCACGGGCAGGCTGAGCTTGACGGGCCAAAGTGGAAGGCCGCCCGAATTTGATGAGGCCTCATTGGTTACCCACGAGAGAACGAACCACGGCCATGTGAAATAAATCATCAAAGCGCAGATCGGCAGCAGAAAGAACAGGCCGCCGAGCAGGTCGATCCATGTTCTGGTTCTTTCGCTAACCGAACCATAGACCAGATCAACCCGGACGTGTTCATTGACCTTAAGCGTCCATGCTCCGCCAAGCATGACCATTCCGGCAAAAAGATACCATTGCGCTTCGGAAAGTGAATTGGAGTTGCGTCCATAAATGCCAAGAATGCCGCTGAACAGACCAGCTCCGCCGATATTCTGTTCGAGCCAGATCAACCCGCCAAGGCTGTAGCGCAACAGCGCGTTGAAAGCGCAGACCAATGATGCAAAAAGCACAAAATAAATGGCAATAATGCTTATGCGACGATTAAGTTCGTCGATCCAACCTGTGACCGTCAGCCACCGCGACATCCAGACCCCTCCCAAACCAGTTACGCAGATTCTCGAATTTCTGCGTCATTCCCTCCCGCAGTTCCTTTGCAGATATCAGCGGGTGTTTTGCGGGTTACAGAGTTAACCCATGGATTTGCACGATGCAATGACGGAATCCCGACCATTCTGATCAGCCGGCAATGTCGACGAGCAGTTCGGCCCTCGTTCCCTTGTCGCGCGCTGTGTAATCTATTCCGGTACCCAGACTTGTGGCCATCGCCTTGACGATACGGGTTCCAAGGCCTGTGCCCTTTGGCTGGTCGGTTTGTTGCCAGCCAACGCCGTCGTCCTCGACGGCAAGTATGGCCTTGTTTTCTCCAGAACGAAGAAATGAAATACGGATTTCGCCTTCATTGGTGCCGGGATATGCGTATTTATAAGCATTCGTGACCAGTTCCGTCACCACCATTCCAACAGATACCGCCCGGTCGGAAGAGAGACGTATGTCCTGTACATCAAGCGAAATTTTCAGCTTTTGATCGGTATGTTCCAACGAACTGCGCAGCTCGGACGTGAGGCTGGCTAGGTACTTGTCCATCTCGACCTGGCGCACATCATCGGAACTATAGAGGCTGCGGTGCATGCCGCCAATGGCGGTAATGCGCGCCTGCGCCTCGGTCAAAGCGTGTTTGACCTCTTCATTGTCGATACTGGATATTTGCAGTCTTATCAGAGCAGCAATGAGTGCAAGACTGTTGCCAACACGATGATTGACCTCGGTGAGCAAGACCTCGGCACGTTCCTTGCCGCGCAAAATCTCCATATCGGCGCGTTCGCGGTCACGGCGCAGCTCTGCCGTTGCAATGGCCTGCGCCACCGCGCTTTCAAGCAGCGGCATGAATTCTTCGCCAATGGTTTTGATGACATAGTCGGCAGCACCTGCCTTCAACGCATCAATCGCGATCTTCGCCTCGCTCGATCCGGTGACGTAAACAACCGGAACGGTTATGCCGTTCTCGCGCAGGACTTTCAGAAATTCTGTGCCGGTTGTCGTCTGGAGGTAGTGATCGAGCACAATAACGTCGATATCGCCTTTGCCGAGGATATCCAGACCGGCAGCGACGTTATCGGCATGGACAACATCATAACCCGAGCGCCCAAGCGCTTTTTGCGCCAGACGAACAAACGCGGCGTCATCATCGACATAGAGAATTCGGGCTTGCATGTTTCTCGGTTCGCTTAAGGAATTTGCATGACGGAGAAGAAAAGGCCGAGCTGCCGGATTGCATTGGCAAAGCTGTCATATTCTACCGGCTTGGTAATATAGACATTGGCACCAAGATCGTAGCAGCGCTGAATCTCGCCTTCATCGTCGGTCGTCGTCAAAATGACTACAGGCAGGCGCTTGGTATGCGGGTTGGTTTTGATCTTTTCGAGAATATCAATGCCCGACATGTCAGGCAGATTGAGATCGAGCAGGATCAGGAGGTAGTTGCTCTTGTTGCCTTCACCCGTGCGATCCTTGCCGAGGATAAAGTCGAGGGCCGAGGTTCCATCGGTGAATGGCAGGATCGGATTATTAACGCCGGCGCGCCGAACATTCTTTTCGATCAGACGAGCATGACCTTCGTCATCCTCAATCATAACGATGGTTACTTCTTTGCCGGTACCTTGCACGACCTATGCTCCTACTACTTTAGTCAAATCCGAAGGAAGCCGTAGCACAAAGGTACTGCCTTTTCCAATTGCCGATTTAACAGTGATATCTCCTCCCAGATTTCTGACCAGAGAGCGCACATGGGCAAGGCCAATGCCTTCTCCAGGCCTGTCCTGCTGGCCGGATCGACGGAACAGTTCAAAAACGCGTTCAAGGTCATCTTCCGAAATACCCCGACCATTATCGGAAACTTCGACGCCGATAAATCTGTAACCATTCTGATAGGCGCGGACAGAAAGTTTCAATGGGCGATCGGGGCTTGCATACTTAACCGCATTGTCGAAAAGATTGCCGAAAATCTGCTCCAGAGACAGCTTGTCAGTAGTGATCTTCGGCATTTTCTCCGAAATTTCTACAGTCCCATCAAGTTCCGCAACCTGATGGTTTATGCTGGCCGCACTCACTTCCAGCAAAGCTTTCAGATCAATTGATTCTGGTTTCAGTTCACGGCGGCCATCGCGTGAGATTTTCAGAATGGCGTTTATCAGCCCGTCCATTTTCTTCGTGGAAGAGCGAATGAACGAGATCGCTTCCGGCAGATCCTCGCTGGCGGCTGTCCGTGCCAGTTTCACGTCCTCTTCCGTCAGCGGTTCCCCATCCGTGAGAATATAGGGCTGTATGGCTTTCAGGGATGTTTCGAGTTCGCTGGTAAATCCCATAATGTTGACGAGCGGCGCTCGAAGATCATGCGTAACGATATAAGCGAAGCGCTGGATTTCCTGATTGGCGCGTATCAGGTCCTCGGTGCGTTCGTTGACGCGCTCTTCGAGACTGGTATTGAGAAGCTCGACCTCGCTGCGAGCGGTAGACAAATCGCGGACGTGCTGAAAAATAATGAAGATCGCGCCGCCGAGTACAGCGACAATGGCCACCGCACCGACAATGGTTGCCCGCTGAAGCGCTGCCGTGGCGCTGGACTGTTCTTCAATCCCCCGTTGCAGGTCCAGTTCTGAATCGACCGTGAAGGCGCTCAACAGCTCCCGGATACCCTCCATCGCCCGTTGTCCGGCGCCTGCGCGCAAAATCTCGATGGCCTCCGCCGCTTTGCCGGCATCGGCAAGCTCCAGCGTGCGATTGAGTTCATCCACCTTCAGGGCGATAAGCCGGTCCAATTCCGGCAGACGTGAGGAAAATTTCGGACTGTTCTCGACGCTTTTCCCTAACGCCTCCCTTCTTGCAACCAGAGTTGCCAGCGCTGTTTTGTAGGGATTGAGGAAGCTTTCTTCCTGCGATAGCAGATAGCCTCGCTGGCCCGTTTCGGCATCCTGCATCGTCAGCAAAAGGTCTGCCGAATTACTGCGAATGGAGCGTGCTGTCACAACCTCGGTGAAACGCTCGCTGCTCTCCTCCACCAGCCATATGGTGGAGGCAACGATACCGAGCAGGATCAGCACTCCAACTGTCAGCATGATCAAGGTGGAGCGGGCGAAGGAAGTATTGGTCGCGGCCATTTATTGTCTGCCAGTAGTTAAGGCACCGGCTTAGCGGCGCGAAAAAGGATGTGCGTCAGGAATGACCGGAGACGGACCAATCGTCAACCAGTGAGAGCAATCGTTCTCAACGCAAGGTGGTTGCGGGCGTTGCTTTTGATGCCCCAGAGATGACATGAAGAACGACAGCACCGAAGACAATGCAGCCGCCTATCAAGGTACTGCTGCCGGGAATCTCGCCAAATACAATCCAGATCCAGAGAGGCGCAAGCGGCGCATCGAGCGATCCGATCAGGGCGGTTTCGATGGGTGGAAGAAGCTTGGCACCGAGCGCGAAGAAGGCAACGCCAACGGCTGATACCATGATCCCAAAGAGTGCAATCAGCAGCAGCTCATGGCTGGACACTGCGAGAGGATCGCCCAAGGGCCAGCATATTATCGAGCTGAAAAGAGCGGATAGACAAGCAGCAGGCATGACGGAGATATCGGGATGACGGCGTGCGATAATCATGAGGACCGCCATGCCCAAGGTCATGCCGAAGGCAAGGAGGTCGCCGAAGAGAGTGCCTTCACTACCCAATCCGACCATGATCGACACGCCCGCGAGCGCGGCCACACTGGCCAATACAGCGCGAATTTCCGGCCGCTCGCCCATGACCAGCCAACCAAGCGTTGCGGCGCAGAAAGGTATCGTCGCGTAGATGACGGCAACATGCGCTACGGTCGTTTCCTTCAGTGCCGTGATAAAGAAGACCATGCAGACGCCCGACACGACCACAAAGAGCCACCCTGACTTGTCGAGGCGAAAGATGCTGGCCCATGACTGATGGCGCTCGGTCATGAAAATAACCGCGGCAAGGCCAAGCGCACCGAACACGCCGCGCCATGCCAGTATGGTCCAGCTGTCCAGTGGAATAACGCGGGTGAATAGCCCTGCAAGGCTCCAGGCGATTGCGGAAGCCGTTACAAATACAAGCCCGAGTTTGTACGGCGAGATCATCCTCATTCACCTTATGCCATGTCAGTAAACCACTTAGAACCGGCTTTTCTCTGCCATGCAATCAATGTCTGGAAGGGTTGATGCCGCTGCTGACAGTCCGTTGTCAGGAGCAGAACCGCATCAGACTGTTTTGAGCTTCGGTCTTGATTGACGCATTCATGTGCCGCATAAATATGAGCGGCCCGTTTCCGGCCTATCCCCGCCCATAAAACCCCATTGCCAGTTTGAAGGAAGCCGAACCATGTCTCATGCGATTATCCCTGAAGAAGGCGTTCTCCTGGGTAGGGCCAAATTGCCAGGTTGTAACTATCCGCGTGTCATCACGGTGCGTTACGGGGAAGCTTTCGACATTACAAGCAAGACTGCGCCAACCGTTCGCGACATTGCCGAACTGGAAAATCCGGCGACATATGTGGCGCAGGCAGAAGGCGTAAAAATCGGGAAAATTGACGCGATTATTGCCAATAGCTGGTCTGAAAAGAGCAATTCCGACGCGCCGTCGCTATTGTCGCCAATCGATTTGCAGGCGGTGAAGGCGTCCGGGGTTACCTTTGTTGCCTCGCTGCTTGAACGCGTTATAGAGGAACAGGCCAAGGGCGACAAGGCAAAGGCAGATTCCCTGCGTACAGACGTGCTCAATCTCATTGGTGCCGATCTTTCGCAGATTGTGCCAGGCTCGCCGGCCGCGATGAAGGTCAAGGAAGCCTTGATCGCGCGCGGCGTATGGAGCCAGTATCTGGAGGTTGGCATTGGACCGGATGCAGAGATATTTACCAAGGGTCAGCCAATGTCGACAGTCGGCTACGGTTCTGATGTGGGCCTGCATCCCATTTCAAGCTGGAACAATCCCGAACCGGAAATCGTGCTTGTCGTATCTAGCGCTGGAAAGATTGTCGGTGCGACGCTCGGCAACGACGTCAATCTGCGTGATGTTGAAGGGCGCTCGGCGCTGCTTCTCGGCAAGGCTAAGGACAATAATGCCTCCGGCTCGGTCGGACCGTTCATTCGGCTGTTCGATGGGGATTTCACAATCGCGACGGTGAAGAACGCTGAGCTAAGCATGCGAGTCGAAGGCACGGATGGCTTTGTTCTCGACGGGGCCTCGAATATGGCAAAGATTTCGCGCACGCCGGAATCGCTGGTGGAAGCCACCATAGGACGACACCATCAATATCCGGATGGTCTTGTGCTTTATCTTGGCACCATGTTTGCGCCGGTCAAGGATCGCGATGGTCCGGGTAAGGGCTTCACCCACAAGATGGATGATGTGGTGTCCATCTCCACGCCGACCCTGGGTACTTTATCAAACCGCGTGAGGCTTTCGACCGAATGCGCAGCATGGACCTATGGCGCGAGCCACTTGCTACGTGATCTTGCCAAGGCGGAGCTGCTTTAGAGCGGCTTGCTTCAAGGAACCCAGAAATAGCGGACGATGTGAAAGAAGACCGGGGCGGCAAAAATCAGGCTGTCCGCCCGGTCGAGCATGCCGCCATGACCCTCGATCATATGTCCCCAATCTTTGACGCCGCGATCCCGCTTGATTGCCGAGGCAACGAGCCCGCCAAAGAACCCCATGATACAGGCAAGGCCTGCCATAAGACCGGCTTGGACGAAGGTGAATGGTGTGAGCCATGTCAGTGATGCGCCAAGCAATGATGCGCTGATAATGCCGCCAATCAGGCCTTCCCAAGTCTTGGAGGGGGAGATTTTAGGGGCGACTTTGCGCTTGCCGAACAGCTTGCCAAAGACATATTGCAACACGTCGCTGCCCTGAACGGTGACGATCAAGAATGCGATCAGAAGCAGTCCTTTGCCTTCGAAGCCCGGGATCGGCAAGGTCAGCAGAGCCGGTACATGACTGATGCAATAGACCGATAGCATGATGCCCCATTGCTGCTCGCTGACGCGCTCAAGAAAGCGTTCTGTATCACCCGAAATCGCTGTCAGGGCAGGCATTGCGAGGAAGCAGTAGACAGGCACGAAGATCGAATAGAGGCCGTACCATTCAATCCACAGCAGGTAATATTGCACGGGAATGATGACCAGAAACATACCGATGAGAATCCGATGATCGCCGCGCCTTGTATGGGTAAGGGTTACGTACTCTCGCAGTGAAGCAAACGAGACGAAGGCGAAGAGGAAAATGACGCCCTTTTTGCCAAAGAGGAAGGCGACAGAAATGCCGCCAATCATGATCCACCATGCCTTGATGCGCGAATTGAGATTTACCAGCGTCGAGGGCAGAACATCTGTCGTACGTCGGCTTTTCCAGGTGAGCATTGTTGCAATGGCACTGGCAAGCGTGAGTACGCCGAGGAGACCAAGAAAAAGCCAGACCGTTTCAGCCATGATTAAGCGCCTTCTGCTGTTCCGGCGAGAGGTCGAGCAATGATTGGCGCGCCCTGTTGAGGAAATCTTTCCGGTCCTCGTCCTGCTCAAGCACGACAGGCGTTCCGAAAACAACGCGGCAGAGGAGCGGGACCGGCAGGAATGCACCTTTTGGCAGGACGCGGGACATGTTCTCGATCCAGCACGGCACGAGTTCGACATCCGGCCGCGCAACGGCCAGATTATAGAGACCTGAGCGGAAGCG
Organism: Phyllobacterium sp. SB3; assembly: GCF_040009165.1. Classification (NCBI taxonomy): domain Bacteria; kingdom Pseudomonadati; phylum Pseudomonadota; class Alphaproteobacteria; order Hyphomicrobiales; family Phyllobacteriaceae; genus Phyllobacterium; species Phyllobacterium sp. SB3. The sequence continues at coordinate 215,381 of NZ_JBDYKI010000001.1, read as the reverse complement.
GAGCAGGGGCTCATCGGTCATATTGCGGGTGCCTTCGGGAAAGACAATCAGCGAACTTCCCTGCTCAAGAGCGTCAATCATGATCACCATGGGATCGTCCGAACGTTCGATCCAATTACGATCAACGAGAACAGTGTTCAGCAGGTCTTTTGCCAGAATGTGCCGCAGCTTGTTGCGTTTCCAGTAATCGGCACCGGCAACAGCACGCGTACGCTCACGCTCGCGCGGCGGCAGGCTGGAGGAAAGCAGAATGAAATCACCATGGCTGCAATGATTGGCAAAGTAGATGCGCTGACGCTCTGACGGCGAGCAGCCCTGCCAGATCGGACGTACGCCGGTGACGCCGCGTGCCAGTCCGGCAAGCAGCATTGCACAGGTTCGTCTCATCATTGTTTTTGCGTTCATGGATGCCCCCACAACCCATAGGTTGTAATAGCAGCGAATAGAACAAGAAAAGCTGCAAAAGCAAGATGCAGCTTCAAGAGAAGACGATTTGTGCCAGCCATTCTTGCATCCAACAAAGGCGTTGCTTGCGGTAGCTTCCGTAAATGCAGGCGTGCGAGCAGTGTGTCGACGGCATGGCAACCTTCCTCTTCGCTTGCATGCGAGGCGATAAGCCTGAAAAGAGCTGCATCGAAAAGCATGTAGACGGCAAAGAACAAAACGATGAGCCCGCTTGCGACCGCCAAGGCGTGACCCCATCCGCGTTCGTCACCAAGTAAAAGAAGCAGCATCAGGAAAAGAGTGAGGATTCCCAGATACAGGCCCTGACGTTGGAGGCGGGAGGCAAATGCAGATGCACGCTCATTCATGCTTGTTGTGCTCGTGAGCAGCGAGAAGCATGTCTTCAGTTAAATGAATCTGTCTGCCTTTTGCTTCGATCTGTCTGATGGCTTCGGCAGTGCTTTTGACGCCGCCATATTGCATGAGCCAAACTGCAATTGCGGCGGCGCTTCGCTGAAAGCCAAGAGCACAGCAAACAAGAACCGGTCCTTTGCTGCGTGCCAGTTCTATGGCGTCGGCTGCCCTGAGAAGCTCAACGGACTGCGGCGAGACGAGATCAAGCAGTGGGAATGCATGCCAGCTAATGTCCATACGCTTGGGTTTGGCCAGCTCGGCGGTCAGATCAACAATACTTGCGAATTTCGACTGCTCTGCAGAGCGCGGCAGCCGACCAAGGTGCACATCTTTGCGAATGGCAACTGAAGCGGGGAGGTCGCGTGTCCAGATTCGACTGTTGATGAGCGCACCAAGGCGATAAGGCGCGAGCAGCCATTTACTGGCAAAGGAAATCGTGCCGTCAGAATTTTTCTGAAACACTGCGGGTCCGCCACCGAAGTAGCCAAGCGATACGAGCGCAAGGGCCAAAGCCGGCCAAAGGAAAAACAGGAATGCTGCTGACAACCCGGTTCCGAAGATTGCGGCAAGCAGGAAGATCAAGCCACCTGACGCATAGTAGGTGCCGATACGCCGGGCTTTCGGGTTGTTTGTCATCTGAAATGCAGCCAGCGGCGAGGTGGTTTGAGACGGGAACAGCCATAGAGCGAACAAACCCAGAAGCAGTCCTGTCGGAATGTCGATAAAATGGTGCTGATATGTAGTGAGAACCGATATCCCGATCAGCGCGCACCAGACATGCCAGATCAAACGAAGCGCGCCGGACAGGCGGACACGCCAATGCGACCAGATAATCGTCAAGAGCGCGATGTGCAGTGACGGCGCCTGATTGAACGGCTTGTCAAAGCCCCCAAGCATGTCGAAGAGAAAACCCGCGGCGCCGGTCGTGGGAGGTTTCTGGAAGATCGCTGTCAGCGGAAACGCGACGAAGCAGATGACAGCGATAATCTGTGCGGTGAGATAACGCTTGGCCAGCCGGTCGACCCCAACCTCCGTATTGTTGAAAAACAATGAGAGACCGTAGAACAGGTTGATCGACCAATAGGGGAAAATGGTCCAGGCAAGGAAGGGAATGGCATGTTCCCACGCGAAGGTGATGTTGGGGACATTTGCACGCTGGGAGGCGAGCCAATTGGTCGTCCCATAGCTGATGTAAAACAGCGGGGCGAGACAAAGCAGCCAGATCAGGGCACGCTTCGCCACAGCTTGATTGAAACGCCAATCTCCAATGGGGGCGATTGTGTTTTCGGTCATGTGCGCTCGGCAATGGAAACAGTAAATATGCCCCATTCGTCGATAAGCTGGTCAATCTTACGGAAACCTGCTGCCGCAACGAGTTGATCCATTTCCGCCTGTGTGCGCCGTCGCATGACCCAGGCTTCTCCGCCCCGGTGCGAGGTCAGCGCTCGCGCAATCATTTCAAGCTGGGGGTGCCATGGCTGGTTCGTGTAGATCAGAAGGCTGCCGGACTCCATGGATTTGGCAAGGCCTGCCAACGACCGTTTGATCAGCGCATTGTCGGGGAAAAGTTCATAGAGGCCGGAGACAATGGCAAGGTCAGGTGCGGGCTCAGTGACAGCGAGCTTGTCGCCATCGAAAGCGTCTGCCTGATGGAAACTTGCCGTTTCCTCAAGACCCCGCTCAGCGATGGATTTTCGACCTGCATCGACATTGATCGGCGAATAATCCTGCAACCGGACGCTTGACGGTTTAACAGCCGACTTGGCGATTGCATCGAGCACATAACGTCCATGGCCGGCTGCAATATCAAGAATGTTCGTGGTCCGGCCATCCTTCTGCAATCTTGAGAGAGCAAAGCCGATAAGTTCCTGCAGATGCAACTTGCGTTGACGAATACCGCGCCAACCAATGGCTTGCAGAAATTGCTTGTCGATAAGCTTGCCACCCGGCCCCATGCCGCGTGGTTCGTTCTCATAAACGTAGTCGAGCGTAGAACCGGAATCGAACCCGGTTTCGACGCCTGTTTTCAGTCCTTTGGAGAATAGAGCACTGAAACGGATCGAGGCGCGGTAGAGAGCCCAATATAGTCCTTTCAAGGAAAGCAGGTCATGCGGCGATGAAAGCCTGTCCTGTTCGTCGCGGGTAAAACCGGTCTGGTGGGCGTTTGTTAAATCGAGCTTATCCGGCTTTGCTTCGAACTGCTCCAGAATAAACCGCCGCGCATGGGCAACAGCGATTGCCCGATCCTTCTCGCCAAGTGTGTCGTGATAGAAACCTTTCAGGACATGACGCTCTTTCAGCGGATGCGCAAGATTTTCATAGAACCGATGTTGCGGCTCATGCCTGACTACCCAATCGCTGCCCGAGATGAGCAATTGCGTCGGCACAGTGATTGCACGGGCGTCGTCCACTACGCGCTCGGCATTTGTGTAGAGATCAAGCAGGATATTTGATGCGATGGCCCGGGTGATCAGCGGATCATTTTCGAACGAAGCAATGCGCGCTGGATCGTGGGTCAGAAATTTTGCTTTGACGTACGAGTTTACAAAGAACTGGCCTTTCAGTTTCTGCCAGAGCCAGATGCCCTCGCGTGCGAACGGTACGTAAAGCTTGACGCTGAAGGCTGGTGAGGCGAGCACAAGCGCGCGGATCGGCGGCGCATAATCATGAACCCACGTTGCTGCAAGCACGGCACCAACCGACTGTGCAACGACGGCGATGTCTTCGACTGGAAAATTGCCGATTTCGCTGATGTGCTTTATGAAACTGTCGAGATCGCGAACCGAGGCCGCAAAGGATGGTGAATATCCGCGTTCGCCGGGCGAGCGGCCATGGCCTCGCGCATCCCACGCATAAAATGCAAAATCGCCAAGTCCAAGTTCCTCAACCAGATGAGCGACACGCCCGCCATGCTCATGACCGCGGTGCAGCAGGATGATAGCGCCCTTGGGCTTGCCGGATTTTGAGGGCCATTTGCGATAGAATAGCTCAGTTCCGTCATGGGTGCGGAAGGTGGCTTCTTCTGCTGCATCTGCGGGATTTTGGGATGGTACAACGGACATGACTTGCTCCAGCAGAGATGACTTCAGGAATTGGCGCGGCGAAGACCGGCACGGATACGATTAAGCACAGTAAGGACTGAAAGCAGCGCCATCACGGGAAATACCCAGCCGAACCATGATGGCAGTATCAGGCCGCTGCCGATAAGGGCGGCGATGATACCAAGAGCCAATGCGCGATCGCTCTTTCCAAACGGTCCGTCATAGCCGCGACCACCGCCAGTCATGACGCCAAGTACACCCGCATATTCTGCGATGATCGCCGCGACTGTGAATGCCACCACGCCGGGCATCGCAAACGGGTGAACAAGGGCAAATGGCAGGATAAGCGCTACATCGGAAATAATATCGCCGATCTCATTCAGATAAGCGCCAAGCTTGGATGCCTGACCAAATTCACGCGCCATCATTCCGTCAACGGCGTTGAGCGCCATCCGCACGAAAAGCACAACCGGAAGTAGCCAAAACAGCAGCGTAGCTTCGGGGAAGAGGGCAATCAAAACGCCGGTGATAACAGATATGAGAGTGGCGGTTACGGTAACCTGATTTGCCGTCGCGCCGATGGCTACAAGGTGTCTGACAAGGGGGCGAAGTAGATTCTGGAAAGCCGGTTTGACTGAATAAAGTGTCGGCATGTAATCACCCCCATTGATTGCGCATATTCCCCTTATTCAACTGCTTGTAGCAGGGAAACCACCTCTGACCATTTTTCATGCATAAGATAATTGTTTCGAAGATGAAATAACCTCGCTTGAGCGTATGCAACAATATTTTCTTAAGGGAGTTTAATCAGGATGGCTGCCACAGGGAATCGGCAGAGATAAATAGAAAATACAATGGCTTCAGTACGATCAGAGCGAGACTTTCAAAGTATTGTGCGCAGGCTTGAGCTTGCACTCGACGCATCGCAAATAGGCGTGTGGGAGCACAATATCGATACCGATGAGGTGCTCTGGGACCTTCAGATGCATCGGCTTTATGCAACCGGAGAGATAGAAAGACTTGTGACCCCTCATCGCTGGCTCGGGAGCATACATCCTGAAGACAAGCAAAGAGCAGCAGACGATTTCACACGGGCAATTGCAGGCAAAGGTGACTACTCTTCGCAGTACCGCATCATACGACCCAACGGAGATATCAGGCATTTCAGGACGAGGGCGCATCGTTATGAGGACGCTGCCGGAGTAACATATATCGGTGCCGAATGGGATGTTACGGCCGATGTCCTGTTGCAACAGGAATTGTCGGATCAGAAGACGATTGCAGAAGCACGAGCAATCGAGCTGGAATCGAGCACAGCCCAAATCGCGCATGCCGCCGAACATGATTATTTGACGGGATTGCCGAACAGGCGGTTCTTTGAAAAGTCATTCAGCGAGATTGCCGGCAGCACCAAGGAACGACTGGCAATCCTTCATGTCGACCTGGATTATTTCAAACAGGTAAATGATGTTGCGGGGCACGCTGCGGGGGATGCCGTGTTGAAGTCTGCGGCTCTCGTAATCGCCTCTGTTGTTCCGCAGAACGGTTTTGTGGCGCGAATGGGCGGTGACGAGTTCGTTGTAGTCCTTCCGGACTTCGGATCGCTTGCCGAACTGGATATGGTGGCACAGCACATCGTCCGCCTGCTTCGTCAGGGGATTACCTATGGCGAGACACTTCTGCAGATGAGCGCTTCAATTGGTGTGGCGTGGGTGGATGACGGCAATCCTGCGAACCTGCTGGCAGAATCAGACCTGGCGCTTTACCGGGCCAAGAGGCTGGGGCGCAACCGTGTCGAGTTTTTTGCTCCTGATCTGAAGATCGAACTTGTACGCGACAGGCGGATTGCGGATCACGTGAAACTCGGTCTCGATAGGGGGCAGTTCATTGCTTTTTATCAGATACAGGTCGATGCCCGATCACAACGCATCGTCGGGATGGAGGCACTTGCCCGTTGGCAGCATCCGGAACGCGGGCTGCTGGCACCGGATAGCTTCATCAATATAATGTCGTCTCTCGGATTGATGGCTGAGCTGGACGCGGCAATCTTGCGGGTCGTCTTAAAGGACCGGGAAAAATGGGACCGGCTGGGCCTTAAAATTCCCCGAATAGCTGTAAATACATCGGCGTCACGCTTGTCCGACCCGTCATTGCCGGAGCAATTGCGAGCGCTTAAAGTAGCTCCGAATATCCTGTCATTTGAACTACTCGAAACAGTGTTTCTCGATGAGATCGAGGATGGTGTTCTTGGTAATATCGTGGCGCTTGAACAGATGGGAATCGAAGTCGAGGTAGACGATTTCGGATCGGGCCACGCTTCGATCATAGGCCTGTTGAAGATCAAGCCGAAACGGCTGAAAATCGACAGGCGCCTTGTCGCGCCTATCACAACTTCGCGCGAGCAGCGTATTCTTATCAGGTCGATCGTTGATATTGGCAAGGCGTTGGGCATAGACGTCATTGCCGAGGGCGTTGAGACCCCGGAACATGCGAAGCTATTGCGCCGGTTGGGATGCGACACGCTTCAAGGTCACACCATCTCCTATCCCGTTCCTGCGGAGGATATCGCAAACCTGCTTCTCGATGATCAGCGTATTCTGGTCTAATCGACCATAAAGCTTAGTGCTGGGTTCCCGTTTCCTTGACTGTTTCAAGTGGGCTTTGCGAAGGTTTGAAGGTAAAAGGTTTCTGGAAATGGCCCCGCACTGAAAGATGACCAAGTTCCCGATTGGCTGCCATCGCCGCCAGCTCATCTTCATCGCGGACACCGCTATCGAAAAGAGCCATTACCGTTCGCGCAAGATCGTTGCAGCGGGGATGTGTCTTGGGGCAACGATCAAGCATCTGTGAAGCCCTTTCGTGGGCTCGCTGCATGATCCCCCAATCGCTCGTTGCAAATATACGCCTGTCCCGGTCTAACAATGCCATCACACGCCTCCATTGTTGGCGCGAGCATATTTTTTGGACGTGGGTTCGTCCTGATGCTCGGCAATTAAGCAAAAGCTAAGCGCATTTTTATCCTGCCCGCAAATCGCATTTTATTTGCTTTGTGTGTGCAGCACTTACCGCATTGCAAAATTTTCGAGCGAGCAGAAAATTTGGCGCCAGCAGTTTATTGGCTCAAATTGTGGCTTTCTCAAGCAGGCGCATCAGGCCGGTTTCCGGCCCGGTAAGCCCCTTGCGGTGGGGCGCACGCAGTAGGGAACGATCCAGTTCGCCGGCAAAGAAACTATCTGTTACAACAGGGTGGACATAGCTCGAACGGGTTACGGCGGGCGTATTACGCAGGAAATTGCTGACATCGCGCATCGCCGCTACAATAGCCCTTTTTTTCTGAGCGTCCGTTTCTGCATTCACCTCTGCAAGAAAAGCCAGGGCTCGCGCCGAACCATGGAAAGTCCGAAAATCCTTGGCACTGACTTTCGAGCCGGAAACTTCACGAAGATAATCATTGAGTTCCTGAGCATGAAGGCTGCGCCAACGTCTCTTGTCCTTGTACTGAAACAAGCGCCCACGCCGCTTAAGCGCCTTCAACCGCGTGACAGCAGAGCGATCGGTGATGGAAATCTCATTCTTTTTCTTGGATTTCCCGGCAAAGACAAAGTTCGCAACATTGCCGTTGATCTTGAGATCGCTGCTCTTGAGAGTTGCGATACCTCTGCCGCCATCTTTTGCATATTGCTCGTGACCTGCGCGAAAAGCTTTTTTGTCGATGAGCTTCACGGCAAGTGCAGCAAGTGGTTTGCTCGACGTGGGAGGTCGCTGAATGTCGCGTGCGATCCGTTTACGAATGCGTGGCAAGGCTTTGCCAAATGCCAGCAGGCGATGGGTCTTCATGCTGTTGCGCACAGCTTCCCAATTGGGATGGTAGATATATTGGCGGCGCCCGAGGTCGTCGTACCCGACAGCCTGAATGTGTCCACAATCGTCATCGCTGCACAACACGCTGGTCCACGCGGGAGGAATGACCAAGGCGGCGATGCGCTCAATATTTTTCTTGGCAGCGGGGCGGCCGTCGACGCGGATATAACGCACGCCGGTTTTTGTCGTTTCGCGTTTGAGTGTAAAGCTTTCCGGATCGACCAGCTTCAATCCAAGTTTTTTAGCGTAATGGGCATGGTCAAGTTGCATAGGTTACTCCTCATCGCGAACTAGAACGCCCCCAAGCGGATGCTGTTCCGCCGAGTTTGAAAAACCGCGGCGGGAACAAAACGCTGAACAAGATCGTTGCGTGAATCGTATGGGAAAGGTTTGTGCTTATGGCCCCTCGTTCATTCTGGAAAGGCTATCTGAAGCTGTCGCTGGTGACGTGCCCCGTTGCGATGGCCCCAGCAACGACGGATAATGAAAAAGTCAAATTTCATACCCTGAACCGCAAGACCGGCAACCGGGTTGTCAGCCAGTATGTAGATTCCGTCAGCGGCAAGGCCGTGGATGAGGATGATGAGGTCAAAGGGTATCAGCGCGGCGAAGACGAATACGTCATGCTCGAGGAAGACGAGATCGACGCGGTGGGGCTGGAAAGTACACGCACAATCGACATCGAAATGTTCGTACCCGCCGATAGCATCGATTGGATATGGTACGATAAACCTCACTATCTGACGCCGGATGATCCTGTTGGCGAAGAAGCATTCTCGGTGATCCGGGATGCCATGGAGGCAACAGGACGTGTGGGTATTTCAAGGCTTGTCATGTATCGGCGCGAACGTGCCGTGATGTTGGAGCCACGTGGCAAGGGTATCATTCTTTGGACGTTGCGGTACGGCGACGAGGTGCGCAATCGCGAGGACTATTTTGGCGATGTCAAAGATGTCAAACCTGACAGCAAGATGATGGCGTTGGTCAAAACGCTGATTGATGAGCGAACCAAACCCTGGGATTCAAAAATGGTCGACGATCCTGTACAGGATCGTCTGCTGGAAATCATTGCTGCCAAGAAAAAGGGCAAGAAGCGTCCGGCAAAACCCAAGGTCGATGCGGAAGCTCCAAGCAATGTCATCAACATCATGGATGCTCTCCGCAAAAGTATCGCCAGCGAAGCCAAGAAAAAGCGTTAGCTTTTCTTCGCCCGTGTCGTCTTTGCCTTCTCGATGGGGGCTGCTGCTTCCTTGCGAAAGTCAGTCCAAGGATCACGCTTGATTGAAGCCATGCGGGTAGGTGCATTGAGCACGGTGAAATAGGCAGGCCCAATACCCGGCGTCAGTTCATCCCATTCCAGCGGCATGGATACGGCTGCTCCGGGCCTCGCGCGTGTTGAATAGGGCGCAACAGCGGTCATTCCGCGCTGGTTGCGCAGGTAGTCGATCAGGATTTTGCCTTTGCGTTTGGATTTGGTGATGGTCGAGACGTACTTGTCCGGGCTGTCCGCGGCCATGCTGTCGGCGATGGCTTTGGTAAAGGCTTTTACGTCAGGCCAGGCCGCTTTCGGCTTGATGGGAGAAACCACGTGCAAGCCCTTGCCGCCGGATGTCTTTACGAACGCGGCAAGGCCCGCCTGCTGCAACCTGTCCCGCGTTTCATGTGCACCCTTGATGACGGTCTCCCAGTCGACGCCATCGCCGGGGTCGAGATCCATAATGATCATGTCCGGGCGCTCCCAATCTACAATTGTTGAGCCCCATGGATGAATTTCGAGAACAGCGGATTGGACCAGGCCGATGAGCCCGTCGAGGTCATTGATGCTGATAAATGGCTCGCCATCTTTGTCTGTCGGGTCCTTGACCAGTGATATATTCGGGTTCAACCCTTTCCACGCGTGCTTCTGAAAAAATGCCTGTCCGTTGATACCCTCTGGACCTCGAAGCAACGCCAATGGTCGCTTGACGACGAACGGCTCGATATACTTCCACACATCGGTGTAGTAATCGGCGAGACCTTGCTTGGTCACGCCTTCCTCTGGCCAGTAAATGCGATCCGGATGGGTCAGTTTCACGGTGTGCCTCGCAGGTTGAGATTTTGACGTCGCCGTCGACTTCGGTATCTCCCGCACAACATCAGTGGGGTTTTTGTCTTCACGCAAACCACGGAAGGCGGCGTGACGCAGATTTCCGTCACCGGTCCACGCGCGAAACTCCACCTCAGCAACAAGCTGCGGCTTTGTATAGCGGACCTGCCTTGCGGCATCAGCGCTCAAGCGCTCTGCAAAAGAGCTTTCTGAGGCGCGTATCCGCTCAAGCCGCTTGAACAAATCTTCGGCCATTGCGGCGCTATAGCCCGTGCCGACACGACCGACATGCTCCAGCTTTTTGCCGTTGTACACGCCCATGACCAGTGAGCCGATGGCGCGACGGGAGGTGGACGAAGGCACATAGCCGGCAATGACAAACTCCTGCCGCAAGGAACATTTCGCTTTGACCCAGCTTTTGCTGCGACCCGAACGATAAGGCGCGTCGCTTAACTTTGAGACGATTCCTTCAAGGCTGAGACGACATGCATGATTGAGTACGGTTTCACCATTTTCGTTGAAATGACTGCTGTAACGAATAGGGTCTCCCGCATCGTTGACCAGCTGTTCCAGCAATGATTTGCGCTCGATAAGAGGAAGCGCGCGCAAATCATAGCCATCAAGATAAAGCAGATCGAACACGTAAAAAATGAAGCGATCGGTCCGGCCCTCGCTCAGGTCATTTTGCAGAGAAGAAAAGTCGGACGCTCCCGCAGATGTCTCAACCACCAGTTCGCCGTCAATCAATGCCTTGCCGACCGGGAGTTCCTGAAATGCGCTGACGATTTCTTTGCCAAACTTCTTCGTCCAATCGAGGCCAGTACGGGTAAGCAGCTTGACACGCCCGGCTTCTATGCGCGCCTGAAGGCGGTAACCGTCGTATTTTATTTCATGAATCCAGCGTTCTCCCTCCGGCGGCTTTGCCGCAAGTGTTGCCAGTACCGGCTCGACGAAGGCCGGGAGTATGGTTTTTTTTACACCTTTAATGCCTGAGGGATCGGGAACATTCGGTTCGATAAGCTCTATCTTTTCCGGTTTTACAGCTTTGGCTTTCGTTGTCTTTTTCTTGTCGATTCTCCCGGTCTTGGATGACCAGCCGGGCTCTTCTCCTGCCACCGCCGAGAGATTTCGTCCCGTCTTCACGGAATCCGGCATTTCCTTCAGGATGTCAGGGTCTTTTGAAGTGCGTGCCAGATCGTCATCGCCCTTGATGAGCAACCAGTTCTCCCGTTTCTCACGCGGTTTTCCATGCATGCGCACAAGGTGCCAGCGGCCGCCGAGTTTTTCGCCATGCAATTCAAATTCCATATGGCCTTTGGCATAGCCCCGCTCCGGGTCGTGCACAGGCTCCCACGTGCCGCGATCCCAGACGATAACAGTGCCACCGCCATATTCGCCTTTTGGAATCGTACCTTCGAAATCGCCGTATTCAAGCGGATGGTCTTCGACGTGTACCGCGAGGCGCTTTTCTGTCGGAACGAGACTCGGGCCGCGTGTTACCGCCCAGCTTTTCAGAACGCCATCCATCTCCAGACGAAAGTCATAGTGCAACCGCGTCGCATCGTGCTTCTGTATGACAAAGCTGTTTCCTGTTTTTCTGGATTTGCGGCCTTTGGGCTCGGATGTTGTCTTGAAGTCGCGTTTCTTGCGGTATGTTTCAAGCGCAACCATGGATCAGCTCGCTTTCCGTCGTGCCGGTTCTGCCTTGGTTTTTTTGGCAGTCTCCGGCTTCTTGCCGCCCAGAGCTTTGGCACTTTCGCGCAAGGCTTCCATAAGATCGACTACCTTGTCGGACTTGACTGATTTTCTGACCGGAATCTTCTTGCCCTCAAGTTTGGCTTTTACCAATTCTGCAAGGGCGGCCTCGTAGCGGTCCTCGTATTTTGATGGGTCGAAGGAGCCCTTCTTGGTCTCGATAATATGCTTGGCGAGATCGAGCATTTCGCCCTTGATCTTCATTTCCGGAACATCGCTGAAAGCGTCTTTGGCGGATTTGACCTCATAATCGAAATTAAGGGTCGTCGCGACCAACCCTTGGTCCTCAGCCCGAATGAGGAGTGTCCGGGCACGCCGGAAAATTACGGTCTGGGCGAGGGCTACGACCTTTTTTGCTTTCAGGCCTTCGCGGATGAGAGCGAATGCCTCTTCGCCATTCTTGTCGCTTGGAGCGAGATAATAAGGTTTGTCGAAATAGACATCATCCAGATCACCGACTCCAACAAAGGCTTCGACAGAAAGTGTCTTGTCGCTTTCCGGAATGGCGGCGGCAACCTCTTCAGGTTCAAGCACAATGTAGTCGCTATCGCCGACTTCGTAGCCTTTGACCTGATCCTCGCGCTCGACAGGTTTGCCGTTGTCGCTGTCAATAAACTGACGGTGGACGCGATTGCCGGTTACGCGATTAAGTGTGTGGAAGGCGATACGATCAGACGTTGAAGCCGCCGTGTAGAGTGCGACCGGGCACGTCAGCTCGCCAACTTTCAAATAGCCTTTCCAGTTTGCTCTCGGTGCCAAAAACTCGACTCCTTACACGCCATTGGGAAGAATGCCGGTAAAGGGGTTTTGTTCCAAGCCCCCTATTATTCAGGTAGTCTGGTGGAAATAATGACGGTGCGTGCGCCGACATGAAGGGCTCGGCCGGCACCCCAACCGAAGAAGGCCGTGGCCAGTCCGAGCAAAACAAAGAGCACTGATGTCGCACTATAGCTATCGGTGAGATTATGAATAAGGCCGACCAGCAAGGGGCCGATTGCGCCAAGCATATAACCGATGCATTGGGCCATGCCGGACAAGTGCGAGGCAATATGTGAGTCCGGCGAACGCAGGACGATAATAGTCATTGCAAGGGCGATCAGCCCACCTTGCCCTATGCCCTGAATGATTGCCCATAACCACACCCCCGTTAGCGGCGCAAAAAGCATTCCCAGCAGACCAACTATGGCAAAGGCGACGAGCGTGACCCCTACCAGACGCTGATCCTTGCAGCGCACGGCGATTGAAGGAATGCCGAGACAGGTCACAACCTGCGCCATCACTGAAACAGAAACGACCAGCCCTGCTGTAACGCCATCAAGCCCGCGATCACGCAAGATGGGTGAAAGCCAGCCAAACACGCAATAGGCCAGGGATGATTGGAAGCCCATGAAGAAGGTCACCTGCCAAGCCAGACGATCCCGCCAGAGTCCTTCGACACGAAAGCCAGCATGCTTGACTCTAACCTTGCGGAAAAAGGCGTGCGGGAACCAGATTAAGGCGACAACCAGCGCCGGAATTGCCCAAGCGCCAAGTGCCAGTGACCATGAACCGCCAAACGCATGCTGGAGAGGCGTAGTGAAACCAGCCGCGCTAGCCGCTCCGGCACACAATGCCATTGTGTAAAGCCCTGTCATCATTCCGGTACGACTGGCAAAGTCACGCTTGACCAAGCCTGGGAGCAGTACATTGCCGACCGCTATGCAGGCACCTGCAAGTGCCGTCCCAAAGAAAAGCAGCGGCAGGGAGGAAAATCCCCGCAAGGCTGTACCCAAGGCGAGCAGCAGCAGAACACCGAGCAATGTGCGTTCGGCCCCGATACGCTGGGCCAGCTTTGGCGCAACCGGAGCAAATACACCAAGGCAAACAACAGGAAGTGTGGTCAAAACGCCTGCACCGAGCGATGAAAGTCCCGTCTGAGCGATGATTTCCGGCAGGAGAGCCGAGGCGCTTGAAAAGACTGGCCGCAGGTTGAACGCAATCAAAACGAGACTTAACCCGGTCACGATTTCGACAGCACGGCTGCTGAAAACCGGAGCTCTCGGCGTTGGCTTGGAGTCAATCTCCGCATCTATCAACTGTTCAATGGAGGTGCTGCTCTGGCTGGAAGAAATATGCTGGTTCATGATGCAAGGAGCCGATCGAGTTCCAGAAGAATGGGAGCCATGAAAGCGCGCGTGGTGGCTTCCGCCTTTTCGGCATTGCCGGATTCGATGGCGTCGATGATTGCGGCGTGTGCCGCCATGTCAGGTTCCGGGAGTTCGCCCGTGACAGTCGCCTTGATGATTTCTCCGATTGAAATCGAAAAGAAATCATAGACCTCGATGAGTGCGCGATTGCACGAGGCTGCCACGACTGCCTTGTGAAATTTCAAATCCCGTTCGATGTAACGGTCATGTGTGGCGGGGTTGTACTCGCCGCGATCTGCAAGAATATCGCGCAGGTTGATTATGATCTGCGGGGTAAAGCGCGTGGCAGCCAGTCGGGCGGCTTCAACTTCCAATGCACATCGCGTTTCCACCTGATCGCGAAGACCCGTACGGCGAATGCGGAGCAGGCTATCTTCCGAACCCGTGATCGACTGAACGTAAGTGCCGGAGCCTTGGCGCGTATCAAGAAAGCCTTGGGCGACGAGAACGCGCACAGCCTCGCGCACAGTGCCGCGACTGACGCCGAGCATATCTGCCAGCGTCGCCTCGTTCGGTATGCGCTCACCAACCTGCCAGCGTCTCGCTGTGATTTCAGCGCGTATATTGCTGACAGCATTATCCGCGAGATTTGTACGTGTCGCAGGTTGCATTCTAAATCCTCAAGTCATCTGATGACTTGACTAATAAGCTCCCCACTTGAATGCGTCAAGGGGCAAGCCGGAGCGGCTGTTATGAAGTTTTTTGGTTCAGTTCGAAGGCGAAATGAGAAAGGTCGGCTTAGACAGCTTTTACATATTTGATGAATGGCGTTACTTTGGCGATACGGTTGTAGAGCTGGCGCGCAGTATCGTTGTTCTGATTGGTCAGCCAGTACACTGAATGAGCGCCTGCCTTTTTCGCCTCGGCATGAACAGCTTCGATCAATGCCCTGCCGATGCCCTTGCCGCGCACTTCCGGGTCTGCATAGAGGTCTTGCAGATAGCAGACATTCTCGATGCTCCAGTTATGCCGGTGAAACAGGTAGTGCGTGAGCCCGACCGACTTGCCGTCAAGCTCAGCTATCAGGCCGTTATATTCGTGCTCATCGTCGGAATTCAGCCGTGCAAAAGTGGTCTGGTAGACTTCCTCTGGCACCTTGGTTTCATAGAAATCAAGGTATCCGGTCCACAGACGACGCCATTCGGCTTCATCGGACTTTTGCAAAGGGCGAATTTGAACACTCATAATCTATGCATCCCTGTTTTAGTGCTGCCATGTCTGATGCGGAGTTGCCGGACCTGTGGAATAGATGGGAGTGCCTTCAAAATCCTGCTTTCCAAGCGGGACACCGGCTATACGCAAGATCGCGTAGCTGATTGTCAAATGAAAGTAGAAGTTTGGCAGCGCATAGTCCCGAAGAAACGGCAGTCCATGAAAATAACGGGTATTGTCGCGCCATGTCACTTCGATAGGCTTGTTCTCGCTACCATCGACGTTTGCCGGAGATATCGCATCGACATAATCGATGGCATCGCGAAGATAGGCGATGAGGCTTGCAAAGGTATGGTGGGATTCGGCGAAGTCCTGATGATAGCCGCGATTGAACACGGCGAACTGCCGTGCGTCGGGGGCAGGCAATTCCTGTCCCGCAAGCCGCGCTACGCAACCGCGCGCTCCATCTGCCAGAATCTGGACTTGCACCTTCAATGGAAACATATCGGGGGCAAGCTTTGCCTCTGTCATGCGCCGGGCGTCAGTGCCACTCAAATGCGCATGAGCCTCGGCTTTCTTCAGAATTGATATACAATTGGCGAGCAATCGCTGAAACACCGGAACGGATGCCTGATACATTGTTATGGTCATATGATCGAGTCTCCCCCTCAATGCACACGAAACTATCGTGACCTGACGCAGTCAACAACATAGCTACGGACAATGTTGTGTCAGGAATAGAAAATCGTGTCCGGTCCCACTGGCGCTATCCTTGCGGGCGTCCTATATTCGGATCGGCGCTCTGCGCCTCACGACAGGAGAGACATATTCCCCGGGGCCTTAATAATCCCTTAGGGAGCTGTCCCTGGAGAGGCCCGTGGGCTTCTTCATACGGCGCCCACCTACTTTGTAGGTTCCCGGGATCGACTTCTCCATCGGTTGTGTGGACGCCACTGTTTCATCCCGAGCCGGTTAGCCGGCGCCTCATGAAATTATTGCCTTGCAAACCCAACTCCCCATCAAAGAACTGAAAAAAGCACTGCGCCTTGAAGCGCTGGCGCGGCGTGATGCTTTGCCCGCGGACTATCGCAGCAATGCTTCCCTGCAGATTGCCGACCATGGTCTTCCCGCGATTGCGCTATCGCCGGGAGAAATCGTATCGGGTTTCTGGCCGATCCGTTCTGAAGTGGATCTGCGCCCTTTGCTTTTCGCGTTACGCGATAAAGGAGCGCGGCTTTGCCTGCCGGTTATTGTCGACAAGCAAACGATCATTTTCCGGGAACTGGTCAAACATATGCCGATGATCGAGACCGGGTTCGGAACTTCAGGTCCGCACGAAGATGCGCCTGTCGTCGATCCTACATTCATGCTTGTGCCACTGGCGGCTTTTGACGAGCGAGGCCATCGCATTGGCTATGGTGCGGGCTACTACGACAGGGCTATCGCAAGATTGCAGGGGCTGGGAGTGAACCCCAGGCTGCTTGGCATCGCCTTTGATTGTCAAAAGGTTGAAACGGTGCCCGACGAGCCCCACGATGTGCCGCTCGAAGCAATCTTGACGGAAAGCGGGTTGCGCAGCTTTGGCAGTATCGATAAAGCCAATTGACGAAATTCAGGATGCTTGCGTGAGATTACTTTTTCTTGGTGACATGGTGGGTCGATCCGGCCGGACGGCAGTTTACGAACAACTGCCCGGTCTGATTTCCGACCTGAAACTCGACTTCACTATTGTCAATGGTGAGAACGCCGCTGGCGGCTTCGGAATTACCGAGGAAATATTCCACGATACGATCAATGCGGGCGCCGATGTTGTTACCACCGGCAACCATGTGTGGGACCAGCGCGAAGCTCTGATCTTTGCAGACAGGGAGCAGAGATTTCTGCGTCCTGCAAATTTCCCGCTAGGTACTGCCGGAAAAGGCTCGGGCGTTTTCCTTGCCAAGAATGGCGCGCGTGTTCTCGTCTCCAATATTATGGGCCGGGTTTTCATGCACCCCGATCTGCATGACCCTTTCACAATTGCCGAAGAAATACTCAAAGCATGCCCGCTGGGCGAGCAGGCGGATGCGGTGGTCTTTGATTTTCATGCGGAAGCGACCAGCGAGAAGCAATGTTTCGGGCATTTTGTCGATGGCCGCGCCAGCTTTGTCGTTGGAACGCACACTCATGTGCCGACAGCTGATGCGCAGATACTGAATGGTGGGACGGCGTACATGTCCGATGCGGGCATGTGCGGCGATTATGATTCATCGCTTGGCATGGATAAGGAAGAACCACTGAACAGGTTCCTTTCCAAGGTGCCGAAAGGCCGGTTTGAGGCGGCCAGCGGTAAGGCTACAATATGCGGCGTGGGGGTAGAGATTTCCGACAGAACAGGACTTGCCGAAAAGATTGCGCCCTTGCGTATCGGCCCGCGGCTTGAAGAAACAATTCCCGCATTCTGGAAATAAGTTGACGTTTAGTTCCGTACACTCCTAGTGGAGTGAATTTGGCATTTGCCACTCAGCCAGGGCGCAAGCTCCGAGCAAATGCCAATTTCGAAAACTCTACTAGAAACATATACTTGCTAGTGGTCTTATGGGTTTTGACATTTGCTGCGAGCTTGATCGAACCAGGATGCAAATATTAAATCCCGACCACCAGGTCACACATGAAGTTTGCCCATCCGGTCATTTAACAAGGGACATACGACCCCATGGAAACCTTTCTTTCTCATTTTGATTTCATCTATCAGCCAGCCGGTCTCATAGCGCTTGTAACATTGGTTATAATGGAGGTCGTACTCGGGATCGATAATCTGATCTTCATCTCCATCCTCACCAATAAATTGCCGAAAGAGCAGCAGGCCCGCGCCCGTCGCCTCGGTATTGGTGCCGCGCTGGTTTTGCGCTTGGCGTTGTTGTTCACTATTTCGATTATCGTCCAGCTTACCGAGCCGGTTTTCGAGGCTTTCGGACATGGTTTCTCATGGCGCGACATAATTCTTATTGCCGGTGGCCTATTCCTCGTGTGGAAAGCAACCAAGGAAATTCATCATACGGTTGATCATGAAGACGCCAAGGATGATGTTATTGGTCGCAAGGTTACGCTCACGATGGGTGCTGCCATTGGCCAGATCCTGCTGCTTGACCTGGTGTTCTCTGTGGACTCTATCATCACGGCAGTGGGCATGACCGACGAAATCGCCATTATGGTCATTGCGGTTCTGGCCGCTGTTACCGTCATGCTTTTTGCTGCTGAACCACTGTCGAAGTTCATCGCGAACAACCCGACAATTGTAATGCTGGCACTAGGATTCCTGCTGATGATCGGTATGACACTGATTGCTGACGGGTTCGGCTTCCATGTGCCAAAGGGCTACATCTATGCGGCCATGGGCTTCTCGGCCCTTGTCGAGGCGCTCAACATGTTTGCGCGCCGCCGCAAGCGCTAACTATACTCAACCTTATCGGGGAAATGTGAAATGACACAGACTAATCCTGCCCAAGCCTTCGTACCCTTGAAGCTTGCCGAACGCTCTCTTGGCTCTCAGGCCTTGGCCGTTCTTATCGGTACAATGTTTCTGGCCGTGAGTTCATGGATATCCGTACCAATGGTTCCTGTGCCGGTAACAATGCAAACCTTTGCTGTCACCATGGTTGGTGCACTGTATGGCTGGCGTTTGGGCGGCATTACCGTGGTCGCCTGGCTTCTCCAGTCCTTTATTGGGCTACCGGTTCTTGCCGAAGGAATGCCCGGCCAGATAGCGTTCGCAGGACCAACGGCAGGCTATTTGTTCGCCTTTCCTGTCGTTGCTGCAGTGGTTGGTTTTCTGGCCGAACTCGGCTTTACCCGCAACCCGTTCATTTCGGCTATCGTCATGCTTCTCGGCAACGCACTTTGCCTTGCGGTCGGCGGCTTGTGGCTGGCTGGTCTTTTCGGGGCTGAAGTGGCTTGGACTTCCGGCGTTGCGCCATTCATTCTTGGCGGTGTACTCAAATCTGCACTGGCAGCAGCAACGATTGAAGGTATCCGTCGTTCGGGCATTCGTTTGCTTTGACGATAAGGCTTCGTCCGCACCACCTGCTTTGCATGCTGACCTATGTCGGTAAAGGCTATAGCCAGGCCTTTATCGATAATTACGACAAGGTTATCGCGCGGCTTGCGGGAGGTGAGGAGATATTAATCGGGGAGGGGCCGGACGAAATTTGCCAGCCCCTTCTCGAAACTGATGAGCCACATTGTTACAATCCAAGCGTTATCGAGCGTGATGTGCAAGCGTTGCATGATGTGGGCGAGCTACTTGGCCGGGAGTTGCACATAGGGGACCGCCTCGCGATCAAACTCCCCACACTTCAAAAATTTCATGAGGCTTTCGTTGCCGGGATAACCCGAACGGCCTGCGGCGGATGCGAATGGTTCGAACTTTGTACTGCCGTGTCGACAGACGGCTATGCCGGTGTAAAACTGCGCATCGCTGAATGAATTCTGGCGGTGCTGGACGGCGAGGCTGTTTTTACTTATAAGGGCCCCCATTCCAAAACCGCAGACAAGCATGCAGGGGTGCCATGGCAGGCCATTCACAATTCAAGAACATCATGCACCGCAAAGGGCGTCAGGACGCCGTGCGGTCGAAAATCTTTTCCAAGCTGGGGCGCGAAATCACTGTCGCCGCCAAGCAGGGTCTGCCAGACCCTTTGATGAATCCGCGTCTGCGTCTGGCTGTTCAAAACGCCCGTGCGCAGTCAATGCCGAAAGACAATATTGAGCGAGCCATCAAGAAAGCTGCAGGCGGCGATGCCGAGAACTATGAGGAAGTGCGCTACGAGGGTTACGGCCCGGGCGGCGTTGCTGTCATCGTCGAGGCGCTGACCGATAACCGCAACCGCACAGCTTCAAATGTACGCGCTGCTTTTACCAAGGCTGGCGGGGCATTGGGCGAGACAGGGTCTGTGGGGTTCATGTTCAACCGGGTAGGCGAGATCACCTACAAGTCTGAAGTCGGCGATGCCGATAAAGTCATGGAAGCGGCTATCGAAGCTGGCGCCGAAGACGTTGCAAGCGATGAAGAAGGCCATGTCATCATTTGCGCCTTCGAAGACATTGGCGATGTTTCGAAAGCTTTGGAAGCAGCTTTGGGTGAAGCGGAATCAATCAAGCCTATCTGGAAACCGGCGACAACTGCGCCAGTTGATGAAGAGAAAGCACAATCGGTCCTGCGTTTGATCGCAACCCTTGACGATGATGACGATGTTCAGAACGTTTATGCGAACTTCGAAGTCAGTGACGAAGTTCTGGCCAAACTAAGCGCTGCCTGATTTCAACATTTGAAAAAATCAAAAACCTGCCGAACGTAAGTCCGGCAGGTTTTTTTATGTGCAAAGATCAGTTGACGGGACCGTCGCCGCCAAGTGTGCTCAAATCCGACTTTTCGGTTACACCGGTAGCGCGATTAACCAGTATTGTAACGACCCATAAACCCACGCCTATCGCCACGAGAATGCCGGCGATCTTGTACTGAACCGGGTCGCGACCCGTCCATGGACCGGCAAAGAATGCGCAGGAAATAGCACCGATAACCGGAAGGAATGTCGGGGTGCGGAAATGGTCGTGATCGACCTTCTCGCGCCGCAAGATCAGCACTGCGATGTTGACGACTGTGAACACGAACAACAGCAGCAGTGCGGTCGTTCCGCCGAGCGCCGGAACTTCACCTACAAACATGATGAGGCCGAAAGCCAGAAGCGTTGTGAAAGCAATCGCAAGATAGGGCGTGCGACGTGTCGCGTGCACTTTGCCGAAGAGAGGTGGCAAGACGTGCTCGCGGCTCATGCCGTAAACAAGACGGCTCGCCATCAACATATTGATCAAGGCACTGTTGGCGACGGCGAACATTGTGATGAAGCCGAAAATCCACAGAGGGAAATTCGGTGCTCCGGCCTGTACCACTTTCAGCAAGGGCGTTTCGCCTTCACCAAGATCGGCAGGCGAGACCAGCGTGATGGCAGAAATCGAAACAAGTACATAAATGATGCCGGTAATTAACAGGCCCGTCAGAAGGACTTTCGGGAAGATACCTGACGGGTTTTTGCATTCTTCCGCCATGTTCACGGAATCTTCGAAGCCTACCATGGCGAAGAAAGCCAGTGTGGTTGCGGCCATAACCGACCAGAAAATACTGGAGTCAGGCGAAGTGCCAAACTGGGTGATGCGGGAGACGTCGCCCTGTCCCAGGCTTATGGCCCACAGTCCGATGAATATAATGATCAATAGGCCCGTGAGTTCAACCACGGTGAGCACGACATTGGCTTTCACGCTTTCACCAACGCCGCGGAAATTGACAATCGCGACCAGTGCCATAAAGCCGAGGGCAACGAGAGAAATACCGATGCCGGATTCGAGATTGAGTTGGAACGCGCCTGACAGGTTCGCTGCAAATGCGCGGGAGGCTGTTGAGGCCGAAGTAATGCCAGAGCACATGACGGTAAAGGCAACGATGAACGTGATGAAGTGAATACCGAAGGCCTTGTGCGTGTATAGCGCCGCACCGGCTGCTTTCGGATATTTTGTCACCAGCTCGAGATAGCTGAATGCGGTAACCACCGCAACGACGAAGGCAATCAGAAATGGCAGCCACACAACGCCGCCAACCTGTTTTGCAACTTGTCCTGTCAGGGCATAAATGCCTGTGCCGAGGATATCGCCTACAATGAAAAGAAGGAGGAGCCACGGCCCCATTACCCTATGCAGACTTGGTTCAATCGTTGCGCCAGCTGCTTTACCGGCTCCGGAAGTCACGTCGGTCATTGCATGGTCCCTCCCTATGCACGCTGATATGCCCGGGAAAAGCTATTGGCGAAACAGCAGCTTGTCAAACAGCGGGGTTATACGCGGCGACGGCTGCCATCAGTCCTGAACTTGGCGAGTCGAGAGGCCTTGGGCCTTTCGTAACAAGATGGGCTGCACCCATCATGGATGCCTGCGCCAAGGCAACAATGTCGGCTCCGGCCTCATATGCAGTGTCCGCCGCTTTAGCGATTTCTGCGTAATATGCGGCATGATCGCCTGCCAGAAGCAGATGCCAGATATCAGGAATCAGGCGGACTTCAACTTGTGCGCCGGTCTTGGAAACCGCTTGTTCAAAAAGCTTTGTCGTTGGCTCGACTGTGGTATCCAAGGCGCAAAGGGCCACTACCAGCCCACCATTGCAAACAGCACGCTCTGCCAGTGCCGCATCGACACGCAGGACTGGAACTTTGCTCGCGCGGACTTGTTCGACTGAGGGACCAAGTGTGGAACAGGTCAGTACCACCACGTCGGCGTTTTCGGTAAGCGCTTGCAATGACGCTGCTGTCTCCTGGGCGACGATGGCTGTCAGTTTGCCTGCCTCGCGTGCAGCGTGCAAAAGATCGGCGCGTACGGTGTGAACAAGCGTCCCCGCTGGAAGGCCGATTTTCACGCCGGCCTCTTCAAAACCCGCAATGTTGCTTTCGGCAGTGTGAAGCAGGGCAATCTTCATGGCTGTTCTTCCTCTGGAAAATCCACAAACAAAAACGGCCCCGCAGAGCGGAGCCGTTTCGTAATGCCATAAAGGCAAAAAGAATTATATGCCGAGATTGCCGAAGCGTGTCTTGAACTTGGAAACGCGACCACCGCGATCGGACAACTGTGCGTTGCCGCCGGTCCATGCCGGGTGTGTGGATGGATCGATATCGAGGTTCATCGTATCGCCTTCCTTGCCCCATGTGGAACGTGTGGCGTATTCAGTGCCATCGGTCATGACGACTTTGATGTTGTGGTAATCAGGATGAATGTTGGCTTTCATCGGTATAGTCCTAAACTGGAGGGCGTAAAACTGGAGCCACTATCTTTGTGGTGGTTCCAGTCGGAAGCCGATTGTTAAAGATGAAGCCAAACGCCACAGGGACTGCAGACGGTTGGGGCTTCCAAAACTGTTGGCGAGCCTATACATCAGCCTTCAAGCAATAACAAGGCCGTCTGGCTGCAAAGTCGCGAAAGCGATGTTAGGAAATCTATTAATGGCCGATTCGGCTCAATCTGACCTTGAAGAGACAGAAAGAAAGCGCCGCTCGCTAAAGCCGCTGAGCCGGGTTTTCCCTTACATGTCGCGCTACAAGGGCATGCTGGCAGGGGCTTTGATCTCCTTGTTTCTCGCCGCCGTGACGACATTGACGCTTCCGCTTGCGGTGCGCCGGATGATCGATCATGGGTTCTCCGGCGCCAATGGCGTGTTCATCGATAATTATTTCGGCATGCTCGTCTTGCTTGCGGCGTTGCTCGCGATAGCCTCAGCAGGGCGCTACTACTTTGTCATCACACTTGGTGAACGAATAATTTCGGATCTGCGCCGTGATGTATTCTCGCATTTGACCACGCTTTCCCCGGCTTTCTTCGATGGTACCCAGTCCGGCGAGATTGTCTCGCGTCTCACGGCGGACACCACACAGATCAAATCTGCGGTGGGTGCAACTGCATCCATTGCTTTACGCAATCTGATCCTGGCGCTCGGTGCCATCTTCATGATGGTGATTACCAGCCCGAAACTTTCAAGTCTTGTGATTGCCGCCATTCCGGTCATCATTATTCCGTTGGTCGCATTCGGACGCTCGGTTCGACGCCGTTCACGCAGGGCACAGGACACGCTTGCCAATGCTACCGCCTACGCCAGCGAATCGATTGTCTCCGTGCGGACGCTGCAAGCTTTTACCAACGAAGCCTTGGCGACTTCCCGGTTTGGTGGAGCAGTTGAGGACGCCTTTCTGGCGGCCCGCGCTTCGGTCAAGGCAAGGGCAGTGCTGACTGCTTTTGCAATTTTCATGATTTTTTCCAGCGTCGTTGCCGTACTCTGGTTCGGCTCACGCGATGTACTCTCCGGTGTCATGACGCCTGGTACACTAGGGCAATTCCTGCTCTACTCGGTCTTTGCTGCAGGTGCCTTGGGTGCACTTTCGGAGGTATGGGGTGAGCTGTCACAAGCCTCTGGTGCTGCCGAGCGACTGACGGAAATTCTCAACGAGCAACCTGCAATTGCAGCACCGGCCAATCCGGTTGCCTTGCCGCAGCCTTCCATCGGTTCCGTGAGCTTTGATCAGGTGCAATTCAATTATCCAGCGCGGCCGGATGCCCCGGCTCTAAAAGGGCTGAATTTCGCCATTCAACCCGGCGAGACTGTTGCCATTGTCGGTCCATCCGGTGCCGGGAAAAGCACGGTCTTCTCGCTCCTGCTACGCTACTATGACCCTGTTTCAGGAAGCATCAAGGTTGATGGCATCGATATCCGTCATGTCGATCCTGCAGATTTGCGGGCTCGCATCGCCATTGTTCCGCAGGATACGACAATCTTTGCGGCAACGGTCGGTGAGAATATCGGCTTCGGCCGTCCGGGCGCAAACGACGCTGACATAGAGGCCGCAGCAAGGTCAGCCTTGGCACATGATTTTATTCAGGCCCTGGATCACGGTTATGCGACGCAGGTTGGAGAGCGAGGAGTTACGCTTTCAGGCGGGCAGCGCCAGCGATTGGCGATCGCCCGGGCGATCCTGCGCAACGCTCCCATACTGCTGCTTGACGAGGCGACCTCAGCCCTGGATGCCGAGAGCGAAATGCTGGTTCAGAAGGCGCTTGATCACTTGATGGAAGGACGCACAACGCTGGTGATCGCTCACCGATTGGCAACGGTTCTAAAGGCTGATCGTATACTGGTAATGGAGAATGGCCGTATAGTAGAAGAAGGTTCGCATCAGGCGCTTGTGAAGAAAAACGGCATTTATGCAAATCTGGCCAAATTACAGTTTGAAGCAGGGGCGGATGCTTTCAAAGGTGCCGCTGAGTAACGTATTGTTATTTGAGCTGAACCAAGGCTCAGGTTGGAAGGTATTGGGGGGACGGAAATGATTGCAAATATTCTGACGGGATTGGTTGCGCTGCTCCACGTCTATTTCATGTATCTTGAAATGGTGGTCTGGGACAAACCGCAGGGCCTGAAAACATTCCGGCTTACGCAGGAGTTCGCTACTGCTTCAAAAGCGCTGGCTATGAATCAGGGCCTTTACAACGGCTTTCTGGTCGCTGGCCTGATTTGGGGCCTGTGGCTGGGCGAAGGCGGCTTCGCCATCAAGGTGTTCTTCCTTGGCTGTGTGCTGGTGGCAGGGCTGTTTGGCGCTGCAACCGTCGGCCGGAAAATCCTTTACGTACAGGCTTTCCCGGCCCTTCTGGCACTATTGGCCACCTTGTTTGGAATTTAGCGTTCAGTAAGTTTCAGCTCGATGCGGCGGTTTCGCGCGCGCACTTCCGGAGTTTCGCCGGGTTCCAGCGGTTGGAACTCGCCAAAACCTGCTGCGACAAGCCGGTTCGCCGGTACGCCGTTCGCAATAAGGAACTTGACCACTGAAATTGCACGGGCCGAAGAAAGCTCCCAATTATCCTTGAACTGGCCTGTGCCGGACAAAGCAATATCGTCCGTGTGTCCATCGACGCGCAAAACCCAGTTTATGTCGTCTGGAATTTCCTTTTGCAGGTCGATCAGAGCAAGCGCCAGCTTCTTCATTTCCTCTGAGCCAGCCGGGTTCAAGACTGCCGCACCTGACGGAAACAGCACTTCGGACTGGAAGACAAAGCGATCACCAACGATGCGGATATTCTCACGATCTGACAGTATCTCCCGAAGACGTCCGAAGAAGTCGGAACGATAGCGGTTCAGTTCCTGCACACGCTGGGCCAAAGCGACATTAAGCCGTTTGCCAAGATCGGCGATCTTCGCATTGGACTCCTTGTCCCGGGATTCAGAGGCGTTCAGCGCTTGTTCGAGTGCGCCGATCTGTCTGCGCAGTGCGGATATCTGCTGGTTCAAAAGCTCTACCTGTGAAAGTGCCCGGGCGCTGATCTGCTTCTCGTTTTCAAGGCCGGTGGATAGCTCGCTTATCTTGCCTTCTGCCGCAGCACCCGCGCCTGCACCTTGGGACAGCAATGATTGCAACCGCGATTGCTCGCTTTGTGCATTGGTCAACGAGGCTTGCAGGTTGGCAATGGTGTCTTCCAAGTCCTGTTTGTTGCCCTGCTCAAGCGAGAGAAGCTGCGTGAGTTCATTGATCTGGGAATTAAGCCGGTTGAGAACTGCATCCTTGCCGGTGATCTCCTGACTGAGCAGAAACTGGGCAAGTACAAACACCGACAGCAGGAACATGATGGACAGGAGCAGCGTCGACAGGGCATCGACGAAACCCGGCCAATAGTCGACGTGACGGATGGGGCGGCGTTTGCGACCAAGGCCCATCTTCAGTTTGCCTTGTTGCTACGTTCGATAGTATCGCCGAGTTTGTCGAGCGTTTTGCGAATGGCCTTTTGCTCGTCTGCCTGTTTTTCAACCCAGTCACGCATTATCTGTTGTTCTGCCCGCATATTCTTGACGAGGCCTTGGATACCCTCTGCAAGGCTGGCCAATGCCGCTGTCGTGCGCTGGCTGGAACCGCCCGTCTCCTGAATATTCTGCAGGCGTTCAGACAGCGCGCGCAGTTCATCGGATGTGCCGCTGCTGGCTGCGTCGAGTGCATGAATATCTGAACCAAGATCAGTTACACTGGAGAGCCAGTTCTCAAGCTCGGTGTAGAAACGGTTTTGAGCGCGTCCGGCCTGAAGGTCCAGAAAGCCAAGGATCAGTGAGCCGGAAAGACCGAAGAGGGAGGAGGAGAACGCCGTACCCATGCCGCGTAGAGGTGACTCAAGGCCAGCTTTGAGCGAATCCAGAACACTGTTTGCGTCACCTACTCGTGGATCGAGCGATTGGATGGTCGTTCCGATGGAACCGATCGTTTCCAGCAAGCCCCAGAATGTTCCCAGAAGGCCGAGAAAGACCAGAAGGCCAATCAGATAACGCGAAATATCCCGGGTCTCATCCAGTCGTGCGGCGATGGAATCGAGCATGGAACTCATTGCGCTTGTGGAAAGCGCCATTGATTGACGCCTGCCGATCAATGCCCGCATTGGTGCGAGCATGACAGGCCTTGCATCCGGGTCGTTATTGCCCTTCCGGAAGGAATTGACCCAACGCACTTCCGGAAACAAACGAATGACCTGACCGAAGCCAAGAAGGATGCCGACGATCAGGACGCCTATAATCAGACCGTTCAGGCCGGGGTTCGTAGTGAAGAATCCGGATATCTGACGATAGAGAATGGCACCAAGAAATGCGACGATAATCAGGAAGATCGCCATGGACAGCAGTACGAACCTCGGGCTTGAGAGCCGGTATGGATCGTAATCATCGTGGTCCAGACCTTGGCGGGTCGAACTGAAATCAGCCATCGTATCGTCTCCGCGGTTCGGTTAGCCGCGCAGATATGCACGTGCCAAATCGATTTCTGCGAACCCTAACCGAAAATGCGCTGCAAATGAAAGACGCAATAAGGCAACGATGGGACAATAAATTCCAATCGGATGGTCCAAATGGCGGGATAGATCAAACGGGCTTCTTGAGCGCCTTTACCAGAGCCTTCTGGATGGCTTCATTACCGGCAACGATAGCCTTGCTCTCGACAACATCCTGACCGCCATCGAGATCGGTAACGTATCCGCCTGCCTCGCGGATCATGATGATTCCCGCGCCGATATCCCAAGGATTCAAGCCGTCTTCCCAGAAGCCGTCAAAACGTCCAGCGGCAACATAAGCAAGATCAAGCGCTGCGGCGCCCATACGGCGAACACCGGATACTTCGCCCATGATATTACGCAACTGGAGAAGGTAATTACCGTGATCGCCGCGACCCAGATGAGGAACGCCTGTGCCGATGATGGAGTCCACCAGCTTTGTGCGTCCTGAAACGCGCAGGCGGCGGTCATTCAGGAATGCCCCGCCACCACGTTCGGCGGTATAAAGCTCATCCATTGCCGGATTAAAGATAACACCGGCAACGATCTGCCCCTGACGTTCGAGCGCAATGGAAACCGCGAACATCGGAATACCGTGGAGGAAATTGGTGGTTCCGTCCAGAGGATCGACCAGCCAGCGATGCTGACCATCGGAGCCTTCGACGGCGCCTGATTCTTCCATCAGAAAGCTGTAGTCCGGGCGGGCGCGTTTCAGTTCTGTATAGATGATTTCTTCGGCCTTCTTGTCGGCCTGGCTGACATAGTCGCCTGGGCCCTTGAGGGACACCTGCAGGTTCTGTACTTCGCCAAAATCACGAGCGAGCGAGCGGCCTGCCTTCATGGCAGCCTGAACCATCACATTGAGTATCGCTGAACGCGCCATTCGACTTACTTTCTCCGTAGTATAAAATTAGAGCGGCAACACGATTTCGAGGTGTTGCCGCTTATGTCCGGTCTTAGTCAGCCCGGCGAACATATGTCAGTTCATTGGTGTCGACGATGATACGCTCACCGGACGAAATGAACGGTGGCACCAGAACGCGAATACCATTTTCGAGGACAGCAGGCTTGTAGGACGATGCAGCCGTCTGTCCCTTCACGACCGGGTCAGCCTCGGTGATCTCAAGCGTCACATAATCCGGAAGCGAGATACCGATGGGGCGCTCATCGTAAAGTTCAACAGTAACCATCATGCCGTCCTGCAGGAACGCGGCGCGATCGCCAACGAATTCTTTCTGCAATTCAAGCTGTTCGTAGCTGGCGGTGTCCATGAAAACCAGTGCTTCACCCTGTTCGTAGAGGAAGGAAAAGTCTTTCTGCTCGAGGCGAACTTTTTCGACTGTTTCCGCTGAACGGAAACGCTCGTTCAACTTTGTGCCGTTGATGAGGTTCTTCAACTCGACCTGATTATAGGCGCCGCCTTTGCCGGGTTTGACATGGTTGGTTCGGACTGCGACCCAAAGTCCGCCATCATGTTCAATCACATTGCCAGGACGGATTTCATTACCGTTGATTTTCATTTGTCTATCCGGATTGAAGTTGTGAGTTGGCGCCAACATGAAAAGCGGCGTCCAATAATGGCGCTCCAAGACCACAAATTCGCGCAATAGGCAAGTGAAAGCACAAAAACAGCGCTTAGAGCAAATTTTGCTCATATCGAGTCATTCTGTTTCTCGGATGACGAGACAACCCATGCGGAAGGGAGCGAGGGTGATGTTTATCCATCGGGCGAAGCTGCCTGACAAAGTGGTTGGCCGTCAGCCGGAAACCTGAAACGCCGGGTGATTTTGGGCCCAATTCATCGGGCATAATCTCGTCTGATGGGCAAACATCGGCGTCGTTTAATCCCTCGACCTTGTCCACAAATTCTCTCCGGCAGAATAGTTCTATATGAGCAAAACTTGCTCTAACGAAGCTTGTTTGCCTCAGTAATTGCGGCTTTCATCTGATCATCATCCAGCCCGTCCATAAAGGAATTCAGGTCGGGATCGCTCAGACCGGCACGTCTGGCAACGATATACCAAGCCGCTGCTTTGATACTGTCACCTTCCACACCCAAGCCATCGCGGTAGAGTTTTGCCAGCCGTGCCTGTGCTGCAACATTGCCGCCTGCTGCTGCGCGGCGCATCCAGCCAAAGCCTGTCTTATAGTCACGCTTGCCGCCACGGCCCTCAACGAGCCACGTTCCAAGATCCATCTGTGCCGTGTCGTACCCCTTGATGGCTGCCCTCACGAGATATTGCCGCGCCTTGGTTTCATCCTTTTTTACCTTGAGCGTGCCGTTGGCCAGGATTTGGCTGACTGCATATTCGCCATCGGGCAAGCCCTTTTCAGCAGCTTGGAGAAACCAGGGATATGCGTTGTCCAGCCCGGTTTCACCCGGATGTTCCTGCATGAGGATCTGCCCGAGGTTGAATTGTGCAGCAGCATTCCCGGCATTGGCGGCTGCTTTCATCAGTTCCTTGGCTTTTGCCGGGTCTTTGGTTGCATACTTGCCTTGCAGCAAAATGCCTGCGTAACGGAACTGTGCCTCCGGCTGACCCTGATCTGCCGCCTTTGCATACCATTTGGCTGATTCAGCGAGGCTTGCCGGAACGCCCAGACCTCGGGCGAGAATATCCGCGACCAGAACCTGTGCCGTCGCATCGCCGGATTCGGCACGTGGCATCGCCAGATTATATGCAGTCTTATAGAGACCGCGCTGATAGGCGCCAAAAGCCTCGTCCTCTGCGCCTTTGCCAAAACGCGTCGGATTGATGGGGTCGGTAACGGGGGTGCCCAATGGTTTTGGCTTATCCTGTTTGGGCGTTGTGTCGGGCGTTTCAAGAGGCGCCGGTGCAGGATCGGCTTGTTTCAGCACGGGGCTCGTCGCGGTTGGCGGCGTGTCTGTCTGTTGGGCAAGGCCAAGCGATGCCGGTATTACCGTCAGCGCAGAGGCCAGGATAAGAAGAGCAACACGCTTCAATGCCATTAGTCCCGCTTCACTTTCATTATTTGCCGTCTTCGAATGTTGGAGCGTGCTCATCAAGCAGGCGGTTGGCTTCCTTGATTGCCGCAGCAGGATCGGCGCTATCGAAGATTGCTGCACCCAAGGCAATAAATTCCGCGCGCGTCGTGACCGCATCCGGAATGCTCTCGAGCGTGTTTCCCGCCTGAATGATGCAAGGGATTTCAACCATTGATGCCCACCAGTCGGCCAGGTCGATATTACGCGGATGCGCTTCCGGTTTGTTGTCAGCGCCGATTTTGCCAAAGAGCACGTAATCAGGTGCGGCTTCGCCAATTTCGAGCGCCGTATGCCGGTTTTTGATATTTCCGGTGCCGACGATCAGCTTTGGCGAAAGTCGCTGAATATTTTCTGTCAGCTCGGCAACCGGGCCTTCAAAATGCAGCCCATCGGCTTTGACGCGCCCTGCAATCTGAGTGTTGCCGACAATAATTGCAGCAGCACCAAAATTCTGAATCAATGGAACAACTGCTTCGGCCAAATTCTGGAACGTGGTCTCGTCCATTTCATAGGGCGGTAACAGTACTGAAGCCACATCGCCGCCACCTAGCGCTGCGCCAAGTTTCGCTGCAAGCTCGTCGGCGTTATCTGCGTTTGGTGCGACCAGAACGATACGGCAACGCTGGGGGATCGATTCGTTGTTCATTTGTTACCCTGACAATCGTTCATCTTTAACTGTTAAATCGTGATCGAATTCGGGCATAAAGGATGGTGGGAGCTTTGAACAGACCCCCTGCAATTTGTGAAAACGGCGTTTTCAGTTTTTCCGGTGGCTTTCAAGAGAAAGCATTTCTCAATTTCTCCGATCGGGATTAAGACGAAAGTCTCCTCCTCACGGGTCTTCCTGTCATGTCCGATCTTTTGATGAACCCATGGTTCTATGCCGCTGCCGTGCCAGCGACCATCCTCATAGGATTGTCGAAGGGTGGGCTTGGTGGTGCCATGGGACAAGTTGGTGTGCCGCTTATGGCACTGGTCATGCCACCGGTGCAGGCAGCGGCAATCATGCTGCCGATACTGATCATCATGGACGTGGCCAGCCTTTGGTCGTGGCGAGGGTATCGGGATGCAACAACGCTCAAGCTCATGTTGCCGGGCGCTTTGCTTGGAATAGGGATCGGCTGGCTGACGGCTTCAATTGTGACTGACGACATGGTTAAACTCATTGTCGGGCTGGTCGCGATCATCTTTTTTGCGCGGTATGTTTTTGCAAGTGCAGAACGTCGGGCCAAGGCGCAACCGCACAATGCTGCATCGGCGACCTTCTGGTCCGCCATAGCCGGGTTCACAAGTTTTGTCGCTCATGCCGGTGGGCCGCCCTATCAGGTTTACGCGCTTCCGCTGCGGCAGGACCCCAAGGTTTACAATGGTACCAGCGTGATATTTTTCGCGGTGGTCAATGCGGTAAAGGTCATCCCTTATTTTGCTCTGGGCCAGTTCGATACAACGAATCTTCAAGCTTCTGCGGTCCTTATGCCGCTTGCGCCACTCGCTACTTTTGCAGGTGCCTGGATCATCAAACGCATGCGTCCGGAAGTATTTTATCCCTTCATGTATGGGATGATCCTGCTCATGGGTCTCAAGCTAACTTACGATGGAATCGTCGCTTTGTTATATTCTTGAACCAAAGTTGATCGGCAAAACCGCAACTTTTGCCTTAGGTAGACATTATCAAGTCACAACTACCCCGAATGAGTC
The DNA here is from genome assembly GCF_040009165.1 of Phyllobacterium sp. SB3. Taxonomy (NCBI): domain Bacteria; kingdom Pseudomonadati; phylum Pseudomonadota; class Alphaproteobacteria; order Hyphomicrobiales; family Phyllobacteriaceae; genus Phyllobacterium; species Phyllobacterium sp. SB3. Next base: position 183,374 of record NZ_JBDYKI010000001.1, on the reverse strand, counting down.
GCTCCCAACGAGGCAGGGAACGCAATGCTTGCTTGGTATTGACAGGAAACGGTGAACTTCATGACACAGACCCAGATAAAACAGCGGGATACCCGCATTGATGTTTTCCGGGCTTTGGCGCTGCTGACCATTTTCATTAACCACATCCCGGGTACGATTTTTGAGCATTTGACTCATAAGAATCTGGGATTTTCGGATTCTGCAGAAGCATTCGTGCTGATTTCGGGCATTGCCGTAGGCTTGGCCTATGGTTCCAAGTTTGAGCCTGGCAATCGCTTGCTGATGTCATTGAAAGCTTGGCGGCGTGCGGCGACGCTTTACAGTACGCATATTCTGACCACGGTTGCTACGCTCGCGATTTTCTGTGCTGCCGGGCTTTATCTGAAGCGTCCCGAGTTTATGTCATTCATCAATATCGGACCGTTGATGGATCAGCCTGCAAAAGCCCTGATCGGCCTTGCCACGATGGGCCATCAGCTTGGATACAATAATATTCTTTCCATGTACGGCGTCCTGTTGCTGATGCTGCCACTGTTCCTGCTGATCGGTAGCGTGAGCCTTAGCGCAATGGTTGGCGTTTCAGGTGTGTTGTGGCTGCTTTCGGGCATCTATCAGATTGCCCCGCCAAACTACCCGACAGATGGCGTTTGGTTCCTCAATCCGCTGTCATGGCAGTTCCTGTTTGTGATCGGTATTGCGGGAATTATGCATGTGCGCCGCGGCGGGACTATTGCCTTCAACAAGTATCTGTTCGGACTGTCTGTCGCCTATATTCTGATAGCGCTGGTCTGGGTTCGCTGGCCACTCTGGGGTGTTGATACGTCGCTTGGCCTGCCAATGGTCGTAACGGGATTTGACAAGACATTCCTGTCGTTGACGCGATTGGCCCATGTTCTGGCACTGGCCTATGTCATTGTCTCGGTGCCTTCGATTTCCAATCTGGCGCGCACGGCACCGGATCATCCGCTCGCAATCCTGGGCAAGCACTCATTGCCTGTGTTCGTGGCTGGTACGATTCTCGCCATGGTTGCGCAGGTGGTCAAGGTGATGAACCCGGGCGGTTTGCTGGATGATACACTGCTGGTTGCAAGTGGCGTAATGGCACAGTTCGCTTTGGCCTATTATCTCGAGTGGCTGCCGCGCATCGGTTGGGGTGGACGTCCTGTTCAGAAGCCCGTGCCTTCAAAGCCTGCATTGGTCAGCAAGACTGTTTCGGCAGCTAGCCTGAAGCCTGCTACAAGGGCCGTCATGTCCTGAGCATGGTAAGATTTAAAGAGCCCGCAGCAACGATTGCTGCGGGCTCTTTCTTTTCATAGGAAGAAACAACTGGCACCCGCCGACAAAGCTAAGTTAAGCTCGTCCCATTATTCTGGGAGGCATAATGTATGGGTGGTATTTTTGAGCAGAATCTTGATCGCAACCCGGCGAACCATCAGCCGCTAACGCCGCTGTCTTATCTGGAACGTGCGGCGCGGGTCTATCCCAGCCGAACCGCCATTATCCATGGCCCACAACGTACAGATTATGAGACCTTTTATAGAAGGACACGCCAGCTAGCCTCAGCGCTTGCAGCGAGAGGTATTGGCAAAGGCGACACGGTGACGGTGATGCTTTCCAATACACCGCCAATGCTGGAGGCGCATTTCGGAGTGCCCATGACAAAGGCCGTGCTGCATTCGTTGAATACGCGGCTGGATGCGGCGATCATCGCCTTTCAACTTGATCATGCCGAAACGAAGATCGCGATTGTTGATACCGAATTTTCCAAAGTATTCAGCGAGGCGCTGAAGCTGGCAAAGGTCAAGCCGCTTATCATCGACTTCAACGATACCGAGTATCCCGACGATGCGCCTCATGCGCAGGGGCCACGTATCGGCGAACTGGACTATGAGGCTTTTGTACAGAGTGGTAATCCGGACTATGCCTGGTCAATGCCAGATGATGAGTGGGACGCAATTACGCTCAATTATACATCTGGTACGACAGGGAACCCAAAAGGTGTTGTTTATCATCATCGCGGCGCAGCATTGATGGGTTATGGCAATATTGTTGCATCAGGACTGGGACGCTATCCGGTGTATCTCTGGACGTTGCCAATGTTTCACTGCAATGGCTGGTGCTTTCCATGGACCTTGGCGTTGCAGTTTGGAACGCATGTCTGTCTACGATGGGTGAGGGCAAAGCCAATCTTTGATGCGATTGCCGATCATGGCGTCACACATCTTTGTGGCGCTCCCATTGTCATGTCGACTTTGATCAACGCCAGCGAGAACGAAAAGCGTACATTCCCACAGACCGTATCATTCAATACGGCTGCCGCGTCACCGCCTGAATCAATCTTGGCCGGAATGGCGGATGCCGGTTTTGAAGTCACGCATCTTTATGGGCTGACGGAGACCTACGGACCTGCCGTGGTGAATGAGTGGCAAGACGAATGGGACGAGCTTGACTCTCCATCCAAGGCTGCGCGCAAGGCCCGCCAAGGTGTTCGCTATGCGTCGCTGGAGGGATTGGCTGTGCTTGATCCTGAAACAATGAGCCCGGTACCGGCAGATGGTGAAACTATTGGCGAAGTCATGTTCCGCGGCAATATAGTTATGAAAGGCTATCTTAAAAACCGGCAGGCGAGCGACGAAGCTTTTGCAGGCGGGTGGTTCCATTCGGGTGATTTGGGTGTGACCTATCCCGACGGCTATATCCAGCTCAAGGATCGCTCAAAAGACATCATCATCTCAGGTGGTGAAAATATCTCATCCATTGAGGTCGAGGACGCGCTTTATAAGTTCCGGGGCGTCGGCGTCTGTGCAGTCGTAGCATGTCTTGATGAAAAATGGGGTGAGACACCCATGGCGTTTGTGGAAATGAAGCCGGGACACACCGCGACAGCTGAAGAACTGATTGCACATTGCCGGGGCTTGCTGGCTGGGTTCAAATGTCCAAGGCATGTGGTGTTTGAGGAAATACCAAAGACATCCACCGGGAAAATCCAGAAATTTGAGCTGCGCAAGCGAGCGCGGGAAATTCGGGGATAGCCGTCAGTGTTGGAGAGAACTGGTAGCTTTTTAGGCAATATTGTCTCGATTTGTCCCAGTTAACCATTCGTTAAGCATTACAATCTATAAATAAATCATCCAGTTTTCTGGATTCTTACCAAGTGGTTTGGCCACTTTGTTTGACGCCTCCCTGTTAGACTCCTGAGAGCCGCCTCGTTTTTGCGGCTCTTTTTTTATGTTTATATCCCCTGTTCATTTGCTGATCACCCTGCCGTTAACCCTTTATTAAGGATAAACTTGCGTCACTGTGCACATACGGGCAGGTTGCGGGGGAATACTGCCCGTCGGCCGTTGTGCTGTTCCGGCTCCTCATTCAGTAAGGAGCCACTGCTTTGACGAAATTGCGGATTGCGGCAGCGCATATTTTAGATGACAGGGCATATGATGGGTGAACAGGAATTCAAGGCAGACAACACGATCCGGCTTGCAGACCGGATGGTCCGCTCCGAAAGTTTCAATCATATCTACGATGAAGGAATGAACCTTGTTGAAGAGGCAGCCGCTTACCTTGACGGTGAGGGACGTGAGGCTGCGCGTCAACTTTCGAGGACTGCGGCCACGCTTTACGCTGCCGAATCGATGCGCCTGACCACGCGGTTGATGCAAGTTGCTTCCTGGCTTTTATTGCAGAGAGCTTCGCGCAGCGGCGAGATGACACTTGAACAGGTCATGTCAGAAAAAGCCAAGGTAAGACTTGATACGGATTCTGCTCCGGAGACAGTGGAGGGATGGGAAGAGATACCGCTATCCTATTGCGATATTGTTCATCGCTCACTGAGATTGCAGGCGCGTGTTCGTCAGATGGACGATGAAATCTATAATGATGGTGCGGGCATTGAGCATGATCGGTTCATGTCGACCAATCCTGTTTCCGATCAGATCAGCCTGCTGGCGACCGCATTCGGCCATCGCTAAATTTTCCAGTGTTTGTTTCTCTTTTGTTCACCTTTGTGCTGTCAAGATGAATGACACACAGATAAGGTTCGGCAATGAAAGAAGCGATTCGCATCATCGGTATTGATCCCGGTCTCCGCCGCACCGGTTGGGGCATCATTGAAACGTTGGGCAATTCACTGCGTTTCGTTGCATCCGGGACGATCCTTTCGGATGCCAAACTCGACCTCGCCTCGAGACTATGCCAGCTTCATGACGGGCTTGCGGGTGTCATTCATGACCATCAGCCCCATGAGGCGGCAGTCGAGCATACATTTGTCAACAAAGATGCGACTGCGACGCTGAAGCTCGGGCAGGCACGCGGTATTGCACTGCTGGTGCCTGCACTGGCAGGTTTGAAAGTTGCAGAATATGCGCCGAACGCTGTCAAAAAAGCCGTCATCGGTGTGGGTCATGGCGAGAAGAAGCAAATCCATATGATGGTGAAAGTCTTGATGCCGAAAGCGACGTTCGACACAGATGATGCAGCGGATGCCATTGCAGTGGCCATTTGTCATGCGCATCATAGACAGAGCGCAATCGGGCGCCTCTTAATCGAACAAAAACTGGCAGCGACGGCATGATAGGCAAGCTCAAAGGCACAGTGGATGAAATCGCCGAGGATCACGTGATCGTCGATGTTCATGGCGTTGGTTATGTCGTGTTTTGCTCAATCCGGACATTGTCCAACCTTCCGGCGGTCGGTGAGGCGGTGGTCCTTTTGATTGAGACCTATGTACGCGAGGATCTTATTAGGCTGTTCGGTTTCGGAACGGCTCTTGAACGCGAATGGTTTCGCCTGTTGCAGGGTGTTCAGGGAATTGGTGCCAAGGTGGCGTTGAGTGTGCTCGGTACCTTGACTCCATCCGATCTGGCAAACGCAATCGCACTGCGCGACATCCCGATGGTTTCGCGCGCTCCCGGTGTTGGCAAACGTGTCGCTGAACGCATCGTCACGGAATTGAAGAACAAGGCTCCCGCCTTTGCTGGTGAGGCGATGGGAACGATCGGCCTCAAACAGGAATTGGGTGAGGGCGTTGCGCCTGCGCCTGTGACCGATGCGGTTTCCGCCCTCACCAATCTTGGTTACTCGCGTGATCAGGCTGCCAATGCCATTGCCGCAGCTTTGAAGAATGCCGGCGAAGATGCGGACTCTGCAAAACTGATCCGCCTTGGCCTGAAAGAACTGTCGCGGTGATGCTGTTGTCTGAAAGCACAGTCTATGCGAGGACAGGCGCATGAGTGATGCAGGCCGTCTGATAACACCGGAAAAACGCGGGGAAGATCTCGATACTTCACTGCGTCCGCAAACCCTGGCCGATTTCGTCGGGCAGGCAGCGGCGCGTGCCAACCTCAAAGTGTTTATCGAAGCAGCGAAAACGCGCGGTGAGGCGCTGGATCACGTATTGTTTGTCGGGCCGCCCGGTCTCGGCAAGACGACACTGGCCCAGATCATGGCGAAGGAGCTCGGTGTCAATTTTCGTTCGACCTCCGGACCTGTGATCGCCAAGGCAGGTGATCTGGCAGCGCTTCTGACCAATCTTGAAGAGAATGACGTTCTGTTTATCGATGAAATCCATCGGCTGAATCCCGCCGTTGAGGAAATCCTCTATCCTGCGATGGAGGATTATCAGCTTGATCTGATTATCGGGGAGGGACCGGCGGCGCGATCGGTAAAAATCGATCTTGCCAAGTTCACGCTCGTTGCCGCGACCACACGGCTCGGCTTGCTGACAACACCTTTACGTGATCGTTTTGGTATTCCTGTACGGTTGAATTTTTACACCGTTGAGGAGCTGGAGCACATCGTGCGTCGTGGTGCCCGTATCATGGGCATCGGCATGACCGATGATGGTGCGCTGGAGGTTGCGAGGCGTTCGCGGGGAACGCCACGCATTGCAGGGCGCCTGCTGAGGCGCGTACGGGACTTTGCTATTGTTGACGGCAAGGACAAAATCGATCGGGAAACTGCGGATTCAGCACTTTTGCGGCTTGAGGTAGATAAGCTCGGTCTCGATCAGTTGGACCGGCGCTACCTTGCAATGATTGCTCATAATTTTGGTGGTGGTCCGGTTGGAATTGAAACAATTGCAGCGGGACTTTCGGAGCCGCGCGACGCTATTGAGGACATTATCGAACCTTACATGATCCAGCAGGGGTTTCTTCAGCGAACCCCACGTGGCCGCGTTTTGACGGCCAATGCCTGGAAACATCTTGGACTGACCGCGCCTGCCGATATTGTTCAGCAGCAGATCGCGCTTTTTCAGGACGATGAGTGATGAGCGGACTGGCTGGCGAGCTGACAGATGACGGGCACAGCATTGAGGCGAGGGTCTACTATGCCGATACGGATTTTTCCGGCATAGTTTATCACGCGCGTTATCTGGAATTTCTTGAGCGTGGCCGCACCGACTATCTGCGTTTGCTTGGTGTGCATCATACCGAGCTTGCGGAGGGCAAACTCGGGGAAAATCTTGTATGGATTGTGCGCCGTATGGAGATTGATTTTAAATCTCCTGCACGGATCGACGATATTCTGATCATTGAAACGCACACCGCTGCCATATCCGGTGCGCGCGTGAAAATGCATCAAACCATCAAGCGTAACGATGAATTGCTTATATCGGCTGTTGTTGAAGCAGCGATGATCAATAGCGCGGGGCGCCCGCGAAGATTTCCGGCAGAGTGGGTGAAGCTTTTCAATCCACGGGCATAAGTTTATGCCATTTATATCGATCAGATGCGTGAATCATAACTGATCCTTAACCATAACAAATCATGAATAAGGCTATGAAACAGGGCGTTTGGCGTTAACGCCTTCGTTTTACCAAAATTAACGTCAAAAAGCCGCGTTAAGGTTACTGGAAATAAATCCGGTTTTTAACGTGGCTCATCTGGATTGAAACGATTGTGCCCCGGTCAACAAGCCGGGTTTTCGGATTCGAGGATAAATATGGAAGACTTAACAGCCGTTGCCGTTCATACAGACGTTTCCCTTTGGGGATTGTTCTGGCAGGCGGGCTTCATCGTCAAGCTTGTGATGGTGGGATTGCTGGGTGCATCAATCTGGACATGGGGGATCATTCTTGACAAGAGCCTCGGATTTGGTCGGGCCAAACGCGCATTTGATCGCTTTGAGCAGGTCTTCTGGTCGGGCCAATCCCTTGAGGAACTTTACCGCAACCTCGGCGACAAGCGCACGACGGGAATGGGCGCCATCTTCATCGCTGCCATGCGCGAATGGAAAAAGTCATTCGAGAAAGGCGCGCGGTCACCAATCGCCTTGCAGATGCGTATCGACAAGGCAATGGACGTGGCACTTGCACGCGAAAGTGACTATCTGGCCGCACGCCTGACATCGCTCGCCACGATTGGTTCAGCCGGTCCGTTCATCGGTCTGTTCGGTACAGTTATCGGTATCATGACATCATTCATGGGTATTGCCGGATCGAAGTCCACCAGTCTTGCAGTTGTTGCGCCGGGCATCGCGGAAGCGCTCCTGGCAACGGCGATTGGTCTGGTCGCGGCTATTCCTGCGGTTATCGCCTACAACAAGCTTTCAAGCGATGCAGGTAAACTGACTGCGCGCATGGAAGGATTCGCCGACGAGTTTTCCGCCATACTATCGCGGCAAATCGATGAGAAACTGCCGCGTACTTAAGCCTGCGCAACAGATACAGCAATTGCGAGAATTGATGCCATGGGCATGTCTATAGGAAATAATGGTTCTGGCGGCAGTCGCCGTCGTCGCGGCCGCCATAGCAAGGGCGTGATGAGCGAGATCAACGTTACACCGCTGGTCGACGTCATGCTTGTGCTGCTGATCATCTTCATGGTGACCGCGCCAATGATGACTGTTGGCGTACCGATCGACATGCCTGAAACATCAGCCCAGACGCTGAACAGCGAAGCTGATCCGATCTACGTGACAATCAACCAGCAAGGCCAGATTTACTTGCAGGAAACCGAAATTCCGCTTGAAGAAGTGGTGCCTAAACTGCAGGCAATCGCCAAGACCGGCTATAAGGAACGCATTTTCGTCAAGGGTGACAAGGCTGCCGATTACGGCACGATCATGAAGGTGATGGCGCAGATTTCCGGTTCGGGTTTCAAGAATATTGGTCTCGTAAGTCTGCCAGAGGGTAACTGATCCATTATGCGGGGCAGCATCACATCTTCAGCAATAATCCATGCCGCTTTGCTCGGCTGGGGACTGTTGTCGTTTTCTGCGCCAACCCCGATGGATATGGCTAACTCCGAATCCATGCCCATTGATATTGTGTCTGATGTAAGTCAGCTGCAAAAGGGCGACAAGAAAGCCGAGAAGAACGAGAAGCCTGCGCCGAAGCCTACCCAGAAGCCTCAGACCATCCCTGATGCGCAAAATGTCGGTGACAGTGAAGTTGATGTGGAAACCAAGCCCACGACAGAGACCAAACCGAAGCCAATAGAGGCAGCGGAAGCGCCCAAGCCATCTGAAACACCGGTAGCCAAACCAGAGCCGCAACCTGAACCCAAGCCCGAAGCAAAGCCTGAGCCTAAACCGACGCCAGTACCTGCAACAGAGGTGAAGGCAGAGCCAGAGCCCAAGCAGGAGATCAAGCCTGATCCGGTTGCTGCAGCCATCAACGATGTGAAACCTGAACCGGCACCGGCAGAAACGCTGAAGGCCGAACCTGCCCCGCAAGCCGAAAAGCCTGCCGAGGAAGAGTTCAAGCTGCCCGAAAAGGTTGCAACACCGCAGGCAAAGCCAACGCCTCCTGCACAGACGGCCAAAACGCCTGATCGCAAGGAGCCTACCGAGAAACCTAAGCAGACGGCTTCGACACCTTCCAGGGAAAAGGATGGAATCGCAGATCAGGTTGCTGACTTGTTGAACAAGCAGAAGGCTTCTGCTGGCGGCGCGAAGCGCTCAAGTGACCAAGCTTCATTGGGTGCGAGCAAGACGACTGGTGGAAGTTCGCTTAGCCAGAGCGAGATGGATGCTTTGCGCGGCATCATCGAAGGCAACTGGAATAAGCCGGTTGGTGCTGAAGAGTCGCCTGACATGAAGATTATCGTTCGGTTTCGCTTAACGCAGGACGGCCAGATTGACGGAAGTCCTCAAGTTAGCGGGACCGGTGCTGATGCCGGACTTTTGAATGCGGTCAAGAGCAGTGCTTTGCGAGCTGTCATGCGCTCTGCACCGTTCAACTTGCCACAAGACAAATATGACACTTGGTCGACTGTCGAACTGACATTCTATCCGGGTGCGACCTGACAATCACACAATAGGCCAGCCAAAAGAGGGCCCTTAACTAATGCTGAAACTTTCCCGTTTTATCCTCTCCGCAGTAGCGCTCGTCATGACGACATCGATGATTGCGACTTTGCCAGCCCGCGCTGAGCTTAAACTCGACATCACCAGAGGTGTTGTGGAGCCTATGCCCATCGCGATCACCGACTTCCTGTCCGGCGATCAGCTCGGTGCGCAAATCTCCGGCGTTATTGCTGCAGATCTTGAGCGTTCCGGACTGTTTGCCCCTGTGGACAAGGGCGCGTTTATCGAAAAGATATCCAATCCGGATGCCGCCCCACGTTTCGAAGACTGGAAAGTGATCAACGCGCAAGCGCTGGTGACTGGCCGTGTAACCAAGCAGGGTGACGGCAGGCTGAAAGCCGAGTTCCGGCTTTGGGATACGTTTGCGGGTCAGCAGCTTGAAGGGCAGCAGTTCTTTACGGCCCCGGATAGCTGGCGCCGTGTTGCCCATATTATCGCTGACGCGATCTATGAGAAGCTGACCGGCGAAAAAGGCTACTTCGACACGCGCGTCGTGTTTGTCGATGAATCCGGTACCAAGGAAAAGCGTATCAAGCGCCTCGGAATTATGGATCAGGATGGCGCCAATGTTCGGTATCTGACGAATGGCAAAGACCTTGTCCTGACGCCGCGCTTCTCTCCAAGCCGTCAGGAAATCACCTATATGTCCTATGAGGGCGGCAAGCCGCAGATTTATCTGCTTCAGCTTGAGACAGGGCAGCGTGAACTCGTTGGTAATTTCCCGGGCATGACCATTGCACCGCGCTTTTCGCCGGATGGCCAGAAGGTTGTGATGAGCCTGCTTCAGGAAGACGGCAGCGCCAATGTTTATGCAATGGACCTGCGTAGCCGGACGACGACCCGTTTGACCAGCACATCCGCAATCGATACCGGTGCATCCTATTCGCCCGATGGTTCGCAGGTGGTGTTCGAATCTGACCGCGGCGGTCGTCCGCAGATTTACAAGATGGGTGCAGACGGTTCCAATCCGCAGCGTATTTCTTTCGGTGACGGTTCCTACTCTACACCAGTTTGGTCACCTCGCGGCGATCTCATTTCCTTCACCAAACAATCAGGCGGCCAGTTCTCCATCGGTGTCATGAAGACGGATGGTTCAGGAGAACGTATTCTGACGAGCGGCTATCATGACGAAGGCCCGACATGGGCACCGAACGGGCGCGTCCTGATGTTCTTCCGTATGCCTCCCGGATCAAACAGCCCGCACCTTATGACTGTTGATCTGACAGGGCGTAACCTGCGTCAAATCCAGACGCCGAACCTTGCTTCGGACCCTGCATGGTCGCCGCTTCTCGAATAAATGGCACCATTTCGATGAATTAAGTCGATTCCCGGCGTTGTTTTCCAACATCGCCGGGAATGTCGTTTTTCCGCCGCATTCCTTACATTAAGGATGCGTCACAATCATTAAGTTTCGCCGTTAATCCTGATGTTAAGAGTGGATTAACCCTGTTTCTTGAACTGGTCTTAACCTCAATATGGTTACTGCTTAATCACCGAAACAAATTCAATTCCTAAGGAGTCCAGGCTATGCGCCGCTTCGAAATGATCGCTCGCAGTCCAGTTTTCGTCGCCCTCTTCTTGTCGCTCGCCATAGCTGGTTGCGCAAAGAAGCCAGTCAACAGTGCCGGTGATCTTGGCCTCGGAGCCGGTGCTGCTACGCCTGGCTCGACGCAGGACTTCACAGTAAACGTTGGTGACCGCATTTTCTTCGACGTTGACTCGTCCGTCATTCGCGCCGACGCCCAGCAGACCCTGTCGAAGCAGGCTCAGTGGTTGCAGCGTTATCCTAACTACGCCATCACCGTTGAAGGCCACGCCGACGAACGCGGTACTCGCGAGTACAATCTGGCCCTTGGTCAGCGCCGTGCGGCGGCTACACGCAACTTCCTTGCGTCACGCGGTTTACCAGCACAGCGCATCAAGACGTTGTCTTACGGCAATGAACGCCCGGTTGCTGTTTGCGATTCGGAGTCCTGCTGGTCGCAGAATCGTCGCGCAATCACCGTCCTCGGTGGTGCAGGCAGCTAAGCCGAACCAACGGAAACTGAGAAAAAGCGGCTTTAGGGCCGCTTTTTTTGTTTTATAACAAGTTGAAACAAAATTTGGCCGAAGTCGCCTTGCTCATGATAGATAGGGCTGCTGCAAAAGGTTGCAGTGTTAAATTCCCATATCAGGGGCGGTAAAGGAATGAACAAACGATTGAAAAGTTTCGTATTGGCGATGACGGTGGTGCCATTTTTGGCAACCGGCGCGAGCCATGCGGCTAGCGGTGGCGGCGGGTTCTTCCCTCCGGCTCCCAAGGCAGCTGTCGGTACTACCATGGATGCACCTGTTCTCATGGCTCAGGCGGGCGATCCGCGTGTCAGCCAGCTGGAAGAGCAGATCAGGCAGCTGACCGGCAAGATTGAAGAACTGAACTTCCAGCTTTTGCAGATGCAGGAGCAGATGCGGAAAGTTCAGGATGACAATGAATTCCGCTTTCAGGAGCTGGAAAAAGGCAAGCGTTCCGACGCTGGCGGCAAAGGCGACCGTACGGTCGCCGAAGCTCCCCGCGCGCCACACAATACGGAGGCATCGACAGATGCCTCCACCGATTCCGCTGCTATTGATCCGCAGGTTGATCCTTCCAACGATTCAGTTTTCGGTGTGCCGCCGCAAACACTTGGGCAGATTCAATTTGATGCCAATGGCAACGTAATCGGTGGAACCCGAAACGATGATCCTGCACAGGCGGACAACACAACGGTGGCTGCCTTGCCACAAACCGACGATCCAAAAACGCTGTATAGTCAAGCTTATCAGCTATTCCTGTCTGGCGATTACCGCAGTGCGGAAGCTGCCTTCCGCAGTCACGTGGATCGTTTTCCAAATGATCCGGCCGATCCCGATGCACGATATTGGCTTGGAGAATCGCTTTTCGGCCAAGGCCGTTACCAGCAGGCAGCATCGGTTTTTCTGGATAATCACAAGCAGTTTCCGGATTCCAAGAAAAGCCCGGAAAATCTGCTCAAACTGGGTATGACACTGGCGAAAATGAAGGATCATGATGTGGCCTGCGCGACGTTTGGATCGGTCACATCGCGGTATCCAAACATCTCTGCAGCGATTAAAGAGCGCGTGAAGAATGAGCGTGCTGCCAATAAGTGCTGAAACATCGATTGATCTGAACAGCATTTTCTCTGCAATTGACTTTGAAGGGGCGCGATCAATCGTCGTCGCTGTTTCAGGCGGTAGCGATTCTCTCGCTTTGCTTTATTTGCTGCTGGAATACCGCGCGGCGCACAGTTCGTTCCCGGGAATAGTCGCCGTAACGATTGATCATGGACTCAGGCAGGAATCCCGCGATGAAGCGGATTATGTCGGCGAACTCTGCCGGAAGGCCAATATAGATCATCGGATATTGCAATGGCATGGACCGAAACCTGATACGGGTCTGTCAGCCAAAGCACGCGAGGCGCGTTACAGACTGTTGTGTGATGCTGCACGCGTCATTGGCGCGAGCATGGTATTCGCCGGTCATACATTGGACGACCAAGCAGAGACATTTCTGATGCGCTCCGCCCGAGGTACGAAGAATGGTGATCGGGGGCAGGCCGGCATGGCGCCGGCAACTTTGCTGGAGCGGCAGGTATGGCTGTTGCGACCCTTACTGAACATGCGGCGCGAGGAACTGCGCGATTATTTACGAAAGCACGGTGTCGTTTGGCGGGACGATCCGTCGAATGAAAGTTCGAAATATGAGCGTGTGCGGGTTCGCAAAAGCATTCAGGGCCATGATCTGACGCAGCTAGGTCATGAAATCAGGATCAAGGCTTCCCGGCGCCGGGAACTCAATTCAAAGGTTGCAACCACGTTGCCAAGCTGCGTGACAGTTTTCAAAGGCATCAAAATTATGATTGATCGCGAAAGCTGGCGTAGAAACGAGCCTCAAGTTCAACAATTGGCAATTGGTGTGCTGCTTGCCATCATGGGTGGTCAGCCCTTCATGCCTGCCGCTGCCCTTTGTAAAAAAGCATTGAAATTCATGGAAGAGAACAAAAGGTACAGCAGGTTGGCAATTGGTCGCTGCATCATTGAAACGAGACCGGGAAACATTTTGCTCTATCGCGAAATGCGATCAATACCCACCGTTACCGTTGAACCGGGTACATCTGCGATCTGGGATGGGCGATATAGGATCACAAATGCGGGTGAGCAACCTATGGTTATTCAGGCTTGCGGTAAGCAGCGGCTCGATGCGATGAAAGATCGATTGCACGATATTCATGTGCCATCGGCGCAATCCAGTCCCGCGTTCTCCTTACGCGAAGGTACTGAGTATCTTCCCGTTATTGACGATCACGGTAAATTGCCTAAAGGAGTAACGATTGAGCGTCATTTTGAATTATTTGACAATATTCTCGTAGGACACGACGAATTGCTGGCACAATGTATGGCTACGATGTTTAAAGTTGAGCCTTACAAGCGTTCTCCTGTAAACCAGTTTAACAAGAATTGAGCGGAAGTCGAACGCCAGCCTTGGCAAGGGCACGCTTCGAACCTATGTTACATGCAAATTCCGCATCTGCGGTTGCAATTGATGGGACCTGACATGAATCCTAACTACCGGAACTTCGCGCTGTGGGCGATTATAGCTTTGCTCCTGATCGCGTTGTTCAATCTCTTTCAAAGCCCTGCGTCGCGCTCAGCTTCAAGTGATGTGCCATATTCGCAGTTCATCACGGATGTTAACAGCGGACGCGTGAAGTCGGTGACCATCACCGGTGATCGCATCACTGGTACGTATTCGGACAACAATTCCAATTTCCAAACCTATTCACCCGGCGATCCTGGTCTGGTTGGACGTTTGGAAAGCAAGAATGTGCAGATTGCAGCGCGTCCTGAATCAGATGGGTCAACCTCACTGGTTGGCATGCTGATTTCGTGGCTGCCGATGATCCTTATTCTTGGCGTCTGGATTTTCTTCATGCGCCAGATGCAGGGCGGCTCGCGCGGTGCCATGGGTTTTGGCAAGTCTAAAGCCAAGCTTTTGACCGAGGCGCATGGCAGGGTAACATTCCAGGATGTCGCTGGTGTTGACGAAGCCAAGGAAGATCTTGAAGAGATCGTCGAGTTTTTGCGCGACGCCCAAAAGTTCCAGCGTCTCGGTGGACGTATTCCGCGTGGTGTCCTGCTGGTCGGCCCTCCCGGTACAGGTAAAACCTTGCTTGCCCGCGCCATTGCTGGTGAAGCCAATGTTCCGTTCTTTACGATTTCCGGTTCTGACTTCGTGGAAATGTTTGTCGGTGTTGGTGCATCCCGTGTCCGTGACATGTTTGAACAGGCCAAGAAGAATGCTCCCTGCATCATCTTCATCGACGAAATCGATGCTGTTGGTCGTCATCGCGGTGCCGGGCTCGGCGGCGGTAATGATGAACGCGAGCAGACATTGAACCAGTTGCTGGTGGAGATGGATGGTTTTGAAGCCAATGAAGGCGTGATCCTCATCGCGGCAACCAACCGTCCCGATGTTCTTGATCCGGCACTCTTGCGTCCGGGCCGTTTTGACCGTCAGGTCGTTGTGCCCAATCCGGATGTTGCCGGTCGTGAGAAGATCCTCAAGGTTCACGTTCGCAACGTGCCGTTGGCTCCAAATGTCGATCTTAAAGTGCTGGCGCGGGGTACTCCGGGCTTTTCCGGTGCTGATTTGATGAACCTCGTCAATGAAGGTGCGCTCATGGCTGCCCGGCGTAACAAGCGCCTTGTCACCATGCAGGAATTCGAAGACGCAAAAGACAAGATCATGATGGGTGCAGAGCGCCGTTCCACGGCGATGACGCAGGCGGAAAAAGAACTGACTGCCTATCATGAAGCCGGTCATGCCATTGTTGCATTGAACGTGGCTCTTGCTGATCCACTTCATAAAGCAACAATTATTCCGCGTGGTCGTGCGCTTGGTATGGTGATGCAATTGCCCGAAGCGGATCGTTATTCGATGAGCTACAAGTGGATGATTTCGCGTCTTGCAATCATGATGGGTGGCCGAATTGCCGAGGAACTGAAGTTCGGCAAGGAAAACATCACATCCGGTGCTTCGTCTGATATCGAGCAGGCAACCAAGCTTGCCCGGGCGATGGTGACGCGCTGGGGCTTTTCCGACAAACTCGGACAGGTAGCCTACGGCGAAAACCAGGAGGAAGTTTTCCTCGGCCACTCGGTTGCGCGCACGCAGAATGTTTCGGAAGAAACAGCTCAATTGATTGACGCGGAAGTCCGCAAGCTTATCGAAGATGCCTATAGTGCTGCTCGTACCATTCTGACGAAAAAGAAGAAGGAATGGATTGCGATTGCTGAAGGCCTTCTGGAATATGAAACGCTGACTGGCGAGGAGATCAAGGCTCTGATGGCTGGCAACAAGCCCGCACGTGATCTTGGTGATGATACGCCGCCCTCTCGCGGATCAGCTGTGCCAAAAGCCGGAGCAAAGAAACCTCGCAAGGGTGATGAGCCCGACAAGGGGCTTGAGCCTCAACCGCAATCCTGATTGTAGCAAGAATAGAAAAGAGCGGCTGGTGAGAACCGGCCGCTTTTGCACGAATTGTTCATGGTTCAGAATTTAGTATAATCGCCACACAATTTGTGAACTGCGAAAGAGATATTCTTCTGCAATAAGCAAGGCCAATTCAAGCAGAGTAATCGTAGCCGTTACACACGCCTACGTATCGCAACAACTGGATAACGTACATGGCTCGTAAGTATTTTGGCACCGATGGCATTCGCGGACAGGCAAACGCCTATCCCATGACTCCCGATATTGCCATGAAAGTCGGCATGGCTGTCGGGCTTGCTTTCAAGCGTGGCGAACATCGTAATCGCGTGGTTATTGGCAAGGATACACGACTTTCCGGCTATATGATCGAGAATGCCCTGGTGGCTGGCTTTACCTCGACTGGAATGGATGTTTTCCTTTTGGGACCAATTCCAACGCCTGCTGTGGCGATGTTGTGCCGGTCATTGCGCGCCGACATAGGTGTGATGATATCGGCTTCCCATAATCCTTTTCAAGACAATGGTATCAAGCTGTTTGGGCCGGACGGTTTCAAGCTTTCCGACGCGATCGAACTTGAAATCGAACGCTTGATGGACGAGAATCTGGCTGACCGCCTGTCTTCCTCGGAATCTCTTGGCCGCGCCAAGCGTGTGGATGGTGATATTTATCGCTATATCGAGTTTGCCAAGCGCACGATGCCCAAGAATATCTCGCTATCCGGCCTGCGGATCGTTGTCGATTGCGCCAATGGCGCAGCGTATAAGGTAGCACCTGCTGCATTGTGGGAACTCGGCGCTGACGTTGTTACGATCAACAACGAGCCGAACGGCACGAATATTAACGAAGATTGCGGTTCAACTCATCCTTTGAGCCTTATCAAAAAAGTACATGAAGTTCGTGCCGACATTGGCATTGCATTGGACGGTGACGCGGACCGCGTGCTCATTGTCGATGAAAATGGTGCCATTATCGATGGCGATCAACTGATGGCAGTCATCGCCCAGTCATGGCAGGAATCGGACCGTCTCATCGGTGGCGGCGTTGTTGCGACCATCATGTCCAATCTTGGCTTCGAGCGGTTTCTTGGGGATCGTGGCCTGACCTTAGCCCGCACTCAGGTGGGTGACCGTTATGTGGTTGAGCATATGCGAAACCATGGTTTCAATATTGGTGGTGAGCAATCAGGACATATCGTCCTTTCGGATTTCTCGACAACCGGCGACGGACTCGTGTCTGCCTTGCAGATTCTGGCTGTGGTGCAGCAATTGCAAAAGCCTGTCAGCGAGGTTTGCCGCAAGTTTGATCCCGTTCCGCAGCTTCTCAAGAATGTTCGTACGACTGGCACGAAGCCGCTTGAGAACAAGCAGGTAAAAAGTGCAATAGATGACGCCCGTGGTCGCCTCGGCACATCCGGACGTCTTGTTATCCGCCCATCCGGTACCGAGCCGTTGATCCGCGTGATGGCGGAGGGCGATGACCGGAAGCTGGTCGAGGCTGTCGTCAACGATATCATTTCAGTGATTTCGTCTGCCGCATAAAGCGAGCGTTGCTACAATCTGAAAGGGCCCTTCGGGGCCTTTTTTATTGCCTGATTTCAGGGCAACCATTCATTAACGTTAATAGATATGGTGAATAAACACGGTTAAGCGTGATTTAACTTTTTCCGCTCATATTGGGACTCACAACTTTTGGCGGCGTCCGCTGCGATGACTTTTGGGCCTGTGAGGGAAACGGAAATGAGCACCTTTAACAAATATGCTGCATTGAGCGCAGCGCTTCTGTGCCTGGGTGCTGCCCCGGCCTATGCGGCTGATATTCAGGAGGCACCGATCGTCGAGGTTCAGCAATTCGGTGGCTGGTACCTGCGCGGTGATATCGGTATGAGCAACCAACGGCTGGATAAGCTGAGATACTCCGCTTTTTCCGAACCTGGGGATTTCGGTTGGAACAATGACGGCGACTTCGATGCAGGAATTACAGGCCAGATAGGTATTGGTTATCAGTTCAATGATTGGCTTCGTGCAGATGTGACTGCACAATACCGTGGTAAGACAAAGTTCGATGCACAGGATTACTACGATACGGACGGTATTCCCGGTGGTGGCGATAACGGTACAAATGATTATCGCGCCAAAAAATCCGAATGGCTGTTTCTTGCCAATGCTTATGCTGACCTTGGCACCTATGCGGGCATAACGCCTTATGTTGGTGCTGGTATCGGTGCATCGCGCAACACAATCTCAGGCTTCCGGGATGTGAATGTTGTGACTGGTGGCGGTGGTTATGCTGGTAGCGAATCAGAATGGAATCTCGCTTGGGCCCTGCATGCCGGTGTGGGTATTAAGGCCACAGAGCGCATGACGATTGATCTCGGTTACAGCTATGTTGATCTCGGTGATGCGAAGACCGGTACATTCTACAACAACAATGGTGATAACCGTGGTGAGTCGGTGAAGTTCAAGGACATTACCTCACATGATTTCAAACTCGGCGTGCGCTACGCATTCTGATAAATCGAACGATATCAACAAAGCGGCAGACCGCAGGGTCTGTCGCTTTCGTTTTTTGTGTCGCACACGAACATATTTCTTGACTGCAAACGACATTTCTCCTAACTCCCCAAGTGGGCCACCTCTCCCCAACGAGAGGCAAGCTATCTGAGAGGATAGGAGAAAACATGACGACGCTTTCCAAGCCGGCGCAGCGCCCGGCTAACCCCAACTTTTCATCAGGTCCCTGTGCCAAACGCCCCGGCTGGTCGCTTCAAGCGCTCGCCGACGCGCCGCTTGGCCGTTCGCATCGTGCCAAAGTTGGCAAAACGAAGCTGAAACTGGCAATCGATCTTACCCGTGAAATTCTGCAGGTTCCGGCCGATTACCGTATCGGTATTGTTCCTGCTTCCGATACCGGCGCTGTTGAAATGGCGCTTTGGTCGCTGCTCGGTGAGCGCGGTGTTGACATGGTAGCGTGGGAAAGCTTTGGCGCCGGCTGGATCACGGATGTTGTGAAGCAGTTGAAGCTTGCTGACACACGCCTGATCGAAGCAGGCTACGGTGAATTGCCCGATCTCTCAAAGGTCGATTTCGACCGCGATGTCGTGTTTACCTGGAATGGCACGACTTCCGGTGTACGTGTGCCGAATGGTGACTTTATTCCGGCTGATCGCAAAGGATTGACTATATGCGATGCGACATCGGCCGCATTTGCGCAGCGCCTCGATTTTGACAAGCTGGATGTAGTTACCTTCTCATGGCAGAAAGTGCTTGGCGGTGAGGGTGCACATGGCATGCTCATTTTGAGCCCGCGTGCTGTCGAGCGCCTCCAGACCTATAAGCCCGCATGGCCTTTGCCGAAGATTTTCCGCCTGACATCCGGCGGTAAACTGATCGAAGGAATTTTTGCTGGCGAGACAATCAATACGCCATCAATGCTCTGCGTTGAGGATTATCTGGATGCGCTGAACTGGGCAAAGTCCATAGGTGGTCTTGATGGTCTGGTCAGCAGGGCCGATGCGAATTTCGCGGCGCTGGACGCATTCGTTGAAAAATCGTCTTGGCTTGGCAATCTTGCTGTTGTTCCGGCGACACGATCCAACACCTCGGTTTGCCTGACGATAGTTGATCCAGAGATTACGGCTCTCGATGCAGACGCGCAGGCGGCCTTTGCCAAAAATCTCGTGGCTGTGCTGGAAAAAGAGGGCGTTGCCTTCGATATCGGAGCCTATCGCGACGCGCCTTCGGGCCTTCGCATCTGGGCTGGCGCAACGGTGGAAACCTCCGATCTCCAAGCTCTGACGCTTTGGCTGGACTGGGCGTTCCAGTCCCAAAAAGCCGCGTTGAAACAGGCAGCCTGATTTCATTCAGTGATGGCCGTGATCACGCGGCCATTCCCATTCAATCACCCGATTTTTAAAGATGGAGGCCATCATGGCACCACGCGTACTCGTATCCGACAAGCTTTCTCCAACTGCCGTGCAGATATTCAAGGATCGCGGCGTTGAAGTCGATTATCTTCCCGATCTGGGCAAGGACAAAGACAAGCTGCTTGAAGTTATTGCTCAATATGACGGGCTTGCTATCCGTTCCGCAACCAAAGTCACTGAAAAGCTGATAGCCGCAGCAAAGAACCTCAAAGTGATTGGCCGCGCCGGTATCGGCGTGGACAATGTGGACATTCCGGCTGCATCGCGCCGCGGTATCATCGTAATGAACACGCCTTTCGGCAATTCCATTACGACTGCTGAACATGCGGTCGCGCTTATGTTTGCCTTGGCTCGTGAGTTGCCCGAAGCAGACGTTTCAACACGCGCAGGCAAGTGGGAGAAAAACCGCTTCATGGGTGTCGAAATCACCGGGAAGACCCTTGGTGTTATCGGCTGCGGCAATATCGGTTCCATCGTTGCAACACGCGGCGTTGGGTTGAAAATGCATGTTGTGGCATTCGATCCGTTCCTCTCGGAAGGCCGTGCTGAAGAACTTGGTGTTGAAAAGGTTGAACTTGACGAGCTTCTGGCCCGCGCTGACTTCATCAGCCTCCACACACCGATGACGGACAAGACGCGCGGTATCATCAATGCCGAAGCCATTGCCAAGATGAAAGAGGGTGTCCGCATTATCAACTGCGCACGCGGCGGCCTTATCGTAGAGAAGGATCTGGTTGCGGCTTTGAAATCCGGCAAGGTCGCCGGGGCTGGCATTGACGTCTTCGAGGTGGAGCCTGCCACAGAAAATGAGCTATTCCACCTTCCTAATGTGGTTTGCACACCGCATCTCGGTGCATCCACCAGCGAAGCGCAGGAAAATGTTGCTCTGCAGGTTGCCGAACAGATGTCGGACTATCTGATCAAGGGCGCTGTATCGAACGCAATAAACATGCCTTCGATTACTGCTGAAGAGGCACCCCGTCTCAAGCCATTCGTTAAATTGGCAGAGGTATTGGGTGCGTTCGTGGGGCAGGTTACAGAAGAGCCGATTGAGGAGGTGGAAGTCCTATTTGACGGTTCCACGGCAGCAATGAACACCCGCGCACTGATCAGTGCGGCTCTGGCCGGTCTGATCCGCCCGCAGGTAGCCGATGTAAATATGGTCTCGGCACCGGTCATGGTGAAGGAGCGCGGAATTGTGCTTTCGGAAGTGCGCCGCGATAAATCCGGTGTCTTTGATGGCTATATAAAGCTTACCGTCAAAACCGCTTCGCTGACCCGCTCAATTGCCGGAACCTGTTTCTCCGATGGAAAGCCCCGGTTCATCCAGATCAAGGGGATCAACCTTGACGCGGAAGTTGGTCAGCACATGCTCTATACGACCAATAACGATACGCCTGGCATGATTGGTACGCTCGGAACAATTTGCGGAAAGAACAGCGTCAACATTGCAAACTTCTCCCTCGGTCGTGACCATCCGGGCGGCAATGCAATCGCCTTGCTTTACCTTGATGCGCGTATTCCAGATGGCGTATTGCAAGAACTGATCGACAACAAAGCGATTGTCTCGGCCAAGCCACTGGAGTTTGACGTTTCCTGATTGTAGAAGCCATCTCATGGCAACGGGTCCTGAAATATTGCGATGGCGCCCGATGGAGGTGAGTGATCTCGCCTCTGTCAGCGTCATGGCGAGCACTATTCATACGGATTTCTTTGAAGCGGATGCCGTTTATCAAGAACGCCTGCAGCTTTATCCAAATGGATGCCATGTGTTGCAGACCAGTGATGGAAGCCTGATCGGATATGCGATTACCCATCCTTGGCTTCTCTATACAATGCCGGCGCTCAATAGCCTGCTTGGGCAGCTTCCGGACGAACCTTCGACGTATTATCTCCACGATATAGCTTTGCTGCCGCAATCAAGAGGCACGGGTGCGGCGCGCGAAATCGTATCGATTCTTGCCGGTCATGCACAGGACTCAGGTTTCCCTACCATGTCATTGGTTGCCGTGAATGGCTCTACGGGATTCTGGCAAAAGCAGGGATTCGAACCTTATGAGCGGCCCGAACTGGATAACAAGCTCAAGACCTATTCCGACGATGCCCGTTTCATGGTGCGGCATCTCCGCTGAGAGCCGCGTGTTTACGACCGCTAAGCTCTGCGATCCATATGCCGCCAAGAACGAGTACCAACGCAATCGCGTGGTAAAGCTGAAATGCTTCGCCGAGCAAGAATACTGCCAGAAAAGTACCGAATATCGGAACGGCATTGATGAAAAGCCCGGCACGATTGGCACCTATATATTCAACTCCCTTGATGAAAAGCACCTGTGCGACAATTGAAGGTAGCACAGCCGTATAAATCACGACTGTCCAGCCTGTAGCGTCCGGTAACATTGTTTCACCGACCTGCCATTCCCAAAGCGCAAAGGGGACAGCAGTCAGAAAGGCAAAGAAGGTCATCGCAGCCATCAGGCTTTGCCAGTTTATTTCCGGGCGAAACCGCAATGCCACCGTATAACCACTATAGACAAGTATGGCGATGAGCATCAGGGCATCACCAAAATTGACCTTCAGGCTTGATAGGTTTGCAAGGCTGCCGTGGCCAGCGGTTAGAGCAACGCCAATAAGCGAAAGACTGAAGCCGATCACCTGACCGAGGCGAACCTGTGTTCCGAACAGCAGAAGATTTGCAATGAAGATCACCATCGGAATGCCTGCCTGCTCAATGGTAACATTGATGGCTGAGGTGTAATTCAGCGCACTGTAAAGAGCCATGTTGAACACGGTGAACCCGAAAGCTCCGAGTGATGCCAGCAGGATCAAATGTTTCTTCAGGACATTCCAATCCTGACGCAACTGCCGGTTGCTAAGAGCGGCTACAATCAGGAAAGCAAAAAGCCAGCGCAACACGGTTAAAAGCATTGGAGAGATGTGCCCGACGGCAAATTTCCCAGCAACAGCATTGCCGCCCCACAGGAAAGCGGTAACTAGAAGATAGATATAGGCAGTGCGATGCATGGGATGAGCTTTTCTGTTTGCACGATTGCTACAACCGTTTTGTCCAACATTAGATTTATTCGTCACACAAAGCCAAATAGTCGCGTGGAATGCGTAAAGAATAGTCGCGCTTTTCCAAAGCAGCCTGTATAGAAGCACCGCATTTAAGCAAAATGCGTTATTGAGGATTCGACTCAAGGAGTTTTGAATGGCAAACGTTGTCGTAATCGGTTCGCAATGGGGTGACGAAGGCAAGGGCAAAATTGTCGACTGGCTTTCAGAGCGGGCTGATATCATCGTTCGCTTTCAGGGTGGCCATAATGCAGGTCATACGCTTGTGGTCGATGGTGTGACCTACAAGCTGTCGCTATTGCCATCCGGGGTTGTTCGCCCGGGCAAACTCTCCATCATCGGTAACGGCGTTGTCTTCGATCCGCATGCCTTCATTGCTGAAAAGGCCAAACTGGAAGCGCAGGGCGTTAAAATTACACCCGAGACGTTGAAGATTGCCGAAAATACAACGCTTATCCTTTCCATTCATGGCGAGCTGGACCGGCAACGCGAAGCATCCAACTCCGGCACCAAGATTGGCACGACCGGGCGCGGTATCGGGCCTGCATACGAAGACAAGGTTGGCCGCCGTGCCATTCATGTCCTTGATCTTGCCGATCCTGATACGCTGCCCGCAAAAATCGAACGTCTTCTGGCGCACCACAATCCGTTGCGCCGTGGTCTTGGTATTGAAGAAGTAGATGGTGCGAAGCTTCTTGCTGAACTGAACGATGCAGCGCCGCATATTTTGCCATTCATGGACCGTGTCTGGTATGTGCTTGATCAGAAGAAGCGCGCAGGCGAGCGCATCCTGTTCGAAGGTGCGCAGGGAACGCTCCTTGATATCGACCATGGAACCTATCCATTTGTTACCTCGTCGAACACTGTCGCAGGACAGGCCTCGGCAGGTTCGGGTATCGGACCGGGTTCACTTCACTATGTGCTTGGCATTACCAAGGCCTATACGACTCGCGTAGGTGAGGGGCCATTTCCTACGGAACAGCAGAATGAAGTCGGCGAATTCCTTGGCCAGCGTGGGCATGAATTTGGCGTGGTTACCGGACGCAAGCGCCGCTGCGGCTGGTTCGACGCGGTGCTGGTTCGTCAGGCCGTTGCCAATAACGGCATCAGCGGCATTGCACTGACCAAACTTGATGTGCTGGACGGCCTTGACGAGATCAAGGTTTGTACCGGTTATGAGCTGGACGGCGAGGTCATCGACTATCTTCCTGCAGGTCAAGGCCAGCAATCACGTGTCAAGCCGATCTACGAAACATTGGAAGGCTGGAAAGATACAACGGCGGGGGCACGCAGCTGGAGTGAGCTGCCCGCACAGGCGATAAAGTATGTTCGCTATGTTGAAGAACTGATCGGTGCTCCGATCGCGCTTTTGTCGACCAGCCCGGAACGTGACGATACAATACTTGTTACCGATCCGTTTCATGATTAGAGTCGCGTGTGTGGCTTGAGGTTAATCTCACAACAAAACCATAGGTTTGGGTGAATGGCAGATTTCGTTGCAGTATTGAGAAAGACAATTGACGGGCTTGCGGATCCAACTCCCGAGCTTCGTCAACGTGTGTATGCAAAAGCTCGCGCAACGATTGAGCAGAAACTCGTTACGTTGAATGCGCCTGAGGCTGTATCGAAACGTCAGATCACTGCGCTTGATGATGCCATTGCCGAAGTTGAGGCCAGTTTCGCTCCGGTTGCAGAAGAGATTGCGCCGGTCCCGGAACCTTTGCCGGTTGCCCCTCCTCCGTCGATCCCTGACGTTGTGGCCGCTCCACCGCCTCCGCCAATCGTTAAAACCGAGCCGGCACCAACGCCGGCTCCTACTTGGTCGCGAAGCGAACCAGTAGCGCCACCGGCATTCACGTCAATCGAATCACAACCAGACGCTCTTGAAGATTTTCTTTCCAGTCAGGACAAGAGCAAGCCAAGCGCCGGGCCTGAAGAGGAGGACTTCTCCGCAGATGCGACAGAGCGCTCGCATACATCGCGCGATGGGCTTGACGATCAAGAGCTTGGTGTTGGAACTGCTGATGACTCACGCAGCGATTACGGCGTTTATACTCGCGGGCCTATCAAGCAACCGGAACCCAAGCGTTCTCTTCTGCCAATCTTGAGTATAGTGGCTCTGCTTGCAGTCGTCGGGGGCGTAGCTTATGCCGGTTATACGTGGCGGGATGATATCTCGAAGCAAGCAAGTGCTGCAAAAGATTACCTTGCCAGTCTGACAAGCAGTGAGCCTGAGCCAGCCCCGAAGCCAGCTCAAACAGCGGCCACACAGCCGGCTTCTCAGCAGCCTGCCAAACCTGTGCAACCGGCAGCGACGACGCCTACGGCGACACCGAATTCGACCGAGCCCAAGGGTGAACCAAAGCTTACGCAAAGACTGCTTCCGGACGGGCAGGAGATAGATCCGGGCCGGGCCAATGACACCCCATCGGTTGGCGAGGGCACATCCGTAGCCGCGTCTACAACCGATCCGGCAGCACAACCGGCAACGCCGGGTCAGCAACCGACCGGACAAACTCAACCTCCGGCGGCTCTGCCTATCGGGCAGAAGGCGTTCTTCTATGAGGAACGGTCGGGTCAGGATGCCCAGAGACGTGAAGAAGGTGGTGTCGTCTGGTCCGTTGTACAGGAATCGCCCGGCAACGACCTGCCGCCAGAGCCTGCAATACGTGCTGAAGTCAATATTCCGGAACTTGCCATCAAACTGCGCATGATCATTCGCCGCAATGGTGACAAGACGTTGCCTGCAAGTCATCTTATCGAGATGATTTTCACGGTGCCTGAAGGTTTTGCCGGTGGCTCCATCGACAATGTTTCACGCATGACGTTCAAGGATAGGGAAGAAGCGCCGGGTAGCCCGCTCGTCGCGATACCGGCAAAGATTGCCGACAACTTCTTCATCATCGCCATGAATGATGCGAAAACAGCGGTTGATACAAATACTTCGCTTATGCGCCGTATGTCCTGGATTGATATTCCCATTGCATATAAGACAGGTCGCCGGGCTCTGATTACGCTTGAAAAAGGCCTGCCGGGCGAACGTGCCTTCGATGAAGTACTCAAGTCATGGGCAACAAAGGTCGGCGGCTGACAGCCACAAAAAAGGCCGCTTGAAGCGGCCTTTTCTTTTTATCTGACAAATTTATCAGTGCGCGTCTGCGCCGCTGGAAATCAGCGCCTTTTGCTGACGAACAGCCGCGGCTTTCACCGCGTCCTGAACCTTCTCGAAAGCGCGAACTTCGATCTGTCGTACACGCTCGCGGCTGATGCCGAATTCGGTAGACAGGTCTTCAAGCGTGATCGGATCGTCGGATAGTCTGCGCGCTTGGAAAATCCGGCGTTCACGATCATTCAATGACGACATGGCGCCGGTAAGCATTTCACGACGGTTTTCCAGCTCATCCTGTTCAATCAGCATGGTCTCAGCACTGTCATGATCGTCAACCAGCCAGTCCTGCCAATCGCCACCCGCTTCGCCATCCGAAGACCGGATCGGCGCATTGAGCGAAGCATCGCCAGATAAGCGGCGGTTCATCGAAACCACTTCATCCTCAGAAACACTGAGGCGGGTTGCTATTTCCTTGACCTGCTCAGGGTTCAAATCACCATCATCAAGCGCCTGAATTTTGCTCTTCACCTTGCGCAGGTTGAAGAACAGGCGTTTTTGATTGGCGGTTGTTCCCATTTTGACCAGGCTCCACGAGCGCAGGACATATTCCTGAATGGATGCTTTGATCCACCACATGGCATAAGTCGCCAAACGGAACCCCCGCTCGGGCTCGAAGCGTTTGACAGCCTGCATCAAGCCGACATTGCCTTCGGATATGACCTCGCCAATCGGCAAGCCATAGCCGCGATAACCCATTGCAATTTTGGCAACGAGCCGCAGGTGGCTGGTCACCAGCTTATGCGCGGCTTTCGCGTCCGTATGCTCAAGATACCGCTTGGCGAGCATGTACTCTTCCTGCGGTTCAAGCATCGGAAACTTACGGATTTCTTCGAGATAACGGGTAAGACCGCCGTCACCACCTAGAATACTTGGAAGATTTTGGGCCACAGAGCACCCCTCCTCATTTGAAATGAACCTCCATTACCGGCAGGTTCGCAGCAACTGCCCGCCCAAAACATTGGCGCGAGCAGATTAATGCTATCCATATATAGGTATCATTTTGTCAAAAACACGGTGCATATCGTCATGAAACAAAGCGTCACATAAATGTGAACAATCATGTCATGTTACGTCCACCCGCGTAAACGCACTAAAGGTCAAATGGTTCCCTTAAAGGCTATATCCGCGGAAAGCTTCAAGCAACTCAGCCATATCTTCCGGTAAAGGAGCTTCAAAGCGCATGATTTCGCCGGTTATGGGATGTTCGAATGCCAAAAGCCGCGCGTGCAATGCCTGACGATCAAAGCCTTTGACAATGGACTGCAAAGGTTCATCGAATTTGTTCGCCTTGGTTTTATAAGCCCCGCCATATTCCATGTCGCCTACCAGTGGATGGCCAATATGGGTCATATGTACGCGGATTTGATGGGTCCTGCCGGTCTCAAGCTGGCATTCAATGAGGGATGCAAGCGCGGTGGAATCTTCGCGGGCACCAAAGCGCTCAAGCACTTCGAAATGCGTGACTGCGTGCCGGGCGTCCTCACGCTCCTCGTGAACAATAGCCTGCTTGGTCCGGTCACGGTGCGATCGGCCGAGATGCGCGTCTATTGTGCCCGTTGTCCTGTCTGGCGTGCCCCACACGATGGCAAGATAAGCGCGCTCAAGATCTCCAGTACGGCCATGGTCGGCAAACTGTGCGCTTAGATGCCGATGAGCGAGATCATTCTTTGCAACGACAATAACGCCGCTGGTTTCTTTATCGAGACGATGAACTATTCCGGGTCTTTTTACGCCGCCTATACCAGAAAGCGTATCACCACAATGATGGATGAGAGCGTTCACGAGTGTGCCGGTCCAATTGCCATTGCCGGGATGCACGACAAGCCCAGCGGGCTTGTTGATGACGATCAGGTCCGTGTCCTCGTAAAGGATGTCGAGCGGGATATCTTCGCCCAAGGGTGTTGCGTCCTCCGGTTCCGGAACGATAATTTCAATGTTCATCCCGTCGCGAAGTTTGTGCTTGGTTTCGCTTACGACCTTGCCATCGATGGTCACCTGACCACTGGTTATCAGTGCCTGAATGCGATTCCGTGACAGATCTGGTGCCAGTTGTGCAGACAACCATGCGTCGAGACGCTTGCCTGCTGCATCGATATCGGTAATTAGCGCTTTCAAAAACCTAGTCCCTTCGTTACAGAGGCCTACCGCGCCGCGTCCGTTGATACAGGATGCGGCAGCGCGTTCTAACCTCGGAGATGCCTTGCATGGCAAATACTAATCCAGACCTGGATGGCGAAGAACAGCCCCTGGACCCGGCAATGGAGCGGGTTCGCCGCAAGATGATCCGGCTTTTGGCTGTGTCCATCGGTATTATGGTCATTGGTCTTATGGCGGTGCTTGCAGCCATTGTCTACAAGATTAACCAGCCGGTCGCAGATGTTGCGGCCACATCCAGCGCTGCTGTGCCAAGCCAACCGCTAAGTGCTGCGCTGGCAGGGGAGTCGATAACACTTGATCCGGGTACCAGGATTCTCTCTCACAACCTTTCAGATAATACGCTCTCTCTGGAAACCAGACTGGCCAACGGTACGCGCCAGATTCTTGTTTATGATGTAGCAACAAAACGTGTGGTGGCTCGAATTGCAGAGGCTGCCGGTAATTAAAGGATTGCGTGCGATGGCTTCAAATGGCCATTGCACTTTTCGCCTGCCTTGATTATACCCGCCACATACTGCGATGCGCCCATCGTCTAGCGGTTAGGACGGCGCCCTCTCACGGCGCAAACAGGGGTTCGATTCCCCTTGGGCGTACCAACAAATTATAATCTGCTGCTATATTCTAGTTGTGGCTGTATTGCGGACTTGGCTTGCCCTTCCAGACAAACAGCGGCTTTCATTATTAGCTCTCGCATCGGGGGGCAAAATTTATACTGTAGGCGGGACAAAACTTGAAGCGACTAAGGCATCTCGAAGGGTTGCGTGGATATGCTGCGCTGATCGTTGTGTTATCTCACTGCGCTATGGCTTTTTGGCCTGCCTTGCACGGTGTAAAGGTTCCCGATCCTATACCTGCGTGGCAATCCCTCATATTCAATAGCCCGTTTACGTTCATCTACAACGGCACAGTGTCCGTATATATTTTTTTCGTGTTGAGTGGTTATGTACTCTCGGTAGCGTTTTTCGCTACGGGGGATGATGAATCCGTCAGGGAAAAACTTGTTCGGCGGTATTTTCGATTGGCAATACCAATCGTCACCTCTTGCTTATTATGTTTTGCCGTGTGGAAAATTGGCGGTTTCAATTATGTAGATTCTGCCCTGCCAGATTGGATCAAACGCTTCTATCGGCCCGATGCCGCGTTAACTCTTCCAGGTGTTTTCAGAGAAGGACTAGTTGATAGTTTTTTGTATGGAAAAGGCAATTACAACTACGTTCTTTGGACCATGAGGATAGAATTCTTCGGATCAATTTTGGTATTTGCAAATTGTCTGCTTTTGAAAGGCATTCGCTTCAGGTCCGCTGCATATCTGATACAGGCAGTGGTAGGTATTTACATGCTCAAAGCGGAAGAATGGTTTTACATCTGCTTTTTTGCCGGGATGGTTATTGCTGATTACCGGAATCTGGTAGTGCGTTGGCCAGTTTCTGTAGCGATGTTAGTCGTTGCCGTTTATCTCGGAGGTTTTCACAACACGAGTTTGTCCTACGCATTCTTGGGAAGGAGCGGGAGTACTGGAAACTTCTGCTACACCGTAAGTGCGTGCTTGTTTTTGTTCGCGGCCTTGAACAATAATATTGTGATCCGCACGTTGTCGACAAAACTCAGCGACTTCCTTGGGTCCATATCGTTCATGCTATACCTGACCCATAGCGTAGTCCTGTCGTCAATTGGCATGATATCATTTCTCAATCTACACCCTGTTTTGGGATATGGAACAGCAGGTCTGGTTTCGTCGATAGTTACTGTTACGGTATCCATTGCCGTAGCGTTCATGTTCCGTCCAGTTGATAGGTTCGCAATAGAGCTATCACGGCAATTTGGACTGGCACTGATGTCGAAAAGACAGCAGATAGTTTTTACTCCTGAATCCGCAAGTGCTCCTTAGCGATTTTGTGGTTTCGGTTTGAGGATGGAGAGAGAAATGACTTGATTGTGCTTAAGCTGCTTTTGGTACAAGCGGCGATATTTTCCCCAATTGAACCTGTTTATCGACCCAACGCTGTTCATTGCCCCAAGAGTGCCTTTTCCAGCCCTGCCAGCTAAAGCCGCAAAAATGGATTTGCGTTAATTCCGGTTGAAGAGTTTCGATCACATAGCGGATTGCAAGTATTCCGGAGCTTGGGAAAACACTGCCAAGCTCAGCGTCAGTAATTTCAAGTATCTGGCAGGTCTCATAATAAAATTCAGCGGAGAGGATAGTTGCCTTTTTGCCGAGCGCCTCAATCTTCTTCAGCGTTTCTGCGGTCCAGTCGGCTTTGCGGCCTTTGAGGCGTGACAGAAAGTTCGGCCTTGGATGATACCGTTTCACTATGGAGGGGTGGTAGGGAAGTATAATCTCCTTCGCATCCTGCACAAACGGCTCCTGCCAATAGGCAGGAGTTTCCAGTCGCGCTTGCATGGATTTACCGGAGTTCATCAGGAAAAGAATGTCGGTCTTATTACCGGTCAAGTTTGGCCGAATATTCGCCTCGTTGAAACGGATCACGATATCGGCGCTATCGATGGCGTGAACCAAGCCCGGTTCGACAGGTCCGTTGCCAACGATGACAATCCGTTTGACCGGCTCGGATGAACTTGTCATTTAATCAGCCAGTTTTCTTTTTCTTGACCTGAGACATACGGGGTTTGGTTTCAAGGCCGCTCTTGTAGAGATTGTTCCGGTCGAGAACTTTTACATCCCGTTCGCCACACAAGGCCATTGTAATGTCGAGTTCTTTGCGGATGATTTCCAAAGCCTCAGTTACGCCCGCCTTGCCTCCTGCACCAAGACCATAAAGGAATGCGCGGCCGATAAAGGTACCCTTAGCACCGATTGCCAGTGCTTTCAGAACGTCTTGACCGGAACGTATGCCGCCGTCAAACAGCACTTCTATCTTGTCGCCAACAGCATCGACGATTTCTGCCAGCACGGAAATTGACGATGGCGCGCCGTCCAGCTGGCGGCCGCCATGATTGGAAACGATGATCGCGTCGGCACCTGTAGACGCCGCCATCTTTGCATCCTCAACGTCGAGAATACCTTTGATGATCAGCTTGCCGCCCCAACGTTCCTTGATCCAGGCGACGTCATTCCAAGACAGGCGAGGGTCGAATTGCTCGGCTGTCCATGTCGAAAGGGACGACATGTTTTCAACCCCTTTGGCATGACCAACAATATTTCCGAAAGTGCGTCGTTTCGTTTTCAGCATGCCCATGCACCATTGCGGGCGGGTCATCATCTGCCAGACGAACGAAGGTGTAATTTTCGGCGGAGCAGACAGGCCGTTACGGATGTCCTTGTGGCGCTGCCCGAGAATCTGAAGGTCGAGCGTCAGGACCAAAGCCGAACATTTCGCGGCCTTTGCCCGGTCAATCAGATTGTAGATGAAGTCACGGTCGCGCATCACATAGAGCTGAAACCAGAACGGCTTTTTAGTCACCGAGGCAACATCCTCGATCGAACAAATGCTCATCGTGGACAGAGTGAACGGGACGCCAAACTCTTCGGCTGCCTGCGCTGCGAGCATTTCACCATCGGGGTGCTGCATGCCGGTTAGACCGGTTGGAGCAAGGGCCACCGGCATTGAAACCGTTTGGCCAACCATTGTGGTTTCCAACGTTCTTTCAGTCATGTCCACGGCAACGCGTTGACGCAGTTGGATCTTGGCGAAATCTTCTTCGTTGGCGCGATAGGTACTTTCGGTCCATGCACCAGAATCAGCGTAGTCGAAGAACATTTTAGGGACGCGGCGCTGCGCGATTCTTTTCAGGTCAGCTATTTCCAGATTGTTTGCCATGATCGTCCCGATATAGTTGTGGTGATGTTTTCATACGAATGACCTGTTGAGGCAAGGCCTTTACACGAGTAATCATATACGAGGGCGCGCTTCACGAGTAAATGGTTTGTCATTGCCTTTGAAACATCGTTATGGTTCGCTTCCATTACTCACCAATGATCGACAGGATTCGCTTTCATGCCACAACAGCCTCTTCTTATTCTCGGACCACTTATGCCATATCTCATTGAGGAGTTGAGCAAAAAGTACGAGATCGAAAAGCTGTATGAAGAGAAGGATGCCTTGGGGTTCCTGCAAGCAAATGCAGGACGTTTTGAAGCTGCCGTAACGAGTACGTTTACGGGACTCAAAGCCGACATGATTGACCTTCTGACAGCAGTAAAGATTGTTTCCTCCTTCGGTGTAGGTACAGACTCGCTCGACGTTGCCTATGCAAACAAGAGGGGCATAAAAATTGCCAATACACCGGATGTCCTGAACGAAGACACCGCGAACATGGCGATCACTCTCCTGCTGGCTTCGACGAGAGATATTGTTGCCAATGACCGTTTCGTAAGGGAAGGCCGATGGGCAAAGGGTGAATCAGCTCCATTGGCGCTCGGTATTGAGGGCAAGAAGGTCGGCCTTGTTGGGCTTGGGCGTATAGGTAGCGTGATTGCCGACAAGCTTTTGGCTTTTGGCTGCGATGTTGTCTATCACACGCGCAATAAAAAGCCTGACGTTGCATTCAAGCACTATGACAATCTTGTCGAGATGGCTGGTGATTGCGCAGCGCTAATTGCCATTCTGCCCGGTGGAGACGCAACGCAAGGGGTTATTTCCCGTGAGGTTCTGGAGGCGCTCGGGCCGCAAGGAACTTTCATCAATGTTGCTCGCGGAACAGTTGTTGATGAGATCGCGCTCGTGGAATTGTTGAAGTCGAAGAAACTCGGCCGTGCTGGACTCGACGTATTTGTTGACGAGCCCAACGTACCTGCGGAACTGTTCGCTTTGGATAATGTAGTTTTGCAGCCGCACATGGGCAGCGCTACAGTAGAGACACGCAAAGCCATGGCTGATCGCGTTGTCTCCAATCTCGATAGTTATTTCGCGGCCAAGTAAGCCGCGAAAGAAGTTATCCGAAAACCACTGTTTTGTGGCCGTTGAGCATAACGCGCGACTCGAGGTGTTTCTTGACCGCGCGTGCCAGCACGCGGCTTTCGATATCGCGGCCTGTTGCTACGAAATCCTCGGCGCTCATGGCGTGTGTAACACGTTCTGTTTCCTGCTCGATAATTGGACCTTCATCAAGATCTGGCGTTACATAGTGAGCGGTAGCGCCGATAAGCTTTACACCACGCTCGAAGGCTTGGTGGTAAGGCTTCGCACCCTTGAAGCTTGGCAGGAAGGAGTGGTGAATATTGATAACCTTGCCAAATAGCCGCTTGGACAGATTGTCGGAAAGAACCTGCATATAGCGCGCAAGAATAACAAGATCAGCGCCGGTATCCTTGACGATCTTGAGCAGAGCGTCTTCCTGCTCTTTCTTGTTGTCCTTTGAAACGGGAAGCACGTGATAAGGAATGCCCTCATGCTCGGCGAAACGACGGCTATCCTCATGATTGGAGACGATGGCGGCAACTTCTGCGTCAAGCCAGCCAACCTTGATCTGGTAAATCAAATGCAGCAATGCGTGATCGAAACGCGAGACCATGATGATGATCTTGGGCTTCTTTGACTGATCGACAAGGCTGGTCTTCATATCAAAGCGAGAGACGGCAGGCTTTAGCGCGCGCTCGACGTCATCCTTGGAAGTGCCCTCGGCAGCGGTAAATGCAATGCGCATGAAAAAACGGTTGGTCTGGCGATCCCAGAACTGATTGCTTTCGGCAATGTTTGCATCCATGCCCGCCAGCTCCGTTGTTACCGAGGCAACAATTCCCGGCCGGTCTTCACAGGTGAGCGTCAGGACATAATTCTGGTCTGGCATGGGAACTCCGTCTGTCGTCATTCAAATGGGCAATCGTTGCGGGATCATAGGGGGCACCGTTGAAATGCGTCGACACAAAAACGAAGTGCTCAGTCCTTTTTCCGGCATCCTTCAGAGCGATGAATGCCTTTTCGCAGGGGTAACTCCGTTTGTGTCAGGATGCGGGCTTGGTGCCATACCAACGCGGTGTGTAAGTCCACTCACCGCCACCGGTTTTGGGAAAGCTTCGGGTCAATGACGAGCCGACAATAATGACTGTTCGCATGTCGACCTGCTCCGGCGTGAGGTCTGCCAGCCGGATCGTGCGCAGGCTCTCTGCCGGTCGTCCGATATCACGGCCCAGAACAACAGGGGTATCCGGCCTGCGGTGCTGGCGGAGTAATTCAATCGCCCGCGGCAATTGCCATGGTCGTGGTTTCGAGATTGGATTATAGAAAGCAAAAGCGAAGTCAGCCTCTGCTGCCAGAGAAATACGCTTTTCGATAATTTCCCATGGCTTGAGATTATCCGACAGGGAAATGATGCAGAAATCATGACCGAGCGGTGCGCCGCTTTTGCTTGCTGCAGCGAGGGCGGCCGATACACCCGGCAATATCTCCAGCTCCACTTCATGCCAGGCTATATTGCCTGATTCGTGTAATGCTTCGATGACGGCGGAGGCCATGGCGAACACTCCGGGGTCGCCTGACGAAATCATGACAACGGACCGGCCAGTTGTTGCGAGTTCGAATGCATGGCGCGCGCGCTGCATTTCTTCGCGATTGTCGGTTGCATGGATGGTTTGGTCCGGACGGAATGAGCCAGCCATACGGATATAGGTTTCGTAGCCGAGGATGTCCTGAGCTTGTTGCAAAGCATGCTTGACTGCCGGAATCATGAAGTCCGGATTGCCTGGGCCAAGACCTATAACGCTGAGCTTTCCTCGCGGACGCTCGTGCTCGACAGCTGCGAGGGATTGGAAGACGAGTTCGTTTTCACCTGCAACAACGTCGTCGGATGTTATTAGAATAAGCAATTCGCCGTTGTCATCAAGCGGAAGCCGGGCATCGGCAAGCCACGGCGCATTTCCTTCTACACGAACGGTTTTGCCTGCAAGCATATCGGCGATAAAGGTTTTGGCACTATCGGGATTTTTCAGCTCGAATCCGGGAGGTGGATTGAGCAGGCAGGTGCCGAACCGCAGCTCGCCTGAAGTTGTGATTGCGGGGGAAACTTCGAGAATAGCGGCAATCCGCCGTGCCAAAACATTAACGCCGGTCGTACCGCCCAGCAGTGGAACAACAGTGCTGCCGTCGTCAGCCACCGCAAGGACCGGCGGTTCCGCCCCTTTGTTTTCCAGAACGGACGCAAGTGAGCGAATTGTAATCCCTGCCGAGCAAAGCGCGATGATAGTGTGTCCAGTCTGGTATAGCTGGCGGACAGTTTCACCGAAATTCTCGAAGGTTTCATCGGCACCCTCGACACGCGTATTAAGTCCGTAAATAATGACGTTCGGCATGCCGGACTTGATCTGCAATGCAGTTTGCAGGCCCAAGGCCGATAGTGCGAGGATGGCAGGCGAAGGGGTCATTCGCCGTTACCCTGCCACTTCTCCCCGGGTACCAAGATCAGCGAAAAGTAAGGCGAGGTCATCGGATCAACGTCAGCAAGCGGAATAATCCGCTGAGCATCCATCGTTGCCCTCTCCACATAAAGCGCACGATCCATCAAGCCGAGATCGGCAATGACATTCCGGACTTTTTCAAGGTTCTTGCCGAGTTTCATGATTGCAGCGGCTTCGGTGGCAGCCAGCCGTGTTTTCAGCTCTTCTGCCGACAAAACACCCGATAGTACAGTCAGGGTCTGGTTGCGATAAACCAGCGGAGCGCCGAGAACAGCTGCGCCACCGAGGATCGAGCAGACACCGGGCACCACCTCGGTTTCATAATCTTCGGCCAGGCGGTCATGAATGTACATGAACGAGCCGTAGAAGAACGGGTCTCCCTCGGCGATCACAGCGACATCCGATCCCGCATCAAGGTGGGTGCGCAACAGCGCGGTAATCTCGCTGTAAAAATCACTGACGATTGCCTCATAGTTCATGTGGGCAGGCAGTATCTCAGTCGTGACCGGGTAGACCAGCGGTACAAGCAACTGGCTATCATTGAGGTATTTCTCGACGATGGTCAGCGCATTCCCCTTTTTGCCCTTGGCCGCATGATAGGCGACCACCGGGGCAGACTGAAGCAACCGCAAGGCCTTCAGAGTGATCAGCTCCGGATCACCGGGTCCGACGCCCAGTCCGAACAATCTTCCCTGCATCGGCATTATTCTTTCTCCGACGCAAGCGCGTTGATTGCTGCCGCAGCCATGGCGCTGCCACCCCGTCGCCCGTGGACGACGACAAACGGAATGCCATGCTTATTTTCAGCAAGCGCAACCTTTGATTCCATCGCGCCGACAAAACCGACAGGAAAACCAAGCACCAGCGCTGGCCTTGGAGCGCCTTCTTCGATCATTTCGAGAAGCCGGAACAGCGCAGTTGGAGCATTGCCAAAGGCTACAACCGCGCCCTCTAGATGAGAACGCCAAAGCTCCAGTGCTGCCGCTGAGCGCGTATTGCCCATGTCAGCCGCAAGTGTCGCCACTGAGGAGTCGTTCAAGGTACAGATGACCTGATTGTTATGAGGCAACCGGGCCCGCGTAACGCCTTCAGAAACCATTCGCGCGTCACATAAAATAGGTGCACCAGCCAACAAGGCCTTGCGTCCCGCTGTCGCTGCCCCATCCGAAAATGCAATATCCTGAATTACATCGACCATTCCGCAGGCATGGGCGACCCGCACAGCGAGTTTTTCGAGATCGGCAGGAATGCGGCGCAGATCAGCCTCGGCACGGATAATGGCGAAGGAGCGATCATAGATCGCTTGGCCATCGCGGATGTAGTCAAGCATGTGATGGCCCCCCGGAGCCGAAATTGGTGCCAATCAGATCGGCAGATTCCTCGATAGTGCGATTGCTAGCCAATAGCTTGCCAAATCGCGACGGTCCATTGGTCGCGTACAGAAAGATATCGTAGTGACCTTCAGAGGTCGCAACGAGCGTCAGAGGCTTTGCCAAGGGCGATGCGCAGGACTTGCTGCAGCCGGTCAAGTGTATTTGTGGAATATCCGGTTTGCCGGCCAACAGTGCTGCGAGCCGAATACCGTCCGATTGTGTTGCCGCAAGTGCTGACTTGCAGCCCGCCGAGCCGGAACAGCTGATCATGGTCGCGATGGGTTCCCGAGGGTCGCTCACAAGTCCCAGAGCATGGAGCGCTTTGAGAGTTTCTCCGGCACGTTCAATCGCAA
The DNA here is from genome assembly GCF_040009165.1 of Phyllobacterium sp. SB3. Taxonomy (NCBI): domain Bacteria; kingdom Pseudomonadati; phylum Pseudomonadota; class Alphaproteobacteria; order Hyphomicrobiales; family Phyllobacteriaceae; genus Phyllobacterium; species Phyllobacterium sp. SB3. The sequence continues at coordinate 146,142 of NZ_JBDYKI010000001.1, read as the reverse complement.
CACCGGGCAAGAGCACGCTTTGCCACGGTGTCAATTGCACTGTTCCGCAACCATGCCGGTCGGCAATTGCAGTCAGGCTACGCAGCATATCGGGACTCAAGCGACCGAGTGGCGGCATCGCACCTACCATGCAATGTCCTGCGTTTGAGGTGTCCACGATTCCGAAGTGGCCACTGGCCAAAGGCATTTCTCTTCGCCAATAATAGAGATCCGGGTGTTGAACCGTCGTGCCAAGCCGCTGCTCGAGAAGCCGCGTAAATGCTTCGTTGCCGATGTCGGCAAGCATATGCCGCAGACGCGACGCATCCGGATTGCGGGCGTTCCATTCGATGAAAATGTCGAGAACAGTAGTAACCAGTTCGAAGGTGTGTTCGACATTGACTAAGCCCAGCGCTGGAAAATCCTCTGCGAGGACAGGAGGAGTTCCAGCAATACCGAAACTGAAGCCTGCGCGCGGATTTCCCGAGTTAACCGGGCTAAGCCAAAGGTCATGCGGGTGGCTCACCATGGCGATGCTTTCACCGCCGTCAATCTGGATACAGAATTTCGGGGAAAGCTTTTGATAGCTGGGGCTGGTCTGCAATGCAGTCAGGACACGCGTTGCGAGAGGCCTGATATCAAACTTGCCTTTATCGAGCCCGGCTAAAGGGCTGATCATGACATTGCGAACATCATCGCCCTTGTCCGTCAAAGGTCCCAACCCAAGTTCGAGCAAACCATCGACCAGCATATCCTCGCTGTCCGGGCGTATGCCGCGAATTTGCACATTTGCCCGGTTGGTGATGTCGACAATGCCGTTTCCAAACTGCTCTGCTGCTTCTGCAATACCTGTCATCTGATTGGATGTCACATTGCCAAAAGTCAGCTTTACACGGCATATCCCACCATCGCGCGCCTGCGCCATGCGAAACAATCCCGGACAGGCGGAGCGCCGGTCATGGACCAAAGGTTGGAGAGCGGGTTTCATTATCAGGCTCATGGCTTTGATGGTTTTACAGGATGGTTCAGGGCGTGCCAACCATTCTCATCGTCGCGTGCTTCGTTGACCCGTCCCGTCCTTTGGGGCATGCATGGCAACGGATACTTAATGGGATGCATGATGGCGCAGTGGCTTACGATAATCGGAATTGGCGAAGACGGATATGAAGGGCTAGGCCAGAATGCCCGCGATGCGCTGACAGCAGCAGGCACAATATTCGGCGGTAAGCGCCATCTTGATTTCTTGCCCGAAGAGCTTGCCGCAAAGCATGTAGCCTGGCCAACGCCGTTTTCCGATGCCTATGCCATGTTGCTGGCATTGCGCGGAAATGCCGTGGCCGTGCTCGCGAGTGGCGATCCAATGCATTACGGTATGGGCGCGACACTCACGCGCTATGTAAGCCCGGATGAAATGCTGGTTTTGCCATCGCCATCATCTTTCTCGCTTGCCGCTGCTGCGATGGGATGGCCCATACAGGATACGCAATTGCTTAGCGTTCACGGGCGTCCGCTTGAAACACTGGCAAAGTCCTTCGTGCCCAATGCAAGGCTGCTAATCCTCAGCAATGATGGAGAAACGCCCGCTCACGTCGCGCGGCTTCTAATAGAAGCCGGGTTTACTTCCGCCCATCTGACTGTGCTTGAGCATCTCGGAGGTGCAGCAGAGCAGCGTGTTGAAGGGGTAGCGCAAAGCTGGGACAAGCTGCGATGTGCCGATCTCAACGTGCTCGCGGTAGATTGTGGCATGCCTGAGCAATTTGCACTTTCATATCCCTGTATGGCCGGACTACCTGATGAAGCTTACCAGCACGACGGGCAATTGACGAAACGGGATATCCGGGCGGTGACCTTAGCGCATCTTGCTCCGCTACCGGGTGAACTCTTGTGGGACGTTGGTGCGGGATGCGGCTCCATCAGCATTGAATGGATGCGCTCTCACCCGACCTGCCGCGCATTGGCAATCGAAACCAATGTGAAGCGGCAGGCGTTGATACTCCGGAACAGCAAAACGCTTGGTGTGCCGGATCTTGAACTTGTGTGCGGTGAAGCGCCTGCGGTTTTGGCCAAACTCAATTCGCCCGATGCCGTTTTCATCGGCGGCGGAGTGACCGATGCTGGTGTTCTGGAAGCGTGCTGGCTCGGCTTGAAGCCAGGGGGCAGGCTTGTTGCCAATGCCGTGACCATTCAGAGCGAAATGGCTCTGGTCAACTGGCGAAAGGTTCATGGCGGGGAGTTGGTAAAACTCAGCGTATCGCATGCACAACCACTTGGAGGTTTCGATAGCTGGCGATCCTCTTTGCCGGTGACTATTTATATCGTGCGTAAGCAGGCGTAATGATTGTCGACATGTGTCCACGACAGGATTACGACAGGATTATGCTTTCTAAGGGGAGTGGGAGATTGCAATCGGGTGGAGATTCATTTCTTGAAGACGTTTGAAATCCCGTCCTGAGAGCAATCAGGGAGTCAGGAGCAGGAAACACGCATGGCAACTTACAAGTATTTCATTTGGCCAATTCTTTTCACGATTTTTGGTTTGGCAGCAGGAGCCTGGATAGGTTTCATCTATTCCGGCAATGTACAGGGCGCGCTTGCAATCTTATTTATCTGTGCCGTGCTCGGCGTTCTGGAAATTTCTCTGTCTTTCGACAACGCCATCGTGAATGCCAAGATACTGAAAGATATGACCCCCGTTTGGCAGCATCGCTTCCTTACGTGGGGTATCATCATCGCGGTTTTCGGTATGCGTATCGTTTTCCCGCTTGCCATTGTTGCTGTTGCTGCGTGGATAGACCCGATTTCTGCAATGAAGCTGGCGATCTCCAATCCTGAAGAATATGCGCGTATCATGAAGGAAGCTCATGTTGGCATTGCTGCCTTTGGCGGTACTTTCCTCTTGATGGTCGGCCTGAAGTTCTTCTTCGATCATGAGAAGGATGTGCACTGGATCAAGGTCATTGAGAGCCGGGCTTCACGTTTCGCTTCGATTCAGGGCATTGAAGTGGGCGTTGTCCTGATCCTCATTATTTTCTTCTCCCGTCAGCTTATCGGCGAAGAGTCCGTAACATTTCTCACTTCCGCTATTTATGGGCTGCTGACATTTCTTGTCGTTGAAGGCATTGGCGCCTTGCTTGATGCGACACAGGAGCAGATGGACACCGTTCAAAGGGGCGGTCTTGGCGCGTTCCTCTATCTCGAAGTGCTGGATGCGAGCTTCTCGTTCGACGGCGTTATCGGTGCTTTTGCACTTTCGACGAACCTTTTCGTCATCGCGATTGGTCTGGGTATCGGCGCTTTCTATGTGCGGTCGCTAACAATCATGCTGGTGGAAAAAGAGACACTCGGCCAGTACCGCTATCTGGAACATGGTGCATTCTACGCAATTCTGGTGCTCGCGGTTATCATGTATTGCCAGACGCTGTTCCACATTCCGGAAGTTATTACGGGCCTGATCGGCGCAACGTTGATTATCTTCTCGCTGATCTCGTCGATTGTCTATCGCCGGCGTAATCCGGAGGCTATCGAGGCATAGAGACAAAAATCAACAAGGTTTATCGGAACATTTTGGTGTCTTAGGGGTTGGACCTTTCTTGCCGGAAGGAGACCACCCCCATGGACCTTGATCCCCAAAATACTTTTTCAGCTATTCAGGCGGCTGTTGGCCAAGCCAGCGCACTGATCGTCACCTATTCATTCTCGGTGATAGGAGCAGTGATACTGCTGGTTATCGGCTTCCTTGCAGCAAGCCTGATAGAGCGCTGGGTTTACGCCGGGCTGGGACAGGTTAGCGGCTTCGATATGACCCTGCGGCGGTTTTTTTCGAAGATCGCGCGCTATGTGGTTCTCGGTCTCGTGATCGTCATGGTCCTTGGCCAGTTCGGTATTCAAACAGCATCGGTCATTGCGGCCATTGGTGCCGTCGGCTTGGCAATTGGTTTGGCTTTGCAAGGGACATTGCAGAATATTGCGGCGGGTATCATGCTTTTGGCGCTTCGCCCGTTGCGTATCGGCGAATATGTGGAAGTTGGCAGCGTTACCGGTACTGTTGAGGAAATTGGACTTTTTGCAACGCGTCTTCGTGCAGCCGACGGGATATATGTGCTTGCCCCGAACTCCACGCTCTGGACCCAGCCTGTCAAGAATTTCAGCCGCAATGGCGTAAGACGAAATGACATCACTGTTACAGTTGATAATGCCGAAGACATGGACAAGCTACAGGCGAAACTTACCAAGCTTGCCGAGAGCAATCCTCTTGTCAAAAAAGATCCCGCTCCAAACACATTTATTGCCGAACTTGGTGAGAGTTCGATGAGTGTAACCTTGCGCTACTGGACGGACGTACCAGACTTTCAGGCGGTAAAAACCGGATTGAACAAGAGCTTGAGAAACACGTTAAATCTCAAGAAATAAAAAACATAGCTTCGGAACAGTTTTGATAATTGCCGGTTTAACCTCAAGAGTTTGACAGGAAATGTTATAGAACATAAAGTGAACAAATATGAAGAAATCCTTACAACAACGCTTGGCAATCTTATCGGACGCAGCAAAGTATGATGCTTCCTGCGCGTCCAGCGGAACATCGCAGCGGGATTCCTCGCGATCAGGCGGGCTAGGTTCTACGGAAGGTTCGGGCATCTGCCATGCCTATGCGCCAGATGGGCGTTGCATATCGCTGCTTAAAATATTGCTGACCAATTTCTGCATTTACGATTGCGCTTATTGCATCAACCGCTCATCGAGTAATGTCGAACGCGCGCGCTTTACTGTGGAGGAGGTAATCTGGCTTACGCTCGAATTCTATCGTCGCAACTACATTGAGGGTTTGTTTCTTTCGTCAGGAATTATCCGCTCGTCCGATCACACAATGGAAGAGATGGTCAGAATCGCAAAAGAGCTGCGTACGACTCATAATTTCCGCGGATATATCCACCTGAAATCAATTCCCGAAGCATCGCCGCATCTAATCGAAGAGGCTGGGCTTTATGCGGACCGCCTGTCGATAAACATTGAATTGCCAACCGATTCCGGGCTCGCTCAATTCGCGCCCGAGAAAAAGCCGGCGGGTATTCGTAAATCCATGGGCGATCTTCGTCTGAAAATAGAGGCGGCGGCTGACCCGACCCTGCAAACGAAACGCCGTAAAAAATTTGTGCCGGGCGGGCAAAGCACCCAGATGATCGTGGGAGCCGACGACGCCAATGATGCGACGATTTTACAAACAAGTTCAAGGCTTTATGGAAGTTACAGCCTTCGCCGTGTCTATTATTCAGCCTTTAGTCCGATACCGGATTCATCGAAGAATCTGCCGCTGATAAAGCCGCCGCTGGTTCGGGAGCACCGGCTTTATCAGGCTGATTGGCTCTACCGGTTCTATGGTTTTGGCATTGAGGAAATAACGTCGGCCCGCCCGGATGGAATGCTGGATCTCGATCTTGATCCGAAACTTGCATGGGCGCTGGCTCACCGCGAAAAATTTCCCGTCAACATCAACAAGGCAGAACGGGAAATGCTTTTACGGATTCCGGGGCTAGGGACAAAGACGGTCAAGGCCATCCTGATTGCTCGCAAGCATCGTAGTCTTCGTCTGGATGATCTTGGGCGGCTTGGTGTTTCCATCAAGAAGATCAAGACTTTTATTGTTGCTGAAGGCTGGTCCCCACACAGTCTTATTGATAGCGCCGATCTTCGGGCAGTGTTCAGCCCCAAGCCGGAACAGTTGATGTTGTTATGATGATCGTTGCACCTCTCGATATTGCAGCAAATTATGAAGAGTGGCGTGAGGTTGCTCGAACAATGCTGGCTAATAGTGTGCATCCAAATGCGATTGACTGGAGCAGATCAGCGGATGGTGCCGGAAATCTTCTCGATAGTTTTGACACCACACCGGTGCAGTCCGAAAGTAAAGTAATAACTGTTCCCAAGGATTTCGTCCCTCTCGCCGAGACCATTATCTGTCACTCGAGTACACAGCGGTTCGGGTTGCTTTACCGGCTTTTATGGCGGCTGCAAAGCGAGAAGAGACTGCTTGAAATTCTGTCGGATGAGGATGTTGTTCTGGCACATAAAATGGAAAAATCCGTACGCCGTGACAGTCACAAGATGAAGGCTTTCGTCCGGTTCAAGGAAGTGCCGGAGGCAGATCAGACGGCGAGGGCACGGCGCAAGTTTTGGGCCTGGTTTGAGCCGGATCATTTTATCGTTGAGCGCGTTTCCTCTTTTTTCCAAAGGAGATTCACCGACATGGATTGGATCATCGCCACACCAAAAGGCTCGGCAGTTTGGGATGGGAGCGTCCTCAAAACCTCGCGTGAACCCGCCATCAGGATCGACGCGGAAGACACGACAGATGAACTCTGGAGAACTTATTTTGCCAATATTTTCAATCCTGCACGATTGAAGATAAAGGCGATGCAGGCCGAAATGCCGAAGAAATACTGGAAGAACCTGCCAGAAGCAGAATTGATCCCGGACCTTATCAACACGGCCGAAGCACGTGTGGCGGCAATGCGCGAGAAGCAGGCAACGATGCCACCAATGTTTCATGAAAAGTTACAGGCTGCCGCGAAATCAGAGGAAGATGAGCCTCCAGAAGTGGCGGGTTCCCTTGCCGGGTTAAAGCATCAGGCAAAACATTGCACACGCTGCGATCTGTACAAGAATGCGACCCAGACAGTTTTTGGCGACGGGCCGGAAAATGCCGACATCATATTCGTGGGTGAACAACCGGGAGATCAGGAAGACCTCGCAGGTACACCCTTTGTCGGGCCTGCCGGGAAAGTTTTCGACATGGCGCTTGATGTTGCCGGAATTAGCCGGACTAAAGTATATGTCACCAATGCGGTAAAGCACTTCAAGTATATACCACGCGGCAAGAGGCGCATACATCAGAAGCCCAATATGGGCGAAATCAGAGCCTGTCGCTGGTGGCTGAAGCAAGAAATAGAATTCATCAAGCCAAAGTTGATTGTAGCACTTGGCGCAACTGCATTGACTTCGCTGATGGAAAAGCAACAGCGACTATCGGACTTCCGCGGTAAAGCAATTCCATTTGGCGACGGAACGAAATTGTTTGTAACTGTTCACCCTTCGTACTTGTTGCGAATTCCGGAAGAAGATATGAAACAGGCAGAAACAGAGCGATTTATTAACGACATTCGCTTAGTGAAAAAGCTGGCTCTGGCCGCATGATAAACAGTCAATTCCAGCAGTTGGCCTTGCGTCGCAAGAGGTTTCAAGTCTAGGAACTGTTCTGGTCAGTTTCTCCTTTTTTGGTGTTCTCTTGCAGACTGTTTCAAAGCCTCAAATAGCTTCATATATATTGTCGTTCGTCGCGCTGATCGGCGTTCTCCAGCTTGGATTGCTGTCGGCACTTCTGGCAGGGCTTCTTGTCTACAGTCTGGTCCATATGGCGGCGCCTTTGCTTGGGAGGATGGGCGTCTCCAATGGACTGACAAGAACAGTTGCGTTGGCGTTACTTGGGCTGATTTTTATACTTATCGTCGTTGTTGGCGTAATGCGCGGTTTCGCGCTGCTTACGGATGGCTCAGAAGGCATCGTCTCGCTGTTTCAAAAGATGGCGGAAATCATCGATACGGCGCAGCTTCATCTTCCAGCTTGGGCGCGCGATTATTTTCCATCCAATATTGAAGAGCTGGAAACCTTTGCAGCAGCGTGGTTGCGTAACCATGCCGGACAATTGCAGCTTGTCGGACGCGATATCGGCGTGCTGCTGATACGGATTATTCTTGGCATGGTGATTGGCGGATTAATCGCGCTGACCTCGGTGTCGCCTCACAAGAAGCCCGGCCCGCTTGCAATTGCGCTTACGGAGCGCGCAGAATTTTTAAGTAATGCTTTCCGCAATATCGTCTTTTCGCAGTTGCGGATTTCTGCGCTGAATACGTTTTTTACCGGCATTTTCCTCGCGGTAGTATTGCCAGCCTTTGGCATTCATCTGCCACTGGTAAAAACGATGATTGCAGTAACTTTTCTGGTGGGTTTACTCCCGGTTATCGGCAACCTGATATCCAACACTGTAATTGTTATTGTTGCGTTGAGCGTTTCCTTTGCAGCGGCGGTAGGCTCCCTCGTATTTCTGATCATTATTCATAAACTTGAGTACTTCATGAATGCCAAAATTATCGGCTCGCGCATCAAGGCCGGTGCATGGGAATTGTTGCTTGCGATGATTGTTCTTGAGGCGTGGTACGGCATCGCAGGGCTTATTGCTGCGCCAATTTATTATGCCTATCTGAAGGACGAGCTGAAGTTGCGCGGCCTTATCTGAGGCCAGCGGATATCAACCAAGCACAACCAAATTGCAGCTATAGATAGCGAATTTGCTGCAAAAATCGCGGCTTTTTCTGTGAGTGTTGGCGATTTTTTTGCAAAACAGTGAAGGTTTGCTCCAAGCTTTCATCCAAACAGGTTTTTTTACAGAATTTTTTTCAACGACTGCTTTCCCATCCGACATCGGTAGAGATTCCGCTGGCTCAGTTGATGCCTTCATTATAGAGTTGGACTCGATTTGAAACTTGGAGTTGCACATGCCGTCGTTCCCCAATGAGGTCCGTTCCATCCTCAATCGTGTCATTGGATCGTCGCCGGCGGATCTTCGTCTGGTTGCGCAGCGGCTGCATGATCATGCGGTCGAGGAGCGCATGCCGGTAGACGAAGTGAAGACCAATCTTGCGCTACTCGGCTATGCCAATATTTCGGATTTCTGCAAGGATCTGGATTTGCCGCCGCATGTGGCCGAGCGCTGGGAACGTTTTGGAGTATCATCCGAGATGAAGCAGGTCTTCGGTATGCTGATCAAGCAACGCAACAAGTTCGCTGCCGCCGCCGCAGAGTTCGAGGCGATCACCCATGTTGGCCTGATGGACTTCTTGCGCAGCCGGGGTGTCCTTTAGGCATTTTTATTCTGGAAGCCAACAGGCATGCTGCGTCATATGAATGTTGACAATGCCGACTAAACTCGTGCTGAGATTTTTCACGATAAGTTCTCCGCATGATAGCTCATCAATGACTGGTCGGCTAAGTTCTCAAGTTTTTTCTTCGGCAGCTTCGTTTGTCATATAAGTTTCATTGTTCAAATGTATTTGACAAAAGACAAATGAACATGGACACTCTTCCGGCATGATGGGTCGCAAAGAACCCGCTATGCATGGAGGAGGATTTTTCGTGGGCACGTGTCCCCTCGATCAAACCGAATCCCCTTAGGGAGGAGAAAAAAATGAACAAGCTTCTTGGAATGACTTTCGCTGCGCCGGCAATGCTGGCGGCTACTCTCGCGTTTGGCGCGGCCAATGCCGAAACGCTAAGCCTTTATACATCGCAGCCAGATACGGATGCGGCCAAGACGGTCGAAGCCTTCCGCAAGGTTAATCCGGATATCGAAGTACAGGTTTACCGTTCCGGCACCAGTGATATTCTCGGCAAGCTTGCTGCGGAGTTTTCTGCTGGCGCGACACAGGCTGACGTGTTGCTGATCGCCGATGCCGTGAGCATGGAAGGTCTGAAGAAGCAGGGCAAATTACAGGCTTATGAAAAGGCCAATGTCGAAGGCTTCGACAAGGACTCTTATGACAAGGACAAGACCTATTTCGGCAGTAAGCTGATCACTACCGGTATTGCTTATAATTCCGCTGCAACCACAAAGCCCGAACATTGGGCTGATCTCGCCAAGCCCGAATATAAGGGCATGATCGTCATGCCAAGCCCGCTTTATTCCGGCGCTGCTGCTTATTTGCTCAGCGGATTTGTGGGCAATTCTGAACTCGGCTGGGGCTATTTCGACAAGCTGAAAGAGAATGAAACTGTTGCTGTGCGCGGCAATGGTGCGGTTCTCAAATCCGTTGCCAGCGGCGAGAAGCCTTACGGTATTCTGGTGGATTTCATGGCACTGAATGCAAAGGCAAAAGGTTCGCCGGTTGAATTCGTGTTCCCGTCCGAAGGTGTTCCTGCGGTGACTGAGCCGGTAGCGATCATGTCAGGCTCGAAGAATGAAGCCGCAGCGCAGAAGTTTGTCGACTTCATTCTTTCCGACGAAGGACAGAAGCTTGCACTTGAACAGGGCTATCTGCCCGCAAAGCCATCAATCGGCCGTCCTTCGTGGCTGCCTGAAGGTGTGCAGGTAAAGGTCATGCCAATCGAGACTCTGAAAGTTCTTGAATCGACCGATGCTGACAAGGCCAAGTTCTCGGAAATGTTCGGCGGCTAAGGCGGGTTCCGGCAAGAGAGTGCAACTGAGTTTTCTTGCCGTTTCCAGTTTAGCAATTGTGCCGTGCGTGGCTCGACAAGCTCACCATGAGGGAAGTGGTGGTTTGCAGGAGCCTTTCTCTCAGAAGCTGCAAACAGGTTTTGCAACCATCCAACCCCCTCATGGTGAGCTTGTCGAACCACGCACGGCGATAATGCAATGGGTTTAGCGCAATGAATGCTTGGGACTGTGAATGATTATTGCAGGTGAAAAGCGCTGGGGCGCTGATACAGCCCTGATCGCAGGGGTGGCGATCATTGTTGCGATGCTTTCCATTGTGCCGATGTTGCGCCTCGCTTTTGAAATTGTCATGCCGCAAGGCAGCTTTTCCGCAGCGCCACTTCGCACAGCGCTCTCCGGCTCGGCAACATGGACCGCAACCTGGCATTCCCTGCAGGTCGGCATAGGCGGTACATTACTGGCAGTCGTTCTGGGCACGGCCGTTGCTCTTCTTGTAAGCCTGACCAATGTTCGCGGGCGCAGCACCTTTGTCCTGCTTTATGTCGTTCCGCTGCTTATTGCGCCGCAGGTTACAGCCCTTGCATGGCTACAGCTCTTTGGACCTGCGAGCCCCTTTCTCAAACTCATCGGCATGGCTCCGGCGCTGGGCAGCAAAAACCCGCTTTATTCAACAACCGGAATCATAGCCCTGCTGGGCGTGCAATATGGGCCTCTGGTATTCTTGATGGTAAGGGCTGGCTTACGTAAACTTCCGCGAGAATTGGTGGAAGCGGCGCTCAGCAGCGGCGCTGGCAGATGGACGGTTCTTCGTACGATCATTGTACCGCTGATGACGCCATCGATCATTGGTGCCACGGCATTGGCCTTCGTTTCCTGTGTCGGCAATTTCGGCATCCCTGCATTTCTGGGCATTCCGGCGGGTTATCTTGTGCTGCCGACATTGATTTATCAGCGTCTGGCTGGCGGCGGCCCTGCCGTGCTTTCCGAGGTCGCGGTTCTTTCCATGCTTATCGGATTGATAGCCATGGCCGGAATACTGGCACAAGACTACGCGTCCCGCCGCCGTGACTATCGCATCGCTTCCACATCACTGCCAGCGGCCCCATTCGAGCTTGGGCGCTGGCGTCCTTTCGCAGAAATTGTAATGTGGCTGCTCATTATCGTTGTTCTGGTCCTGCCTATTGTTGGTTTGTTCCTCACCTCGCTTGTTGCTGCTTACGGCGTGCCGCTCAGCATGAAGACAGTGACGCTTGCCAATTATGCTTTCGTGCTGTTCGACCACGCCGCTGCGAAGCGCGCTTTCTTCAACAGTTTTGGCCTATCCATCGCCGCTGCCGCCTTTGCAGTGCTTATCGCCGTGCCGCTTGGTTATCTGATCACATGGCGTAAAAGATGGTGGACAGGGTTTCTCAACCTCTCGGCTGAACTGCCCTATGCATTGCCGGGCGTGGTTCTGGCGATTGCCGCGCTGCTCATGTTCCTGAAGCCACTGCCGGTCATCGGCCTGCAAATTTATAATACGATCTGGATCATTCTTTATGCCTATCTGGCACGGTTTCTCGTGCTGGCATTGCGCCCGACGATCAGCGGTCTGCATCAGATCGACCGCTCGCTTGAGGAAGCGGCACAAGTGGCCGGAGCCGGGCTTATCCGGCGCATGCGGACGATTGTTTTTCCGCTGGTCGCGCCTGCAACGCTTGCTGGTGGTGTCCTGATCTTCATGACGGCATTCAGCGAATTGACTGTTTCCGCCCTGCTTTGGGCCTCCGGCTCGGAGACCATCGGCGTTGTGATCTTCTCATTCGAGCAGGGCGGTGATTCCAATTATGCGGCCGCCATATCGACCCTTACGATTGTCGTGATTTTTGCGCTGATGCTGTTGACCAACCTGTTCGCACGCAGCCTTCCAAACGGAGTTCTGCCATGGCGGGATTGAAAATTGAAAATGTGACCAAGACATTTGGCGATTTCGACGCACTGTCGAATGTTTCGCTTGATGTTGCCAATGGTGAATTTGTTGCGGTGCTGGGGCCATCCGGCTGCGGCAAGACCACTTTGCTGCGGCTTGTCGCCGGATTTGAGCAGGTTAACCAAGGTACAATCACTGTCGGCGGCAAGGTGATGTCCGACCCCAAATTGAATGTGCCGCCGGAACAGAGGCGGGTTGGCATCGTCTTCCAGAATTATGCCCTGTGGCCGCACATGACTGTTTCCGAGAATGTCGGCTATAGCCTGAAAGTTGCGAAGGTTGAAAAGGCAGAGCGCGAGCGGCGTATCACTGAAGCGCTGGCGCTGGTCGATCTGCAAGGCTATGGCGAGCGCCGTCCGGCCAATCTTTCCGGCGGGCAGAGACAGCGTGTGGCCTTGGCGCGGTGCCTCGTTTCAGCGCCTTCGCTGGTGCTGTTCGATGAGCCGCTGGCCAATCTCGACGTTCACCTGCGTGCCTCCATGGAGGATGAGTTTGCCTCATTCCACAAGCGCACTGGCACGACGATCATCTACATTACCCACGATCAGGCAGAGGCCATGGCGCTGGCGGATCGTATTGCCGTGATGGACAAGGGACATCTGGTGCAGTTCGCGACACCGCGTGAACTTTACGAGCAGCCGGCAACGCCGATGGTAGCGTCGTTCATTGCGCAGGGCATGGTGCTCCCGGCGAAGGTTTTGACTGCGGAAGCGAACGGACATTGCAAGGTGGAAATCCTTGGACAGGAGGCCGTTTTCCGCTGCTGCCCCGGACAAGCCGTAACAGGCGATGCAAAGGTGTGCATTCGCGCTGCCGACATTATCCCCGCAACAAATGGCGGCATTGAGGTTACGGTCAAGCGCAGCATCTATCGTGGCGGCGGGTCTCGCATCGAGGCGGTGGCGGCAGACGAAACGCAGGAACTGCATTTCGACCTGGCTGATCCGAACCGGCTCGCCGAAGGCGAGACGACGCGCATTGCGATCACCTCCGGCTGGGTTATTCCGGAGGCCAGTGTCTGATGCGGATTGATCTACATGGCGGCTTTGGCGAAAAGGGCCGGACCAGTGTTGGTATTGCCAGTGGCGGCAAAAGCATCCTGCTGGATGCAGGCATTAAAGTTGGCGCGACGGGCAGGGAATATTATCCCGCAATTGATGATGCGGCCATTGCCGGGCTTGATGCAGTGTTCATATCCCACGCGCATGAAGATCATATTGGCGGGCTGGCGTGGTTGCTCTCGCGAGGGTTTCACGGCCGCATTTTCATGACCGCTGAAACATCGGCAGAGGCAGCTGCAATGCTCGGGCAATATGGCGAGCGCGAGCATATGCAGGCCTTCGCGATTGCAGCGCAGTCCGCCGAGTTGTTCTCAGCGGGCGACATAATTGATCTGGGCGGAATGAGCGTATCGACCGGGCGCTCCGGCCATGTGGCAGGCGGTGTCTGGTTTGCGGCAAATGACGGCATGAAATCGGTTGTCTACACCGCCGATGTGGTGCCGGACAGCGCTGTGCTGGCGATGGACCCGATTCCGCATTGCGACCTGCTGGTGCTGGATGCCTCTTATGGCGATGATGCCGTTGCAAGCAACGAGCGGATTGCGGCAATCCGCCAATGGATAGCTGCACGCCCGGATGGCTGCCTGCTGCCGGTGCCGCTTTCCGGCAAGCCGCTGGAGCTGATGGCGATCCTGCCCGAGCGCTTTGCCATCCATGGCAGTATGCGGGAGCCTGTCGCGGCCCAGATTGCCGCAAAAGGTGCCTTTCGTGCCGGGGTTGATGCAATGTTGACGGAGCGGCTGACCAATGCTCTGGACTGGTCGGAATTCGATTCTCTGCCGGACTGTCCGTTGATGACCTTCGATGGGATGGGAAGCGCCGGACCGTCGGTTGAAGCGATAGGGCGGGCGGCTGATCAGGGATATCCGATCCTGCTGACCGGCCACATTCCCCCCAACACGCCAGCAGCCGAGCTTTTCGGGACAAAGCGTGCAGAGTGGATAAGGCTTCCGACCCATCCGACACGGCAGGGCAATGTCGCGATCTGGGAGGGAGCGGGGCGTCCCGCGACGCTCGGTCATTCCTGCTCGCTCACCTCGTTGAGTGCACTGAAACAATATCTGCCAGCGCTGGACGATACGGCGCGCACCGGCGGGCATATCGAAATATAGAAGGCGTCTGCGATGAGAATTCTGGTTTGCAATGATGACGGCATTGATGCGCCGGGGTTGGCTGTGCTGGTCGAGGTGGCAAAGCTACTGACGGACGATGTCTGGGTTGTTGCGCCGGATGGCAAGCGTACGGCTGCGGGAGCCTCGATTACTGTCGGTAAACCCCTGACAATGCGGGAGATTGAACCGAAGCGCTATTCCTGTTCGGGAACACCTGCCGATTGCGTGGTGACAGCGATGAGCTGGCTATTCAAGGATGCCATCAAACCGGATCTGGTGCTTTCCGGTATCAATGACGGGCGCAATGTAGCGGAAGACCTCGCCTATTCGGGTACGCTTGGGATTGCGCGTGAAGCGAGTTTTTGGGGCATCGCGGCAATCGGGTTTTCTCGGGTGAAGAAGCCGGAGCAGACGGAACACGATGTCAAATGGCTTGCGGATTTTGTCAGGACACTGTGGAAAGAGCGCGACGAATGGGTGCTGGAAGGGCATTGGCTCAGCGTCAATCTGCCGACGTCGCTACCGGCAGAAATCCGTCAGCCCCGTATCGGGCGAGACAAGATTGCGCTGATATCGGATGTGGTGAGCAGGGATGGCGACCTGACGGTTCTTAACGTGCCGCGCGGGCGCGCCCACACGAGTGAAGAGGGTGACGATAATGACCTGATCGATCGCGGTTATGTCTGCATCAACAGGCTGAACTGGTTTGGGCAGGCGCAGCTTGATGCGGAGCTGCTTGAAAGTCTTGAAAAATGATCAGCCACGCCGTGCGATAAGGATACCGCAGATAACGATGACCCCGCCAATGGCCTGCATCAGGTCGATAGGCTCACTGAGCAGGAACCATGCCAATGCAGCGGCAACAACTGGCTGCAACAATAGTGTCAGCGATGAAAACGCCGGAGGCAGGAACGCCAGCGCATAGGTGATCATGCCTTGGCCCGCCGCGTGGGAAATAAGGGCAAGGCCAGCAAGCATCGCCCAGCCAAACAGGGTCAGCGGCACAAGGCCGGTTTCGAAGATGAGCGAGATCGGCAACATGCAGATCGCGGCTGTTGCGGTGCTCCAGATCATGATGGTGCGTGTGGAAAAGCGTACGCGAAGACGCCCGATGACAAGAATATAGCCCGCATAGAAAATCGCAGCGACGGCTGCCGTGGCGTCACCTGCAAGCTTGCCATCACCCAGCGCCGCAGGGCCACCCTTCAGCACGATGACGCCGATAAGCGCAGTCGCAAGCCCTATCAGGAATATGCCGCTGACATGGGCGCGGAAAATCGCCCAGCTGCCTAGGGTGACGAAGATCGGCGCCAGATTGGCAAGAAGCGTCGCATTGGCAACGGAAGTCATATGCAGCGCCAAATGCCATGCGGCAAGATCAGCCGCGAGGAAGACGCCGGGCATGGACAGCCAGAAATAGTCGGACAGGCTTTCGGGGCGTGTATCGGCTTTTACGCCGGGCATTGCCCTTGACCAGACCAGCAGGGGGATGAAGGCGAGAGCAACACGCCAGAAGGCTGTCGTCATCGGGCCGACTTCCGACAGGCGCACGAAAATCGGCGAACCGCCAATGGCGATGCCGCCAAGCAGCAGCGCAGCAAGAGCGAGACGATTGGCGTTTGTCGCCGATTGGACGGGCAGGGCGGTCATGTTTGCTTTCCGGTAGACGGAATGTGTCTATACGAAACCGGCTGGACTGCAAATTCGAATGATTGATGCTTTCGATGAATGCCGCTTCATTGATGGGAACCAAAGCGCGTGCGGATGGTTTGCAATTGAATATGACTGTAGACAGCTACATTGTACTGGTCGCTTTATTCGGGCTGGTCGTCTTAATGACGTCCTGGCTACCTATGGTGCTGAAAGAATTTCCGCTTTCACTTCCCATCGTCTGCATCGCCTTCGGCACGCTGTTCGTATGGACGCCACTATCATCAATGATAGGCGATAATCCGCTCGACAGCCGCTATCTCACCGAGAAAATAACCGAGTTCGTCGTCATCATTGCCCTGATGGGGGCGGGGTTGAAAATCGACCGCATAGTCGGTTGGCGCAGCTGGATGACAACGTGGCGATTGCTCGCCATTTCCATGCCCCTGACCATCGGGGCGATTGCCCTGCTCGGCTGGAGCTTCCTTGGCGTCGGGGTGGCTTCATCCCTGCTGCTTGGATCGGCACTTGCCCCCACTGATCCTGTGCTTGCCAGCGACGTGCAGGTCGGGCCGCCGCTATCCGGCGAGAAAAGCGAGGTGCGTTTTGCACTCACATCAGAGGCCGGGCTGAATGACGGGTTGAGTTTCCCGTTCGTGCATCTGGCAATTGCCATTGCAGCTTCAGCGGCGACCGGTGCCCCGTGGTTGCGTGACTGGCTGCTGGTGGATGTTGTCTGGCGGCTCGCAGCGGGAGCCGGGCTTGGTTGGCTTACGGGCAAACTTCTCGGATATCTGACTTTTCGTCTCCCCAACCGGGCAAAACTTGCGCGCACCGGCGATGGGTTCGTGGTTTTGGGCATCACCTGTCTCAGCTATGGGCTGATCGAGCTTGCACATGGCTATGGCTTTGTCGGCGTGTTCGTTACAGCCCTAACGTTGCGCCATGCGGAGCGCGACAGCGGCTATCATGAAAACCTGCATAGTTTTGCTGAACAGATCGAGCGGCTGATGATGATGATCGTGCTGGTGTGTTTTGGCGCGGCCATTGCGGAAGGCAGTGTATTTCGTGCACTGGACTGGCCTGTCGTTGCGGCATCACTGGTCATTCTTTTTCTTATCCGCCCTATTGCCGGTTGGATCGGGCTCCTTGGAAGTCCCATCCTCAAAAGGGAAAAAGTCATTATCGCATTCTTCGGAATACGCGGCCTCGGCTCGTTCTACTATCTGGCTTACGCGCTTGGTCATGCACCATTCTCCAACGCCGAGACATTGTGGGTCACGGTTTCGCTGGTCGTCCTGATATCGGTTGTGCTGCATGGAATTGCGGTGACGCCGGTCATGCGCTGGCTCGAGCGGGAGAATGACAGGGATGCGGTGGCTAAGCCCCAAGATCATGTCCTGTGAGGAAGAAAAGCGCATAGGCAAGGCAGGGTATGAACCAGATTAAAGCCCAGATGCCGAGGCGGGAACGGGTACTCCAAGCGAGAATGGGGCCAAGCACAGCAGAGATTGGCCAAACGCTGAGGATATAAAAATACTTCTTAGGAAAAGCACCCGTGAAGGCGAGTGACATCATGGCCGGTGGAAATGACAACACGCACAGAATTGTGCAAATGACGAAAATTGCGATAACTGGCTTACGCATGAGTCGCTGATCCGGATTGCTGGAATGAAAAACTTCAACGTGCACAAAGTGTTGATGTGCCTGATAACCGCCATTCTGTTTTGCAGCTTTGGAGGGTCCGTATTGTATGTGCGCCACTTCGTCAACAATGCGATGGAAGGCAAGGGACACGTAACAAATCTGGTTCGAAGCAACTCGAAAAACGGCTATGTTTTTAAACCTGTCGTCGAATTTCAGACGGTAGATGGCGCGCGTATAGAGTTCACGTCATCAATGGGAACTTCCCCTCCAAGCTATGATGTCGGGGACAATGTAACCGTATATTATGATCCAAAAGACCCGCATTCAGCCATGTTGAGCGATTGGATCTCAATGTGGGGCGCTTCGATCATTGTCGGATCACTCACGGTCATCTTCGGGTTCATCACCTATATGATGTATTTCCGCGTGAGTTTTAAAACGCCGCGCAGGAGGCGCAAATCTGCGAAGGCTTAACGGCTGCGATTGCGGTTGAGCCATTCGAAATCTGCATTCAGAGCCGTATCGATTTTCTTCTGCATACTGCGATACCGATGCAGCAGCTCTTCACCAAATTCCGTTACCACGGCGCCGCCGCCCTGTTTACCACCACGTTGCGAGTCGACGACGGGAGTTGCGAACATGGTGTTCATGGCGCTTACCAGCAGCCATGCCCGGCGATAAGACATGTCCATGGCACGTCCCGCGGCGGAAATGGAGCCAGTTTCGCGAATATGTTCGAGCAACTGCATTTTGCCCGGCCCCAGTCGCTCCTTGTCAGGAAAGTCGATGCGCACGTAGGTTTGCAGATCGCCCTTGGCGTTTGAACTCATCGTAATTGCACCTGTGGAATCCGGTTCCTATCTATAGCAAGGCGGCGGGCGATGTACACCGCCGGATCAGGACAGCTTTGCTTGACAAGCTGATTGCTTCGGCAGAAACGTGACCCGTCATGCGCAAGACCATAGGGAAGGCTAGTTTCATGTTTGCAGCAACAGCGATAACCGAAGGCGACAAGCCACAGTTCTACAAGGAATTGAGCGATCAACTGGAAGCGCTGCTTGCGGGCGAGAACGATCCGACTGCAAATGCCGCCAACACATCGGCGCTGATTTTCCAGATGCTGCCGGACATCAACTGGGCGGGTTTCTATTTTTTGCGTTCGCAAGCAGAGCTTGTCGTTGGACCCTTTCAGGGCAAGCCCGCCTGCGTGCGTATTCCTGTCGGGCGCGGCGTTTGTGGCAGCGCTGTAGAGCGTGCGACTTCGATATTGGTCGAAGATGTGCATGCCTTTCCGGGGCATATTGCCTGTGACGCGGCCTCGCGTTCCGAGCTGGTGGTTCCCTTGATTTATGATGGGCGCGTCTTTGGCGTTCTCGATCTGGATAGCCCGACGCCTTCACGCTTCGATAGCGACGATCAGGTTGGCGTGGAAAGACTGGCAGCGATCTATACGGCTGCTTGCGCCTGGGAAGAACAGGTGGATTGATTCAATGCTTGATCGCCCGCTATCCGCGACCGAAAGCATGGCTGCAAACATTGTTTGCGGCACGTGGCAAGTGACGCGAAAAGTGATCGATCATCGCGCTGGTGCGGTTTATGCATTTGCGGGGCAGGCTGAAATTACGCGCGAATTGTTTGAAGAGCGCGGCGAAATGGCTGTTGGCAAGAACCTTCTTCAAGCCGTGAGGACTTACAGGCTCGGTTTTGAAGATACTGCGGTGCGGGTGCTTTATCCAAGCGGAAATGAATTCATCAGTCTTGGGTTTGGTGCAACACAGCATGTGTCGCATCTTTGCGGCAGTGATCTTTATGAAGGGCGGTTTTTCTTTGAGAGCGAGGATAGCTGGGTAGAGGTTTGGCGCGTCAACGGCCCGCAAAAGCGCTATTCCAGCTTGAGCCGGTATGTGCGCTTAACCTGATAAGTTCTGCATCACCATTTTGCGCGGTTCGACGGGCTCACCATGAGGAAGATTGGTGATTGCAGGAAGCCACATTCTGCAACTTAGCAACGCTTCATGCAGCTAACCATACTTCCTCATGGTGAGCCCCGTCGAACCACGCATTACGGGTATGCAAGACGCGCTAAGTCTTTACGCTACACAATTCCTCCAATATCTCTGATGCCTTGCTGCTGTGTCGTTGTGTATGCCGCAGCATGCGAAAGTTGCGCACTGGCAAATCGAATGCAGCCTTAATCACCAGCCCTTCGTGCAGATAGGCTCGCGCTGCGGCGCTGGAAATCACAGCGGCGCAATTTCCCGCGCAAACTGCCGAAAGCACGGCTTCGTTTGACGGGAGAACCAAAGCGATCTTCAGGTCGTCATGGGACAGTTTGAGGTTGTCGATAGCATGTTCAAATTCCGAGCGTGTGCCGGAACCCTGCTCCCGCATGACCCATGATGTTTGCCCGACAAGATCTTTGGCTGTCAAAGGGCGTTGGTCGGCCCAAGGATGCTGCGGAGCAACCACGACGATCAACGCGTCCTTCGCCACAATCTTTGCGGAGAGGAGCGGCGCGTCGATCTCGCCTTCGACAAAGCCAAGCTCAGCTTCACCTTCCGTGACAGCTTCGGCGACTGTCCGCGTATTGCCGATTGTAAGGTCGATCTCGATGCCGGGATAATCCTGCTTGAAACGCATCAGAAAGGGCGGCAGCCAGTAACTGGCGATTGTCTGGCTGGCATAGAGGCTGAGCTTGCCGCGCCGCAGACCACCAAGCTCGGACAACATCAATTCTGACGAACGCACACGTGCCAGCGTTGCCTTGGCTTCTCCAAGAAAAACACGTCCGGTTTGGGTCAGTTCGATGCGCCGCCCGACACGGTGGAACAGCTCGACGCCGTAGAAAGCCTCCAGATTCTTGATAGCACTGCTAACCGCAGAGGGCGTCAGATGAATGGCCGCTGCGGCTTGTGTCAGATGCTCGCGTTCAGCCACGGCAACAAATATGGCGAGTTGTTCAAATGTCATAGCATACCATTCGATTTTATCGAATAAAACATGCCATAACATTCGATAGATGTCGATGATTGGAAATGAGATAAGCCGACTACCACTAAAGTCTGAAACGGCAAGCTCATGTCCACCTATCACCGTGCACTCTCTGTTCTTCCCGGCCTCGCGCTTTGTTGCGCTGTTGCCTTGGCGGCGGTTCTCGGCGAGCATATGGAGAGTGCGCTATTTGGTGCGAGATGGGTGGAAAGCCTCGTTCTGGCAATCGCTATCGGCATTACGATCCGCTCGTTTCGCCAACCGGGACAATCATTGATCCCGGGCATCGATTTCAGTGCGAAAGTTCTTCTGGAAATGGCAATTGTTTTACTGGGCGCATCCATCAGCCTGACAGCCATGCAGGGGGCGGGGCTGGCCCTGATTGCGGGTATAGCCGGTGTCGTCATTCTGTCGATTGGAATCAGTTATGGCATTGGCAGGCTCTTTGGCCTGCCGCCAAAGCTTGCGACACTGATTGCCTGCGGCAATTCGATTTGCGGAAACTCGGCAATTGTTGCGGTCGCCCCGGTGATTGAAGCGGATCGCAAGGAAATCGCGGCGGCCCTGACTTTTACGGCAGTGCTGGGCATAGCGGCCGTATTTCTGCTGCCAGTGCTTTATTTCCATACGATGATGAGCGTGCCGCAATATGGCGTGCTGGCCGGCCTGACAGTCTATGCCGTGCCACAAGTCATCGCCGCGACTGCACCTGCGGGGTTGCTTGGAGTGCAGACCGGAACACTGGTGAAGCTCGTGCGCGTGCTGATGCTTGGGCCCGTTCTGCTGGTGCTGGGTGCAATCATGAAAGCTGATCTGCGCCATGAGGCACCAGCAGTACGGCGCGAAATCTCTCTGGTTCCATGGTTCATTGGCGGGTTTGGCGCGATGATGGTCCTGCGCTCGCTTGGCCTGATACCGCAAGCGGCGATCATGCCTATGGGGCAGGTTTCCAACGTGCTGACGATCATCGCCATGGCAGCGCTTGGCTTGTCGGTTGATATCCGTTCTGTGGCTCATGCCGGAGGACGCGTCATGGCGGTGGCGGTTCTATCACTGGCTTCGCTTTTTGCCTTGAGCTTCGGTTTGCTTGCCCTGCTTCAACTTGTCTGAGGGGCATGAAGGCGAGTTGCTGTATCGCCAATGTAGTGATAATAAGCAGAGACAAGCTGCATTATGCGATATGGCGTACCAATGGAAGTTTTTCCAAGGAATTCGGTACGTCTAAAGCGCCATATCTACTATGAGTTGCAATTATTAATACATGCAACCTTAATTGATTTTAAGTATAGAATTATCATTTTCCTCCATTTCGGCAATTAAACATGATGATATTTCAAATGTTAAGTATTACATCCGTCATATTTTATGACGCAATCGTATTCTTATCAGGATTAACCCGCTCATTTCTCGATTGATCCGGTTAAACATCGGTTGAGCGCTTCGTGAAAAATCATTCAGTGAAGAAACTGCAAAACATGAGAATCAAGTTATTTTCAACTCGAGGTCGTCTCAAGGTGCGACTTTGGGGCATGGCTCTGCTTGTTATCATCTGTACGCTGGTGATGGCGGGGTCGACGATCTTCAACTTTGCAGCATCATTCTCAAAAGCACATGCCAATCTCCGTGACGTGAAGCAGTTTGCATCGGTTTTCGAAGCTGCCAATTTCGTCTCGGCGGAACGGGGTCCCGCCAACATTCTGATGACAGCAGAGGATGCAGATCGCGGTCAGGCCTATCTGAATTGGCTGGCTGCTCAACAAAAGACAGATGATGCGCTGAATAGGCTCGATGCCAGCATCATTCCCGATAATCTTGTTCGGGGTGTTCGCCAGGAACTTCGGCTTGGCCGCAGAAAGGTTGAAGCGACACAGTTGAAAGAACGGGCCCTGCTGCGTTTTGAAGATGTCCAAGACGCGATTGACCAAATGTTTGAGGCTTGGGACAGTTATAGCGAGATTATTCAATGGCAGGGAGCTGATCTTTTGCGCCGTGACCACGATTTGGCTGCGGTTGTTCTGAAAGGAATGATGCTGAGCAATGTCCGGGAATATGCCGGGAGAATGGGATCATATCTCATTGCGCCAATGGCGATGAAACAGGTCATCCCTGAAGAGAACGTGATCGAGATTCATGCCATCAGGTCGCGCATTCGCGATATCTGGTATTTGCTGGAACCGAGTGCCGGGTCCCGCCCTGATTCTTCTCCTATTTCTCAAAAACGCAAAGAAGTAAATTTGTTGTACATGCGGCAGGGGCTTGCCCTGATTGACGAGCAGATCAAGACAGGTCAGCAAGGCGGGGCATTCTCGCTGGATACAACGACGTTTACGAAACGCTACGTTGCCACGATGAAGCCGCTGGGAGAATTGCGTGGCATCTATCTGACCGCTTCGGTTGATGAGTTTGAAAGCCGGGAGCGGACCGCCCGCAAGGCACTTTACAATACCAGTGCCATGGCGCTTTTGATCCTCGCCTTGGTAATTGGTCTTGTTGTGGTTGTTCAGCACTATATTTTCAGGCCGCTTTTTCGCGGCGCCGAGGCGATTGTGCTTCTTGCCGATGACCGCCCCTCAAATCTCTCTCGGGAACCCAGGCATGTTGCGGAGATTCAAACACTTTACTCTGCCATTGAAGTCATCGCCGCCAAGTTGAAAGAGCGTTCTTTCCTCATGAGTCAGCTCGAGCATCTGGCGCATACGGACGGGTTGACGGGGCTTCTCAACAGGCGGGCGCTGGATGATCTGGGTAGTTCGCTGATCAGTGCTGAACATGGAGAGCCGGTTCCGTATTTTATACTTGCCGACATTGATCACTTCAAAGCCATCAACGACAAACATGGCCATCTTCTTGGCGATCAGGTCCTGAGGGAAGTCGCCCGGATCATGCGAAGTGCGGTTCGTGAAAGTGACATCGTTGCCCGCTTTGGTGGCGAAGAGTTTGCAATTTTGTTGCGCGGGTATTCGTATGCTGATGCGGCAATGGTTGCGCGCCGGCTGAGAATTGCAATCCAGCGTCACTCGATTGTTACGCCGGGGGGAAGTTCCGTCAGGATTACTGCAAGCTTTGGTGTTGCGGAGTGCAGGAATTTGCCTTGGTCTGAAATTGTCGACCGGGCAGACATGGCGCTTTATGATGCTAAATCAGCGGGCCGCAATCGAGTGCGTTTTTCCGAATATGACGGGGAACGTCAAAAACGAAAGCTGAAACAGTCATCCGAAAAACGTTCCGGACCAACGACAATCATAACGTAACCAAGCTTAGCGGGAATAACAATCAGCGCGGCCCGCAGCTTTACGGCGTTGGCTTTGCGGACTTGATCGCGAAGTGTGGCCATGGCTTTTGACCCAGGCCATCAGGCCGTGACTGACAAGCCATGATGCCTCTTCGTCAGTCAATCCCACATCTCGCAAGAGATGGTCATCCGGTTTGCCAAGAACATCCATAAGGGCTTGCCGTTGTTGCCGTAAGTTTATCCAGCCAATAATAAGCTGTTGCAGGTTTGACATGGTATCCTCCTACAGGAAGGCACCATGTCAGCGTGTTTGTGGCATTTGACAAACGAATAGTAATTATGCCTGTCATGTGAATTTTTTATTACTCGCAATCATGCGATTGTTGGCGTTATTCCACCCTCGACGCGAAGAGCAGCGCCATTGGTTGCCGCCGACAAGGGGCTGGCGACATAGGCGACCATGCTTGCGATCTCCTCCGGTTCGATCATACGCTGCAACAAGGATAGGGGGCGGTCCTTGCGAAAGAACTCCGCCTCCATCTCATCCGCGGGCAAAGTGGGATCGCTGACAACGCTTTTCAGGAAATCCACAATTCCTTCGGATCGTGTCGGTCCCGGCAACACGGAATTGACAGTGACACCCGTACCTTTGGTCAGACCAGCGAGACCGCGTGAAATCGAAAGCTGTGCAGTCTTGGTCATGCCGTAGTGAATCATGTCGGTGGGGATCAGCAGGCCGGATTCGCTGGCGATGAAAATGATGCGCCCCCAGTTTCTTGCAAGCATTCCCGGGAAATATTGCCGGGCGAGACGGGCGCCGCTCAGAACATTGACTTCAAAGAATTTCCGCCAGTCCTCATCTGTAATCTCGGTGAAGGGTTTCGATTCATAGATGCCCAAATTGTTTACGAGAATGTCGATGTCCGGCACCTGTTCGCCAATGATTTTCGCGCCTTCGGCGGACGCTGCATCCGCAAGAATCGCGCGTATATGGGGTTTGGCTGTCGTGGAAGCTGCTGCCCGTACCTTTTCCAGAGCCTCATCGAGCTTGGCCTTAGACCTGCCGACTATGGTAACATGAGCATCCTCCGCTGCCAGCCTCTCGGCAATTGCCAAACCGATACCTGCGGTCGAGCCGGTCACCAGCGCCGACTTTCCTGCCAGTTGTAAGTCCATGGTTATTCTCCTTTGGGCTGAGCAGCGTTCAGGAGATCATAGGATTGTATCTGAGCCGCATCCAATCATTTATCCTCTGGATTTGACATTCGCAATTTAAATGATGACTATCGCTATCATTCGGAATTTTTATTGAAAGATCATTCCAGTGAAGCTTCCCTTGGATAGTGAGTTACTGCGGGTTTTTGCTGCAGTTGCCCAAAACGGTAACGTGACGCGTGCGGCTGAGCAGATTGGCCGTACCCAGTCGGCGGTCAGTATCCAGATCAAACGTCTGGAGGAAATTCTGGGCGAAAGCCTTTTTGAGCGGGGCTCGCGCGGAGTGACCCTGACCAGCCAAGGCCGGGCGTTGCTCAGCAATGCCAACAGGATTATCAGTCTGCTGGATGAGACTGCGGCTTCCATTCGCGCGAAGCCACTGGGTGGCCCGGTGCGGATAGGTATACCTGAAGAATATGGCTATACGGTCTTGCCGCGTGCGTTGGCCGCCTTTGCCAACCAGCACCCAAACGTCGAGGTGACGGTCAAGTGCGGTTATTCTTCTGCCCAGATTGCAGCCCTGGAGGCGGATGAGCTGGACCTTGCTGTCATATTCGACCAGCAGCAACCGCCTGTCGGGGAAGTGCTCTTTGTAGATCCCACTGTCTGGGTTACCTCGGACACGCATTGCGTCCATGAAAACGATGTCGTGCCCATCGCTATTTACGAGAGTTCAAGCTGGTGCAAGAAATTTGCCATCGGATCTCTTGAAACATCCAGGGTCAATTATCGTGTGGCTTATAGCTGCGATACAAGTGGAGGTCTCAAGATCGCCGTTGTTTCCGGGCTTGCGATAGCGCCTCTTGCTTCAAGCAATATTCCTGCCGGTTGCCGAGCTTTGACAGAGGCAGACGGCTTTCCGCTGATCGATTCTTCCAATGTGGTTCTGAAGAAAAATCCGCTGAGAAAAAGTGCCGCCATAGAAGGAATGGAAGCAGTTATCCGCGAGGCCTTCCGGCCGGGGACAGCTGCAATGTAACCGTTCCGGGGCAGCAGGATCACAGTCCGGCCATTCGGGACGAGAAGAAGCCTTCACGGTTATTACTTCAAGGCATGTCGCGGGGCGGCCATACCTATAAGAAATAACTGAGTCATTGATATTAATGGTGATCCCGACTGGATTCGAACCAGTGGCCTACAGATTAGGAATCTAAATATTTTAAAAGTCATCTGTGTTGAGCTAATTCATAGCTGAAATAAAGGCTATTAAATCAATCATATAGCGGAATAACGATATTCCTATTTTATGGCTGTTCCTTCTGAATGGATCGGTGTTGCCAATTTACTTGGTCTATTGCTTGGTCTAAAAGATCGGCCATCGGCCTATTGGGCCTGTCATATGATTTAGAGGGCGAGACATTCATGCCGACATACCGGGTGGAGATTGGACCGAAGCACATCAAGGAAGCTGAAGTGGCTGCCATCGCTCGGGTCTATACAACGTCGAATCCGTTGATCTTCGCGGACGTCGTCGAGAAAGGCCTAATCTTGCGAACGCAGGCCGGATCAATCGGATGGGCTTTGAAGTGGAACGGAAACACACGGTCTCTTGGCAAACTGGAAGACGTCTCCACTGCGAAAGCTGCTCGAGCGCTTGCGAAGAAAGCACGGACCCTACTGAAAGATGGAACTGACCCAAAATACTTTCTGACGGGAAAGGTTGCGGGAAAGTCTGACGAGAAAGCAGAAGAGGCTGCCAGACAGCGAGCAGCACTCAAGTCCGGACAATGGACGTGGGAAAAGTTGGTGTCGGAGTACACCGATGAGTATCTGGCAAAGCCGCGGCTTACACGGGGCAGGCTCAAACCGCCTTCTAAGGATAGCGCCCACAATGCCAAAGCTTCTCTGACTGCGGTGGAAGCCGATGATCTGAAAGGGAAGCTCCTCTCAGAGTTGAGTGCTGGTGATTTGGAAGACGTTCGCGATAAGTGCGCTGATGCTGGCAGGAAAACAGCATCGAGAGCCTTCGTTGCAAATGCAAAAGCCGCTCTTAGCTTCGCAAGAAAGAAACATGCCCGGAAATCGGGATTGGCAGGCTCTCCAAGGTGGTGGTTAGAGGTAGAGATTCTGGATTCTACGGCGGTTGCGCCTCGCACTCGTATGCCTTCTTTGGATGATATCGCACGCACACTTTATATCGCCGAAAAGCACCGGGTACTTAGTGGCCGGAAGAACAGTCGAGGTACTTCCGAAACGGTATTGTGCGGTTTGTGGTGGCTTGCCCTGACAGCCCAACGGTCCGGAGCAGGGTTGGCACTTGAAAGAGCGCATATATTGGCTTGGCCGGATGGGCCGAAGGGGTGGAGGATTGTTCTTTGGTCAGAAGCCACGATGAAATCAAGGCGGTTTCATGCACTTCCAATTCCGCCGCGTTTATCGCTTCTAATTGAAAGAGCAACGACGCTCAGTGCGGTCGACTCCAAATTCGTATTCCCCGCAACAGCAAAGCGTGTCGGGGCAGCGGATAGTCATCTCAATAAATCCTCGCCAAAGAACCTTCTTGCTCGATTGCGGGGACAGCCATTGAAGTTAAGGAGAGAAAAAGAAGAGATTCAGGATAACTTGCCTAATCTTCTTGCAGACGTCGCATATTTTTCCATGCACGATCTGCGCCGAACCTTTGCCACGGTGTGCGGTGACATGGCAGTTCGCGGTGATGCGATTTCTGCCGTTCTCGATCATGCGGGTTTGGAAACGGGTCAGCGAATGATGCGCAGTGCGGAAATCACCCGGTTAGCTTATGATTATAGTCAACGTCTCGAGCTCAAGAGAATCGCCATTGAAGCGTGGACCGATGCGCTATTTCTAGCGTGCGATAAAGTCTGGAAAGCAAATGTATCGGTTTGGCCAGTAGGTGGGAGGAGACCTCCACCGCCACGATCATCTGATCAGAAGCCGGAAAGGAAGAAGGTTTCTTTTTCGGAAACGCGTCCTTGGTATGCGATCATGGAGACACGGGAAGCCGAGAAGAAAGCGCTTTCGCTTGATTTGGTGGGGGTGATTGAGCCTGGCGACTATGATTGGGAGGACGCTCCGAAAGAAAATTAGGATTAAGTCAGCCTGCATTCAGTTAATACATCAAAAAAAATGATGTATTTGAATCCTTGCCGTCAAGGATTCGTGAATTTCTTGAAAGGATTCGATCTTCAAAAAAATCTGGAGATCAAGGATTTATACCGATAACAGGTTGAAAACATGTGATAATTCATCAAATAATTTCAATTTTCTTTTAGAGTTCTCTCCGGCATGTCTCTCATTGTCACAACAGAAGGAGAGACAAATGGCGCAAAAACTACAATTTTTTAAATGGGAAGAGGATTCGACAGTATCCGGTTGGTCGGCTGGGTACGCAATTACGCCGGATCATGTCCTTGACCTGACTGTCACCGTTCCGGAGGAACCTCCACTGACTATCAATTACGAAGTGGCAGACGACGATGGGAACGTTTTTGCGACAGGACAAGCTGAAACCACCGAAGAAGCAAGAGAGGCGGCATTCGCGGTGGGCGTGGAACCATCCAATGTGATCACGCTGATTCTTACGCTTCCGGCAAAACATTCAATCTTCAGCTTTGACGTCATCGATGGCACAACGGTCTTGGCTCACGGCCAGACAGATAGTTTGGAAAGCGCAATGCGTGAAGCCGAACGTGATGCAAAGCGGTTGTTCATTAATCTTGTCAAGGCCTCGGCTTGATTGGATCAGGGGAGGGGGCGTTGTTGCTTCCCTGATCCCCGTCTCCGCCATCTCTGCTAGTCAGGTCCACCAATAGTTGGGCAACGGCTGCAAGATCAATGGAGGGGGTCTCTTTGGCCTCCTTCCGCTTTGCATCATCAAGTGCGACCTGCAGCCAACGTTCGAACGTCGCCTGATCGGTCAAATCCGGTCGAACCCAGATAGACAATACATTCAACTCATCAGCTTTGATTCTCTCTTTTATCCAATTGTGCAGTGCAGATGGACAGCGCACCAGAAGGGCTTCCTCCGCGCTTTTCCGCGCACTGGGGCGACGTAGGTCCTTCATGATCCGAGCTAAAGATGGCCGCGTTGAATATCGACCGTGTATCTCCCTAATATGTGCATGATTGGAAATTCCCTTCTCATAGTCATTCCGTGGGCGATGGAGGTCCGTATCCAGGCTTCCTCGCGTTTTACGGGATACTGGGACTACGACAGCCCGGATAGGAGGCACCAGAGCAGCGGTGATGAACGCAATCCAAAAAATAAGCCGTGTCATCACGCGGCCAGCACCATTTCGCTGTGCCTGTTCCCGCTTCACACGCGCTGCCTTGGCGCAAGTTCTACGTTTCACTGCTCGTTTCCGCGTCACCTGTACCTCTCCTTACATTGCTTTTGTCTCCACTAATGGTTTGGCCAGGAAAGGTGAGAAGCAAGCCATGTTTTTGTTTCACAAAAACGCTTGCCGGGGAAACGCCAGGCCCCTTACGCTTAACTGGACTGTTATCTTGCGGGTGCTCCCTGCGGTCGCATCCTTGATGACAGTCAATCGCGTTGACAAGCAAAGGCGGAACGTATCGTGAGCGAAGACAAAGGGCACACGCCCCCCTCCCCAGGGGGTAGAAAAAGGCGAGGCGGTCGGCCACTAGTGCCGGATGCCGAACGCCGCCGACGTTCTGCGTCAATCCGGTTTTCGCCGGCGGAATCGCTCGATCTCGCTGTCGCTGCTGGAGCTGCTGGACTTACTCTGTCGGCTTACCTGCGCGCTCGGGTGTTGGGCCACCAGGTGCGCGGGCCAGTGCCCGAATTGAACCGGAATGCCTATTCAGAGCTTGCCCGCACCACTGCGAACCTGAATCAGATCGCCGCACATCTCAATGGCGGCGGTGCCTATAGCGACGATTTGCGGCGGCTCCTTGAATCGGCTGCGCGGGAGACACGAGGCCTACGACTGGCCCTCCTGGGCATTTCGGAGGACAGGCCGTCATGATCGGAAAACTCGTCAAGGGGGCGGGAGCTCGGGGCTTGGTGGACTACTTGCTCGGTACCCATGACATGAACGGCAATCCTCGGGAGCGCGTGAACATTATCGGCGGAACGATGGCTGGAACGTCTGGCAGAGAGATTGCCGCCGAATTTGGACAGCTTAGGGCTTTGAAGTCCCGGGTTGGCAAAGCCGTTGCACATCAATGCCTCCGCTTGCCGGAAGGTGATCCAATTCCCGACGATGCCACTTGGTCCCGGATCGCGGACAGGTGGGCAGGGGAAATGGGCTTCGAATCCTATATAACTGTCTGCCACGGTAATCACATCCATATCGCGGCCAGCCGGATCAATCCAGACGGCCAAGTCGTTAGCGATGCTCACGATTGGAGACGATCGGAATCCGCGATCCGGAAGATCGAGACCGAGTTCGAACTGACCCAGATTGAAAGCAGCCATCTCTTAGAACCGGAAAAAGCGACGGATCATCGTAAAGCCCCGGATCGCGGGCAAATCGCGATGGCTGAACGAGGAGAAGTGCCACCGTCAACAATCCTAGCTGAAATGATCGATAGTAGACTTGCCGAGGGCTGCACCGTCTCTAGCCTAGTCGAACATTTGGAAGCCCACGGCGTCATCGTCCGCCCCAATATCAGCGCCACTGGGAGCGTCTCAGGGCTAGCCTACCAGCTCGACGGAACTGACATCACTGCGAAGGCCATGGGGAGAGGTTTTACATGGTCAAACATGCAAAAAAGGGGCTTAAGCTATGAGCAAGATCGCGACTTTCAGACACTCCGTGCAGCAAGCTACAGAGAAGCGGGAGAAGGCACGGGAGTTGGATATGAAAAGCTTGCAGGACGCGACGGCGCAGATCCAACGCTTGAACGCAGCCTTGACCCAAGTGCCGGATCAGTTAGCGAAACGGATTTTGCCCGCTGCGCTAGCGCTGGACGAGATGATCCGGACTACCAGGGAAGCAGTGGATCAGTTATCCGGAGCACTGATCGCGACGGAGAAAGCCAAAGCCGATGTGCAACACACAGTGTCGATGCTCGAGCACCAAGCGCGGAGGCTGGAAGAAGCGGCACAGAGAGCCGCGCAGCGGGAGCATCTGCAGAACCAAAAAGACCTTTGGACGACGGCGGCGATAGCGGCGATCGGAACGGCAGCATTGAGCCTGGCAGTGATCTTGAGCGCCTGGTGGTTCTGGCCATCACAGCAAGCCGAGATTCTGATCGGTCAAAGGGTACTCAAGGTGATAACGACCGCGGATCCCCGAACAAGGGATTGGTTGCTCTCAAACTTCGTGCATCAGAGATAATCGACGGCACCAAAAAAGCCGTTCATGACTATTTGGAAGCCGTACCTGCTGCAACGTATCGACTTCAGATCGTACGGCCCGAAAAAGCGAATGTGAACCGCCAGGGCCAATCCCCGGACATGATCATGAACGCCGTAGGTTGGCTCAAATCAGAGAACGCCAGGGGAGGCGATATTTACATCCGGCCCGAAGACCGCCGATACATCCTCATGGACGATTTGAGCCTTGCCACAATCAGGCGGCTGAAGAATGACGGGTTCGCCCCGGCCGCTGTACTGGAAACATCCAGAAATAATTTCGCAGCATGGATCCGGATCACTGCCCCAGAAGCTCTGGAACCTTCCCCAAAAGCCGCAACGATAGTCGCCAAGAGCCTTGCAAAAATTTATGGAGCGGACCCAGCCGCCGCAGACCACGCCCACTTGTCGCGACTACCGGGATTCACAAACAGGAAACCGACGCGGCTGGTTGAAGGAAAGTCACCGTTCGTAATTCTCCGGGAAGCCAGCGGCACCGTTGCCCGAACAGGGTCAAATCTTATTAAACAGGTACGCAGGTGGATCGTCCACAAGGCCCGTTTGGCGGCAGTAAAGGCCTCATCTGGGCCGTTACTCCAGAAAACCCGCGATGGCGACCATTTGGCAGCATTCAGAGTATATGCGAGGCAGCACAGCGAAGAGATGGGGCAAGAGGTTGATTGGAATTTGGTCGATTTCCGGGCCGGGCAAGACATGGCATTGGCCGGGTGGAGTCGCGAACTGATAGCCGACGCGATCACCGAAGCAAGCCCGGGTATTTTGGATCGGAAGGGCGATCGCGCCGAAGGCTACGCGGCTCGGACATCGATGGCTGCATGTGTCAGCGACCGCGTACAAGCCGAACTGAAGCGGCGGGAAGCGGAGGAAAAACTGTTAAAGTTTGCAGAGCTGTCCAGAAATTCATCGTCTTATATGCCTCGCCGATAAACATTGTATCCCCTTTCAGTTGCTTGCAATGTTCTGATGAGCGCCGTGCGGGCCAGCGGCACCCTGATCAATATATTTGTTAGAAACAAGCTGAACGTCGACCCGTCCGGTTAGCCAAGCAAGGAGCGCAGCGATGGGGCGATGTTCTAATGGCGCTCTGGAGCGACCGTGCCCGACTATCAGGATGTAGATGAAGCCGATGCAAGACTTGCGCCGTGCAAAAGAGATTAACTCCACGCTCCGATGTTCGATGAACATTACCACAGCTAATCTCATTTCTCTTATGTACCTGTCTGGAATTCTTCACTCGTTTCGCCACCCGTAGAAGTCTCAAAGGTATAAGCCGGACGAGATTCATTCTTTTTATCTATAGACCGAAATGCCTGGTCTTCGGTGGAAAGGGCGAGGAATGACTCAAGTTCCTTCCAACGGTTTTTAACTGTGGTCAAGGCGACGCCAGATATCCGGGCAACTGAAGATTTGCTTATTTGATTGCCATCGGCATTTAGGCGACGGACGGCTTTAACGAGGGCATTCAGCGATGTAGCGGCCTTGCATGAGGACGCATACGCCGCCGCCGCTTGACGACGTTCTTTGACCGTCTTCATGCCCTCTACGACGTGCATCAGTGTTCCGGATGCTTTTGATTTACGCGCCAGTTTTTTCGGATCCCATGTGTCGACGGCATAATCAGAAATTTTGGCGATAAGCAGCTCCAGCGCCTGATCTGAAATCTTTAGACCGGTCAGGTCCAATTCTCTAATGCGCTCTGCCAATGAAATATGCAGCCGATCACCGAGGGCACCACGGCGTCCTGATTTCATTGCGTCATGATAGAGTTCATCGCCGTTGAAGTGCCAATCGCGTAAAGCGCCGTACGCGGTTTCTTGCAGGCTATTGAAGACCGCGTTGCTGCCCGTGATGCCAAGGGCTGACTGTATTCCGACTGATCGTCGTACAAGTTTTTCCCTGCTGCATTTCATATCAAGGTATTCGGAATGTTCGACGAGGTCCGGGAAGTGAGAATCCTGTAGGCAAAGTGTTAACCACTCGGGGGAGAGGGGATTCTTGACTTGCTGCGAAGTAGCCGGCGCATCGGGATCGGCCCCACCTTCGAGTGCGGCGTTGCAAAGCCCATAATAGACGGACTTAAAAAGATCGACTGGACCTCGCCGCCACTGTTTGTGTCCCGGCGCATTCCAGACAGCTGAACCATACGGCAGAATCCAAATTGCATGCGGTCGAATGAAACGCCCGTCCGGTGGGCGCAATCCCACAATGAAATGCGGAGCACAGGCAATGCTTCCCTCGGCAACCAGGGTTTCATAGTAGTACTGGCATTCTTCAGGCGTGGTCCAAACACGATCAGTGTCTAGCCGAAGAAATCCCAAGAAATCTCGGTTTCCCTCCACGTACGGTTCATCAAGGGAGAACAGCTTTGTGCCGATCGTCTCCAGTTGCGCCTTGCCCCAGGAAGTCCGGAGCCGCGAAGCCTTGGGCACAAGGGCGGGCCAAAAAGCTGCTGCGTGACTGTTAAGAGTTTCGGATCGGAGGCCATTTTCCCGAAGCGGTTCGACAGTGTATCCAGATAAGATGCGGTAACCAAAACGCTCGTATCCAAATTCGAGCCTTTGTTTAATGTCGCGTGTGCGATCCTGAGATTTCCTAGCATAATACTGTGCGTCCTCTTCCCGCATTGCTGCTTTCAGGTGCCATGTTCGTTGCTGGGCTTCTGTCAAATTAGGCGGCATCATTTGCGCTTTCTGACTACGTTTGCGTGCTGATATTTGCCTGCGATCAAGATCAGCGTCTTTTTTCAAGGCAGCTCGTTTGGAGTCTTCCTGATACTTCGTCATGAATGCAGGGGGGGCGATGATCCGTTTGGGATCATCAGGCCTTGAAGTGTCTGATATATCTAATTGTTGACATTTTTGGATCAGACTTGGGTTTAATGTGGCTGGGAAATATCCCAGCTCTCGAGTCACCGGTGACGGGCCATTCGGCTTGACCTGCTCCCCTTTGTGTCCGCATTTATAAGTTAGCTCTGTTCTGGTTTTGGCCTTTTTGGGACCGGGTTGCGAACTCATAGGGTGTCATGCCGTCAAGGCTTGTGTGGGGTCGGTTCAGATTATAGTCAATCCTCCATTCCTCGATGATCTGGCGGGCGTGCCGATAGCTGGTAAAGAGATGCTCGTTGAGGCACTCATCACGCAATCTGCCGTTGAAGCTTTCGACAAAGCCGTTCTGCATCGGTTTTCCCGGCGCGATATAGTGCCATTCGACCTGGCGTTCCTGTTGCCATTTCAGGATGGCATTCGAGGTCAGTTCGGTGCCATTGTCCGAGACAATCATGCAGGGAATTCCACGGTGTTCGACGATCCTGTCCAGCTCCCGGCCAACGCGCGTTCCCGAGATCGAATTGTCGACGACGGTTGCCAGACATTCGCGGCTGAAGTCATCGATGACGCAGAGCACCCGGAAGCGGCGGCCGTCGGTCAAAGAATCCGAGACGAAGTCGAGGCTCCAGCGCTGGTTTGGTCCCTGGGGGATCGCCATCGGTGCACGTGTGCCAAGCGCTCGTTTGCGGCCGCCACGCTTGCGCACCGTCAGCCGCTCCTCTTTGTAAAGGCGGTAAAGCTTCTTCCAATTGACCTCGACACCTTCTCGCTTCAGCAGAATGTGAAGCCGGCGGTAGCCAAAACGGCGACGTTCGCTGGCCAGCTCCCGCATGCGGTGGCGGAGATCTGCATCATCCGCCCGGCTTGACCGATAGCGATAAACCCGCGGATCAATCCCCACCAGTCCACAGGCGCGGCGTTGCGAGTAGTTCTTTTCGTTCATGGCCCAGTTCACGGCATCTCTCCTCGAACCAGGCCTCAAAAGTTTTTTCCAAGCATCTCTTTGAGCGTCGATACATCCAGCATCGCATCCGCCAAGAGACGCTTCAGTTTGCCGTTTTCTTCCTCAAGTGCTTTTAGCCTCTTGGCTTCCGGCACTTCCATGCCACCAAACTTCGAGCGCCACTTGTAAAATGTCGCATCGCTGACACCGTATTTCCGGCAAAGGTCAGCAGCCGATAATCCGGCCTGATGCTCCTTCAAAATACCGATGATCTGCTCGTCGCTGAAACGGGATCGCCTCATGTTCTGTCTCCTGGTGTGGAGAACAGACTAACCTCAAATCGAGGACATTCCAGGGGAGCAGGTCAGGCTCAGTCGAACCGACGCGTGCGTCAATAGGCCGACAGAAACGTTCCGCATGCGAAACGACAATGGTTGCTGGCTTTGGAGTTTGTCGGCGGCCTCGAACGGGCCAAAGGCCAGCTCTAACGCTCTCTCGTTGAGGCTGGTCCAGTGTCGGCATTTCGTATCTACACAATACGGCTAAAAAGGCTGTGGTTAGTCTTAAGTGTTATTCTCAAATCTTGCTGATCTGTCGCGAATGTTTTTGCTGTGAGTTCTCTAATCAAATTGGGGTCCACTTGGCATGATCAGTTGTAGATACGTCTGAAGGCTTCAAATTCGTCAAAGCCAATACGACCCATTTCCTGACCAATGTATTGTACAGTCCGGAGCGCTCTTTTTCGTTTCACATCTGCTATCCAAGTAAATTGCTTCTGTTTGGGCGATCGCTTGCCTGCAGGAATGTTAAGAGCTGTAAACTCGAACCCTTTTCTGTCGTTCTTGCTTGCATAAACTCGTTGGTCGATTGTTGGGGAAAAGACGATCGATCGAAGCGCGGCATAGGGCGCTTTGTCCGACAGTTTAAGGCAGACCAGCTTGCGCTTTTTTGAAGCGCCTTCAAAAACGGGGACGACAAACTCAATTTTATTTTTCGCCTCTTTACTCAAAATGTCGGCTCTGGGAATTTCTTCTAACTGGGCGAATAGAAATGCTTGAGCTTTTTCGAGACGTACGGAATCGCAGGTTGCCTGTACGCACAGCAAATATTTTCCATCTGCGTCTTGCACGATAGAGCCAAGCGATAATGCTGGTTTATGATGGTTGTATCGACTCCCTGATTGCGCCGATAGACAGGTGAGTGCGGCAAACTCAAGCATGTTCTCAATAGTGACTTCTGAGCTCTGGGTGAATGGATTAGCAATCTGTTCAGAAACACCTTTGATGCCAATTCCCAAACCTTTCTTCGCATCCTCGAGCTTTTTTAAGGTTGGCTTTATTCCATTGATAATTAGGTCGCGAAAGTTCGCGTACGATACGGACACATTGTCCTTACCGTTCAAGAAATTTTGATCTTTTGAGTTAAGAGTATGGTCAAGAGCTTTTTCAAGAGCTTCCGAACCTGCAAAATGTGAAGAAATTTTATTGGCATCAATAGAGTTTTTAAGCTCGCTGACAATGATCTGTGTTGCGTATTCCTCTGCGTCCTCGGGACTAGGCAGAGTGCTGCGATGATGAAAATAAGGACCGTCCATCGGCTTGCCAAAGCGCGCTATTACATGGTGTGTAGCCTCACGAATTGACGCTATAGTCGCTATGGCAACATTGGTTAGTATACCGTCAGACAGGTATGAGAATTCTTTCTGTAGCCGCTCTGGCAGTTCGTCTTCACTAACAGCATATTTCTGGGTAAGTTTGTTCCGGACACCACCTTTTTTCATCAGCCAAACAATTCGCAGACCGTCATTGCTGGAAAGAAAATTTTCTTCGATAGCAATTGCACGCCTAGTCCTCACCCCTTTAGGTATCGAAGAAAGAACCTTTTTGAGGATCTGATCCTTATCCGCGACACCTGTGTAAATCGCAATCAATCTTAAGCGTCCGCCATTACCTTCATCGCTTTCAAGTACAGCTTGAATGATTTCAACGGCGGTTCTTCCGCTGTCGTTGTGCATTTCCCAATCAATGCAAAGAATATCCGCT
The DNA here is from genome assembly GCF_040009165.1 of Phyllobacterium sp. SB3. Lineage (NCBI taxonomy): Bacteria > Pseudomonadati > Pseudomonadota > Alphaproteobacteria > Hyphomicrobiales > Phyllobacteriaceae > Phyllobacterium > Phyllobacterium sp. SB3. Next base: position 108,950 of record NZ_JBDYKI010000001.1, on the reverse strand, counting down.
CTTTGTGCGGCTATTGCTACCTTTGCGGCGGGTTTGGCGGTTTTCTTAGGTTTTAGGATTGAACATATTAGACCGAGTCCCATCGAGGCCTCCGTCAAAATAGCAGCATTCAGAGGATGATTGACTACAGCCTGTCTACTTGATGAAGGTTGACTAATTGATGATCGGACTGCGTCAGCACGAGAGGGCTTTTTCGCCGGAGTGGCATTTTTTTCCTGCTCCACATTTGGCGCTTCAGTAGATGCTTCGTCATCAACAACAATAAGGGTATGTGCGAACCGTTTCGTCGCGTCGAGGCGGTATTCGTCAAAAGAGTTAAGCGCCATCATGTATTCTTCTCACTCACTGGCTGAAGCCGAAAGGTCGTTCCAATATCTGTTTCATCAAGAACCAGTTGATAGTCTTCTTTGGCCAGTGACTGACGCGAAATATAAAGTCCCATCCCCCGGCCGCCGGGTTTACGTGTAAAATTAAGAATGAAGATATTCTCACGGTCTCTTGGACTGATGCCGGGACCATTGTCGCTGACAAGAAGATTTCCGTCTTTAACGTCGAGCGTAATTTTCTTGCTGTGGTTATTGGAATTACTCAACCAAAAAATCGCGTTGTCGACGAGATTAACAAAGACAGGATAGAATGTGGATGTATATCCTAGCCAACGATGCTCGCGAAATGTTGCGGTGGATATTAACTCTATTGAGTTTTTCTGCAATTGGTCTTCGAAAATTGCGGACAGGAAATCAAGAACATCTTTCCCCAGAATATTGGACTTCTCTTTATTGTAGCGCCTATCGAACGGGGTGAATAACTCAAGGTAGCCATCCAGATGGTCAAAAGCCGTTCTCATGGACGTATAGAGTTCAGTGGCTGCCGGATTGGCTTCCGCCCAAGCTTTCATGCGCCTGAAGCCCTCGCGCAAAGCTCGTACGGTTTTCTCAAATTCGTGGTTCACAACGCTGATGGCTAGGCCAATCTGAGCGAGTTCGAGCTCCGACGATCTTTGTTCACGAAGCGCGTCAAGTTCTTCCTCCAAAGCTTCTGTCAGATCGTTGGCGTCGAACCCATCTCCATCGAGGTAGCTGATTAATAACCCAATCTGTGATCGGAAGCTTATGATTCCCGATTGTTCCTTTTCAAAGAGGAGCCCAAATTCGACTTCGAGGCGGTTACGTTCCTCGGCAAGTTTATCGGTCCTGATTTTGTCAGACACGATTGTTGAAGCTTCAGTTAAACATTCGTCGGAGGCTTTTTGTATCTTCCGGAACCCATCCGCCAGTCTCTTGCGGCCAATTTCGTTTAGTTTACGAAGATCAGCGTCGGCGTCATTGCGAACTTGCTTGATCAAATCGCGGTGAACACCGATAAAGGCACGAATTCCGCCAAGAAAACGTGCGGTTTGATCAATTTTTACAGCATATTGCTCGGCACCTTTGGATATGATGTCAGCGATTTGATTTGCTGCTGGCGCAAAGATGCGTTCTTCCAAACGCTTGTTCTGTTCTTGATAGGCGAGCCATTCATTATTTATTGTTCTGCTCAACCCCACTCCTCGGGGCTTCTGAACAAGCAAATCCCCCTGTAGCGCCTGAATTGCGTCTTTACCCTCTTTTTCAATACGCATGAGAGCAAGGGCTTTAGAACTTTCGTCACGTCGACTCCGCAAGACTTCATTGACCTTTTGTGTCAATGTTTCCAACTGGACATTTACAGAAACTTCCGGTGTGCGGTTTTCAATTTTATCAAAGAATTGCGTCAGTCCGGCTTGAAATGCCCGCTTTTTGGAAGATGATTGTTTGGCCTTTTTTGCTCGAAGTTCCGCGTTTCGTTGTAAATCTGCACGTGTTGCTTCCCAACCCTCAGCGTACCTTCCATCCTCTCGAAAAAAATCAGCGGCAGACTGGAGGAAAAAGTTCATCAATATCGACCGGAATTGTCTATAAGCACGATTTTCGCGAAATCCCTCGCGGCCAGCTTTCTCAGTGAGCTCAAAATTGTCATGGCCGTTTAACTCAATGACGCCCATCATTCGTCGGTACGAATAGTAGTAATAAGCTGCACCAAGTGTTCGGCGCTTTTCTATGTCGAGGAAGTCGTAATCTGAATCGCCGTAAGGCTGGACGCGAATGCCATCCTTGTAGATGTACAATCCTCCATGCTTTTGAAGTTTTTTTGTAAGAAGGGCGTATTCCTGAGGGGCTACTAGGCTGTCGCGGATATTTCCTTGTAGCACTGCAAATGTAATGTCAAACGGCCCGCATTTCGTTTGGTAACCATCGCCTTCGGCCCAGTTCAGAACGTAATCTTCTGGAGACGTCTGATAGACGGCAACTTTACCACGGAACTGTCCAAACTCGTCAAAACGACCGCTGATATGGTGGTCAACCTCGCTGAATTCCCTTTTGGTAAAGAAGGCATTTTCGCCAAGCCGTTCGATAGGTGCTCCTTCATCCACATAGTCACGAAACCGGGCCACGATGGGAGGCTTGCTGTCTTCGGTTACGGTCATCGTGTTCGTAAACCCGATGAGATGTTTCTCAAATCTTGTTGCTTTATACTCAGCATCTCGATTATCGATGTCACTCTCGATAAGATTATCCGTCGGCGATATGTAAAAATGAGTGCCGCATCCATCTCCTACCAAACTGGGATCAGTTAGATAGGTAGAGATCTCGGACGGAGATACCGAAAAGGCTGACATTTCACTGTATATTTTTTGAAACTGTTCTTGGTCAATTCGGTCTTTCATGGCGTCAAGTGACGACATCGCGGCTTTCACCAAAGAATTAACTTGATCCTCGTCCGGAAGATCGGTGGCGTCGAATTCTTCGATAGGCACAGCGATCTCATTGAGATCAACGCCTGGAAGTTCGAATACCCCCCAATGGATATAAGCAGCAGTCAAGGTTGTCTGGGGTCGTTTATCCCTCTTGGCTCGCGTAAGAATCAATACTTGTGGACCTATCACTGCAATTGCGAGACGACCTATCCCTTTCTCTCCGAGAATTGGTCTGATGCCTTGATTTAGGTCTACAGGCGGGGGTGCAAGTCCTGCCGAGCTGTTGACTTTACTATCGGTACCCAGAGTGAGCCAACGTTGCTCAAAATCGTCTCGCGTCATTCCGAGACCATCGTCCCGTAGGACAAGCAGTTTGTCATCGCGGAAGTAATCGACTTCAACGCGCTGGGCATAAGCGTCGTGGGCATTCTTGAAAAGCTCGCTCAATGCCGTTGGTATGCCAGCAATCTGTTGCCGACCAAGCATATCAATTGTGCGGGCTCTAACCTTAAAATTGGCCATTAATTCGGTTTCGAATGGTTGCGTGGATCTGCAACGTGTTCCAGTAACTGCCGTCCCAAAGCCTCAGCAAGTTTCACCGGAACGGCATTCCCGATTTGGCGTGCCATTGAATTTAAGCTTCCAAAGAATTCAAAATCATCATCAAAAGTTTGCAGTCTTGCTGCTTCTCTAACGCTTATCGCACGGTGCTGTGTCGGATGGCCGTAACGACCATTTGATAGGCTGATACATCTTGTCGACAAAGCAGAAGCAGGGCGATCCTTAAACAACCTGCCGTAGACATCCGTGTGTCCGGAGTGGGTCTTATGGCAATCCAGGGTCAAGTCAGCTGGCCAATCCAGTCTGCCGCCGTTCTCTGGAGTTGCACGAATTCGTCGAGCGTTTTGATCCGACAAGGCAGCAGTCCTATGGTTGGAAACGCTCTCATGTGACTGTCCAGCTTCGAGCGGGGGTAAATCGCCGATCCAGTTCCAAACGGTCTCATACGGCCTTTTCGGTGCCGTCAAGCCGTGAGTCGGGGTTGGTATTGCAATCTTTCCATGTCGACTGGCTATCAACACCAAACGTCTTCGAATTTGCGGTACGCCGTAATCCTGTGACGAGATTACCTGGACATCGAACTTATATCGAAGTTTCGCCAAGACCTTAATGAATCTTCCCAATGGACCTTCGTCTCGCTTGATCCGTTGTAGACCTGGAACATTCTCCACAACTACAAAATCAGGACGAATCTCTTTAACAAACTTGTGGAAATGGTCGAGTAGACCCTTCCGCTCGTCGAATTCCCGCTTGCTGGTCTTTTGTTTGGTGAATGGTTGGCAAGGTGCACACGCCGCAAAGAGCAGTTGACGATTTGGTCTCTGTCCAAGTGCCTCAACCAATTCAGATGGACTCAGCTTTTGGATATCCTGAAGAAAGAACTTTGCGGCCGGGAAATTTGACTGATAGGTTTTTCCAGCATCTGCATTGATGTCGATGCCTGCAAGGATATTCAGGCCCGCGTTGCGTAAGCCCGCGCTAGTCCCTCCACAGCCACAAAAGAAATCCACCACGTCAATCATATTTGCATTGAACCCAACCTACACCCAGTAATTGATTCGGTATGATACAAATCAATTACGATCACGTGAACGGGCAGTTTTACTTTGTTTCACGCAGAAATGTCGTAAGTTTCAAGACAAGTGAATCTTCCTCGTTAAGTTCACATTCCCAAATTACCAATGTCGTCCATCCCAAAGCATCCAGCTTTCTGTAATTTGCGGCGTCTCGCTCAGAATTACGTTGTAATTTCGCATTCCAAAATTCATGGCGTGTTTTAGGTATCGAAGATTTCGTACAGTCCGGATGGCCGTGCTGGTGCCAAAAACAACCATTGATAAATATCACAGCCTTTTTACGCGAGAATACAATGTCAGGTCGTCCCGGAAGCTGAGCAACGTGCAATCGGTATCGATAGCCCAGACTGTGGATTAGTCGTCGCACGGTCATCTCTGGTCGAGTATTTTGGCTCCTTATTCGAGCCATGTTAGCACTTCTTTTGGCTGGGCTTATCCTATCCAATATGTACTCCGAGAAAAGCACCTCCGGTTTCACTCGAAGTGCATCTCTATAGCATTTTGGGTTGTCCGGAAATAAGCAAGATGCTTCCAATAATTCCGATACTTGGTCTAAGATTGGTCTAAACTTAAATTGGCCTGCTTTGCACGGAATCAAGAAATAAAAGATAGTTTATTTTCAATTAGTTAATGGTGATCCCGACTGGATTCGAACCAGTGGCCTACAGATTAGGAATCTGTCGCTCTATCCTGCTGAGCTACGGGACCATATCGGCCCTTCGAGCAGAACTCAAAGGCCAGACAGATCGCGGATAGCCGCGATCCGCCGAGACTTAACGTTTTTCGGGGCCGCCGCCAAGCCTCAACTTTGGTAGAATTTGGCGGCGCGACGATCAACTTGATGCGGGGAGCGCGCTTTCCGCAATATTCACCCAATAGCTGATGCCATGCGGGATCGCATCATCATTGAAATCATAGGCGGGGTTATGAAGTGAGGCGCTTTTGCCATTGCCCATGAAGATGAATGCGCCGGGGCGTGCTTCCAGCATGTAGGAAAAGTCCTCGCCTGCCATCATCGGCGCAACTTCTTCATTCACAGCAGCGTTTCCGGCGACTTTCCGGGCAACCTCTGCGGCGAAATCTGTTTCGCGGTCATGATTGAATGTCACCGGGTAGTTGCGCGCATAATCGATGACCGCGCTTGCACCGAGGGCGACTGCGATTCCTTCGATGATTTCGGTCAGGCGTTTTTGGGCGAAATCGCGCATCTCGGTACGTAGCGTGCGGACTGTCCCGGCCAGTTCAGCCTTTTGCGGGATGATGTTATGCGCATCGCCCGCATGAAACTTGGTCACTGAAATAACGACGGAATCGAGCGGATCGGTGCCGCGCGAAACAATTGTCTGCAATGCGTTCACAAGCTGTGCGCCAATGACGACAGGATCGATTGTCGTGTGCGGCTGAGCGGCATGGCCGCCGCGTCCTTCGATGGTGATGGTGAATTCGTCGGTCGCGGCCATGATCGGGCCCTTGCGGATAGCAAACTCGCCGACCGGTAAGCCTGGAATGTTGTGCAGGCCATAGACTTCAGAAATGGAGAAACGCTCCATCATGCCGTCCTTGACCATTTCTCGGCCGCCGCCACCGCCTTCTTCGGCGGGCTGGAAGATAACAGCAACCGAACCTTTGAAATTGCGCGTCTCGGCCAGATACTGTGCAGCGCCAAGGAGCATTGAGATGTGGCCGTCATGACCACAGGCATGCATTTTGCCAGCATTGGTAGAAGCCCACGGCTTCCCGGTAATTTCTGTCAGAGGCAGGGCATCCATGTCGGAGCGTAGGCCGATTGTTGGTCCTTCGCCGTGGCGGCCACGGATAATGCCGACAACGCCGGTCTGCCCAATGCCCGTAACAATCTCGTCGCAACCGAAACTGCGTAGCTTGTCTTCAACGAACTTTGCAGTCTGGTGCACATCGAACATCAATTCAGGATTTTGGTGCAAATGGCGGCGCCACTGCGAAACTTCGTCCTGCATTTCGATAGCGCGATTGAGCAAGGGCATTTTTAATCAACTCCAATTTACCTGTGGCAAGAAAGGCACTTTGCCTTTTGGATGCCACATAAGATAGATAAGGCCATTGCCGCTCCACGTGAAGCGCGGCTTAATGCCTTCCCAAGTTTATACAGACAGGCTGGATTTCAGGAATGCGGAAAACTGTAGCACTTTTTCTAGTCGGCAGCGCGATGTCAACCATCGCGACGCTCGGCCTTGGATCAACCGCGCTTGCCGATGCGAATATTACGCTTGATGCAGGAACCGGCGAGATTCTTTCACAGAAAGATGCTTTCCAGCGCTGGTATCCAGCCTCTCTGACCAAGCTGATGACTGTCTATGTGGCATTCCGCATGCTCGAATCAAAGCAGGTGACGCTTGATACGCCAGTGCGCATAACTGCGCTTTCCGCAAAGCAGCCCCCCAGCAAAATGGGATATAAAACCGGGTCTGAATTGACGCTTAGCGATGCGCTGAAGATCATGATGGTAAAATCTGCAAACGATGTTGCCATGGCTGTCGGCGAAACGCTGGGCGGATCTTCGGACAAGTTTGCAGTGCTGATGAACGAGGAAGCCAAGCGCATTGGCATGAACAGTTCGCATTTCGTCAATCCGAACGGCCTGCACTCGGACGATCATTACACAACAGCGCGTGACATGGCGGTTCTGACCTTGCAGTTGCGCCGCGAGTTTCCACAATTCGCGCATTTCTTCGATATTGAGGCCATCGATTATGGCGCTAAGAAGGTCCAGCCAAATCTCAATGCCCTCATCGGCCGCTTCCCCGGCGCTGATGGAATGAAGACCGGCTTTGTCTGCCCGTCCGGCTATAATCTGATCGGCTCGGCAACGCGTGATGGCCGGACGGTGGTTACGGTCGTTCTCGGAGAGTTGAAACTATCCACGCGAGCTACCAAGGCTGCCGAACTTCTCGCCAAAGGCTTTGAGACGCGAGGCAATGGCACCACCATCGATAATTTGAAATCCGATGGCTCGCCGCAGCTCGACGTTGCCGTGAACATGCGTCCGGAAGTCTGTGCCAAAACCTCGGGTTCAGATACGTGGGATGGCAAGGACCTTGAGGGGCATATTGTTGCCGGGTCGCCCTATATGAACCGCATGGACCGTGAACCGGTGGCCGAGAAGGTGGCCCTGCTGCCATCAAAGCTCAATTCGCTTGGTATGGAGCTAAACCGTCTGCCGGTGCCGACCCCACGTCCTGACCGCTCATCGCTGAGCGATGCAAGCGGTGCTGCGAAAGCGATCAACTGATGGCTGCCCCCATTCCTGTTTCTGTGCTGACGGGGTTTCTCGGCTCCGGCAAGACGACTTTGCTCAACCGCCTGCTGAAAGATCCGGCGCTTACCGATACGGCAGTGATCATCAACGAATTCGGCGACGTCGGCATTGACCATCTGCTGGTGGAGAAGGCGAGCGAAGGCATTATCGAGCTTTCCGACGGGTGCCTGTGCTGCACGGTGCGCGGGGAGCTTGTGGATACGCTTGCCGATTTGATTGATCGTTTGCAAACGGGCAAATTGCAGCGCCTGAAGCGGGTAATCATCGAGACGACCGGGCTTGCCGATCCTGCGCCGGTGCTGCACGCGATCATGGGTCATCCAGTGCTGCTTCAGGCGTTCCGCGTGGACGGCGTCATCACTACCGTTGATGCTGTCAACGGTATGGCGACACTCGATGCGCATGAAGAGGCAGTGAAGCAGGCGGCGGTTGCCGACCGGATTGTTATCACCAAGACGGATCTGCGCCAGTCTGTCGGCATGGCCGACGCGCTGCGCGAAAGGTTGCATGCACTCAACCCTGGTGCGGATATTATCGATGTCAGCGATGAGCGCACGGGCTATGCGGCGTTGTTCGAGTGCGGCGTCTATAATCCGGAAACCAAGACCGTTGATGTTCAACGCTGGTTGAACAGCGAAGCGTGGCGGAATCGTGAGCATGAACGCCACGACCTTGAGCACCATCACCATGGTCACGGACATCATCATGACCATGATCACGACCATCACCATCACGATGTAAACCGCCACGATGCGGCGATCCGGTCTTTTTCCCTGACGCATGATGCGCCGGTCCCGCTGTCGAGCTTCGACATGTTCATCGATCTCCTGCGCTCGGCGCATGGCGAAAAGCTGTTGCGCATGAAGGGTATCGTTCAACTTGAGGATGATCCGGAGCGGCCGCTGGTTATTCATGGCGTGCAGCAGATATTTCATCCGCCCGTAAGGCTTCCGGCTTGGCCGGAAGGTGTACGCGAGACAAGGTTGGTGATGATCGTAAAGGATTTGCCGGAAAGCTACGTGAAACAGCTTTTCAATGCATTCCTGAACCGGCCGGAGATCGATATGCCGGACAGGGCAGCGCTGTTTGACAATCCGCTGGCCATACCGGGCGTGAAACGGGTTTAGCGCTGTTTCGGGGCAAGCGTGGGTGACCCGACAGTCAACATGCGGGGAGTAAACTAAACACCACTTCTCCGTCATCCTCGGGTCAAGTGCCCGAGGATGACGGAGAAGTGGTGTTTGTGAAAAAAGGCGAAGTTGGCGCGTGGAGCGCTGGTCGCAACTTTAAACAGAAGCCTTAACCGCGCTCGATATGAAAGCGGTGGCCGCCTTCGACGCTGATGGTCTCGATCAGGCGATGACCATCGGTCACACAGAAATTGGGCATGTCGATTACGGCCAACGGATCAGTGGTTTCAACCCACAATCGTGTTCCAGCGGCAGCCAAGGCAAGCTTCTTGCGGGTCTTGAGCACGGGAAGCGGGCAATTCAGGCCGCGAAGGTCGTAAACGTCAGCTTCCATGTCCTGCTCTAATTACCGACGATTTTCCACCAGGCTTTCTTGGCGGATGCTGGTGCGGGTGTCTGCTGGGGTGCAGGTGTAGCTGCAACCGCAGGCGTATGCATGCGCGAACGCTTGGAAGCTTCGCGCTCTTCCTTGGCCTTATCCGCAGCGACTGCAGATGCGAGGCGAACCATGACCTGTGGCTTGCCTGTTGCGCCTGCATCCTGCGGCGACATTGATGGCGGTTCCTGCGTAACACGTTCACCCCGTGCACGGCGCTGGCTCCACTCGGCGATGATCTTTGCCTCGGTTAATCCCTGAATGGAGCGCGCAGGCGCCTGAATCTTGCCCTTGCCAACCATGGATGAGAAAGCAGTCTCATAATTGGTCTGGTAGGACTGATAGGCCATCTTCAGCGATTCAGGCTGATCCGATGGCGGGCAGGTGGCGGTGGCCGCGATAGGCGCGTTCGGATCGGATGTGTGGTTGAAGACATATTTCTTCTCGCAGACATCGACCTTCGGCGGCACCTTGGTGATTTCGAAATGGTCGTAGCCTTCCTTCAGGTTTTTCCAGAAGGCATAATTGGGATCGTCCTTGTAACGCGCCATGTTGGCGGCGGTCATACGGAACGGATAGGCCTGAAGCTGGATCGAATCCTGTCCGCCTTTGAAGGCTTCACGTGCAAACGCATAAATCTGCGCGACCTGGCCATCGGTCATCGAATAACAGCCCGAGGAAGAGCAGGCGCCATGAACCATAAGGTTTGCGCCGGTGCGGCCAAGTGCGCGGTCAAGCGCATTTGGGAAGCCGGTGTTGAACGAGAGGTAATAGCTGGATTTCGGGTTCATCTGCGCGGGGCGGACGGCATAATAGCCTTCCGGTGCCTGACGATCACCCTCGATGAATTTTGGTCCAAGCTTCCCTGACCATTTGCAGATCTGATAGCTCGTTACGATATCGTAGCGCCCATTGTCCTTGCGCTTCCAGACCTCAAGGACATTCTCTTCCTTGAATATGCGGAACATGATCGGCGAGGTGGCAGTCATGCCCTTCGTCTTCATGCTCTGGACGAGCTTGGCTGGCAATTGCGTATTTTCGCCGTTGGGAACGAGGTCGTTGACCGTCCCTCCCTGACATCCGGCAAGGAAAAGCGTGAGCATCAAAGGCGCAAGGATATGTGTCTTTATCTTCATCGCAGCAGCAGTTGCCAGTTCATCAATTGTGTTTATCAGGCCAGATTCGCAGCGAATGTAACATTCGCAACCCTATAGATGCATCCGTTATAGTTGATAAAGTCTTGACGCAACCGCATAAATTGCTCCGATCACGCAAGTGTCACCTGTCATGGACTGACGGCGGATTTATGGCAAAGTCGCGATAGTGCATTTGCAGTATGCCGACCGATATGCGTTAAAACAAAAAAGGCGGCGCAAAAAGCACCGCCTTTTAAGAGGTCTAACTCAAACAGATCAGCCGTTAAGGGCGTCCTTGAGAGCCTTTGCAGGCTGGAAAGCAACTTTCTTGGAAGCTGCGATCTTGATTGTTGCGCCAGTTGCAGGGTTGCGGCCTTCGCGAGCGGCGCGTGCCTGTACCTTGAACTTGCCGAAGCCTGGCAGCGAAACTTCATCGCCAGCTACGACGGAATCGGTGATGCCTTTAAGGATGCTATCAACAATCGCCTTGGACTGAACCTTTGTAAGACCCTGATCAGCAACGAGCTTATCAATGAGATCGGAAGTATTCATGTTGGCGGTTTCCTCAATATATTCGTTGATCGGAGGGGTCTGTATGGCACGCGTTACGCCCTCTGTCATCAGGAACTAGAGGCAAAAAGCACGTTTATACCCAGTGTTTACGGGGTTTTTTGTGATTTTAGCCGTCTTTGGCCGGATAGTAAGCCTTCCCTGTCCACAAACGGGCCGAAGTGATTCGGCCTGATCCAACCGCTCTTCAGGCTTCCTCGCGGTGAAAAGCCTCGTTCATTTGCCAGATTGGGGGGCTGCCTATGTGCCTGACAATGTGGTCGACAAAGGCGCGGACCTTGGCTGAAACATGCCGGGTCGGCGGGTAGACCGCATATATATTGTAGGGTAGCGGTTTCGCCTCCGGCAGGACGGCGACGAGGGTTCCGGCCCGTAGTGGTTCAGCGGCGATGAACATGGGCAACAGTACCAGCCCAAGTCCGGCGATTGCCATATCACGCATCGCCTCGCCATTATTGGCTACAATGCGCCCGTGCATCGGAACTGAGATAGGTTCACCATTTTTGTCCGGATTTTCAAATTGCCAGAGCTGGCTGGTGTTGACGTTGGAATAATCAACGCAGGAAAAACGGCTCAGCGCTTCCAGCGTTTCAGGCATGCCATATGTGTTTGCAAAATCAGGACTGCAACAGATGATACGGGCATCGGTGCATAACTTGCGCGCTATAAGGCTCGAATCTTTCAATATGCCGATGCGTATGCCGACATCGTACCCGCCGCGAACCAGATCGACCATGCGATCTTCGAACTCCACGGCAATTTCGAGATCAGGATACTGCCGGGCGAAATCGGCAATCATGCGTCCGAGATACATCGTGCCGAATGTCATGGGCGCGGCGATGCGTAATGTTCCGCGAATTGCGCTATTGCGCTCGGTGACCGTATCGGCTGCCTCCATGATATCGCGGACAAGCGGGCGTATGCGCTCAACAAAGTCCAGTGCATTTGCAGTGGCAAGCAATTTACGCGGCGTGCGCTGGAAGAGTTCTATGCCAAGCCCGGTCTCCAGATCAGAGATGCGCTTGCTGACCACAGATTTGGACAGATTAAGCCGAGCGGCGGTTGCTGTGATGCTGCCGGTCTCGATCACGTCTAGAAAAGTCAGTAAATCGTCGAAACGCCACTTCATGGTTTTCTTATAACGGACTGACTGGGCATTTAACAGATGATTATCTGCCTTATAGTTCTGTTTTATCGAACATGAGTTGCGGCTTTATGATCTTTATTCCTGCAGGCACTGCGCAGATATTCAGCCCAACGGCGATTTCGCCAAACAATCACGCAGGAGGCTTTCATGAGCTTGCAACTGACAGGTATCCACCATTTGACTGCAATCACGGCAAACGCGCCCGAGAATGTGCGCTTTTATACGCAAACTTTGGGTTTGCGGCTGGTCAAGAAGACCGTCAATCAGGACGATACCAGCGCCTATCACCTTTTCTATGCGGATGGTGAAGCAACGCCGGGTACGGATTTGACCTTCTTTGACTGGCCAGCCGCGCCTGAACGTCGCGGTACGCACAGTATTTCCCGCACCGGTCTACGTGTTGGTAGCAAGGCCAGTCTTGACTGGTGGAAGGCCCGTTTTACCGAATTGAGCGTCAAGGCAGGTGAGGTAACAGAAATAGGTGGTCATGCATCGCTGGATTTTGAAGATGGTGAAGGCCAGCGTTTTCGTTTGATCGATGATGGCGGTGCAGGTGATTCCCACCCATGGGACAAGAGCCCCGTGCCTGCGGAACATCAGATTCGCGGCCTTGGTCCTATCACCATCAGCGTGCCGGACATCACCAATACTGAAGCGATCCTGCTGCATGTGATGAACATGAAAAAGGTACGCGACTATGCTGATCCGGATGGCGTGGGCCATGTGCATGTCTTTGCCATGGGTGAGGGCGGTCCTGCTGCCGAATTGCACGTCGCTGTCCAGCCGGACCTTCCGGCAGCACGGCAGGGTGCGGGTGCGGTGCATCACGTGGCGTTCCGGGCCCCGGATGTGAATGCGCTGCATGAGTGGACCGAGCGTTTGAAAAGCTTCCGCATGCCTTCGAGCGGTGAGGTTGAGCGTTACTACTTCCGTTCGCTCTACTTCCGCGAGCCAAATGGCATTCTGTTCGAGATCGCGACCGATGGTCCGGGCTTCACGGTAGACGAGCCATTGGAAACGCTGGGCGAGGAGCTGTCATTGCCTCCATTCCTTGAAGCAAAGCGTGCTTCCATTGAAGCAGGTCTCAAGCCACTCGCATAAAACCAACAAACAGGCCGGATCAGTTCCGGCCTGTTTTTGTTTCTGCCAGCCAATTTCTGGCGGCGTCGATATCGTGCTGATTGGTCTCGTGTCCGGCTGGAACGTTGACAGTCGCCAGATCGGCTCCCGCTTGACGCAACTCGGCTTCCAACGCCGGGGCGTGTGCGCCGAAAAGATCGTGATCGCCGGTCAAGCTGAGAATTCTTGTCCCGGCAAGATCAGCATCGGGTGTTTCTTCAAGCACCTTGGTTGCACGCAGCAAGATTGCATTGCGCACAAGGCCGGGATGCAACTGCATCATCGCTGCCAGCAGATTTGCTCCATTGGAATATCCCATGAAGATCGTGTTCTCGAGATCGAGGTGGTAGGCTTCGACGGCACCCTCGATGAAAGCGGCAAAAGCCTCGGCCTCGGAACGGATATCTTTCTGATCGAAGCTTAGCGGGCCAAAGCGGCGGAACCAGCGGGCGGTTCCTTCTTCCGTGCTGCGGCCACGAACGCCTATGAGTGTTGCATCGGGCGCTATGTTAGCAGCCAATGGCATGAGACTTGTCTCACTGCCATCCGAGCCATGGAGCAGGACAAATGCCGGTCCGTCAGCGGGCTCCGGTGTGTAAACACGATGGATGAATGGCAGTTCGCGATAAATGAAGCGCGGCTCTTTCGGCAGGCCGAATTGCGGCAGGATGATTTTTACATTCTCTGTTTGATCGGCAAAGTGCGGGGGAACGAACAATTCTGTCCCCAATGTTTCGAGTGGTTCATCAATCAGCATGCCGGGTCCGTCCGTCGCCATTTCCAGCAAAGAACCGCCGGGCTCACGCACATAGATAGAGTTGAAATATTTGCGATCATGCATTGCCGTTGCATCCGCGCCTTCAGCGATCAGACGCTCATAAGTGACTGTCACTTCGGGAATATCTGCCGCGCGGAATGCAATGTGATCAATCGTGCCAGTGCCGGGCGCTGAACTCCAGAACCCGGTTGCATCACGAACATCGATGCAGTCGCCGGATGAGGAGGTCATGCGCGTGATCGTTTCGTTCTGATCTGCGCTTTCATAAGAAAAATGCCAGCTCAGGAAGTCTGTGGTTTCAGCGGGTTTCTCGGTGAGGATCGTTGCTCCACGCAAGCGCCTGATGGCGTCGGCGGGGGGGATGCCATCACTGGCCCAGATATCGCCAACGCTCACGGCATCGGTACCGACAAGTTTGATGATCGCCCCGTCAGGATCATGCATGCGCAGGACAGTTTCGCCAAACTCCTGCGCCGGGCCGGTTACGGCTATGTTGTATTGCAGGGCACGGGTCAGCCAGAAGCCGACACTATCAGGGGCAATCGCGAAAGACACTTCGCTTGGCTGGCCATAGCCGACGCGGCCAAGAGAGCCATCTTCCCAAACGAGAAAAGTAATAAGGGAGCCGGGTGTGCCTGTAGCATCGCCATAAAGCAGGTGGAGCTGCGTGGCATCTTCATAGCCGCCGGTACGTTTCACCAGCCGAAGACCCAGAAACCCTACGTAGAAATCGACATTCGACTGAACCTTGCGGGTGATCAGGGTGATGTGGTGAATGCCGCCTGCCATGGACTTTCCTCTGTTGCTGAGTTCGCTTGATAGGGGGAAAGAGCACGCCGTGCAATCAGGAGAGGGTACAAAGAAGAACACCCACCGCTGGGAGGAGCGATGGGTGTTACTTGTAAAGAACGGCTCTGGGAGGAACGCTGTTCTTTATGCGGCCGTGGCTGGGAGGAGGAGTGCCACGGACGTGGGAGGTCTTATAAATTAGAATGCCGAAGCGGCCTTCTTCGCAACGAAAGCGATATCACCGCGGGAGATGCCGAGGTCGTTCAGTTCACGTGCGGACAGGCGGTTCAATTCCGTGACAGTGTCACGATAGCGGCGCCAGTTGTTGTAAGAGCGGATCAAGTTCATTTCACTCACCTAAGTTCTTTTGTTTGTTGGATCGTTATCGATCGGTGAGCTGGATATAGTGCACCGCACCAAGGACTTGGAGTCACAAGTTTGCATAGCTGGTTTGCAGTAAAATGGGCCTTTAAACCCCTGAAATGAAAGGTTTCCGCCTTTAATTTGTCGCTATCAGTCATAAATTTGAGAAAAATGGCGGATTCGGCTGCAAAACTACCGGAGTCGGCCATATTCGTTAACGGAGAAAATGGCCTCAGGCCCGCGCTTTTGCGGTAGCTGGCTTGGCAGGCGACCGGCGCGATGCAGGTTTAGCCTTTTTCTTCCCGGCCTCCCGCTCTTCGAGTTCCTTGTCAGCCCTCTTGGCAGCCGCTTCACACTGCCTTCTAAACTTCTCGACTTCCTCTTCGGTCAGATGCTCGATGCCGATAAAGGCATTCTTTGCTTCGCTCACCCGCACCAATTCATCAAGCTTTGCCTGAATGGCAACGCCGTCGCGGTTCTGGGTGTTCTGAATAAGAAAAACCATGAGGAAGGTGATGATCGTGGTGCCGGTATTGATGATGAGCTGCCATGTATCGGTGAAGCCGAATATTGGGCCGCAGATAGCCCATAAGATGACGACTGCCACACAGAGAATGAAGGTTACGGGTTTGCCCGCGGCCAAGGCGACATCGTTGGCGACTTTAGTGAAAAACTTGCCGAACACGCGCAACCTCCCCGTATTGTATTCGCCGGATGAACGTCCAGCGATCAATAACCTTCAAGAGAGGCCTTTGGTTCCGGCAAGGACGCCATAACGCATCTGTGTTTTCCCGCGTCTGGCCAAAGATTTTCAAGGGGCGTATGCTTGTCTCATGCAGGTTGAGGTCCATGGTGGCCGATACGTGGTCGCTATGCGCCTTTACTGCCCTGAACTTCAAGGGAGGAATGAGTATGGCGAATTTCCACGTGATTGCTGGCGCCGATGCAGGCGTTGCCCATCCCGATGTGCGCAAGATTACGGTTGGCGATGTTTTCACTGCCCTGCGCAAGGGCTTCGACGACTTTTGGGAAAAACCGTCGCACTATGTGTTTCTCTGTCTGATTTATCCCGTGGCTGGTCTGGTGCTGATGCGCTGGTCTTCCGGGGCCAATGCTTTGCCGCTGATTTTCCCGCTCATGTCGGGTTTCGCGCTGATCGGCCCGCTCGCCGCTATCGGACTTTATGAAATCAGCCGCAGACGCGAGCGTGGCATGGACACGTCGTGGCGGCATGCAAGGGAAGTGATCCATTCGCCCGCAGTGCCGTCCATTCTCGCGGTGGGCGCAATGCTGGTAGCGGTTTTCGTTGCATGGCTGCTGATCGCGCAGGCACTTTATGTCAACCTGTTCGGTGAAACACCGCCAGCCTCGATCCGCGTTTTCATGGATCAGGTATTCAACACGTCCGAAGGCTGGCGGATGATCCTGCTCGGCAACGCAATTGGTTTTGTATTTGCAGTTTTTGTGCTTTGCACGACCGTCATCGCGTTTCCGTTTCTGCTTGACCGGGATGGCGGGGCTTATGCGGCAATAGCCACATCAGTCCGTGCTGTCGCGAAAAACCCGCTGCCTATGATCGTCTGGGGTTTGATTGTTGCGGCGATGCTGCTCGTCGGTTTTGCTACCCTGTTCGTGGGGCTGGCGATCTTCATTCCCGTGCTTGGCCATGCAACTTGGCACCTTTACAGGGCAGTTGTGCCTGCACACGAGATGTAGGTACCCCCGAATGCCCTGTTTCGTAGGGAAACGGGGCATTTTGTCAAATTTCCCGGCAAAACTAGCATTTGACGTAAACGGCTATTATCCTTCCAGAATCGCCAACCTTGCGAAGGGAATACCGACATGGGTAGCTATTCGAAGCTGATTGGATCGATTATCGGAGGTGTTGCAGGCTGGTTTGCCTCGCGTTATGCGCTCCCGCCGGAACTGACATCCCCCGAAATCCAAGGGGCGGCAACTGTTATTCTAAGCGCTGCGGCTACGTATCTGTTTCCGGCAAATACGGTTCCAACACAGACAACTGCAGAACCAGAGCCGAAGACCACCACTCCTCAATAATGTGGGTACTAACAACATCATGAACAGGCGCAAAGCGCGCCTGTCGCTGGAATGAATGTGCTCCATTAGACGCTTCTGCAGGGGCGCTACAACCATGCATATGACCTAGCCGCGTATGGCCGCTTCGATTTTGGCGATGTCTATTTTGTCCATTTCCAACATTGCTTCGAATGCGCGTTTAGCAATATCGCCGCCTTTGGCGTTGGCATCGGTCAGGACGTGTGGCGTGATCTGCCATGACAGGCCCCATTTGTCCTTGCACCAACCGCAAACGCTTGCCGTGCCGCCATTGTCGACGATTGCGTTCCAATAGCGGTCTGTCTCTTCCTGGCTGTCAGTGGCAATCTGGAAAGAAAACGCCTCGCTGTGCTTGAAACTGTCGCCACCATTAAGACCGATGCATGGTACGCCACACACAGTGAATTCGATGGTCAAAACATCGCCTGCCTTGCCGCCCGGGTAGTCGGATGGCGCATGGAACACTTTTCCAACCGAGCTGTCGGGAAAGGTCTTGGCATAGAAGTTTGCCGCATCTTCCGCGTCATTATTGTACCAAAGACAGATCGTGTTCTTGTTCATTTTCTTCTCCCTTTATTGCTTTCGGCCAAGGAAATCTGTGCCTTGGATTGCATCCTATGCCCTTGCCACCGAACATTGATCGGCGTGGGCAATACCGTCATGGTGTTCAGTCCATCGTAAAAAACAAGAAAATACGTTGATGTCAACCTATTTTCTTGAAGGGTGCAGTTTTGAAAGGCCGAGCGGGTTTTCCACGAGGCTAAGGATAGTGGAAATTGTGGAGAAAATTATCGGGCAGGTTGGCAATCCGCGCCAGAAGTGGGCTGGCGCGGAATTGTGTCTCAAGAGGCGCGTGCCAGTGCAACTGCATCGGCACCCGCAGGGAAGCGAAGTTGACCGGTATCGTCGTTCACCGCATGAAAAACCGCTTCCGCGACATCGATTTCGCTGGTTGTAAGCGCCGGGCTGGCGAATCCGGCGAAGATTGGAGCTGCGAAATCGGCATAGGCTTCCGGAATGAGATCCTGAACATCAACTTCCGTGTTCCGGGTGAAGTTCGTTGTCGGGGCGTATCCCGGTTCCACCAGTTTTGCCCTTATGTTGAAATGTGCGAGTTCATGCGCCAGTGAGCCGGTAAAGCCCTCTATGGCCTGCTTGCTGGCTGTATAGGCTGCTGCCAAAGGCATTGGAGCCAACGTCGCGCTCGAAGTCACGTTGACGATAACGCCGGATTTCCGAGCGCGGAATTGCGGGATTACTGCCTGCGTCATGGCCATCACGCCAAACGTGTTTGTCTCAAACACTTTGCGTATATGTGCCATAGGCGTAGCCTCAAATGCGCCGGCAACTCCGATACCCGCATTGTTGACGAGGGCGTCAATGGGGCCTGCGGCTTCAACAGCCGCCGTGATACTTTCATTACTGGTTACATCCAGCGGTAGAAGACGAAGGTATTGTGAGAGGGGCAGGATGCCTTCGCGGGGCGCCCGCATAGTGGCAATGACTTTCCAGTTTTTTGAGAGGAAGTGGCGGGCTGTCTCAAGGCCATAGCCGGATGAGCAGCCGGTAATCAGTACGGTTTTCATGATGGAATCCAGATTGGTTTCGATGCCCCATGCTAGCCTCGCTGATCAGGACTATCTACGATTGAAAGTCCACTTTTTATTTGTTATAGTCCGGATTATGGTTGATCCGCTTTCTGAAGTCATAAGCCTGTTAGAGCCGCAGGCCATATTTACCAAAGGCATTAGCGGCGCAGAGCCATGGGCCGTCCGTTATACGGATTTTGGTTATCCGAGTTTCTGTGTTGTGATCGAAGGGGCATGCCGTCTTGCTGTCGATGGGCAACAGGTCGTGACGTTGCAGGCAGGCGACTTTGTATTGTTGCCGACCACGCCCGGCTTTACCATATCGGGATTCGAGCACGCCCGGCCTGAACACATTGACCCTCATATGGCGGCATCTGCCGAGGAGGAAATCCGTCACGGAACGCAGAGCGGTCCGCCAAGTGTGCGGTTGCTGGGCGGCTACTTTGTGTTCGGCGGTGAAGATTCCGGCCTGCTCGTTTCGCTGCTTCCCGCACAAGTCCATGTTCGCGGCGTTGAACGACTGTCCGTGCTGGTGAAGCTTCTAACAGAAGAAGCCGCGCAACAACGCTCGGGCCGTGATCTGGTGTTGAGTCGTCTGGTAGAAATTTTGCTGGTCGAATCCTTGCGGTTGATACAGACCCGCGATGCTCCTGCAGGATTGCTGCGAGGCTTGGGGGATATTCGACTGGCGGAAGCGATTCGGCAAATGCATGCGAATCCGGCTCGCCCATGGACGATGGCGCAGCTTGCGAGGGAGGCGGCGCTTTCCCGATCTGCATTTTTTGATCGCTTCACACGCAATATCGGATTGCCGCCGATGGAATATCTTCTGGCTTGGCGTATGGCGCTTGCAAAGGATCTGCTTCGCCGCCGTGAGATAGATATAGCTGAAGTTGCTGAACGTGTCGGCTATGGCTCTGCCAGCACCTTCAGCACGGCATTCAGCCGTTACACAGGATCGCCACCAGGCCGTTATGCCCGAGGCACGTCTGTCCCGGCATTGGCTGGTTCCTGATATATATGTTGGGAAACCCATCAACTGATGGAATGGCGCGCCCGAAAGGATTCGAACCTCTGACCCCCAGATTCGTAGTCTGGTGCTCTATCCAGCTGAGCTACGGGCGCGTGCCACAATTGCGCGTTCGTCTGCGCAGGCCGGTTCCTAATTGGTTGGCTGCTGAAATGCAAGCCGGTTTCCAAAAAAACCGCAACTATTTGTTCTTAAAGGTTGCGACCTATTGCCAGATACTTGTCGCGGCGATCCTGCCGCAGTGCATCGCGGTCCATATTGCCCATGGATTTAAGCGCAACATTGATGATGTTTCCGGTGGCTTCAATTGCCGCTTCACGGCCGCGATGAGCACCGCCCAGAGGCTCAGGGATGATGCCGTCAATGATCTTCAGTTCATAAAGATCCTGTGCGGTGATGCGCATTGACGTGGCCGCATCCTTGGCGCGTGTCGAATCATGCCAGAGAATCGAAGCAGCACCTTCCGGTGAGATAACCGAATAGATGGAGTGTTCAAGCATATAGACGCGGTTGGCCGTGGCGATGGCTATGGCACCGCCTGAGCCGCCTTCGCCGATGATGACGGAGACGATTGGCACTTTCACGTTGAGGCAGGCAGCAGTCGAGCGTGCAATGGCCTCGGCCTGCCCGCGTTCTTCGGCAGCGATGCCCGGAAACGCGCCTGCGGTATCAACAAGCGTCAGGACCGGCAGGTTGAAGCGATCTGCGAGTTCCATGATACGGACGGCCTTGCGATAACCTTCGGGCATGGCCATGCCGAAATTGTGTTTCAGGCGGGTCTTGGTATCGCTGCCCTTTTCCTGTCCGATGACGGCAACTGCCTGCCCGTTGAAACGGGCAAGGCCCGCCTGTACGGCATCGTCATCGGCATAATTGCGATCACCGGCAAGCGGCGTGAAATCGGTGAAGAGCTTGGCGATATAATCCACACAATGCGGCCGGTCCGGATGGCGGGCGATCTGCGCCTTCTGCCAGGGTGTCAGCTTGCGGTAAAGATCGCGCAAGGCTTCGCCCGAGCGTTTTTCAAGCCGCACGATCTCGTCATTGGTATCGAGCGCGCCACCTTCCTCCGCAAGCTTTTTCAGCTCGAGAATCTTGCCATCGAGGTCGGCTACCGGCTTTTCAAAATCAAGATAGTTGTACATGGACTGAATATCTGCCTGCAAAACGGTGGTTTCTTGAGAGCCTAACTGGCTGTTGCGAGCGCTCATGTCAAGGAACCATGCCCCATATGAGCTGCCAGCCGCGCAACTTATACGGTGAATTCCGGCGAAGGTGTGGTGACTATTTGGCCTGTTTTTTGATTTTGGGCTTTGCAGCAGGAACAGTTTTGACCTTTGCCCTTGGGCGTCTGGCCGGTTTTGGCGCTGGTTTACTCCAGCCTTGCCATCGTCCTTCACCTTCGTAATTGTGATATCCGCCAGCCGCTGCGGCGAGGCCTTCCCGAAGTCTTGCCATATCCAGCCCTGGCATGTTCCTGACAAGCGCGGGTGGCAGTCTGTCTATATTGAGCCAAGCTGCGTCGAAGAAGATGTTTTCAGGACCGTTTTCATTCAGAACCGTGACGAACCATTCATCTTCCATATAATCGCCGAACCAGGGGTCCGGAAACATTGCCGGTGAAAAAGAAAAACCGAAAGCGGTAACTTCCTCCCAGCTCCAATCCTGCCGCCAGCCCATGTTGCGGGCCATCTTGCTGGAACGATGGAAACCGTTATCGTCAAACCGAACGATTTCACCCCCGTCATCTTCAGGTGACGATGGGGAGGTCTTGCCTCCAAACAGTTGTTTTAACAACCGCCACATGGAACTTCCACAATTCTGACGTGCATAAGCGCCCGTCAGTGTCTTCATTTTATGCAATGCCGGACGGAAAACCGCTGAACATTTTTCCTGGAATTGCTCTTAGTCTGCCAGAGGGTGATGCTCGGTGACAAGCCGATGCAAGCGCTCCTCCATCACATGTGTGTATATTTGGGTGGTGGAAATATCTGAGTGGCCAAGCAATTGCTGCACCGCGCGCAGGTCTGCACCGTTTTGAAGCAAGTGGCTGGCAAAGGCATGACGTAGGACGTGCGGCGAGATTGAGGAAGTCTTGAGACCGGCACGGGCAGCAAGCCCCTTGAGATCGCGTCCGAACACCTGCCGTGCGAGGAAGCCGCTTTCGGAGACAGCCGGAAACAGCCACGGACTTTCAGAAAGGCCGGGCAGGGCATCGCGCAACTCAAGATATTTCATCATGGCTGTGCGCGCCTTGCCGGAAAGCGGAACCATACGGTCCTTTGATCCCTTGCCCCGCACCATCAAAAAGCGATTGTCGGAGCGCGCAACCGTCACGGGCAGGCCGACAAGCTCCGAGACACGCAAGCCTGTCGCGTACAGAATTTCAAGCAAAGCATGAAGACGCAGCGCCTGCAGGTGCACGGCGTTGGAGGCTTTTGCGTCAAGCGTCTCTTCTTCCGCCCGGGCCAGCAGCTTCTCTACATCGGCTTCGCTCATTATTTTTGGAAGGGAGCGATCTTTCTTGGGCGCATCAAGCGTGCTCGTTGGATCATCTGCGCGAATGTTTTCCGTATAGAGGAAACGGAAGAACTGGCGAAGTGCCGACAGGCGGCGGGCCTGCGACGTGGCAGCAAAGCCGCGATTGGCGATATCGTCGAGATAGGTGCGGATCGTGACGGGTTCAGCCAATGGCAGCTGAATGCCGGTTGCGGCACTGAAAGATGCGGCGTCTTCGAGATCGCGGCGGTAGGAGTCGAGTGTGTTCTGTGCCGCGCCACGCTCGGCGCTCATCATTTCCAGAAAGTTCTCGATGGCTGTTGAAGCACGCATGATTTTACTTTGGCTGTTGCGGTTTGGGATTAAGCTTTTCGCTTGGCACACGAATGGTCATTTCGGTCTGTGTCGGATGAACAAAGGTTACCAGCGCTATCATCCCGGCATAGACAAGCCCTGCCAGAACGGCGAGGGTAATGATCAGTCGTGTAAGTGTCGGCATTTCTGAATCAGGCAGCTCGATTGGTCGGTTCCATAATCTTGGGCCCAAACTCTTAATAATTTGGTGACCCTCCACCTCTCCGTCATCCTCGGGTCAAGCCCGAGGATGACGGAGAGGTGGAGTTCGTACTGAGCTTGTCGAAGGGCGAACCACGCATCGGGGCGGTGCAAAAAGCAAAATAGCCTGCTGCCACATTACAGTCCGCTTGACTGGACCAAGGTTTTCCTGTCGAAACGCAGTCATGACTACGACCGAAGAAGCGCCCCTGCCTGACGAAACACTGGAGCTGGCAAAAACCATCCGCGAGCGGCTGGGCACGCGTTCAATCGTACTTGTCGGCCTGATGGGCGCCGGCAAATCGACAGTTGGTAAAAAGCTTGCGTCACTCGTTGAGTTGCCTTTTTTCGACGCGGATCACGAGATTGAAAAAGTCTCGACGATGACCATCCCCGAACTGTTCGAAGCTTATGGAGAAGCGGAGTTCCGTGACCTTGAGCGGCGCGTCATCGCGCGCATGCTGGAAGAGGGCCCGATTGTGCTGGCGACAGGCGGTGGTGCTTACATGAATGAGCAGACGCGGGGTGCAATCGCATCGACCGGCGTTTCCGTATGGCTTAAAGCCGAGCTTGACGTTCTGATGGCGCGTGTTGTGCGCAAGCAGAATCGTCCGCTGTTGAAGAATAGCGATCCGCGCAGTGTCATGGAGCGGCTGATGAGTGAGCGCTACCCGGTCTATGGCCATGCTGACCTGACGATCAATTCGCGGGAAGAGAAGAAAGAAATCATCGCTTTCGAAGCGATGCAGGCTATCGCAGTGCATCTGGACGGGCAGGCCCATTCACATGAGATAAACACGAATGAGGACGCCGGGTGATGATGGATCAGGTTGAAAACACAATTGTCCCGGTCAAACTGGGCGACCGGTCTTATGACATACTCATAGGGGCAGGCCTTATCGAACGTGCAGGACAGGAAATCGTCTCGCGGGCAGGCAAGACAATGCGTGCGGCAATTGTCAGCGATGAGACCGTGGCGGAACTGCATCTTGCGCGGTTGCAGGCAAGTCTCAGCGTTGCGGGCATAGAATCGACGCCGGTTGTGGTTGCTCCGGGAGAGCAATCGAAATGCTTTGCGACGCTTGAGACTGTTACCAATGCCATTCTGGCCGCGAGACTTGAGCGCGGCGACATTGTGATAGCCTTCGGGGGCGGCGTGATTGGCGATCTTGCCGGATTCGCCGCAGGAATTGCGCGCCGTGGCATGGGGTTTGTGCAGATACCAACTTCTTTGCTGGCTCAGGTCGACAGCTCTGTTGGCGGGAAGACTGGTATCAACACCTCGCACGGCAAAAATCTTGTCGGTGTATTCTACCAGCCGCAGTTGGTTCTGGCTGACACCGATGTGCTGAACACGCTTTCCCTGCGTGAATTCCGCGCGGGATATGCGGAAGTTGCTAAGTATGGACTGATTGATCGCCCCGACTTTTTTGCCTGGCTTGAAGCCAACTGGCGCGGTATTTTCGATGGCGGACCGGAACGAACAGAGGCGATTGCCATCGCCTGTCAGTCCAAGGCCGATGTGGTTACACGAGACGAATTCGAGATGGGGGACAGGGCGCTCCTCAATCTTGGCCATACATTCGGCCACGCGCTTGAGACGGCGACCAAATATGATTCCGCACGGCTCGTTCACGGCGAGGGCGTTTCGATCGGCATGGTATTGGCGCATCAGTTTTCGGCCAAAATGAATCTGGCGAGCCCGGATGATGCGTTGCGTGTGGAAAAGCATTTGCGCGCCGTTGGTCTGCCGGTTTCCATCGATGAAATCCCCGGGGAACTTCCTCCAGCGGAAAAGCTGATGGAATATATTGCGCAGGATAAAAAGGTTGCGCGGGGCGCGCTTACCTTCATTCTTACGCGCGGTATAGGCCAGTCATTCATTGCCAAGGATGTTCCGCCCTCAGCGGTCCTGAGCTTCCTTCAGGAGAAAGATAAAAGATGACTTTGGAAATCTGGATCTTTTGCGGAATTATTTTCGGTTTGATCCTGATGTCCGGTCTGTTTTCGGGGTCTGAAACCGCGCTGACGGCGGTTTCGCGTGCCCGTATGCATCGGCTCGCCAATCGTGGCGACGAACGCGCAACGATTGTCGAAAAGCTCATAGAAAAGCGCGACAGGTTGATCGGCGTCATGCTGATCGGCAATAACCTTATCAATATTCTGGCCTCGTCGCTGACAACCAGTATGTTGCTGGACCTTTTCGGTCAGGCGGGCGTTGCCTATGCAACGGCAATCATGACGGTACTTCTGGTGATTTTTGCGGAAGTTCTGCCAAAGTCCTGGGCAATATCAAGCCCTGATCGAAATTCGCTGGCGCTTGTGCGGTTTGCCCAGATTGCCGTGTGGATATTCGGTCCCATTTCAGATCTGGTAAACTGGATCGTGCGCAAGATACTGGCGCTTTTCGGGATTAATCTTGCTGCGGGAACGTCGATGCTCTCAGCGCAGGAAGAGCTTCGCGGTGCTGTCGATCTGCTTCACAAGGAAGGCTCAGTCGTAAAGGGCGACCGCGACCAGATCGGCGGGTTACTCGATCTGCGCGAATTGGAAGTCTATGATGTGATGATCCACCGCACCGATATGGATTCGGTCAATGCGGACGATCCCATCGAAACGATCATCACCGAGATTCTCGCCAGCCATCACACGCGCATTCCCGTGTGGCGGGACACAAACGACAATTTTGTCGGTGTTGTCCACGCCAAGGATCTTGTGCGGGCGATCAGGGATGCCAATCGCGACTTCTCCAAGATCAACATAATGAAGGTGGCGACAAAGCCGTGGTTCGTGCCGGATACGACCACGCTTCAGGACCAGCTCAACGCGTTTCTGCGGCGCAAGGCGCATATTGCAATTGTGGTCGATGAGTATGGCGATGTGCAGGGTTTGATCACGCTCGAGGATATCCTTGAGGAGATAGTCGGGGATATAGCCGACGAGCATGACATAGACATGCAGGGTGTGCGCCCGCAGCCCGATGGCTCCATTCTTGTCGATGGTTCAGTGCCGATTCGCGATCTCAATCGCGCTCTGGACTGGAATCTGCCGGATGCCGAGGCAACGACCATCGCGGGGCTTGTCATTCACGAGACACAGAGCATTCCTAAGGAAAAGCAGGCGTACACGTTTCATGGCAAGCGATTCACGATCATCAAGCGCGAGAAGAACCGTATAACGAGATTGCGTATCCGGCCTATCGAAGATGAGGAAAAGCCGAAGCTGCGATGATTTAATGTTTTCGCATTTACTAGCGATAAACGTCGCGGCGATTACCTATGCGAACGATAAGAATTTTGACAAGCCCGTCTTCGATACTCGCGATAATGCGGTAATCACCCACTCGGTATTTCCAGAAATCGCCTAAACGCGAGCCTTTCAGGGCTTCACCGATGGTTCGTGGATCGTCCAGTGGCACTATGCGTTCGTGCAAGAATGTCAGGATTCGCTTCTTAGTTTTGGAGTCAAGTTTATCAAGGTTCTTTTCGGCTAGCGTGGAAAGCTCAACTTCCCAAGCCATGGCGCTTCATCACATCGGCTAGAGGTGTTGTCGTGGAAGTTCCGGCACGAATTGCCTCAAGCTCACGCTCTGCCAAATAGAGATCTTCCAAATCTTCCAGATGCTCTACTATTGCCTCAGTCACATAGTAAGTCTTACTGCGGCCCGTAAGGTCCGCAAGACTTTGCAGTCGATTTTCTATATCTGTCGGTAAGCGGATTGAGATGGCCATGATGGGCTCCAAAAGCATGCGATACAAATATCGCAACGCTACGCAAAAATTGCAAGTAGCACTTTAGGAGGCTTTTAACGCCGCGTTGCCTCGCCGGGTGCTGCGGGTTCCAGTGCCAGTGCGTGAACGCTGCCCTTCAGTTCCGCATCGAGAACTTCGTTGATTGCACGGTGGCGTGCAACGCGGGACATTCCGGCGAAAGCCTCCGCGACAATCCGCACGCGAAAATGCGTTTCGCCTGAACCGTCAAATGTGCCATGATGATCGCTGTCAGAATGATGGTGGCCTGCGTGAAGGTGACTTTCATTGATGACAGCCAATGAAACGGGATGGAAAGCCTGTGTCAGTTTGTTTTCGATCGCTGACTGAGTGGACATTTCGTTCTCCTGAGCCCATATGGTAGTTTCATTTGGCAAATCCGAACATGATCACAAATTTACCGCCATTTCAGGCGTTAGGTTAATCCGTGTGCGAATGTCAATTCACGTCAAGCCAAGATAATTTTATTCGATGACCACAAGCTCTAAATATTTCGACAGCATCCGTATCCGCCCCAAGAAGGCGGACGAGGAGAAATCGCGCACACCCGTTTGCCAATGGGACGGTTGTGACAAGCCCGGTCCGCACCGTGCGCCGGTGGGCCGTGAGAAGGAAGGCGAATTCTTCCACTTCTGTATCGACCATGTGCGCGAGTACAATAAGGGCTATAATTATTTCTCCGGCCTGTCGGATACAGAAGTTGCGCGCTACCAGAAGGAAGCCCTGACCGGTGACCGCCCGACATGGACCGTCGCAGGCCTGCCGGGCAGCGGAGCCGGGGCCAGTGCGAGCACACGTGCACAGGCTAGTGCAAGCGCCAAGACTTCGCCGGACTTTTCGAAGCTGCGATCTGGACGCGCTGCCTATCAAAACAGGTTCCGCGACCCCAACAGTGTCTTCAACAATGCGCGAGTCCACGTACGAAAGCTCAAGCCATTGGAGTCAAAAGCGCTGGACACGCTCGGTTTGGGTGCAAAAGCTACTGGCGAAGACATAAAGTCGCGCTATAAAGAGCTGGTGAAGCGCCACCACCCCGATGCAAACGGCGGTGATCGGGCTTCCGAGGATCGTTTCCGTGACGTAATCCAGGCCTATCAATTGCTCAAGACAGCCGGTTTCTGCTAGAGCCTTGAGTTGAATTCAGAACCTTGTCGCAAGGTTCACTATTTTTATGCGTCTGCCTTGCAGTCGCTCTGGAGGCATGATGAACAAGGTTGATCGCGATATTGCGAATTTGCCGGATACAACGGTTTCTGTAGAAAAGCTTTTCGGATTCCAGTCCGACATGATGGTCCCGGCCTATAAGGCAGGCGATGCCTATGTCCCGGAAATCGATACGGACTATCTGTTCGATAAAGCGACGACGCTCGCCATTCTGGCAGGCTTTGCCTATAACCGTCGTGTCATGGTTTCCGGCTACCATGGGACGGGTAAATCCACGCATATCGAGCAGGTTGCCGCACGTCTCAACTGGCCATGCGTCCGCGTCAATCTCGACAGCCACGTCAGCCGTATCGATCTCGTCGGCAAGGACGCGATCGTCGTTAAGGAAGGTATGCAGATCACGGAATTTCGCGATGGCATTCTGCCTTGGGCCTATCAGCACAATGTTGCTCTGGTATTTGACGAATATGATGCCGGTCGTCCGGATGTGATGTTCGTTATCCAGCGCGTGCTTGAATCATCCGGTCGCCTGACGCTTCTGGATCAGAGCCGCGTTATCCGCCCGCACCCGGCATTCCGCCTGTTTGCAACGGCAAACACTGTCGGCCTCGGCGATACCACCGGCCTTTACCATGGCACGCAGCAGATCAATCAGGCGCAGATGGATCGCTGGTCCATCGTGACGACGCTCAACTATCTGCCACATGACAATGAGGCGGCAATCGTTGCTGCGAAGGCCAAGCACTACCAGAACAAGGAAGGCAAGGAGATCGTCTCGAAGATGGTCCGCGTTGCCGATATGACCCGCGCTGCTTTCATCAATGGCGATCTTTCGACCGTCATGAGCCCGCGTACGGTTATTACATGGGCTGAGAATGCCGATATCTTCAAGGATGTGGGCTTTGCTTTCCGCCTGACCTTCCTCAACAAGTGCGATGAGCTGGAGCGCCCTATCGTAGCCGAATTCTACCAGCGTGCTTTCGGCAAGGAACTGCCTGAGTCCACCGCCAACGTGGTTATGGGCTAAGAGCACAGCAGAAAATGGCAGGTCCCGGAGACAACTCACGTGCAGTACCGAAAGGTCCGGTTGACAGCGAGCCCTTCAAGCGCGCTGTCACGGCCTGCATGCGTGCAATTGCCGGTGATCATGAGTTGGAAGTTGGCTTTGGCAACGATAAGCCTGCACTGACCGGTCACCGCGCACGCCTCCCGGATTTGCCCAAGCGTCCGACTGCCAATGATATTGCAGTTACGCGTGGCATCGGCGATTCGATGGCGCTGCGCCAAGCCTGCCACAATGACCGCATCCATGCGACACTTGCTCCTGAAGGCAAGCAGGCGAGGGCGATCTATGATGCGGTTGAACAGGCGCGTGTCGAGGCTATCGGTTCGCTGCGCATGGAAGGCGTTGCTGAAAACCTGACGTCGATGCTGGCGGATAAATATTCCCGCGCCAATTTCCCGGCAATTACCGACAAGGCCGAGGCACCGCTTGAAGAAGCCGTGGCTTTGCTGGTGCGTGAAAAGCTGACGGGCCGCAAGGCTCCGGAATCAGCGGGAAATGTGCTCGATCTCTGGCGCGATTGGATCGAGGAGAAGGCTGCAACCGATCTCGATCACCTGTCCGACAAGATCAACGATCAGAACGCATTCGCGCGTGTTGTGCGCGAGATGTTGGCCTCGATGGAGATGGCGGAAGAACTGGCGCAGGAAAGCCAGGACGACGACAGCCAGAGCAACGAGGAAGATCAGCCCGAGCCCGAAGAAAACAATGAAGGCGGTTCCGAAGAAGATCAGGGCAGCGATTCGTCCGAGAATGACGATTCCGATACGTCCAGTGATGACAGCCAGGCTGGCGAAACGGAAGCCGCCGATGCCTCATCCGACGATATGGATGAAGATTCGGATGCTGACGCGGAAATTCCGGGCGAGTCGCGGCGTCCAAATCAGCCCTTCTCCAATCTTGGCTCGGAAAGCGGTTACAAGGTCTATACGCAGGAGTTTGATGAGACCACTGACGCAGAAGAACTCTGCGACGAGGCTGAGCTTGAGCGTCTGCGCGCGTTTCTTGACAAGCAGCTTGCCAATCTTTCCGGCGTTGTCGGCCGTCTTGCGAACAGGCTGCAGCGCCGCCTGATGGCGCAGCAGAACCGCTCTTGGGATTTTGATCTGGAAGAGGGATATCTCGATAGTGCGCGTCTGGTGCGTATCGTGATCGACCCGACGCAGCCGCTTTCCTACAAGATGGAGCGCGATACGGATTTCCGTGACACCGTTGTCACGCTGCTCATAGACAATTCCGGCTCAATGCGCGGGCGGCCTATAACGGTTGCAGCAACTTGCGCTGACATTCTGGCCCGCACGTTGGAACGTTGCGGCGTCAAGGTTGAAATTCTCGGTTTCACCACGAAAGCGTGGAAGGGCGGGCAAGCCCGAGAGGCATGGCTTGAACGGGGCAAGCAGCCAAATCCGGGCCGTCTGAATGATTTGCGCCACATCGTTTATAAGCGCGCTGACGCCCCTTGGCGGCGCTCACGGCGCAATCTTGGCCTTATGATGCGTGAAGGTCTCCTCAAGGAGAACATCGATGGTGAGGCGTTGATTTGGGCGTATCAGCGTTTGCTGGCGCGTCCTGAGCAGCGCCGCATCCTGATGATGATTTCGGATGGCGCGCCGGTCGATGACAGCACACTATCGGTTAACCCCGGCAATTATCTGGAACGGCATTTGCGCGCGGTAATCGAAGAGATCGAAACAAAATCGCCCGTTGAGCTGATCGCAATCGGTATCGGCCATGATGTGACACGTTATTACCGTCGTGCTGTGACGATTGTTGATGCTGAAGAACTTGCGGGTGCGATGACTGAGCAGCTTGCCTCCCTGTTTGAAGAACAGGGCCGCGCGGCCGGCAAAAAAGCCGGACGCCGATAGGATGAGGTCAGTTGCGCTGCTTTGCTGGCGCGTCTGGTTGACATTGGCCATTTCGACAGCCTGTTTTCCGGCCTTGGCGCAGGAGCCGGGCGTATTGCCCATACAAATCAAATCCCGGTTCATTTCAAATTTCCGGCTCGGTTCAGCAGAAACGCGTTTCGGTTCATTCGAATTTATCGGCGGTCTGGATATGTCATCGGCGAGTGAACGTTTCGGCAGCATGTCCGCATTCCATTTTCTCGATGCGGGACGCAGATTTCTCGGTGTTACGGATACCGGCTCCTGGTATGCGGGGAGGATCGTACGCGATGCCAAGAGCAGGCCGGTAGCTGTCGAAGATTACCGGCTGGCGCCTATTCTAGGCGGTGATGGCTTGCCGCTCGATGGGAAGCGCGATTCCGATGCAGAGGGAATGAACGTCTCTGGTCAGACCGTCACGGTGTCTTTTGAACGCAATCACCGAATTGCCGAATACAAGCTCGATCTGGAGAGTTTCGCCTCGCTGCCAAAAATCCTGCCGCTGCCTATTCCAAAAGAAGAGTTGAGAACCAATCGCGGGATTGAAACCGTCGCCTATGCCCCTGCGAACAGTCCATTGCAGGGCGCGCGGGTAGCTGTGACGGAGATGAGCCTCAACAAGGCGGGTAATATTTTTGCGGCTGTGCTTGAGGGACCACGCAAGGGAACGTTCTACGTCCAGCGCAAGGATGGTTTTGACATTAGCGATGGAGATTTCCTGCCGGATGGCGACCTTCTGCTGCTGGAGCGCAAATACAGCATTATCACTGGCATCAGCATACGCCTTCGCCGCATTTCGGGCGATTCAATCAAGCCGGGTGTAACTGTGGATGGGCCAATGCTGCTTGATGCGGATCTGAGCTACCAGATCGACAATATGGAGGGATTGGATGTCTGGCAGGCCGCCGATGGGTCGACTCGCGTATCGATGATGTCGGACGACAATTTTTCTGTCGTCCAGAGAAATCTCTATCTGGAATTCCGGTTGGCCGAATAGATGGCAGGTGCGAAGATGGCGAGGACTGCGCCATAAGGCACCAGCATGACCACCGCCATCACGATCTTGACGAGCAGGTCGCCGAAGCCAAGCGATGCCCATAGCGGGATCTCAGAGCTGAAGAAGGGCACAGGCATTGCAAGGGACGAATCGGGCTGGCCGGTCATCGTATCAATCCACGCAAAATGTGCGGCAAAAGCGATGGAGAAAAACAGCAGCGTATCCAGCAACGATCCACATATTGCCGAGGCGAATGGCGCTTTCCACCATGTGAGCTGACGCAGCTTGCTGAAGACGGTGATATCGAGAAGCTGCGCTGTAAGAAAAGCTGTACCGGATGCGATGGCGATACGCGGCGTTGCAAGCCAGACTGACAGGACGACGGCAATGGCAAAGCCAGCATAAACAACGCGGCGCGCAAAGACCGGGCCGAACCTGCGGTTGGAGAGGTCGTTTACCAGAAACGCTATGGGATAGGTGAATGCGCCATACGTAAGAATCTCGCCCAATCCGAAATGATTGAATGGATATTGAACGAGAATATTGGACGCAGCCACGACGGCGCACATGGCCAGAACGGGCAAAACGAAATCGGTCAGGGAATAAGCGCGGCTGAGCGGCATTTTTTTATCCTGGGTAATGGAACCAGCAAGAATAAGGCCAGCATATGCTGGCCCTGATGATCAAGCAATGATGCAGTGCTAATTAAGCAGCAGCAACCGGAGCTTCGAGAAGCTTCTTGGCAATCTGGCGCTTCAGGAGACGGGCACGCTGTGACAGCTCCTTCTCGTCAGCCTTGACCAGGAATGCATCCAGACCACCGCGATGCTCGACGCTGCGAAGCGCATGAGCTGTAACGCGCAGACGATAGCTCTGACCCAAAGCTTCGGAAATCAGTGTTACCTGGCAAAGATTTGGCAAAAAGCGGCGGCGCGTACGGTTGTTCGCGTGGCTCACATTGTTGCCGTACTGGACCGACTTGGCGGTCAATTCACATGTGCGGGACATTGGGTCTCACCTTTAAATTTCATTCCCGCCGATCCAAATTCTGTCTTTTGCCATCGCATGTTGCCACGCAGCGGCTCAGCTTTCGGAAAGGCGGCCTATTGGGAAGTTGCGTTTCTATAGTGATATGAGCCTCACGCGTCAAGTGTGTATATGCGCTGTTTAGGCCATGGACTGTGTATTTCATCCTGATCACGCTGTGTTTAACACAACTTTGCCTGCTTTATAAACGAGCAGTACCATCAGGGACTGCGTTGGACAGGAATATGACAAAATGACAGCCAGTTGGCATCTCTCCAGTCGGATATTGATGGCGGTCTGCTTTGCTGCTTCTACCAGCTTGGTAGCGACAGAGGCAGATGCCGCGCAAATCTACAAGTCGGAATATCGCGTTTCGCTGTATGGCTTGACTATCGCACGCGCCAGCTTCTCGACCAACGTTTCCGATAGCCGTACCTATGAGGTCAATGGCAAATTGATGAGTTCAGGGCTTGGCAGTCTGTTTGACGACACGAGCGGTACGCTTGATGCGAAAGGCCAGTACAGTGAGGCCGGTCCGGTGCCGGGTTCGTATGTGGTGAAGTACAAGCACGGCAAACGCAACAAGACCACAACGATTGCTTTTGCCAATGGCAATGTGACGGCGACTGTGAATGTACCGCCGATCAAGAAGAAGAAAAACTGGGTCGAACTGAAACCCGATGATCTGAAATCTGTCGCTGACCCGCTTTCCGGCGTGATGGTGGCTGCTGACAATCTGGATCAGATATGCTCGAAGACGCTGCATATGTATGACGGGCAAACCCGCATTGATCTGAGGCTCTCGCCGGAGAGTAAACCGCAGCCTTTCGCTACCGATGGTTTCAAGGGTGACGCCATCACCTGCTCAGCAAAATTCGTGCCGATTTCCGGCTATCAATCCGGCCGGAAAGCCATCGAATATCTGAAAAACTCCAGCAAGATCAGTCTGACCTTTGCATCGCTTGGCAAGTCCGGTATCTATTCGCCGGTGCAGGCGAAAATCGGCACGCAGATCGGCACGGTGAGTGTTTACGCAACCCGTTTCGAGAAGACACAGTAAGCGGCTGCGCGCCGCCTGTTGATTTGGGGGCAGCGTGGCTACATTCGTTGGATTTCTTGCCGTTGTCATGTGGGCAATGCTTGCCCTGTTTACCGATGTATCGGGCAAAGTACCGCCATTCCAACTGACCGCGATGACATTCGCCATTGGCGCGAGCCTTGGACTGATTTCATGGCTTTGGCGTCCGGGTGCCGTCAAGCATCTGCGCCAGCCGCTCAAGGTCTGGATGCTCGGAGTCATCGGCCTTTTCGGATATCATTTCCTTTATTTCACAGCACTGCGTAATGCCCCGGCGGTTGATGCCAGCCTTATTGCCTATCTGTGGCCGCTATTCATCGTGGTCGGCTCTGCATTGATGCCGGGCGAGCGTCTGCGCTGGTTTCACATTGTCGGGACGCTGCTTGGTCTTGCCGGTACTGTGCTGATCATCACCAAAGGCGGGGGGCTGGGCTTCGATCCGCAATATAGCTTCGGCTATGCGATGGCGGGACTTTGTGCGCTGACATGGGCAGGTTATTCGCTGTTGTCGCGCCGCTTTGCAGAGGTGCCGACAGATGCGGTGACCGGCTTCTGCATCGCAACTTCGGTACTCTCACTCATTTCCCACTTGCTGCTGGAGCAGACAGTCTGGCCGGACGGTCTGGTGCAGTGGCTGGCGGTACTTGGACTCGGGCTATTTCCGGTTGGCGCGGCGTTCTACGTCTGGGATTACGGGGTCAAGCGCGGCAATATTCAGGTGCTGGGTGCGTCCAGCTATGCAGCGCCGCTGCTGTCCACGCTCGTGCTGATCGTCGCCGGCGTGACCGAGCCGACGACACGTGTATTGCTGGCTTGTGCCCTGATCACATTGGGTGCAGTGCTTGCGGCCAAGGATATGCTGCTTAAGAAACGCTAGGTTCCCACCCAGCCGGGGCGAGTTCGAACTGGGCAAAGTTGAAACCCGGTGCAACTGTGCAGCCCACAAGTGTCCAGTCGCCAAGGCTCTTGGCCATCTGCCAATGTCCGGCGGGAACCACTGCCTGCGGACGCTGACCACTTGCAAGGTCAATTCCGAGGATGTGGGTGCTCACCGGCTCTTTGCCGGAGGCAATCGATAGCTCCAAGGGTGCGCCGCCGTAATAGTGCCAGACCTCGGAAGCATCGATTACGCGGTGCCATCGGGAAATCTCACCCTTTTCAAGCAGGAAATATATGGCCGTGGAGTGGCCGCGCTTGCAAACCTGCGGCTCGGCCTTGTTGTCGCGGAATGTTTCGACATAGGCGCCGCCTTCGGGGTGAGGCTCAAGCCCGAGAATCTCTTTGATCTGTTCTGCTGTGGGGGTCATCAGAAATGATCCTTGCGCTTGCGAATCTCCGCAAATACCACCTCATCGGTAGCATTTTCCATTTTGAGATTTTTGCGGATGGCAGGATCGTGCCAGCGCAGGAAGGGATTGGTGGCCATTTCACGCAAGATTGTTGAGGGCAAAGTAGGCTGGTCTGCTGCACGCAGGGCGGTAATTTCCTTGGCCCGCTCCTTCAGAGCTGAATTGTCCGGATCGATAGTCAGGGCAAACCGCGCATTGCTTTCACTGTACTCGTGCCCGCAATAGACCTGCGTATCGCCGGGCAGCGCTACCAGCTTTTGCAGCGATGTGAACATCGTTGCCGGCGTGCCTTCCAGCAAGCGTCCACAGCCAAGGGAAAATAATGTATCGCCTGCGAAGAGCACCTTGGCCGCCGGGATATAGAACGAGATTTCCCCATTGGTGTGGCCGGGGGTCGAAATGACCTCGATATCGAAGTTACCGAACTGGAAATGATCGCCATGATTGAGAGTGGCGTCGATCCCGGGAATTTGCGACTTCTCATCTTCCGGGCCGATAATCTGAACGCCGAAACGCTTCTTGAGAGCCAGGTTGGCCTCAACATGATCATTGTGGTGGTGGGTCGTGAGGATATGCGTCAGCTTCCAGCCACGCCGCTTGAGCGCATCAAGAATTGGCTGCTCTTCCGGTGCGTCTATAGATGCGGTGAGATTGGTCTCCGGATCGTGGATAAGCACGCCGAAATTATCGCTGCGGGCGGAAAACTGTTCGATCTGCAAGTTTGACATAGCACTCTCTTTTTCTTTTCAGAACCAAGATAGGCCGCCGCCATGGATGCGCAACCCCGGCTAGCTGGCATTTTCTTGATGTTATAGATTGGCGTGGTAGTTTGCCCGCCATGCATCTCGATATCATCGATCTTCGAACGTTCTACGCATCGACCCTCGGTCATCTGACGGAGCGTTCGATTACCATGGCCCTTGCCACCATGTGGCCCAAACTTCCGGGCGAGCGTCTTGTCGGTCTGGGATATGCCGCGCCTTACCTTGACAGATTCCGCAGCGATACGGAGCGGACTTTTGCCTTCATGCCTGCAGGGCAGGGTGCTGCAAGCTGGCCGCCGTCAGAGCCGTCATCGACCGCACTGATTTTCGAGGAAGAACTGCCGCTCCCGGATTCGGCAGTGGACAGGGTATTGCTCGTTCATGCCCTGGAACATGCGGAAGATCCGCGTGAGACATTGAAGGAAATGTGGCGTGTTTTGGCACCCAATGGCCGACTTGTCATCGTTGTACCCAACCGGCGCGGATTGTGGGCGCGGTTTGAACATACACCATTTGGCAGCGGCAGACCTTATAGCCGTGGCCAGCTCATCCGGCTTTTGCGGGAAACCAATTTTACGCCCGGCCCATGGGGCGAGGCATTGTTCTTCCCGCCATCGTCACGCCGCTGGATGATGCGGCCATCCGCATTGTTTGAAAGAATGGGCAGGCGGTTCTGGCCGATGTTTTCGGGCGTACTGATCGTGGAAGCGCAAAAACGTGTTTATCAGGGATTGCCAGTGGCAAAGCGGTCATCCCGGCGCGTCTTTGTGCCGGTGCTTTCGCCGCAGGGCACAGCCATGCGACGCGATGGTCCGAAGGATGATCCGGTTTAACGGCGCAGCAAAAATACGGCCTGCTGGCCGAAAAGGTTCCAGAACCCCCAAGGCATGTTAAAGCCGAGGCGCTGGCCCAACGCGTTAAGCGCTACCGCTGATTCCACATGTGCGCCAACTTCCTTGGTCATATCCACAAAATCGTTGATTGTGCAGAAGTGAATGTTTGGCGTGTCATACCAGCTATAGGGCAGTTCTTTGGTGACGGGCATACGTCCATTGATCGCCAGCGAAGCGCGCATACGCCAATGGCCGAAATTCGGAAATGAGACGATTGCTTTTTCGCCAATTCGCAAAAGCTCGGTCAGTACGTATTTCGGGTTGCGTGTCGCCTGCAATGTCTGGCTGAGGATCACATAATCGAAGCCGCCATCCGGATAATATTTCAGGTCGCTATCCGCATCGCCTTGAATCACCGAAAGGCCGCGC
The DNA here is from genome assembly GCF_040009165.1 of Phyllobacterium sp. SB3. Lineage (NCBI taxonomy): Bacteria > Pseudomonadati > Pseudomonadota > Alphaproteobacteria > Hyphomicrobiales > Phyllobacteriaceae > Phyllobacterium > Phyllobacterium sp. SB3. Next base: position 71,666 of record NZ_JBDYKI010000001.1, on the reverse strand, counting down.
GCAACGGATTCGCTGACACCCTTTTGCGAAAGTTCGACGCCGCGTCCGTCTACGCCTTTTGTGTTCTGCAAAAGCTCCAGCAATTCGCCATCGCCCGAGCCCACATCGAGCACTCGCGAGCCGGGTTTGATCAATGAGGCGATGACGGCAAAATCGACGCGGGGATGACTATTGATACTCATGATGGAAGTAGCCCCTTGGCCCGTGCTGCCGAACGCAGGAAGCCATTGACGGCGGAAAACATCTCCGGCTCGTCCAGCAGGAATGAGTCGTGGCCGCGATCCGATTCGATTTCCACAAAGGAGACAGAAGCACCGGCTGCGTTCAAGGCATGGGCAACAGTGCGGCTTTCACTGGTCGGGAACAGCCAGTCGCTGGTGAAGGAGACAATACAGAAACGTGTCTTCGTTCCGGCAAAGGCGTCAGCGAGACGCCCCTCGTGCTCCGCAGCCAGATCAAAATAATCCATGGCGCGCGTCATGTAGAGATAGGAGTTGGCATCGAAACGCTCGACAAATGTATTGCCCTGATGACGCAGATAGCTCTCGATCTGGAAATCGGCATCAAAACCAAATGTCACATTCTGGCGGTCCTGCAGATTGCGTCCAAACTTGTTGTGCAAGGCTGTTTCCGACAGGTAAGTGATGTGCGCGGCCATACGGGCTACCGACAGACCCTTGCGGGGTACTGTGCCAGCCTCAAGATAGCGGCCTTCCTTCCATTGGGGATCAGCCATGACGGCCTGACGTCCGACCTCATGGAATGCAATATTCTGTGAGGAATGGCGCGCGCCGGTAGCAAGCGCCACTGCTGCAAAAACCTTGTCGGAATGGCTGGATGCCCACTCCAGAACCTGCATGCCGCCCATGGAGCCGCCGACCACGGCGAAGAGTTGTTCAATGCCGAAATGCTCGACCAGCATTGCCTGCGCACGCACCATGTCCGCAATCGTAATGATGGGAAGATCGAGCGCATAGGGCTTGCCGGTTTCAGGATTGATCGAAGCCGGGCCGGTCGAGCCAAGGCAGCCGCCCAGGACATTCGAGCACAGAACGAAGTAACGATCTGTATCAATTGGCTTACCCGGACCAACGAGCAATTCCCACCAGCCAGACTTGCCCGTAACAGGGTGAACGTTTGCCACGTGCTGATCGCCGGTCAATGCATGGCAGATCAGGATAGCGTTGGATTTGTCCTCGTTCAGCGTGCCGTAGGATTGATAAGCAATGCGGAAGGGTGAAAGCGATACGCCGCTGTCGAGATTCAAAGGTTTATCTGCGCCAAACTCGACCACCGGACTGTGGGGATTTGTCGCTTCCTGACTTTTCGGGGCTTTATAAGCGGCGGGTCGGGTGGCTTTGGTCATATTGGTGCTGATCGTCGTAAAGTCCTGCTGGAAAAGATTGGCCGTAGCTATGGTCGCGTATGGGGCAAAGTCAAGTTGTTCTCGACATCTCGTCTCCAGACAGTTATGTCCGCGACGGAGTTTTTTGCCGCTTAACGGGTGAACAATCATGTCAACGACACTTAAAGACCAGCGTCCAACACCAAAAACCGGTTTGCTTGATATTGCGGCCTATGTGCCCGGCAAGGAACATGCGCATGGTGTGGCCAAGGTTTACAAGCTGTCATCCAACGAATCTCCGCTTGGCGCCAGCAAACTTGCGGCTGAAGCTTTCGGCACCGCTGCAAGAAATCTTGAAATGTATCCCGATGGTCAGGCGACCGCCCTGAAGCAGGCAATTGCGGATGTACATGGCCTGAATGCCGGTAACATTCTGTGCGGGAATGGCTCCGACGAATTGCTTGGCCTTCTGTGTCAGACATATCTCGCGCCCGGTGATGAAGCGATTTACACCGAACATGGCTTCATGGTGTACAAGATTTACATCATGGCCGCAGGTGGCACGCCGGTCATCGCCAAGGAAAAGAATGAGCAGGCCGAAGTCGATGCCATATTGAGCGTCGTGACGCCCCGTACGAAGATTGTATTCCTTGCCAATCCGAATAACCCCACGGGTACCTATCTGCCTTTTGAGGAAGTGCGCCGCCTGCATGCCGGCCTGCCGAAGAACGTATTGCTGGTTCTCGATGCCGCCTATGCGGAATATGTGCGCCGCAATGATTATGAGTCTGGCATGGAACTCGTTTCATCTTCCGAAAACGTGGTGATGACCCGCACATTCTCAAAAATTCATGGTCTTGCAGCGTTGCGGATCGGCTGGATGTTCGCACCCGCTCACGTCACCGGCGCGGTTAACCGCATACGCGGTCCGTTCAACCTGAACTCTGCGGCCATCCTCGCTGGTGCTGCCGCGATCCGAGATCGCGCGCATGTCGACAAGGCAATTGCATTCAACGAGCAGTGGCTTCCCTGGTTGACCGAAGAGCTGACAGCACTTGGCTTACGGGTAACGCCATCAGTCTGCAATTTTCTTCTCGTTCATTTCCCTGATGATGCAGCCAAATCCGCAGAAGCTGCCGACGCCTATCTGACGAGCAAGGGCTATATTTTGCGCCGCGTTACGGGATACGGATTTCCTAACGCGTTGCGCCTTACCATTGGATCCGAAGAAGCCAATCGCGGCGTAGTCGCCGCACTCTCCGAATTCCTGAAGTAAAAAATGTCCAAAGTTCATTTCAATACAATCGCACTGATTGGTATCGGCCTGATCGGCTCGTCACTGGCACGCGTCATAAAGCGTGAAGGTCTGGCCGATCACGTCATCATCTCCACGCGCAGCGAAAGCACGTTGGCGCGGGCAAAAGAGCTTGGCCTCGGCGATGCTTACACACTTGATAGCGCTGAAGCCGTCAAGAATGCCGACCTTGTTGTCGTTTCCGTTCCTGTCGGCTCATCGGGCGCAGTAGCCAAGCAGATAGCTGGTTCGCTCAAGCCCGGCGCAATCGTGACAGATGTGGGGTCAACCAAAGGCTCGGTCATCGCACAGATGCAGCCGGAGCTACCTGCAAATGTGCATTTCATACCGGGACACCCGCTTGCCGGAACGGAGTATTCCGGGCCGGATGCGGGCTTTGCCGATCTGTTTGTCAATCGCTGGTGCATTCTGACGCCTCTCGAAGGCACCGATGCAGATGCCATCGAACGGCTGAAGAAATTCTGGGAAGCTTGCGGCTCGCGGCTCGACACGATGGACCCGACACATCACGACCGGGTTCTGGCGATCGTTTCGCATCTTCCGCACCTGATCGCTTACAACATTGTTGGTACGGCGAGTGATCTCGAAGAGGTTACGAATTCCGAAGTCATCAAGTATTCTGCTTCCGGCTTTCGCGATTTTACCCGTCTTGCTGCATCGGACCCGACCATGTGGCGCGATGTCTGCCTGCACAACAAGGATGCGATCCTTGAGATGCTTGCGCGGTTTTCTGAAGACCTTGCATCCTTGCAGCGCTCGGTGCGGTGGGGCGATGGCGATGCGCTGTTCGATCTGTTCACGCGTACGCGTGCTGTGCGCCGTGGCATTATCGATGCAGGGCAGGAAATTGACGCCCCCGATTTCGGACGCCAGAAGGCTACGCCGCAATTATAAGGACGGCAGACGTCCAATTCGGATAAAGCCCACCGACATTTTGCCTTTCTTCACGGTGATCGGGAGTGTCGGTGCGCCATCCGAATTCCGTGGAACGAATGCCATGGCCTGAAGCACGGAAGAGATTGTGCTTTCCTCGTCCGGTAAAATTTCACGCATCGCTTGGGCGACACCTTCAGGGTTGCGCATGGTTACGTTGAAGTCACCGCTGATACGGCCTTCATCGTCGACGGAGAAAGGACCGGAAATCGCAATGCCGCTGCCATCGGCAAAACCGAGGTCGACATTATTCAACAGGCCCGATTGACCGCGGAGGATCGTTGCATCTCTTTCGGGTTTTGCCAAAAGGTCAAAGCCGTTCTCAAGCTCAATATCTGCAGCCCCGGTCAGCTCCGGCAGCGGATGCTTATAGACAACATTGTCTGCGATTTTGAGCTTCTCGAAAGACCAAGCAATATTCATTTTGGGCTCAGCGGTTGAAAAACTCAGCTTTCCGTCCTGCATGACTGCGATAGGAGGTGTGCCTTCAGCAGCATTGCGTTGATTGACAACAATATCGTTGCCTTGAACTGAAAGCTGCTTTGGCAAGGGCTTGTCCAGGCGGACATTTGAGCCGAGGTTCTTCCATGTGATATCCAAGGGAATCATATTCGGTGCGTCAACGGCTGCCGGTCCTTCAATCCGGCTGACGATCTGCATCGGGTCATAGACCTGCGCGGCGGCATTAAAGCTGCCAGCCATAATCGAAAGCTTTTTCGCCTGATCGACCCAGCCGACTTTGGTGCAGTCCAGTCCCAGCCTTATAGGAAAACCACTTGCCCCGGCATTCTCACAGGTGGCATCAATGCCCTTCTGCCTGAAGGCAGCGAGGTTGGTTGCCACACGGGTTTCAAGCTCATTGGCAAGATAAAACCAGCCGCCGGTGTAGATAATCCCGAGCAAGACAACGAAGCCCGCAAGATATTTGAGGAGCTTTCCGGACTTGCGGGTTTCTGGGGTATTGCTTGACGGCATGGTGCGGCTCTCGCTATCGGTCAGGAAGATACTTTGTTTCGAATCCAGCTATCGGGATGGATATGGGCGATTTTTGGGTCTTTGGCTATGGTTCACTGATGTGGAAGCCCGGCTTTGCACATGTAGAGACGCATCATGCCCGTCTTCATGGCTATCGCAGGGCGCTTTGCGTGCGTTCCTATGTACATCGTGGTACGCCCGAACGGCCGGGACTTGTTCTCGGACTTGATCGTGGTGGTTCCTGCCTTGGCATGGCCTTTCGTGTGCCGGGCGAGCTTGAGGACGAGGTTGTCTCTTATCTGCGCGAGCGCGAACTGGTTACGCATGTCTATCTTGAACGGCGCGTGGGTGTGCGGCTTCCTGATGGACGCAAAGTCGAAGCGCTGACCTATATTGTCGACCGTAACCACGTTCAGTATGCCGGAACATTATCAGTTAGCGAGGCTGCTACGGCCGTTTGCGGATCGGTTGGCGTATCGGGACGCAACGAGGATTACGTACACAACACGCTCGAACACATGCGCAAGATGAATATCCGCGACCATTGGATGGAGGCAGTAGCCGTCGCTGTGGACAAGCACAAACCTTAAATCTTTACGCCCAATTCCTTGAGGCGTGTGACGGCGGTGGGAGGCATTGGCGGTGGATTGGCAGACGTTGCTGCTTCGATCAGCAATTCGTCACAGGCCGCCTCCGTTACCTCCTGGAGCTTCTTTAGGAAAGCGTCATTGTCCAAGCCCGGTTGAATTGGCGGGAGAATGCGGCAGCGGATGACGCCGGGATGACGGAGAAACTTGCGGCGGGGCCAATAAAGACCCGCATTATGGGCGATAGGCAGGACCGGGACGCCAAGCTCACCATAGATGTGGGCTACGCCGTACTTGTAAGCAGGCGGGGCTCCGGGGCTTGTGCGTGTGCCCTCGGGATAGATCATCAATTGCCGGCCACCGGATACGGCGATATGGGCACCCTTGACGGCGGTTTTCATCGCCGCAGAGCGTTTGCCGCGATCAATAGGCACCATTTTCATTTTCTGGATGTACCAGCCGAAAAGCGGAATCCACATCAACTCGCGCTTGAGAATATAAACCGGGTCCGCGACATAAGGCAGAAAAGCGTAAGCGTCCCAGAATGACTGATGCTTCGGCGCGCAGATGTATGGGCCATCCGGAATGTTCTCCAGCCCCTCGATTTCCATATCCGTTCCGGCAAAGACCTTCTGCAACCAGAGATTTGATCTCGCCCAGTTCTTCGGAATGGCCCAAGCCTGCTTGCGCGGGCTGAGGAAGTAATAAGGCGTGAAAATGATCATCTGGACGATCAGGTTCAGGTAAAACAGCACGTTGAAGATGATCGACCGGATTATTGTCATAAGGGGCTCATAAGAAGTTGCATAAATGCAGTGCGTGGTTCGACGGGGCTCACCATGAGGAAGGTGTTTGATACGCACGTGAGCTACCACTATTGCAGAACTTGGCTTTCTGCAAATCAGTTGACCTCCTCATGGTGAGCCCCGTCGAACCACGCACTATAGATGTGCCAAGTTCAACGAAGATCCGGGCTAATCCCTGATCTGATGTAGCAATTCGTCAGTGACACTTGAAAGACTGTCCGGCAATTGGGCACGCGCCACGGCACCGAGATATTTGATATATTCCATCAGTAAAACCCGCACGATCTGTCCACGGGTTATCCAATCGCCGTCCTTGAGGCTGGTATTGGTGATCGGATAGGCGATGAACTCTATTTCCTGCGAGGCGCGACCAAGTTCGAGCATGGTGCGTGGTATGTGATAATTGTTGGTGACGACAATCACGCGCTTGTAGTGATTGGCGCTGGCCCACTTGATGCTTTCCGTGGCGTTACCCACCGTGTCCAATGCTGAACGGTCTATATCCACGCAGCACTCAAAGAGGGTTGCGTCGCCGCCGGTGACGCGTTGCAACTCGCTGCGTTTTGTCGATGGATGGACGCCGCTGATAAACAGACGTTCACCGCGCTTGTTCTTGAGCAACTCCAGCGCGCCTTCGATACGGGAGTAACCGCCGGTCAGGACGACTATGCCGTCGGCAGGTTCAGCGAGATCCGGTATGCCAAGAGTGGTGACACGGTCGCTGAAAACAATAAATCCACCGATGAACAGGCCTATCGCCAGGATAGCAAGCAGGAACAGAAACCGGGCAAAATACGTACCCAAGGTCGCAGACAATCCACGGACCGGAACTGTGTCCGTGTCGGGAGACTTGTTGCTGCTGTCGTTAAGGCCGTCCATCTTGTGCCGTAAGTGCCTTGTTCGAGAGTGTTGTTCTGCTTAGTCTGCCGCTCGTCAACAGGAAGCGGGTAGTCCGTAAAATTGAATAAAATATCTCAGGTCTCGTGATTTTCGCCTGTGCGTCCATCCACCTGCCTTAAATGCGCTATGACTGTCATTCGTGTTGTAATCATGGTGAGAACGCTGACTGCCAATATGATGAGAATGACGCCCGTATACCCGCCCGATCCGATAGAGAAGTTGCCGAACAACGCTGTCGCCTGATCTGCTTCGGGTGTTGCCAGATTACGCGACGACCACCATCCGATCATCAGAAAAATAAACATTGCGAGTGCGCCACCGAAAGCGGCACCCTTTAAAGCAGTCCAGAAAAAATGCCGCTCAAACTGGCGGGCCACGAATTTCTGTTCGGCACCGATGAAGTGCAAAACCTCGATGATGTGACCATTGCCCGCCATCGCCCCGCGTGTGGCAAAAATCACCGTGAGAACCGTTGCCGCCACCACAAGCGAAAGGACGCCGGTGCCGATGAGCACGGTCGAACGCGCCATGGAGACCAGACGGTCGACCCATGTGCGATGATCGTCGAAACTGGCGGCCGGTATCTGCCCGACAAGCATACTGCGGAGTGCCGCGAAATCCGGCGGCGAAGCTTCATCGAGCGTAACAACGACAAGACGGGGAACAGGCAATTCATCGATATCAAGACCAGTGCCAAGCCATGGTTCAAGAAGACGTGCCGTCGCATCACGGTCGATAATACGCGTCGATTTTACGCCAGCAAAGCCTTGCGCGATCTTGCTTGCCTCGGCAAGCATTGCTTCCATATCCTGACCTTCGACAGGTCTGATCTGGATTGTGGCCTCAGTCGAAATCTGGCTTTGCCACGTGGCGGCCGTCGATTGAACGAGGCTGACAGCGCCGACTGTGAGGCAGGCGAGGAATGTCATGATGGCGATCACGATCATCAACGCGTGACCGACAACATTGCCCGCCGGGACAATCGAGACCTGACCGCTACCTTTGCGAATGCGGGTCCATACTCGCCCGGCAACATCCAGCGCCCGATCCTTGAGGTCGGCGGCGTCAATCATAAACGTCGAGCCTCCCCTGATCGAGAATCATGCGTCGCGCATTGATCTGATCCATAAGGGTCAAATCGTGAGTGGCAATAACGACCGCTGTACCGGAGCGGTTCAACTCGCCGAAAAGCCGCAGCAAGCGACGTGCCAAGGGTGGATCGACATTGCCTGTAGGCTCATCGGCCAGAAGAATTTCCGGCTGATCGATTAGAGCGCGAGCGATGGCGGCGCGCTGTTTTTCACCACCTGACAGCACAGGCGGCAGCACATGCATGCGCTCACCAAGGCCAACCCAGTGCAGAAGTTCTTCCACTTCGGCGCGGTATGTTGCCTCTTCCTTGCCGCGAACACGCAAGGGCAGGGCAACATTCTGGTATGTGGTCATATGATCGAGAAGGCGGAAGTCCTGAAACACCACGCCGATCCGGCGGCGGAGCATCGGCATTTCTTTTGAAGAGATTGTCGCGATATCTTTGCCGAATACAGTAATTGAGCCGCGTGTGGGCTTGAGCGTCATGAACAACAGGCGCAGCAAAGATGTCTTACCTGCACCGGAAGGCCCGGTGAGGAACTGGAATGATCGCGGTGATATGTGGAGGCTGACATCGCGCAAGACCTCCGGGCCCATCCCGTACCGCAATCCGACATTCTCAAAACGAATCAACTGTGTTTTTCCGATCTCATCTGCATCGTGTTCTATTTTGCGGGAACTGATTTGACCACCCCATCAAACGTGAACCAGCATGAACGGAAACATGAATTTTATGCGGCAGCATTGCGAGAATACAGGTTTTTGCATTTTGACCGGTGATCAGGCTATAGGTGCGGGGAGTTGTACTGGAAAAATTAATACTGAAAACGCGCTACAGGAATCTTGCATGCCAAAGGTCGGAACTAAAAATATTGATGTTCTTTTCAGTGCCGAGACAATTGCTGTGCGCAATCTCGAACTTGCCAAGGCAATCGTTGCAGGCAATTTCGAGAATCTCCTTGTCATATCGATCCTCAAAGGCTCGTTCATTTTCGCTGCCGATCTGATCCGCGCGATGCATGATGCCGGTGCTGAACCGGATGTCGAGTTCATCACTGTGTCCAGTTACGGCAAGGGTACGGAAAGCGGCGAAGTGCGGCTGCTGCGCGATATCGACAGCGATGTGCACGGGCGCGACGTGCTTCTGATAGATGACATTCTTGAATCGGGCCGGACATTGAAATTCACGCGCGAACTCATGCTCGAACGCGGTGCCCGGAATGTCTATATCGCCGTACTGCTCGACAAGAGCGTCAAGCGCAAGACCGAGATAGAGGCGGATTTCAAAGGCTTCGAATGCCCCGACTATTTCGTCGTGGGTTACGGCATGGATGTCGGTCACTCATTCCGGCAACTGCCCTATGTCGGCGTTGTTCGGGATTAGTTGGCTCCTTTATTCATGAAAGAACCCCTCCCTGCTGCTCCGCAGCCTCCCTCCCCACAAGGGGGAGGGTAATTGGTGTTTTATTCTGAGATATTCGTGTTCGGAAGAAACACACTCGACCTGTACCCTCCCCCTTGTGGGGAGGGAGGCTGCGGAGCAGCAGGGAGGGGTTCTTTATCTCAGTTCAATTGAACTTGAGCAGGCGCTCCAGATAGTCCTTCTCCATCTGCGGGCTTAGCGAATTGCCGAGCCGCTTGCGGATGGCATCAAGGATTTCGCGCGCACGCTGAATATCGATCTCGCCGGGGACTTTGGTATTCGTACCATCATCGGGGCCGCCGGTACGATTTTCACGACCCAGCGGATCGCGCCCTCCGGTCTGCTGACGGCCGCTGGATCCGGTCTGCCCGTCCTGCCCCATCGCCTCTTGCATCTGTTTCATCATGTCCTGACCGCCGCGGCGCAGTGCGTCCAACGCGTCGCTTTGCTGACTGAGCGCCTGACCGCCATCTGCATCACCAAGGGATTTCCCGGCGTCGCCCATAGATTTCCCTGCCTGACCAAAGCCTTCGCCGGGTTTAATGCCCATGCCTTCCAGATCTTTCATCAACTGGTTGAGTTCAGATTGAAGCTTGCCCTGACCCTGCTGCAGATCACGCAGCGCCTTGGCGATATCCTCCTCGGACATCTGCCCTTGCTGACCCTGCTCGCCTTGTTGTCCTTCGCCAAAATCCTGCTGCATGCCTTGCTGGCGCTGCTGTTCAAGTTTGTGAGTCTGGTTCATCATGTCCTGCTGACGGCGCATCAGCTCACCGAGCTTGTCCATCTGCTGTTTCATCTGCCCTTGCTGACCATTTTGGCCTTGCTGCTGCTGGCCCATCTGCAGGTTGTTCATCATGTTTTCGAGTTCGGACAGCAATTGCTGTGCCTGATCCTTCGACCCCTGCTTGGCCAGATTTTCGATCTGGTCGAGCATCCTGTCGATATCCTCCTGCCGCAGTTCCTTTATATTGGGGTTCGGCATCTGCGCCATATTCGGGTTCTTCTGGGCCTTTTGCGCAAATTCACGCAAATACTCATTCATGGCGCTACGCAATTCGGCCATGCGCTTTTCAATTTCTTCCTGACTCGCGCCCTGTTCGATGGCATTTTTCAGGGCTTCCTGAGCCTGCCTCAAACGGCGCTCCGCGTCGGAAAGCGCGCCGTCCTCAATGCCGCGCGCAACCTGCCACATATAGGCAACCACTTCGCGCAGCTGGTCATCACTCTTTGCAAGATTGAGACGTGAGCGGACACTGCGCAATGCGAGATAATGCGATGAATTCCTGATCGTTTCTTCCGGCCACATGGTGATGGCATCAATCATCTCAAGCACGTTCGGCTTGGCGTTTGCATTCAATGCAAGATTGCGGCGTTGCTCGACGACAGCACGAGCAAGCGGGTTGGCAAATGGCCGCTCCGGCATAACCAGAGTTTTGGTTTCGCTGCGCGCCTCCTGCTTGGCATCATCAGATGTCACGAGTGTCATGTGGATTTCCGAACCCGACCATGGGTGCTCCGTCAAATCCTTGGTAGTCTTTGTTTCCTTGGGCTGTTCGCCACGGCGCGGCAGCGATAACGGCAATTCCGGAGCGTTGTAAAGCGGGCGTGCATCCTTTTCGGCAGGCAGGGCCGGTTCAATTTTTGCCTGCGCGCCTATAGCGCCGTAATCATCCCTGATCTCGTAGAACACATCCATCGTACCGTTGGCTGCACTGGAAGGTTCTTTGGTAAAGCGGATGGTTGGAGGCTGATCCGGAATGATGGTAAAGCCCCAACTGGAAAGCACAGATCGGCCATCCATCAGATCAATCGAACTGTTTTGACCAAGAGTCAGTTCGAAATTCCGCGGTGTTGCCTTGGCGGTTTGGATACCGTCGGCCTTTGGCGTATCCTTCGCTGCAATCTCCAGGGAATCTCCATTGGCCAGTTTCTGGGTAACAGCTTCCGAGCCGCTACCACCGATAATGCGAACAACAAGCGTGCTGTTCTGCGGTATGGAAAACTGCGTGTCGGCAGCATTGGCTGCTGTGGTCAGAAATAGCGGTGCGCGACCGGTATAGCGAGGCGGCGTAACCCACGCATCAATGCGAGGTGGTATGGCGTTGCTCGTTGCATGGCTGAGAAACGCATCGCTGATACGCCCGCCAAATGGGCCGCTGGAAAACGCAAAAGCAACGAAGAGGAGAAGAACGACGACGCCGCGCAAGGCCCACGGGTCGCGCTCTGCGATGCGTGTCTGCGGCAGGCCGCTTTGCAGGTTGGCAATGCGTTCTGCCATGCGCTTGCGGTGTTCTGCCCATAGTGCCTGAGCAAAAGGATCGTTGCCGTTGCCTGCAAGCTCTTCCGTCTGAACTGTAATAGGCTGGTGTGCGAGTTCGTTGACATTTTCAAGTCTGCGCGTGACATCCGATGTGCGGGGCAAGCGGAATTTCAGCAGCAGATAGACACAAAACGGAATGCTCAGGAGAAATAGCGCAAGCAGGGCTTGTCTCGCCAGATCAGGCATGAGGCGGAAGAGGCCGAACCACGACAGGCTAAGAAATACGCCAACAACAAGTAGAAATGGCAGCAAGAGCGGCCAAAGTCGCTCAAGTGCAATCATCAGCCAAGCGGACAAACGGAGGCGATCGATACTTTTCAAAATATCGAATTTGAAACTGGTCGCTTCCCGCTCTTCCGAGTTTTGATCGGCCATTCCCGCTCCATTTTTCCGGCATCGATGCTACCGGATAAGACTAACAATACCATTCATCATGGCAAAGGCGAGGCCTTGCGTGGTAAAACGCAATCATACTTCTGTGTAACGTGTGAAAATTACAGCCAATCCGGAATGGAATCGAGGCCGATCAATTCGTCATAAGTTGTACGCGCGCGCACCACATGAAATTGATCGCCATTGACCAGAACTTCAGGCACAAGAAGGCGCGTATTATAGGTTCCTGCCTGCACGGCACCATAGGCACCAGCTGTACCGATAGCGATCAGGTCACCCGGTGCCGGGCGCGGCAAATCGCGATCAAGGCCGAGATAGTCGCCGGTTTCGCAAACTGGACCCACAACATCGCCGCGAATGCGCGGATGGTCGGCTTTTGGTTCCTTGACCGGGCGGATCGTATGAAATGCGTCGTAAAGCGTTGGGCGGATGAGATCATTCATGGCCGCATCAACAATGATGAAGTTGCGTGCGTCGCCTTCCTTTACGAAGATAACTTCGGTGACAAGGATGCCGGCATTTCCCACGATAAGACGGCCCGGCTCAAAAATCGTTTTCAATCCGAGTGGCTTGATGTGCTTTTGCACGATCTGCGCATAGGCATCAGGTAAGGGAGGCGGGTTGTTGTCGAAGTGATAGGGAATGCCGAGGCCGCCACCAAGATCGACATGCTTGATGTCGTGACCATCAGCTTTTAACTGCGCAACCAGTTCTGCCAGCAGGCGGAAAGCGTCATCGAAGGGCTCCAGATCGGTAATCTGGCTACCAATATGCATATCCACGCCAACGACGCTAAGCCCGGGCAGCTTGGCCGCCTGCGCGTAGATTGAGCTCGCCTTGGCGAGCGGAATGCCAAACTTGTTCTCGGATTTTCCTGTTGAAATTTTCTTGTGAGTTTTTGCGTCGACATCCGGATTGATGCGCAGCGAAACCGGCGCAATCTTTCCGGCAGCGACCGCACGGCTGGAAAGTATGGCCAACTCCGGCTCGGACTCGACGTTGAAGCAATGAATGCCAACGCTCAAAGCCAGATCCATTTCGCTTGGCTTCTTGCCGACGCCGGAAAAGACAATCTTGTCAGCCGGAATACCAGCGGCCAGTGCCCGGCGCAGTTCGCCTTCTGAAACCACATCAGCACCGGAACCAAGGCGCGCCAGTGTTTTTAATACCGCCTGATTGGAGTTCGCCTTGAGGGCGTAGCAGACAAGCGTGTCCATATCGGCAAAGGCGGCCGAGAACACTTTGAAATGGCGTTCGATGGTCGCGGTTGAATAGCAGTAGAAAGGTGTTCCAACAGCGTTGGCTATTTCCGGAACGCTGACGCCCTCGGCATGGAGAACGCCGTCTCTATAATCGAAATGGTTCACGGGAATTTCTCTAAATCAATGGGTCGAGAATAAAACGCTTGTCCTTGACGGGCGGGGTTGCGGGTTTTGGCTCACCGGGCATCGATGTACCGGAGGCGGGCGGCGGTTCCAACGGGCCCTTGCGGCCGCATGCCGATATGGCGCTTACAATCACGACCGACATTAGAATTGTCGATAATAGGGAACGGCTTGTCATTGTTGATCCTGTCGTCCGAAATGGGTCTGCCATGTCTAGCCTAAGAAGGCGCAGTTTGCACCCCCAAGGCTGGTCAATGTTGTTTTACAATTTTGCGATCCGCTTTTGCCAGAATTTGATCTGCTTGCGAACCTGCTCCGGCGCTGTTCCGCCATAGGATTTGCGGCTGCGTACGGACTTGTCTACCGTGAGAAAACCGAAAATCGCAGCGGTTATACCCGGGTGTATCTGCTGCAAATCTTCCAACGACAATTTGCCCAGATCGACTTTTTTCTGCTCGGCAAGTGCCACTGCACGTCCGGTTACGTGATGTGCTTCACGGAACGGCAGGCCAAGCTCACGTACCAGCCAATCGGCCAGATCGGTAGCAGTTGAGTAGCCGGAGCCTGCGGCTTTCTTCATTGCCGCCGCGTTGATGGTCATATCACCAACCATGCCGGTCATTGCAGCAAGAGCGAGTTCCAGCGTTTCAGCGGCGTCGAAAACAGCTTCCTTGTCTTCCTGCATGTCCTTGGAATAGGTCAGCGGCAGGCCCTTCATGACTGTGAGCAACGCGACCAGCGATCCGGTGATGCGTCCGGTTTTGGCGCGAACCAGTTCGGCAGCATCGGGGTTTTTCTTCTGCGGCATGATGGAGGAGCCGGTTGAGAAGCTGTCGGAAAGCCGGACAAAACCGAACTGCGATGTGGACCAGATGACGATTTCCTCTGCAAGGCGAGACAGGTGTGTCGCGGTAATTGCCGCTGTTGAGAGAAATTCGAGCGCGTAATCCCGGTCGGAAACGCTGTCCAGCGAATTACGGGTAGGTTCACGAAAGCCAAGCGCTTTCGCAGTCATGTGACGGTCAATCGGAAAACCGGTTCCCGCCAATGCTGCGGCACCAAGCGGCGATTCGTTCATACGTTCGATAGCGTCGCGGACGCGGCTAAGATCGCGGCCGAACATCTCGACATAGGCCATGCAATGATGGCCGAAAGTTACGGGTTGTGCGGTTTGAAGATGAGTGAAGCCCGGCATGAGGGTAGCCGAATGTTCTTCAGCACGTTTGAGGAATGCTTCGATCAGTTTTTTGAGCAACGCGGCTGTCTTTTCAAATTCAGCTTTGACCCAAAGCCGGAAATCCACCGCCACCTGATCGTTGCGGGAACGCGCGGTATGCAGCCGGCCCGCTGATGCGCCGATCAATTCGGCAAGGCGCGACTCGACATTCATGTGAATGTCTTCAAGTTTGCGTGAGAAAGTGAACTTTCCGCTCTCGATTTCTGACAATATCGTGTTCAGGCCGCTTGTGATCTTGTCGTAATCGTCGCCCGCAATTATGCCGGTTTTTGCAAGCATGGCTGCATGAGCAAGCGAACCTTGAATGTCTTGGGCGTAAAGCTTCTGGTCAAAGCCGATGGAAGCATTGATTTCTTCCATGATGGCGGCGGGACCAGAGGCGAAACGACCACCCCACATTTCATTGCTGTTCTTCTTGTCGGACATGGAAAGCGCCTTGAGTGAGAAGCGGAAGAGTAAAGAATGACAGACGGCATGCAGAAAACGCCACGCAACAGCAACAAAAAGATCATCGCCCTTGCCGCGCTTGCCGGCATCGCCGCAGGTGCGGTTGCGGTATACGTGATGGAGCGGCCATCTGGCAATATTGCCGTGGCGACTAATACTGCGGATCAGTGCCCGATGAAGGCGGCAGGCGCAAAGGCAATTGATGCAGCAGCCGTTGGCTCCATTGCAGCGATGCGTGGTTCAGATCAACCACAATCCATGTCCAGCCTTTCGTTTACTGGCCCGGACGGCAAACCGGTTCGTATCAGCGATTTCAAAGGCAAGACTTTGCTCGTCAATCTATGGGCGACATGGTGCGCGCCTTGCCGCGAGGAAATGCCTGCACTCGATGCACTGGAAACAAAAAAGGGCAGCGACAAATTTGAGGTCGTCACGATCAATATCGACACGGGCGACGATGCAAAGCCCAAAGCTTTCCTGAGCGAAATCGGCGTTAAATCGCTCGATCTTTACCGCGACCCATCAATGGGCGTGTTCAATGAGCTAAAACGAAAGAATCTGGCTTTTGGTCTTCCTGTTACGATGCTGATTGATAAGGAAGGTTGCCAGATAGCTGCGATGAACGGCCCTGCCGATTGGTCCAGCGATGACGCTCAACGCTTCGTTGATACGGCGTTGGGTTTGTGAAGGACACATCCGTAGATCCTCGGGTCAAGGGCCCGAGGATGACGGAGAGGAAGCGTTCTTGATGATTACTCGGTGCCTGTAGTAGCGGCCTTGCGGGCTTTTTTCGCCTTGTACTTGTCGAAACCCTGCAATTCGCCGGGCTTGCGTTCCTTTGGCAGCTTTTTTGGCTTTTCCGTGGTCCAGCCTTCCGGCTTTGCCTTCGCAGGCTTGGCAGCCCACTCGGTACGCGGATTGGCGTCGTTGCCACGTGGTTTGCGATTGTCGAACTCGCGCTTCTCACCGAAGTTCTTCTTCGGCTTGAAATCGCTGCGCGGAGCAGAACCGCCGGGACCTTCGCTGCGCGCAATATTTACGCCCTTTTCACCCGTACCAAACTGTTTGATACGTGCAAGGAAAGCATCGGCCTTGCTGGCAGTGATTTCGAAGCGTGTTTCTGTTTCCAGAATCTTGATCGAGCCGACATCGGTTTTGGTGATGTCACCGGCCTTGCAGATGAGTGGCAAGAGCCAGCGTGGTTCGGCACGCTGCTTGCGGCCAACGCTGACGCTGAACCATGCGCCGCTCTCGAAATCCGTGAAGCGATCCGAGCGCGATGTGCGCTCACCGCGACCTGGACGGTCTTCGAAGCTACCTTTGCGGATAGGCTCGAGAACATGGGACGGTGTATTGGAAAGCTCTTCCGGTGCAGGACGGGCAGCCATTTGTTGACGCAGATAAGCAGCAGCAATCTGTTCAGCCGAGTGAAGGCTGAGCAGTTCGCGTACGAAATCACCCTCATCCTCGGTTATGACCTCTGACAAAGAAGGATCATTGAGAATGCGGTCATTGTTGCGCTTGTTGATTGCATCCGCATCCGGTGGCGGCACCATCGTCGTCGATAGTTTTGCTCCCTGTAGCAGGCGTTCGGCTGTACGGCGGCGCGATGCGGGCACGATCAGAACGCAAATGCCCTTGCGGCCTGCACGTCCGGTACGGCCACTGCGGTGCAGGAGCGTTTCCGAGTTGTTGGGCAGATCGGCATGGATGACCAGATCAAGATTAGGCAAGTCGATACCACGTGCTGCAACGTCCGTGGCAACGCAAACGCGGGCACGGCCATCACGCATGGCTTGCAGAGCATTTGTACGCTCCGCTTGGCTGAGTTCGCCTGAAAGGGACACCACCGCAAAGCCGCGATTGGACAGGCGGCTGGTCAGATGTTTGACAGCTTCGCGGGTTGAGCCAAAGATGATCGTGTTCTGTGCGTCGTAAAACAGCAGCGAATTGATGATGGCGTTTTCACGCTCACGGGGTGCGACCGGCATGATGTGATATTCGATATCCGCGTGCTGTTCGCGGTCATTGGTTGCCGAAATGCGCAGCGCATCTTTCTGGAACTGCTTGGCCAGCAAGGCGATTGGTTTCGGCACTGTCGCCGAGAACATCAATGTGCGGCGGTCTTCCGGCGCTTCACCCAGAATAAATTCGAGATCTTCGCGGAAGCCGAGATCAAGCATCTCATCGGCTTCATCAAGGACAACAGCACGCAGCTCTTTCATATCCAGCGAACCGCGGCTGATATGATCGCGCAGGCGGCCCGGCGTCCCGACAACGATGTGAGCGCCCTGAGCAAGGGCCCGGCGTTCCTTGGTCATGTCCATGCCGCCAACACAGGAGGCAATGCGCGCGCCAGTTGGCTCATAAAGCCACTCCAGTTCGCGGCGAACCTGCAATGCCAATTCGCGGGTCGGTGCGATGACCAGCGCATAGGGTGCACCGATTGAGGTGAAGCGATCCGCATCCTCAAGCAGGGTTGGTGCAATGGCAATGCCGAACGCGACGGTCTTGCCGGAGCCTGTCTGGGCGGAAACGAGAAGATCCTGTCCCTCGGCTTCAGGAGCGAGAACGGCTGTCTGAACCGGTGTCAGGGTTTCGTAGCCACGGGCTTTCAATGCACCGGACAGCGCCGGAGCGATAGAATCGAAAATAGTCATGAATGAACTTTCAGTGCTTGTTTGGGCGTGTTTTTAGCTCGGCGTCAATGGAGCACGAGCGGCACGCATATAGCTTTGTTGCGCTCTCGTAGAGGTTATAGCACATTTCGTCAATCCTAATGGCATTTTACAGTCAGGCGATACGAAAACCAATAGGTCGGTTTAATTGAGATTATATCTCCGTTTTGGGGTCATTTGACTAAAAATTATTCCCTTGTCGTTCTTGCACATATATTGACCAAGAGCGGCAGTCGTGGCATGGAGAGGCATTAAGTTATTTTTTATTCATTTTAAAAGTTGAGAGATTGCACGTGAAATCATCCCGATTCATTCTATGTGCCATGGCTCTTTTAGCCGCTTGCGATGGCTCCAGTTCGAACAAGCCAAACGACAATGTTTCCGACAATACATTTGATGGCAAGGCCGTCCCAGTCGTTACAGATAATACAATTTTAGAGCCTAATCCCACACCAGCACCTGCTGTAGAAGTTAAACTAGAGTCTCAACTGCCGATTGTTCCGGCGACCACTGTGCCAATTCCAACGCCCTTGCCGGAAATAGGCAAGCAATTTGAGACCTCCCCTACGGGCATCGCTTATCCCAAGCTGGCCACATTGTATCCCGGCCGCAACGGGCCTGTCGTGGAAGATGGTATGATCTTGCCGTGGTTGTCAAAGCGCGCCCCGTTGAAATCGGCCGTGAAGGTGCTCACAGATATGGATACGGACGGGGATGGACAGAAAGATAAAATTGCATTGCGGATCGTGCAACCGGCAGAAGTTACCGAGGGTTTAAAGACACCAGTCATTGTTCGTCCCTCAATTTACTACGAAGATTCGACTTATGAAACTGATTCACGTGGCCCTTTTCTTGGTGAGGCTCAATATCTTCGAATGGGTTTTACAATTGTCTACGCTGATTCATTGGGTTCCAACCAATCGGATGGCTGTCCCTCGATCATGGACGGAACCGAGCGCGAGGCTATGGCTGATGTCGTACGCTGGCTGGTAAATGATCCGAATGTAAAGGGTATGGATGCATCAGGACGCGCGATACTTGCCCCTTGGTCAACCGGGCATGTCGCAATGGAAGGTGTGTCTTACGGAGCGACCTTGGCGACTATGGCGGCAGCGACTGGCGTTGCGGGACTCGAGGCAATCGTTCCGGTTGCTGGCATCAGCAATGCCTATGATTATTTCCAGCGATACAATGGCGTGCAAATTGGTGATGTAGTCGATCTCAACGGATATGCAGGTGAGTATACATCAGCCATTCGGAAAACAGCTTGCTCGGCAAATAAAAAGAAATTGGATCAAGGTGTCGATGATCTGACCTTTGCATATAATGATTTCTGGAAGGAGCGTAACACTCTTCTATTGGTGAACAACATAAAAGCAGCCACGTTGATTGCGCACGGTCAAAGCGACAATAACGTCAAAACAAAAAACAGCGTCCAATTATATGACACATTGTTTGAAATGAAAAAGCCGGTTCAGCTTTGGTTGCACAGTCGCGATCACGATGATCCCGCTTGGCAAAAGGAGTGGCAGAAACAGATTTTGCTCTGGTATAGCCGGTATCTCTTCGGGGTGAATAATGGCGTTGAAAAGCAGGATACATACGTGCGCGAAATACCTGCCGGAGATTTGATTGCTGGCAACTTAATAATGCCGGATAGGGATGATACGAGCGATACACTGATCGCTCATTGCAGCGCCTCGGCACATTCCCCTCGCGATTGTATTCCAGCAGGCGAACTTTTGGTAAAAGAACCAGCTTGGCCGAAGACGGATGTTGTTCCTTATTACTTGCTCAGAGATAGCACCGCGAAACTTTTGCTGACAGTGAATGCGACAGAAGGAAATACAAAGAT
This sequence comes from Phyllobacterium sp. SB3, assembly GCF_040009165.1. Classification (NCBI taxonomy): domain Bacteria; kingdom Pseudomonadati; phylum Pseudomonadota; class Alphaproteobacteria; order Hyphomicrobiales; family Phyllobacteriaceae; genus Phyllobacterium; species Phyllobacterium sp. SB3. Next base: position 51,972 of record NZ_JBDYKI010000001.1, on the reverse strand, counting down.
ACCGGTCCGCTTTAATGCGTACGGGAACAGCGGTGCATTCGGGACTGCACCTCTGGAAAATGCTACCCGCTTTGCTGGAACGATCCGTGTAAAAATAAATGCAAGTTATTTGGCTGGTGTCCCCAACCTCAAGGCGACCTTGTTTATCGACGGTGCGAGGGTTACGTGGGGCTGGGCTAACCCAAGCTTCTATAAAGGGTTGGAAAAAGAAGAGATAATCAACGAGGGAGAAAATTATCCGCTTGTGCTGGAAATGATGCCCCGTGATTTCACTGTTCTGCCAGGAAGTAAAATTTCTGTTTTCATAGAGGGAGCCTACCATCCCAGGCGGGGTGGTGCAAAAGAGACCACTTTGGATCTATCTCAGACAACGCTGGAAATGCCAGTTGTGAAGCGAGCTATTCCTTCCACGGTGATGATGCTTAACTAATGGCTTTAATCGTGCGGGTCAGGAGGTGAAGCCCGCACGTTTCAAACGCACAATAGCGAGATCGAGCGCGGAAAGAAAGGCGGATCGATCTTTTGGGGAAAAAGGCCGCGGTCCGCCGGTAATTTGACCGGCCGAACGCAGCTCATCCATGAGATTGCGTGTCGCCAAAGTATTGCCGATGGAAGCTTCCGTGAATGCCCTGCCCGTAGGAGAAATGGCGTCGGCGCCAGCCTTTACACTACGGCTGGCGAGCGGGATATCAGCTGTTACCACAACGTCGCCCCGGGAAACCCGCTCGGCAATCCAGTCATCGGCAGCATCAAAGCCATCGCTGACAATGACACGCTCGATCATTGGATCGCGGGGGATTGCCATCATGGAGTTCGACACAACGAAAACTTTGACGCCATAACGTTCTGCGACACGGTAGATTTCAGCTTTTACCGGACAGGCATCAGCATCGACGTAGATTGTTATATGCTTTATGGCTGCTGTTTCGGTCATTTCAGGTCCGGTTTCACGTCGTTATATGCTATGAGCATTCGGGGTTTACAGTGGGGAGTTGCGTTGCTTGCAGGTCGAGATATCGCACCATATAGATGCTTCGGACCCCGACGAGGATGGCAATTACCTATATTACTATGAATACGATATCTATGTTTTCTCCGAGGGAGACACATTCTTCTCGGCACGAGCTTACACAGACGAGCCTGATTGCGCGTCGTTTCAGGGCAAGACTCAAGCAGGAAAAGACTCTTATCTGACCAAAGACGATCTCGATCATCCACTGCTTCTGGCCGCGTATAATTATCTTAAAAAGTCAGGCAAAACGGAATTATTGTGGTTCGGCGAGGAATTCAGCGAATATCTTCCTGTTCCCAATCTAACCAAAGATATGAAGGGCTGCCAGTCCGACTGAAGCGCCAAGCCCTATCGCGATTCCCGCCGCCAAGGCAGCAACGAGAAACCCTGTGCCAAGCCATGCGCCATCCTGTTCTCCCAAGCCGATCGCCAACAAAATAATGCTCAAGGCGGGTATCTGGTTGATTAGGGGAATTGGAAGAATGACGATCAATGACATCAGGAGCGCGACTATGCTGACGACACGCTCGACGACAATTTGCGGGAAGAGCCAGTAACGCGGGCGGGCAAGCCGCTCAAAGCGGGCGAGAACGCTTTCCAGTTTTGCAATGCCCGAGCGATATGTTTCGGTACGCATGGATTTGCGGCGCAGGAATGCTGGAAACCATGGGTTCTCAAAGCCAATCAGCATTTGGATCGACAACAGTACCAGCGGAATGCCGAAGATAGTCGATGATCCTGGCGGCAGGGGCAGCAGGTTCAACGCGGAAAACAGGATGAGCAAAGCGCCGAAGCTTCGCTCCGATAGTGCAGTGAGAATATCGTCAAAGGAAATTCGTTCTGCAGTTGTGTTCCCAAGCTCGACGAGCACGGTGGACAGCCGCTTCGTTCCGGCAGGAAATTCAGAGCTATGCTCGCTATCCATGGGATAATTTCATGCGGACACGCTCAACGCGTCGGAACGGGATTTTCCCCGCGATAGTCGTAGAAGCCGCGCCCGGTCTTGCGGCCAAGCCAACCAGCCTCGACATATTTGACCAAAAGCGGGCAGGGCCGATACTTGGAATCGGCAAGGCCATCGTGCAATACCTGCATAATGGAAAGGCAGGTATCAAGACCGATGAAATCGGCAAGCTGGAGCGGGCCCATCGGATGATTGGCACCCAGCTTCATTGCGGTATCGATTGCATCAACTGAACCGACACCCTCATAAAGCACATAGATAGCTTCATTGATCATCGGTAACAGAATGCGGTTGACGATGAAGGCAGGAAAATCCTCGGAGACAGTCAAGGTCTTGTCGAGGCTGGTGACAAACTCCCGCGCGCTTTCAAACGTCACGTTTTCGGTTGCAATGCCGCGAATAAGCTCGACCAGCTTCATGACCGGAACAGGATTCATGAAGTGAATGCCGATAAATCGCTCAGGGCGATCAGTGGTAGCGGCGAGGCGGGTGATCGAGATTGACGAGGTATTGGTAGCCAGGATCGCCTCAGGATTGAGGTTGGGGCAAAGCTGCGCAAAAATCTTGCGCTTTACGGTTTCATCCTCGGTTGCTGCTTCAATGGCAAGGTCGACACTGGAAAGATCTTCCATGCGCAGGGCAGGGCGGATATGGGCCATAGCCTTTTCGCGGGCTGCTTCTTCGAGTTTACCGTGTGAAACCTGCCGTGCCATATTGCCATTGACGGTGGCGATGGCCTTTTCCAGCTGTTCGGCAGACTGGTCATGGATCAAAACGTCATAGCCGGCCACCGCACAAACATGGGCAATGCCGCTACCCATTTGCCCTGCTCCGATGATGCCTACAGTCTTGATCGATCCAGCCATGTTTCCATCCGTTTGTTTCTTGTAGCATACAAAGTAAATGGCCGGGGTAGCGTTCGTCTACCCCGGCCATGCAAATCATTTCAAACTTGCGACTATATTTCTCTATCAGCGCAATTCCGGATGGAAAATCGCTTTAAAGTGCTTTTTCAAGTTCGGGCAGGATGGTGAAGAGATCGCCAACGAGGCCGTAGTCCGCAACCTGGAAGATCGGTGCTTCTTCGTCCTTGTTGATAGCAACGATGACCTTCGAGTCCTTCATGCCTGCCAGATGCTGGATCGCGCCGGAAATGCCGACGGCAATATAGAGATCCGGCGCAACCACCTTGCCGGTCTGTCCGACCTGCCAATCGTTCGGGGCATAGCCCGCATCGACAGCGGCACGTGAGGCACCAACCGCAGCACCGAGCTTATCAGCAACCGGAAGGATCACTTCCTTGAACTTCTCGTTGGAACCGAGAGCGCGTCCACCAGAGATGATGATCTTGGCAGAGGTCAGTTCAGGACGGTCACCACCCGAAAGTTTGGCTTCGACAAAAGTCGAAAGACCCGGATTGGCAACAGCAGAAACGTTCTCCACCGAAGCCGAACCACCTTCACCAGCAGCAGCAAAGGTTGCCGTGCGAACGGTGATAACCTTCTTGGCATCAGTCGCCTGAACCGTCTGCAGAGCATTACCCGCATAGATCGGACGCTTGAACGTATCGGCCGAGATGACCTCGATGATATCCGACACCTGCATAACATCAAGCAAGGCTGCAACGCGCGGCAGGATGTTCTTGCCGTTGGTTGTTGCAGCGGCAATGATCGTGTCATAGCCATCGGCAATCGAGACGATGAGCGCTGCTGTTGCTTCGGCAAGGCGGTTGGCCAGATCATCGCTGTCGGCGAGCAGAACCTTTTTAACGCCTGCAAGTTTGGCAGCCTGATCGGCAACGCCCTTGGCGCTCTTGCCCGCAACCAGCACATGCACATCGGAACCGATGGCAAGCGCTGCCGTCAATGCCTTGGCGGTCTGGTCGGAAAGGGTCTCGTTATCGTGTTCGGCAAAAAGAAGAATAGCCATGTGATTTCCTTATCCTTTTCCTTAAAGAACGCCAGCTTCGTTCTTGAGCTTGGAGACCAGCTCCGCAACGTCCTTCACCTTGACGCCAGCCTTGCGACCGCCCGGGTCTTCAGTTTTCAGAACCTTGAGGCGTGGTGCAGTGTCGACGCCATAATCACCGGCAGACTTCTCATCCAGCGGCTTCTTCTTGGCCTTCATGATATTTGGCAGTGAAGCATAGCGCGGCTGGTTCAGGCGCAGGTCGGTTGTGACGATGGCAGGCAGCGTGATCTCGATGGTCTGCAGGCCGCCATCAACTTCGCGCGTTACCTTGGCTGACTTGTCGCCAAGTTCGACCTTGGAAGCGAATGTACCCTGGCTCCAGCCGAGCAATGCAGAAAGCATCTGGCCGGTCTGGTTGGCATCGTCATCGATTGCCTGCTTGCCAAGGATGACCAGCTGCGGCTGTTCGGCTTCAACGACGCCCTTCAAAATCTTCGCAACAGCCAGCGGTTCGACAATATCGTCGACCTTGACCAGAATGGCGCGGTCCGCACCCATGGCGAGCGCCGTGCGCAACGTTTCCTGCGCCTGTGCGGGCCCAATCGAAACGACCACGACTTCCTCGACCTTGCCGGCTTCTTTCAGACGAAGTGCTTCCTCGACCGCGATTTCGTCGAATGGGTTCATCGACATTTTCACATTCGCAAGCTCAACGCCCGAACCGTCGCCCTTGACGCGGATCTTCACATTGTAATCGACTACCCGCTTTACCGGTACGAGGACTTTCATGGGGACTCCCTCTTCAATATTCGAATGACAGCTTTAACTGTCCTATCACGGTACCTGCTTGCCGGATGCCGACATTGAGGTGAAAAATGCGACACGTTTGTGCCTGAACAGCGCGGGACCGTAAATATGAGTAACGTAAAGGTCAATGCACGGCATGCGACAATTTGTACTTCAAACGATTGAATTATGGTGGTCTAGCGGCCCCATTTTACGGGTCCAGTTTCGGGGGCCTGTATCGGCGGCTCCTTTTCCGCAACCACCGCGCGTGGAGAGACGATAGCGCGATCAAAAAGCGGAACATTTCGACGCTTTAGAACGACAGTCAGCAGCGCCCCTGCAATAATACCGCCGACATGGGCCGGCCATGAAACCTGCTGGTCACCACCCCACAAAAGCATGACGAACTGGACAGCAACCCAAAGAACGAGCGGGTAGATCGCAGGAATACGCAGCGGGATTCGTCCAAAAGCCAGAACCCAGACTTTGACGCGAGGATGAAGAAGAAGATAAGCCGCGACAATCCCGGCGATTGCACCGGAAGCGCCGATCAGCGGTGCCTGCGAGTCTGGCAAGATTACGCCGTGTAAAAAAGCGCCTGCCGCTGCACATAGAAGATAGAAAATCAGAAATTTCACATGTCCAAGCGCGTCTTCAATATTGTCGCCAAACACCCAGAGAAACAGCATGTTACCGCCGAGATGAAAAATATCGGCATGGAGAAACGCGTAAGTTATGTAGGTGAAGTTTGGCGGAACGATATCATAGGCGGCGGGCAGGGTTGCCAGATGGTGGATGATGGCGGGAATATAGCCAAGCCCGATAATGGTGGCTTCCGCGTAATCACCGCCAATGCTGGTCAGCGCGAAAATGATGACGTTGAGCGCTATCAGTGACAGTGTCACATACTGCACTTTGATGTATTTCAGACTGTTGGCGTCATGCAGTGGAATGAACATTAGTGTCTTTCATACCCGATCTCGGGAAAGGTGACGAGGTGGACACTGGAAGCTCGCCGAAACCAATGTGCGGGATGAATTTGAGCCAAACCTCTGGTCTTGTCTACAAACAGAATTTCCCAATTCAGAAAGGTAAGTTCTTCGCTATTCTCATGTCACTGCTTCAAGCCTCTTTGTTTTGCCTGTCCTCAACCACGACTGCGCGGGGAGTAACAATGGTGCGGTCGAACAGCGGAATGCTCCATCGTTTGAAAATACCAACAAGCAATGCTCCCGAAATAATTCCGCCGACATGCGCTGACCAGGATATGCGTTCATCGCCGTGTACGAAAAGCATCAAAAACTGTTCTGCAATCCAGAGTGCAAGCAAATAGATGGCTGGAAGTGGTAATGGAATTCGCCCGAACGCGAAGACCCAAACCCACACCCTCGGATGAAGCACGAGATATGCGGCGACGACGCCGAATATCGCTCCCGATGCACCAATCAACGGGCCTTGGGAATCAGAGAAAACAAAACCGTGCATGAAGGCACCAGCGGCACCGCAGAGAAAATAGAAGATCAGGAATTTTATATGCCCCATTGCGTCTTCAACATTGTCGCCGAAGACCCAGAGAAACAGCATATTTCCACCGAGATGATAGACATCGGCATGCATGAATGTATAGGTGATGTAGGTCCATCCGTCAGGTATGAAGTCATATTGGGGAGGACGTATAACCAGATCATGCGCTACAGCGGGAATGTAGCCAAATGCCATTGACGCTTTCTGGGTGTCCGGATCAAAAAGAGCCACAAGCCCAAAGATCACAACATTCAAAACAATGAGTGAGAGTGTAACGTATTGCAGTTTGATGTATTTAAGGCGATTGGCGTCGTATAGTGGAATGAACATTAATTCCGGATTCCTGCCTCAAGCCGTTCAGCGGTTTTTACCCGGAACCCATAACACGTCCTTTGCGCCATTGTCATTGACAACGCGAGCAGCAACAAACAGGAAATCCGAGACACGGTTGATGTATTTCAACGCGGCAGAAGTGACGATCTCGTCTGGTCGTTGAGATAGCTCTACCATTTGCCGTTCTGCCCGGCGCGAAACTGTTCTTGCCAGATGCAAAGCAGCCGATGCGGCCGAACCTCCCGGCAGCACGAAAGAGCGCAAAGGCGCAAGATTTTCGTTCATATGGTCGATATCCGCCTCGACCCGCGAAACTTGTGCATCGATGATACGCAAAGGCTCATAGGCAAGCGTTTCACCAGTATCCGGCGTTGCCAAATCTGCTCCGAGATCGAACAGGTCATTCTGGATGCGGACAAGCATGGCGTCGAGTTCGGGATAGTCCTGCTCGGTGTGCAACCGGGCCAATCCGACAAAGGAGTTTGCCTCATCAACCGTGCCGTAAGCCTCGACGCGCAAATCATGCTTCAAACGCCGTGCTCCGGTGCTAAGGCCGGTGGTGCCGTCATCGCCGGTACGCGTATAAATCTTGTTGAGCTTGACCATTGCCATTTGTCCTAGCTTGCGGCGCGATGGAAATAGATTGCGCCAACGATCAGGATAATTGCAACCAGTTGCAGGAGAATGCGCAGCTGCATCATCTTGTTGGAGAAGTTGGCATCGCCACCCTTCATCATATTGCGCAGACCAATGAGCAGCACGATGGCCACTGCGGCTATGGCGACAATCGCCAGAAATTTGAAGATGATGTCCATGGTGTTATTCCTTATCAGCAGAGTTCCACTCTGCTCCTGTCATGATTGGCTCGCAAGCATGCGATACAGCGCACGGGCCGATAGAATTCGTTTGGCAAGACTTGCCAATTTTGCCGGAAACGTCACCACATAATGGGGCCTTGGCCGCGGATTTTCCAATGCGTGCTTCAGCACTTTGTAAATCGCATCTGGTCCCAATGCGAATCGTGGTGGTTTGGCTTTTGAAAAGCGCTCGATTTCGCTGTTGTATTGCTCACGATGAACCGAGCTTTCAATATCTATGTATTTACTGACCTGTGCCGCAGCATTAGCCCGGAAGTTCGAGTCGATGGAGCCCGGTTCAAGCAGCGATACGTGAATGCCGGAACCTTCTAATTCCATGCGCTGCGTTGTCATCAATCCTTCAAGCGCAAATTTCGAGGCAACATAGGCACCGCGCAGTTTCATGGGAACGAGACCAAGAATCGAGGAACAATGCACAATGCGCCCGTGACCTTGTTTACGCATGATGGGGACGATCAACTGGGTAAGCTCGTGCCAGCCGAAAAATGCCGCTTCAAATTGCTCGCGTAGCGCAGCAGTGGGAAGGTCTTCGACTGCCCCGGGAACCGCATAGGCGCCATTATTGTAGAGTGCGTCGAGTGTGCCGCCCGTCTGTGTAAGAATGCCGGCAACTGTGTCCTGAATAGACTGTGATTCGCGATAATCCAGATAGTAAGCGGCAAAACCTTCAGACTTCAGCGCATCAATATCGGCTTGCTTGCGGGCCGTTGCAAAAACTGTCCAGCCATCAGCCTTCAAAGCGCGCGCACAATAGGCGCCCATTCCACTGGAACATCCTGTAATTAAAATCGTTCTGGAACGGGGCATGGTTTCAATTCAATAGGTTGCGCAAAAAAACACTTCACATATTCGCTTGTGCCTTGCAATCTCGCGTACATGGTCAAAGGGGCAAACCTGCATTGATGGGTAAAGTATATCGTTTTCTTCGGCGTATCGTTGCCGACGCGCTGGGACATTTCAGCACGGATGACGGGTGGGCACTGGCAAGCCATGTGGCGCTTTCCGGAATCATGGCGCTGTTTCCGTTCCTGATTTTTGCCACTGCACTGGCAAGTTTTCTGGGTGCAAGCGCATTTACCGAAACCGCCGTGCATGTGGTTTTCGATACCTGGCCGGAAGTCATTGCCAATCCGATCAAGCAGGAGGTGAGCAATGTGCTCAACGTGCAGCGTGGCGGACTGTTGACTATCAGTGTGATCGCCGCCGCCTATTTTGCCTCCAATGGCATTGAAGCCTTGCGGGTTGCACTCAACCGGGCTTACCGCGTGATAGATACGCGCTCGATCATCTATTGCCGCCTGCAGAGCCTTGGCTACGTGATCATTGCAACCATCGGCATCATGGCGATCAGCTTTCTGCTGGTTCTTGCGCCGCTTGCCATGCGCATCGCCTCGAAATGGTATCCGGAAATCTATCTTCTATCCGGCACAATCAGTTTCTGGCGTTATTGCATTGCGTCGGCTGTGCTGATTGTCGGGCTGCTTGTGGTGCATCTCTGGCTGCCTGCGGGACACAGGCGGTTTATCGACATCCTGCCGGGAATATTGCTCACGCTGATCGCATGGACAATCGGCGCCACGATCTTCGCCAGTTATCTGGAAACGTTCGCGTCTTATATCTCGACCTATGCCGGTCTTGCTTCGATCATGGCGGCCATCGTTTTTCTCTATATCATCGCCGCAATTTTCATCATTGGCGCGGAGGTCAATGCCGCGATCATCATTTATCGCGAGGGAAGGGTAGCCCGGCGGCTTTGACCGCCGGTGGAGAGGGCGACGCCCAGCGTCGCTATACCCATGCCAACGAGCTGAAACAGTGTCAAAGTTTCACCGAAGAGCACATAGGCCATCAAAGCTGTCACGCCCGGAACGAGATAGAATAGCGATGCCACTTTCGAGACTGCTCCTTGATTTATCAGAATCATTAGCAGCAGGACTGCACCTATCGATAAGACTACAACCAGCCAGAACATGGCGAAGACGAGTGAGCCGGACCAGATAATCTGATGAGTTTCGAAGATGAGTGTCATGATCACCATGACAATCATCGCACCGAGATATTGCAGCGTCGTACCAGCCTTGAGATCGATCTGGCCGACAAAACGTTTTTGCCAGACTGTCCCTGCACTGATGGCGATAACGGAAAAGACAGAGGCGCCGACAGTTGCCGGAGTAATGCCATCGGCAGAAATTGAAAGCTTGGGCCATAGTACCATGGCGACGCCAATGAAACCTACCGCGAGCCCAGTCCAATGGCGCGGCTGGATTTTCTCTCCAAGCGTCACGCCAGCGATCAGCGCGGTGATCAAAGGCTGAAGACCCACTACCAAGGCAGACATGCCGGCAGGTAGACCCTTGTGGATAGCCCAGAAAACCGCGCCAAGATAAGCACCGTGGATCAGGCAGCCTGCGATAATGGCGTGCATCGCTCCGCGCTTGCTTGGCCAGTTATTTCCAGCCAGTACGACCCATATTCCAAGAATAGCCCCTGCAATCGCAAAACGTGCAGCCAGAAACAGAAAGGGTTCCATATAAGGCATTGCATAGCGCGCGCCGATGAAACCGGTTGCCCAGAGGGCAACGAACAAGGCTGGGAAATAGCGAACAGGCATGGGAAAGACCAGATCAATGATGAGCCAGATTGGCTTATACCCGAATGGCGGAGTGCGATAGATCACAAACCGATCAAATCGCATATCTCCTGACGTGTTGTACCCTTCTCGCGTAAAGAGCGAAGAGATGTATCCTTGCGGCTTTTCGAAAGCTTGGCGCCATCCTCATCCAGAATGAGTTGATGATGATGATAGAGCGGCGGCTCTATGCCGAAGAGATGTTGCAGAAGGCGATGGACGCTGGTGGCATGATACAAATCCTTGCCGCGAACCACATGAGTGATGCCCTGCAAGGCATCGTCAATGACGACAGACAGATGATAGCTTGTCGGCATGTCGCGCCGTGCAATGATGATATCGCCCCAGTCTTGCGGACGAGCATCTACATTTTTTCCAGACCCGAACTCATGCCAGACCAGCGGCTTTCCGACCATCTCAAGTGCGCGATCCATATTCAACCGCCAGGCAAAAGGCTCTCCGGCACTTATGCGCGTCTGCTGTTCGCGTTTTGAAAGTTTCCGCTCGGTTTCCGGATAGAGTGGCGCGCCATCCGGATCGTATGGCCAATCGGCAACGTTCGAACGTTCTATCTCGTGCCTGATGCCATTACGGCTGAGGAAGGCCGGATAAATCAGTTCCATTTCGATAAGCCGGTTCAGCGCTTCCTGATAGATGGGGAAATGTTCTGACTGACGGCGAACGGGCTGCTCCCAAGACAAAGCAATCCATTCGAGGTCTTCCAGCATGGAGTTTTCGAGATCAGGTGTGCAGCGTTCGCGGTCGATATCCTCCATGCGAAGCAACATCTTGCCATCCGTCTCATGGACCATTTTCTGGTTGAGCAAAGCAGAATAGGCATGGCCGAGATGGAGAGAGCCATTGGGACTGGGAGCAAATCGGAAAACCGGAATTGTCATGAGTGATTGGTGACATTCTTGGCGTTGGTCGCACACATTGATACGGTGTTTGCCACATCATGCAAGACTTGAGGGCCAGCAGCACATGCGCAGGATAGATACACTCGACGATATTGCCGAAGGTTTGGCAGATTTGTTGCGGGTTCATCCGGAACTGGCGGGAATCGCAGAGAGGGCAGGACCGTTACCTCTGCGGCGATCAACGCCGGGCTTTGAAAGTTTGGCTTCAGTCATTGTTTCGCAACAAGTTTCGAAGGCAAGTGCCGATTCGATCTGGAAGCGCCTGATAGATGTCATCGACCCGCTGACGCCGGAAACCTATCTGGCAGGAGGCGAAGATGCGTGGCGCATCGCCGGACTTTCACGCGCCAAACAGGCGACACTGGCGCGGATAAGTGAGTCCATCATTGCAAAAGAACTGGACCTTTACGATCTTTGCGACCGGCCTATTGAGGAGGCTATGCAGGTGATGACCAGCGTCAAGGGCATAGGTCCATGGACAGCTGAGGTCTATCTGCTTTTTTCCGCAGGTCATGCCGATGTCTTTCCGGCGGGAGACGTCGCCCTCCAGCATGCTTATGCCCATGCTTACGGCGAATCAGTACGGCCTGATTCGAAGGCATTGAAGGTTTTTGCAGAGCGCTGGTCGCCTTGGCGTGGGGTGGCTGCCAGACTTTTCTGGGCCTACTATGCTGCAACGCGTGGCCGCGATGCTACACCCGTACCATGAAGTTGAAATAGTGGTGCTTTTTCTGCTGCCGCGCAGCAATTCGCTTCACATTCCTGTCACGTCGAGCTTACAATATCGGGGCCTGATGGTTGGATTGGAGTTGATTCCTTGACAATAGCCGTCTCGCCGGACGGATTGCCGGCTCTGGTACTCAATGCGGACTATCGTCCGCTCAGTTATTATCCCTTGTCGCTTTGGTCCTGGCAGGACGCGATCAAGGCGGTTTTCCTTGACCGTGTGAATATCGTCGCTGAATACGAGCACGAAGTCTCATCGCCATCATTCGCGATGCGATTGCCAAGTGTGGTTTCGTTGAAAAGTTACATCAAACCATCGCGCAATCCGGCGTTCACGCGATTCAATGTGTTTCTTCGTGACCGCTTTGAATGCCAGTATTGTGGCTCGGAAGAAGACCTCACATTCGATCACGTAATCCCACGTTGTGCGGGTGGTGAAACGGTGTGGGAAAATGTTGTGGCTGCCTGTTCACCCTGCAATCTGCGCAAGGGCGGACTTATGCCTGATCGCGCCAAGATGTGGCCGCGGCAAAAGCCATATCCGCCGACGGTTCATGACCTGCACAATAATGGCCGCATGTTCCCGCCAAACCATCTGCACGAAAGCTGGATGGATTATCTGTACTGGGATGTCGAGCTGGAACCGTAACTCTTTCGCCTGGATACTTACCTCTCCTCGGGCTCTTGACCCGAGGATGACGGCAGGTTGGTGCTAGAAACTCAGGCTGCTTTTGCAGCGCCGCGGAAAGCAACAATCATCAGTACAAAGCTTGCAATCGCATTCCAGCCGGCAAATGACAGACCAAGAACGCGCAGAGCAGCAGTATCGCATGCTGGCGGGTGCACTGAATTCATATCGCTCAGAAGATTGCCGGCATCTGTTGTGATCGACATTGCAACTGCCGTGCAATCTGTTGGACCGGCCCAGAATTTCCACTCAACGCCCGCATGGAATATTGCAAGGCCAAGACCTGCAAGCATGAGTAGGCCACCGAGCGCCAGCAGCAAGCGTGTCAGGCCGACGGGCCATCTCAATGTGGATGAAGCGACCGCAAGAGCCATCAGAGGAATGCCTGCATAATAGGGATAGCGCTGTTCGAGGCACAGCTTACAGGGAAGATATCCGCCAATATACTGAAAGCCCAATGCCGAACCGACAGTGACAATCATAGCCAACAGCAGAAACAGGGCAGTCTTCAAATGGGGTTTGGTATTGGTCATGATAAAGACGGGTCCTCGTACGATTTTACGCGGCTACAGATGCAGATAATGAAATACGGCGTAGAGCAGAATTAAGACAACGGCCGCAGCACCGGCGATGAGGCCAAGGCGCTTTTCGATGAAATCGCGGATCGGTTCGCCATAACGGCGCAGCAGCCATGCCAGGAAGAAGAAACGGGCACCGCGTGCAAGGATTGCCGAACCAATGAACAGCCAGATATTGATCCCGGCAGCACCGGAAAGAATGGTAACAATCTTGATCGGAGGAAGGTGAGCAAGCCCCGATGTTACAAGCAGGAGCAGGATCGCGTCGGCGCTGGTGGAGCCGCGCATCGCTTCGAAGGCATCAAGTTTTCCGTACATTTCAAGGATTGGTTTCGCCAGCGTTTCATAGGCGTAGAAGCCAAGCATCCAGCCGGCTATACCACCCAGCACAGAGGCAACCGTGGCAACGAGGGCATAGCGATAAGCCCTGTCTGGACGGGCGAGCGCCATGGGCAGATAGAGAACATCGGCGGGAACCAGAAAAACCGAACTTTCAACGAAGGCGATTACCGCAAGCCATGCCTCGGCGGATTTGCGGGCGGCCAGTGACATGGTCCAATCATATAATCTGCGCAGCATTGGCGGTTCCCGTCAGGAGTAAATCTGCAAGGTCTCTTAGAGCAAACATTCGCCAAATGGAATCGGGACGATCAATTTTCACAACCTCGCTGGCAGCTATCAGTGCTTTCGCCTCTAGCTGTGGCCGACAACACGGGCAACACACGAGTGCGTTATCCGCGATAAAAGCTTTTATTGCTGTTGACCGAAGGTGCCCTCTGCATGTATTTGGCTTTGACGGTTTTGAGTTCGCTCATCATCGACGCTTTTTGGCGGCCCCTTTGGCGGAATTGGTAGACGCGCCTGACTCAAAATCAGGTTCCGCAAGGAGTGCTGGTTCGATTCCGGCAAGGGGCACCAAAGCATCTCGAATCCCTTGAAATCGGTGAATTGGTTAGTTTGGTGGGTTTTTCCGTAAGCTGAGCGCGCTTCTACTCGTCTCTCGACGACGGGGCTACGATCATATTTTCAGGCATCGGATACATGCCGGCTAGAACGAAAGACGCATTGCTTTTGGCAACATGTCAAATAATGTTCGGCGGCTGGGAGTTCCGGCTGGGAGGCCCGTTTTGCGTAGACAATCCACCATAGCATTTGATTATGCGGCAACAGCAACCAGAAGTGCCGAGGGGGTATTGCTTATTGCGGGGGTGGTATTCGTAGCGGCTCTGTTCGGAATCTACACTCGCCCGATGGGCCTGCTTGCATCGTTCTGGCCAGCCAATCCGATATTGCTCGGGCTAATGATCAGAAAGCCCAGGCTTTCCACGCCTGCGGGTTGGACCAGCGCATGCCTTGCTTATCTGGCAGCTGATATCATCACAGGTGCAAATATCTGGACGACCCTATGGTTAACCGGAGCGAATATTGCGGGAGTTGCCTCCGGGTTTTTGCTCTTCCAGCAACTACCGAAAGGCGATCGGCGTTTGCGGCGGCCGCTGTCGATCATCTACCTGTTCGGTATCTGCGTCATTGCTACTCTTTGCTCAGCTACCGTTGGCAGCAGCGTGACCAAGATACTCTATGATCGCGAATTGTTGACGGGTTTTGCCTTCTGGTTCACCGGAGATCTTGTAAACCTGATCATCGTCCTACCGGTCGCACTTACAATTCCTTCGTTGGGGAGACTTCAAACGGCAATTGCAGGTGTTGTGCAGAAACCCTCATTCAACGACTGGCTGCCTGCCATCGCATTTGTCCTGTCGCTTGCAGGAAGTGGACTCGTCGGCGGCGTGGGTGCCTTTGCATATGCTGTTCCTGCACTATTGTGGTGCGCTGTCCGATATGAACTCTTCTATGTGGCGTGCTGTTCATTCCTGTACTGTGCAGTGCAAACCGTGCTTGTGACGTCTGGCCTCTATTCTTCGTTCGTAGAAGGAGACGCGCTAAACTCGATAATGTCCATTCGATTGGCAATCGTACTGATCGCGCTCGGTCCACTGTCCGTTGCAAGTATCAATGCGGCCCGAAGCGAGCTTATCTCCAAGCTTGAACGTGCAGTGCGCTATGATTTTCTCACAAACTCCCTTTCACGTCGTGAGTTCATAGAACAGGCAACAGCGATGCTGGCCAAAAGGTCGATCAATGGCGAGGGCACAGCGATAGCTCTGATAGATATCGATCATTTCAAATCTATCAATGACCGGTATGGCCACAGCGCTGGTGATCGGGTGCTTGTTGCGTTCGCATCCCGGCTGTCAGGCATTTTGGGAGAATCCGATCTTATGGGAAGGCTCGGGGGCGAGGAGTTTGGTCTGGTGCTCTCGGTACCCGATAATACGCAAGCGACAATCATGGCAGACAAAATCCGTAAGACTGTCGAAGAGCTGCGCGTCGGCCATCCGGACGGGAATCAGATTACTGTCACTGTCAGTGGCGGTCTGGTGTTCACCCGCAGCCCAAACCCTCTCAACGTAAATGTCCTGCTTACAAAAGCCGACACGCTGCTCTATGAAGCGAAGAACAGCGGACGTAACCAGATCATCAGCTCTGATACGTGAAAGCGATGCCCGCTATCAGGCACGCTCCGCCCATATTTTGGCCAACTCCACGAGCGTCTTTACAGCGCGTTCCATATCCTGCCTGCTAACCCATTCCAGGGGCGAGTGAAACGCATGACCGCCAGCAAAAAGATTGGCGCAAGGCAACCCCATAAAGGATAGTCTGGAACCGTCCGTCCCGCCCCTTATGCTGCCGCGCACAGGTTCCATCCCCGCCCGCCTGATTGCTTCAACAGCGTTGTCGACGATCTCCGGATTGCGGTCGAGGATCGCCTTCATGTTTCGATATTGTTCCTGGACAATAAATTTGTAGGATGAGCCGGGAAAATCAGCGATGACTTTCTTGACCAGCTCTTCCAACAGGGCCTCTTTTACCGCCAGTCCCTCATCGGTAAAGTCGCGAATAATAAAGCCGAGCGTTGCCTTTTCCATTGCTCCGGTGACACCGACCGGATGGATGAAGCCTTCACGTCCCTCAGTTGTTTCGGGAGCGGTATCCTTGGGCAAAGCCGCAATAATTCCACCTGCAATCTTGATGGCATTTTCCATCCTGTCCTTGGCAAAACCCGGATGGATTGCGACACCTTGAATGGTGATCTCTACACCATCTGCCGAGAACGTTTCGTCTTCTATGTGTCCGGCGGTTTCGCCGTCGACAGTGTAGGCGAAATGTGCACCCAGCTTTTCAAGATCGACCTTGTTTGCGCCGCGCCCGACTTCCTCATCGGGTGTAAAAAGCAGGCGAATGGTACCGTGTTTGATATCGGGATTATCCATGAGGATTTGCGCTGCTGTCATGATTTCGGCAAGACCGGCCTTGTCGTCCGCACCGAGCAGCGTTGTTCCATCCGTAGTGATGATGTCATTGCCAATCTGGTTGAGGAGGACAGGGTGATCCTTGACGCGAATGACTTGCTGCGTATCTCCGGTCAGTTGAATGTCGCCGCCGCGATAGTTCAGCACGTGCTGTGGTTTTACATTCGTACCTGTGAAATCAGGGGCTGTGTCCATGTGCGAACAAAAGCAAATGACCGGTACATCCTTTTCAACATTGGACGGGATGGTCGCATAAACGTAGCCATGCTCATCCAGATGTGCATCAGTCAGACCGATTTCCTGAAGCTCGGTGACAAGGACACGTCCAAGGTTAAGCTGTTTTTGTGTTGTGGGCTGTGTGGATGAACTCGCATCGGACTGGGTGTCGATTACAACGTAGCGAAGAAAGCGGTCGGTAACTGTATCGGTCATATTCCTCATCCAATTTTCATCAATGATTGGTCTGTTTAACGCCTGTCTTGCCCGGAGTGAAATGCTTTCGACCCGTGGCGTGTTTTTAGCGGCGCCGCCGGTTGCAAGACTGCCGATTCTACGCGAGAGATACTATCTGAAGATGGGTGAGGGGGTAGGATGAGTATTATAACACTGGAGCAGTTTGCCGGCTGTGTAGGTGAAGCTTTTGCCATCGAGATGAATGGCAGCTCTATTGTCTTTACGCTGACCGAGGCAAGGCCGCTGCCCGAAACCGGCTTTGCCGGCGTGCGAAGGGTGCCATTCTCCCTGTTGTTCAAAAGTGGCTCGCAAGTCGTGTTGCCTCAGAAAATATACCGGCTAAATAACGTAGCGCTTGGCCTCCTGGATATATTTCTCGTGCCTGTCGCCAGAGACAAGGACGGTATTGTCTATCAGGCAGTATTCAACTGATGGACGCAGGCCACTTCATGCCAATGTGGGTATCGGTGCCATCCGTGAAGGCAAATCCCAGCTTTCTATAGAGAGAGTGGGCGCGAACATTCGCCCGTTCAACATGTAAAATCACGGAACAATCCTCACGGGCGGCAACCACATTCTGTATCTCTTGAAGCAGGGTCCGCCCGAGCCCCTGCTGGCGCCATTCAGGCAGAAAACCGATATCGATGATGTGCCAACGGCTACCGCTTGTATCGATATAGAGGCGGCCGACAGACTGGCCATTCCGCTCGACTATCAGGAAGTCCGCTTTCGGAAAAACCGCCAAATAATAGCGGTGCTGCATATCAAACTGCTGGTTGAGAAATGCATGTTCCTGTTCTGCCGACCATTGCAAAACCGACAAATCTTCAAGGCGAAAAGAGCGGTACAGCTCGCGCAGGAACGGCAGGTCGCGACTCGTCGCAAAACGCAATGACTCAAAGGCTGCAACGGGTACGCAGCTATCGGTCCGTACAGGAAATACCGGAAGCCGGTCTTCCATCATCCGAAAGACGGAAACACACCTTGAAGGGCAATGCTATGGTTCAGTGCCAAAAAAGGCTGCCTGTTTTCATGAGGCTGGCTGTTTCCGGAGGGCAGTATCATAGTGGGAGAGAACGCGGTGTTGGGTGGACTGGCCGGTACATAGGGACTGCTCAGCCTTGGGGGTGATAGAGAATTGCCAGCGCTGGGCGAGGAGGCACGCTTATTCAGATCAGTTTGATTATAGACCGTAAAAGGGTGTGTATGGGCAGGCATCTCGTTGGTGGTCAGCGTCACACTGTTCTCACCAAAGGTTTCCCCAATCGTTCGAGGTGATAATCCTGCACCCGCACCTTGCTGGCAACCAGCACGATTGGTGAAATTTGGCAGCTGGAATGTGCTTTGGCCATTGCCGCCATATTGCGTGCCAAGCAACGAAAACAAGGCGGTGTTCTGCTGAATCGCAAGTGTTGCACCGTTACAGAAAGCCCAGCCTCTTGGAGGAAAGTTAAAACCGAACAATTGGATTTCACCGATGAAAGGTTCTGTCATTGTCGTGTCTTTCATGTTTCGGGCTATTCTGGCCCGGCCTGTGGCAAATCTCTTGTGGTGTGCGGCTTACGATTGTTGCGGGAATATGCCTGCCCAGGCGATGCAAAATTGCGCCGTCAGGGTGGGCATCGTGTTATCGTGGCCTGTGTTTCCGCCAGTACTTTGCGTAGAGGCGGGGGATGTCGTTGCTGCGCCTGCGCCGGTAATATCCGTGGCATACATTGTATCGCCATTGAGAGCGCCAAGCTCTACAGATGTTCCAACCGAGGTGTTGGCTGCCAAGCCTGTAGTTGCAAGCATTGTATGATTGTGAGCAGGCATCTGAGTTGACAAAAGCGTGACATTTTCGCTGCCACTCGACTGTCCGGGTACGTATGTGGACAGACCTGGACCTCTGCCCCAATGCATCGGCACACGACCGGTCAGATTCGGTACTGCAAACGTGACCTGCCCATCGCCGCCATATGTGGTTCCAATAAGCATGAACAGCACCTCATACTCCGCGATGGATTTGAGGGAGCCGTCGCAGGCAAACCAGCCATTGGGCACCCGGGAAAAACCGAACATCCGAATCTCTCCGACATAAGGGGTGCTCATTTATGGTCCTCCATCCACATCTCAAATGTTTGAACGTTAATTGCGCGAGGGGAAAATTCCCGCCAGAGCAATGCTGTAACTGATGACCTGATAGGGCTGAATATTATTATGAGGCTGACCATTGCCCGCGGGCATCAATGTAGACGCTGATAATGGAACCTGTGGACCACTTGAGGGTCCGTATATAGCTGCGCTGTTTGTTCCATATAGCGCATTGCTCGGACTGCGCTGATTGCCAACGGTTGTCGTGCCCATGGCTATGTGGGTGTGTTGTGGTAGTTGCTGAGGAAGCAATGTCGTTGTTTCTGCGCCTCCCGTTTCGCCTAGAGCGTAGGGGCTCGGCGACCAGCTCGAATCTACCGACTGTCCGAATCCGGCAGGTGTACGGCTTTGGAGATTTGGCAGCGCGAATGTCGTCTGGCCATTACCACCGTAAGTTGTTCCCAGAAGCGAGAACAAGGCCTGGTTCTGGGCGATCGCCAAAATCTGCCCATTGCATAAAGCAAAGGTCTTTGGCGCAAATGCGAATCCCGTAAGCATTATCTGGCCTAAAAAGACTTCAGTCATTGCCCCACCCCTGTTGCCTTGATTTGTTCGCAATACTCGCTCAATAATTGCAGGTAATGCAAGCGTAATTTTGTATTTCTATTATAATCTATGTTTAAAAGTTAAATAATCATTCACATAAATTTCATATATATTTTAGTATTTTTGATTTTTGTTTGTAAAATACAGTAATGTTTTAGATTAATTTTGTATTATTGTTTATTATGTTTTAGTTTATTGCAAATATATGTATAGTATGTAATTTTCTATATAGTTTTTGTTTGTTGATTCGTGTTAAGTAATTTTTTTGAAAAGTAAAATTATTATTATTTAGCGTAGCATTATTATTTTAACGCTGCAAAGTCATGTTCCCTATTTAGCCTTTTGATACCCTTGTCTTTATGTGAGGGGGATATTTGTCGTAATTTGTATTGCGGTATTTTCTGTTTCTGTAGAAAATAAATCTAAAAATGGGGAAAGCTAATGTCTGCTGATGCTGAATGCAGCCCGATAATCGTTTGTGGGTGCCAGAGAAGCGGTACGACGGCCATCGTTCGGATTTTGAACGATAATGGGATGATGATCTCCAACGAATGGGCATTATTCGCCTGGCCGGCATGGCAGGAGCAGTTTTCATTGGCTCAATGGCTTGAGAACAAACGCGATGTGGTGCAGCGGAACCTTTGGCTGCAATATTGGCACTACGAACTTGAACTCACGGGTTTCGAAGCCGAACAAGGTTTTACCACAGCCTTGCACTCGGTCTACGGCAAGCGCGAAGCATGGCGGTGGGGAGACAAGTGGTCCGACTATGTTTTCCATATAGATACTGTCAAGGCGCATTTTCCCGATGCCAGGATCATCTACATTTACCGCGATGGGCGTGATGTCGTTGCGAGCATGCTACGTAAAACCATCGAAAAGCATAGCGGTACAGGGTTCAAACGATGGGTGAACTCAATTGAAGCCTGGCTTTCATGGAAGGATCGGGTTGATCACCTTGCAATAAGACAAGAGGACTTGCTGCAATATCCGGAAAGGGTTGCCGCAAACATTGCTGACTACTGTGGTTTTACCTTGGAGAGTGCCGGGCACGCTGCCTATGTGCTGTTGGGCGCTGATGCTGAAACAGCCGAAGACCATGTATCTGAAAACCCCTTCAAGCACACCGGGGCATATCACGACCGATTGTCGGATGCCGATGTTCCAGCCGATGCCATGCGCCATTTGATTAATCTGGGCTATGCGCGGCCATAAGCGGCGGTACTCAAAATCTGGACCTAGCTCCGGCCGGTTAGTTCACGCAGGCGTTCGCGCACAAGGCGTGCGATATTCTGGGTGCGCCGATAAAGATGGATCTGAGAAGCGGCCTGCCGGGTAGCGCGATCTGCTTTCGGCGTAAGTCCGATAACCAATGTTCCAACTTTTTCTCTCTCTTGAAACAGGCGGGACGCAACAGGATGGTCCGGTACGGCGCAAGAGTCGGTTCGTTGGATATTCGGGTCATCCAGATGATTTTTCAGTACTTCGATCATCAACAAGACGCCGGGTGAAAAACCTGCGAGGCTTTCATCGTAGGCAGTTTTCCAAGTCCAAGCGTCGCCTGCCTCGACAAATACGATGAGTACGGCAATGACTTTGCCGTCCAGCTCCAGCGTATGTATGCGCGCCAGATCACGTCCAGCCAGATTGTTGACCGCTTCACGGGCAAAAGCAGCCCGGAAACGATCCACAGCCATGGCCGAGCCGCGCTGTCCTTTCCAGCCACTTGCCTCAAGTGCCAGAAAATCCTCCAGCTTGCGGCGGATATCTTCCTCACTGCGGCTGACCACATAAGTCAGCGAGCCTTTCTCTGACAGGCGCCGCCAGAGCCGGCGATATTCCTTGGCATGGCGCGTGCCAATGGCTTCCCGCAGATATTCGTCGCCCTCTTTGGCGCTCTCAATTGAGGGTCGCTCGACCTGGTGGGTCGTTACCAAGGGAAGATTCCGGTCCATTGCTATTGAACGAATAAGCTGCGCTACCGGGCGATCCAGCAGCATATCTGGAAATACAAGGATTTCCGGTAGCTTCAGATGTTTGCGGCCGAGCATGTCGAACAGATCATTCAGAACCCCGACCGGATCATCACGATCAATCAAAGGTGTTCCTTGTGGCCCGAAGGGTGTCGCCCAAGCGCGAAGAATCGAACCGGAGAACGCAAAGCCTGGACGCTCAATCGTATAAGGCATCAGAAAGCGTAAGCGGCTTTTGATATCATTTTCGTCGCGCATAACCATGAACCGGACCTGCCTGTCGTCTAGGCGTGGCATGGCGGGTGCGAGAAAGCGTGGATTGAAAAAGACGTTTGGTTCAATTGTCCGGTAGGTGAGATATTCGAGTTCATCAAGCAGTTCGAAACCGGCAGAGGCGGAATAGATGGAAAGCTTGCGTGGGATAGCTCGGGTGCCGAGTGTTTCTTCGAGCTGCTTTGTTGCATCGCGCGATGAATCCATTCCCGACAGCTGCGCAATAATTTGCGCGGAAGGACCACCGGCCAGTTCTTCGAGGAGCGGGATTGCTGCCATCAGATTTCTTCCTTGGCAGGTTTCTCAGTCACCCTGCCGGCAAAAACGAACATCGTAATGTTCAAGCGGTTGTAAACAGTCAGCGTCAAAGTCACCGCTTCAAAGATCATCGAAAAAGCAGTCGCGCATGCAGCTCCGGTCAAACCATAGGCCGGGATGAGCACAATGCTGAGACAGATATTAACAATCAGTGTGACAGCATAGACCGCAGCGCATATTTTTTGCTTGCCAGCCATGTTCAGCAAGCTCTCCGCCGGGCCCACAGAAGCCCGGGCAACGACACCGATCACCATGATGAAGAGGAGAGGATACCCCTCAGTGAATTCGGTTCCGAACAGATAGAGGAGCGGCTTACCCAACAACAACAAGACCAGCGCCATTGCCAGCGACGGCCAGAACGTCCAACGCGCCGTATCTCTGGCAAACAAGGCAAGTTGATTGTGATCGGTTGTATGCATGAGTTCAGAATAACGTTGGGCAGCGCCTGCTTTCACCGAGAAATAGACGAAATGTACCAGCGCCAGAAGCTTTACAGTCGCAAAATAAGTGGCAACCTTGTCGGGTTCCATGAACCGGCCAACCATAAGCACATCAGCATTTGTGAGGAGAAAGAAAAAACCTTCCACCAGAAAGATTGGTAGTGAAACCGCAAACCATTCGCCAAAACGGATGGATTTTTTCCCCGGTGCGACAACGGCGTTGAAACGACTGCAAACCACCGCCAGCTGAACCAGTGTCGTGGCATAGGTGGCGATGATCGAGCAGATTACTGCAATGATGGCAGTAGGCGGAAAGCCAGCCGCGTGGGCGATACTCATGACGACAAGAGTCAGGATTGGCCTGATGATATAGGTGGGAGTGAGAGCTATCATAACCCAGGAACGCGAGCGCGCTGTACCATCGAGCGTGTCGCCCAGCGCAATCATCGGCAGGCAGATGAAACCCAGCAAGAAGGGCGTAACATAATAAGGTTCGAGCACCTCACGGAAATGATAAACGCCAGCGGCGCTTGCAAGGGCCAGAAATGTGGTCAGGGAAACCGCAAACAGCTTGCTGGTAAACAGGATGCCGCGAAGGCGTTCCAACTGCTGGCGCTCAAGATATTCGGGCACATAACGAATAATGCTGGTCTGGAAACCGAGGCAGGAGAGATTGCCGAGGATTACGACCGTCACCCATACGAGAACAAAAATTCCGTATTCGAACTGTCCCATCCAGCGGGCGAATATAACTTGCGAGAGAAGCGCTATGGCAGCGCTTATGATGCGAATACCGAAAGCGATCAGTGACACGCGCTGTGCAACGGCGTGCTGATTGCTTCCGTCAAGCAACGCGTCCAGCCGAAGTAGCAAGGGACGAATTGGACGGATCAGGTTCTCCGGTAGAAACCGGTCTGCAGTTTTTACCGCAGAAATTCGCAAGGGGCAGCTCCACTTATGGCCAATGAGGGAGCTTTAATCAGTAAACCTTTAGAAACGGTTCGAAAAGTCGATGAGAATACTCAATAAATAAAGGCCGCGTCGAACGCGGCCCTTATGGTGTTAGACGAAAGCGCCGTGACAATGTTTGTATTTCTTGCCCGAACCGCACGGACAGGCCTCATTGCGGCCAATCTTGCCCCAGGTCTGAGGGTTATTGGGATCGCGATCTTCCGGGTTTACTACGCGCAAATCCTCCTGGACCGCCAGCATGCTGCCTTCGCCAAAATCATCTTCGCCCGTGGTGCCATCGATGTGATGACCTTCCATTGGCGGCAGTTCCGGCTCCTGTGAAGCTGCGGCATCACGCACCAGCTCAACACGCATCAACTGCGATGTCACGTTCTGGCGCAGGTTGACCAGCATTGTCTGGAACAGCTCAAAACCTTCAGTCTTGTATTCGTTGAGTGGGTCGCGTTGAGCATAGCCGCGGAAACCGACGACCGAACGCAAATGGTCGAGATTGACCAAATGCTCACGCCACAGAGCATCAAGGCTTTGCAGAATGACCGATTTCTCGACATAGGCCATGATTTCCGGACCGAAGCGCTCGGCACGATCAGCAGCTGCTTTCTCGACTGCTTCAAACAGGCGCTCGCGAACATCGTCTGACGTTATGCCGTCCTCAAGCGCCCAATCCGTTACCGGAAGGTCGAGGTTGAGAATTGTCCGCACATCTTCATCGAGTTGCTTGATATTCCACTGTTCGGCATAGGCGCCTTCAGGTGTATGGCGATTGGTCAGATCCTCGACGACATCCTCGCGCATTTCCTTGGTCATTTGACTAAGATCGGAACCATCCATGATTTCGATGCGCTGCTCGAAGATCACCTTGCGCTGATCGTTCATCACGTCATCATATTTCAGAAGATTCTTGCGGATATCGAAGTTGCGCGCTTCCACCTTCTTTTGCGCTTTTTCAAGCGCCTTGTTGATCCAGGGATGGACGATGGCTTCGTCTTCCTTGAGGCCAAGCCTTTGAAGCATGCCATCCATGCGCTCGGAGCCGAAAATACGCATCAGATCGTCCTGCAGGGACAGGAAGAATTTTGAGCGGCCCGGGTCACCCTGACGACCGGAACGACCACGCAGCTGGTTGTCGATACGACGGCTTTCATGGCGTTCCGTTGCCAGAACGTAGAGGCCGCCAGCAGCCAGCGCCTTTTCCTTGAGGACGGCGATATCGGCGCGAATTGCGTCTTCCTTGGCCTTGCGTTCTTCGCCGGCAGGCATGTCGTCGAGTTCACGCGCAATGCGCATTTCGAGGTTGCCGCCAAGCTGAATGTCGGTACCGCGACCAGCCATGTTGGTAGCGATCGTGATAGCGCCGGGTACGCCAGCCTGTGCCACGATATAGGCTTCCTGCTCGTGATAGCGGGCATTCAGAACCTGGAAGTCCTTGAAACCTTCCTTGCGAAGACGCTCGGCCAGTTGCTCGGATTTTTCAATGGATGTGGTGCCGACGAGGACTGGCTGGCCTTTCGACGCAGATTCGCGAATATCCCGAACAATGGCTTTGTATTTTTCTTCGACAGTCCGGTAAACCTCGTCATCCTCGTCCAAGCGTTTTACGGGATTGTTTGTCGGAATTTCAGTAACTTCGAGGCCGTAAATATTGCCGAATTCTTCTGCTTCCGTTGACGCTGTACCGGTCATGCCGGCCAGTTTCTTGTACATACGGAAATAGTTCTGGAATGTGATGGAAGCCAGCGTCTGATTTTCCGGCTGGATTGTCACATGCTCCTTGGCTTCAAGCGCCTGATGCAGGCCTTCCGAGAAGCGGCGACCCGGCATCATACGGCCAGTGAATTCATCGATGATAACGATCTCGTCGTTGCGAACGATGTAATCCTTGTCCTTCTGGAACAGCTTATGAGCACGCAACGCGTTGTTGACATGGTGAACAACTGCAACGTTCTCGATGTCGTAGAGACCTTCACCCTTCAGGTGCCCGGCTTCGCGAAGCAGGTTTTCCAGCTTCTCAGTGCCGTCTTCCGTAAAGATCGCTGTTTTCTGCTTCTCATCGATCTCATAATCTTCCGGCAGTAGCGGCAGGATGAAAGTGTCGATGAGGTTGTAGAAATCCGAACGATCATCCAATGGGCCGGAAATGATCAGCGGTGTACGTGCTTCATCGACAAGGATCGAATCCACCTCATCGACAATGGCGTAGTTATGCGGACGCTGAACCATCTGCGCGCGCTCATACTTCATATTATCCCGCAGATAATCGAAGCCGAGTTCGTTATTTGTCGCGTAGGTAATGTCGGCATTATAGGCCTTGGCGCGCTCTTCATCGTCGAGTCCGTGGACGATGATACCGTAGCTGAGACCAAGGAAATTATAAATCTGACCCATCCAATGGGCGTCGCGGCTGGCAAGATAGTCGTTGACCGTAACGACATGAACGCCTTTGCCTTCGAGAGCATTCAGATAGACCGGCAAGGTAGCAACAAGCGTCTTGCCTTCACCAGTGCGCATTTCTGAAATGCCACCATTGTGCAGGACCATGCCGCCGATAAGCTGGACATCGAATGGGCGCATGCCAAGAACGCGCTTGGCGGCCTCTCGAGCAACAGCAAATGCGGGCACAAGCAGGTCGTCCAGCTTGGTGCCGTTTGCCAGCTGCGCTCGGAATTCCGCAGTCTTGCCCTGGAGTTGTTCGTCCGTAAGGGCCGAAATTTCTGGTTCAAGCGCATTGATCTCATCAACGCGAGGCTTGAATCCTTTTACGCGACGCTCGTTTGAAGAGCCAAAAAGCTTGCGAGCCAAGCCGCCGAAACTGACCATCCCTGGTCCTCTCTTTAAATACGTTCTGCCGGTTTGTACCGGCATTTGAAGCGTCCGATGTCCGGAACTACAAATCTGCCATATATCTCGACTATCAAGTCAAAGGTATAAGAGCATCTTCTGCCAAGCTATCTGGACGCAAAGCCGTTGGACAGATAAGAGGGGCCTTGAATGATGTCAATGTTGAAGCGTTGCTTCGCGATGGCCAAATTCTGCCATATTCATAGCCCGTACCGGTCCTCCCAAGGAGAAAATTGAACATGAACCTATTGCGTAAGACGATTTCATTGATGACTGTTGCCACGTTTTTAGCGGGCGTTTCCACTGTGGCTATGGTCCAGAACAGCGCTATGGCGCAGGACGCAACACCCGCGCCAGCGGCTGACGCCGCGAAACCTGCCGCACCGCAGGATCCAAAGAAGGTTCTGGCAACAATTGGTGGTAACGATATTACAGTTGCCGATGTTGACCAGATTTCTGCTGATCTCGATCCGCAATTTGCACGCCTTCCCGATGATCAGCGTCGTTTGGCCGCTCTGGCCGCCATCATCGACATCAAGTCGCTTGCTGCCAAGGCGGAAGCCGAAAAGCTCGACCAGACGCCGGAATTCAAGGCACGCGTTGCCTTCCTGAAAGACCGCGCACTTCATAATGATTATTTCAAGCAGCAGGTTGTCGACAAGATCACAGATGCCGATGTCCGCGCGCGTTACGACAAGGAAATGGCGGCAATGCCTCCGCAGAACGAAGTTCGTGCGCGTCATATTCTGGTTAAGACCAAGGAAGAAGCCGAAGCAATCATCAAGCAGCTTGATGGTGGTGCTTCTTTCGAGGACGTAGCCAAAGAGAAATCAACGGATGGTTCGGCTGCTCAAGGCGGCGATCTCGGTTATTTCGGCGCGGGACAGATGGTTCCTGAGTTCGAAAAGGCAGCAAACGAACTGGAAATCGGCAAATACACCAAGGTGCCGGTTCAGACGCAGTTTGGCTTCCATGTCATCAAGCTCGAAGACAAGCGTGTGCAGCAGCCGCCAGCGTTTGAGCAGGTGAAGGAACAGGTAAAGTCGATCCTTATCCGCGAGCGCTACATGGAACTCGTCAAGAAAGACCGCGGCGACCTGAAGGTCACCTTCAAAGATCCGGAAACAGAAAAAGCGATTAAAGCTGCTACCGAAGGCCAGCAGTAGTAACCGAAGGCCCGCTGATTTAAGGCGGGCCTTTGCTCTATCCGACCGTTATTTCCCATCTTTGAGGTTGTAGATGTCCACATCGGTTTCGCCACTTGCCCCCAAACATTTTCCTGCAATGCCTGAAATTCATGGTGTCAGGATTGCGACGGCTGAGGCAGGCATAAAATATAAAGGCCGAACCGATGTCGTGATGATGGTTTTTGACAAGCCAGCGGCAGTTGCCGGTGTTTTCACCCGTTCCAAATGTCCCTCAGCGGCGGTGGATTTCTGCCGGGCAAGCCTGAAGGGTGGCTCTGCGCGAGCCGTAATTGTCAATTCGGGTAATGCCAATGCCTTCACCGGCAAAAAAGGGCGCGAGTCCACCAAACTCACTGCTGCCGCCGCTGCCAAGGCCATTGGCTGCAAATCGGGTGAAGTCTTTCTCGCATCCACAGGTGTAATCGGCGAACCGCTGGATGCCGGAAAATTCAGTCATCTGCTGGATGGTATGGCGAAGGACGCTGTTACTGGACGCTGGCAGGATGCGGCCAGTGCAATCATGACCACGGATACATTTCCGAAAGTTGCGACCGAAACAGTGCTGCTGGGCGGCGTGCCGGTGACCATAAATGGTATCGCCAAAGGTGCGGGCATGATCGCGCCGGATATGGCAACCATGCTCTCCTTCGTTGCCACGGATGCGCCCATTGCCGCCGATGTCTTGCAGGAATTGCTCTCGAAGGCGGTGGGCAAGAGTTTCAATTCGGTAACTGTCGACAGCGACACATCGACTTCAGACACTCTGCTGCTTTTCGCAACAGGATCAGCTGCTGAACGCGGCGCGGCGCCTGTGACGAAACTGAAGGACAAGCGCCTCAAGCCTTTTGTGAAGGCTCTGGACAACATTCTGAAGAATCTGGCCTTGCAGGTCGTGCGGGACGGTGAGGGTGCCCGCAAGATGCTGGAGATTACTGTCACGGGCGCAAAATCGGACAAATCGGCCAAGAAGATCGCTCTATCAATTGCAAACTCTCCCCTGGTAAAGACGGCCGCCGCTGGCGAAGACGCCAATTGGGGTCGTATTGTCATGGCAGTAGGTAAAGCAGGTGAACCGGCTGATCGCGACCTGTTGGAAATCTGGTTCGGTGGTATCCGTGTTGCGCGTGAAGGTGAGCGTGACCCGGATTATTCTGAAGCAGCAACATCCGCCTACATGAAGAACGAAGACATCCAGATTCGTGTCGACATTGGGCTTGGCAAAGGCAAGGCTACAGTCTGGACCTGCGATCTGACCAAGGAATATGTAGCGATCAACGGTGACTATCGTAGCTGATGCCGTTCGCTTTAACGCAAGTCAGACAAATCGAGGCTCTGGGTTTTCGCGCCTGGCCAGCTTCCTCCGTGCATTATGACGGTAGCTGGAGCATCCGCATAACGGCAAGTCACCCGTCAAAGCGATTGAACTCGGTCAATCCGCTTGATCCCGGAGATACCGACAATATTGAAGAACGCGTGGCCGCTGCTTCCGAAAGATTTCGGGCGTCAGACCGCACGCCGATATTCCGGCTTTCTCCGCTGGCGCCGCAAAAACTCGAATCATATCTGGAGAAATCCGGGTGGGAACGGTTCGACGAATCGCTGGTGATGGTTGCTGATCTGGCAGATATCGACCTTTCCGATGCACAAGATCAGCAACCTCAGGGAGATATTGGCCGGTTTAT
This sequence comes from Phyllobacterium sp. SB3, assembly GCF_040009165.1. Classification (NCBI taxonomy): domain Bacteria; kingdom Pseudomonadati; phylum Pseudomonadota; class Alphaproteobacteria; order Hyphomicrobiales; family Phyllobacteriaceae; genus Phyllobacterium; species Phyllobacterium sp. SB3. The sequence continues at coordinate 22,834 of NZ_JBDYKI010000001.1, read as the reverse complement.
AGATGCTTCCCTGCAGGTTCAGGGGGAAACGCCGGAGATGAAACCCGGATTGCTCGACGTGATCAACGCCATAAGACCCGCGAAAGGACTGTTTGCCGTTGATGAAGCAGGTATCCCAGTTTCAACAGCCATCTGCGTCTGTGACGGGGTCATGGCCGGGCTGTTCAGTATCGGTACGGCTCAGGACCAGCGCCGCCGCGGACTTGGCCGCGCCATCGTCAAATCAGCTTTGAAATGGGCGGTCGCGCAAGGTGCTCGCAAGGCATGGCTCCAGGTTGAAGCTGACAATAACGGTGCCATTGCACTTTACCGGTCGATGGGGTTCAGCGAAGCTTATCGATACGCTTACTGGCAGGTAGTTGAACATGACTGAAAACACGCATCCAATGCTGCTGGTGACAGCCTGTGCTCTGGTTGACGGTGACGGCAGGGTACTTCTTACGCAGCGGCCGGAAGGAAAGTCGCTGGCAGGCCTTTGGGAATTTCCCGGAGGGAAAGTAGAGCCGGGCGAAACGCCGGAAGCCAGTCTGATCCGGGAATTGCACGAAGAACTCGGGATTACCGTCAAACCGGACTGCCTCGCACCACTGACTTTTGCCAGCCATACTTATGAGAAATTCCATCTTCTCATGCCATTGTTCATATGCCGGCGATATGAGGGCATACCGCGCTCAATGGAGGGGCAGGCGCTGAAATGGGTGCGTCCAAAGGACATGCGCGATTATCCGATGCCCGAAGCCGATATCCCGCTCATTCCGTTTTTGATCGACCTTCTATAATTTTATGCAACGTTGAGCTGTATTTTGCCCGTTAACTCTAACGGTTAATTGATCCTTCACCTGATTAAGCGACTTTTACGTATTCTTGAGGCGCATTTTTCAGGGTGGGTTATGGCGCGCAAAAACGATTACATCGATGATGATCTGATGCAGACCGGCGGTTTGTCCGGCGCAGCCGGAGGAATCCTGCGGATTACATTGTTGTTTGGTTCTGCGGCTGTAGCGCTTGCACTTGTTATCGCGCCACTTGCCAATCGTGGCAGTCAGGCTGTTGTTGACTATTCGGCAGGGCGCTCGCTGGATGAAATCCAGACCGGGTCCATCAAGAAAGCCGATCCTTCGACCTATACAATCCGCCGCAGTGTGCTTCAAAAGACGCCGGGCTCGGTTTGCGTCATCCAGAGTAACGGTTCGAAAACCGGCGACTGCTAGTCTTTTTCGGCTTCTTTTAAAAAATCAGCAAGCGAAGCCTTGGCAGAGCCCGGCTTTAGCGGTTTCTGTTGCGATTCATGCGCCGCCCAACCCGACATCCAGATGAATGAAAATGTAGCACGAATGCGTCCATCGGGATCGCTGAAACGTTCAGCATAGATTTCTGCCGCCCGCATGAAAAACTGCCGTGTCAGCGGCCTGCGGGAACGCCCGAACAGGCTGTTCTGGACTCCCATTGCGCGCAGGTCGCGCATCAATGCAAAAAGATTGTCGTAACGGACCGTGTAGCTTTCGATATCTGTGACCGGCAAAGTGAAACCTGCCCGTTGCAGCAATCCGCCAACATCACGCACATCGGCAAATGGTGCAACGCGAGGCGATACGCCTCCGCTTATTTCGCTCTCAGCGGCGATCAGGCATTCGCGCAGTTCTGTCAAAGTATTTTCACCGGCCATTGCGCCAAGGAACAACCCGTCCGGTTTCAGCGCGCGCCGAATCTGTAGCAATGTTCCGGGCGTGTCGTTGGTCAGATGCAGGGACAACAGGGAAACGGCAAGATCGACGCTTGCTGATTTAAGCGGAAGTATTTCCTGATTTGCAACAATTGCGGGAAAACGTTTTGTCAGGAGCCGCGTATCGTCTTCGATGCGAATGATTGTCGAAGCTTTGCCGGAACGTTGCAAAGCTTCTGCTGCAAGGTCCGTATGGCTGGCAAGGTCAACTGCAATGTCAAACCGGCGCTCGACGGCAGAGAGACGTTCTTCAAGATCATCGGCGGCACGGGCGAGCAGAAAATCTGCAGAGTTCCCGTGCTGTTTGAGTGCGCGCAGTCGTCTCTCTAGCACTAAAGTTCGATCGAAGACTTGATGCCGATCCATTCCGAATTTCTCTGATGAATGTATAGTTGTCCGGTAAATGCGTCGCTTGGGCATGAATTGCAATGAAAACCATCGGGAAAAATATCCGCGCAGGCCTTGGTGCTTTCGCGCGTGGTGCTGCCCGCGAGTTGTTCGGTGTGCTGTTTCCGCCGGTCTGCGCCGGTTGTGACAAGCATGTGGCCGAGCCGGGTTCCTTGTGCGGGACCTGTTGGTCCAAGGTGAGATTCATTGAGAAACCCTATTGCCCGGTACTCGGAATTCCGTTCAGCCATGATCTTGGCGCTGAAATTCTTTCAGCAGAAGCAATCGCGGATATGCCGCCGTTTGGCCGTGCCCGTTCAGTGGCAATCTATGATGGTGTTATCCGCGACATGGTACACCGGCTGAAATATAATGATCGCACTGATTTGAGCCGCTGGATGGCCGGATGGATGGCGCGGGCGGGCCGTGAACTGATTGATGATTGCGATGTCATTGTCCCCGTACCTTTGCATGCACGGCGTTTCTGGTTGCGCCGCTTCAACCAGTCAGCGGAGCTTGCCCGCTATCTTGCCGGCACCAGCAGAAGGCCTTTCGAGCCTGACGCTCTCAAACGCATCAAGAAGACAAAACAACAGGTGGGGCTTGGCCCGAACGAACGCCGTAGCAACGTTCAGGGTGCGTTTAAGGTGCCGGTGGCGCAGGAGATCAAGGTGAGGGGACGCAATGTCCTTTTGATTGATGATGTCTATACCACCGGGGCAACGGTCAAAGCCGCATCGCGTGCGCTCAAGCGGGCCGGTGCAAAAAATGTGGACGTACTGACCTTTGGACGGGTTATGGGAGACGAATTGTCCGTCTGAACTCGTTTTAGCGCAATGAACGGGTCTTTTCCCATAGGATTTTCACGCCTATATAGGAAGTAAATTGGAGTATCATAATGGTCGATGTAACGATCTATACGCGTAATGGTTGTGGTTATTGTACAGCTGCTGTTAGCCTTCTCAAGAAAAAGGGCGTGGCCTTTGTCGAGCATAACGCAAGTGTAGAACCGAATGCCCGGCAGGAAATGTTGGCCCGTGCCAATGGGCGTACGACATTTCCGCAGGTTTTTATCGGCAAGACGCATGTTGGCGGTTGCGATGACCTTTTCGCCCTTGAAGATCAGCGTCGTCTCGACGGCCTCCTGAAGACTGGCGAACTCGTTTAAGGACGATGCAATGAGTGTATTTCGTGCTGCCGCTATTCAGATGCGCTCGGGTGTCGATCCGCAACGCAATGCCGCTGATCTTGAAGGTTATGTAAAAGAAGCGGTGAGCAAGGGCGCGGTTTATATCCAGACTCCAGAAATGACCGGTGCGTTGCAACGTGATCGTAAGGCGCTTGCCAGCGTCTTGAAGGGCGAGAGCGAGGATATTATCGTTCGCACTGCTTCCGAGCTGGCGGCACAGCACAAGATTCACCTTCATATCGGATCGACGGCTATTGCCCGCGATGATGGCAAGATCGCCAACCGTGCATTCTTCTTCGGGCCTGACGGCAATATCCTGACGCGCTACGACAAGATCCATATGTTTGATGTCGATCTGGACAATGGAGAAAGCTGGCGTGAATCCGCTGTGTATTCGCCGGGCAGCGATACGGTGGTGCTTGACCTGCCATTTGCCAAGCTTGGTCTGGCTATCTGTTACGATGTGAGGTTTCCGCAATTGTTCCGGGCGCAGGCACTGGCCGGGGCATCAGTCATAACCGCGCCCGCCGCGTTCACGCGCCAGACCGGCGAAGCCCACTGGAATGTGTTGCAACGGGCGCGCGCAATCGAGAATGGTGCCTTCATGATTTCCGCTGCACAAGGCGGCGTGCATGAGGATGGCCGCGAAACGTTCGGCCATTCAATCATCGTGGCCCCCTGGGGCGAAGTGCTGGCGGAAGCGGCGCATGCCGATCCGGCTGTCATTGTCGCGGATATTGACCCGGCATTGAGCGCAGCCGCCCGCGCCAAGGTGCCAAACCTGAAGAATGCCCGCCCATTCGGCGTTCTTGTAGAAAATAATGGCGAAAGGACAAGGCTGGACGCTGCGTCATGATTCGGTTTTCACTCCATTGCGACCACGATCACGAGTTTGAGGGCTGGTTCCGCAGCAATGACGACTTCGATTCGCAGGTTGAAAAAGGTCTCGTTACCTGCCCTTCGTGCGGTTCGCATAAAGTCGGCAAAGCTCTCATGGCCCCATCAGTCTCTACCGGCAGACAGAAGGAAAAGATTGCCATTGCCATGAGCCAGATGGCCAAGGAAATGAAGGAAATGGTCAAGAAAGTCCGCGAGAATGCGGATTATGTTGGTACAGAGTTTGCCGAACAGGCCCGCAAGATCCATTTCGGTGAGGCCGAGGCGCGAGGCATTTATGGTGAAGCCACACACGAGGATGTAGAGGCTTTGCTTGAAGACGGCGTGGATGTCATGCCGCTGCCGGTATTCCCGGAAGATCGTAATTGATCTGGATAGACTAAGGTTTATTGTGCAGTGGTCGAATCTGACCGCTTCTGGTGAATTTCCATGAAATTTTTGAACTCTGCACCGCTGTTGCTTCTTCTGACGGGTGCTTTTCTGGGGCTGACACTGCCTTTCGGTAAATTGGCATTCGTCGCTGGTATAAACCCGGCTCTTTGGGCGTTCGTTATTTCAACTGGTGCTGGAACAGTACTCCTGGCTGCATTCCTGCTTATGGGAAAACGACTGCGGATCGATGCGCATATGCTGCGCTACTACCTCATTGCCGCTTTTATCTCCTATGCTGTCCCAAATGTGATGACGCTTTCGGCCATTCCACATCTTGGAGCGGGCTATACGGGCATCATGTACACTTTGTCTCCGGTGTTTACATTGATGCTTTCGATCCTGTTCAAACTGAAACGCCCAAGCCTGCTTGGACTTGTGGGTATATTAGTAGGTTTTATTGGCGCGGTGATCGTCGGTTTCACACGGGGGCAGGTTGGCCAGCCCGCTGAACCGCTCTGGGTTGTGATCGGCCTGCTTATTCCAGTGCTTCTGGCTCTGGGCAATGTCTATCGCACGGTCGACTGGCCAACTGGTGCTGATCCGACAGAACTGGCGGCAGGCAGCCATATCACAACGGCAATCATGCTTGTTCCGGCGATCCTGTTTATGACAGGCGGCTTTCCGGTGGCTCCGCTGGCCAATGTGCCATGGCTGGTATTCGCACAAATTTTGGCTTCGACCTGCATGTTTGCGCTGTATTTTCGCCTGCAGGCCGTTGGCGGTCCGGTTTACCTCAGCCAGATTGGCTATGTCGGTGCAGCGGTAGCACTGCTCGCGGGAACGCTGTTTCTGGGCGAAACATATGGGCTGACAACATGGCTTGGTGCTGCGATCATTACGGTTGGAGTTTTGATGACGACGAAAGCGCAGTTGACCGCAGCAAAGGCGGGGTAGTCCCGAAGCACTGGTTAGGTGATTGAATAAGAATGGCGAACTATTTTACAACCGTTTTGATTTACGGCACTGCAGCCTTAGCGGAAATTGCCGGGTGCTTTGCCTTTTGGAGTTGGCTTCGTATGGGTAACTCCGTTTTGTGGGTTATCCCTGGCGTAGCTTCCCTTATTGCGTTTGCATATCTTCTTACGCTGGCGCCATCGAGTGATGCCGGACGTGCGTATGCCGCGTATGGTGGCGTCTATATTTTCGCATCGTTGCTTTGGCTATGGATCGCGGAAGGTCAACGTCCTGATCGTTGGGATATTACTGGTGGCGTGCTCGCGCTGATTGCTGCTGCAATAATTTTGTTTGCCCCAAGGGCAAGCACAGCATAGCCTGTATTGTTGATTTGGCGTTAGTCTGGTGACTAAGCGCAGTACACGACAGATAAAATTAGTTAAGATGCTCAATGCAGCGGAGACATGGCGGGGTTTCATGCTAATTTGAAGCAATATTTCGTTTAATTATAGTTTCGAATCAAAATATATGCTGTTCGACAGTCATAATTGTATGGTGTATATTGTGAAGGAGCATTGTCGGAGCATAGTAAGTGACAGAGTTATTTCGAGTTCGCCGCTCCAATCTCAAGGCTATCGTGGTCTCTTCTTTGACAGTTGGGATCATTGTATTCGCTGCTGCCATGTTCGGTATATTAAGCAGGCCTGCCGGAAGCCTCGCAGCGATTTGGCCAGCAAATGCCGTACTTTTGGGTGTAATGGTCCGCTTTCCCAAGCTTTCGTCAGTGTGGGGCTGGCTATCTGCCTGTGCGGGTTTTCTTTTCGCTGACTTTGTGACGGGTGGTCAGTTACGCCTGACATTTTGGCTGACTGCCGCAAATATGGCTGGGGCACTAACAGGATACACATTGTTCCAGTTCCTGTCAGTTGAGAATCAACGACTCAGGCGCCCGCTTTCTGTCCTGTATTTTTTTGGGATTGCTACCTTATCGGCAATTGTTGCTTCGCTGACCGGAGGCGGAGCCGCCAGGATTGTATTCGATCAGGAGTTCCGGGTGGGATTTGAATTCTGGTTCGTTACAGAGTTGGTAAATACGATTATATTTCTGCCAGTTATCCTCACCATGCCCTTAGTAAAAATACCGAAGGTTTTACCCGCGTTGGTGTTGCGGATGCCTGGCGCAAGGTCTGTGCCTTTAGTCTTTTTGCTTTTCTCGGCAGCTGCATCTGCAATAGTTGCAGGCCCCGGCGCCATAGCCTTTCCCGTACCCGCCTTGATATGGTCAGCCCTGACATATCGTCTTTTCTTCACTGCGATATTGACTCTCCTTACATGCAGTTGGCTTCTCATCTGCATCACAGCGGTTCCTGTAAATTTTCCTAATGCAGGTTTCATATTGCAGGCGACCAGTTCGGCTCGCTTGGGAATATCGCTTATTGCGCTGGGTCCTCTAACAATTGCCAGCGTCATGGCAGCGCGCGACGAATTGATGTCCGAGCTATCACGTCTTGCCAATCACGATATGCTGACAGGTGTGCTGTCCAGAAGCGCTTTTTTTGATAGAGGCAGCAGTATTCTGGCCGCATGTCGGCAACGCGGTGAACCGTTGGCGGCTTTAATGATCGATATTGACCATTTCAAACAGGTAAATGACCAATATGGCCATGCAGCAGGAGATAAAACCCTTGTCGAGTTTGCAAATCTTGTTGCTGTTGAACTAAGGAGCAATGATGTGTTTGGCCGTATGGGCGGGGAAGAGTTTGCGGTCCTGCTCCCATTTACCACGATGGACGACGCTTTGACGGTTGCAGATCGAGTTCGAACCAGAATCGAAATGCAGTTGTCTGGCAAAGTGAATAGCAGTTTAAAAATAACAATAAGCGGCGGGCTGGCAAGCAGTAAGGACGGCCCGCCTGGCGATCTGGATGCGATCCTGCTTCGTGCGGACAAAGCGCTCTATGATGCAAAGAACAATGGACGCAATCGCATCGTGGTTTCGAAGGGAACTGTTCTGGCTTAGAGGTAAAGAGTGTGCCTCGGCGCTATGGCCGTACAGCCAGAACCATGTAATTCACGTCTGTATCGGTTGAGCGGTTCCAGCTGTCGGCAAATGGATTATATGTTACGCCGACTTTCTCGGTAACTGTCAGACCTGCTGCGCCGAGTGCAGCTTCCAGCTCTTCCGGACGCACCAGCTTTTCATACTGATGGGTGCCGCGCGGCAGCCAGCGCAATACATATTCTGCACCGAAGATTGCAAGCCCAAGAGCTTTCAGTGTGCGGTTGATCGTTGCAACGAAGGTCATGCCACCCGGCTTGACCATCTGCGAACAGGCGGACATATAGAGGTCAACGTCGGCAACGTGTTCGACGACTTCCATGTTCAGGACAACATCGAACTTTTCACCGGCTTCCGCCAGAGCTTCGGCTGTCGTTGCACGATAATCTATGTCCAGCCCGCTCTGGGCAGCGTGGATTTTTGCAACTTCAATATTGGTTTCGCCGGCATCGGCACCAACAACCGTCGCGCCAAGACGCGCCATGGGTTCGCAAAGCAGTCCGCCGCCGCAGCCAATATCGAGAAAACGGAGACCCTTGAACGGCTGTGGACTGTTTGGATCGAGATTGTAGTGGGCGCAGACCTTTTCCTTGATATAGGCAAGGCGCGTCGGATTGAATTTGTGCAATGGGCGGAATTTGCCTTGAGGGTTCCACCATTCCGCAGCCATGCGTGAAAAACGCTCGACTTCTGCAACATCAATTGTACTGCGTTCTGCCTGGGCCATTGCCTTGTCCTTTGCTATCCCTATCGAGTGGCCCTTTCGGGCAAAAAATGTCAAGGTGCAAATCGTCCCGTGTTCTTGCAGTTATGTCATAATTTGGTTATGGGAAGCCGCATTCAACTGGCGCGGAACTTGTTCATTCGACTGGTTCTCTTCCAATATAATTTCAGGCCTTTCCAGAACGGTAATTCCCATGGCTCGCATTGTGATGAAATTCGGTGGCACTTCGGTGGCCGATATCGACCGCATCCGTAATGTGGCCCGGCATGTCAAACGTGAAGTCGATGCCGGCCACGAAGTAGCAGTCGTCGTCTCGGCCATGGCAGGAAAAACCAATGAGCTTGTGGCCTGGACCCGTCAGTCTTCGCCAATGCATGATGCGCGCGAATATGATGCGATTGTTGCTTCGGGCGAGCAGGTAACCGCAGGCTTGCTGGCAATTGCCTTGCAGGCGATGGGGGTTCATGCACGCTCATGGCAGGGCTGGCAGATACCGATCAAGACAGACAATGCTCATGGCGCGGCCCGTATCACCGATATTGATGGCTCATTTCTGATTGAACGTTTCAAGGAAGGTCAGGTTGCGGTTATTGCTGGGTTCCAGGGGATTGGCCCGGATAACCGCATTTCAACGCTCGGGCGCGGTGGCTCGGATACCAGCGCTGTGGCCATTGCGGCGGCCGTCAAAGCAGACCGCTGCGATATCTATACGGATGTCGATGGTGTTTACACCACCGATCCCCGTGTTGAGCCCAAGGCACGCCGCCTTTCCCGTATCTCGTTCGAAGAAATGCTGGAAATGGCATCTCTCGGCGCGAAAGTCTTGCAGGTCCGCTCTGTCGAGCTTGCCATGGTGCACAAAGTGCGCACATTTGTCAGGTCCAGTTTTGAAGACCCCGATGCGCCGGGCATGGGTGATCTGATCAATCCGCCCGGTACTCTTATTTGCGACGAGGAAGAAATCGTGGAACAGCAGGTTGTGACAGGAATTGCCTATGCCAAGGACGAAGCGCAGATATCGCTGCGCCGCGTAGCGGATCGGCCGGGTATTTCGGCTGGTATTTTCGGCCCGCTTGCTGAGGCCCACATCAATGTCGACATGATCGTGCAGAATGTGTCGGAAGATGGCACCAAGACGGACATGACCTTTACAGTGCCTTCCGGTGATCTGGACAAGGCTCTGGTCGTGCTGGAGAAGGTCAAGTCGGAAATCGGCTGTGATATTATTCAGTCGGAGGCGGGCATGGTCAAAGTCTCGGTGATTGGTATCGGCATGCGCAGTCACGCGGGCGTTGCAGCAACGGCTTTCCGGGCTTTGGCCGACAAGGGCATCAACATTCGTGCCATCACGACTTCGGAAATCAAGATTTCCATTCTAATCGATGGCCCGTATGCGGAACTTGCCGTGCGCACTTTGCATTCTGTCTACGGTCTGGATAAGCATTGACATAAGAGATTCTGTTTGCCGGTATTTTTGTCGGCTGACATGATCTACAGATCACATTGGCGAGGTCATCCCGGCCTTGCCAATAATTGCTATGGAGCAAATGGTGCCAACGCCGCAGACAACCGGCCCTCGTGTCATGCTGAAGCGGCTCCGCGAATTGATGGCGGAGGCTCTTGAGCCACAGGAGAGGCTTGACCGTATCGTTCGCGATATTGCGCAGAACATGGTTGCGGAAGTGTGCTCGTTTTACGTGTTGCGCTCCGATGGCGTACTCGAACTTTATGCTACAGAAGGTCTGAATCCATCTGCCGTCCATTTGGCGCAATTGCGTCTTGGGCAAGGTCTTGTCGGTACGATTGCCGCGAGTGCGCGCCCGCTCAATCTTACCGATGCGCAGACCCATCCGGCCTTCGCCTATCTGCCGGAAACGGGGGAAGAGATTTACAACTCGTTCCTTGGTGTGCCGATTCTGCGTGCAGGGCGCACACTTGGCGTTCTCGTTGTTCAGAACAAGACAAAGCGCGTTTATCGCGAGGACGAGATAGAGGCGCTTGAAACCACGGCCATGGTTCTGGCGGAAATGGTTGCAGCTGGTAGCCTTACCCGGCTGGCGCGTCCCGGTGTCGAACTCGATATGGGCAAGCCGATGAGCTTTGCCGGCAGCGCCTTCAATGACGGGGTTGGCCTCGGTCATGTCGTGCTGCATGAGCCTCGTATTGTTGTTACCAATCTGTTCAATGAAGACATCGATACCGAAATCGACCGGCTTGAAAGCTCGCTTGGGTCATTGCGGGTTTCCATTGATGACATGCTGTCGCGCCGCGATGTGGCGTTTGAAGGTGAACATCGGGAAGTGCTGGAAGCCTACCGCATGTTTGCTCACGATAATGGTTGGGTGCGGCGTCTTGAAGAGGCAATCCGTAACGGCCTGACAGCAGAAGCAGCCGTCGAGAAAGTGCAAAGCGATACGCGCGCACGCATGATGCATCTGACTGACCCCTATATGCGCGAACGGCTGAGCGATTTCGATGATCTTGCCAACCGCCTGTTGCGCCAGTTAATGGGGCGCGACGTGAAGACCATGGCCGGGTCACTGGCCAAGGACGCGATTATCGTTGCCCGCTCCATGGGCGCGGCGGAGTTGCTGGATTACCCACGGGAACGCCTGCGTGGCCTCGTGCTGGAAGATGGCGCTGCGACGAGCCATGTGGTGATCGTTGCCCGGGCCATGGGTATTCCCGTTGCCGGACAGGTCAAGGGCGTTGTGTCCATGGCCGAAAACAATGATGCGATCATTGTCGATGGCGATGATGGCAAAGTGCATCTGCGTCCCCAATCGGACGTGGAGGCGGCCTATTCCGAAAAGGTCAAGTTCCGCGCCAAGCGTCAGGCGCTTTATCGCGAATTGCGTGACCGTCCGTCTGTCACCAAAGACGGCGTGCCAATCACCTTGCTGATGAATGCCGGGCTTTTGGTGGATTTGCCGCAACTCGTCGAAGCGGGTGCTGCCGGGATCGGGCTGTTCCGTACTGAGTTGCAATTCATGGTCGCCTCAACTTTCCCGAGAGCGGAGCAGCAGGAGCGGCTTTATCGTTCGGTCCTTGAAGCTGCAGGCGACAAGCCGGTGACGTTCCGCACGCTCGATATTGGCGGTGACAAGGTGCTGCCGTACTTCCGCAGCGAGACCAATGAGGAAAACCCGGCATTGGGCTGGCGGGCGATTCGCCTGACGCTTGATCGCCCGGGACTGCTGCGCACGCAGGTTCGCGCGCTCTTGAAGGCCGCTGGAGGGCGGGAGCTTCGGCTCATGCTGCCAATGGTTACCGAAATTGCGGAAGTGCGTAAAGCGAGTGAGTTGATCAATCGTGAAGTGCAGCACTTGTCACGTTTCGCGCATAATCTGCCGACGCGGGTAAAGATTGGCGCAATGGTGGAAGTGCCGTCACTGCTGTGGCAGCTTGATGAGTTGATGTCCGTCGTGGATTTCGTCTCTGTCGGCTCGAACGATCTGTTCCAGTTCGTCATGGCGGTGGATCGTGGCAATTCGATCATCACCAATCGCTTCGATAATCTTTCGGTGCCGTTTTTGCGCGTGCTCCGGCAGATCGTTGAAGCGGGCATACGCAACAACACGGACGTCACCCTTTGCGGCGAAATGGCTGGAAGGCCTATTTCCGCGCTGGCTCTGCTTGGTCTCGGGTTCCGCTCGATCTCGATGTCACCCGCTTCCATCGGCCCAATAAAGGCTATGCTTGGTTCTCTCGATGTGAACGAGCTGAGTGCTCAGCTGGTCGATGCCATGGACAATCGCGGCGATCCCGTTTCTTTGCGCCCGATCCTGACCAAGTTTGCAGAGCAGGCAGGCATATCACTGTGAGGCTAATCTGATGTCTATTCCGCAGGATCGTATGGATCAGCTGCTGAAGCGTTTTTCAATGATGGAAACGCAGATGGCGAGCAATCCCGATTCCGAAACATATGTGAAGCTCGCGTCGGAATATTCCGAGCTCGAGCCGGTGGTGTTCAAGATACGTGACTTCCTTGCCGCCCGCAGCGAAGCCGCTGATCTTCAGGCAATGCTGGATGACGCATCCACTGATCGCGATATGCGCGAACTCGCCGAGGTGGAATTGCCGGAAATCGAAGAGCGTATCGAAGTTCTGGAGCAGGATATACAGGTTCTTCTCCTGCCAAAGGATGTTGCGGACGAGCGCAACGCCATCCTCGAAATTCGTGCGGGTACGGGTGGCTCGGAAGCGGCGCTCTTCGGCGGCGATCTTTTCCGCATGTATGAGCGCTACGCTTCTGCCAATGGCTGGCGGGTTGAACTCATATCGGCAAGTGATGGTGAAGCGGGCGGTTACAAGGAAGTCATCGCCATGGTTTCGGGCAAGGGCGTGTTCGCCAAGCTCAAATTCGAATCCGGTGTTCATCGCGTTCAGCGCGTTCCGGATACGGAAGCCAGCGGGCGCATTCACACATCGGCCGCGACGGTGGCCGTTCTGCCGGAAGCCGAGGAAATCGACATCGAGATTCGCCCCGATGATATCCGTATCGATACGATGCGCGCGTCTGGCTCAGGCGGACAGCACGTCAATACAACGGACTCCGCTGTTCGTATCACGCACATTCCATCCGGAATTGTCGTGGTGCAGGCGGAAAAATCGCAGCATCAAAACCGCGCCCGCGCCATGCAGGTGCTGCGTTCGCGTCTGTTCGATATGCAGCGGCAAAAGGCTGACAGTGAACGCTCTGAAGCTCGCCGCAGCCAGGTCGGTTCAGGTGACCGTTCAGAACGCATTCGTACCTATAATTTTCCGCAAGGCCGGGTAACCGACCACCGGATCAACCTCACACTCTATAAGCTGGACCGCATCATGGAAGGCGATCTGGACGAGTTGATTGGTGCGTTGATTTCCGATTATCAGACAGCTTTGCTGGCGCAGATGAATGACGGATTCTGATCGTAGCCGACATTTGGCGGACGTACTGCGGCAGACCCGAGCCTCTCTTGCGGAAGCGGGAATTGAATCTGCCGATATTGACGCACGTCTCTTGGTTGAGTGGGTTACTGGCTGCGACCAGCTGGAAGTAATCCGTAATCCGAATCGGATGATTGAAGTGGACCGGCGGGAGCTTCTTGGCGCGGTACTCGCCCGCCGAATCAATGGCGAATCGGTACATCGCATTATCGGGAAGCGTGCATTCTTCGGAATTGAACTGGGACTTTCCACAGAAACGCTTGAGCCGCGTCCGGACACCGAAGCCTTGGTCGAATTGGCTTTGCCGTTTCTGCAAAAGCGGATTTCGACATATGGCGTTGCCGACATCGTAGACCTTGGCACAGGTACCGGCGCTATCGCCCTTGCATTGCTGGATCAGCTACAGCAACTGCGCGCGGTAGGTGTCGATATATCGGCCGATGCTCTTGCCACGTCGCGCGAGAATGCCATCGCCGCCGGTGTCTCCTTGCGCTTCGCAGCGCTCTTGTCGAATTGGTTTTCAGAGCTAACTTGTTCATTTGACATGATTATTTCCAACCCTCCCTATATTCCGACGGATGATATCGCGCATCTGCAACGGGAGGTTGTCCTACATGATCCTGTCCGGGCACTGGATGGCGGGATGGATGGCCTTGATCCATATCGCATCATTGCTTCCAATGCTCGGCGCTATCTTCTCTCGGGTGGAGCGGTCGCGCTGGAAATCGGGGCAGGACAGCGGGCGGATATAGAGGCGATTTTCCGGCGTGAGAATTTTGTTCTCAATGACGTGAAGAAAGATTTTGGCGGGCATGAACGTGCGCTTTTGTTCACAACAAAAGAAAAATAATGAAAAAAGGCTTGGAATTTGCGGAGAAGACCGCTAGTTTCCGGTTACCGCTCGAAACCGAACAACTCTGGTTCTGCCTATCAAGTTGATTGATACGCAAATTTATGAGGGTTTGCTTTCTCCCAACGTTTGTTTTGGAGGAATGTTTTTTGCGGTAGCACAAAAGTTTTATGAACTTTGGATGCGATTGAAGCGCGGGGCGCGCTTCAGATCGGCACTTGAGAAGCGAAGCTTTTTGACTCGAAATGTTGAGCAAATGAGCGCCCCTGATTTTCTGAAAAGAGATAAGTATGAGGCCAGTACAGCAGAATAGGCGCATGCGCGGACGCGGTAACAACAATAACCGCAGCAAAGGTCCTAACCCACTTTCCCGTAATTACGAGAGCAACGGTCCCGACGTTAAAATTCGGGGAAATGCTCAACACGTAGCAGAAAAATACACGACCCTTGCCCGTGATGCACAGAGCGCAGGTGATCGTGTGATGGCTGAAAATTATCTTCAGCACGCAGAACATTACAATCGTATCATTCTTGCCGCCCAAGCTGCGGCACCTGTCCAGTATCAGCGTGATGATCGCGATGATCAGGAGCAGGATGAAGAAAATAATTACGACGACGACGGTAACAATGTCGGCAATAATGATCAGGAGTTCCAGGAACGTCCTGAACGGCAAGAGCGCCCCGAACGACAGGAACGTCAAGAGCGGCAGGACAGGCCTGAGCGTCAGGATCGCCAAGATCGCCAGCCGCGGCAGGATCGCCCGGAACGGCAGGACCGTTCAGATCGTCGTGAGCGCCCTGAACGCGTAATGCACCAGCCGATTAATGGCAGCGGTCCGCAACCGGTTATCGAAGGTACACCAGCAGAAGTTGCCTACGATGATGATACCGTTAGCCAGCGCCAACCGCAGGCACAGCGTGTTCAAGCCCCGGCAGTAGAAGCAGTCAGTGCAACCACGCCGGAAGAAACTGACGATGCCAAGCCGGCAGTTCGCCGTTCACCACGTGGCCGCAGACCTGCTCGTCCACGTGCGACTGAGGAAGCTGGTGTTACAGCAAGTGCACCGGAAGCCGCAAACGACCTTTCGCCAGCAAGTATTGTTGCGGAAGTCAAAAAGCGTCGCGCTGCAGTCGAATCCGACGTTTGATCTGATTTGAAATGAATTATGCGCCACCCGCGGGGAAACCTGCGGGTGGCGTTTTTGTTATTTTTATTAAGTGTGCACTTGTGCAAGGGCATTGGTGCAGTGCGTGGTTCGCCCTTCGACAAGCTCAGGAGGGCTCACCATGAGGGAGGTCGTGTCTGGCAGAAGGTCAGAATTTGCAACGGTGACAACCTTTCGTGCAATCCACAATCTTCCTCATGGTGAGCCCCGTCGAACCACGCACGACAATCATGCTGAAATAAATCAGAAAACTTATCCAACAGCTTTGGAGCTGATTTATTCTTTGCGTGTCCTTCCCGCGGGGAACTGCTTCCGGAGCCGTTCGAAGTTGGGGAAGGATGGGCGCCTCCGATGGCGCGTTACGGACCCGTTGTCCGGGGAAGTTCTGTCCAAGGGTTCCCCTGCCGTTACTAGGAACGGCGCGTGCTGGACGAGCACTTTAAGGGGCGTCGGCGACCAAGGGCATGCCGCAAATGGCGTGCCTGATGCAGCCGGAGCCCCCCAAGCGGAACGGGCAGATGACAAAATCGCCGGACGGGCGGTCCTCGGATCGCATAATTTATCTACCAAGACGCGCTTCGATGACCGCCCGTCTTTCCCCACCCATCAACAGCCAGACGCAAAAAGCGGGCGTGGCAAAGGGGAAGCATATCATGTTAGGTTTCACGTCGAACAAGCGTCATAAAAGCAGAAAATGCGGCCTTGTACGTTGGGGATAATATTCCCATATCTGCATCGAGCGAATGGATCTGCCTCGTTGCAGGGGGTCCGTCACCAACACACCGCACAATGCCGATTTCGGGTTGTCCGGTAAAAGGAGACAAGAATGAACATTGAAAAGTACACGGAACGGGTTCGCGGCTTCATTCAGGCTGCACAGACTTTTGCACTCTCATCAAACAATCAGCAGTTTACTCCAGAACACCTTCTGAAAGTTCTGGTCGATGATGAAGAGGGTCTTGCCGCATCTCTCATTGAGAGAGCCGGTGGACGTATAGCGGATGTGCGCCTCGGTCTGCAGGCCGCACTTGATGCCTTGCCAAAAGTCACAGGTGGAAATGGTCAACTTTATCTTGCCCAGCCGCTGGCCAAGGTTTTTGCTACTGCCGAAGAAGTTGCGCAGAAGGCAGGAGACAGTTTTGTTACTGTCGAACGGCTGCTTACGGCCATGGCTATCGAAAAGTCATCCAAGACGTCAGAAATATTGAGTCGCGCTGGCGTTACTGCCGCCGGACTTAATGCGGTCATCAACGATATCCGCAAAGGACGTACAGCAGACTCTGCTTCCGCCGAGAACAGCTATGATGCATTGAAAAAATATGCACGCGACCTGACCGCAGATGCGCGGGCCGGTAAACTTGACCCCGTTATCGGGCGTGATGATGAAATCCGCCGGACCATTCAGGTTCTCTCACGCCGTACCAAAAACAATCCTGTTCTCATCGGTGAACCCGGTGTCGGCAAGACTGCGATTGCGGAAGGTCTTGCCTTGCGTATCGTCAATGGCGACGTGCCGGAATCTTTGAAAGACAAGCAATTAATGGCCCTTGATATGGGTTCGCTGATAGCTGGCGCAAAATATCGCGGTGAATTTGAAGAGCGGCTTAAAGGCGTGCTCTCCGAAGTGACGTCAGCCAATGGCGATATCATCCTGTTCATCGACGAGATGCATACGCTTGTCGGCGCTGGCAAAAGCGAAGGTGCGATGGATGCGTCGAACCTCTTGAAGCCGGCCCTTGCCCGCGGTGAACTCCACTGCGTTGGTGCGACGACGCTTGATGAATATCGCAAGCATGTTGAAAAGGACCCGGCCCTTGCACGGCGTTTCCAGCCTGTGTTCGTCGATGAGCCAACTGTCGAGGACACGATCTCGATCCTCCGTGGTCTGAAGGAAAAGTACGAGCAACATCACAAAGTCCGGATTTCCGATTCGGCGCTTGTAGCTGCTGCCACTCTTTCAAATCGCTATATCACTGATCGATTCCTGCCGGATAAAGCTATCGATCTGATTGATGAAGGCGCTGCGCGCCTTCGTATGCAGGTGGATTCCAAGCCTGAAGAACTGGATGAAATCGACCGGCGCATCATGCAGCTGAAGATCGAACGCGAAGCCTTGAAGGTCGAGACAGATAATGCGTCGCGTGACCGGCTTGAGCGATTGGAAAAGGAGCTTGTTGACCTCGAAGAGCAATCAACAGCGATCACCAATACCTGGCAGGCGGAAAAACAGAAGCTTGGTTTGGCAGCCGATCTCAAGCGTCAACTCGACGATGCACGCAATGCATTGGCGTCTGCACAGCGCAATGGTGAATTCCAGAAGGCAGGTGAGCTTGCATATGGCACTATTCCGCAACTGGAAAAGCAGTTGACGGAGTCGGAAAAGAATGACGGTTCGACCTCTATGGTCGAGGAAATCGTCACTCCTGATCATATTGCACAGGTCGTTTCCCGCTGGACGGGCATTCCCGTTGATCGGATGCTTGAAGGCGAACGCGACAAACTGCTTCGCATGGAAGATGAGCTCGCCAAGCGGGTTGTCGGACAGGGCGAAGCTGTGCAGGCGGTATCGAGAGCAGTGCGCCGAGCCCGTGCGGGATTGCAGGACCCGAACCGGCCTATCGGCTCGTTCATTTTCCTTGGACCGACAGGCGTGGGTAAAACCGAGCTGACAAAAGCTTTGGCTTCTTTCCTGTTCTCCGATGAAACGGCGATGGTTCGTCTCGATATGTCGGAATATATGGAGAAGCATTCCGTTGCTCGTCTGATCGGAGCGCCTCCCGGTTATGTTGGTTATGAGGAAGGTGGAGCCTTGACCGAAGCAGTTCGGCGGCGCCCCTATCAGGTGATTCTCTTCGACGAAATCGAAAAGGCGCATCCTGATGTATTCAATGTGCTGTTGCAGGTTCTTGACGATGGACGCCTGACTGATGGTCAGGGCCGTACGGTCGACTTCCGCAACACGCTGATCATCATGACGTCCAATCTTGGCGCGGAATATCTCGTCTCGTTGGGTGAGGATCAGGATGTTGAAGAGGTTCGCGATGATGTGATGAATGTGGTGAAAGCCTCGTTCAGGCCCGAATTCCTCAATCGTGTCGATGAAGTTATCTTGTTCCATCGTTTGAAGCGTAAGGAAATGGGAACAATCGTTGCCATTCAGTTGCAGCGTTTGCAGTCGCTTTTGGCAGATCGCAAGATTGTCCTGAAGATTGACGACGATGCTACAAACTGGCTTGCCGATAAGGGGTATGATCCTGCTTATGGTGCACGTCCGTTGAAGCGTGTTATTCAGAAGCAGGTGCAGGACCCGCTTGCCGAGAAAATCCTGCTTGGTGAAATATTGGATGGGTCAACAGTGAAAATTACGTCAGGTTCGGATCGACTTAACTTCAAGGCTGCGAAAGCGGGCCCTGTTGTCGAAAGCGATGAAGCTGCGTAACGAAATACATCGAAACAAAGAAAATGGCTGCCATCAGGCGGCCATTTTCATGTCTTGTTCATCCAGTAAATGCGACGATCACTTAAAAGCATTAACCATAAAAACATCAAAACGCGTCATTTTATGATTAATGATCAGTTATTGGCAGTTCCGGCAGCGCCGGACTGCATCAAAGAGTTGGAAATCGGAAGCTCAGGCATGGCGTTTTACCGTGGTCCGTTGATGAAAATTCTGCTCGCTACCACAGCGGGCATTATTGGTTTTGGCTCTGTCGCAGTAGCAGAGACAGTTACTGCGTCTGTTTATCAGCAAAAATCTTTCGAAGTCGCACAATTGTTTGAACCACAGGAACGCCGCCCGCGCCGCGAATCCTTCCGGTCCTATTTTGATGAGTACGGCCGCCGGGTGACTGTGGATCGCCGCGGTCGGATTGTGTCGGTCGAAGAACCGCAGAACGACCAGTATGGCGAGAACCCGGATTATTTTCCGGAGGCACCGCAAGATCCATACGATACCGGCGCAATTTCCAATGACCCTTATGGTGGACGGGACCCGGTTCCGTCGGAACAGGATTATGGAAATATCTCGCGCGAGCCATTGCCGCCAGCCAATGGCGAGCTGGATTTACAGCCATCCGATCCTTTTGATCCGAATTTCCCGTCCGATGGGCTGAGTAACGCTCCTCAGGAGCAAATCCCCGCTCATCCCAATCCGGCTCCCACTGTTGAGTTGCCCAAGGGGCAGGGTGCTAAGGCGAAGATCGCTGCTATTCAGGTCCTGCTTGACCGGATCGGGGTGTCGCCGGGTGTTATTGATGGCCATAAGGGCGGGAACGTCGATAAAGCTGTTGCTGCTTTTGAAGAAATGACGGGCCAGCAGTTCGATCCGCTTAATGAAGAAGGTATCAACGCGTCGCTTGAGCAGACCGGCGGTCCGGCTTTCACGCCCTATACCATTTCATCGGAGGATGCCGCCTATCCTTATGTCGCGTCCATTCCGGAGGATTATGCGCACAAGGCCCAGCTGGAGCGGATGGCGTTTACCTCGGTGACGGAGTTGCTGGCAGAACGATTCCATATGGATGAAAACTATCTCAAAGAGATCAATCCGGGCATCGATTTCAATACACCAGGCGTAACCATTCAGGTTGCCAATACCGGACAGAGTGCCGGTGGAGCAGTAACGAAGATTATTGCCGACAAGGGGCGTAAACAGGTGCGTGGTTACAATACCGAGGGCAGGCTGGTTGTGGCCTATCCGGCAACAATCGGCTCGACGGACACGCCTTCGCCTTCCGGGACTGTGCAGGTTGAGCGCATCGCACTCAATCCAAATTATACGTACAACCCAAAGCTGAATTTCAAGCAGGGCGAGAATGATAAGGTGCTGACGATCCCGCCAGGGCCGAATGGTCCGGTTGGGACAGTCTGGATTGCCTTATCGAAGCCCACTTACGGTATTCACGGGACGCCCGAGCCTTCCAAGATCGGCAAGACCAACAGTCACGGTTGCGTTCGGCTGACCAATTGGGATGCGACCGAGCTGTCGAAGCTGGTTCAAAAGGGCGTGACCGTCGAGTTTCACGAATAAGCGTCAGCCGCTGGCCGCAACCTTGGTCGGCGGCGTTCCATCATCCTGGATGAGCTGATCGATTCTCTCGCGCTCGCGTTTAAACGCGACAAGGTCTTCACCGCGCAACTCACCGCCACTTGGCAGGCGTATCCGCATCGGATCGACTTTTGAGCCATTGACGATGACTTCATAGTGCAGATGCGGACCGGTAGAGAGGCCAGTCGAACCGACGTAACCAATAACTTGGCCCTGCCGAACTTTTGCGCCCGGAGCTACGCCGCTGGCAATGGCATTTTGGTGCGAATAACTGCTTTCATAACCATTGGAATGACGGATCAAAGTCTGATTGCCATAACCATTGGTCCAGCCTGCCCGCTCGACAACACCATTACCCGAGGCAATAATGGCTGTCCCACGAGGCGCTGACCAGTCAACACCGGTATGCATGCGCGAATAACCCAGCAGCGGGTGCCGGCGCATGCCAAAGGGTGAGCGGAATACACCATTTGGAACGGGCTTGCGGAGAAGGAACTGTTTCGAACTCTTCCCGTTCTCATCGTAATAATCCGTGGTGCCGTCATCACCGTGGAATCGGTAGAACTTTTTCAAATCTCCACCGAAGTTGGCGGCGACATAGAGAATTTCAGACTGCTCGTCTGCCTTCTCGGAACCTGTTGGCAGCGAAAACAATGCTTCCAACTGGTCGGTGGGCAATAGTTGGGCCTGGAAATCAACATCAGAGGCCAGCATCTTGATCAGCTGCTGGATCATTGTGTCGGTCATGCCATAAGCAAGACCCGCTCTATAAATGCCGTCATAAACAGTTGGAAGATCTTCAGCTCGGCGCATAGGCGGAGGATTATCGTCAAATGCAACCTGAAGGCCGGGAGTCATTTCCGGCTCATCTGCCGGTACGTATTGCTCACGATCATTCAGTGCGATCGTAAGGATGTGAGTGGAGCGGTTATAAATGCTGGCGCGGATGATCTGATCAGTGTTGTTCTCTGACTCGATACCGAGCCGCAATACACTTCCAGCTTTCAAACGTGTGGAATTAAGAAGCTTCGAGATTGCGTCTGCCATGCCCGCGGCATCGCTGCCTTCATAACCTGCATCACTGAGCGCAGTTAGAATATCATTATCGCGGCGGAAAGGAATCAGCTCTTCGGAATAGCCGGCACTTACAGCGTCCTCGGCCAGTCGCGGCGATACGCTGACATTCTCCTGAATGATTTTCACTGCAAGCGGGCTTCGCAGATTATAGGGGTCTTCATCCGAGCCGAAGCGCAATGGATCCACATAATGGAGTGAGGCAACTTGAATGGCACCGTCGGAGAGTAGCGCACCAGTATTGCGGACGACTTCTTCAACGTCATCGACGCTCAAATCGTCCGAAGGGTCGTATTGAGCCGTTGCCAACGGGAAATCCAGTGTTCGTAAGCTGACTTCGCTCTCCACCTTGGCGCCATAGATAAGGCCGGTTCGTGGAACTGGATCTGTATTGGCGTTCGCTTCGGCAAAAACATTCAAGGGATTGAATGAAGGATACCTGCGATTGGTATTGTGAACGTCGGCAAGTGATATGTGAACCAGCTCGAACGGCATAGTTCGGATTACATCGCGCTCGCCTTCCTTAAACATCGTCGATACGTCAAGACGTCTGCGATCGCGATTCTTCTGAACAGGGGTCGTTGCCGCTACGCGCGCACCCTTCACCACATCGCTGTTATTGGCGCTCGGCATTGAATTGCGCGCCATAAGCTCTGGCGGTGTAGCCAATTGTTCCCGTCCGTCGAGAGCAGCAAAAAGCGCGACGCCAATGAGCATGCTCGATGTGATGCCGGTCAAAAAAGTACCGGCAAGCCATCGTGCCGAAACCTCACGCCGATCTGGCGGGCCACGGCGTCCGTCTGTAATCAGCGGAGGCTCATTGCCCGGATCGATCAGAGAATGCCCCTCATACTCATTCATACGATTACGTGTCGAACCTGTCGCCATTTATAAATTTTAGGCTTTACGAGATGATAAGCGTATCGGCCATTTGGCCCCGCCTTGGTATTTCATGCGGTCGCAGTTTTGCCCCCGTAAGATCGCTGTGTCAACGCGGTGCGTCCTTAACTTCTTATTGTATGGACAGGTATCGCATGGTGGAGGAGCGCTATGGTGCAAATCGGGCATGTTTGTGACCCTCCTATTTATCCACAGGTCTATGGCCGGATTTACGGGCTTTTAGAGTGAGTCAAAGGCCGCTATAAAAACTCTGTCACATTTTTCACAATAACTTCAAAATCGGTGTTGACAGTTTTGATGAGTGGGGTCTATATACCGACACAACGAGGGCGGGGCGCCGCTGGCGATTGCCGAATGCGCCCATAAGCCAGGCGGTTTTATTGACTGCGATCGTTGACGGAATTAGAGAGCGTTTTGATGTTTCTCTTTGCGGATCGGGCAGTGATGCCTGGTTTGTTTTTCCGGTTTTGTTGGTTGGGTTTGTGCCTGACTGGTGGGGCTGGGTTGATATTTGGGCGGTGATCTGATCATGGCCGGTTCTTTGAAAATTGCATACAGAAGAA